>CAXXUG010000011.1:0-141507 GCA_963664835.2 Chloroflexota bacterium | reverse complement strand
AACCGTACTTGTACTCACCCGGGCCGACGTCAACTACTGCGGCTACTTCCGGGTTTTCAACTCTGTTTGTCGTTGTGTCCGTCATTTCATGCCCCCTTTGCCGCTACGGCCGGTTCACCTACCCACTTCTCGTAGCCGCGTTGCTCTAGCTGCTCCACCAACTCGTGCCCACCGGATTCCACTATCGCTCCATCCACCATTATGTGAACGTGCTCCGGCTCTATGTAGTTGAGGATACGCTGATAGTGCGTAATGATCAGTATCCCCATTGTCCCGTCGGCCAATGCGTTGACCCCTTCAGCCACCGTTCTCAGCGCGTCGATGTCGAGACCCGAGTCAGTCTCATCCATGATCGCAAAGGCCGGCTGAAGCAACGCCAGTTGCAGTATCTCGGCCCGCTTCTTTTCTCCGCCGGAGAATCCATCATTCAGATAGCGCCTCATGAACGAGTCGTCCATTTTCAAAAGCGCCATCTTCTCGCGCACCTGTCTACGGAACTGGGTGGGCGTGATCGAGTCTCCGTGTATCGCCTTCACCGCCGATCGCAGGAAGTTGAACATCGTCACCCCTGTAATGGCCGTCGGATACTGAAAAGCTAGAAACAGCCCCAACCTGGCCCTGTCTTCCGACGCCAGGTCGAGAACGTTCTGGCCCTTGAAGATCACCTCTCCCCCGGTCACCGTGTAGTTCGGGTGGCCCATGAGCGTATAGGCGAGGGTGCTCTTCCCGGAGCCGTTCGGCCCCATCAGCGCGTGGATCTCGCCCTGGGGAACGGTCAGATTCAATCCCTTCAGGATTTCGTTTTCTTCAACGACTACGTGCAGGTCCTTGACAATCAGGTCCGCCTGGTTCGACATCTACTGTTATAACCGCCTTGAGTCCGCGATGATGAGACAGGCACTTGGCAAAGCCCTGCCGTCTCAAGTAATCTGAGTCAACTTTTGATACGAGAATACCCGGCGCCGGCCATTTTCGTCAACCAATTAGTTTACTTAATCGACGTGGCACACTAAGGCGATCGTAACACTTACTAAACCATTGAGTTTTCAAAAATTGACGCTTCGGCGGTAGCTTACCTATAATCTGCTTAGTTGGCGGAGGAGATTTATGCCGACTGCAACCACGCAGCCAAAGGCGCGTCACCTCATCCTGAACGAGATCAAGCGAGCGGGCGGACTGACCGTTCGCCAGCTAGCCTTGATCATAGGCATCACCACTGTAGCCGTCCGCAAACAGCTTGCAATCCTGGAGCAAGAAGGATTGGTGCATGCGCGCCAGGTCAAGATTCCTCGCGGCCGGCCGGCTTCGACCTACGAGCTGACCCCTCGGGCCAGAGAACTATTTCCCCAGACCTATAACCAGGTCCTGAACGACCTCTTGCAAGACCTGCGCGACCTCGACGGCGACGAGAAAGTGAAGCTGCTTCTCGACAGACGCAACGAGCGCCTGCTGGAGCGGTACGGCCGGCGGATCGCCGACAAATCGCTCGTCGAAAAGGTGCGCGAGTTGGCCAACGCCCGGGACGAAGAAGGGTACATGGCCACGTTCGAAGAAGTGGATGGCCGGCTCGTCCTTACCGAGCACAATTGCCCGATCTTCGAGATGGCCGCCCTGCTTCCCCAAACTTGCAGCTGCGAGCACGATCTCTTTCAGCAACTGCTACAGACCGAGGTCATCCGCGAAGCCACCATGACCGACGGCGCAAGCTGCTGCCGCTACACCATCGCCGGCGATTTCGCTTAGATAGGGAGCAACTTTCCCGGCTCCACAGCCGGGTATTCTGCGGCCGGCCGGCCCGCCAAGGTGCCCACTGAGTCAATCCGGTCGACGTTTGAGAGTCCATTGAACGTGGTTGTGGTGTCCGTGCGCGTTCGAGGGGACAGGGAATTAGCACATTGCCCGCTCATGCCTACGTGGCTATTTGGCACTTAGCCTTTCCGTTGTAACGATTGCAAGGCCGACGTCTCGGTCAAGACCGGCATCATCATGCAAGACTTTCCCGATACCACTGAACAAGTGCTGGATGTGAATCCACCTAATGACCGCCAGCGTAAATGGAGTATCATTGATGGAGCTACAATGAGCCCGCGATTTCCACTAAAGAGCGCGTCGTATATGGTTGACGGAATCTCCAAGGCGCGGGAATCCGCCTTTTGGGTGCGCACTTCAAGGCAATGAGAATCTAACGACTGCAAGGGGGCATTGCCGTGTCGGTACAGATGGCATTCAGCGACTTTGCATCAACGAGCGACGTCACTCGAAGATCCGACGAAAGAAGGTTGGCGGCGCTCGCTGCGGCAGTCGGGGCAGAGTCCATACTTGGACTGACGCGTCACGAAAAGTCGTTTCTCCAAGACGCCCCCGACATTTCGCCTGATCTGGTCGCCGTGACTTTAGGCAAGATCGAAGAAGGACTTGACCCTTTAGGCGATATCTTTTGCCGAATCCGCAGCACCGAACGTCGCCGTCGAGATGGTGCCACCTACACCCCTAAACCGATTGTCGATTCGATGTTGAATTGGGCAGAAACCGCCGGAGAACCTGACCACGTAATCGACCCAGGATCAGGATCAGGCAGATTTCTGCTTGAAGCAGGCCGCAGATTTCCAACCGCTCGACTGATTGCAATCGAGCAGGACCCGCTGGCCGCCCTGATATCGCGAGCTAACCTAGCGGTCGCCGGCATGTCGAAACGGTCTGAGGTTCGAGTCGAAAACTTTCTAGGCTCAAACTTCGCAGAGCAAAGCGGAAGCACACTGTTTGTCGGCAATCCGCCCTACGTCCGACACCACGCCATCTCTCCCACGTGGAAAACTTGGTTGAAGAAGCAGTCATCTGCGATGGGCCTGCAAGCAAGCGCACTGGCGGGATTGCACGTCTATTTCGTCTTGAAGATAGCCCAGCAAGCGCAATCCGGCGATTATGGTGCACTCATTACTGCATCCGAGTGGTTGGATGTCAACTATGGTGAGCTAGTTCGCAAATTGTTTGTGAATCGCTTGGGTGGGCAAAGCGTGCACGTGATAGATCCGAAAGCAGAACCGTTCCCAGGAACCGCTACGACCGGTTCGATCACCACATTCGCCGTGGACAGAAAGCCGGCGTCGGCACGGTTTGCGCGCGTTGCTGAGCTCTCGGAACTGGGCGATTTGAGCGGAGGACGCCGCGTCTCGCGTGATCGTCTTGCAAATGAAAAACGATGGTTACACTTCACGCGAACGCCGTCGGTGACGCCCAAAGGCTACGTGGAACTCGGCGAGTTGTGCCAAGTTCACCGCGGACAAGTCACTGGCGCAAACCGTGTGTGGATCGCAGGACAACACAGCGAAGGATTGCCGGATAATGTACTCTTTCCGACGGTGACACGTGCCAAGGAGTTGATACAAGCCGGGCCCGTATTGAGCAACGTAGACAAGCTCAAACGGGTCATTGATTTGCCGGAGAACCTCTCCGTCCTTGACAAGGCTTTCCTGAATGCAGTCGAACGGTTCCTTGCCCATGCAGTGAAAATGGGTGTTATGAGCACTTACACGGCACGCAATCGCCGATCTTGGTGGTCCGTCCGGCTTCGTGATCCTGCACCGATTTTGGCTACATACATGGCCCGACGTACTCCCGCCTTTGTGTTGAATGAAGCTAAAGCTAGGCATTTGAACATCGCGCACGGACTCTATCCCCGCGAGAAACTGACTCCCGATGTGCTCTCGGCGTTGGTCTCGTTCCTTCGTGGCGCATCGCCCATGCATATTGGTCGTGTTTATGCAGGTGGCCTAACAAAGTTCGAGCCTCGTGAGATGGAACGAATTCCAGTGCCAGATTTGAATGTGTTAAGGGAGATGCCAGTGTGAAGTCTCCCCCGATTTGGACCGAGAATGAACTTGATCACGAACGCGTGAGAGCACTTGAGCACTTTAGACAGGTCCGGCTCACCGAACCCTTGGAACTCTACTTAGAGTTATTTGACGAATATCAAGGAGTTGTGGAAGAAGTCTTAGAGCAAACGGTCGACTTGGGTAGGTTACGAGATGAAGCCGTGGATCTGCTCGGGGACGAGCGTAAGCTGGAAGTCATCCGCTATCTGTCTGGACCGCCAGTTTCCGAAGATGATCTGAAAACTCTGATTCGTGCGCAATCCCTTGCCGCGAGCCGATTCGAGTCTGATCCCGCGCTATTGGATCGCTTGGTCACATTCATCCAGGATTGGCACGACCGGCGGAGATTTCCTTGGCTTAATGAGTCTTGGGAGCCGAGCGAGCACGACAGAAACGCTGCGATACTTGCGACTACGGCTCTTATCGCCATGCGTCGAATAGAGACAATGCGTCGCAGCCAAGGAAAGAATGAAGAAGAATTGGTAGCCAGACAACTGCGTCGCTCTCGTTTTAAACGAGTTCAGAGGCGTAGGATTCGGGTTTTGACAGACGCTCCCAAACGGGGGGAGTTTTGTGAAGAGACTATGTTCGGCAGCCGAAAGGCGGATTTTGTGATTGGCCTTTACGATGGGCGCGTCATGGCATTAGAGTGCAAGTTATCCAATTCGGCGACCAACTCAATAAAACGACTCAACAATGATGCCGCCGTAAAAGCCACCGTCTGGAAGGCTGAGTTTGGAAGTTCGCAGGTGGTGGCCGCCGCCGTACTTGCAGGGGTCTATAATCTGAGGAATTTGGTCGATGCACAGGAAAAGGGGCTATGCCTCTTTTGGTCGCACGATCTAGGCAGCATGATGGATTGGATGCGTAGCACCCGTAACGACCGCGGCCGTGCAAAGCCGAGTCGTTAGCTAACAGGTTGTGTGGGCAGTTGAGGTCGTCAAGGCAGTCTGGCAAAGTGCCACAATTCGAATAGTCACGTTTGACTCATTGATCCTGCTAACTTCAAAACCTACCGGGGCTTCTCTGTCAAACCCCGGCGGGCTACTCACCAAGAATCGGAGAGCGAATCTTCGCCCTCAAGTCTCTTAGTCTCGTCATTATAGGCCTTATAGTGTGGCGCGTCGGGCAAGATGAAACGTCTCGGTAGCGGACCATCAGCCAGTGCCCATACACCCTTGCCTTTATTTTTGAACCGGGCGTCCCTGCTCAGATAGTTGGCAACGGTTTGTATCGTTGGGACATACACGCCCCGCCCCTCTAGGGCTGCCTTGATAGCCTCACGGTGCATCGGCCCTTGCTCATGCAGAAGGGCCTCCATATTTTGAATAATCTTTTGCCGCAGGCTTTGATCGGGCAACCCGTTAGGGGTATCAGGGGCGGACAGCCCTTCGAGTATCATCTTCATTTTGGCTATCACAATGTTGATTGCATCCCGCTCTTGTTCTAAGCTCCGAATCTGTTCCTTTAACCTAATCTCAACGCCGGTGGGATGGGCAACCATGAGGAACTCCTGTACAATGAATCAGATCTGACTGGCGAGCGACTTTGATCAAGAGCAGCCCGCCAGTTTGCCGGCCGACAGCAACTTGATCAGAATTCTGCCGGCCAGCCGCTTTGAGGGATGCTCGGATTAACAGGCCTGCGCATCCCTCGCCACTGTTCCAAATTGCCACTATTGGCCCGTTGGCTTGCCCCTGACCATATCATGCCATGTCGTGATATGCAAATGACCTCTACGAACTCTCACCTTACACTTGCAGTCTATCTCTTAGATGACTTAGCGGGCAGATATACGTCCGTCCGGTCACCCTTGAGACTGATGTAGGACTTGCGGAGCAGCCGCAGGTTTTGCATTTGACCCCTTCCGCGCCGTGGACGCGGTGAAGCCAAGTCTACGGCCCCACTCCTGAACAGGAACGCCACCTTAAACCCATTGCTTTGGCCTTCCCGTCGGACAAATGGAATGTGCTTATTCAGCCGTCGCTAGCCGAAATCGACGCAACTGTTCACATTGGGCCAGGTGGCGCACGGTAGGGATGGCAGGCAAGTAATGTAGCGCGTTCGAAGACTACGGGAGGCGAGGGGCTTGTCCCCCGCTCCCGGCAGACCGGCAACCAACCCTAGTCCCGAGCCAATGCATAGAAGACCCGCCAACCAGCGCAGCGATCTTCATACCTTGGTGTGCCGCCGCCAGCCTCACATCAGATACAGGGTCGGAGCTGGTATGAGTTCCCGATTCGTCGTGTCTGCAATCAAGCCAAAAGCTTCAAGGGAAACCGCGCCGAGCAAGTATACTCCCTCGTTTCCAAATACAACGGGACTTGTCCGTGCTCTACCGTCAAACCCGAATCGTGCCTCTCCGACCGGATAGGTAACCACTTCCCCACTTGCGACTGTGAATTGTCGGTGTTCGGTTGGAGATATACCCAGAGAATTCAGCAGAGATTTAGGCATAACAGAGAATATTGAACCGGTGTCCACTTCCGCCATTACTTCAACGGCCTTGCCGTTTGTTGGATTAGCCACTGACAACGAAGCACCGAAAGTGCCCATGTTTGCCCGTCTCCCACGTTCTGTCACATACACCGCATCGTATAAACTGCGACCTGTCTCGGGTTCATAGTAAATGTCAGACGACTCATTCTCAACCGTCTCTGTAGATCGGCGTATGATTCCTGGGTCTTCGAACCTTGGTGCGCCGGCCCGACCGCCGTTCTAAGACGCCACCTTGACTTGGGCTGTCCTGATGACCTTCCCCTCTATCTTGTACCCGTCGCGAAAGACCTCGATCACCTGCCCAGAACTGACTCCATCCGCCTCTTCCTGCAGGACGACCTCGTGCTCCCACGGATCGAAGTCCTTGCCCAGCGCCTCGATCTTTTCCAACCCCCAGCTCTCCAGCGTGCCTTGCAGCTTCCTCTCGATAAGTAGGATCCCCTGAATCCACTCGTCGTCGGTATGCTCCGGCGGAACCGCCTTGAGGGCCAGCGTGAAATCATCGAGCGTAGGCAGGATCTGCTCTACAGCGCTCGCTCTGACCCTTATCAGAAGCTCCTTGCTGTCGCGCTCGACCCGGCGCCGATAGTTGATGAGGTCGGCCTGCGACCTCTGGAGACGTTGCAGTAGTTCGGCGGCCTCCGCCCTGACCTGCTCCAACTCTTCGGCCGGGCCGGGAGGCGCTTCCGGCTCCGGCGCCGCCTCCGGCTCGGCGCGTTCTTCAACTACCGGTTCTTCGACTGGCTGTTCGTTCGCAGCCTGTTCTGCTGCCTTCGGCTCTTCATCCGATGTCGTCATACCAAATCCTTGCAATGGAATTACAATCTGGAGGCTCTTTCACCGCCTGCCGGCTTAGAGGCATTAGTTTTCTCGGACCCAGCTGAATCTTACCGCCTTTGCGAGTCGAGGGTCTAACCGGTATTGCTCTAACCTGATGTGGCGGTTACCCGCGCCATATGGGCGCATTCGGAGAAGTCAGAATATCCTTGATGTCGCCGGGATCTCTCGACACGGCCCACAGCCACCGGCCGAAGCCACCATGCTGGTTGACCGCCCGCGTCCACTCATCGAGAAACCGGCGCTTGGTCCGATTCTGCTCGTTATCCTGGCCCTTTGTTTCCAAAACCAACATATCGCCCGACTTGAGACGTATGAGGAAGTCGGGCCGGTACTTCCGCACGACGCCGCGGTATATGTAGAGCACCTCGAAGCCCAAGTGGTCATTCTTGACCCAGGATTCGACCTCGGCATTCCGATCCAACTCGAAGGCCTCAGACGCCTCCCACGTACTGTCATAGACGCATGAATTGATATGGCTCCGGCGAGTGTGCTCACAAGGCTTGCCGGTGTACCACGTCGGCATGTCGCCGGTGGATCGGATGGGATGGTCGCGGTCGAACACTGGCTCAAGCCCCTCGGTGTTTTCGAAGCGAATCGCTTCCCATATATGCTGGACCACCTTCGTCATGTTCAGTGTAGTGATAAGTCGCCGATTCAGATCGTCTTGATAGAACAGTGGTGGCTCGATCCGAATCCTGTCGGAGCGCATAAACTGCTCAACTAGGCGCACAAGTTGAGCAATCAGCATCTCCCGACTACCGCGCCAACTTGTTTCCATCTGGTCGTATAAGTCGCGAGCCGTCTCGAAAACTATCCTCTGGGTACGATACTCAAGTGCAAGCCTCTGCAAATCAATGCTGTTGATTCTTGAGATGTCGGGCTTCCCAGCGACAATTGGCGCGAGTTCGGCGAACTCCGCGGTCTGGTTGGCGTTTAGCTCCAAGGGACTAACCTTCTCCCAATCGAGAAGGAGTCGTGGCCGGTAGACGTGCTCGACTCGCAAGATGTTGGGCCACGTAATCTCGAGCTCGGCCCTATCCGGCACCGGCTCGATCGCGGTCTTGGGTGTCGGAGGCTTCGGTACGACACTATCATCAGACTCGTGCGGAAGAAACGTGAACGGGACACCGAATATGTTGACATACTCAGGTTCGAATAGGTCCGTCTCAGGGTTCACGTCGTAGGCCGTGCGGCGCAGACCTCGTCCCACCACCTGCTCGCACAGAAGCTGACTCGTAAACGCACGCAAGCCCATAATGTGCGTGACAGTCTTTGCGTCCCATCCTTCGGACAGCATTCCCACGGAAATGACGTTCTGTATCTCCTCACCGGGCTGCCCCGGCCGGCCCACCGTATCCACCATCCGGCGCAGTTGCTCGGCCCTCTGGTCTGCGGTCAGCTTCTGAACGGCTGCGCCATTACTCGCGGCGTCGGTGTTCGCAACTACCCTGGCAATTGGCTCTTCGGATTCCTCGGCACGCTTCAGCACCTTGGAATCGATGTGCAGTGTGCGTTCACGTTCACACAGTTCGTCGATCAAAACCCTTTTGCGGTCAAAAGCGAATTTAACTCTTGCTGCTGTTTCGGTGCGGTTCGCGACCGTGATCATAACCGGTGGCGTCTTGAATCCAGCGTTTTGCCAACTCCTCGCCGTTTCCCTCCAGTCGTACCCGAGCAGGTAATATCCGTTATTTACGAGGTCAGGTAGAGGCTCGTGGGGTTCAGCCTTGCGGTTCAGGTCGTCCTTAACTTCCGGATCGTTGTAGATGTGGTATAGGCGTGATTTGAAGGTCGTAGCATCCAGTTGCCCATCGTCGCGGACTACGACCCGTGGTGTCTTGACCAACCCGGACTCTATGGCATCGTTCAACCCAAAGTCGCTCACTATCCAGTTGAACAACGCCTCCTCCGAGCTTCTCCTGCCGGATGGAGCGAACGGCGTAGCTGAGAAATCGTAACACGTTAGAATCCCGCGTGCTCGGTGAATCCGATCAAGACCGCCGACCCACTTGGTCGCTTCCTCGATGTCGGACTTGGCAACACCCTTGACCTTGGACTCAGCCGGAACGCGCCAAGCGTGGTGTGCCTCATCGTTGACGACCAACAAGTTGTTCGCGTTAGCCATCTCACCTAGAACGTCTCTAACGTATGCTTCATCACTCTTGGCTCCGCGTTTGTCGACGCTGCGCTTCTTGTTGATCTGCTCGTCCGTCTCCCAGTTGAGCGCATGCCAGTTACGAATGATGACCTTACCTTGCCGGAGCTGATCTAGTAGAGGTGATGGCACCACACGGAACGCCTCGTAATAGTTCTCAGGATGTGACGGCTCCAGGACGGCGAGGCGGCTCTTGACCGTCAGGCCGGGCGCGACCACCAGAACATTCTTGGAGAATCGAGTGTCCTGGGGATAGGTGACCTTGTTCAGTAAGTGCCAAGCGATGATCATGGCCATGACGACCGTCTTTCCCGATCCGGTCGCCATCTTGGAACAGAGACGCTCAAAGTCGCCACCGTCCGAGGGTACGTAGATGCCCACCCTCTCAGCAACCGGCGCTTCGGTGAGCCATATCAGTGTCTCCGCCGCTTCCAGTTGGCAGAAGAAGAAGCGGCGCGCGTCGAACTCCTCTGTGTCCGTCCAAAATTCCAGCAGGCGCTTTGTGATACTGGTCACGCCTGGATATCCGGCCTCACGCCATGCCCGCACCCGCTGCCGAATCCGGTTTACCAGAGGAATCTCCACGAACACACCAGGGTCGTCGAAGCTCTTGGAGTCACCCGACGCTATCAGGTACCCGGCGGGACGCCGGCCCGTTGCGAGATCGAATAGCCGTGTCTCACGCTCATATACCCAGTGCCGTTTCGGCTCTGCATACGGTGAGTTTACGATGAGTCGATCGATGGTGGTGTGGGACATCGATTAATCTCTGTGTACGCTTCTTTAGAGGTCAAAATGCAAGATCCTGCCGCTCGTATTTTCTTCGTGCGACGCAGCAGTCTGGCCCGTCGCGGAGCTTGCGCTTGCTCCGTAGGTGGTCCCATTACTATATGAGTCTCATCATTGGTAATGAGAGTTTTTCCCTTCTTGAAGGCCACATAGACAAGAATCCTATCCACGCTCTCAGAAGATTCATTAATCACTGCTTTGATCGTTTGCATAAGCTGGTCACGCAAGTCTAGGGGGACTTCGAGTCGTGGTGCATCCAAAAACCAATAACGCAGAATGGGCAATTCTGCGCGCATAACATCAGCATTGCGGATGGCAGGCGTGATGCGGTTCTCATACTCGCCCGAGACACGTTTCTTATCATCGAGAATAAGGGCGATTTCTTGTCTTTGAAGATCTTGGAGCAAACCGCTTATGTGCGATTCAGTATTAACTTGAGGATTCAATAGGTGCTCAAACACGTTAGTGTCAATTGCCACGCATTCTTCAAAAAACGCGCTGGTCAAACCCGCGCTCCGAGGCTCAGTCCTTCTATGACATCGGCGCCAAAGAATTCCATTGGCAGGCCAGGCTGCATGGAGCCGTCTTCGTTGATGTCTAGGTTCTTGACAATCGGCATATTTTCGTATTCCGGATCGAACGTAAAGAACGCCACTGAAACATCTTCGTGAGAAAGTTGCCCATTCGCGATCAGTCGTCGTAGTCTGAGAAGTATGTTATCGCTATGGGTCTCGATGATGGACTCGACTCTTCGTTTTCTCCACAGATCGGCAAAAAAACTTCCCATTTCAAGTTGAGCCGTGGGGTGAAGCTGGGCTTCGGGTTGCTCGACCATCAACGCAGTATATCGAGGCATCACGGCGCCCTGAACGAAAATTGGCAGGCACTGACTCACTCCGAATCCATAGTCCGCTATGAGCACGTCTGCCCCAGTCGCTTTGTTTCGTGCGAAGGCCTGACTCACGTATCCTGTTGATTTCTTGAACTCAATATCCCCGATACCCGCTACGGTATCTAGGTGCGGCAAAATGAAATCGTATCTATCCTTGTATTCGGTTGTCATCTGCTGGAGATGGGGTAAGACATACTGTCCTCTCTGCCCCACGTAATCGATCGGAGGAGGGGATGCAATGATGACTCTTTGGGACTCATCTCTAACCGGTGAGAGATGACGAATTGAGTTGAGCTGATAGCGCAACGTGTCTAGGAGTTGATGCTCCGCAAAAGAACGAGCGAACGATTCCTTAAGGCGTTCGAGTGACTTATCACCTTGGTCCCAAACATCGGTTGCCTGATCCAAAAAAGTAGAGTCATCAAGAATCTCGGTAGCTACTTTTAGGAAGTTGGCGCCTTCGCTTTCATGGGCTAACCAGTGACGGGCATGCCCTCTCCTAGTTTTCTTGCCGTAGGACACCGTGGCATTGGTCTTGAATAGCAGTTTGCTGAAGTCTACATTTTCGCGTAGGCGCAAGGTTCGAAATATGACAACGCCAGGATGAGTTGTTGGACTCTTTGCAGTTAGTTCAAACTTGAGGTTTTTCTTGCGAGTCAGCGAGTTCTTAAGTTCTGAGAAAACGCCCAATTTAACCCTATCTCCCTCGGGAGAGAGGAACTGAGGCATGCCGGGGCCAAGTGACTGTTGCAGCATCAGAAGAAATTTTATGATCGACGACTTTCCCGAACTATTTCGACCAATGAGAACAGTAATCGGCCTGAATCGGACAGTGACTTCGTCGTCGAAGATTCTGAAATTCGAGAGCTTCAATTCTGTCAGCATGAATCCCGTTCTCAGATCGTCAGGATGCGGAGGCTCTCGATGCCACGGTCGTCTACGATCTTGACGGCGATTCGCCTATGATCGCCGGCCTCAAACGGCAAAGAGACTGTGCCTCGGTAGGCGTCGATAAGGTCGTCGTCGATTTCCGCTTTCAGATTGCGGGCCAATCGCGCCCACCCATCGTTAGCACCGGCCATGGGAAAGAACACCTGACGCGGAAATAGGCTCCGACCGTCATAGTCCGGATCCAGGAGCCACATCGCTATCTTGTCCTCCCCTCCCGATTCGACGTCGCCGGTCTTGGTGTTGTAATAATCGAACCCGCGCACGTACACTTGCCATTTGCCGATACTATAGCCTTTGCTAATCTGATGCAGCACGACATCCGGCTGTCCGATAAGCCAAAAGCTCTCGTTGCTGGCACGTTTTTTCTTTAAGTCGTCGGTGAGCAGATCAGCGTTCATCTGAGCCTTCAACAGCGTCACGCCCGGCCAGTTGGTCTCGTCGATGTCCTTGGCCGCCTCGGGATCGAACTGGAAGGCGGCAAATACTATTACCTTCGGCTTGGGCACTAACGTCTGCGCATCCATGATGGCGAGTTCCACTTGGCGCTGCTCTAACGGCGCATGATCGGGGCCGAACGATACGACGAGCCGCTGGGTTGCGGCAGCCGCGCCTCCTTCCCGGATGTAGTTGGTGCCGCGGTCGTTTGGACGCGTCTGTCCGTCGGCGTGCAGGTGCCGGCAGCCCGGCAATGGCTCCAGCCGCGCAAATTGGATGAACTGATCCGCCTTGCCCCGGATGCCGGTCCTGAGTAGTTCGTCCCGCCAGTCCGACTGCCGCAGCGTCTCCCCGGCGCGCGCCACTGTGTCGTCGGCGGGCGGTACTCCGTCTGCAATCTCGTCAAGAGGCTTTACGACGGGGGCGGGCACTGCCTCCACGCTGAATGGACCGCTTACCCGCTTCTTGCTGTTGTCTACCAAAGGCTGGTCGTACAATGTCTCCTGGGGCGCGTGCCGAGCGATAGCAGTATCGATCTCCGTTTGGGTCATGCCCTCCTTGATCTCCGGGTTGTTCGCGATTGAACCCAGAGTGACGTGGGGCACTGTCTTGTAGCTAAAGCCGCTGCCAACTCCCTCGTCCGCGTGAGCTAGCTCGTAGTAGTCGTAGGTTGCGGTCATGAGCCGCTGCTGGGCGATGGCAATGGCCACCCTTGACGTGTCACATGTAATCCAGCGCCGGCCCCACTGTTCGGCTACGAATGCTGTTGTGCCAGAGCCACAGGTAGGGTCGAATACGAGGTCCCCAGGGTCCGTGGTCATCAGAACACATCGCTGGATTACTTTAGTCGTGGTCTGAACAGCATACACTTTATCTGCCATAAAACTGCTAGCGGTATCCGTCCAATTGGTTGTCATAGGATAGACAGGAAAGTCTTTAAAGTATCTCTTGTAATACAAACCTCTGCCAGATTGCCTCAATCTCCCGGCAATAGCAAGATGGTCTAATCCCTTCTTATCAGTTTTCCAGCAGCGTCGCTTGTCGCCGTTATAAGTTTTACCGTTAAAAACGTATGGCCCCAAATCGGAAGGATTCGGTGGCCGTGTCCCGTAGAGGTTGTCCAAAGAGAAGACTTTCCAGCCTTGGGGGATGACCGACGGAGTATCTTGTTCTTGGCGGCTCATTCGACGCCACGTCTCACCGCTACTGGATTCTATGTTCGTATAGTTTGTTGCACCAGCCTGCCCGGATATTTTGTCGAGGAAAAGAGGACGATACTTCAACTGAGATTTCTCGCGGCTATACCAAATCAAATAGTCGGATGACGTGGAGAGGTAGTTCGAGCTTTGAGCAGATGCTTTAGTAAAAGAAATCACGCCGACGAAGTTGTCAACCCCAAATACTTCATCCATTAACATCCGCACACGGTGGAGGTTCTCGTCGCTAATCTGGACAAAACACGAACCACTATTCACCAGCAATCCTCTCGCGAGCAGTAGGCGGTCCCGCAGGTAGCTGAGGTAGGAGTGGATGCCCAACTCCCAGGTGTCGCGGAATGCACGTATTTGTTCCGGCTCATTGGTTAAGTCGTCGTCGCGGCCGTCTGTCACGCCGCGTTTGTTGACGAACGGCTGGAAGTTGGAGCCGTAGCGGATGCCATAGGGCGGGTCGATATACACCATCTGCACCTTGCCGGTCATGCCCTCCTTCTCTAGAAGGCTGTTCATAACCAGCAGGCTGTCGCCGGCGACGAGACGGTTAGTCCAGTTGTGCCGGTGCCGGTAGAACTCGATGGCTTCTCGGACCGGTGGGTTCTCCTCAGGTAGCTCCCAAAGACTTCCCTGCAGAAGTCCCGCGTCGCCGTTCCGCTTGCGCACGGCCTCGATGATCGTGCGTGGGTCTATGCGCTCGTGCACGTGTAACGACACGGTCGGCACTTCAAAAGAGGTGTGCTCCCCCTTGCCCGCCCATTGCAACTGTGGGTCCAGATGTGGATCGTAGGCGTAGGCCTTCTTGCCGGCGTCTTTGTCGGTATCCGGCGTAACGAGACCCACCGGCGGGTTATTGAGGCGCTCCTTGTCCCGGTGGTCGTACGACTCTATCGGCCGCTTGGTTTGTGCCTTCTTGCGTCGTGGCATATCGTCCTCAGTGTACTATATAAGACAACCCGCGAGACGACCCTGTAGAAGGCCCCGCACCAGCCCCTAAACTAGTCGTCCCTTGCCGCCGTCACTCCCGCTCCGCTCTATCCAAGCGTTCCGTCAGCCACGCGCCAATCTGCTCGATCTCCGGCCAGGCGATCTGGTGGCCCATCGCGTACTCATTGTAGGTCAGGTCTGCCTCGACGCCGGTCAGATAGTCGTTCGCCAACCGGCCCAACGAAACCGGTATAATCTCGTCCATACTCCCGTGGCCGATGAAGAACGAGCGGCCGGCCAACGCGGAGCGGTCTATCTCGAACCCCGAATCCAGCGGCAGGTATCCGCTCAGCATTACCGCGCCGGCAATGCGGGTCGGCTCCGTCAGCCCAACCGCGCCGGTCATAGTGGCGCCCTGGCTGAACCCAAGCAGATAAACCTGGTCGCGATCGACCCCATACGCATCGGGCACCTCGTCGATGAACTTCAGAAGCGTCTGCACGCTCCGCGCAAAGCTCCGAGGTTCCGGCTCGGCGATCTGGCGCAGCTCGTACCAGTGATAGCCTGGCCCCAGCACGTAAGGCGCCCGGGCGCTGATCGCCAGTAATCGCCGATCGAAGTGCCCGGCCAGCCCAAGCAGATCGCGCTCGTCCGCGCCGCGGCCGTGAAGCATAATAAGGGCCGGCTTGCCGCTGCCGGCTTCGCCCTCGGGTTCCTGAATCTCGTGGACCAGGGACAGGTCCGCTCTAGTCATCGGTTTTCTCCTACTCGCCCAAACCTCTGTGTTTCTTTCGAAAATGTGCGGTTCCAAACCCGCGCCGGTAATGTTACGACAACGGTATTCGCAGCATCGTCCATCGATCTAATTCCGAGTGGTCGGGACGGGGAATGTAGCGCGGTCGAACACTATGCGAGGCGAGGGGCTAGTCCCCCGCTGCCGGCGGATCGCCAACCAATCCTGGTCCCGATCCACTGTATAGAAGACCCGCCAACCGGAGCACCTTTTCTCACACCTTCGTGCGCCGGCCCCAGCCCGGATGACCGAAAGATATGAGATAGTAGCTAGTTACCGGGCGAAGTACGCCAAACGCGACTAATCATGGAGCACCCGAGACTATGGATAGCGTCAATGCGTAGACACCTGGCACTGTTGAGAGCAATCAACGTCGGAGGTCATAGGGTCATAAGGATGGCCGATCTCCGGCAGACCATGGAGTCTCTCGGGTTCCGTGACGTGGTTACCCACATTCAATCAGGCAACGTATTCTTCAACTCTGACATATCCGATACTCAGAAACTCGAAGAGACCGTTCGGCGTGCCATACGAGACGAATTCGGATTCGACGTCACCGTGATCCTGAGAACCCCCGAGCAATTGTCCCGGATAGTCGAAAGCAACCCGTTCAGCAATCTCGATGAAGACGCATACAAGATATACGTCGCATTCCTTGCGCAACCTCCGCAAGAGCCGGCTATCGCCGCGTTGACCTCCCGCTCCTCTCAACACGAGTCATTCTTAGTAGCTGGCGAGCAGGCATTCATATCAGTCGATAGGGCATTCAAAGGAAGGGTCCAGTTTTCGAACAACTTCCTTGAGAAACAACTGAAAGTGGAGGCCACCACCCGTAATATAAAGGTCACGCGAAGGCTGGCCGAGATTGCCCACGGATCGTCAAGCAAACGGAGGCGATAGCGCCACTTGCGTTGATATAATCGTCGCATCTTATCGACCGGAGGCTCCACCAAATGACAACGCCACAACGGGTAGGATTCATCGGACTAGGCCTCATGGGCAAGCCGATGGCGCACAATATCCTCAAGGCCGGCTTCCCTCTCACGGTGCACAATCGCAGTCGGGCCAAGGTCGATGAGTTGGCGCGCGCCGGCGCAACGCCGGCGTCCGGCCCGGCCGAAGTCGCGCGAAACTCCGACGTGATAATTACCTGCCTGCCCGGGCCGGCAGACGTCCGGTCTGTATGTATGGACGAAGGTGGGGTTCTGGAGGAGTCAACGTCCGGCTCGGTCCTGATTGAAATGAGCACGATCGACGTCGAGACTCACAAAGAGATAGCGGCCGCGGCCGCCGAGCGCGGCGTCGGCTACCTGGACGCCCCCATCAGCGGAGGGACCGCCGGCGCCGAGTCGGGGACTCTGTCGATAATGATCGGCGGCGAGTCGCAGGTATTGGAGCGTGTCCGGCCGGTGCTGGACGCGATGGGCGAGAACATCTACCATTGCGGCCCTCTCGGCGCTGGAGCGGTGGTCAAGCTGGCGAACAATCTGATGGTCGCAATCAACGCCCAGGGCGTATTCGAGGGATTGGTCATGGGCGCAAAAGCCGGCGTCGATCCCGCCATCCTCTACGAGGTGGTCGCGAACAGCTCCGGCTCCAGCCGAACTTTGATGGCCCACGGCCCGTCGATTCTCGAGCGCGATTTCGACCCCGGTTTCATGATTGATCTCATGCTGAAGGATGTCCGGCTCGCCCTGGATCTGGGAGACAGCGTCGGGGTGCGGCTGCTGAGCACCGCGTTGGCCGCTCAATGCCTCCAGGAGGCGCGAGATGCCGGCCTCGGCCAGATGAGCACCCAGGCCCAGATACAGGTCCTGGAGAAACTGGCCGGCATCACCCTCCAGGGCAGCGAACGCTAGTCCGAAACCTGCACATAGTGCGGAAACGCATCACCCTTCGGTCTAGAAGCCAAGCGGTCCGGCTGGCGGTACACAAGATGGTGCGGAATCGATTCCAACAGTGGTATAATAGAAACAAACGTTCTTGATTGGTGGTCCGGACATGGGACACCGCCGATTTGAAAAGGCGCTCCGCATCCAGATTTGGCGGATCGCAAAACGTACATGAAAAATGCAAAACAAATTTGTGAAGCCGGCTCTCAACGCCGTCCGGTACTGAGCTCCGGTCAAGACTCCGACCTGCCTCGATGAGTTCGGGCAAGGCAGTTTCAAAAAGGGTAGTTTTTGCAAAACAAATGTCCGCCAGAACCCACGAACCGACCAATCGTGGACGCAGGTGGGCGATTTGAGGTGGCCGGAACCGAGGTTTCCGCGACTCGACGTGCAACTCATTTGAAATTGAGGCCTGTTCAAGGATAAACTCTAGGGTGGCGCGGTACTTTGATCGAATGAGTTGTAATATTTAGGTAAATGGCGGCCATAAAGAACGCGCCCACGATTGAATTCAATGCCCACTGTCACCTAATGTCGGCGGTGGGCTTTCGGCTGTTGATGGCCGAACCGAGGTAATACCGCATGACTAGCGAAAACATTCTGGTCACAATTGTCGCCATCCTGGCTTCATTTGCGGCACTTGTAGTCGTTGCTCTTGTAATCGACTACCCGAAGCGCATTTGGCACCATCTGACGGGCGGCACCTACAAGCCGGTCGAGGAGGTCGCCTCCGCCTATCTGCTCCCGACCGGCGTCGCTGCCGCCGGCGCCATGATCTTGGTGCTCGGCATAGTCGCTCTCTCCCAGCCTTTCGACCTGTACGGCGTCTCCCGTGCAGAAGCCACGATGGTAACTCAATACCTGACGGCCACACCCACGCCGGAGTTCGAACTGCTCCACGCCGCGGATTCCCATGAGAGTGGGGGCATGTCCCGGAATGAGGGCATAGAAAGGCTACGATCGCGGGGTTGCCTGGTATGCCACGCGTTTGGCGAAGAGGGCAGCCAGGTCGGTCCAGGACCTCAGCTCGAGGGGCTGTCTATACGTACCCAGATCGCCGGCACTATAGAGTTGACAGGCGATAACTTGAAAAGGTGGCTTGCGAACCCACCAAGCATGAAGCCAGGAACTGCGATGCCGAACTTCAGTCTGTCACCCTCGGAGATAGACGAGTTTGCCGAGTTCTTGATGCATCACTAGAGAGATCGTTCGAACGGCCGGCAGGAGACCGAGTCTTAACCGCCGGCCAAGATCTTTCCCACCCACAACCGGGTGGGATCCCCCCAGCAGCGTATTGCAGTTCGCGCTTGGATCGTTCAGAATGGAAGCTCGAAGTGGGACCCCATCACGTAGGTGACGCCCTCTTTGTTCTCGCCGTAGTACGCCGCGAATACAGTACCGTCATCTTGCTCTATGGCCGTGGGATAGCCTAGGTTCGAGTTCTTCATGTCATCGCGGATGATCAGCTCGTGCGCCATGTCCCAGGTTTCTCCCTGGTCTGCACTGAGGCAGGCCCTGATTCCGTAGGGCGGCCGGCGGTGGCCGTAGATGCACAAGATCCTGCCGTCTGACAGACCTACCAGGTGACAGGGATATCCCCACATTTCGGTCTGCCGCATCGCCGTCCACGTAAGACCGCCATCGTAGGAGTCGGACTGGCACAGCCGGCCATGGTTGTTCTCTCTCCAGACCACGGTTACCTTGCCATCGGCCAAGGCCAGAATCGCCGGCTCGCTGAAGCTGAATCCGGAACTGCTGGCAGCGACCGCAACCTGCCGGCCCCAGCTCTTTCCCCGATCGGTCGATCTAACCACGTAGATCACTCTGTACGCATCATGGCCTCCGAGCGACATCAGCAGAGTGCCGTCTTCGAGCTCGGTGGGAGGACGCGGGCTATAGCCGCGCCTGTGAGGCGAAATATCGACCTTGACGGAGGTGTCCCATGTCGCTCCGTCGTCCCGGCTTACGCTGACGAAGCATCCGGAGTCTCCCCGCGCCCAAGGGAAAGGTGATTGTTCCCAATCAACGACATCTTCGAACGCTAGCCATTTCCGCTGTGTAGGGTCGAACGCCTGGATCTCCTCTGAATCCGAGGCTTCGGCTGCCAGCTTGCGCCCTGTCTCGAGAGGGTACCACTTGAACTGCCACTGATTGAGCAGGACCTCACCGCTGGATATCTGGATAATGCCCGGGCACTCGACGCCGGTCCACTCATAGCCTGGTGCGACTCGTGGAAGCTCCCAGGTAAATCCCCCGTCCCGACTTCGCGAGATCAGGTTCACATAGCGGGGATCCGATGGCGGATGAGTGTACGGCTGGCGGACCAGGCTCTCGTTGAAGGCGACCAGGTAGTCGCCGTTTTGCAGCTTGGCCACGGTCGGATGCGATACATAGGCGAACTCATCGCGATATATAGTTACATCCCGCCGATCCTTGACTCTGACGTTGCCCATAGTACTGACCCTCCCGATGGTGATCGTGCCCCTACTCGGTAACCTGTCGCCGGTTGCGCGGCCGGACTGGGACGGTGGCGAAGACCTTCAGGTAAAGGATCAGCCTACCGCCTGCTCGACAAGATCCGGCGCCACCGACTTGCCTTCCGCGATTCGAACGGCCATGTCGATCTGATGCTCGTCCCGGAACCCGATCGTGGCCGAATGGGCGTAAGGATATTCCACCGCCTGCCGTATCGCTTCCTCGGCCGAGCCGGCCAGAGCGCCATCGGCGAGCACCTTCATCAAGCAAATTCCCTTGCCGGCCCTGTACACGTCTTCGAGTAGCCGGCTATGCTCGGCAATAGTTCCACTGTGCAGCATTAGCCCGCTCTGGTTGTAAAGAGTCAACAGGACCTTGATCTCGGTCGATCTGGCCACCTCTTCGATGATTCGACCGGTAGCGAGGTGACTGGACAGGCCCACTGCGCGCACCCAACCACGTGACTTCGCTTCGAGGAGCCCATCGAGCGCGCCACGGCGCGACCTGAAATCCTCCAAGGTTTCGACGCCGTGCAGCAGCACGATGTCAACGTATTCTGTCCGGAGCTCGCGAAGAAACCGTTCGACGTCGGCGAGGGCCGAAGAGTAGCCCTTAGAACCCGTCTTCGTATTGACCACCACCGATTCACGTTCCAGACCTTGCAGACCCTCGGCAACGTGGGGGTGGGTCCTGTACCCATCAGCTGTATCCCAGAAGTTGATGCCGCGCTCGTGGGCGTAGCGGAACAGCCGGCCGCCCTCGGCGGGTGTCCGCTTGAATCGAAGGGGTCCCGTCAATCCCGTGCCATAGCATATCTTCGATACTTGCAAAGATGTGTTTCCATACCTCTCGACTCTCATTCGACACCCTCCCATGTGAGATATTCGCCAAGCGGCGTAAGCCTAATGATAATCAATCGTTGATAATTTGCCTCCGACCGGACTATGAGCCTATCTCTTCGCCGTTGAAGGCATTGCGTTGGGCGAAATCGCTATCGTAAACGAGAAAACGATGCGTTCTAAGAGCGCGCCCGCGTCAGAGGTCCCGTGAACGCAGGAGCCGCATGGCATTGGCGGTCACCAACAGCGAAATTCCCATGTCGGCGAAGACTGCTATCCATAGTCCGACGAACCCCAAACCGCCGAGCGCAACGAAGACCACTTTCGCGGCCAGTGAAATCGCAATGTTCTGCCGGATAGTCTCAACTGCCGTGCCACTGAACCGGATGACGGCCGGGATCTTGCTCAGATCGTCGGACATCAGCGCGATGTCGGCGGTCTCGAGCGCGACATCCGACCCAACGACGCCCATGGCCATGCCAACGGAGGCGCTGGCCAGCGCCGGCGCGTCATTGACGCCATCACCGATCATTGCCACCGGCCCGTGTTGAGCGATCAGTCCGGCGATAGCGCCTGACTTCTGCTCCGGCAGCAACCCCGCTCTCACCTCGTCGGAGCCAACGCGGTCAGCTACCACTCGGGCCGTTCGTTCATGGTCGCCGGAGAGTATCACGACCGGTCTTACCCCGGCCCGATGCAAGGCTTCCACCACCCCACGCGCCTCCGGTCTGATCGTGTCTTCGACGGCGACAAGTCCCAAGCACCTGCCATCTGCAGCCACCAGTAGCGTAGTCCGGCCCGTCGACTCGTGGTGCGTCATCGCCTCGCTCAGCTCGCTGTAGTCTACGCGCAGCTCGTCGAAGAGCCGACCGCTGCCTATGTGGCAGAGCCGGCCGTCAATCCTTGCTCGCGCTCCCCTTCCGGTCAACACGGCGAAGTCTGATGCCGGCGCCATCGATGCGCCGGTGTGCCGGTGGTGCCACTGTATCGCCAGAGCAAATGGATGGCTCGATTGAGACTCGATAGCTGCCGCGATTCTAAGCACGTCGTCTACTGGCGTGCCATCTACCGGCACAATATCCACGACCGCCGGCCGTCCGTGTGTAAGCGTACCGGTCTTGTCGAAGGCGACCGCCCGAATCGAGCGAGCGGCCTCCAGGTATGCCCCACCCTTTATCAGCAGGCCGGCCCGCGCCGCTCGGGCGATGCCCGCGACAGTCGCAACCGGCGTCGAGATCACCAAAGCGCATGGGCAAGCGATTACCAGGAGAACCAACGCCCGGTAGAATCCCGATTCGAATGTCTGGCCGAAGCCGAGCCAGGGAACCAACATCATCAAGATCGCGATGGCGACAACTGCCGGCGTGTAACGCCGGGCGAAGCTGTCAACCAAGCGTTCGATTGGCGCTTTCCTTGCCTGGGCCTCCTCTACCGACCGGACTATGCGATTGATCGTATTCTCGTGATATGGCCGGCTTACTTTAACCTCGAGATATCCTTCGCCATTGATAGAACCGGCGAAGACTTCGTCGCCGATGCTCTTATCGACAGGCATCGATTCACCGGTGATGGGAGCCTGGTCCACCGACGAGCCGCCGGCAATTACCTGTCCATCGAGAGGGATACGCTCGCCGGCGGCCAGGACAATCACGTCGTCCACTTTGATTTCGCTCGATGGCAGCGAGACTCGCCGGTCGCCCCGCCGAACCCGCGCCTCCGCCGGCGTTAGCTTAATCAGGTCGTTGATCGCGCCACGCGCACGCCCGATGGTATGGGACTCGAGCAAGTTCCCGAGGGCGAAAAGAAACGATACTACGGCCGCTTCTTCCCAATGCCCGAGAATGATGGCGCCAACTACAGCAAGCGACATCAACACGTTCATGTCCAGCGCGCGGGAGCGAACCAATGAATAAGCGCCACGGCGGGCAAAGCGATAGCCGCCGAACACGATTGCTATCCCGAAAAGTCCCTGGGCAACCACAGGTGCGTTGACCGCGATTGCGACGAAGCCTGCCGCCGTCGCCAGTCCTGAGGCACAAGTCTCCACCACTCGGCTCTCAGGTATCCACATGCCCTCCGTTTTTGTGTCCGACTCTTGAGCGTCGAATGCGACTGTTGCGCCGTAGCCACTTTGTTCTACTGTCGCAATGATCTTGGAGACGGGCAGGGTTTCGTCGTGGGCTACGATCATTCTGGATGTTGCGAAGCTGACTTCGGCCGAGATTACGCCCTCCATTTTGCCGACGTTTCGGCCGATGGACGCAGCGCAATCGGAGCAATCCATTCCGGTCACATGAAGCTTGGTACTTACGCCCGGCACCGTCGAAGTTTCTATTGCCAAGTCAGGCCGCCCTGTTCCTTATACACTTGGTCCCTCGTAGGCGTGATGCGAAGTTGCATCGTGAGAGTGACATGATCATCTAAAAATGGATGGCAGACCATCAATTCTTAAGCATATCGATCTCCGCTTGATCTCTGGAGGGCGCCTGCGCTCTTTTGCTCCAGTCCGAAATCAGAGATGAATCCGCGACTACGCCATTCCCGGGAGGGCCGGTTTTCGACGGTTAGCCGCCTGATTGCCGAGCGCGGCGCACATTGTACGGCCGTTTCACGCTAACTTATAATCACTTCGAGCGATCGACAACGAAACGAGGATTTATCCAATGGAAGGACCGAAGAGAATCGACTTCCTCTTCTGGGAAGAGTGCCCCTCGCACCACCAATGCTTAGAGCGGTTGGAGGACACTATGCGGGAGGAAGGGATCGAAGCTACGATTGTCCGAACCGAGATCACAACCGACGAAAAGGCCCGCGAGATAGGGTTTCCCGGATCACCGACCATCCTGGTAGATGGACGTGACATCGATCCGCCGGTCGGTGACGTTTACTATGGACTAACCTGCAGAACCTACCGCCACGAAGATGGCCGCATCTCCCCCTTGCCCTCGAAGGACACGATCCGGCGTGGGCTACTCGCCGCCAAGGACTGAATATGATCCGAATGGAGGTTTGATACGAATTGGCAAACTTGAATTTAGGCGACGAGGCGATCAGCTATGATCTGCCCGGCGTCGACGGCAATCACCACAGCCTGAGCGCTCTCGCCGACAGAAAGGCGGTTGCCATCGTGTTCAACTGCAACCACTGTCCGTTCGCCCAGGCTTGGGAGGGTCGGTTGATCGATGCACAACGTGACTACGCAGATCAGGGCCTTTCAATGGTCATAATCAGCTCGAACGACGCCAATGCCATGCCTGCCGACGGTTTCGAGCGTATGAAGATGCGAGCCGATGCGAAGGGATATCCGTTCCCGTATCTTTACGACGAGTCCCAGGAGGTCGCCCGGGCATACGGCGCCGAGCGTACGCCGGAGATATTCCTGTTCGATCAGGATAGGCGGATGCGGTATCACGGCGCTTTTGACGACAATTACGAGCGTCCCGAGGACGTCACAGTTAGCTACTTCCGAGATGCGGTAGAATCGATCCTGGCCGGCCGGGAGGTTCCGGTGGCCGAGACCAAGCCTATCGGATGCATCATCAAGTGGAAGCCCACTAGCTGAGTGTGCCCGCGACAAACAGTGCGAAAGCGAGGTAACGATTGACTCGAAACAGGATGCCCCAAGCCGGCGAGGCCGCACCTAAGTTCACTCTACCGTCCTCGACCGGCGGGAGCATATCCCTGGACGATTTTGCCGGTAAGAAGACTGTTGTCCTCTATTTCTACGGGAGGGATGACACACCTGGTTGAACGGTCGAGTCGACAGCGTTTCGTGACGACTACGATAAGTACACGGAACGTAACGCCGAGGTTCTCGGCGTCAGCCCGGACGACTTGGACTCACACCTGGCATTTGCCAAGAAGTTTTCGCTGCAGTTCCCTCTTCTTGCGGACCCCAACCGCGAGGCGATTGAAGCCTACGGCGCGTGGGGGGAGCAGGAGCGCGATGGAAGGAAGTTCACGGGGTTGCTGCGCAGCACGTTCATTATTGGCGAGGATGGCCTGATCAAGAAGACGTATCCGCAGGTTTCGCCGAGTGGGCACTCGGCGGCGGTTCTCGCTGATCTTGACGAAATTGGATAGCCGCGAAAACCGACAGCCTAGAATCGTCCCAGGTTCGCCAACAGGATCCCCTGCCCGCTGTCCGCTGCCCGTGATCGCGGCGCCTTCGCGCTAGTGACCCACGTCGACCGCTGATGACTAGGCTCTTCTCGATTCCGCTGCCCATGTGGGGATGCCTGGTCGGCTCCTTGCTGCTGAGAATCGCTTCGGCGGCGTCCGCCTCGCTCACAGCGTTGATTCTTGCGGGTCCATATCTGCCCAGCGTTTCAGGCGACATCAGAGTAGCTGGCCTCATCACGTTGGGCAGCGCCTCGCTCTTGAGCCTGTTCACGATCGCGTTCTATCTGGCGGAGTTGAGTACGGCGCCGATATTCGGAGCGCTATCGGACAGATCGGGCCGGCGGCGCTACATGGAGCTGGGCGTCGCCTGCGGTGCGGTGGCGATCACACTGCTCATCGTCGGCGTCTCGCTGGAGTCAAACGTGAGACTGCCGGCTACCGTCACTATATTGATCCTCCTGACAATCTTTTTTCTCAAGGGATTCTCAACCGCCAGCTCGGCACCGGCTACTCTCGGATACATAGCGGAAACCAGCGTTGAAGATGTCGGACTACGCGGTCGAATCGTCGGCGTGTACGAGATCGCCACGGCAGGGGGGTTGCTGGGAGGTGCGGTCCTGGGAGCCAAGCTCTGGGACCAGTTCGGTCCCGACGCGCTGTTTGTCAGCCTGGCATCATATATTCTCGCCGCAGTGGCCTTCTGGACCGTTCGAGAAGTCTCGAGTCGCTCCGGCAGCAGGCACCGGATACTCGAATCCTTGTCCATATTGAAGAATGTCCATTTGCTTAGGTTCGCGCCGGCCTGGTTGGCGGTGAATGGCGTGCTCGGACTGTGGTTGACCCACGCGGTGCTGCAGGCGGCCGAGGACGATGCGACCGGGCAGCTCTTGGCCGGCGGTTTTACCGGCGATCAAATCGGCAATGGCATGGCACTCTTCGGCCTGGTTTTCGGAGCGGGAATGCTCTTCTGGAGCCTGCAGCTCGAGCGGATCAAGAAGACTACGATCATGCTGATAGCAACCGGTGGAGGCGTGTTCGAAGGCGTGTTCCTCTTCGCGCTCAATCACAGCCCGAGTCACGCAACTGTGCAGATAATCGTGCTGGCCGCGATTGTGGGCGTGTCCGTATTTGTGTTGGCAGGATTCACTCCCGCGGCGCTGGCCTATCTCGCCGACATATCGGACGAAAATCCCGTTCATCGGGGTCCAGTAATGGGCGCCTATTCAATGCTGCTGGGTGTAGGCCAGCTAGTTGGCGCGGGAATAGGTGGCCCGCTCGCCGATAGGTGGCACATGGATGGCCTGATTTTCGGTACGGTGGCCCTGATTCTTGTCGCCGGCGTGACGGTAATCGCCCTGAGACGTTACGACCGTCGGGCTGAAGCGTTCGCGGGGGCGCGGGCCGGCAGCCTGCCCTGAGCTAATCTAGGTCTACGACCAAGTCTTTTTCGGTGGGGACGCAGATCCTAGGCCTTATCCCTTATCCATCGCGCGTCGAGCCGCCAACAGTGTGTTGGCCAACAGGCATACGTTCGTCATCGGGCCGGTTCCCCCAGGCACAGGCGTGATAGCGCCGGCGACGCGAGCCACCTCTTCGAACGCTACATCGCCGACCATCTTGCCATTGGCGAAATTCACGCCGAAATCCAGCACCACAGCGCCTGGCTTCACCATGTCAGCCGTGACCAGATGAGAGCGACCGGCCGCAACGCAGAGGATGTCGGCGGACCGGCACGCTGCCGCCATGTCCGGCGTTCTGGTGTGGCAGACAGTGACCGTGCTATGCGCACGGACGAGCATTAGCGCCATCGGAAGTCCTACGACGTTGGACCGGCCGACCACGGTCGCAAGAGAACCAACGATTCTCACACCGCTATCGCGCAGTATCTCCATGCCGCCAGCCGGGGTGGCCGGCGGCATCGCCGAGCCGTCGCCAGCCGCCAAGAGACCAAGATTTGTGGAGGTGACACCGTCCACGTCTTTTTCCGGGGCAACCGCATCCGCTACCTGACGCCAGGGAATGCCGGCGGGCAGAGGAGCTTGGAGCATAATTCCGTGTACCTCTGGGTCGGTGTTCAACCGCCTTATTTTGGCCAGAGCCCGCTCGGTGTCAGCGTCGCCGGGCAGCTCGATCTCGACCGAGGAGGCGCCCCGCCGTTCGAATGTCCGACGAATCTGCCTGGCGTAGCTGGCGGACGCTTGGTCAGCGCCCACCCGCACAACTGCCAACTTGGGGCCGGCGCCGAACTGCTCGGCGAACTCCGTAATCTCTGCTTGCAGTCTGTCCAGATGAGCGGACGCCAATTTTCGTCCGTCGATGCGAATGGCCGGCATAACCTTGGTCCTCCCGTTCAAATCTAGGTATTAGAATGTAGTCTCAGGCGAGCGCTTGACGCAGGGGCCAAGCAACCTGACCCACCATCTTGCGCTCTGGCGATGGAGGGACACACGGTGCCGTCTTAAGGAATTGGTGGTCCTTAGCAGCGCGGAAACGAGCGGATCAGGACGCGGCCAAACCGTCGTGCTCTAATCCTGATCGCCAGACAAGCATTCCCTTAGCCGGGCCGCTAGTTCATCTACCTCGCCAAGTGCCGACCTCGTCCGTTCCGTGTAACGAGCAATCGTCTCGTCGTCGGACATCATAGCGATGTTGACATCGGCATTGTGAGAAGCGGCATGAGCGGCTGCGGCGACCAAGTCAATGCCGGCGGCAAGATCACTCAAGACGTTTGGATTCAGCTTGCCGAGTAGGGGCGCCGCCAGTCGAAGCGCTTCCTGGCAGCAATCGACGATTTCGAGCGGCGTCTCCGTGGCGGGAATCAGCGCCTCTTGGATGCTGCGCCGGCGACTCTCCCTCTCGTCCTTGCTTGACCTCGGCAAACGGTACGCTGCCATGACGCGGTCATAAGCGTCGGCGTCTTCATCGACCAGTTCGGTCAGACGGTTCGAGACACTCTGTAGACTCTGAATCGTATCGGTCAATAGGGACTCGTACTGGGCAAACCGCTTGCGTCCGACCGTAAGCGCACAAACCATGTTTATCAAGCCGACACCCAATGCCGCGGAGAGCGCGGCGCAGCTGCCACCGCCCGGAGTCGGCGACGAGGATGCCAACTTGGCCAGGTACTCGCGAATCGTGGCGTCTGCCAGAAGATTTCCGCCGGACACGTCTTCCCTCGCCCATCCGATGTCGGTCGATTTGCGCAACATATTATAGACAAGAGATTGTCTGACGCATGTCCTTTTCCCGTCCGGTAGCGTCCCCGTGCGAGGGCGCAATGGCAACTCTAATAGGAGAGGCGACACATATCCGGCGCTCGCCCGACGTCTGGAACTCATTGAATGAGTTACGGACGTGGGTGTATACTGACCACGCTCCGATGGCAGACAAAGACCCGTCCAACTGCGGAATTGGGTACAGTTGGCTAACGCAAAGAGAATCGAACGAATCCTTGTGCCGCTTGCCGGCGTCGAAGCCGACAGAGTGGCTCTCAGACTGGCTTGTGAAACCGCCCGCTCAAATAAGTCGCAGGTTTTTGTCATCCATGTCATGGAAGTAAAACGGTCCTTGCCCATTGATGCAGAGATAGGCTCGCAGGCTGACCGGGGCGAAGAGATCTTAGAAGAGGCGTTGGAAGTCGGGAGGTTGGCCAAGGTTGCGATCAGCAGCGAACTGCTACAGGCTCGCCACGAAGGACCGGCGATCGTCGAGGAGGCGGTCGGACGGGCGGTAGACACCATCATATTTGGGCTCCCTTACGAACGGAAATATGGACGGTTCAGCGTCGGGGATACCGCCAGCTACGTCTTGAGAAATGCTCCCTGCGAAGTGTGGCTCTGTCGAGCAGGTATCTCCTAGACATCCGTGAGATATGAATGACCGCGCCGGAAACTCGACGCTCGCTCTTACGCGGCGATACAGGCTAAGTCCGAGTGCGTCGAAGCACGAATCTGCGGCGCAGGAATGTTCACTTCACGGTTCCAACTGTACGGATCCTATCCGCTTCAGGGAGTTAAATTGCGGGCAGTAATCCTTGGTTGCGGTCGGGTGGGCGCTTCCTTGGCGAATGACCTGGACGCCCGCGGCCACCGTGTGTCTATCGTCGATAGGTCTCAGGACGCGTTTCGCCGGCTCAACGAAGATTTCGGCGGCGAGCCGATCCTGGGTACGGGCATAGATCAAGAGATTCTAGAAACGGCAGGCATCAAGAACGCGGACCTGTTTGTGGCAGTGACGGAGAATGACTGCACCAACATAATGGCCTCTCAGATCACGAAGCTGATTTACAGGGTGAACAAGGTGATTACGCGCATCTATGATCCGGATCGCGAAGAGATTTTCCGGGACCTGGGATATACAACAGTGTGTCCGACGCGCGTCGCGGCGAGGCTACTCCACGATAATGTCGCTCGACCAACCACCCGCCCCGGAACAGCATCGCGAGGCGTCGACTAGATGTACGTCATTGTCGCCGGCGGCGGAAAAGTAGGCTTCTACTTGGCCAGGGCGCTATTGAACGAAGACCACGAAGTGCTAGTCGTCGAGAAAGACAAGAGGAAGGTTGCCTCTATATCGGAAGAACTCGGCAGCGTCGTGATGCTCGGGAACGCCGACGAAGCGAGAATCCTGGAGGAGGCCGGCGCTAACCGTGCTGACGTTGTGGTAGCGGTGACAGGCGACGACGAGGATAACCTCGTGATCTGCCAGGTCGCGAAACACAAATTCAGAGTCGACAGGACAATCGCGAGAATCAACAACCCAAAGAATGAGACGATATTCAAGCTCCTGGGTATCGATGCAACTGTCAGCAGCACCAATCTCATATTGGCGCAGATCGAACAGGCACTGCCGTCTCAGGCGCTGATTCATCACTTGCTCTTACAGAACGTGGGATTAGAGTTGGTAGAAGGCGTGGTGTCGATCAACTCGCCGGTGGTTGGCAAGCCGCTCAAGGACATCACCTTGCCGGGAGACACCAAGATCATATTGATGATGAGAGGTCGGGAGGCAATCGTGCCCACCGGCTCGACGGAGATCGAAGCACTCGATTCCGTGATGGCCGTCACTAAGGCCGAACTGGAATCGGAACTGAGGCAACTGCTCCTGGACTGAGGTCTCAGTCTTGGGGCGTCGAAACGGGACGCGCTCCAGCGCCTAGACTACCGCCGCCAACTCCCACTCAGGAATGAACTTCCGCCACTCTATGCAGGTGTTGAGATACTGATGCACTACGTAGTATGGCGAAACCCGTGGCTGGAAGGGTCTGCTAAGCAGATGCATCCTGGCCATCTCCAGCGTCTTGCCGCCTTTGCGGTGATTGCACCGGCGGCAGGCGCTCACGACATTTTCCCAGACGTGCTTGCCGCCTCTATGTCGAGGCAGCACGTGATCGATGGTTAGCTCTCTTCCCTTGGTTCCGCAGTACTGGCATGTGTGTCGATCACGGTTGAAGATCTCCTTGCGAGTCAGGCGGGCCTTCGGCCGCGGCCGCCGGATCAGGTAGATGAGCCGGATCACGGAGGGGAGTTGGAAACTAACCGATGGCGAGCGCATGGCGCCGTCGGTGTGTTCCAGGACCTCGGCCTTACCGCTCAGGACCAGAACGATCGCGCGCATAGGATTGCAAACGTTCAGCGGCTCGAAGTTCTGATTCAATACCAAAACAGGCCTGTTGTTCATCGTTGCCTCGACACCGGTCCTGGGAAATTTGCGAAAATTCTACATGGTGAATACTTCAACGGCAAGCAGGCGAAATGACACATTTCATAGCGAAGTCCGCCAGATTCACGGCGCATATCACCTGTCGCTGGTAACGACAGTAAGCCGCGATTCCCAGGTGACACCGGGCGAGTCTCAATAGCACCTGCCGCCGGCGGATGTTGAAACGAATCATCCCGCTCGGCTACCATTTCCGCTGCGACAAGTGCCTGGCGCCAGACAACACACGGCAATCTGGTGGCTTTTAGCCGGCCGCTCACCTTGATCGAATGACGGGCGCTAGGAATCGGCGGAGGACTCGAAGGTGACCCGAAATCCTGGCAATGACCCGCGCCTGGTGGTTGTGCGTGAATCTCCCCTGAATGCGGAAACACCACTCGAGCTACTAGATGACTACGTCACGCCAACGCCTCTTTTTTACATGAGGAGCAATTTTCCCGTTCCAGGGATTCTGGCCGATTCTTGGCACCTCGTGGTCGATGGCGAGGTCGAACGACCCCTTGCCCTGAGCTACTCGGAGTTGGTGTCGCTGCCGGCGAGAGATTTGACAGTTACAATCGAGTGCGCCGGCAACGGCAGATCCTATTTCAGTCCGAAGGCCCAGGGAGAGCAGTGGCGCTACGGCGCTGTTGGCAATGCGGTATGGACCGGTACTCCCCTGAGGACGATCCTGGAAATTGCAGGGATCAAACCACCGGCAGTGGAGGTTCTTTGCGTCGGCGCGGACCGCGGCACCCTACCCGATGGTACGCCGGAAGGGGCCTTCGAGAGGAGTCTGACACTAGAGACCGCCACGGCGCCCGACACGTTGCTCGCATGGGCGATGAACGGGGAGCCGCTGTCCCCCGCACACGGCTATCCCCTCAGGCTGATAGTGCCCGGTTGGTACGGTATGAGTGCGGTGAAATGGCTCACTCGGATAAGTCTGTTGGCCGAGCCATTCACAGGCTTCTATCAACGAGAACGATACGTCATGGTTCCGGATGGCAGGGACTCAGAATCTGGCCACACGCGGACAACACCTGTAACCCGGATGGCGCCGCGTGCATTGATCACGTCGCCGGTCGATGGGGCCCGGTTGGAGGCCAACCGCGCACGCATCTCAGGCATGGCCTGGTCGGGATTGGCCGCAGTCGAGAAGGTCGAGCTATCTCTGGACGGTGGCGCGACATGGGACCTGACCAGACTGACGGGCCCGAACCACAGGTACGCGTGGCGGCACTGGGAGTACGACTGGACGCCAGAGACCGCCGGCTCGTACGAAGTCGTGGTCCGTGCGACGGACGCGAAGGGCAACGCTCAGCCGGCACAAGCGAGCTGGAATAAACTGGGTTACAAGAACAACTCGGCCCACCGGATAGGCGTGAGAGTAGAAGGATAGAGCAAGCCGGCATTCGGAGCGCTTATTCACTGTCGGGCCAAGACGCTCGACCGTCCTCGAGGAGCGACAGCCATGGAGTACCGCAATCTTGGCCGCACCGGAGTAAAGGTAAGCAAGCTCTGTCTTGGCTGTTTCAACTTTGGGAACAGAACCGGCGAAGAGGAATCCGTCGAGATCATTAGCCGGGCGATAGAGTTGGGACTCAACTTCGTAGACACCGCCAACTCCTACGGTCTAGGCTCTAACGAAGTCCTGGTGGGGAAGGCGTTGAAGCGGGACGGCCAGCGGGACCGCATCGTTCTGGCTACAAAGGTGTACGCCCCAATGTCCGATGACGACCCGAATGCCTGGGGCAATCACCGCCGCCACGTTATCGAACAGTGCGAGGGTTCTCTGAGACGGCTGCAAACGGACTGGATCGACCTTTATCAAATCCACAGACCTCAATCCGAGGTTCCGATCGACGAAACCCTGCGAGCGCTGGACGACCTGGTACGGGCCGGCAAAGTGCGCTACATTGGCACCAGCACGTTCGCGGCGTGGCAGGTTGTTGAGTCTCTATGGGCGTCGAAGGAACTGGGCTTGAATCGGTTTGTCAGCGAGCAACCACCATACAACTTGCTGGACCGCCGGATCGAGCGAGAGTTGATTCCGATGGCGCAAACGTACGGATTGGCAGTATTGCCGTGGTCACCGCTGGCGGCCGGATTTCTTGCAGGAAGATACCGCCGCGGCCAGGATAGGCCGGCAAAGGGACGTGTCCCGGTTACCCAGGCCAGGGCCCTCAAGGAGAAGTTCTCGGATGCCGGCTTTACGGTTGTCGAAAAGCTGGTAGAGCTAGCGGGCCAGAAACAGTGCACGCCCAGCCAGTTAGGTCTTGCTTGGTGCGCCGAGCAGCCGGGCATCACCAGTCCGATCATCGGACCCCGCACCATGGAGCAGCTAGAGGACAATTTAGCAGCGTTGGACGTCACGGTGACCGATGAAGATCGAGCCGCGCTGGACGAGGTCGCTCCTCCCGGTGGCGTGATCGCGCCGTACTATGAGGGTGATTTCGGACCTCACCCGTTCAGGTGGTGAGGGCCCAGAACAGCTAGAAATCCGACTTCGATTACCATGCCTCTGGGCCGGGTGAGCGACGCTTCGCCGGCCCTGTGGCGCATCAACGACATTTGGAGGAACGCGATGGAGTATTGCAATCTTGGGAACTCTGGACTTGAGGTCGCCCGGATCGGGTTGGGCGCCGCATTGTTCGGCTCCAAGCTCGACGAAGATACGAGCCAGAAAATGTTCGACCACTATTACGACGTTGGCGGGAATTTGGTCGACACCGCAAACTTCTATGGAGGCGGGCTGCGCGGCAGCAATGCCATCACCGCCGGCACCTCCGAACGGACAGTCGCCAAAGTCATCAAGGGCAAGCGGGACCAACTGGTGATCGCGACCAAGGGCTACTGTCTCATGGAGGACGAGGTCCGTCCCAATAATGTCGGACTGTCTAGGTCCTACCTGGCGACCAATATCGAGGGAAGCCTGCGCCGACTGGAGACAGACTACATCGATCTATATCAGTTTCACATCTGGGACTACTACACGCCGATCGAAGAGACGCTGCGCGTCGTCGACGACTTCGTGCGAGCCGGCAAGATACGCTACGTCGGGGCCAGCAACTGGGATGGATGGCAGATGATCAGGGCGAACATGCAGGCCACGTTCAACAACCTGTCGCCCATTCTCTCGAACCAGATCTGGTACAACATCGCCGACCGGGGCGCCGAGAACTCGATCATTCCGGCCTGCCAGGACCAGAACGTGTCCATAATCTCGTGGGGAGCTTTGGCGACCGGTTTCCTGACTGGAAAATACAAGCGAGGGGACGAGAAGCCAACTGCGGGAGCGCGTTTGGAGCAGGCGAAGGACAACGAGATGTTCTCTTGGAAGGCCCTGGCTATCGAGCGGAACTGGGAAACACTGGACTTGCTCTCGAAGATCGCAAAGGAGCGGGGCTCGAACGTGGCAAGCGTCTCGATGCGGTGGCTCCTACAATCGGGCAAGTGCGACGTTGTGCACCTGGGCGCATCCAGTATGGAGCATTACTACAACAACATGGGCGTCCTCGACGTCCGGCTCTCGGATGATGAGATGGCGGAGCTTACGCGCACCAGCGAGCCGGAGCACTGGTACCCGGTGATTTTCCACGACCTCTTTTGCCGGCGTGAGAGCGAGTGGTACGGCGGCTTGCGCTAGGTCGCCATAGGCGCGGTCAAAGGCGTACCAAAGCAGTTAAAGACACATAGATCGGCGGGGAAGATTGAGAGAATCGGCCGATAACATAGCGGTAATCAGCTATGAAGGGCCGGGCCGGCCACCGGTGATGAACCTGGTGCCGCGGCCCTCGGTGCCGGCTAAGGCGGCGCTGATCCGCATCGACTCCTGTGGAGTGTGCGGGACGGACCTGCACATCCTTAAAGGCCACTGGCCGAAGCCGCTGCCATGGCCGATAACCCTGGGCCACGAGCTGGCCGGCGTGATCGAGGAGATTGGGCCGGACCTGAAATACGACTTCATGGGACAACCGCTGGGCGTCGGCTCCAAGGTGATGTTGCCGCCGCTGATGCCCTGCGGCGAGTGCTACTACTGCGTTCACTACCCAGTCCGGGCGAACAAGTGCCTGAACCCGACCTACTACGGCCGCTATATCCCCTATTCGAAGCCGCCCCACCTCTGGGGAGGTTGGGCCGAGATGGTGTACGTGGACCTCGATATGCTTCCCGGGACCAAGGCTTACCGGCTGCCCGACGAGATGTCGCTGAAGCTGGCGTCACTGGCGGAGCCGCTGACGTCATGTGTGAGGGGGGCTCAATCGGGCGATCCGCAGTCCCGGCGCCGCGGACGGATTTCGAGTGGGCGACACGGTCGTCGTCCAGGGCTCCGGCCCGATCGGACTGCTGGCGCTGGTCGCGGCCCAGGAGATGGGCGCCGGCCGGGTAATCGTCGTCGGCGCGCCGGAGAAGCCCCGACTGGAGATCTGCAGATCATTCGGTGCGGCCGAGACGATTTCAATCGAAGAGTACGAGACGTCAGAGGAGCGCGTAGGCGCGGTACGCGAGGCGGTCGGCGGATTTGGCGCCGACGTGGTGATGGAGTGCAGCGGTCACCCGTCCTCTGGGCCGGAGGGTATAGAGATGCTGCGTGACGGGGGCACTTACGTCGAGATGGGGCAGTTCACCGACGCCGGCGCTATCGAGACGAACTGGCACCGAATCTGCACCAAGGACCTGACGATCGTGGGAAGCTGGGCGTTCACGGCCAACGATATTCAGATAGCGATCGACCTGCTTCATCGAGCGGCGGACCGGTATCCCTGGGACCTGATGCAGGAAGAGTTTCCGCTGACCGAGGCCGGCGTGGCGCAGGCCGTGGCGGAGGCAAACGCGATGAAGGTAGTGAAGGCTACGATCAGGCCGGAAGGCTAGTCGTGCCGACTATCCGAGGGGAGCTTGGGACGTAGCTTGACCGCCACTCTACCTCCTAGCTTTCGAGCGGCGCGATACATGCCGGCAGGTCGTTCCTCGGAGAGTTGACCAGCCGAGATACTTCGTAAGCCTCCATCTCCTCGGAAAGGATACGGCGCGAGTAGGCCGGTCAGGAGATCGGCATCCTCTATACCCCTATCCAGCCAGGGCGACTCAGCGTCTCCGGACAGGGTCACCGGCATCCGATTGTGCAGGAACGAATTGCCTCACCGGCGCGGTGCCACCAGGTCTCCCACAATCCGGCGAAGGCGAATGGCTCTCCTGATTTTAGAACGACGCGAACCGGCATCTTCTTGCCGGCTCGGGCGTTGATCATTCGGTTTCCGATTATGTGGTCCTTTGCCCAGGGTGGAATCAGTCTCCAGCGCAGGAAGGCCGGCTGGACTTCATCCTGATTGATTAAGGCGAGAACCTGCTGCGTCGGCGTGACGTTGTAACGAGGAGCGTAGAGCAGATCTTCATCCATAAAATTGGAGCATTTTTCGAGATGGACACGCGACTACACAGTCGCGAGCGTCCCACGAATTGCGCGCCACTTGTTAGAATTCCGGGCCGAGAATACCGCTCGCACGCCGCCAGCGAATAAGGAGGAACGGTCGATGCGCCTTAATGACTCACAGGTGAACCACTTCAGGGCCTTTGGTTTCGTAGTTGTGCGGAGCTTCTTCTCCGAGGACGAGGTCGCCGGCCTGAATCGCGAGTTCGACGAAGTCCTGGTGAATGATCGGGACGGCCGGCTGTTCGATGGGGCGAAGCGGCATACCGTCCAGGGATTTGTGGAAAAGCGCCCTCTACTGACCGAGCATCTCGAACAGAGGATTTGCGAACCTATCCAACAGATCCTCGGACCCGACTGCGTCTGGATGGGTTCCGATGCGAACCTGTACGTCGGAGACACGGGGTGGCATCCCGATGCCTGGTGGCCGGACATTCACGCGGATGGATCGCAAATGGAGTTGAACCGAATCAAGATCTCGTTCTACCTGGATCCACTCAACAAGGAAAATGGTTGTTTGAGAGTGATCCCGGGCTCACATCGATACCCATTCTACGATGCGGTCAAGCCGTTGCGAGCCCAGAAGAATGATCCGGCGGTAGACCCTTTTGGGGCGTCACCAGAGGAAGTGCCGGCGTTTCCCATCGAGACCGATCCCGGCGACGCCCTGGTGATGGACCAGAACGTATGGCACTCATCGTTCGGCGGGCGCGCCGGCCGGCGGTCGTTCACTATCAATTTTGCCGAGAACCCGACCAGCCCGGAGCAAATGGCGTATTTCGAAGCCATCCATCAGTTCAACCTCGACTACATAAAGCAGGCGCAGCACAAGCAGACCGCCCAGGTATATGACGATTCCTTCTTGGAGATCAAAACCCCTCGAATCGCTCCAATGGTGTCTAGGTTGGTGGAGCTGGGCCTCAGGTAGCGCGGGGCTTTCAGCCGGCGCGTGAGATCGCCAGTCTAGCCGGGCCGACTTATCGCGCCTGGAAAGCAGCCGGCGCACTTTGGTTCAACATGGCGAGATTGGCGTTGGAGTCCTGACAGCACAATCGGCGCGCTCTGTCAGGCAATATCCACTTGCGCAGGCTCATTTGAACAATGGTATAATACCAAACACCTGTTCGGTTATTAGTACGCCATCAGCCGGCAACGCCGATTCGAGACACAAGATTCAGCTGCTTGCCAGTGCCAGGGCAAAAGGACCTTTTTTGCGGAACAAGAGTCCAAGCAAACCCATCGCGCGGTGTAGGAGCGGCTCTCGGGGGACTGTTTCGGAAATATACATGCCTAAATGAGAACCGCAGGCTGGGGTTGTTAGACGCCTTTAGACTATTGGATCATCAGCAAGACACACGAGGATGATATGGCCGCAACATCACTTGCAGCGCGAGTGAGCAAGCTAGAGGGAATTTGCGAAAAGATCGACAAGCGTATCGGCGACATGAACAACAACATGAATGCCCGGTTTACCGCTGTTTATGTCTTGCTTGGAGCGCTAATAGTCGGCATGGTGGGCATACTGATTAGACTGTTCTTCATCTAGGCGCAAAGCGGCGAGGGGCCTTCGGTCATCATCTCCCGAATTCGCGGCGACAAACGGTCAGGAGTCGTCAGGGAGTTACAAAGCAAGACCTAGCAATCGCCCATGCCGGCTTGCGCCGGCACACCAAGTTGTGAAAACCGGGGCGCCGGTTGGAGGGTCTTCTACACGGTGTCTCGGGTCTAGGCGTGGTAGCCGGACTGCTTCGAGCGGGGGACAAGCCCCTCGCCTCGCGTAGTCTTCGACCGCGCTACATTATTTCGTTCCGCTATCGACCATCGGGCTACAAATCGACGCGTTTTGTTCGCGGACTGCCGGCATTAAGGTCGATTGGAGGGCGCATTTTCGTACTAATGTCTAATCGCTATGCGTTCAGCTTCGGCCGGTATTGCAGGGCCTCGGCCAGATGGGCGACCTCGATGCGCTCGGCGGCGGTCAGGTCGGCAATCGTGCGCGCCAGCTTCAATACTCGGTGAAAACCCCGCGCCGAGAGCTTCAGCTGTTGCATAGCCGACTTCATCAGACCTTCCGACGCGGAGTCCAGCTCGCAATGCTCCTTGACATCAGCCGGCCCCATCTCGGCGTTGTTCTTGATCTTGGTCGAGCCGGCGAACCTTTCTCGCTGTCGCTTTCGCGCTTCCTCAATTCGTCCGCGTACCGACTTCGAGGGCTCGGCCTGCTGACGTCCGGAGAGCTTCTCGTACTCGACCCTAGGCACTTCGACGTGGATGTCGATCCTGTCGATTAGAGGGCCGGACAGGCGATTCCTGTACCTGACGATCGAGCTTGACGAACAGCTGCAAGATTGAAGGTTGTCTCCGTAGAACCCGCAGGGACAGGGGTTCATCGCGCCCACCAGCATCACCTTGGCGGGGAAGGTCAGCGATCCGTTCGCCCGGGAGATAGTGAGCAATCCGTCCTCCAATGGCTGCCTAAGCGTCTCCAGCAGGTAGGTCCCAAACTCCGGCAACTCGTCCAGGAAGAGCACGCCGCGGTGGGCCAGGGTGATCTCACCGGGCCGGGGGAATTTGCCTCCTCCGATCAGGCCGGCGTGAGATATCGTATGGTGCGGAGCGCGAAACGGCCGCTCGAGCATCATCGGTTGCTCCACGGGCAATATGCCGGCGACGCTGTATATCTTGGTAACGTCCAAGGCCTCATCGACCGACATACGCGGCATGACCGACGGGACCGCTCGTGCCAATAGCGTTTTGCCGGCGCCCGGAGGGCCCATCATCAGCACGTTGTGGGAGCCGGCCGCGGCGACCTCCAACGCCCGCTTGGCGTGTTGCTGGCCGGCGATATCTCCCCAGTCCACCACACTGTCTGGCACATCGCCATCCTGGTCGACTTCGATAGCCTTCGCCGCAGACAGCTGCTCAGTTCCGCGCAGATGCTGCACCAGCTGTGCCAATGACTCGACCGGATAGACAGTGACGCCTTCCACCAGCCCGGCTTCGTGGGTATCTTCGGACGGCACGTAGGCGGTTGTCAGCTCGTGCTCTCGCGCCACGCTCAGCAGCGGGAAAACGCTCTGCGTATGTCGGACGTTTCCGTCCAAGGAGAGTTCTCCCAGAAAGAACGCATCGCCATCCGGCGGCGGAATCTGGCCTGAGGCGGCCAGGATTGCCACCGCAATCGGCAGGTCATAGCCGGGGCCCTCTTTGCGCAGGTCGGCCGGCGCGAGGTTCACCGTCAGGCGTCGCAGGGGGAACTCGCAGCCGGAGTTTCGAATCGCCGATCGTACCCGCTCGCGAGCCTCTTGGACGGCAGCGTCGGGCAGACCGACCACGTGGAACGCCGGCAGTCCAGCGCCCACGTCGGCCTCCACCTCTATAATCTCGCCTTCCAACCCCAGGATTGCGCCGGTGAGGACTTTAGCTGTCATTTGTTACCTCGCGGACTCTAATATAGTACAAATGATAGAGATAACGCGAGCCGGCTGTCAACGAGCCGCTGCCGCGAGGCGTACGCGCTCCATCGCCTTGTAAGAGTGATCAGGGCTCGCAGAATGTGTTATCGTAAACTGCGGAATGTTTGATTGAGGCATTCGAGCGAAGGGGTCTGCCAAGCGGACTTGTGGGAATGGCGACGAATCGGGTGCTTGTAAACACGATCGGTTTGAACACCCCATCGCAGATCTAAGACGAGGTGAATGGACGGAGATGAAGACGCACAATTGCGAACCGACTCTGACGGACAGCCAGGTACTTGAGTTCTGCAAATCAGGAATCCTGAGGCTTGAAGGGGTTGTGCCGGACGAGATCAATCGCCGTGTATGCGATTACCTCGAGGAGCATCCGATTAGAGAGCCGAGTGAGCTCCTGACCGATGAGCCTTGGTTTGTCGAGAATGTCATCCTCAACCCAGAGGCGGCCGGCGCGATTCGCTCTCTATTGGGCGAGGATTTCGGTCTGCCGATTCTCATGAGCAATCACCGGCATACCGAGCCGGCGCCGGCCCTGAAGTGGCACACCGACGGATATCACGAACGCAGCCCTCTACTGAACTATTTGCAGGTCTTCTACTATCCACAGGACGTGACTCGCGAGATGGGGCCGACCGAGTTGCTGCCTGGCTCGCATTTTCTCTACTCGATATCCGCCTTCATGGGGCACTATGAGAGGGTCCGCAACGCCTACTCAACGGCGGCGCCTGCCGGCAGCATATTCATCACCATATATTCGGTATGGCATCGCAAATCGGCCGGCACGATCGGCGGAAGAGCGCGGAATCTGATGAAGTACAACTATTACCGCACGGCGCCGCCAAAGCGAGATTGGATCACAGAACCGGGGTTTGACTTTGCCACTGCCAAGTATGGCAACGACTGGTCCCACCCGCTCACACGGCAGTTGCGGGACACGGTTTTTGGGTCCGAAATGATGTTTTGGTTGAGCGGCCCGTCTGACCGCTACTACGCGATGGGCGGTCAGAACTGGCCACTGACAAACAAGGATGCCAAGTTTGTGGACAGGCCTTACGGCTATCCGCTGACGCCGGAGAGCGAGCGGTTCCCGCGGCCGGATTGGACTGAGGACGCAGCGGAGATCACAGGCGGCCCCTGACTGGGATATGTGAATAGGTTGGAGCCGCCATTCGACCCAGGTTAGACCGCGTGATCCAAGAGCGTTGCCTGTAAGCGCAGCACGCCATAGACGAGCTTGTCTGGATAGTTGTCCTGCCAGCCGGACAAGAATGCCGTGGCGAATGGCCGCTTGCCGAGGGACTTGTCGATGAACGGTCCAAGGATCGCTCGGCCGGTGAGCTTATTCCGAACGGTACCGGTCTCTTTATCTTTGGTCTGGTCGCCTCTACCCCCGGCCGGACCCGTTCGCGGGATTCCTGCACGGCGTTCGAAGCGCTTCGTCTCACCATTACACGATCGCGATTGCCCTCGCCGGCGTGAGAGAATCGTGTTGGCAGGGGAGAAATCAGGAGGGGAATGGAACGGATGCAGCTTCCCAAAGAGCACGTAGAGGCGGTGAACCGCCGGCGGCGGCTGATAAATCATTACGATGCCGCCCTGTACCGTTACGGCGCCGCCCCGCTGGCGGCCACGACCGAGGCGATCATGGAGTTCGCGGACTGGTCTGGCCACCAGATAGACAGTGTTTGGTGGGATGTCTATGGCAACTGGGTTTGTCATCCGAGCCAGTTTGCGGAACCCTTCCCGAGCGTCCGGGAGTATCTCGCGGCGGGAAATGACCCGGTGGCATCGGTCATTCGGGAGTCCCGGAAGCGTGGACTAGAAGTCTTCGTCTCGCATCGAATGAACCAGGCGCCGGACCTCAAATTCCTCGATGGACCTCCACTGGTGCAAGAGGCGCATCCTGAACGGCTGATTAACTTCAATCCGGACCCGGCCGGCGATCCTATCTATACCGTTCCCTGGCAGAGGACGGGTTGCATGTGGAACTATGCGGTGCCGGAGGTGCACGAGCACAGAAAGCAAGTAGTGTGCGAGTTGGCCGAAAGTTACGACATCGATGGCATCCTGCTCGATTGGTCGCGCGGATGTCCTCATCTGCCGGTCGGTCAGCAGTGGGTGTTGCGAGACTGTCTGACCCAGTGCATGCGACTACTTAGACAAGCTCTTCAAGGGGTGGCGCTTAAACGAGGCCGTCCGCTGATCGTGGCGGCCAGGGTTCCAGAGACAGTCCAGGGCTGCCATTTTGACGGAATGGATGTCGAGACCTGGATTGACGAACGCTTAGTCGACATATTGGTCCTGGGGGACCGGTCGCTGGAGGTGGATATTCCGGCCTTCCGCCGGCTCACCGCCGGCGGGCATATCAAGCTATATCCCAGCTACGATGACCATCATTCCTCGGACGGGTACAAGGCTGCGCCGATCGAGGTTTTGCGCGGAGTCGCCTCCAACTGGCTGAGACAGGGCGCCGATGGAATCCACCTGATGAATTTTGCGTGTTCGACGCCCGAATCGTTGAAGAGAGTGGGTTTCTGGACAACGGGCCAAGAATCAACCCAGACCCACTGGGAGTGGCGACGAAATGCCGAGGCGTTCCGCCAGATCGGAGGTGCGGACTCCCTCCATCAACTCGACAAGACATTCGTGGTCCAGAGACGAGCCGGCGGGATACCATTCATGATTGGGTTTCCTGAAGAGGGCCATACGCAGCGGCTGTTCTACCACCTGGCAAACATGGAGTCGGCCCTGCCGGCTCGTCTGGGCCAACACGGACGAGGACTTACGCTGCTTCATCTATACGTCGGCGACGACCTGGATTCCGAGGCCGGAAACGTGCGGTCGGTCGAGCTTGGTATTCTGCTGTCCGATCCGAACTCGTCGGGGCTTCCCAGAGATCAGGTAATCCAACCAGGCATTGCCAGAAAGTCCGGGTACGGCGAACCTGACTACAACACGACCCCGGTCTCCAAGGAATTGCTACCCAGAATCGAAGTCCGACTGAACAACGTGGCGCTAGGGCCGGCAAAGGTACAAGAGGGGTGGCTAGTGTTCGCTGTTCATCCCAGCCAGATGGCTCGGGGCGTGAACCTGGTGGCAGTTCGTGTCGCCAACGAGCCGGTCGATCAAGTCTGCTTCGACCTCGCGACAATCGCCGGATCGACACCGCCGCCGATGCTGACGGAGCCGGCGGTGGACGATATTCGCATCGAGAGGGTGGAGCTAGATGTCAAGTATCGAGGCGGGACTACGCCGCGCCGGTTCGACTAGACTTAGATTTGTGAGGGCAAAAGTTTGACAGAGATTATATTGGCGATACTGGCAGTGGTCATCGCGTTGTTTGTAGCGTCCCGGCGAAGTCCAGATAACCAGAGCATTGTCGGAGATCAGGCAAAGGCGGAGTTCCAGGCGCTTTCTCAGGACGCCCTGGCGAAGGCATCGGAGCAGTTCCTGTCGTTGGCGGAGCAGCGGTTCGCCCGCCAAACCGAGGCCGGCAGCAGTGAGTTGGATACGAAAAAGCAGCTCATCGACCAGCAGCTGACGGCAATGAACAGCAGGCTGGAACAGGTCTCAAAGCTGGTGAACGACACCGAAACCAAGCGCCAAGCCAGCTTCAGTCAACTGGCCACCCACCTGCAAGGCATAGGACAGCAGACCAGGGACCTGACAGAGTCTACGACCACCCTGCGCGAGGCGCTGAGCAGCACCCGCGCCCGGGGCCAGTGGGGCGAGCGCATGGCCGACGACATCCTCCGGCTGCTCGGATTCATCGAGGGGATCAACTATCGCCGGCAGGAAATGGTCCAAGGGGACGGCTCTCGTCCCGATTTTGTGTTCCTTCTCACCGATGGCCTGCAAATGAATATGGACGTCAAGTTTCCGTTCGAGAACTACCTCAGGTTTCTGGGAGAGGAGTCGGAGTCGGAGCGCGACCGGTACAAGGTGGCCTTCCTCAAGGATGTCCGCGCCCGGATCAAGGAAGTTACCACTCGGGAGTACATCAATCCGGAGGGCGGAACGGTGGACTACGTTCTACTGTTTATACCCAACGAGAGCGTGTACTCGTTCATTCACGAGAGCGACCCCGAAGTTCTGGACGCCGCTCTAAAGAGCAAGGTCATCTGTTGCTCCCCATTCACGCTGTTTGCCGTGTTGGCGGTCGTGAGGCAGGCGGCCAGCAACTTCGCCCTTCAGCAGGCTTCGGAGGAGATCATTTCGCTCTTCGGCCGTTTCAACAACGAGTGGGGCAAGTTCCAGGAAGCTCTGGATACCCACGGAAAACGTCTGAAATCGGTCCAGACCTCTTACGATCATTTGACCGGCACACGAACGCGTACTCTCGAGCGACCCCTGCGGCAGATTGAGAGCTTGCGCCGGCAAAAGGGACTGCCGATGGCGCCGGCCGCTGATGTTATTGGCAACTCGGAAGAGGACGCAACCAGAGACGGCACAGCCACCGGTTAACGGAGCTCAAGAGATACCGGTCGGGGTGTCGACGGCCTGTCGATTGCGCCGGATTGACGGCGCGGCTACCAGACTATATTCGGGCTCACCAGTCAATCTGCTGGGACGAGACGAACCGCTCGACTTTGCGCCAGCGAGGCTCGGCGCTGCGATAGTGATCGCGGCGGTAGAACGGATAGTAGCTGCCGCGGGGATAGATTTCTACTACTTCGTTGCCTCGTCGCACGAGTGTGTACTTTCTTTTCTGAACGTAAACCACGTCCGTCCGCTCATTTATCGGGAAGAAGACAGCAACCACATCTCCCGGCCCGACGGCGCCGACCTTGACGTAACGTCCATCCCAACCAACGATTCTATCTCCCGCGTTCACTTTGACCTGAACTTCTTGCGGCGTCACCCATTCGGGAATGCGTATGGCAAGGTCCAAGGACTGTTTCATCTTGATCTCGACCCTGCCCTGATACGGAATGTAGCTATCGATGTCCGCCCACGGCGATGCTCGGTTCAGGAGCATGTTCACCGTCAGTTAGCCATCTCTATAGGAGAGTATTCGGCTCCAAACCCAGTAGATGGCCCGCCCGCCGCCCACCGTGTCGCCGTGGAGGAACCCTCGGGTGCCCTCGCCTTCCTCGGACCAGGCCGGCGTGCCGGCTTCGTACCAGTCATTGAGGGCAGTGCCCGTCGGCCAACCTCCCAGGCATCGCTCCGGCACGTTCTCGGTTGTTTCGCCCGGAGCAGTTTCGATTGACACGTTCGACGAACCGGGTAGGTGATAGACCCAGTCGGACTGAAGCAACTGGGCCTCGGCCAACATATTGCGGGTCCATCGGTCGGCATCGTCCCAGAAGTCGGCAATGCCGGCTTCGCTCAGCACAAGCGCGACGGCCAGCATGTCGGCCAATCCCATGATTTCGCATCCATTGAACTCGCCGGCGGCGGACGTGAACGAACGGTGGGTGCCCGGATGCAAGTCGCCGGGAATAACGGGACCCCGCCATTCAGGACCATCAAGGATATTGGGCACGTACCCAGTCAGCGTCTCTATCTGGCCCCTGGCCCACTCGTATGACTTGATGACGAACTGCAGCAGATCGGAGTCACCAACCAGCAGCCCGTACTCCGCCATTGCCAGCAGGCCCCGTGCATGAGCATGGACGTGCCCTTTCACCGAGTTTTCCTGGGTGGTCAGGAACTCGCCCTCAGGGGTGAAAAAGGTCGCCCTGGAGTAGGCGATCAGCTTGCCGGCAAGCTGACGGGCCGGTTCGTAGCCGGTCCATCTGTAGGCGCACACCAGTCCCCAGTAAACCAGGCTCTCTTCGACATCGTGGAAATGGTACGAGGGACCGGTGGTGGTTGGACGCTCCTTGACCGCGAACAGAGGACCCGGCCAGTAGTAGGCATAATTGCCGGTGTCGACGGCTAACGCGGCGAGCCCGTCGACAACGCCGCGAATTGTCTCGATCCAAGACGGGTGGTCATCCTGCGCCACGATCAGTGACAAGTTGCGAAGGATCTGGCCGTTGACGAACGGCGAGATGATCTGGTCAGGATTGGAGTCGCTCGCGCTCAAGCCGGGGATGTGGCGCGGCTCCTCGCTGACCACCCAGGGCCGTCCCTTTGAAGGAACGTATATGAGACCGTCCAGACCCTGCTGTTTCAACGTCGCCTCCATCCATCGCCGATCGACGTGGAGGTTCTGCTCGCTGCCACTCATGAGACGACATAGAGAGACAGCCTCTTGGAACTTGTTGGGACTGGAAAACCCGCCTGCCGCCATCCTCGGGACTGGCGTCCAGGACACAGTCCAGTAAGGCTCGTAGTCCGCCTGGGGGTTTGTGCTCTCGGTCATGGCGTGAACGACGAAACCGGCTCGTTCCGCAAGGTCCAAGATGTCCGGCACCATCGCTTCGTAGCGTTCGCCCTGGCAGGCCGGCATTTCAAAATCAGGAATGTCAGGGCGGATGTATCCAATCGGATCGCCAGGCTTCCAGTCAGTAACCATTCTTGTCGTGCCAATAACCTCTTGATGCCGCGTGCGTCCATTCCAGCGGCAAGAAACACCTTGCCTTAGCTAACATAAGAATAGTCTATCAGGAGGGCGCGGTCATCGGATTAGCGACTCGTCGCGCACGGTGGCGGACCCTCCTGGGCGAACCGGCTGGATGTCATCAGGAGTGTGGCCGGGCCGGCGACTCTCGACCTCCACGTAAGGGGGCGGTCGCCTCTATCCCCTGCCGTAGCCGAGGACAACTTTGATCTATAATCGCAATCTCTTAGAAGATGACATGGCATTTGCAGCCGGCGTCCCTTCTTTGGCTCGATTCTGGTGGTTGTCGGGGGAGACACTCTCATGAAACTGGGCGAAGTTCGGGCCCAGGTGCCGGGGTTGCCCAAGCGATTCGTTCACTACCTGGAGTCGCAGGGCTACATACATCCGATCAAGGTAAAGAAGGAGCGGATCTCTCGGCGCGACTACACCGAGGATGACCTTCACACGATCAAAGGGGCGTGGGAGTATTACGAGCGGGGCTTTTCGGTGCAAAGCGCCGTCGAGTTGCTCCGGCGGGCGCACCGAGACCAAGTGTATCTGCTATCGAAAGTTCCGGCCGGCCGGCTGGCCCAGGCTCAAGAGGTACTCCACAGCTTTGATCGGGTGGTCGAGTCGACCGCGGTGTACGGCGAGGACGTGGACCTGATCGCGCGAATGCATGCGCCGGATGAGGGCGACATATACATGGTCTTGGCCGGCGCGGTGCGCCTGGAGGTCGTCGAAGCGCCTCCCCAGGTCATGCGGATCAAACAGATGGAACTCGGCCCGGTCGATCAACCTGTGAATGATAGAGGACGGAGGGCGGGATTGCGCGCTTACATACTGATCAAAGTTCCGGCCAAGCAGATCGACGGGATTGTCGAGGAGCTAAAGCAGTTCGCCGGTGTCATTGAGACAAGCGTCATCTACGGTGAGACGGACATCGTCGCCCACGTCCTGGTGGATCATCAGGGCGATCTGGACGACCTGATAATGAACAAGATCCAGACCCTGCCGGCGGTGGAGTCGACGCGCACATTCATTGCGGTGGGCGGAACACACTGGCGGCGTGAAGAGAGCGGTTCAACAACAACCGACTAGCTTCAAAAAAGTTCAAATTAGTACTTGACACGCAATAATTGATGGTCTAGACTAAGTACAAGTTGGGACTTTAACTTAGAAGGTCGGGGGCCAGGAGAAGGAAAAGATGAGGAACTACACCGCCTACAAGAACGAAATAACACGGCTAAAGACTCACCGCGACGAGCTGATAGAACGCTATAAGACTGCATTGTTGCGGCACGACCGGCGCGAATCACGCCGGCTGTGGGAGCTTCGCCAGAGGGTCGAGCAGGCCCTGATGCTGAAGCAGACTCAGCAGGGCAAGATCGACTACCCGTCCATCGCCGCCTGAGCCCTAGAGCATGCCCACTTCCGGCGCACGCAACCAACCCAATCCAACACCGCCAGAAGCTTGAGGGATCGCGGCGACGTTGCAACAGGGGCGCTCTTCAACAGAGCGTGTTTCAGATATTGGATTGTGGTGGACGCGACGCAAGTACACCGGGTGAAAGTGACTGAAGATCGGTCCTGAGCAGTGGCAAGAGCTTTAGAACTGAACCAATTATGCCCGCCAGGATCGACCTATAGGTCGAAACTTCGCCATTTGCACAACCCACGCGCCATCGAGGGCCTGTCCGAGATCGCCATGCCCGCCAGAGGGTGCGCAGGTTGAAGGCCGTCGCCAACATCGTCCACTCTGCTGCCACCTTGGCCCTACTGCGGAGCAGGAATCTTCGCCCCGCCTGCTGCTCTTTGATGATCCCGAATACCGGTTCCACCAGTTGTTTTCTCTGCTTATATTTCTTCTGGGCTTCGTCTGTGCACATCCAGTCCCGATGACTGCGCAGCACTTGGTCATGTGGCCCTATCTCTAGTGCACGGCCATGTCGCCGGTCTTTGGTACAGACCCCGAAGGCCGGACATTTACGGCACAAGGCCGCTGAGCCACGATACAGGCGCATCGGTACACCACGAGTTTTCTTCATTGTGCTGAAGCGAAGTCTCTGTCCTAGAGGACAGATATAGCTGTCGCTATCCTCGTCGTATGTGAATCGATCCTTGTGATACGGACTCTTCAGCGCCTTGTGCTGCGACTCCGGCATCACCACCTCCTGACCTCTATTGGCGCATTCCTCCAAGTTGCGCCCCGAATGATAACCGGCATCCGCCAACGTCGTTTCTGCTTTCCTATCCGTGGTTTCCTCGGCCTGTTCCAGCATCGGGATCAATCGGGCGAAGTCATTCGTCTCTTCCACCACTTCAACCGCTGTGACCAACATGCCACTCGCTTTCCCCTCTAACTCCACCGGCGTGGCCATTGCTTGAGCGTTGAAGGCCGGCATGATCCCCTGACGTGTCTTCATGAACTGAGCCTCTGCATCGGTCAGGTTGATCCGCTTCGTCTCCCCTTCACCTGCCAATTCCTCCATCGCCTCACGTACCCGTTCTCTCAGGCCTTTCTTCTGGGCCAACTCCTTTGGTAGCCGCGCCGGTTCAGCATCTTCCCCACCTTCATTCTGAGCCTCCAGTTCCCTTATAGCCTCTTCCAACCGCTTCAACAGCCTGCGCAGTCCCTCCGCATCGTAGGTCCTATCTCTCGCTGCGTTCGCCCCCACCCTCGTACCATCAACCGCCTGCACCGCCAAGCTCACCAGCTTCATCCTCACCGCTGTCCTCACTGTCCGTTCGAACAGCTTTCTCATCCCCTGCCGATGTGCCTTGTAGAACCTCCACAAAGTCACGTGATCCGGGCGCTGACAGCCCGTCAGCCACAGATACGGTATCTGTTCCCCACACGCCGCCTCCAGCTTTCGACTAGACCGCACCCCCGTCATGAACCCATACAACCACACGCTCAACAGCCCTCGTGGGTGGTATCCGGGCGCTCCCAGTCGCCCTCCTTCTATGTCCACCCCCAACTCCGCCCAGTTCTCCTCCTCCAAGGCATCCACGAACTCCCCCACGAATCGAGCTGGATGGTCGGCTGGAAGCAAATCCTCAAGACTCGGCGGCATTATCCACATCTGCTCTCGGCTCATCGGTCTATGTGGCATCTACCTATCCTCCAATCACCTTCCCTCCCTCAATTTTACCAATTCCTCTCATGCCTGAATTATGAAACACGCTCTTCAACAGAGCGCCCCTGTTGTTGGGAGATTGCCCAAGGCGTACCCGTAGACGCGGGCTGCCTTGCCCTCGCTCTGGCAGGCGAGCTTGCGGTCGGGGTTCAGTCTAGTCCGGCCCCACGGTCCTCGCCGTAGGGTATGTAACGCGGACCATAGAGAGTGGTGAAGGTGCCGTTCAGTACGCTGATAGCGCCGCCAAGTTGGTCGGCGGCAACCCAGCGCAGGGTACCCGAACGGCAGGCCAATCCTTAAGATCCCCTCCAAGAATAGAGGCCGATAAGCCCATGAAGACCGCGAATAAGGGCACCGATAGGAAGATCGTCAGGACAAACATCATACCGATCCTCTGATCGCGGCTATCCAGGTTAGCCACTCAACCCCTTAGTATGGCTTATGCGAACAGGTTGAAAATCCCAGTAACCCCAAAGAAATCTCGTGGTGTGTATCGTCTCCAAGATTGAAAGCGAACTCCGCCTTGGGTGCGGCGAAGATCAGCCATCCGCCTCCCACGTTGACGTGAGAAAACCCCAGCTTCTCCTGGACAAAGCTGCGGGCGTCCTCCGCCTCAGGTGTGAAGAATATACCGTGCATGCCCGTGATCATCGTCTTGCTACCTCCTACCTCCGTTCGATGCGGTCAGTGTTGCCACGCGCCTTCGTAGTCTCGCAATGGATCTGCGGCTATGATTCAAGGTCCGGCATCGAATTCCCTCACCAGACGCTTGGGTGCGACCGTGCTGTAGCTCTCTAGAATCCACTCCTTTAGCAGCTCTAGCGATATGTCATCGTCGGGTCCGGGGCGAACAGTAGCCCATCCATGGCGTCCGAGTCCGTAGTGGCTCGACTCGGTGAACGGGAGAGACAGCGCATATGGACCGCTCTCTGGCAGCTTTAGTCCAATGCTGAGCGTACTTCCCTTAGCACCGCGCCAATCGGTTGATTGGGCTGCCCATCCCGTTGAGCTGATCCGCCGGCGTGACCACGTCCGTCGTTCCAATATATGCGACGCCCCGGTGGACGGCGATGTCTAACCATACGCCACGGCCGACTATCCTCACAAGGTGAAGTGGTCAGACCGCATTTCACCAACGGTCCCCCGTTCAGACTGCTTCTGTTACTGTAATCTCGCGATCGACCACCAGGTTCGTAAGCGTTTGTACAACGCCACTGGGCCAGCGAATCTGTAGCTCGTCAGCACGATCGAGTCGACCGAGGCCAAAGTGAGCCACCAGGCTATGCTGAGACAGAAAGCTGGTGCCGCTATGGATCTCCCGGACCTGCCGCCGTCCGCCGGCGGTTAACGCTAGCCGGGCGCCGACACCATCACGGTTGCTGCGCTTGCCAACTAGCTGAACCGCTAGCCAATGGTTATCATTGCCAGAGTTTCGCAACAATACTGGTGGTTGATCGATGTTGGCCACCAGCAGGTCCAGGAATCCGTCGCCGTCATAGTCAGCCACCGCCAATCCCCTGGCTACTCCAGTGTGGTCAGTGCCGGTGATAGCTGACACATCGCGGAACTTGCCGGCGCCTCGATTGTGGAATAGCGCGTTTGGCTGGTCAGGACCATAATCTCCGTTGACATTCGTTTTAGGATAGATGTTGCCCGCGACGAAGTAGAGGTCGAGCAAGCCATCATTGTCGAAGTCCAAAAAGGCGTTGCCCCAACCGACTGAGTATTCACCGCCAACCTCTCCACGGCCAACCCCTGCACTACCTGTCGATTCCTCGAAAGTTCCGTCACCACGGTTGCGATATAGCAAGTTGCTGCCCCTGTTCGTAATGTACATGTCCAGCCGGCCATCTCCATCGTAGTCCCCGACCGCCAAACCCATTCCGTCCATTTCAGCACGAGCGCCGGCCTGCCTAGAGACGTCAGTGAACGCCCAACCGCCTCCCACAGGACCAGAGTTGTGATAGAGGGTGTTAGGCCCCCTATATTGGCCGAAGTCATTCACGACGTATAGATCTGGGCGGCCATCGTCATCATAGTCGAAGAATCCGACGGCAAGGCCAGTACCGTGCCTGGGCCGCGGGTCAAGGTACTCTGACACATCCGTGAAAGTGCCATCGCCATTGTTCCTGAACAAAACATGGGAGCGATGCTCGGGTCTCTTACTATCCCTGAAAGCCGCCAGCGATGGATCGTGGATCGGCTTTGGAAACAAGTTGAACCAATATGCGACGTAGAGATCCAAATAGCCGTCGCCGTCGAAATCGGTCCAGGCCACTGAAGTCGGGTGTCCGTGATACCCATGGAGACGAGCCGGTTTGGTGACATCGGTGAATGTACCATCGCCGTTGTTGCGGAAGAGCTTAGGTCCTTCCAGTGTAGTTACGAGTAGATCGCAGTTACCATTGTTGTTGTAATCTGCGCAGGCTACACCGATTGCGACTTCATCAGGATCGACAAGGCCAGCTTTGGCGGTTACGTCATCGAACGTGCCATCACCGTTGTTGCGATAGAGGGCGTTAGGTCCGCTGCCGTTGGTCAGGAAGATGTCAGGACGTCCGTCACCGTCATAGTCGAAGAAGGCGGCGCCAGCCTGAATTGGCTCCGGGAGAAAGTGCTCACGGTGCCTGAAATCGATCCCAGCCGACCGGGTTGCATCAGCGAAAGTTGGCATTTCGATCGGAGGGCGCCAGGCGCGAATGCCGACTCGGGCCGCCCCTAGCGCCGCCGCAATGCCAACCGCTCCTATGAAAAGCCCCCGGCGGGAAAGGGTCGGCAACCCGTGAGCAGTCCGCCCGACAGATGTGCTGCCGGCAATCTCAGCCCATAGTGCTGCCAGGTCAGCCTTCAGATGCCGGTAGTAGCCACCCAGCCAAAAGGCCGCCACAACCGCCAAATAGGATGTTGTGTTGAGTGCGAAGTCTAGCCAGGTCAGGTTCAAGGAGTCGCCTAGAATGCCGGGCATTCCTTCGCGTCGGGTGTCGATGAATTGCCAGATCTTAAAGAGGTGATCAACAAGGTGGTAACCCCCGATCGCGAGCGCCAAGGTGAGCAACCACCAGGCTGGCATTCCGCGGGTCCATCGCCCAGGATTATGAGCATTACTTGACCTGTACACCAAAAGCAGTAGCAAGAAGCAAGCGAGGTTGTAGGCCAGATCAAGGGGTTCGAGATCCAAGAACTGACCAAGCAGTCCGTTTGCGGTTGGGTTGTTGAATACGTCGCGCTGCAATAAACGGATGACGTACTCGGCCTGGTGGGCACTTTGGACCACTAGCAGACCGAGAAAGGCAACGGCAAGGACCAGTTCGCGCACTCGCTGAGTGTCATCGAGACGGCTGAGCCGGTCACCGTGATCGGCTGTCCGACGATTATCGCTGGTCCGCTCGTCCTCGGCCAAGTGCCTTTTCCTTCCCAACGAGAGAGGTCATCTACATTTGGATCGGCTCAATCCGGATCGGCCACAACTGTGTATTCGATTTGGTACAACCCTGAGCTTGGAAACTGCGGCTGAAACTCTCCAAGGGGCATGATGCCTGAATCATCGATAGTTACCCTCACCTCCCTGGAGTCTACAACCGAACCGTCCAACTTCTTGGCCTGCACCAGCACCGTTGCCGGCCTGCTAACTCGCTGCGGCGCATCATTCACCAGGACTAGGTGCAAAGAGTCGTCCCGGGAGAAGACAAAGTCGCCGTCCATTCCGGTTACTAGGGTGGGCTGATAAGTCATAGTCACAGCAAAGTATCCCAACTTAGCGCGGCGATGCAGGTCCAAAAAACCCTTGTGGTACTGGCCCTCGGATAACCCGTCGGCCAAGATGGGGCTGATCATGCCGTCGCAACCAGTGGCGCGCAAGTAGACGGCGGAATGATAGATACAAAGCCCGTGATAGGCCTGTGACAGATGCGCCTCCGAGTCCCGCAGCACGCGCAGCGGCCGACCCAGGCGCGCCTGCTCGATTTCACCGGTGGGGCGTCCATTGTTCAGCCAGGTGTTTCGCCAGGGCAGCCCTCGGTAGCGATTCCAGTCGGGCATAGCCTCTGCCGAATATTCGCCACAAATGACCGCTCGGGCCCGGTCATCCGGCCAAAAACGCTCTTTCCGCGCATACATATCCTTGATGTCCGTGTACCAGCCAGGGTAATGGTGGAAGTCCCAATAGACGTTCTCCGCCATGGTAAACACGGACTCGTCATCGAATTGGACCGCGTCCGACCTCTCGGCAAAGTCTTGGTAACCAGGCCCCCATTGGGAGTCTGGGCAGACTACTCGCGAATCGTCAACCGAGTTGACCAACCGGATGTAACTGGCACAGAAATCTCTGTAAAGACGCACATGGAATTCGGTCAGCGTCTCAACTTCATCCGGCAGCAAATGGCTAGTCCACTCCGGCTCGGCACCTTCCCGACCCAAGATTACGCGTGGTCCCAGGCCCACTCCCACCTCATTCAGCCCCTCGTAGGAAATGATGCTGGGATGATTTCGCACCTGCTTCAGTGAAGGCGCCAGAAGCGTTTCCATCTCGTCGCTATTGTAGTGTTCGCGGAACCCATCGGCCCACAGCGTCCAATGGCGCGTTACCCAGACGAGACAGATACCAATCTGATCAGCAATCTCGGCTACGCGGCCGTAGTTGGTGCCATCGGTAGGCAAGCCCCAGACTGGCCAGCCCCGGTCGTCGTATTGCCCCGGCTGACCGCTGAAACCCCAGGGGTGTATTCGAACGGTGTTGGCGTTGGCACGCTTCGCCAGGATGAGGTCCCTGGCGATCCAGGCGTCTGGTGGGCAGGTCGCGCCGTGGGAGTCTGGAGCCGGCGCAAATCCGAGGTTGTCGCAGAAACCGCGCATCACGAATCGCCGGCCGTTCAGGTAGAACCGGCCTCCACGCTGCTCTATAGTACGAATGCCAACAGTATCCGCATAGTCGTCCATGCGCTCGTCATCATCTGAGCTCAGCGTGGCCTCCAGCCTGTAGATGCGAGGGCTCTCCGGCCACCACAGCTCCGCACCGGACCAGTTGCATTCCTGGTTTAGCTCCGCCGATTGGCCTGGCCCAACCTCCACCTCCATTGACGGCGCCTCATAGGCGACTGCCGCATCTTCCTCCGGGAACCACCGGTAGAAACGGGCCGCCAGTCGACCAGTGAAAGCCTGACCGCCGGCATTCCGAACGGTCGTGATGATCTGCACTCGGGCCGGCCGATCTTCCATCGCCTCGACCGGCTTCACAAACACATCGTCTATGTAGGCCGAACGGGTGCCCACCAACTGGATCGAGCCGGCGATGCCGATCTGGTAGCCTTTCTTCTCGGCAACCTTGATTGCAAACGTATTCTCCTGGCCCGCCCGTATGACCGATGTGATGTCGACGGAGTGCGGCTCATACCCTTTGTGGTGAACTACTGACTGGCCATTGACCCAAAGTTCGTACTCGTCGTGGATAGATTCGATATCTAGCACAACTCGTTCTGAAGGTTCGATATGAGCTTTGGATCTCAGAAGCATGGCTCTGCCCATATCGAGGACGGTAGGAACTTCCAGCTCGTTCCAGACGCTGTCATCGAAGTCGGGCGCAACCCACTCGTCGTTCTCGGCGCCCTGCAGCTTCCAGCGCCAGAAGCAGAGGGGGACGGTATTGCGCTGATTCGACATCGGCCTGTTCTTGATCTGAGAGGCGAGCTGCTCTGACTCCTCATCGCTCACCACCTCAGTCGACAGGTAGCGCTCCCCAAGGTCGTTTTCCCGGCGCAGCAGATCAGTGTATGCCTCGACGTAAGCAATTCGCTGCTCGGTGGTCAGGGCGTCGTTCTCGGGGTCTCGGAAGTGTGTGCGGCCCTGGAAATCAGGTGAAGGATCGTAATAGACCAACTCGAAAGAGCGAGACCAAAGCGAATTCTCCTGCATCGTCATCGAATATCCTCCGTTAGCAGATTTCGTGTCGCGGCGCCCGGCCATCAACCCTGGCCTGGCAGGACTGTATACTCGATTTGATAAAGACCAGCGGTCGGGAAACGCGGTCTATAATCTCCCAATTCGACAATACCCGATCCATCGAGGGAAGCATCTAATTCGGTAGAATCCACCAGGCCGCCCTCCGGATGCTTGACCCTAACCTGCACCTTCACGCGTTCCCCTATACGCTTCACCGCATCATTAACCAGGACTAGATGTAGGGCGTCATCCTCTGAGAAGACAAAGTCTCCATCCATCCCGGTCACCAACGTGGGTTGATAGGCCATGCGTGCGGCAAAGTATCCCAACTTGGCGCGCCGGTAGAGGTCGCACACCCCTTTGTGATACATACCCTGCGACAAGCCATCGGTTATGAGCTGAAAGTTCATCCCATCGCAGCCGACCACCCGGCCAAATGTGCTTACCTGCTGGAAGAACAGGCCCTGGTAAGCTTGCGAGAGGTGGGCCTCGGAGTCGCGCAGGGCCCGCAACGGCCGCCCAAGCCTTGCCCTTTCAATCGCAGCCGTAGGACTGTCGTGGTTTATCCACATATTTCGCCAGGGAAGTCCTCGGTAGCGCTCCCAATCGGGCATAGCCTCGGCGGCAAACTCAGTCCATATCACCGGTCGCGCTCTATCGTGCGGAATGATACGGTCTTTCCTGGCATACATTTCCTGGAAATCCCTGTACCAGCCAGGGTACTCGTGGAGGGCCCAGTAGAGGTTCTCTGTCAGGGTAAACGCTGACTCGTCCTCCACATCCGTGTCCCATAACGCAAACGTCGTGACCTGATGGGCTTCTCCCTGATACCCTGGGCTCCAATGTGAGTCTGGACAGACCAACCGTGAGCCGTCAGCCGAGTTGACCAATTGGATGAACTTGGCACAGAATTCCTCGTACCGACGCTCGTGAAGATGGTTCAGCGTCTTGACTTCCTGTGGAGACAGATTCCTCAACCAAGTCTCCTCGGCACTTCCCATCAGCACTCCGAGGGCTCCGCTCGTCATAGTCGCCCCAACTCCGTTGAGCCCCTCGTGGGAGATTATGCTTGGATGATTCCGCACCTGTTTGATGCACGGCGGCAGCAATCGCTCCATCTCTTGTTCGTCGTAATGTTTGCGAAATTCCGAGGCTCCCAGCGTCCATAGTCGAGTCACCCAGATCAGGCAGAGGCCGATCTGGTCCGCGATCTCGGCAATCCGAACGTAGCTGGTGCCGTCTGTGTGATCGCCCCACTCCGGGAATCCGAGTTCGTTGTACTCTCCAGGTCTTTCACCGTAACCCCAAGGATGAATCCGCACGCCGTTTGCGTTTGCCCGCTTGGCCAGCAGGAAGTCCCTGACAATCCAGCCATCAGGCGGACACACCGAGCTATGAGAGTCGGCGCTCGGCGCAAATCCCAGGTTATCGCCGAAACTGCGCAATACGAAGCGCTTGCCATTCAGGTAAATCCTGCCCCCTCGTTGCTGTATAGTTCGGATACCCACAGTGTCTACATAGTCGTCGAGTTGCTCCCCATGTTCTGAGTTCACGACCGCTTCCACCTTGTACAAGTGGGGCCGCTCCGGCCACCACAGCTCCGCTCCCGCCCAGACACAGTCCTGGCTCAGTTCCACCGCCTGGCCCGGCCCAACCTCTACCTCCATCGATGGCGCCTCATAGGCGACCGCCCCATCTTCCTCCGGGAACCACCGGTAGAAACGGGCCGCCAGTCGACCACTGAAAGCCTGACCGCCGGCATTCCGTACGATCGTGATGATCTGAACTCGGGCCGGCCGACCTTCCATCGCCTCGACCGGCTTCACAAACACATCCTCTATGTAGACCGAGCGAGTGCCCACCACTTGGATGCGCCCGGCGATTCCAATCTGATAGCCGGGCTTCTTGGCGACGCGGATTGCAAACGTATTCTCCTGCCCCGCCCGTATGAACGATGTGATGTCGACCGAGTGCGGCTCATACCCTTTGTGGTGAACTACTGACTCGCCATTTACCCATAGGTCGTACTCGTCGTGGATCGACTCGATGTCGAGCACCACTCGTTCCGAGGTTTCAATGTGCTCCCGGCTCCGCAGAAGCATCGCCCTTCCCATATCCAGTACTGTCGGCGTTTCCAGTTCATTCCAGAGGCTGTCGTCGAAGTCGGTCGCCGCCCACTCGTCCTCCTCGGCGCCTTGCAGCTTCCACCGCCAGAAGCGAAGCTGGACGATTTGCCGCTGGCGTGGCAGCGGCCTGTCCTTGATCTGCGAGGCCAGCTGCTCAGCCTCGTCTTCGCCGACCACCTCGGATGAGAGCCAGTCGTCGCCCAGATTGTTCTCTCGCCGCAGCAGATTGGCGTAGGCATCTAGGTAGGCTATTCGCCGTTCGGTGGTTAGCGGATCGTTCTCGGGGTCACGGAAGTGCGTGCGCCCGCGAAACTTAGTTGAAGGATCGTAATAGACCAATTCGAACGAACGCGACCACAGCAAGTCGTCCGGAGCAGTCATCGTCTGTCTTCTCCTAATAACTTCCGCATTGAGCGCCCTCGTTAGTTCTCGACCGGCGTTACCACGTACTCAATCTGATACAGGCCAGCGGCCGGAAACTGTGGCCGATAGTTTCCTACCGGCGTGACGCCCGACGCATCGATGGTAGCATTGAGATCCTTGGTATCCACCCGGCCGCCATCTGGGCGCTTGACCTGAATCCTCACCTTCACTGGCTGACCTGCGCGCTCGACCGCATCGTTGATCAGGACCAGACGCAGGGCATCATCCTCTGAGAGGACAAAATCGCCGTCCATCCCGGTCACCAACGTGGGTTGGTAGGTCATACGTGCTGCGAAGTATCCCAGCTTGGCGCGTCGGTAGAGGTCGCATACCCCCTTGTGGTACATTCCCTGGGAAAGCCCGTCGGTGAGCAACTGGCAGTTCATCCCCTCGGCCGCTCTCGCGCGTATGAAGCTAGCGACTTGTTGGAAGAATAGGCCCTGGTAGGCCTGCGATATATGGACCTCCGGATCGCGCAGTCTCCGCAGATGCCGGCCCAGCCGCGCCTTCTCGATGCCGGCAGTAGGTCTATCGTGGTTGATCCACATGTTTCGCCAAGGCAGCCCACGGTAGCGCTGCCAATCGGGCATCGCCTCGGCCGAGAACTCGCTCCAAATCACCGCTCGGGTCCGATCATCCGGCAAGAGTCGGTCCTTATGCGCGTACATGTCTGCAAAGTCACCGTACCATCCCGGGGCCTCATGGAGGTCCCAGTACACGTTCTCAGTCAGTGTGAATACAGACTCGTTCTTGTGTTGGACCGCATTCCAGCTCGTCTTACCCTGATAAGCGGGCCCCCAATGCGAATCCGGACAGACTAGGCGTGAATCATCCACCGAGTCGACCAGCCGTATGTATCTCGCACAATACTCTATGTATCGACGTTCTTGCAGCCGAGTTAAAGACTCTACTTCCTGCGGATTCAGGTGACCCAGCCAGGGCTGCGGATCGTCACTGAATAGCACCCACAAAGCTCGGCGCAAAACGTTCACCCCGACGCCATTCATACCTTCATAGGAGATGATGCTCGGATGATTCCGCACCCGCTTGATCGACGGTACTAACAACCTTTCAAGGTCTTCCTCGCGATAGTGACTTCGAAATTCCGAGGCCCCTAGCGTCCAGTGACGTGTCACCCAGATCAGGCAAAGACCTATCTGGTCGGCGATTTCGGCGATCCGAACGTAGTTGGTACCATCCGAGTGCACGCTGAACTCAGGGAATCCATATTCGTTGCGTTCTCCGGGTCTCTCCCCGTAACCCCAGGGATGGACACGCACGCCGTTAGCGTTGGCCCGCTTGGCCAGCAGGAAGTCCCTTACGATCCAGGCGTCGGGAGGGCAGGTAGCGCTGTGGGAGTCAGCACCCGGCGCAAATCCGAGGTTGTCGCCGAAGCTGCGCCACACAAACCGCCGGCCGTTCAGGTACAACCTGCCTCCACGTTGCTGTATGGTGCGGATCCCCACCGTGTCTACGTAATCGTCGATTTGCTCGCTACCTTCCGATCTCAGTACCGCCTCCACCCTGTACAACCGTGGTCGCTCCGGCCACCACAGCTCCGCTCCCGTCCAGACGCACTCTTCGCATAGCTCCACAGCCTCGCCTGGCCCTACCTCTACCTCCATCGCCCCCATCTCGTAGGCCACTGCCCCGTCTTCCTCCGGGAACCACCGGTTGAACCTGGCCTCCAACTGCCCGGAGAAGGCCTGATCTCCGACATTTCTTACCGTCACGATAATCTGAACTCGTGCCGGCCGACCTTCCATCGCCTCGACCGGCTTCACGAACAGGTCCTCTATGTAGACTGAGCGAGTGCCCACCACCTGGATGCAGCCCGCGATGCCGATCTGGTAGCCTTCCTTCTCGGCAACCTTGATTGCAATCGTATTCTCCTGTCCTGGCCGGATTACGTAGGTGATGTCGACCTGGTGCGGCTCGTAGCCTTCGTGGTGAGCGACCGACTCGCCATTTACCCACAGCTCGTACTCGTCGTGGATCGATTCGATGTCCAGCACCACTCGTTCCGACGCTCTGATATGGGCTGTGCATCTTAGAAGCATCGCTCTTCCCATATCCAGGACCGTCGGCACTTCTAGCTCGTTCCAGAGGCTGTCGTCGAAGTCGGACGCCGCCCACTCGTCCTCCTCGGCGCCTTGCAGCTTCCACCGCCAGAAGCGAAGCGGAACTATCTCCCTGTTGTGGGGCAGCGGCCTTGCCTTGATCTGCGAGGCCAGCTGACGCCCTTCCTCTTCGCTGACCACCTCGGAGGAGAGCCAGTCGTCGCCCAGATCGTTCTCTCGCCGCAGCAGGTCGGCGTAGGCATCCAGGTAGGCAATTCGCTGTTCGGTGGTTAGCGGATCGTTCTCGGGGTCACGAAAGTGGGTGCGTCCGCGAAACTTGGATGCAGGGTTGTAGTAGACCAGCTCGAACGAACGTGACCATAGCAAGTCGTCCGGAGCAGTCATCGTCTGTCTTCCCCCAATAACTTCCGCATTGAGCGACCCTTTAGTCCTCGACGGGCGTCACCACGTACTCAATCTGATACAGGCCAGCGGCCGGAAACTGTGGCCGATAGTTTCCTACCGGAGTGACGCCCGACGCATCGATGGTGGCATCAAGTTCCTCGGTATCCACCCGGCCGCCATCTGGGCGCTTGACCTGAATCCTCACCTTCACTCGCTTACCTGTGCGCTCGACCGCATCGTTGATCAGGACCAGACGCAGGGCATCATCCTCTGAGAGGACAAAGTCGCCGTCCATCCCCGTCACCAACGTGGGTTGGTAGGTCATACGTGCCGCGAAGTACCCCAGCTTGGCGCGCCGGTAGAGGTCGCATACACCCTTGTGGTACATACCCTGCGACAAGCCATCGATTATGATCGCATATTGCATACCGTCGCCGCCGTTGGCGCGCACGAAGTAAGCCACCTGCTGGAAGTGGAGGCCCTGATAAGCCTGCGATATGTGGGCTTCAGAGTCGCGCAAGGCCCGCAACGGCCGCCCAAGCCTCGCCTTCTCGTGCACTCCGACCGGTATGTGGTTGTTCAGCCAGGTACTTCGCCACGGCAGGCCTCGATAGCGCTCCCAATCAGGCATCGCTTCCGCCGAAAACTCATCCCAAATTACCGCTCGCGCTCGATCGTCCGGCAATACGCGATCTTTCCTAGCGTAAATATCGTGGAACTCCATATACCAGCCGGGCTTATCGTGAGTAGCCCAGTAAACACTCTCAGTCAGGGTGAAGATTGAAGTGTCCTGGTGCTGGAGGGCGTCAGGAAACTTCGGGTCCTCCTGGTATGAGGGTCCCCACTTCGAGTCCGGGCACATTAGGCGTGAGTCGTCTACCGACTCAACTAATCGCATAAAGCAGGTGCAAAAATCCTTGTAGATTTGCTCATAGCGGCGGTTCAGCGTCTCGATTTCCTGTGTGGTCAAGTTGCTCGCCCAGGGTTGCTCGGCGTGACTCAACTCTACCCCTAAGACCCCTCTCCCCATACCGGATCCTACCTCGTTGAGGCCTTCGTAAGAGATGATGCTCGGGTGATTCCGCACCCGCTTGATGGAAAGCGCCAGCAACCTTTCCATATCGTCTTCGCGGTAATGCTTGCGGAACTCAGATGGCCATAGCGTCCAGTGGCGGGTCACCCAAGTCAGGCAAATGCCGATCTGGTCGGCGATTTCGGCGATCCGAACGTAGTTAGTGCTATCGGTGTGGGTGTGCCATTCTGGGAATCCATATTCGTTGTACTGCCCAGGCCGCTGGGCGAATCCCCATGGATGTATCCGGATACCGTTCGCGTTGGCGCGCTTCGCTAGCAGGAAGTCCCTTACGATCCAGGCGTCCGGCGGACACACCGAACCGTGGGAGTCTGTCCCTGGCGCGAAACCAAGATTGTGGCAGAAACCGCGCACCACGAACCGCCGGCCGTTCAGGTACAACCTGCCTCCACGTTGCTGTATAGTGCGGATTCCTACCGTGTCTACGTAATCGTCGATTTGCTCGCTGCCTTCCGATCTCAGTACCGCCTCCACCCTGTACAACCGTGGTCGCTCCGGCCACCACAGCTCCGCTCCCGTCCAGACACACTCCTCGCTTAGCTCCACCGCCTCGCCTGGCCCTGCCTCTACATCCATCGCCCCCATCTCGTACGCCACTGCCCCGTCTTCCTCCGGGTACCACTTGTTGAACCTGGCCTCCAACCGCCCGGAGAAGGCCTGATCTCCGACATTCCTTACCGTCACGTTGATCTGAACTCGTGCCGGCCGACCTTCCATCGCCTCGACCGGCTTCACGAACAGATCCTCTATGTAGACCGAGCGAGTGCCCACCACCTGAATGCAGCCGGCGATTCCGATCTGATAGCCGGGCTTCTTGGCGACGCAGATTGCAAATGTGTTCTCCTGTCCTGCCTCTACGTACGACGTGATATCCACGCTGTGCGGCTCGTAGCCTTCGTGGTGGGCCACCGGCTCGCCATTCACCCACAGCTCGTACTCGTCGTGGATAGATTCGATGTCCAGCACCACTCGTTCCGACGCTCTGATATGGGCTGTGCATCTTAGAAGCATCGCTCTTCCCATATCCAGCACCGTCGGCACTTCTAGCTCGTTCCACAGGCTGTCGTCGAAGTCGGACGCCACCCACTCGTCCTCCTCGGCCCCTTGCAGCTTCCAACGCCAGAAGCGAAGCGGAACTATCCCCCTGTTGCGGGGCAGAGGCTTTGCCTTGATCTGCGAGGCCAGCTGGCGCCCTTCCTCTTCGCTGACCACCTCGGAGGAGAGCCAGTCGTCGCCCAGATCGTTCTCTCGCCGCAGCAGATCGGCGTAGGCTTCCAGGTAGGCTATTCGCTGTTCAGTGGTTAGCGGATCGTCCTCGGGGTCGCGGAAGGGTGTACGCCCCCGAAATTTCGGCGAAGGATTGTAGTAGACGAGTTCAAACGAGCGCGACCACAGCGAGTGCGGCGGCGATCCCATCTACCGTTGTCTTCCGCTGAAAGAGTAGAGCTCAAACGGATTGCGACAGGGCGGTCCGTCCGACAGCCACAACTCGCGACTGCGCGGGGCCATCATGACCGTCCAGGTAGTCTCCATAACGCCGTGCTGACAGGCACCACCGGGCCCGTGTGAGGTCATCACCTTCTGCAGTGATTCCTTCACTCCGAGCCCATCCACCTCGTCGCGGGTCAAATGATCAAGCCGGCCGAACCTCTGTCGCGAGTTGGCCTCGTAGGCAAGATCGCGCTCGAAATCCGGCTCAGCGCCGGTGATTATGTGCTCCACTGCCCGCATTCGAGGATCAACCGGATGGTTGGTAGCCCAGATCGCGCCATTCGCCGGCTGACGGACTGCGCACAGCGAAGGGGAGCGCTCGATGACCCTCATCTCGCCCTTTGCATCCACCATCAGAAAGTTCATACCCCTGATGCCGCCGGTCGCAGTCTCAATAAGCTCTGAGGCCTCAGATACCGTGGCGCAGCGTTCAAGTGCCAAGCGCAGCATCGTCAACCTGGGCACTCCCTCCGCCTCGTCAAAGATGCGAAGGGAGGATTGGCCGATACAAAGGCCGGCCTCGTTGATCCCACTGCCGGAGCTGACTACCCAGTTGATCGCACCGACGTGAATCTGAGCGAAGCCTTGATCGGGATGGAGTTCGGTAACCACGTACGTTCGCGAGAATCCGGCGTCTTCCGCCTTGCCCATCATCACGTCGCCATCGCGATTGACGAGTCCAACCTGGGAACAACCGATGGGTATTCCGATCTCCTCCGAGAAGTTGAGGCGCGCGACATCCTCGTAGCTCAATCCGGCGCCTTGGGCGATGCCTTGCATCTCCTCAATCAGTTCCGGAGCGAAACCGCTCAGCGATGACCCGAACCTTCTGACTAGAGAGTCGACTCGATCCTGGGCTTCAGGCGACCAGGAATCGATGGTATGGCTGCGTTGTTGTAACTGGTCTCGAAAGGCCTTGCCGCGCTGAATCCCCATACTCAGGTGCGAACCCGAAAAGCGTTCGAAACGCATACTACTCTACCTCCGACTAACTTCAGTGCCTTGGCGATTGCGAACTGTTGAATAGGCTGGATCCAGCTTCAGTCGTCATCATCATTATCTCCACCAGAGCTGCGGAGGACGGTATCGTTTTCCCTCCCCGCGAAGGGGAGATCAGGACGATTCTCCTAGGCCTAGATTGCTCGGCCCCCGGCCGGCACTCGGACCAAGTCACAGCCGACCAGTTCAATTCGATGGAAGTCGAAGCCCAGGAGAACTCAGACCCTCCCAACGACTACCTTCAGTTTGCGAGGCTGAAGCGTTCCCAGGCTGTCGTGCAAGGATACCCATCCGCCAGCAGTAGCTCCCGGTTGCGAGCGTCCATCAATACCGACCAGGTAGTCTGCATTAGCCCGTGCTGACACATGCCACCCGGCCCGTGGGACCGGATCACGCTCTCCACCGACCGGCGGGCCTCATCGTGCCCCGGCGGGTCAGCGTGATCACGCGCGAGAGCGCTAAGTCTGCCAAAACGTTGCCGTGAATTCGCATCCATTGCAAGCGTTCGCTCTAGGTCCGTCTCGGTACCTACGATTATCCTCTCCACCGCCCGCATCTTGGGATCGACAGGATGGTTCGATGCCCAGATTGCGCAATCCTCGGTCTGGCGCACGGCGCACAGTGACGGAGCACTCTCTACCACGGCCATATCTCCGTTCGCGTCCACCATCAAAAAGTTCAACCCTCGTATCCCACCGGTCTTCGTCCTGAGAAGCTCCCCGGCCTCCGATACTGTCTCGCAGCGCTCCAAGACTAGTCGCAGCATCGTCAACCGGGGCACGCCATCGGCTTCACTTGTGACGTTAAGCGAGGATTGGCCAACACACAGTCCCGCTTCGTTGATCCCACTTCCGGAGCTAACTACCCAGTTCACGGCGCCAACGTGCACCTGGGCATACCCGTTGTCAGGATGCAGCTCGGTTACAACGTATGTGCGGAGACCGAATCCGTGGTCCTCATTCTTACCCATGACCGCGCTGCCGTCGGCCGCGACTATGCCAAATTGGGAGCATCCGAGGTTGCCTCCGCCTACTTCCTCAGCAAAGTTCAGCCGTACCACGTCCTCGTAAGAAAGTGCGGCTCCCTCGGCTATGCCCCGCATCTCCTCGATCAGCTCCGGAGCGGTCCTACTCAATGCCGATTCAAACTTGGTGAAAAGCAAGTCCTGCTGTTGACGAACCTCCGGCGAGACCGTGTGCAACGCATCCCGGTTCTGGCTCAACAGGCTAGCAAAGGCCTGGCCGTGTTGTCGTCCCATTTCGAAATGGGTTCCCGAAAACCTTCCGAAAAGCATCTGTTCCCCCTCCTTGATCGCATAGTAACATCGAATTCCACCGTCGCCTCTATCGATTGCGCTCGTCTGAAATCTAGGGGCAAGCCTCGAACGCACTGAGGCCAACGTGAGCTGCCGGCCAACCGAAACCGTCGACCGTTAGCATCACGATCAAGCCTGCCGCATTGGACCTGACGATAGGACGAATCAACGTGATCTCGAGCGCCCGTGGCAACGCTTGTACTTCTCTCCACTACCGCAAGGGCAAGGGTCGTTGCGACCGATGCTACGTCTAGCCGCCGGACTTCCGGCAGCACTTACGGCAATGCCCTTTCGCTTGGCCCGGCGCCGGCCAGGCATCGTCGAAGTAATGATGCCCCCGTCGTAGAGCTTCTTGGTGAGCCCGACCAGATAGTGTCGTCTCACTTCTCGGAAGAAGCGATCCCCGCCGGCGCCGTTCCCGCCCATTAGCTCGTCCACGATCTGCCGGACCGTGCGAGTCCCATCGATTTTCTGCAGCAGACCCAACGACTCAACCGAAAGGACACGTTTTCGCCAGGTTACGCCCTCCGCCTCTTGCTCGACCTGGACTAGCGGAGCTAGCGTCGTATCGGTCGACTTACGGGCACCCAACGTTGCGCGATAACTGACGCCTTTTTGGAATCGTGGACGGCTTTCTTCAAGCTCTCCTTGTCGCTTGAACAGCACCTTGCCCGACCCGTCGCTTATAGGTACAGCGACAGGTTCTTCGACACTCTTCGGCAACGCGCTATCGAAGTTCGAGTACATGGTCTTCAACTGGTCAGTGGGATATCCAGCGAACGGCAACAGGTCGGACTTGTAGCCGCCGGCCACGTGAACAAATGCCTGTCTGATGGACAAATTAGAGGTTGGATCCACCAGGTTCCTGGCGGCGGAAAACCACCCTGTCTGACTCCGATGACCGAGGTACCAGTGCTCAGCCATCTGTAGATAATTGGACGCGTTAGACCTGTATCCTTCCTCGTACCATTGCATAGCCTGGTCCGTCAGATCGGCATCGCATAGGGACGTGTTGATAGCGAGCGCTGCCTGACGGCCACCATCCATCGCTAAATGGACCCCAGTCGAAAGAATCGGGTCTATGAAGGCGGCGGCATCACCTGCCAACAGATATCCCGGCCCGTAAAACTTTCGACAGATGTATGACCAGTCGCTCAACGTATGAAGTGATTCGGACTCAATCTGGGCGTCTTCCAGCAGGAACGCAATCTCACGAGTACTATCCAAACTGTCCCGATAGAACTTGTAGCGACCTACGCGATTTATCTCCCCAGAAGATGAGCCGTCGGTGACCAGTCCCACGCTGTACCGGCCGCCGCCAAGTGGTATGTACCAGATCCAGCCGGCTTCAGTTGCGGCGATGAAGATGTTTCCGTTGCTCTTGGGATCCGGGTTCGGGACCAGGTCACTCAACGGACGTCCGCCCTGGTAGTAGCCGTACAGCGCGATGTTTCTAAGCGATTCGTTGAATTCCCGAAGGTCCAGGCTATTCCCGAGCAAACTACTTTGGCCAGAAGCGTCTACACAGAATTGACAGTTGGCTACTCGTGGGACGTCCGACTGGTCCACATAACCGACCCGGGTTACGCTTTGCTCGTCTCGATCAACGCTGGTGGCACGGCACCCTTCCAGGACCTTTACGCCAGATTCCCGACTGTGGTCCAGGAGAATCTTATCGAACTTGGATCGATCTACCTGGAAGGACTGGTCAGGCTTGTCGCTGTCAAGGCCCGACTTATTAGTGACCTCACGGAACTGGACCGACCAAGGTTGTCGTGATTTTCCCCAAACGTAAGTAGCGCCGTACTTGGGTACGAAGCCGGCTTGCTTGACTGTCTCAAGCACTCCAAGCTGCTTCATGACCTCGATGGTGCCTGGAAGGAGAGACTCGCCAACGTGGTGGCGCGGGAAGCTCTCTTTTTCGAGAAGCAGGACCCGGCGTCCCCGCTGTGAAAGCAACGAGGCCGCGGTAGAGCCGGCGGGCCCACCGCCTATCACCACTACGTCGTACTCATTCGACCTGGCTGCGGCTATTTCAGACGCCATCGAATTCCGGTTGGCAACTTCGAAAATCCGGTGACGAATTCCAGCGCCGATTCCAACCTGCAGACCTGAGAGTCAAACCGCCAGGTGTCTCCGGCGACCAGGCGCCGAACGCCTGTAAACGTCGAAGCGAGAGGCTCGCAAAGGCATGGCCGCACTGTCGCCGCATCTCTTTATGTGTGCTGGCGAACCGTCCAAAGACCATATCTTGCTCTCTCCGCGCAAGTCCTATTGAACAGACCGAGGATTCCTACTTGAAGCCGGTCATGGCGATGCCTCTGATGAAGTATCGCTGGAAGAATAGGAAGAAGATCGCCAGGGGTATCAGCGAAATCATACCACCGGCATTCACCGCATCCCAGCGGACGAACAACCTTTCCCCCGGTGACGAGATTAACTGGAGTTGCTGGAGTACGATCTGGACGACGGCCATACTCGGCTTATTAGTCATGACTAGCGGCCAGATGAAGCTGTTCCAGTTGTTCTGGAACGCGATGATGGATAGGGCGGCCATCGCTGGTTTGCTGAGAGGCACCATGATCTGAAACAGAATTCTCAGCTCCCCGGCCCCATCGACACGCGCCGCATCCTCCAACTCCGCCGGCAGCGCCTTGAAGAACTCACGCATGAGGTAGGTCCCGTACGCGAAACCCAGACTTGGCAGGATTAGGCCCTCGTAGGTATCCACTAACCCTCGGCCGCCCGAGCCGAAGATGTCGTTGCCGCCGGCCAGCGGGAACTTCACCATCATGATGAACAAGGGAAGCAGCGTCACCGGCCAGGGAATCATCATCGTCGCCAAGACGATCAGGAAGATCACCCGGCTGAAGGGGAAACGCAATCTGGCGAAGGCGTACCCAGCCAGCACTGCGCTCAGAACCATCAGAACGGTGCTGATTCCCGCGACGATGAAGGAGTTCTTGAGGCCGGTTAGCAAACCGCCCCGGTAGAGGGCAAGCTCGTACCCATCGAGCGTCCACTGTTCGGGAAGCCAGGTTGGCGGGATACTGAGATATTCACCACTGGGTTTGAACGACGTGAGGGCGCCCCAGACAAACGGCACCATCATGATCGCCGCGCCGAGCACGGCCGCTGTCATGGCTAGGGTAAATCCCGCACTGACCTTTCGCCACCAGGGGAGCCGTACTGTCAGGTAGCCGCTCGCTTCGGTTCGTGCTGTCGACCGTGCCATATCAGCCTGCTCTCGTCACCTCTCGCGTGGATTCAGTACTCAATGTCGCGCACCAACAGGCGCATGTTGATTATGGTTATCACCAACAACGCCAGCAGCAGAAGAGTCGCCTGAGACGACGCGTAACCCATCATCAGGTAACTGAAAGCCCGGGCGTAGATCTGATGGACGATCGTCGTCGTTGCCTCGGCCGGACCACCCCTGGTAAGCACGAAGACCTGCTCGAAGACCTGGAACGCTCCCAGAGTAAAGGTTATGAACAGAAAGGCCGTGGTTGGGCGCAGGAGCGGCCAGGTGACGTGGATGAAACGCTGAAAGCGGTTCGCGCCATCAATCTCAGAGGACTCATAGAGATGCTGGGGGATGGTCTGCAGGCCGGCCAAGAAGATAATCATCGCAAACCCGGCGCCCTTCCACACCGATAGGATGATTATTGCTGGCATCGCCGAGTCAGGGCTCAAGAGCCAGCGGACTGGCTTGAAACCGAACACACCTATGAAGGCATTGAGTAGCCCGTAGTCTGGGTTGAATATCCACAACCAGAACAGAGACACGGCTACCATCGAGGCCAGGGTGGGAGTGTAGTAGGTGATCCGGAAGAAGGCCATTCCCCGGATCTGGCGGTTGAAGGCCAGCGCCGCGATCAAACCCAGACCGAGGGTAAGGGGCGCCGCGAAGACGTAGTAGTAGAGGGTATTGCCGACCGCCTTGATGAAGCGGCTGTCGTCCAGCAGGCGCACGTAGTTGTCCAGGCCGGTCCAGTACGGCCGGGAGTCTCTCAGGGGATTGAAGTCGGTAAAGCCCAGGTAAATGGACGCCAGGACCGGGATCACCGAGAAGAAGAAAATGCCTACGAACGTGATGGACAAGCACAACAGCGCGACCCGCACCTCGGCGGGACGGTAACTCCAGTGGCGCCGACGCCACTGCGACAGCGCGCTTCTATACCCTGCCGCCGATATCGCCATTCCGACACCTCTTAAGGACGCGCCGCCAGGAATGTATGAACCAGGCGTTCGTCCAGACATGAATCGACTGCGACAGGAAAAGGGGTGGTCCGATTAAGACATCCCTAATCCCTATGCGGTTGACGCACTTCCCCGGGGGTACGCCCACCGGATTTCAGGGCCAGCGAAGCTCGCCCGAGCTCCAACACGAGAGCTGTACCACTGTGTCGCGCTTGTTGACCCGATCCTCAGTCTCGTCGAAGCGAGGTCAGCATCTCCCCAGGCGATCCTCTGGTGACTCTTGGAAACCTTGCCGGCGCGGAGACGTGAGGGAAATACGATCCTGCCGCCTGTTCCAGGCCCAACCTTCAGCGCGAAGCGTCAAAACCCAAAACCGGTTTGATCTGAAGCAGACCCTCTTAGCGTGAACTGAGAGGGTCTGCTTCTATTCTACCGGGGCCGCGACGTTTACCGTTTCTGCTCTATGTCTCGATCCCAGACTTTGAGCTCGTTCTCGATCAAATCTCTCGCCTCGTTGGCGGCCCCGGTCATCGCTTCCTCCGCCGACATTTGGCCGAAGAATGCCCTCGTCATCGCCGGCTCTATTATATGGTCGCGGATCGGAATCGAGAAGCGGCTCTTGCCCTCGTTGTCGCCGTAGACGCCGGCGGCCTCCAGGGCAATTTGCCAGCGGGGGTCCTTCGTATACTCCGCCTTCTCGGTGGCTGAAATGCGGGGCATAGGAGCCCTACCCACTTCGTTAAATCTGATCATGTTGTCAGTGTTGGTTATCCACTGGGTGAATTTGGTCGCCTCCTCCCATACCTTGCTTCGCGAGTGCGGCATGAAGTTGTTGTGGTAAGAGAAAGCCGACCGCTTCACGTCGCCCGGGGGAATGTGCCAGGCGCCGACCGTGTCGTCGTTGCCGAGCTTTTCGACGACCTTGCGGACGACTTGAACGGCTGTGTGAACAATCGCCAATTTACCGTCGGCGAAGTTCGAGCCCCAGACGTCCTCGTGGTGGCCGCCTGCAGGGCCCAGTTCTTCCTTAAGCAACCAATCGCTGAACATCTGGACTGTTTTAATGGTTCCGGGGTGATCGATAAGGACCGAATCATCATCCTCGACCCAGCCTCCGCCGTTGCCGTAGACGTAGCCCTGGCTCATGTGGACCTTGCCAGGATCCGAGTTTATCCAGTAGCCGATGATCTCCCACGTATCGCCCGACTTCTTCTGCACCTTCTTGGCAATTTGAAGAATGTCGTCGTAGGTCTCCGGCGCTTGCGTCCAGTCAACCCCCGCCTCCTCGAGGACGTCCTTGCGGAACATCAACGGCTGACCGTGCGAGCTGAAGGGGAAAGCGTACATTCTATCGTTCCAGCTGACGCAGTCTCTTGCAACCTTGTAGAAGTCGTGATAGTCACCCTTCGGCATGAACGGCTCGACCCAGACGGCCCAGCCAGCGGCCGCGTAACGCTTCGTCGCACCGCCGGTAAAGGCGATATCAGGACCGGCGCCCGCCGTCCATCCAGTCTCGATCCTGATGTACAGTTCTGATGCTGGAAGATCTAACACCTCAAACGAGATGTGCTCGTTCCCCATCTCCTGCCATTCTTTGATCATAGCTGCGGGCGTGTCGCCCCCGCCGCCTAGCCAGAAAATCGTGATCGGATCCTTTGCGGCTGGGACCTCGACGATCGTTTCCTTCTCTACGACTACTTCCTTTTCGACCTCTACGACTACTTCCTTCTCTACTTCGACGACCTCCTGAACGACCACCTCTTTTTCGACGACCTTCTCGACGACTTGGGTGACCACCACCTCGACGGGCTTCTCGACGACCTTTTCAACAACCTGCGGCTCACAGGCCGCCAGGATAGGCAGCGCCGCAGCGGCGCTCAGGCCGGCAAGAAACGAACGGCGGGTAAACTTATCAGACAACAATTTGGCCTCCATGCAGAACCTCTCCTCTTTATCGATTGAAAAGCGCTAATCGCTGCACGACCACACAGGAAAGACCAACCAGAACTTATCTGGTCCGAATGGCATCCCCCTTTCTGATCGTCGCTGTGATACTCGCTCCTGAACCAATTGTCCAAAATCAGGCTTCTCAGGCAAGCCTATTTGACTGAGCAGATTATGTTTACGCTGGGTTGCGGGCTCGACGTACCCTATCCGGCCGTCATCCCCTTTCTTCGTCGATCAACCTTTCTACGTGCAACATGCGGCTTATGTTAATGATTCATCGCTATTTCGTCAACACGCAGGCTGCCCGGGTGATTCCCTTGATCAACTATCGATTGGTGCAACCCCTGGCGTGTCGAGGACGCCTATCTCTGCCATGCGCCGGATTCCCCACTGGTGGCGAGGGCCATCGATCGATCGCCAATACTTCGTGTACATGTGCCGGCCCTCCTCGGTCGAAGAACTGTGGTTAAACGCCATCTGTGCGCGCCAGGCTTCCACAGCCTCCGGCGTGTCCGGATCGGCGTAATAGTTCACCTCTATCATGCGGCGTTTGGAGCCACCACCGAATGACGAATGCCAGAGAGGGTGCAGGAAGACTAGCGCATCTCCCGGCTGGGAATCGAAGGCATAGGCCGGCATTTCATTCGGCTGTACACCAAAGACTGGTTCCGTATCCTCCGTGATTTTACTTTGGCTCCACAATGGTTCCTTATGCGAGCCAGGTATCACCCGCAATGCGCCACTGGTCGCGCCTAACGGTTCCAAATAGATAGTGAACTTTACGCCCGCGTAGTCCAGGCTACGACTATCGGAGTGCCAGCGCGTGTCGCCAACATAGTAGTTGCCGGCGATGCCGATGCAGATAGCTTCCTTGCCCAACAACTGCTCGGCGACGTCTGCAAATCGCGGATCGTCGCCCAAGGCAGCTAGCGAAGGCGTGTCCACATCCATGAACTGGCGGCCAATCCTGGCTTTGCCATCGAATTCAGTGCCGGGCGGCAGCACGGAATCAACTGCGGCATTATATTCGGGGTCGATGCGCTTCAGCTCCTCGGCTGAAAGCAATTGCCGGAAGGTCAGGAATCCGAAGGTATTGAAATGGTTGATCTGTTGCTCGGTCAGTCGCATTCTGCTACATCCTCGCTATTTTGGTTAATCGAAATTTCCCATCATCTCAATTCGCGTCGAGGCAAGTCTCGTGACCTATCGGTCTTGACGATAACAATACTCTCTCTGCTTGCGTCAATCAAGTTGCCGAATTGCCTCATAAATAAACTTACCGAAGAACTATACGTTGCCTCATAACTCACATTACCGTAAGGAGCAGGGGTTATGGCAGTGCGACAACAAAGCAAACACGAGTTGGCGAACGCTCTAAGAGTTCGTTATAAGAATGGAACTCGCCGGGAAAAAAGTAGGTTGTTGGATGAGTTTGTGGCGACCACCGGCTATCACCGCAAATGGGCGACCCGATTATTGTGCGACGGGCCACCCAAACCTAAGGGGAAAGGTAGAGGCAGACCAAGGAAGTACTCCTCGGTGGTAGTAGGAACTCTGAGAAGTGTACTAGAGCTCAGTGGCTGGATGTGCGGGAAGCGACTAGCTCCGTTCCTTAAAGAGCTTGTGCCGGCCCTGGAGGAAGAGGGAGCACTGAGGATTGATGATGAAGTGAGAGAGCAGTTGATAACAATGAGCGCAGCTACTATCGATCGGCGTCTGCGTCTATTCAAGCGACACAAACGCCCAGGTGGCTACACTACGACTAAGCCAGGTTCACTGCTGAAACAACAGATACCGGTCCAGACCTATACTCCTTGGGAGGAACAGAGACCGGGCTATGTAGAGATTGACTTGGTAGCTCACTGCGCCACCTCCACAGCCGGGCATTACCTCAACACCCTAAACGTTGTCGACGTGGCTAGCGGCTGGACCGAGCCTATTGGGGTTTGGGGGAAAGGCCAAGCCGGCGTGTTTGCCGCCTTGGAGCTGGTAAGAGAACGACTGCCTTTTCCTCTCTTGGGTATCGACTCGGACAATGGATCAGAGTTCCTAAACGCTCACTTACTACGGTACTGTCGCTCTGAGAACATCACCTTCACCCGCTCACGTCCCTACTGGAAGAACGATCAGGCCCACGTAGAACAGAAGCACTGGTCTGTTGTTAGAAAGCTAATCGGCTATGATCGCTTCGAGTCTCAACCGGCGTTGGAACAATTGAACCGAGTCTACGATCTGGTGAGACTGTGGGTAAACCACTGGCAGCCACTCCTTAAGTTGGTTGGTAAGAAAAGGAACGGTGGCAAGCTCACCAAGCGATACGATACCGCCCTAACGCCTTACAGACGGATCTTAGCCGCCGAAGTCCTTCAGGCAGAAGAGAGAGCGCTGCTCGAATTGGAACACAAGAGTTGGGGGCCGGCCTCGCTACGCCGGCAGATTGGGGAGGAGATCCAGGCTTTATGGAGACTTAGGGAACGCCCCTCCCCACCCATGAGAAGCGTAAAGGATCTGGCGTCTTAAGTAATCCGGCGTATGAGTTGGGTAAGGTTCCCAATTGAGGCAACGATACCAGTTCGGTAATCTCTAGTTTTGAGGCAACACGGTTGCATGAGTCAAGGGGTGCGGAAAAAAGCAGGTTGGCTGTCGAGAGCCGGGATGAAAATTCTCCTGAAAACCGGAGTTGACCAGTTCTTATCCCTTTGCGGTGCATACATAAAGTACGAATTAGTGATCGCTTCGTCGCTAGGTTCCCCGCAAGGACGCTTTGGCCGGTCATTGCGAGCGCAGCGCAGCAATCTGGCAACGGATATGCGCCCAATGCCCTGGCGTCGCAGCGTAGTGTCAACCAGCATCATGCCGACCCAGGCAAGTCGCGATTCATAGGTCGTCGTCGTCACGGTCGCTACCACTTCGCCAGCCTGCTCAGCCACAAAGCAGCCCAACGGTTCCCAGGCGATCAGGCGGGCCCAATCAGCAGCCGTTTGATTCCAGCCGACCTGGTTTGAGAGCCGCTTGCAGGTCGGAATGTCGGCCTGCTCCATGCCTCGTAAACTTACGCTCAAAACTATCCTCTAGGTGGCAAGCCTATGATGATGACTAGTCGTTATGGGTCATTCGGCGTCTATAATACAGCCTAGTTTGTCTGGACAACTGTCGGTTTTTGAGGAGGAGACATAAGGCCGTGTTTGAGCAATTGGACGTGCCAATAACTGAATTACCTCGTCCAGATTCGGAAGCGACTCTCGACGAGTACCTGAGCCGGCCAACGCAGGCTACTATCGAAGCGATGACAAAGCTGGACGATGATTTGCTAGTTCTTGGCGCCGGCGGCAAAATGGGCTTCGATCTATGCCATCTAGCTAGTCGAAGCCTGGTCGCAGCCGGCAACCGCCGACGGGTAATCGCCGTCTCCCGCTTCCGAGACCCAGTGGTGACGAAGAAATTCGCCGACAATGGCGTCGAGACGATCGCCAGTGACCTGCTGGACGAAGGCGACATTGAGGCCCTACCTGAGGCGCGTAATGTTATTTACATGGTGGGAATGAAATTTGGCGCCACCGGTTCGCCTGGGCAGACCTGGGCGCTGAATACATTCTTGCCGGGTCTAGTCGCCCGGTGTTTCAAGCGCTCGCGCATCGTGGTATTGTCTACCGGCAACGTTTACGCCTTCGCTGATATTCTGAAAGGCGGTTCGGTCGAGACTGATCCACCTAGTCCGGTCGGTGAGTATGCCCAATCGTGCCTCGGGCGCGAGCGGATGTTCCAGTTTTACTCTGACCGCTATGAAATGCCGATAGCGATTATTCGCCTGTACTACGCCAACGCCTTACGCTATGGTGTGCTTTTGGACATCGCCCAGAAGGTGGCGTTGGGTCAACCGATTGATGTAACGATGGGTTGTGTGAATGTCATCTGGCAGGGTGACGCCAACGCGGCGATACTTCGGTCGCTGGCTATATGCGACCACCCACCGATAATCCTGAACGTGGTTGGCCCAGAGATGCTTTCGGTGCGCTGGCTAGCGACTGAGCTGGCCAGTTTACTAGATGCGCCAAGGCCGACTTTCTTAGGCGAAGAGGCATCCACCGCTCTGGTGTGCAACGCCAGTCGGTTCCATATGCTGTTTGGTTATCCCAGCATGCCGATTGGTCAGCTCCTTGCTTGGACCGCGCATTGGGTCCGCCGGGGCGGCTATACCTTGAACAAGCCAACACATTTCGAAACTAGAGACGGCCAATATTAGCTGCGGAGATCGGAAATGGCACCGCCGTTACTATCGCCAGTTCACCGCCACTTATTGCAACGTGGCGCCGTGATTCCAGCCCATCCATTGGCCCTGACCGTCGATCGGTCGTTGGATGAGAAAAGACAACGGGCACTCACCCGCTATTATCTAGAAGCCGGCGCCGGCGGAGTGGGAATCGCGGTCCACACCACTCAGTTCGCCATTCGCGATCCGAAAGTCGGGCTACTTCGACCAGTCCTGGAATTAGAGGCCGAAACGGTTAGCGCCGAAGCGGCGAAAATGGGACAGCCAATTGTGAAGGTGGCTGGCATTTGCGGGAACACCGAGCAGGCGTTAAATGAGGCTCAGATGGCGGCAGACCTGGGTTATGAATTAGGTATGCCGAATTTGGGTGCCCTCAATGATGCGAGCGAAGATGAATTGGTTGCCCATTGTCGGCGACTATCCGAGGTAATACCCATCTTTGGATTCTACTTGCAACCCCTAGCCGGCGGCCGTCTTTTGAGCTACGACTTTTGGCGGCGGTTTGCCGAGATCGAGAACGTTTACGCAATCAAGATCGCGCCCTTCAATCGCTACCAGACGCTCGACGTGGTGCGCGCGGTAGCCGACGCCGGCCGGGCGGACGAAATTGCGCTGTACACCGGCAACGACGATAATATCGTGCTGGACTTACTGACCCCTTATCGGCTCGTTGCGCAAGGAGAGCCGATAGCGCTCCGCATCGTTGGTGGACTTCTGGGGCACTGGGCAGTCTGGACGCGTTCGGCAGTTTGCTTGCTGGACGAAATCCATGCGCTGACTAAACACGGCTCGCCAGCGCCGGCCGAACTGCTGGTCCGAGCAGTTGAGGTCACCGACGCCAATGCCGCGTTTTTCGACGCCAGCCATAACTTTGCCGGCTGCATCGCCGGGCTGCATGAGGTCTTGCGACGCCAGGGCTTGCTGGCCGGCCGCTGGTGCTTGGACCCCGATGAAGACCTATCACCCGGGCAGATGGAAGAGATCAATCGTGTATATGCCAGCTACCCTCACTTGAACGACGACCAATTCGTGGCCGAGAATCTGGATCGCTGGCTAGCTTGATGTGCGGGAAAGCCTCTATGAAGACGGGTAGAGCAATCCACGAGCCAACTCGGCCGGGCTGACCCGGGGAAAGAACGTCTCAAGCATGAGGCGCGCCGGGCCGAGGGGGTCATGGGCGTAGCGTCGCCGGTACTCTTCGTGAAAGCGAGTCTCAGTCTCGGTGACCTTTACCAAAGGCAGGTTCACCCAGGCGCCGTCCTGTAGCGCCGACTCCCGGATGGCAATGAGCACTTCTTGGTCTGCCCGCGCGTTTGCTCCATCATAATGCACTTCCCCTCTCTCCAGAATTGCCCGACGCATATTGCAGAAAATATCGGCGCGGGCAACCTCGTCGTCGGTATCGCCTATCGGATACTCCTGCCAGGGATTCTCCCAGACAATAGGCGGGTCCGTTTCTACCAAGACCTTCTCCAGTACCGGCCCCGTAATTGAATCATGTACTCTCCGGCGGATGGGGAATACTATTCGCTCGCCGTTGTTCATCAGGACCAAGTCGTTGCCGATAATCGCTCCATCACTGCCAACAATATCCCAGTAATTGCCGCGGTAATGGAAGAGAGGGTATTGGTAGATGCAAACAGCCCCATTGGTAAACTCTACCAGTCCGAGTTCGTAAGGGCCGGTTGTGACCGGCTTGCCTACCCGGTCCACGTGAGGTGGCACCGGCGTTTCATGGACAAATGCACGCGCCCGCGCTGGCGGGCCCGCGATCAGCTTACGCACGATGCTCATACCGTGATGCGAGCCCGACTGGTACCAAAGGTGGACTTGCGTCACCCGTCCAATCAAGCCGGCCTGGACAATCATAAACTTCAGCCGCTCGGTAGGGAATCGCCAGAGATTCTCCGCCACTTCCAGCTTAACTCGGTGTCTTTGGGCGGCGGCGATCATCGCGTCTGCTAACGACAAGGTTGGCGCTATGGGTGTCTCAAGGACGATGTCCACGCCATACTCGGCCACCATCTCGACGGCTGCCCGATGTCCATCCGGCGGTACAACCACATACACAAGCTGTGGTTTTGCCTCCACCAGCATCTGCTCGAGATGATTGAAAGTAGGAACGTTGTACCGAGCGGCGGCCTGGGAGAGCCTATCGGGGTTGATGTCACATAGACCTACCAGTTGGCATAGGTCACCGAACCGATTGAAGGTCTGTAAGTGATCGGTCGCTCGATTACCGGCGCCAAGTACCGCCACTCTCATATGGGCCATAGTAACTTGGTCTCTAGGTCAATTTTATCGAGTTTATCTCAGCGACTATACGTTCGAGGTAAGACCGCCCACGAGCCAACTCACGGTCAACATCGTCAGGCGACGCAAGACCATCTATGCGCTCAATGAGGCATGCCCCGGAGAAGCCGGCATCGCGCAGAACACTGAAGATGGCCGCGTGGTCAATGTCGCCATCGCCGGGCGTCGGAAAGTCGAGCGCCTCGCGCCCACCGCGGTGGTCCTTGATACAGACGGCGCGCACCAGGCCGGCGACCGCGCCGACATCTACCTCCGGCCGGACGCCTTCGTAATAGGCGACGTTTCCCGGATCGTAGCAGACGCGCAAAGCAGGTGATCCGATCCGTTCGACGATCAGCGCGAGGTCCTGGCCGGTTCCGACGATGCCGCCATGTGGCTTCAGGACAATCGTTACCCCACGCCGCTCGGCGCGGCGCACTGCCGACGCCAATATCCGCAACCACTCCTCGACCTGGTTGAACCACCGCATATGACCTAGCTTGTCCGCCGAGAACTTCACATGCGTGTCCGGAAAGTGCAACAGTAGCGGGATACCGAGTTCAGCAATGATGTCCACATCACGGCAAAGGCTCTCGGCTGGATCGCCTGAGGAAACTCGCTGGGCGAACATTAGTACTGGCGTCAGGCCGTAGCTCTCTATGCGCCGGCGTAATGATGGGTAGTCAGTCTCGGCTGGACGATCCGGCAGCAGTGGGCCATCAGCATGGCCCGGCCTGATACCAAGGTAGCGAAAGCCGGCCCGCGCAATTCCTTCTAGTGCGCGGTCAAAAGACCAGCGCAGGTAAGGCAGCGTCATTGCGCCCAGTAGAAACTTGGGTGAGCTTTGATTAACAACCACGGGGCACGTCTCCATTACGTTAGTGACGGTAGCCAGTCCTCTGAGATGGGGCGATGACAGCGACTAACCTAGCTCAAAACACGCCCCAACGGGGCAAATGACCACCAATATTCGGTCGACGGAAAAGCGCAAGGATGATTCCCAGTCTCTGCATCGTACTGTCGAGCAAAGTGTCGTGACTCGGCCGGTTTAGAGAGGCTCTGATGAATGGTCCCTAACGCCCCCGGCGACTGCTTGTCAAAGTGCTTGCAGATGAAATCGGTGGGGTGATGGTCGGTCATAACGTTCCACATGTGCTCCACCGTGAGTGGCCCATCCGCCACCAATGCGTCGATGCGCCGATAGGGGGCCAGATTCCACTGGTAGCTCGGCCCTTCAACCTCCATAAATCGCCTCGTCGCCGGCTCCACCGCAACCCCACTCGTGCAGAAGACAACGCCACGCTTGTCCATCCAGCGCACCGCGCACTGGCTCTTCCCCTTCTCGACGGCCGCGGCGTTTCCTTGCGCGTCAACGACGACCAGATTGGTGGAGCCGCCAAAACCAGCATAGCGACCGATCAAGTCAACCGCCTCGGCGACGTTGGCGCAGTGACGTATCACTAGGTCATGGAGCGCAATCGGAAAACGTTCGGCAGCATCAGCCTCCAATGGATAAGAGATGCTGCTGCCATGAATGGAAAGCCCTTGCTCACTCCTCATCTCGTCCACCGCGTATACATAGCTGTAGCCACCTTCGGCGGGCATTAGATTCAACGTCAGTTCGCCAAAACGAGGAAACCTATCGCCCCAGTTTATGTCGTCATCAGTGTTGCGACCAGACGGCTTCCTCGTAAGAAAATCCGGATTCGTCGGCCAGGCCTTTAACATAATCGGCAAAGTATTGGTCCATACCTGGCAGCTCTGGATAGCGGGCCGACGATGGGAAGCCCCTGCCGATGGAGATGAACTGCAAGTTGATAGAAATCGCGGCGGCTCCAGCGGAGGGCCCAAGGGGCTAGACCGGCGTTACGGCCGGCCTTCGCCGATTCTTGCCAGCGAACTGGATCAACGAACTTCATTATGTCTCCGATACGAAACGGGAATCCGATTCGACTGGCAATGCGACCATTTTCCTAGCCTGAGTTTGTCCAGCGGATGATACGCATGGTTGCCGCCTCCTTGCTATGGTCGATCCCAGGGCCAGGTCAAAGTCCGGGCAGAGGCAATTCGGTCTATTGACACCCCCCCAAGCGAGTTATATATTCGCCATAGTATGCCTGTCGCCTCATATGGTCAAGATCGGGCGATTCTCGCTCGAGGAAGAGGGATCAAGGGCGCAGAATACGGCGATTGATTGGAGCAATCGCTCATCAAGCAGTATCGGGCACGAAGTTCTTCGCAAGGGGGGTGGTGCATGCGAGTGACCCGGCGAATAGTCCTTGGGCGTGCATTTAGATCTACGCGATTTGATCGGGCTTATTGAAGCGAGGAGAAAAGCAAATGTCAGGGGATATCCGAATGCGAAAGTTCAGCCGCCGATCGTTCTTGGGTGCCCTTGGGGCGACGGCCGCGCTACCAATTTTGGCTGCCTGCCAACCGCAGGTCGTCGAAAAGGTGGTGGAGAGACCGGTAGTTGTCAAAGAGACCGTGGTCGTCGAAAAGGCAGTCGAAGTAGAAAAGATCATCGAGAAGCCGGTTGAGGTGGAAAAGGAGGTCACCCGGGTAGTCCAGGAGGTCGTCGAGGTCGAGAGGGAGAAGATCGTCGAGGTCGAGGTCGAGAAGGAAAAGCCTTCTAAGTATGTCATCGAAGGCCAGAAGGCGACTCCAGTCCCCGCCCCCGTCACGATGGAAGTCATCCACTGGGGCGGCGAGACCTCACAAAGCTACAAGAACTTCGAGGAGTTTGCCAGGCGCTTCGAGGAAGAACATCCAGGCGTTACGGTGGAGAACACACCGGTCGGTAGCCAAGCGATCTGGGAACAGGTCGCCTTGATCCGCTTCAAGGAGGGCGATGCGCCGGAGGTCATGCACAGTGGCGGCAAGGGCATTGACGTCGGCTACGTAGGTGAGTATTGGGAGGCTGGCTACTACTGGGATCTAACCGACGCGATGAACGAGCCGTCTTACGACACTCCAGGTAAGACCTGGAGGGAGACCATCCACCCAAATGCCCTACCTTACATCACCTACACTAATCGCTTTATGGCCTTCCCTCGCGAGCTTACGTTGCTCATCATCAGATACAACAAGACCATGTTCGAGGAGTTCGACCTTCAACCGCCGACGAACTGGGACGAACTGACGAAGGTTTCTGAGACGTACCTGCAGAACGACATCGCTCCATTTACTCACGCCGGCATCTGGTATCCGGAGTGGTTGATTGACTACCCCGCGCAACGTTTGTTTGGGACGGAGAGAGCCCTCGACGCGATGCTCGGTGACGTCACATTCAAGGATGCTGGCTGGGTCGAAGTCGCCGAACTGGTTCAAGATCTTATAGACAAGGAGTACATCATCAAGGGCTTTATGGGCATGCAAGTAGAGGCCCAGCAGGTTATGTATCAGAACAAAGCCGCAATGATGTTAGAGGGAAGCTGGTCGGTTGGGCCGAACGACAATCCGGACGGCTGGAACGAAGGCGTGATGTACTACCCGATGGTGCCAAATGGCAAAGGCGAGCCAACTATGCTCTTCGGCACCTGCAACACGATGAATGTCTCGGGAAAATCTAAGAACCCGGAGCTAGGTGTCGAGTGGGCGCGGCTGTTCACCTCGCGCTGGGCGCAGGGCATAAACGTGCAGACGCTGGGCCGGACGACGGCGACGCTTGGTGTCCCACCGCCCGAATACGGGCCGGCGGCAGATATCGTCAATCTGTTCCTTAACTCGAAAGAGGTCTACCAGACCTACTTCAACATGTGGGGCGCCTCGCCGGAAGGACAGCCGATTTTTAGGAAACAGGTTGACCGCTTCTTGGGCGGAGAGCTCAATCCCGAACAGTTTGTCGATGCGCTTGACACAGAGCTTGGTTTGAAGGGAGGCCTGTACGAAAGGAAGGGTAAGCCAAAGAGGGCGCGCCCTTGGGAGCTTTAAATCCAACTCGCTGAATGTGTGGCCGCCGGTTGACTTGACAATCGGCGGCCACAACCCAGGTAGGCTAACCAAAGAAGTTATTTCATGCTAGCCCGAGAGCGACGCAAGCTGATCCTCCCTTTCCTGGCTCCTTTCTTGATCTTGCATACGTTTCTTTTTGCTTATCCCGCGATCCAGGCGCTTCCCCTATCGTTGATGGACTTCTCTGGCATCGGCGAGAACATGCGCTTCATCGGCCTGGCAAACTTTGAAGAGTTGCTCACCGACAAAGACTTTCGCGAAGTCCTCGGGGTAACTTTCCGGTTTGCCATCTTTGGCGGTTTGCTTACCCTCCCGGCCGGGCTCTACTTCGCGGTCATCCTCAACCAAGAAGGATTGCCGTTCAGAGGGCTGCTAAAGCTCATCGTCTTTGCGCCTGCCCTTTTCTCGGTTATCGCCACGTCTCTACTCTGGATGCAGATCTATAACCCCGCCATCGGTCTCCTTAACGAGGTGCTCGGCTTGGTGGGGCTGGGAAACCTGCAGCATATCTGGTTGGGCGACCGTCATTCAGCATTCTGGGCCGTCATCGTGGTGATCCTTTGGCACTCAGTCGGCACTTACATGATCCTATTTCTCGCCGGTTTGCAGAAAGTACCGCGTGAGTTCTACGAGGCTGCCCGGATTGACGGTGCCGGTAACTGGAGTTGCTTCGTCCACGTGACTTTCCCTTTGATCTGGGATGTGACCCGGGTGCTCATTCTTCTCTATACTATTGGCGCTCTACAATCATTCATCTGGCAGTTCGTTATCACGCGCGGCGGTCCCGCCGGCTCGACTGAGACAATTGGGATGTACTTGTATGCTTGGGCCTTCGAGTTCAACCTACCCCGCTGGGGCTACGCGACCGCTGTTGGCGTCGTCATCCTAATCCTGGTGATGACGATAACTATAGTCGTCAACAAAGTTCTCACGCGTGAGACAGTAGAGTATTAACTTCTGAGGAGAACCGATGGCGGTGAATCTCAGGCCGGTCGGCCAAACGCTGGCACAGTTAAGCAGACCTGACGCACTCCGGGCGATTGGCGGACGCGGTCTCACCTGGCTTGGCTGGGCAGTAATGGCCTTTTACTGCGCTACATCGGTCGTGTCCCTCGTCTGGCTGATCTACGGCGCCCTCAAGGGGCACCAAGAGTGGCTGGTAAGCGGCCTGGCGCTGCCGAAACGAATCGCCTGGGAGAATTTCGAAACTCTCTGGCAGGTGGTGCGAATTGACACGTTTGCTTTCAATAGTTTCTACATCACCGCAATCTCGGTGGCAGGCACGGTCTTTCTATCCGCGATGGCTGCCTATGTCATCGCCCGGATTGAATTCTGGGGGGGCCTCGGCAACAAGATAGTGCTCTTTTATGCCATTAGCTCTATGATGGTGCCTTTCTTTCTGTACCTGGTGCCACTTTACTTTCTGATGAGGGATTTTGGCCTGGTGAACTCCCACGTCGGCCTGATCCTGCTTTATACGCACGCCGGGATGGCCTTCGACATCTTCGTGCTCACCGGCTTCTTCAAGACGCTGCCGTCAGAGTTGGAAGAGGCGGCTACGATTGACGGTGCCTCTCCGATGGCAATCTACTGGAAAATCATGCTTCCACTGGCTCAACCAGGGCTAATCACCGTGGCGATCTTCAATACAATCTGGTATTGGAACGAGTTTTTCGTGGCGCTGGTCTTCCTGCGTGAACGCGAGTTGCACACCATTCCGATCGGCATGTGGTCGCTGTTGGGCGGCTGGGTATTCGACTACGGCGTGCTGTTCGCCGGCACCGCGGCAATGATTCTGCCGATGCTGATCATCTTCGCTATCTTCCAAAGCCGGATTACCGAGGGTCTTACCGTCGGCGCATTGAAAGGATAGACCACGGCGACGCATGACCGGTTTGAGACCACCACGCTCGCTTGCGCGAGCGCCACAAATGTGGGTAGAGGACGATGCAAGCGGTCATACTAGACGATACCCGGTTTAATCCCCCTTCGGCCGGCTGGAGCTTGCCACCTTCAGGCCATCCCGATTATCAGGTGACGCCGGAGGGCATTATCCTCTCGGCTACCGACAAGAGAAGCGCCACTCTTGACGGACCTGGTGTCCATACGCGCAACGGTGACTCCATCGAATTACACTTTCGCCTTCTTGAATGCGATAAAGGGGTTCTGAGCTTTGGCTTCAGCGGGGGGTTTGAGTCCGCGATCGTCACCCTGGACTTCACGAAAAAGCTGCTCTCACTATCTACGACCGATTGGACGCGCCCTCAGCCTGCCAGGGCGGTTCCTCTGGAAATGGCGAGACAAGACAGTCACGCGCTGGTCATCGAAAAAACCGAAGGGAACGGGGGACTTGTTAAGAACGCAAACATAATCGTCTTCTTGGATGGAGAAAAGGTCCTCTTTGAACCAAATTTGAATCTCCTCCCGGAGATGGCGGTGACGCTCGAAGCTAGCCGCACACATCTTCTCGTAGAACGATTTACCCACCGAGGCATATCATCAGGGATGCCGGAGTACCTCCACGTCGGCGGATGGCAGATGCCGAATAAGGACTCGATTGAGGACAATTTGAAGTCTATCTTCCGTGGGCTTGAAGAATCTGCTGAAAAAGGTGTTCAACTCCTGGTAACACCTGAAACGTCCTTAACGGGTCTGTTTCCCGCCAGCCGGGTCAGGCCGGTTGCAAAAAATCACGCTGAGGTGACAGAAGCTGAAGGTAGGCTTCAAAACTTTGTTCGCAAACTCAAAAATGCTCCTTATCTAGTTGTTGGACTTCCCGTCTGGACGAACGTACCTGGCCATCGTCGCCAACAAACTCGCTATAACGCGTCCCGTGTTTATGATCCAGATGGAAATATTGTTTCCACCCACGCGAAGATTCATTCTTGTGAATCTGAGTTCTGGCATGGTTACCGGCTTCAGGAATTTGATGTTTATGGCGTTCCGGTAGGTATGCACATCTGCCATGATTCCCGCTATCCAGCGGTGTGGACTTTGCCAGTGATGTTTGGCGCTCGTCTTATCTTGCACCCTTCTAACGGGAAAGGCCCCAAAGAAAGTATTGACGCCTTTGAGGCCAGGACCAAAAGCGCGACCGCAACCTCACACGCATTTTATGTTTACGCGAATGGAGAAGGTCGCAGCTACATTGCCGGCCCTCAGAGAAACAACAACCTTATAGCTGTCAGCTCAGAGTGTAGGAGGGATATACCGTCATTTCCCATGATTGGCGATCACGGAGAGTGCCTCATCCATGCGAATATTCGTATCCACGATGCCTTTGGCTACTGGCCGGTCCGCTCATTCCGAGCCTCGGAAGCGACAGCCGCAGCTTATGTAGCTTTGTACAAGTCAATGGGAGGGCAAAGGCTTGAATAATTGTTTGCCTCGGTCCAGTAACCGCTCGGACACAGGTTTATCGGGCGATTAATCGGCTTAGACAGGAGGAAATTGAAATGCGTATTACTCGTTGGACTAACTCAGGCTATGAGAACGGTCGCATCGCCGCTCGGATCGGCTTCCCATTCAAAGTCCCTGACCTGGTGAGAATCGTTGATCCGATCGGCTGGCAGGAGGCGGCTAAAGCCGGCCGCAACGCGGATCTGGCCCCTTGGGCTCTGCGCTGGAGCCGCCGCGATTTCTATCAGCTCGCCCTCTACCTTCACCAGCGGAGTCTTGAGAATATCCCGCCGCTGGATCGCTATCCGGAGCTGAAGGGCATGGACCAATATCTGGCAGACTATGTCAGGGGGCTAGCCGACGAATCAGGATGTTCGTATGAAGAGGCCGTCTGGTCGCAGCAGTATCGGCCCGTTTCCCATTATGTCCAGACTCTAGCGCAACCCGAACCCATCTTACCAGGCGTGCTGGCCGGCTGTACCACGGTGGTCTTCGCTCGCACCGACAGGGGGCCGATCATCGGCCGCAACACCGATGACGGAATTCAATGGGGGGATAAAGTCCCACGCTGTGGAGAACCACACCTGAACTTGATGCCTCCGGAGCGCGGTTACAGCTACATCGAGGGGATAGACGACCGGCGCAACGAGAAGGGGCTATCCATCCACGGGAGTAGTATCGCCTACCCATTGGAACCAGATTCGACCGAGTATTTCCCAGTTGATATTCAGGAAATGGTAGTGCAACATTGCGCCACCGTCGCTGAAGCGGTTGACTTGGTTCGCCGATACTCCACCTTTGGCGGCGCCACCAATGTAGTCGTGGTTGACGCGCAAGGAAACGCCGCCGCCATCGAGAAGGGGAAGGCCCAATGCGCGGTGCGCTGGATGGACAAGCGCAGCGTTGTCTTCTGCACGAGTGGGGTTGCGGTGGAGCCGGCGACGAAGCGGTTTATGGACATCGAAGGGACGAGCTACCAGTGGAATCTGGCCCGCTATCGGCGCATCGACGCATTGGTGGCGGATGGGCCACTCACGGTGGAGCACATGTGGAACGTTATGACCGACCATCACCCCACCGATTTCATTTGCAAGCACTTTGACAAGCAGGCGCCAGGGGCGCTGGGTACCCTCCGGCAGTTTCTCACCTTACCAGCCGAGTCTCGTCACTTCGCCCGCCAGTACGATCCAGCGACCGGCCGGCATCCCTGCGCCTTCTCACCTGATGAGCACTTGTGGTCTTTCACTCCGTTACAGCGCGAACTAGCTGACGTTTGGTCATGAAGCGTACACTCTCAACAGATCAAACCACGCCAGCTTTCTGGCCGGCGCGGCGGCCGCGCAACAATTCGTTGTCACTCAATACGGAGGCAATTGAATGTTTACTCCTATGTGCTCAAGGGTAGGAAACAGCGGGGTATCCCACCGGCGGATATCCGTAACCACCGACTACCATCCCGGTGATGCCCTGGTCTTCACAACCAGACTATCCACTGGGCGCTGCCAAACCGGTCGGACAGGCTCCGGCTGTCTATTGACACTCGCTGTCTGCCGGAGTCGGCGCCGAGGACATGGCAGAGCCAGAAGACTTTCTTCGAGTTAAGACAGTATCGAAACGAAGTGCAGCGAATAGCCAGGGAGGAGGGGATGAGTGAAGAGCTGTTTGCAACGCTGATAATCGAGATGATGAGGCTTGGGGTGGAGCCGGAGCGCGAGCGGATCACGGTTCTGATGGAATTATCAACTGAAAGGAAATAGACGTGGCTGACACTCTAGGGACGACGGCAGAACGGGGTGGAGACCTGCTCACCCAAGTCATCACTGGTGATGCGACTATAGCCGATATTCTGGCCCGGCCTGGTGTGGTGGTGATCCCCGCGCGTAGCTGCAACATCGATGGTTTCACCGATGATGTCTTGACTGAGTACGCCAATCCTTCTATCTTCCGGCCGCCGTCGGTGCGAAGGGCCCGCCTCCAGAGCGTCATCTCAGGCCAGGGCCGGCTATATCATCAGCATGGCCAATACTACATCGGTCTCACTATGTACGATACAGCCGGCGAAGAAGAGGAGTTCGCGGTCTGGCTGGGCGAACAGCGTATAGGCACCATCCGTGCAGACCGGAACGATAATCGGCTGCACCTGTATGTTTTGCCGCAACGCTTTGAATTTCACGGTAATGACCTGGTCCGGTTCATCACCGCGCCTACAAACGGCACCTACCGTGTTGAGAACTTTGTCTTACTGCCCAGCCTGCCGAAGGCAACACCGGCCACCCTGACCATCCGTGATGCCTACTTGTCCGTGCGGCATGAGTCTGATGGCACTCGGAGTGCCATCGTGACTTGGCTCACCAATCGCCCCGCCACCGGCGAGATGATGTTGTTCATAGATGACACAGCCACTCAGCAGGCGGTCAACACAACCTCGCTCGTCAACCACGAGCTAGTAACAGGTGGTCTGCCGGCCCACGGTGAACTGCGCGCTCAGATCATCTCCCGGAGTGTGGCTGGTACTGGTATCCCGGAAGGTACTCAGGTCGAGGTGGAAGTTAGGGCGCAGGATGCTTCGCCACGCCCTGTCGCAGTCGCTGAGGCGGCGAAGCGATTACCGCTTGCATTAGTGGCCGCTGCTGATACACCGACAGCTCTCGAGGGCCGCGTTCGCTCTTGGCCGGTCACTTGCGGGATACCGTTTGCGCCGGGGACCCTTTCTGACCTGGAAAACCTGCGCTTGTTGCAACGTACGGCGGATGGGAAGGAAATGGAGACGCCCTGCCAGGCAAGAACACAGGCGAAATGGCCTGACGGAAGCGTCCGCTGGGCGCTGCTCGACTTCCAGGCAAATTTGAATCGCCATCTATCCGCCGACGCGCCTTGGGCGACCTATGAGATTGAGTACGGACTGGCCGTGCGCCGTCGCCCAGCTACCGCCGAAGAAAGACCGCTGCGAGTTGAAGATACGCCCACCGCGGTGCGAGTGATGACCGGCCCGCTACTGGTCGAAGTCCCGCGCGACACCCTTGTTGTGCCTGGTCGTCTGTTTCTCCGCGATGAGACTACTGGTAAGTATGATCCGGTCATCGTAAGCGATGATGACGCCGTCGTCATTCTGGAGGACCTAGATGGTACGCGCTATCAAGGCGAGGTGGACACTGTTGGCGTCGAGGAAGCGGGGCCGGAACGCGCGGTGGTGCGGGTCGAGGCCCGCCACCTAGCGCCGGACGGTCGCCAGCTATTTCGCTCCGTCTTTCGAGTGTATGCCTACCGTGGGCAACCCTTCGTGCGACTGTTACACACCTTCGAAAACGACAATATCGCCGAGACCTTCACCACTATTCGTTCGCTGACCCTGCGCACCGGGCATGCGCTTTCTCAACCGCAGGTAGCTGAGTTCATGGGCGAGCGAGTGCCGCTCGCTGACTCCTCAACTCGGCTCAGTGTGTTGCAAGAACTTGATTCTAATTACCTATATAAGACCAATAACTCAGATGCTCCTGTCGCCCATGAAGGCCGTTGCAGCGGCTCTATCGCGGTCGAAGATGAGACCGGTCTTGGAGTAGCCATTCGCCTGCGCAATTTCTGGCAAAACTATCCTAAAGGACTGGCGGCGGAGCCGGGCGCTTTGGAGATCGGTATCTGTCCGCCGCTGCGCCCCGAAACATTCCGACCGGGCCACCCTGATGAGGATAGGTTGTACTACTATCTGGTGGGAGGCGTATATCGCCTGAAACATGGGGTCGCACGCACCCACGAAATGCTGTTCGCGTGCTATCGAGGGAAGGACGGGCGGGCCGCGACACAGGCGCTAGTGGGACTCTTTGAATCGCCGCCGGTGGTGCGAATGCCGCCGGAGGTCTATATCCAAAGCCAGGCGATCAACGAGGTGGCTGCCAAAGATTCGCAACGGTTTCCGAGCTACGAAGGCTGGGTGGAAGATGCCCTGGAGTCCGTCCTCGCCGAGCGAGAGTACTGGCGCGATTACGGCATGCTTAACTTTGGCGACTGGTACGGAGAGCGGCGCTACAACTGGGGCAACATGGAGTATGACACACCGCTTGGCTTTCTAACGGAGTACCTTCGTGGTGGTGACACACGGTTCTTCCGGTTGGCGGAGCAGGCTGCGCGTCACCTCTCCGATGTAGATACCTGTCATTACGCAGCAGACAGTTCCATTATCTGGGGACAGTACCATCACTGCATTGGCCACGTTGGCGACTATTACCCGCGGGCATACCGCACTCCGGCTATGGGTTTTCCTCGAATCGAGCACGACCATACTTGGGTGGAAGGATTATTCCTTTTTTCGCTTCTCACCGGCGACCAGCGGATCTGGGAATCGGCCATTGGAACCGCCCGGCGCATCGGCGGAGCTGGCGTCAACGATTTCGACTATCTGAATGGGCGGGACGCCGGATGGCCACTGATTCATCTAATGGCGGGTTACCACGCCACCGGTGGTCGCTTCTTTCTCAATGGCGCCAAGGTTATCGTGGAGCGGGCCCTGGAGCGCCAACGTCCTTCCGGCGGGTGGGAGCGACTTATGTTACCAGGCCATTGTTTTTGTGAACCTCCACGCCACATGGGTGAAGCCGGCTTTATGGTGAGCATCCTGTTAGAAGGCTTGAAGCGGTATCATCAGGCCACGGGAGACGCGCGGGTCGCCCAGTCTATAGTGCGCGGGGCCGCAAATATAATCCGCGATACCTGGTCGCCAAAGCCGAGCGCCTTCCGGTACACGTCCTGCCCTTACTCGGAGCTCGTTTCAACCATAACGTATACCGAGGGGTTATGCTATGCCTACAGACTGAGTGGTGATGAAGGACTCCGAGCCATCATAGAGGCAGCTCTGCGCGCAGCGCTCAAGAATGCACCGCCTAAGTTTTCTATAGAGCAGAGAATGCGCATCCCCGGCGATACTGCTTCAGCGCCGCTTGAGCAAGACCCAGGCGTCGGCAAACCTATCAGCACTTGGTTGCGATGGGCGCCGCGCACGCTTTACGACCTGGCTGGTATAACTGAGGAACCTTTGTAGCATAACTGGTAAGATACATGAGGCTGACAATCTCATTGTTGCCAGCTTGATGTCGAAGCGTGCGGCACGACCCCCGATGGCATAAATCTTGCCGTTGGTGCCCGCTGCGACGGCCATCTCGCAGGGAGAGATAGCGACGGAGGCCCTGGTCTTCCAGGTAAGATCGAAAACCGGTGTTGAGAGAACGGTTGGAGTCGGAGTCATCGTGGCCGTCGGGGTCGGCGTTGGTTCGGGAGCCGCCAACTTGGCTGTTAATGCGTCAGCTTGGTGTCAGATCGCAGCGGGGGGAGCCGACAACTGCGAGGAGAGCGCCGGGCCTAAGCGCAACGATTGGGGGGAAACGGGGAGCCCACGCCCGGGATTGAACCGGGGACCTCATTCTTACCAAGAATCAAGCTGTGTCCGCTGTGGCATTCCCCCTAAATCACGGGAAAAAAAACGGCGGATCCGCTTGAGCGTTTCTTGTCCAGTTATGGTGTCGCCAATCCGACGAAAAAAAGCAGTTCGGCCTCGACCCTGAATACCTCCCCTAGCAAGCCTGGTTCGACCGCTTCGAAGGCGAACTGGAAGGCCGGATTGAAACGGAACATATAGCCCATGTTGACGTGCATCCTACCCAGCTGCGCCAGGTCAAATTCTTCCTGCAGCTGGTTCAACGAGCGGCTCGGAGCCATATCGATCGAGATGTGCTTGCCGGCCTCCAACGCTCGGCGCGCCCAGCCTAGGTTGTCGGCCGGGCGGGTCTCGACGAATACTGCTTGCACCGATCGATCACCGGGTAGCTCGTCTTCGCTCAGCCAACGGAGACCTCCATAAGCCGGGTCCTGTGAGCGCACGGCGATCGTTTCGTGATCGGGCTCGAAGATGCCTGTGAACTCGACCTCCAATGACTCCCTGAGAGCATGCGTCCAGCCCACTGCGTGCGCGTGACCAATACCTATTTAACCTATCCTGACGGCCATCGCGCCACCTATCAGCTGGTAATCGGGGCCTTCGGGCCCTGTCCTGCCTTTATATGCTCAACTAAGCCCCGAAAGAGCGTTTACCCTTGATCACGCTACCTCTTGATCGGCGTTATTCATTTGCCGGATTATGCCTTCTTGCTCGCGTCGGAGCTGCGTAAGCGGCGACCGCTCATCGATCTCGACCATGTCGTAGGTGATCGGCTGACCAGCATCGGCCGGCATTGTCATCCTGGCGCCTGTCGACATAGATAGCGGTAGAAGTTCCTCTTTCATTGAGACTTCGTGGCGGTCGATCATTCCACGCACGGCAGCGCCTCCAGAACCATCCAATACATCGCCCGGTTCCAGCCGGTGTTTTGCGATTGTGACGACATCAGCGACTGGCGGCCAGGCCGGACTGCCAGTTGGGGTCCTTAGCAACACCGCCTCCAGGATCGACATCGGAGTCTCTATTCCGCACAGGTGGTAATTGCGGTAATAGGCAGCGTACTTGCCATTGATGGAGACCGGCAGATGGTAGAAACCTAAGTCCTCCTGCAGCAATGGGCGTTCAGTGCTGATAATGACCCAAACTCCGGTCGCAATGTTGTCAGGCAAGAGCGTCTTGCCGTCGGGACTGACGGCGTTGGCTAGGTCTACCACGCCAGCCTGACTTAACAAGCCTCCGTCCTCTTCCAGGGCGAACAAGCGGGCCAGGTCGTCGATGCGGGCCGAAGGTTCGTGCATTCCACGTCTGTCGGGCACCAGCCCGGTCATGTTAGCCAACGCTGTCATCTCGATCTGCGCCTTTGATCCATCGCGGAACGAGTTATACATCTGGGCGTTCAGACGCCGACGCTCCACCATGTCATCGTCGTAGCCGTAACGCGCGAATGCGTCCTCCGGCCGGCCGGCCCAATCGGTCGGATGGTACACCGTGCCGCGGCCGGCTGCGACTATCCGATAGCCAAGACATCGAGCCCAGTCTACCAGGCGTTTAGTAGAGATCGGCTGATCTCCATCGGCCAATGTGTAGACGACGCCTGCTTCCTGCGCCTTCCTGTTGAGCAACGAACCCACAGTTACGTCCGCCTCGACTGTGACCATCACTATGTGCTTTCTGTTTTCAATTGCGGCCAGAGCAGTGCGAACAGCGACGGATGCATTTCCGGTGGCCTCTACCACGACCTCGACTGGCGACTGCGCCAGAGCGTCGATCTGGGTGGTCCAGACTGGACGACTGTCCTCTACAGCCTGAGCTACCGTCGCCGGGTCGTCACTGACGAGGACGGCTTGATCAGCTCCGGTCGCCTCCAATGCAGCGCGGGCGTTTATCTCTCGGAGATCACAGATTGCCGCGAGGCGAATACCGGTCATTTGGCCCAACTGGGCGGCAACGGTAGTTCCGAATCGGCCCGCGCCGACCAGTCCAACCAGAACTGGCCGATTCGATGCCGCTCGCTCGGAAAGCAGTTTGTTGAGGTACATCTCTTCTAACCTCCGACTGAACCGCGGTGCCTGAAATGACTACGTTTAGCGAGATGAATTATACTACCGCAGGTCAGACAGTAAGCAGTTGGTCAGGGACAACCGCTGAGGTTGGGCGCATCGAGGCTGATATTTTGACGGCCAATCAAGAAGATAGAAAACTAATCTTGATTACTGGCGCAGCGGGCAAGATCGGTCGGGGCATGGCTGCATCGTTGCGTGACCGCTACCGGCTGCGCTTGATGTATCACAACACGGTTTTGCCGGCCGAGGACGATGAACAGGTCGTGATCGGCGACATCGGAGACTTGGGTTTGATGCGCCAGGCGGTCGATGGTGTGGATGCGGTCTTGCACCTGGCCGCCAATGCGGAGCTTGAGACCCCGTGGGACCTGGCGCTCCGCAACAACATCGTCGGCAGCTACAACTGCTACGAGGCTTGCAGGCAGGTCGGCGTCCCTAAGGTTGTCTTCGCGAGCACCAACCATGTCACGGGCTACTATGAGATCTTGGGAGAGTTACCTGTTACGCCCGATATGATGGTTCGACCGGATTGTCATTACGGGGCTAGCAAGGCGTTCGGCGAAGCATTGGGCAGGTATTACTCCGATGCGTTTGGCTTATCGGTTATCTGCCTGCGCATTGGTCACTACGCGCCCAGGCCCGAAGTGCCCCGCGACCTGGCGGCGTGGCTCAGTCCCCGGGATATGGCCCAGGCCGCCTGGCGCGCCATAGAGACTGAGGTCAGATTCGGCATATACTTCACTATTTCGAACAACAAGCGCCGCTTTTGGGACATTTCGAACGCTGAACGAGAGCTTGGCTTCTTCCCCCAAGACGACGCGGAGGAATACGCCTCCGAGACTGCCCCAGCCTGAATTAAGCACGACGTTACGTTGACGTCTCTCAAATCGAGAATCGGAGGATGATGATGGCTGACAGTCCGATTTTAGCCGGAGAACCGTTCAGTCCTCAGAAGACCAGGGAAATCGCAGAGGCAATTCTTCCGAGATGGTTATGTCCATATTCCTGGCGTGCTTACTCCGGGTGAGATCTCGGCCCTTCGGGACAAGACCGACGAGTTGATGGATGACCCAGAGATGCAAGGCCGCTTCAATCCGAACCTGGGAGACCCGCGATACGTCCAGGTAAGGGAGCATAAGACGACAAGGGAAGAGCTCCGTTGATACTGAGAAACACCATCGAGTTGGACCAGGTTTTCCGGGATATGCTGGTGCGCGAGCCTATTTTCAGCCTGGCCGAATCCATAGTGGGGCAAAGACTGCAAATTCTGCGGTCAGAACGTTATACGTAACTTACCTGGACTCTCAATCGACGAGTGGCACTGCGATACGAAGGTATACTTCCCGCTCCCAGACGACATCAAGCGGCACGACCCCCGGGGTCCGTATGCCGGTGATGTGGATCACGGTCCAGGTGGCGTTGACTGACATCGAGTCTATCGAGCACGGCCCGACTCAATACGTCCCTGGCAGCCACTACTCGGGCCGAACGCCGAATGATCTGGAAGACCCGGTGTTCGACGGGGTCGGACCGTCTCGGCATTCTCCAAGGCGGGCGATATCTATTTGCAAGACCCGATGTGCTGGCATCGCGGAGCGCCGAATACTTCAGACCGCACGCGATATCTGTTCCAATCGCAGTACGCCGCCAATGGGCCTACGAGCGGTTCAACCTGTACAACCGGGTGCAGTAGCCGATGATGACCTGCGGACGGCCAGTGATCAGCTCTTGAATCTCCTTGGCCGACCCCGGCCCAACGGGGTTTAGGCTCCGGAGATCGACCTGGAAACACGATTGCGAGCCGTGCCGTCAGTCTAGCAACGAAGTTCCAGTTGTGTTTGCTGGCGGGCCCAAAGGCTCGGTTCCAAAGACCAGGTGTGCGGCCGAGGCCATACTTAATCTCCTCAGGCATCTCCTCCAGATTGGGATAGTCCGGCCCTGCTTCAAGGAGCAGCACAGACCATGACGCCATCTCCTACCCAACCGCCGCCGTAACTATTCGCCGGGTAGCCTGGGCGCAAATTCGGTGGGATGAGTAACTTCGCCGGCGGTTAGTAGCAGCCTGAGCAGGGTCTTTTCATAATTGCTGAATTGTGAGAAAGTAGGTGCTATGGAACTGGAGGAGATTGGTCGAAGTCTTGTGGAAGCCTTCGCCTAAGTCCCGACGCCATGAGGATTGTTCAGCCGCATCTGATCGACAGTAGATAGGAGATGCGATTCGGCTGGTTCTCGGGCACGCAACCCAACAATGGGCGTACAACACGATGAGGCTTTTCGGGACCTCCTGCAACAGTGCCGGCAAGGTCTTGATGATCTTTCTCCGGACAAACGCCCGTCAGTGGACTCAACTGATTTCAGCATTTTGAATGTATGCTGAGGGCAAGGTCGCCCCTGAGGTGATCGAGGTGATGCGGGGCATCGTCCAAGGGTCCGGCCTGGGCTTACGGAGGCCAAGGACGCGCAAGAGAGCGTGATACGATTCGATGGACCGGGCGGCATGTGCCAACACGGCGTCATGCAGACAGACCTGGTCGGTGATGATGGTCCTCCGCAGCTGAGAGCTGTGGCTGGCCGATGGATCTCCTTGCCACAACCCGTTCAACGGTTCGCCTTCAGCGGGAGAGGGAGTGTAGATGGAATCGCACGAGAACTGCTCCTGGTCGCGGTCATTCGAGTTGGTCTATCACGACCCGTCGCAGAAGTACCGGGGACGCACCTACTTTCGCGACCCTGAGAACGATCTACTGACCACTGAGCAGCGCATAGCCTACGTTCAAGCCTACGCCGATCTGCTCCGCCAGGAGAACGACTTGGGCGACGACTGGCTCTCATCCGACGTGGTCAGCGAAACAGAGGCACGTCAAATTGCCTCCCAGATCAAGGACCAGCCCCTACCCCGCCTAAGACAGGTGGTTCCTCTCCGGTTCTGGCGCTGGAAGCTGCAAGGGGAGGAGAACGACGATTGGGTTGAGCCGGGCTTCGACGACAGCCTCTGGAATGAGATGGAAGTCCCAACCGTGCTGGACATGGGACGAGCGATGCTACTGCGTTCGCAGGAGCGGATCGAATCGTCTGAGCGAGTGATGATTGACATTGAGTCGATCCACGACGAGTACGAGCTGTGGGTAAATGGCCAGGCGGTCGCACACCACGAAGGCTATGAGCCACACACCGTCGACATATCCTCGTTCGTACGGGCAGGTCAGGAGAATACATTTGCGATCCGCGTCGCCAAGAAACGCGGCTATCAGACCGGAATCGCCGGCTCTATCCAGGTTGTGGGCACTCGCTCCTGCTTCATTGAAGAAGTGTTCGTTAAACCACTAGAGGCCGAGGAAGGGCGGCCGGCCCGGCTGCAGATCAACGCGACCGTTAGGAACGCCAGCAGCGAGGGATTCGCCGGAGAATTGTCCGTGCTCTTCTATCGCTGGTTCCCGGAAGAAGATTCAGCCGTGGCTTATGAGATGCCACCGGTGGACCTAGAGATTGGACCTGGCCAGGATATACAGCTAAGCCGGGAGTGCGCCTGGTCCGGAGCTGAGCTTTGGCGGCCGGATCGACCCCGGTTGTACCGGTTTGAGGCCGTCCTCAACTCAGGGAGCGGCGAGCAAATCGACGACTATGTCGACACCGTTGGCATCCGAACGATCGAGCAACGCGCCGCCAAGTTTTATCTGAACGGCCGGCTGTTCGTGCTGCGTAGTTTTGGCGACAACCTGGGCTTTGCCCCGGGCGCCGACTCCCACAGCTCGGTGTGCCCTCCCGACGACTGGATAGTCAGGGATTTTCTTCTGGCCAGGAGGGCCAACGCCAACTGCATCCGACTACATCCCTGGGGTTACGCCGAGAGACCCGGAGAGCACAACGAACTCGGTTTTCCAGAATGGGATGTACCAACTGATGGTACGAACTACGCTCGATTCGCTGAGATCGCTGATCAGTTGGGCATATGCCTGATCTGGGTTACACGCCACTGGACCTTGTGGGGTCAAGGATTCCGGGAACACTACCGCGAAGACGATATGGAAAGACTGCTGGCGCCATCCATCAAGCGGGTGCGGAACCACCCAAGCATTATCTCCTACGAAGGCTTTAACAGCATCGGCATCACTGTATCGACAGGGGTGCTACAGCCGCATTTGGGCAGTGCGAGTTCAGAAGATAGGTGGGTGGATAACCTGTCTCCACAGGAAGTGGAAACGCTGTCCCAGCTTCATGTTCGTCTGTACATCGATTTTTGCTCCAAGTTCATCCGCTTGGTCGACGAAGTAGACAACTCACGCCTGGTCTGCCCTGACTCGAAGTGGGGCCCTCCATTTATGCATGATCCACAGTTTCCGACCACTGTTCAACACGATGATATGTCTGTGTTTACCTTGACCGAGAACGTCTATTGGGAACTCCACGAGTACCCTGGATGGTACGCAGAGTTCTCAGACATGTACGAACAGGGAAATCGCCTATTGCCGGATGATCGGGCCAGAGCTGTGTTTTGGAGTGAGTTTTCGGCGGAAGCGATGCCGGATTGGCAGCGCTATCAGGGGTTGCCCTGGCGAAGCATTTGGATAAACCACGATAGGCCTAACGCGGAAATCGAGACCGCCAGGCTCGGACGTCCGTTTCGAGCCCTGCGCGACTCCGAGGCCCACCTGTCGCAAGCCTATCAGGGTCTCTTTTTCCAGCAAGTCAGCGCCTTTGGGCGTGCCTCCGGGTGTGAGGGCATGAACTACCAACTCATCACTGACGGCTTGTCGCGAGGCATGTACCACAAGGGCGTCTGCGACCTCTATCGACGCGCCAAGCTGGGTTACTTCGCGGCTCGCATGGCTTATCAGCCCACGGTGGTGACCGGAATGGATGGAGACTTTGTGCTCGCGGAGGATGACGCTCTCCATCCCGTCCTGATCAACGATGATGTCGAACGCATCGGTCTGCAGGTCCAAGTACACGTCGAAATCAAGCGGCTGGACGGTACCCAGGTTGATTCTACCGACATAAATGCCGCCATCGACGATTCCGGGATAGTGAAGTTGGCTGACTATCTACCGCGATTCCCTGCGGCAGGGTTATATCAAATAACCTATGAGGTTAGACCCAAGGACTGAACGGCTTGCTTGCCTGGAAGAATCGTCCAGAAACGGACCAATCTGTGCGTTCACTGTCGGCTCAAGTAGAAAGATCTTGATCCTCCCGTTAACGGCACGAGTCGCGCCGTCGTTGAGACATCTCCATCCAATTCGGTGAGGATCACAGGTGGATCTGCGATCCCGGCGGAACCCACAGAGTATAACTCAATGATCACGCTGATTACCTCAAAGGAATGAGCACTTCTGGACCTGATTGGAGCAGGGTGACACCGCCAGCCGTCGGAATGCAACGCAAGGCGTCGCCACTTCGGTCCTGTTCGGCGTAGCCTCGGCTGATTGACATCGAACAGATCTAACAGTAAGCCCGTATCCACCACCAAACTTGTGAGTGAGGCTCTCTGGAGCATATCGCAAGCGTACTAACTCGTGTCGAAGTAGTCGGCGGTGAACTGTAGGCCGCCGATTGACGGTCTTATAGGTTTTGGCGGCGTTTTCAAGTCGGAGATGCGCCTAGGCGTGCGGATGATCAGTGTCCTGGCATTGCGCACCACCAGTCCTGCGAGGGTGATGATCCCAGCGCGCAGCGCTTTCAGGCGTTTGCTCACCCACTCGCCACCCAAAGCCAGCTGCTTCAGCGCCGAGTTGAGGTTGAATGACAATATCGCTATGGGCCACCAGGCGGCGTTCGCTCCGAATTGGCCCGAGGGCAGCCTGCCGGCGAGAGTGGTCAAGCTGCTCTTCAAGACCCTGATAGTGCCGCCAGGGTAGTAAGCGCCAGCACAGTGCAGGGTATCGGAACCCTAGGCCAATCGATAATACTCTGTCCAAGGATAGAGTCCGACAAGGTGGCGAAAATGGTGAGTAACGGCAACCATAGGAAGACCGTGAGGCCAAACGACATCCCGACCTGGTGGTCACCCCTATCCCGGTTCGCCACTCGACCGCCTAGCATGGCTAATACGAAAAGGTAGAGTACGCCGGAGAGTAAAAGGAATCCACGGAGAAAGAGCGCAAACTCGTCGAAAAACGGGATTTCTGTCCGGCAGAACAGGTATGCGGAAAGGCCCACGGCTCCGGCACTTAAGAATACCCACGAGCCGAGGCCAAGGAAACACCATTTCGCAGCGAATGCGATCGGGCCGGAGGGAGGACGTGCCAGTCTGATTGCGAATAGTGCGTGGGCGAAAAGTATGCCGATCCCTATGATGATTCCTGCTAAAGTAACGATCCTGTTTACCACCCCTGGGGCGTCGAACGACGCCCTTCCTTACAGCAAGCGTACCACGGAGGTGTTCCGAGCCGACCCAGCGCGAAGTATCGCGCCTGCGTAACAGGGTTTGAGGATTAGGGCGCCGGCATGCGAACGGGGGGAGTGGGGGACGAGCCCCCACGCTGCACCGCCCTTCCAAGACGCAAGGGGATAGTACGCTTGGGGGATATCGGTATCAGTGGGAAGGATGATGAAGTCATCGGCCCGTTGTCGGGGCAAGAATAGGGCGGCCGGCCGATGACAGGAGCCGGGTCCGCACGTAGAGTGTTGGGCGAATGGAACCAATCCTGCCCGATGAGGTACTCCCAGGGAAAAAGAGAAAGAACTCCCTTTCCCAGAGCTAGAAGGTAAGGTTGAGATGCACAATGACGCCTTCCTCTAGCGTCGAAGGTGCCAGATAACCTCTTTGCGTTGATAGAAAGGTGGCGTGTAGTATTCCTCGATGCCCTCTCTACTTGAAGCCAACGGATTGACCAAGCACTACGGCTCGGTGATCGCGTTGGACGGAATCAACCTCGAGATCGGAAACGGTATCACCGGCTTGCTTGGGCCGAACGGCGCCGGCAAGAGCACGGCGATCAAGCTGTTCTTGGGTCTGATCAGGCCTACCGCCGGCTCGGCGCAGGTGCTGGGAGCGCAGCCGTATGAATCCGTCGAGATTCGCGCTCGCCTGGGCTACATGCCGGAGCACGATTGCCTGCCGTCTCTGCTGACGGCCTCCGAGTTTCTGACCCATATGGCACAGGTTAGCGGCCTCCCGCCGGCCTATGCCCGGGTGCGGGCGGCGGACACGCTGCGGCACGTGGGTCTGGCCGAAGAGAGGTACCGGGCGATAGGAGAATACTCCACCGGCATGAAGCAACGGGTCAAGCTGGCGCAGGCGCTGGTACATGATCCAACGATGGTCTTCCTGGACGAACCGACGGCCGGCCTGGACCCGCTGGGGCGCGAGGAGATGCTCGCGTTGGTCCGGCGGACCGGTACAGAGTTCGGGATCAGCATCCTGTTGTCCTCGCACCTGATGGGCGACGTAGAAAGCACCTGCGAGAGGATCGTGGTGCTGGACGGCGGCAAAGTGGTGGAGGACGGCACGGTTTCGCAGCTTACCCGCGAGACTGAGACGTTATACGTAGACGTGGACGACCACCGTGACGAGCTTCTGACGTCGCTACGGGGGAAAGGGCTCGAAGCCGAGGTAGACGGAATATCGATCGTCATCGAGAACGTGGCCGGCGAAAGCTATGACACAGTTCGCGATTCGCTGGCCGAGTCGGGCGCGCGGCTGAGACGGATGGCGCCGCGCAGGCACAGGTTGACGGAAATCTTCAGGAGATAGCGGTTGGCTACAGAGCGCCGGGGCGAAATTCACGACATTGGATATCAACGCTACGAGGGGCCGCGCGAGGGGCGCAGGCGGGCCCTCATCGCATTGTGGATCGACGGCATGCGCACGGCGTTGGGCCTTGGCCGAGGCACGAAGGCGAAGATACTGCCGCTGCTGCTCATCGCGTCGGCCATATTGCCGGCGGCGATCCTGGTAATCATAGCATCTATAAATGGCGGGCCTCCAGCGCCCGGCACGCCGCCAAACCACGCCCTCTACGACAGCATTGTCTTGATGCTGGTCCTGCTCTTTTCCGCGATAATCGCCCCTGAGCTTCTGTGCGCCGACCGGCGCAGCCAGGTCCTTCAACTATACCTGGTGCGGCCGCTGAGTCCGGCCGACTACCTGGCCGGACGCTGGTTGGCGTTCCTCACTATCGTGCTGGCGCTGGTGTATTTCGGGCAATCCGTATTATTCATCGGGTTGACACTCAACGCCGAGGAACCGCTCACCTACGTTCGGGAGAACTGGCTCGACGTCCCGCGCTTCCTGGTGGCGGGCGCGATAGTATCGGTGTTCGCGACGACGATTCCGCTAGCGGTTGCCGGCTTCGCTTCCAGGAGGGCGTACGCCGCAGCATTTGTGATTGGTTTGATTTTCATCTCATCGGCCGTCGCTAACCCGCTCGCCATCTGCACCGAGCGTCAGACGCACATGGAGGACAACGTCGTTGTCCTCGACCGCTGTGAGCCGGTAACCGGGGAGTCGGCTAAATGGATAGGGCTGCTCGACCTTACCAACGTGCCCAAGCACTTGAACGACAAGATTTTGGGACAAGTCGTTCCGTCGGACGTTGCGCTGCAGGTGGCGGAATTACCCGACGCGGTCCCGATCACATGGTACCTGGTGCTGACGGTAGGACCGGCGCTACTGGTGTTGCGCCGCTATCAAAGGATCGCTTAGCAATGGAATCAGGAAATCCGGTTATGTCGCTGCGTTCGGTGTCGAAGTGGTACGGCAATGTGGTTGCGGTCAACGATGTAACTCTCGACGTGCACCCCGGCGTGACGGGTCTGTTGGGCCCAAACGGAGCCGGCAAGACGACGGTGCTGCACATGATGGCCGGCCTCGCAGGTCCGTCGGAGGGCGAAATCGAGTTGCTTGGTCAGCCGGTGCGGGACAACCCGAGAGTCTACCGGAAGCTGGGAATGATGTCCGAGCACGAGGCGGTTTACCCGTTCTACAGCGGCCGGAGCTTCGTCGAGTTGGCGGCGCGGCTTCACGGTCTGGGCGACGTTGAGTCCGCGGTGGACCGGGCCATCGATTACGTAGGGCTGGCCGACGTCCAGGGACGGTCCCTGGGAACATACTCACGGGGGATGCGGCAGCGAATGAGGCTGGCAGCGTCGTTGGTCCACGATCCCGAGGTTTTGCTTCTGGATGAGCCGCTGAACGGCACTGATCCGCGCCAGCGAATCGAGTTCCACGACCTGATGAGGCGGCTGTCATCGGAAGGCCGGACGATACTTATCTCGTCCCACATCCTTGAGGAAGTGGAGACGGTTGCCGACCGGCACCTGCTGATGGTGAGCGGCAAGCTTGCCGCATCGGGCGACTTCAGGGCGATTCGGGAGAAGCTCGACGAGCAGCCGTACAAGATTCGCATTAACTGCGACGAGCCGCGGGCTTTGGGATCCGCGCTGATGCATCTGGAATCGGTGGAGTCGGTCTCGCTTGACGACGGGGCACTGTTGGTGCTGAGCCGCAATGTGGCCGCGCTGCAGAGGGCGGTGCCGGCGACCGCTAAGGAGTTGGGTGTGCGGCTCACCCGGGTCGAGCCCATGGACGAGTCGCTAGAGAGCGTATTCAGCTACGTGGTGGAGGGCTAGCGTGGGACATATCTTCCTGCTTTCGCTGCGCCAACTCTCCGGGAAATGGCGACTCGGCATCATCTTGCTCTTGGCGGCTGTCCCCGTCCTCATATCCGTTGCGGTGGTGGGTCTCGCGGGCGCGTTGGAAACCACAACGGACTCCAGCAAACCTCCATCGCAGCAAGAGATCGACGATTGGACCAATGCGCTTATCGGTGTTTTGATTGTCGCCGCTATTTTGCCGATCGTCACGATGGCGCTGGCTACTGCCAGCTTCGGCAACGAACTGGAGGACCGCACGCTGGGATACATCGTGCTGAATCCGGTATCGCGGTGGGGGATTGTGCTGTCGAAAATGTTGGCGCCGGTGGTGATAGCGGGGCCGGCACTGGTCCTCAGCGGCATCGTAGTATCGTTCATCGGTCTGGGAGGAGACATCGAGACCGCCTTAGCGGTAGCGGTCGGTCTGCTAGCCGGAATCGTGGCCTACTCTGCGATATTCGTCTGGGCCGGCCTGATGACCAGCCATGCAATCGGATTCGCGCTGTTGTACGTGTTCCTGTGGGAAGGGCTGCTCAGCACATTGCTCGAAGGGGTCCGGTACCTGAGCGTGCGTGCGTACGCGACGACGCTGATGGCCGGCATCGACGAGAATGGGCTCGGCGCGTTGAAAAATACGTCGATCGAGACTCCTGCCGCCATCGTGGGAGTCGTCGCGGTTTCGGTGGTGTTCTACCTATTGGCGGTGGTGCGACTTCGCCGGATGGACGTGCCGTAGGCCTCGAACTAGTGGGATCCGCCAGCGCGGCTAGTGAACACTGCAATGTGGGATTGCTTGGTTGGAGCCCGTTAAAACTAACCCACCTCCGCCAGGTCGTCCAAGCTAACGTTCAATACCTTGGCGATTGAAGCCAGTGTTTTGGTCGAACCGTTGCGTCTTCCGGTCTCGATTTGAGAGAGATAAACCGGATTGATGTTGGTTGCCGCGGCCAACTCATTCTGGGTCATGCCTCGGTACTTGCGAAAGACTTGAATCGCGTTTTTCCCCGCCACAAGTTGGTCTGCCACTTCGATTGGGAAAGACTCGTCATCTTCTAATTTGGCACGATCGTAGATCTCTTCATCGCTCAAAGGCGCTTCGGCGCCCCCTTTTGTGAGGCGCTCATACTCGTGCCAAGGGAGCACGGCGAAGGCCGGATGGCCGGCGCCGTCGAGAATCACTTGCAGTTTGTCCACGGGTTCCTCCTATTGCTTGTACGCCTGACCACGTGGAGCGATGCGCAACACGTCAATCATGCGAGCCTCATCGTGCCGCTCGAAGATGATTCGAATATCGCCCACGCGAAGTCGAAATCCAGGCCGGCCCCTCAGAGCCGCAACATTCGGATTCAGCCTTTCTGGGTTCGCTGCCAATGCATCCAATGCGCGAAGGATGCGTCGCGCGTCTTGTCGACGCATTCTCCGCAGTACTTTGATAGCTTGCTGCTTAATTGTAAGTCCGTACACGCAATTCCTGCTAGCTCCAGTTTAGCGCATAGACTAAATTGCGCCAATTAGTTGCTATAAGAGTTCCGAAGCGGCGGTGCGAATCTAGATGGTTGTCCGGTAACTGTACTGATTGGAAGCACGACTCCCTGGGACTACGCAGGCTGCGAAGGATGAAGGGGAATCGGTGGTCCGGCTAGGGCCTTTTCATTTTCAAGACAGATGCAAACTATGAGCAAACCCATCTCACTCGGTGGAGACCCGACAGACTTTGCGTGGCGCGAAGGCATGTTCCGTATCCGCCTATGGCGGACCGGAATCCAGAGGAGGCAAATCAGTCTTGGCGTTCCGTTTCCCCAGGCTGCGCCAAGGCGTTCTCCTCAACATTACTCACCTTGAGCTTGCGTCGGAGAAGAACTATAATCCTAGCACACATGTTCGGCGGAAGCGGAATCGACCAGAGCATATCTGCGAGAAATGACGAATTGCAAGAGAATCGTGCGGCCGTCAGTCATCACGCCAAGCCCATGCGGAAAATACTTCTTTTTGCAAAACAAACTGCCGGTGGCAGATGGCAAAAGCGATTGGCATCTCGCCGCGACTGCTTGGAGTCGATCCCATATGAAAACCAAAAGGCCCCTGGTGGTCCGGCTTGCGGACTTGGCTCGCGCTGCCGGCCACGTCGGCTCTGGAAGCTGATCCTATGGCGAGGTCGGGATTACCTGGGACGCCGGATTATATGCTCGGGGCCGGCCAGTGGCGCGAACCAGGATGAACGAGCGGTGCATTCTACAGCGGGGGACAAGCCCCTCGCCTCGCGTAGTCTTCGACCGCGCCACAGTTTGTCGTTCCGTCAACGACCATCGATTTACAACCCGGCGCGTTTCGCCGCTAGAGAGCCGGCATCATGGTTTATTGGATGCACATTTTCGTACCAATCGCTCATGCCGTCAGGGGCCGGCACACGAAGATATGAAAACCCGGAGTTGCGGTTTTATGCGGCGGATTCGTTCGGGGGATTCTGCCATGCCCAGCCCCGACCCCAGCGGGGGACGAGCCCCCGCGCTACATTTTCTGGTTCGGCCATCGACCATCGGTCCACGACTCAGCAGGTTTCGCCGGTGGAGAGCCGACATCGGGGTTGATTGGAGGTCATATCCCGGATCGGAGTCCGGGACATGCCTTCGGAGCAATGACCACACGGTGCGCCGGCCGGACATTTGAGCGGGGATGATTCCCGTTATAAGCTACGCATACTTCGATATGCCAAGGAGTTGACATGCCCGAATCAGCCGGCCCGGTACCGACCGGTTATCACACTGTGACGCCTTATTTGGCAATCAGGGACGCGGCGAAAGCTATCGAGTTCTACAAGAATGCGTTTGACGCAACTGAAGTCATGCGGGTGCCTGGGCCGAATGGGAACATCGGGCACGCGGAGATAGAGGTAGGGGACTCGCGCATCATGCTCGCGGATGAGCACCCTGACATGGGTTTTGTGGGGCCGCAGACGCTCGGCGGTTCGTCGATAACCATACACCTGTATGTGGAGGATGTGGACGCTGTCTTCGGCAAGGGGATACAGGCTGGAGCAAAAGCACTGCGGCCGGTACAGGACCAATTCCATGGCGACCGATCGGGATCCTTTGAAGACCCTTTCGGTCACGTCTGGTATATCGCCACTCACAAGGAAGACCTGAGCCCCGAGGAATTGGAAAGGCGGGCGGCTGAGTTTACGGCATCGGAGGAGAAGGAATGAGTCTTTCAGAGCTGGGAATTGTCGATACGCACTGCCACCTGTGGGACCTCGAGGTGGCGCGAAAAACGTGGATTACACCGGAGTTGAAACAACTCTACAACTCGTTCGGTCCGGCGGACATAACGGAGGCCTCGGCGGAAGTCGGCGTTGGGAAGTTCGTGGTGATAGAGGCCGGCACCACGCCGGAGGAGAACGCGTCGATCGCGGAGATGGCGGCGGAGTCCGAGGTGATCGCCGGGTTTGCCCCTTGGGTGGACCTGGAAAGTCCAGGGCTTGGCGATGAGCTGGACGAATGGCAACAAGACCCGAAGTTCTGCGCCGTGCGGATGAGGTTCGAAGGAGATCCCGATGACAACGTACTCGCCAAGCCCAGCATAGTCGACGGACTGCGCACGGTCGCCGGCAAGGGAATCATCTTCGAGTTCCTGGTACGTACTCAACACCTGTCTCACGTGCTTGAGATCTGCACCAACATCCCGGAGCTGAGAGGGATAATCGAACACCTAGCCAAGCCAGACATGGTGGAGGGCACGGAGCGAGCCGAGTGGGAAGGGCATATGCGCGCGTTGGCGCGTAACACCAACTTGAACGCGAAGCTATCGCTGTCTCCTCGAGCAGAGCGAATGGACGACCTGCTGGCGAACCCCAACCAGGGATGGTCCGTGGAAGCTATCAGGCCGTACATACACCTGCTGTTGGAGGAGTTCGGCACCAGCCGGCTGATGTGGGGCAGCGATTGGCCAATCGCGTTGACGACGACGGATTATGCCGGCATTTACAGGGCGATGAGAGAGGCGATCGGGCCGATCGACTCCGAGGATGAGCTGAGGCTATTCCGCGGGAACGCGATCGAGTTCTACGGACTCTAGGCGGGGCCCGTCCCAAGGCGGACGGGTGCCAAGGGACGGGCCGACCTAGATTGTGTTGGAGGGACACTTCTCACTCCGACCGAGCCGGGCCAGGCATGAAAGCGCCCCGAAAGCAGGCTAGTTGAAGCCGGCGATGTACGGCTCCTGAATGTTGAAGATCTCCTCGACCATCTTGCGGATCTGGTCGAGCGTGAGGATCGAGGCGGTCAGGGGATCCAGCGCGATAGCCTGCTCGACTGCCTTGCGGTCCCCCTCCATCGCACCCTTGACCATGAGAGCGTCGCCGGCGCTACGACTGCGATTCAGCGAGGCGCACTGCTCGGGGAGGTCTCCGACGTAGCAGGGATGAATACCCATGTTGTCGACCAGGCAGGGGACCTCAACGCAACAGTTGGGCAGATTGGTGATCAGGCCAGTGTTCATGACATTGCCGTTGAATCGGAAGGGGACGTTGGTCTCGATCGCGTTTATGATTCCGACGCAATACTCGTTGCTGGTCGCCTGGGCAGGTATCGGATCTGGACCGTAGGCCTCTTGTTTAAGAGTCTCGCGGCGCGTTACCAAGAGATTCTTCCAGTTTTCGTCGTTTGTGTAATCTTTGCCCATGCCTGCCATGGGACCGCGGGTGGGGGCGTAGCGCGCCATCATCTCCGGCGTTCGCCGGAAGTACGGGTAGTAATCGGTGTGGTGGACGCTCGACTCGGTGGTGAAGTAGTCGAAATACTTCAATATCTCGAAGCGGACCGGATCGGCCCCATAGATTTCGGGGTCGTCGAGCTTCTCCCGGATCAGCGGATAGGCGTCGCGCTTGTTCCACTCGTAACGGAGATACCACGCCTGGTGGTTAAGGCCGGCGACCCAGTGGCCGGTCTCCTCGAAGGGAGCGCCGATGTAGCCGGCCAACTCCCTGGCGGTACCGAGCACGCTGTGGCAAAGGCCGATGCTCTTGATGTTGGGAACAGCCTCGTAAAGGATCCAAGAGACGACGGCCGTGGGGTTGGCGTAGTGTAACAGAAGCGCATCCGGGCACAGCTCCTCCATATCGTGACAGAGGCCCAACATGAAAGGAGCGTAGCGCAGGGTAGCGAAGGTGCCACCCGGCCCGGTGGTGCATCCCACCACCTGGTCGACGCCGTAGGTCCGAGCAATGCGCATCGGCTGGTGCCAGACGTCGAGTCCGTAGAGTTGGACGGTGGATATTACGTAGTCGGCGCCGTCCAGGGCCTCACGACGGTCGGTGGTCGACTCTAGCTTAGTAGGCGCGTCCATCTCTGCGATCATCTTGCCGGCGATATTCGACATAATGTCGAGGTTTTCGGCATTGATGTCCATGAGAGTGAGGGTGCCGTGTGCCAGGGCCGGCCGCGTGATGACATCGTGGACAAATCGTTTGCCGAAGCCGCTACTGCCGGCGCCTATGACGGCGATTTTCGGCCTTCGGCTCGTCCCGCCGTCTCCGCTGCTATGAGTCTGTTCCTGTACCAACTGTGCCATGCTAATTCCTCCTTACTGAAACGCCAGGTCCTGTTGACAATCTAAATCGACTTCGCGTTGACGAGTGCCCATCGATCGATTCGGACAGCTTCTTCAGGCTTTTTGGTCAGACGGTGCTGAACTGGGGCAGGTATTGAGCTTCCGCTTCGAACATCTTCTCGACCATGGAGTGAATCTGGTCCAGGGTCAGGACTGAGGATGTCATAGGATCGAGGGAGATGGCCTGCTCGATCGCTCGCCGGTCGCCCTCGATTGCGCCCTTGGCCGCCAACCCGTCCTGGTTCTGGCGCATGCGATTCACCGCGGCGCACTGCTCCGGCAGGTCGCCGACGTAACAGGGATGAACGCCCATATTGTCGACCAGGCAGGGTACTTCGACACACGATCCTGGGGGCAGGTTCGTGATCAGGCCGGTGTTGGGCACGTTTGCGTTTATACGGGCCGGGATATTGCTCTCGATTGAGTTGATGATGTCAATGCAATACTCGACGCCGGGATCTGCCTCTATCGGCGCTTCGCCGTAGGCCTCCTTGCGCAGTTGCTCGCGCTTTACCCTGGCGCGTTCCACATGTTCATTCATGAAATCAGGGCCCATCGCTCCGGGCGCCCATCTTTCTACCAGCTCGAGGTTCTTGCGGAACCAGGGCACGTACTCGGAGTTATGAAGGCTCGACTCGGTAAGAAAGTAGCCGAAGTACTTCATCATCTCGAAACGAACCACGTCTTGATTGTAAATCTCGGGATCCTGCATCTTTTCGTGGAGCAGTGGCAAGGCATCTTCGCCGTTCCATTCGAAACGGAGGAACCAGGCCTGATGGTTGATGCCGGCGACCCAGTGTCCGGTCTCCTCATAGGGAGCGCCGATGTACTCGGCGAGGGTCATCGCGGTATGCTGGACGCTGTGACAGAGGCCGATAAACCGCATGTTGGTGGCCATGCTCATGGCCCAAGGGACGATCGAGGTGGGATTCTGGTAGTCAAGCACCAGGGCATTCGGACATAGCTCCTCAACGTCCTTGGCCATGTCGAGCAGAACGGCGATGTAGCGAAGACCGCGGAAGATGCCCGATGGACCGGAGGTACAACCGACCGAATGGTAGACTCCGAACTCTTGAGGGATGCCCACTTCAATGATGCGGGGGTCGAAACCGTCGGACACGATGGTATCGATGACATAATCGGCGCCATCCAACGCGCGTCTGCGGTCGGTCGTCGCCTCGATCTTGACGCCTGAATTCACCTGTGCAGCCAGACGCTTGCCCAAGGTTGCCATGATGTCCAGATTGTCTGGATTGATGTCCATGAGCGTAAGGGTAGAGTCCTGCAACGCCGGCCGGGTGAGAACGTCGGTCAGAAAACGCTTGCCGAAGCCGGCGCTGCCACCACCAATGTGTGCGATCTTAGCCATGTGCCTTCTCCTTCACTTAGTGCATTAGACGGGTCGAGCCTGTTTGGACGGCGAGCCTGCCAATCGTTGTACCATTTGGTTGACGGTTGAGAATTGTCTCCTTGCTTGCTGACGTTGGTGCTACTGGTCACCAACTGGCGACAAAGCTTTCGAGCGAGAAGTTCTCCGGCATCTCAAAGACGCGGTACTCAGCAGACTTGGCCTGGGTGCCGGCGAGTAACTGTGGTCCATCCGATTGCAGTTTCTGGTCGAGTACGGAGAAACGCTTCCAAAGTGTTTCGATCTCGTCCAATGAGAAGCGGCGCGTCATATCCTCATAGAGATGGAGGATGGGGGCGCGCAGATCGGTGAAATTGCCTCCCTCCTTCCTGGGTCGGCCGGCCACCTCAACCTGCTTGAGGTACAACGCGCTGGAGGCCAACTTGCATAGCAGGATCACAGTGACCATCCGGCCGGTCTCGCCGGAATGGAGGAAGGCGAGTCTGGTCGAGAAGGCATCGGCGTCCTTGTCCAGGATCGCGCGAAAGATGGACTCGATCTTGTCGTGTTCTTCGAGTATCAGCCTGTCCCAGTGTTCGAACCGCTCGCGGAGGTGTGCCGGCAGATTCTTTGCAAACTTCGGGTCCCACCAGAGATGGTAGTAGCGGTAGAGCGGGCCACCGAACGACTGGTATCCGAAATGGATCGTTCGGCGCAGATTGGAGCTATAGTTGCTGCCCCAGTGCAGGATGAAGTTGGTGTAGACCACTCCGTCGCCGGCTTTGAGCTCGACCGGAATGCCGCCGGGAAGGGGCTGTCGTGGGTCCTCCGCCAACTGGCGGTTCTCCGCTTCGGTGTTCGGCCGGCGATGACTCCCCGGTACAACCCAAAGGACATCGTCATCGTAGAGTGGGACGTTCCACTGAACATAGCCGGGGCCGTTAGCCTCCATGTCTAGCTCTAATCCTTGCAACGGGGCGTCGAACTCCGCACTTGTGTCCCGGTGCCAATCGGCCGGACCGCGGTCGCTGGTCGGGTTGCACATCAAGAACATCGCGTGCAGGCCGATGTCGCGTCCTTTCATGAGCTGGCGGCTCACATTCCAGGGCTCGGCGAGAAGGAAGTCGAGAGTGTCGGCGGTGGACTCGTCGACCAGCTCGTTGAAGACCAGGCGGGGCTGGTGATGGGTCTCCCAGACTCCGCCGGGCGGATCGTCGGGTCCTCGGTCTCGCGCCCAAATGGCGCGTTGACGGTCCACCAACGTCTCGTAGCTGGCCCTGAGACCGTCCAACTGGGCTGGAGGGACGACGTTGCGCAGGACGATGTAGCCATGCTCCTGCATTTGGCCGGGATCAACCTCGATAGGCATTGCTCAACTCCCTGGTCGCAGATGCGATCATGCTTCGATCTAAGCGATACTCAGCCTTTGACGCCGCTAATGACAACGCCCTGAATGAAGTAGCGTTGGGTGAAGAAGAACACCAGTATTGGCGGCAATGTTATCACCGTCCCCATTGCCATTATGTGATTCCAACCCTGCTGGGCAATGGTGAAACGGGGAGATCTTTCCCATTGCTGGAAGGCAATGGCGACGGTATGTTTCTCGGGCGAATTCACGTAAATCAACGGCCCGAGGAAATCTTCCCAGGTCCACATGAAGGTGAAGATCGCCACCGCTCCCAGCGCCGGCAGTGATTGGGGCATGATGATCCGCCAATATATGCCAAAGGTGCCGCATCCATCTATTCGGGCCGCGTCGTCATAATCCTGCGGGATCGTCATGAAGAACTGACGCAGCAGGAAGATGAAGAACGCGCCGCCGCCGAATAGGTTCGGGATGTACAGGGGATGGAGCGAGTCTAGCAGGCCCAAGTCTCTGAAGATTAGGAACTGTGGGATCAACGTCACGTGGTAGGGGATCATCAGGGTGCTCAACACCAAGATGAATATCTTGTCTCGGTGAGGAAACCGAACTCGGGCAAAGCCAAAGGCGGCCAGGCTGGAGGTGAGCAGCCGGCCGATTTCCGTCATCACGATGACAAACATCGTATTTCTAACAGCGCTGAACAACGGGAATTGGTTTATGGCCTCGGGATAGTTCTCCAGATGAATCTCTCGTGGAATGAAGTTGGGCGGGTATTCGAAGACATCGCCCTCCGCCTTCATTCCACTGGCAATCATCCAGTAGAGCGGGCCGGTGAAGAGTGCTATTCCTATGATAAGCCCGAGGTAAATGAGAGCGCGGCCGATCAGCCTGTTGGCTCGAAGCTGGGCTGTCTCCGAGAGAACGACGGACCTGAGCCTTGCAATCGCGCTTGCGTCCCCCGCAGCAGAACTCACGACCGGTGGTCCGATTCATTCTCTTCCGATGTGGGATCCCTCAACCCTTGACCCCACTGATAACGACGCCCTGAATAAAGTAACGTTGGGCGAAGAAGAACACCATGATAGGCGGCAACGTTATCACCGAGCCCATTGCCATGATGTGATTCCAACCCATCTTCAGGAAGGCGCCCTGTATGGGGCCACCCCTTTGCCAATGCTGATAGGCGAGGGCAACGGTGTGTTTCTCTGGGGAGTTTACGTAGATCAGCGGGCCGAGGAAGTCCTCCCACGTCCACATGAAGGTGAAGATCGCAACTGCACCCAGAGCCGGCAGCGACTGCGGCATGATGATTTTCCAATAGATCCCAAAGGTGCCGCATCCGTCAATTCGCGCCGCGTCGTCGTAGTCCTTGGGGATAGTCAGGAAGAACTGGCGCAAGAGGAATATGAAAAACGCTCCGCCACCGAACAGGTGGGGAATATAGAGTGGATGCAGCGAGTCGAGCAATCTCAGGTCGCGGAAGATCAGGTACTGTGGAATCAGCGTCACGTGGTAAGGGATCATCATGGTGCTCAACACCAAGATGAAGATCTTGTCTCGATGAGGGAAGGACACTCTTGAGAAGCCAAAGGCCGCGAGGCTGGACGTGAGCAAACGGCCGATCTCGATCATCACCACCACGAACAACGTGTTCTTCACGGAGTTGATCAAGGGGAACCGGTTGATCGCGTCGGGATAGTTTTGCAAATAGATCTCTTGCGGGATGAAGTTGGGCGGATATTGGAAGACGTCGCCCTCCGCCTTCACTCCGCTGGCGATCATCCAATACAACGGTCCGGCGAAGAGCATTAGCCCAACCAGGAGGCCGATGTAGATAAACGCACGACCGAGCGCACGTCTGAACATGCGGCCCAGTCTCTCGGAGTCGCGGGCCTCCCTGAAGTTGGCAATTGGGCGCGTAAACACTGACATAACGATGAATCCTGTTGGTGTGGTCTAGTTCCGCGACATAGGAGCCATCATCCCTTGATCCCGCTAATGACTACGCCTTGGATGAAGTAACGCTGTGTGAAGAAAAACACTAGCACCGGCGGCAGGGTGATCATCGAGCCGATCGCCATTATGTGGTTCCAACCGTGCTTGAATCCAAAGTGTTGGGGCGACCGTTGCCACTGCTGAAAGGCCAAAGCCACCGTGTGATTCTCCGGTGAGTTCAGGTAGATAAGCGGGGCGAGGAAGTCTTCCCACGTCCACATGAAGGTGAAGATTGCGACCGCGCCCAGCGCCGGCAGCGACTGTGGCATGATGATCCGCCAGAATATGCCGAAGGTGCCACACCCGTCGATCCGCGCGGCATCGTCGTAGTCCTTGGGAATCGTCAGGAAGAACTGGCGCAGCAGGAAGATGAAGAACGCTCCCCCGCCGAACAGATTCGGAACGATCAATGGGTAGAAGGAGTCCAACCAACCCAGGTCGCGAAAAATGAGGTATTGAGGGATCAGGGTCACATGATAGGGGATCATCAGAGTGCTCAAGACGAGCACGAATATCTTATCTCTGTGGGGAAAACTCACCCTCGAAAACCCGAAGGCCGCAAGGCTGGAGGTGATCAGCCGGCCAAGCTCGATTCCCACTATGATGATGGCTGAGTTGGTCACCGAGCGAACGAAGGGAAATTGCTCAAGAGCCTCGGGATAATTATACCAGTGGATCGTGCTGGGGAAGAAGTTCGGCGGATATTCGAATACGTCGCCTTCGGGTTTCAATCCGCTGCCGACCATCCAATACAGGGGGCCAGCGAATATCGCGATGCCTATCAACAGGCCCAGATATATAAACGCGCGTCCGACGGCCCTTCTCGCGACGTGGCCCAGCCGCCCAGATTGGTAGGACCAACGCAGCCTTTCGGTGGTTCCTTCTATTGACGCAAACGGATTCACTTGAAAAGTCCCGGCACGCCTTCACTCTCCTGCAAACCGAAGCTTTGCCGCATTCGGCACCTCGGATCAGTTCGCGAACTCGTAGTAGACCATCCGCTGAGACGCCCGCAGGCTCAATAGAGTCAATAACATGATGATCAGGAATAACACCCACGCCAGCGAGGCGGCGTACCCCATCTCGAAGTGTTGCCATCCGCTTCTGTATAAATACAGCACGTAGAACAACGAAGCGTTCGCCGGCCCGCCTCCAGTCACTATGTATCCCGCGGTGAACACCTGGAATGAGGCGATCATTCCGGTCAGGAATACGAAGAAGACGACCGGTGAGGTCATCGGCAAGGTGACATTCCAGAACTTCTGCCAGGCATTCGCTCCGTCGACAACCGCCGCGTCGTAGAGCGTCGTCGGTACACCTTGCAGCGCCGCCAAATAGAGGATCAGCCCTCCTCCGGCGGCCCATATGTGCATCAACATAAACGCCGGCAGCACCCACTCGCGAGACCCGAACCACTGCGGACCCTGGATCCCGATGACCCGCAAAGCACCGTTGATCAAGCCGATATCGCTGTTGAACATCCAGGCAAACAGGTAGGCGGTCGCCAGTCCCGGGACCACCGCTGGCATATAGAAGGCCGTCCGCCAGATCGAGAGTCCGCTAACCTTCTGGTTCAACAGCAGCGCCAGTGCGTAGCCGGCGACAACCCCAGTGGGCACGGCACCCAACACGTAGATGGTCGTTACCTTCAACGATTGCCAGAACAGCTCGTCATTGACCATGTCGATGTAGTTGTCAATGCCGGTGAACTTTGGCGGGCTAAGGACATCGTATTCGTTGAACGATACCCATAGGGAGAACACGATCGGGCCGGCTGTGAAGCCCACGAATCCAATGATCCAGGGCAGAATGCAGATATAGCCGTCACGAATATCGCGAAGGGCTTGGGGAGACCACCGCCTCCGCTTTTGAGCAGTGACTGAAATTGAACTCATCCAGCCAACCTCCGAGGGCCAGACTCAGGCCCGACAGCGACTGAGTTCAACTCATTACCCGTCCCTGAGCACCGGCCGATCATATGGATGGGCCAACTTGGCGAAAAAGGCCGGCAATTGCCGGCCTTTTTTCGCGCGTTCTGCGAGCTTTGCTTTGCTAGGAAGAAGCTTTCTGCAACTCCGCGTCGATCTTCCTCTTCGCGTCGTCCATCGCCTGTTGAACAGTGTTTTCGCCGATCAACACGCTCTGCACAGCCGCGTTCAAGAACTCGACCGTCTTGATCGGAGCCTTGCCTCCTCGCCAGTCCGGGAACACTTCTATGTTCTCAAGCGACTGCGGCGAGTGCGACACGCCCGGCGACTGGCATCGTGACGCCCAAACCTCGGCCTGCTCCAGGAATCGCTCTCGCTCGGCTCCCTGCTCGCGGTAGGTCAGCGCGTCCATGTGGAATCTCGCATCGTAGGACGGTACGCTGGCCACGAACGTGATCTCGCGCATCATATCCTGGTCCAGGGCGCTCTTCGCGACGTACTCCTCGGCCAGGTCTCGATTCTTCGACTCCCTGTTTGCCGCCCAGTGGTTGCCGCCCAAGCTCACCGCACGCTTCCTGTCCCAAGGCATATGGATCACGCCCTGGGGGAACTTCATGCTGTGGAGGTTGTGTCCGCCGGCCCAGGCCACGACGCTCGTCGCCTTGCCTGCCCGATACATTCCGCCCTCAATCGCCCTGCTCGCCTCGATCGTCGGAGCAACATTGTGCGTCAGAACCATATCCACGTGGTCCTGCACCGCCTGCACCACCTCTGGCGAGTTCACGGTGCACTCGTTCTCCTCGTAGCTCCAGGGATCGTCAAAGAGCGCGCCGCCGTAGTCGGTTACCCGCCCCATCGTCAACGTGTAGAAGTTGTGGAACGTGGTGCCGATCCCGTAGTTCTCTACGGTCCCGTCGTTCATTCTCTTGGTGCCGGCCTTGGCGAACTCGACCAGATTGTCCCAGTTCCAAGTATCGAACTTAGCGCTAGAAATCGACAGGTCCTGGCCCCACTCCGGCAGGTCCATCCCAACCTCGGCTGCCAGCGTCTTGTTGATGTTGATCACCAGGGGATTGCGGAAGAACACCGACACGGCCATGATCTGACCCTTGTAGCCGTTCTCCCTCAGCGGGTCTACCGTCCACTTCTCTGGATCGGCGTTGTGCGCCTTGATTACGTCATTCAGCGGCGCCAACAGGTTCTTTGTGAAGAAGAACCCGTTCCAATACACGTCCACCAACATCACGTCCGGCGCGACTCCGCCGGCGAACTGGGTCAACAGCTTGTCCAGATAGCCGCCCCAAGGCGCTGGCTGGTCCTCCATGACGACGCCATGCTTGTGCTCGTACAGTCCGAAGGTGTTCGTCTTGCTGCTGAAGGTGTCGCCCCACCAGTGGGTGGCAACCAGCTCGCCGCGGATGGCCGCCTTGGGCATAGCTGTTACGAACTTCTCTACGACCGTTTCCTTCTCGACCTCTACGACTACTTCCTTCTCGACCTCTACGACTTCCTTCTTTACAACCTCTACCGCCTTCTCAACCTCGACGGTGACGACCTTCTCGACCTCGACCGCCTTCTCAACCTCGACGGTGACGACCTTTTCGACCTCTTCCCGGATGACCTGGGTAACGACCCTCTCTACCGGTACCTCTTTCTCTACTACCTGAACTTTCTCAACTTCAACGATCTGAGGCTCGCAGGCAGCAATAATAGGTATTGCAGCTGTCGCACCAAGGCCAGCTAGAAAAGCGCGTCGGCTAAAATTTTGCTTGAACAATCCTCAAAACTCCTAATGTAGTTCAAACTGATCGCAACTTGACTCTGGTGAATCGGGTTGCTGTCAATACCGGTTGACGAACGATCTTTCTAGTATCACCCCTTTCGCACACTGCCTGGCAATCGATACCGTGGATCATTGCCTAAACGGGCATTACAGTAAGTCGAATACTATTATTTGCATCAAAATGGGTCAAGCACCCAAACCATCGAATCGGTCGGAATCGCCCAAGTGTACCGGGGCTTGCCGGACTCCTAGCATCAACCGAACGGGGACAGAAGGGAGCGGCTCTAGTTCAACCCTAGCTCTACCCATTTTGAAGCCAGGCGTCGAATTCGCGGGCGATCGCTGTAGAGGAACTCGTCGGTGAACAGCCGGCCGGGCTGGCTGTACTGCAGTCTCGTAATGCGTTCCAGGTCTCCTTCGTAGTTGCTCCGCATCTTGGCGACGTTTTCTTCGGTCTTTGGCTCAGGCACGAAGTTCACGGCGAGGTGACGCCGGCCGGGGACTCCACCGAATGCGGCGTGCCAGATATTGCAGTCCATGAAAAGGACGTCGCCTGGCACGGATTCCAGGGAGCAGGCCGGCACTTCGGACCCTTCCATCCCAAACTTCTCGAACCAAGTCGTTCCCTTGGCCTGCGGACTTGGCTTGAGGTCTTCGTGAAATGGGAATCTGTGTGACCCGGGAATCACGCGCAGGCATCCGGTATCCTTGGTCAGCGGATCCAGGTACAACGATACCTTCATCGACGTATAGTCCAGGTTAGTGCCGTCCGGATGCCAGCTCGTGTCACCGACGTAGAGGTTTCCTTCGGAACAGAGCCACAAGAACCCGGGCCCGAACAGGCCCTCGACGGTTTCGTATATGCGATCGTCCTCAACAACCAAACCTGTCAGCAAGTCACTCCTCTCGGCAATCCCATACAACGACTGCCTGGTCTTGCCGGGAAACGGTGCTCCCTGTCGTTCTCCGTCGACCAGACGGTCGAACTCCTCGCTTATAGCCGTCATCTCCTCTGCGCTGAATGCCTGGGGCAAAACGAGATAGCCAAACGTCTCGAAGTACGACAGCTGCTCCGCGGTAATCACGACGATACTCCTATATGGTGGGGGGAGAGCTTCATCGAATCGCGTCCTCCAACGGCTCATTTCTTCGTTGACAGAGTGCCGGAAGTTTACAGTATTGTGCTCCACACCACCAATGTATACTTGAGCCTCTGGATGTGCTCGAGAGAGTGCCCTGCGCATACGAAGTTTGCTCGCGAAAACGAATGGCTTGCGGGCGCGGTTTACTTGGCACCTTTGGTCAGTTTTCTCGATTCACCCGGCTATTATTTCCCTAACACAAAGGTGAGGAGAAGCATCCGGTCATGGACGGCGGCGACCGAACGGGTGAGGACGGGCAGGATGCCGGGCGGGCAACAATGCCGCCTCAATCCGGCGAGGTTCAGCATTTCCCAAACCCCGCACTTGCGATCGCGTTTCTCACGGCGCTGCTGGTACAGGGGATTCAACAAGCCGAGCATATTGTTCAGCTATTCGAACGTTTCGTGCTCGAGTCCTCCGAGGTCAAAGGGATTCTCGGACACTACTTCGACTTAGACCTGCTCCACTTTGCGTACAGCCTTGTTTTCTTCTGGACGCTCTTCCTGATCTATAAGCTGAGCAACGCTCATCAACCCGACCGGTGGGCAAGAGGGATGACCTCGTGGTGGTTACTGAGCATCGCCCTGGCGCTTCAGGGATATCACCTGGTCGAGCACGTGATAAGAGTCTGGCAGTTGATAGATTTCGGACGTGCCGACTCTTCCGGCATCACCGGCCTTTGGCCGTATTTCCTTCTGAGCACATCCACCTACCTACTCATCGCAGGAGCTTTCTGGCTGGGAGGTTTCCACCGACACTTGGCCACTGACCTGAAGGCTGCATGGAGCGAGCTAATGGTCCGACAGGTTGAACGCGCGCCGAGCAATGGATCACCGCGAGTGTCCCGGAGAACGCTGATGCTGGGGTCCGCCGGCATAATCGCCGCCATTGGAGCAGCCCGGTTCACAATCACGGAGCGCAGCCCGACGCAGGCACTGCCGACATTCTCGGACGTGACCAACCAGGCCGGGATTACCTTTCAGCATAAGTCTCATCGGCGATTGGACGCGATACAGGCCGGCGTGGCGTTCTTTGACTACAACGGTGACGGTAAGCCGGACATTTTCATGACCAATGCGAACGGGGCCAACGCCCTGTACCGCAACGACGGGGACGGCACGTTTACCGACGTGACCGAGGAAGCTGGGGTAGCCGATCCCGACGCGATATCGGTTGGCGTCGCGTGTGCCGATTACAACAACAACGGCAACTGCGATCTTCTGGTGACTACTCGCACAGGGTTGAAGCTGTATCAAAACAATGGTGACGGAACTTTCACCGACGTGACCAAGCCGGCGCTGCTGAACATAGAGGATGGACATCCTACTTCGGCGGCCTGGGGCGATTTTGACGGCGATGGCAAGTTGGACCTTTATGTGGCCTACTGGTTCGACAATATGCCGGTGCAAGTTAACGTCGACACCTCTCCGACCGGCAGCGAGGACTTTTACAGGCCGCTCGCCCGCCGGCACAAGCTGTTCCGTAACAATGGGGACGGGACTTTTCGCAACATTTCGTCATCGCTAAGGCCGAACGATATTCACGGCGCGGGACTGGCGGTTGGATTCTTCGACTACGATGACGACGGCCGGACGGACCTGTACGTGGTAAATGACTTCGGCCAACACGTACATCCAAATATTCTCTACCGCAACGAGGGCCCGGATGGCGATGGTTGGATGTTTAAGGACGTCACGAACAAAGCCGGGGTGGGGGCGGCCATCCACGGGATGGGCCTCGCGGTTGGGGACTTCGATGAAGATGGAAGACTCGACATGTACATGTCCAACATCGGCAGCAGCATTCTCTACCGCAACCGGGGCGACGGCACGTTCGAGGAGATGACCAACCGGGCCGAGGTGGGGCGGGGCATGATCGGGGGCGACAAGTCGATAGGATGGGGGACCGCATTCTTGGATTTCGACAATAACGGGTTGTTGGATCTCTACCTCGTCGCCGGGACACTCTACCCGGAAAAGATGCCGGACGGACGTTACCCGCCGGACCAGCCCAACGCACTGTTCATGAACCGGGGAGACGGCACCTTTCGTGACGTCTCCAAGATTACTCAATCGGATCACACCGGCTGCGGCCGCGGATTGGCGGTAGCCGACTACGACGGCGACGGTTTTCTCGATCTTTTGGTTGCCAATATGGATCAGAGGCCGGTGCTCCTTCGGAACTCGGGCAACGGCAGCCGCTGGTTGCAAGTTCAGTTGGTCGGCACCCGGAGCAACCGTGACGGCATTGGCGCCCGGCTGGTGCTCGAGGCCGGCGAGCGCAAACAGATTCGCGAGATACAGAGTGGGACCACCTTCCTCGGGCAGCACAGCCTGGTGGCCCACTTCGGGCTCGCCGATAGCACAAGCGTAGACCACCTACTCATCAAATGGCCGAGCGGAGTTTTGCAGAGGCTGACGAACTTGCCGGTAAATCAAAAGATAACGGTATCCGAGCCGGCGGAATAGCCGGTAAAACGTCACGGGACAGCGAGTGTCGCGCTCCCGAAAGAAACGGATGCCGTAATCAAACATTTGGTTCGACAAACTGAGACGGAGGGTAAAGATGGACCCGCTCTACAACCACATCGACTTCAAGTTTCACCCACAGATCACCCAGATCGGTTGCTATTGGGGAGTCGATCGGGTAGTTGACCATACCGAGGTGTACCTGCTGGAAGGCGAGAGGTTGGCACTGGTCGACACCTGCACGGCGCCCGATCCTCACAAATACATCGCGCCGGCGCTGGCCAACATCGGCCGCACGCTCGCCGATGTCGACGTGATCATCAACACGCACGGGCACTGGGACCACGCCGGCGGCAATGAGTCGGTGCGCCGGGAGGCGCCTGATTGCGAGATCCTGATCCATCCGGCCGAGGAGAAGATCGTCGACCCGGACTGGCTGTTCGACTCGATGCTCCTGCCGATGCTGGACCTATGGGGACTAGAGGACGAGATCGAAGCCGGAAGAAGGGAGTTACACCTGATGATGGGCCAACCTCCCGATTTCACCGGGCTCTTGAACGACGGTGACGTGATCGATCTTGGACGCGGAATTGAGCTGAGAGTCATTCATACCCCCGGGCATTCGCCCGGTAGCGTCAGCCTTTACTGGGAACGCGAGGGCATCGCAATTACGGGGGACTCTGCTCCTGGCAACAGCGCAAGCGAAGGCACGGTGCCGATTGTGATGGATCCGGCCGTGTACGACGCGTCGTTGAAAAGACTGCTCGACCTGGACCTGAATCTACTGTGCCAGGGCCATCATTACACTGTGCCCGGTATGACACGCGAGTCGATCAAGTACAGGCCGGCCGGCCGGCAGTATCTGCACAAGTGCCGGGAGGTGGCCCGACAGTACGGGGACACAACCTACGAGGTCACGAACGCGGACCCCGATAGGTCGTTTCTAGAGATCGCCGGCGAGGTATTCGATCGGTTGAGCGAGCCACTTGGGCTGCGGCCGGATCCGGAAACCGGCTCCATCTCACCGCTAGGAACTCACATCATCTACCAGAACTACCGGCAGGCCGTGGGGGCGTAGTCGTCAGCGGTGATTCACATGTTAGGCGGTAGCAAGCCTCGGATACCAGTTGCCGTGGCCGGCACGGAGCACGGCCGGGATTCCGAACGGAAGCGATGACGGCAGAGACAAATGCAGGTTTCAAAGCCAGCTACGAACCCGAATCTACCTCTGCCGGGAGCGTAGTGGCAGGCGAGTCCAATCTGTCAGCGGTCCTCTTCGACCTCGATGGCACCCTAAACGACCGGCGGATTTCGATCGAGAGATTCGCCGAGGTCTTTGCTGCGGACTATTCCTGCCCTCTAGGAGAGATCTCCGTCGCGGCACTGACCGAGACAATAAGGCGGGCGGACCGGGACGGATACCGGCCGAAGGACGAGTCGATGGCCGAGCTACTTGAGATCCTGCCGTGGCGCAGCCGGCCGCAGTTGGACGAACTGATAGATTACTGGAGGACCGAGTTTCCCAAGATCAGCCAGCCGATGGAGGGGCTGTACACCACGCTGGACGAGCTGCGCTCTAGGAAGCTCAAGCTGGGAATTATCACGAATGGCGACGCCCGCGCACAGAACGCCAAGATTGACGCGCTGCGTATTCGATCGTACTTCAAAACCATAGTCGTATCTCAAGTGGTGGGCCTGGTAAAACCCGACCGGCGCATATTTGAACTCGCGTTGCGAAGGCTAGGCGCCGAGCCGGCGGAATCTTGGTTCGTAGGCGATCACCCGGTCAACGACGTCCTTGGAGCTTCGGCAGCGGGAGTGAACTCGGTTTGGCTAAGGGGCACGATCGCCTGGCCGGATGGGCAGGAGGAACCGAAGAGCCAGATCCGGACCCTCTATGAACTAATCTCGGTACTTCCAGCTCTCACCTGATCTGGGCCATGCGCTCTGAATCGACGCCGGGGGCGCCGGCGCCACGAATCGGTCGCCGATAGGAGTAATGATGTCCGTAAGCTCGGCACAGTCAGACCCGTCCCCGTTTTCCTCGGAATCGAATTCGCGCTGCGAACCCTACCGCAGGCAAATAGAAATGCTGGTGACACCGTCCTTAATCAGCCGAATCCCTCGGACAAAACCAGTGAGAAGTTGTTCAGAAATAGCTGAATTCCTTGCCCTTAATACCCATGACTTATTGAGACTGCGTATCTATTATTACAGGTAATACACGTAAAGGTCACGCCATCCTCCATCATCCGAATTTCTAAGGCATTACGACGTCAATTGTCATTTAGAAAATGGTGTGTTTTTGGCCTTGATGCCAGTGTACTAATGAGACTACGTCTCTATTTTGGCAGGGATTTGACAATCCGTTTGCCCGTGCTAGGATTGTGTAAATTTTCACAAACGGAGGAGGTTGCCAAATGGCGGTAGGAAGAGTCCACGACATCCACGAGTGTGATACCCACGAGCACCACGCCGACGAGCCGGGGCACGTGCACGACATCCACGAGTGTGACGGTCACGAGCACCACGCCGACGAGCACGATCATTACGAACACGAGTGCGACACACACTGCCATCACGCCGACGAGCCGGGGCACGTGCACGACCCGCACGAGTGCGACGGTCACGAGCACCACGGGCACACGCACTAGTCGATCTGAATAGCGCCTGTTCATAACAAACGCAACGCCTCGCCGGGGTTTTCGAGTTCGATGAGGGGATCCGGCGGAATTGCGTTTGTTGTTGTCTTTGGCTGCGGACGCTCGTAGCTAGAGACAGAATGGTTGACCCCGACGGATCGTGTGCCGTTTGGCAAGAGGCTTGCTGGGTGGCATGGTGTTGTCCGAATAAGGGGTCGGGGTACCGCGCCAAGCAGTGGTGTCGGCAACAACTATGCGGTCCAGTCTTTGTGAAGTAACCTAAGCGTCTGCGGCCCACCGGTCCGGTCCGGCCGCCAGGGAGAGGTGGAGCTATGTCCTCTGGTAGTGGCCACGATCACGGGCACGACCATGCCGGCCATGACCATGACCACGACCACGGGCACGACCACGCCGGCCATGACCATGACCACGGGCACGACCACGCCGGCCATGACCACGACCACGCCGGCCATGACCACGACCACGGGCATGGACATCATCATCACCATCACGGTTTTGGCGGGCACGACCACGCGCACGAACTGAGGGGGGCGAGCAAGCGCAGTCTGGTCATCTCGCTAGTACTGATTTCCACCTACATGGTGGCGGAAGTAGTAGGTGGCTTGATCTCGGGCAGCTTGGCACTCATCGCGGACGCCGGCCATATGCTGACAGACGCGGCCGCGATCGCAATGGCGTTATTCGCTATGTGGATCGCGGAGAGGGAAGCATCAGTCGATCGCACCTACGGCTACTTCCGCACGGAGATAATAGCCGCACTGATCAACGCTCTCGCACTTTGGTTGATCGTCGGCTGGATACTCTTCGAGGCCTTCCACAGGTTCACCGGTGGAGAGCAACACATAGACGGCGTCCCAATGCTGGTCGTGGGTGTTGGGGGACTCGTGATTAACCTAGTAACTGCATACATACTCCACCGATCGGCGGAGCATAGCCTCAACGTGGAGGGCGCGTTCCAGCACGTGATGGCAGACTTGATGGGATCGGTAGCCGTAGTCATTTCGGCGATCGTGATTCTTACGACGGGTTGGGCATTTATCGACCCGATCCTGAGCATCCTCATCGGGATACTGATAATGCTCAGCTCCTGGCGGCTGGTCACGAAGGTGTTCCGAGTTCTGCTTGAAGGAACACCCGAGCACATAGACGTCTACAGGCTGTGCAGCGACGTCGAGGAGTTAGAAGGGGTGACCATCATTCACGATGTCCACGTGTGGACGATTACCTCGGGAAGCGAAGCCTTTACCGCGCACATCGTCGTCGACCCATCCTACGAGGGAGACATGGAAGTGCTCCTGAAACGCATGCAGGGCATCATCCACGACAAGTACGGCATCGGCCACGTCACGATCCAACTGGAAAAATCGGCGGCCACTTGCACCGAGAGGCACCACGTCGATCACCTAGAACACGCGTACCGGCCGGGCGGGATGTGAAACGAGGCGGCCACGCCGTCGCCTGAAGTCCTCATGCCTTCGCTCGCGCGAACGCGCGGCACTTATGATTGGGCGCCTCCGATCCCTCGCTTCGATCTCTGGACTCGAGATGACTTGATCCCTGGTCCTGTTCGACGCACCAACATCATTTTGCAGCTGCGAACGCCGCATCGGAAGACAAGATTGGGATGAGAGTCCGATTCCTTGCCGGCAAGTCTGTCTCAATCCCCCTGTGTCCCTCCGTATTCCAGCGTTCGCCGGAACGACGGGTCCAGTGCTTGTGCCTAGCCTCACAGCAATCACTCATCCCGGCAGCGGCCGGCAAACCAAGGGATGAAACTAGGTGCACTGGTTGGCGGGTCTCCTATTACAGTGGCTCGGGACTAGGGTTGGTTGCCGACCTGCCTGCGGCTGGGGACAAGCCCCAGCCCTACGATGTCCTCTTCCGGCTAGAAAAAAGTCCCAGTTAGAGGAAGTTAGCTAGTCCGGCCATTTTCGTACCAATCGCTTAAACCGGTCACCATGCGTGCGTCCGGGCAGGTAGGTGAGGGGCCGGTTTGTGGGCAGGCGATGCTGTGGGCAAGCCCGGCGCTACATTTCACGCAACCGCCCAAAAATTGGGGCCTTCATGGTGCTTTAGCAACATAAGAGCAACAGTTGGGGTGAATGTTTGAAGGGCCGGGCCGGGGATATTTGTGGGAGGAGAGGTATGATGCGGCTCCTGCCTGAGTGTTTATTCCCCTAGAAGCTCAGCCGCGGAACTCGCTTAATCGCAGCTGCAACTACAAAAATGCCGGTCGCAACCAGGGTCATCACCGGCCCCGACGGCAGGTTGAGGTAGTACGAAAGGTAAAGGCCCGCCACCGCTGACGCCACGCCTATGATCGCCCCAACTACCATCATTGAGACAAACCGCCTGACAAGAATGTAAGCCGCCGCCGCCGGCGTGATCAGCATCGCCATGACCAAGACAATTCCTACCGCCAGGATGCCGACGACGATAACCAGCGACAACAAGACGAGCAACACGTTCTCAATCGCAGTTGTGCGCACACCGACCACTCTCGCACCAGCAGGATCGAAGCTGGTCAATACCAACTGATAGTGGAAGATGTACAACCCTGCGATCACTGCGACGGTCAGGGCCAGGGCGGTGTAGACCTCGGACCAGGCGACGGCGAGTGGCTGGCCAAGCAGGAAGTCCTCGATGTTCACTTTGATGCCGGTCGAGGCGGATAGCATCACCAACCCCAGAGCAAACATGCCGGCGAAGAGAATGCCGATGGCGGTATCCTCGCTGACGCCGGACCGGCGACTGATGAAGCCGATCAGAAGGGCCACGGCGATGCCGGAGGGCACCGCGGCGATGAGGCCAATGCCGAGAATGAAGCCGATGACCATCCCTGGCAACACGGCGTGGGCCAATGCATCTCCCATGAAGGCGAGTCCACGAGTAATGACGTACGCGCCGACGAGGGGACACATGACGCCCACCAAGACCGATACCAGCAGGCCTCGGACCATGAAGCTGTACTGGAGAGGGTCGGTGATGTACTCGATCAGGCTTCCGGCTCCTCGAACTGCTCACCGGTCTGAGCGAAGTGGATACCGTGAGCGCCGTAGAGCTCTTCGAGCACCTCGGGCGTGAACGTCTCGGCCGGTGGGCCACAGGCGCAGACGTGATGGTTGAGGCAGAGAACCTGGTCGAATCGCTCGGCCAGATTGGTAAGGTCGTGGGTGGCAAGCAGGATGATCCGGCCCTCATCCCGCAGCGATTGCAGGACGTTGACCAATCCCTCCTGGGCGCCTACATCGACGCCGCTGAACGCCTCATCAAGCATGAGAACGTCCGCGCCCTGTACGAGCGCTCTGGCGACGAACACCCGTTGGCGTTGTCCGCCGGACAGCTCGGTTACAAGTTTGGACCTCTGGGCCCACAATCCGACCCGTTCCAAGCACTCGCAGACAAGCTCTCGGTCTCGCCTGCCAGGCCGCCGGAACCACGAGAGATTGAAGGTTCGGCCCATCAGCGCAACGTCGAACACCGAGACGGGAAAGCGCCAGTTCACGCTCTCCCGCTGGGGAACGTATGCCAACGCGCCGCCGCTCCGCTTCCGCGAGCTAAACACCGTTACGGAGCCCGCATTGAGCGGCTGCAACCCGGCGATGGAGTTGAAGAGAGTGCTCTTGCCCGCGCCGTTGGGTCCGACGACGCCCATAAGCGTGCCCTGGGCAACAGTGAAGGTCACGTCGCTCAGAGTCTTGTGCTCCCCGAACTCGACAGATACGCCGTCGACGACAAGCGATGGCGTGCCGGCCTCGGAATACGTCGTCATTTCAGCGCTTCGACAATCTTCTCCACGTTTGTGCGCTGCATCCCGAGATAGGTATCGGCGCCGCTGCCCTCGGGCCCGAGCGAACCGGTGTACAGCCGTACCAGCTTCGCTCCTGTCTCGTTCGAAATCGCTTTTGCTATGCGCTCGCTGACCGTCGTTTCCCCGAATACAGCCTGAACGTCGTTGTGCGCGATCACCTCGACGAGATTGCCGAGGTGTGCGGCAGTCGGCTCGACTTCCGTGGACAGTGATGTGGGAATTATCGCGCCAACCACTTTGAACCCATACAGCTGGGCAAAGTACGCCAGGCTGTCGTGGGAAGTCAGGAGGAGCCGGCGGTCTGGCGGTATCACGTCGACCTGCTCCTTCGTCCAAGCGTGCAGTTCATCGAGCTCAGTAACGTAGGAGGCCGCGTTCTCTCGGTACAGGTCTCCACCTTCGGGGTCGACGGCTGCCAGCCGGGACGCGATCTCGTTGACAACGATCTTGACACGCAGCGGATCGAACCAGAAGTGGGGGTCATACAAACCGTGACCGCCCTCATCGTGGTGTTCGCCTTCCTCTTCGTGGTCGCCCTCTTCCTCTTCGTGGTGACCTTCCTCTTCCTCGGCGTCGCCTTCTTCCTCATCGTGGTGACCTTCTTCTTCCTCGGCGTCGCCTTCTTCCTCATCGTGGTGACCTTCTTCTTCCTCGGCGTCGCCCTCTTCTTCGCCGTGGTGACCTTCTTCTTCCTCGGCGTCGCCTTCTTCCTCATCGTGGTGACCTTCTTCTTCCTCGCTCTCGCCCTCTTCTTCGCCGTGGTCACCTTCCTCTTCCTCGTGGTCGCCTTCTTCTCCGTGACCAACGCCTATGTCCACGAACTCGATAGGGTCGACCAATTCGCCTAAGGCAACGAGCTTCGCCTCGTCGGTGTTCGCGTTCTTGATGAGTTCGGTTAGCCATCCTGTTTCGAGTCCAATGCCGACGCTGAGCACCAAATCGGCGTCCGCGATTCGTGCCACGTCGCGTGCTCCAGGTTGAAAGGAGTGAGGATCGGCACCCGGCGGCAGCAGGCTGAACACCTCCACACGGTCGCCGCCAACGATAGTCGCCCAATCGGCGACGAAGTTGGTCGTCGTCACGACACGGACCACCATAGGCTCTTTTGCCACGGTCGTCGGCGTCGGCTCGGGAGCTGCCTCTTCGGCGCACGCCGCTAGCAGAAATGAGATCATCAAGGCTAAGACAACCAGGGTTCTTTGAGCGAGTCCGCAAACAAACACACGAGCCTCCTGAGAATACGGTTGATTATGAAATATCGAAATTATTTGATATGAAGTATCGGCACAATAAACTGCAGGTTTCGTTTTGTCAACGGGTGTCTCGTACTGAGATTAGATCAATTGCCCGTGGGCATTGGCAAGCTCTTCGCCGACGTGACGATTGGCAGCGCCGGGTCGCAGGAACTGGTCTCCACCGTCATTGCCGGAGTCTGTTTTCATGGTAACTACTACGTTGGTGCCGAACCCTGGAACCCTAGCCTCATAGCAATCGCTCACGCCGGTCTGGGCCCGCGCGTCCGGGCATGTAGGTGGGAGTTGGTTTGTGGGCAGGCGATGCTGCGGACAAGCCCGGCGCTACATTTCACGCACCGGCCCAATCATTGGGGCACTCAGGGTGCTCTAGCAACATTAGAGCAACGGTTGAGGTGAATGTTTGAAGGACCGGACCGAGGATATTAGTGCGCGGAGAGCAAGAATGCGACCCCTGCCTGAGTGCGTGTTCCCCTAGAAGCTCAGCCGTGGAACTCGCTTAAACGCAACGGCAACAACGAATATACCGGTCGCAACCAGGGTCATCACCGGCCCCGGCGGCATGTTTAGATAGTACGAGAGGTAAAGACCCAACACGGCTGACGCCACGCCGATGAACGCCCCTACAACCATCATCGAGACGAAGCTCCTGACAAGCAAATAAGCCGACGCCGCCGGCGTGATCAGCATCGCCATGACCAAGACGATCCCTACCGCCAGGATGCCGACGACGATAACCAGCGACAACAACACGAGCAAGACGTTCTCAATCGCAGTTGTGCGCACGCCGACGACTCTCGCACCCGCGGGATCGAAACTGGTCAATACCAACTGTTGGTGGAACAAGTACAACCCAGCTATCGCGGCGGCGGTTAGAGCAAGAGCAGTGTAGACCTCGGACCAGGCCACGGCGAGGGGCTGGCCAAGCAGGAAGTCTTCGATGTTCAATCTGATGCCGGTAGCAGCGGAAAGCATCACCAGGCCCAGCGCAAACATGCCGGCGAAGATTATGCCAATCGCGGTATCCTCGCTGACGCCGGATCTACGACTGACGAACCCGATCAGAAGGGCCACGGCGATGCCGGAGGGCACCGCGGCGATAAGGCCAATGCCGAGGATGAATCCGATGACCATCCCCGGCAACACGGCGTGGGCAAGCGCGTCTCCCATGAAGGAGAGTCCACGTGTGATGACGTACGCACCGACAAGCGGGCACATAACCCCAACCAGTGCCGAGACCAATAGGCCACGTACCATGAAGCTGTACTGAAGGGGGTCGGTGATGAACTCGATCAGGCTTCCCGCTCCTCGAACTGCTCACCGTCCTGGGCGAAGTGGATACCGTGGGCACCGTAGAGCTCTTCGAGCACCTTGGGCGTGAAAGTCTCGGCCGGCGGACCGCAGGCGCAGACGTGATGGTTGAGGCAAAGCACCTGGTCGAATCGATCGGCCAGATTGGTAAGGTCGTGAGTGGCGAGCAAGATGATTTTGCCCTCATCTCGCAGCGATTGTAGGACCTTGACCAATCCCTCCTGGGCGCCCATATCGACGCCGCTGAACGCCTCGTCAAGCATTAAGACGTCAGCGCCTTGTACGAGAGCGCGGGCCACGAACGCGCGCTGACGTTGACCGCCAGACAGCTCGGTCATCAACTTGGATCTCTGTTCCCACAAGTCGACGCGCTCCAAGCACTCGCGCACAAGCTGCCGGTCTGCACCGCCTGGCCGGCGGAACCACGAAAGGTTGGAAGTCCGTCCCATCAACGCGACGTCGAACACCGTCACGGGAAAGCGCCAGTTCACGCTCTCCCGCTGGGGAACGTAGGCCAGAGATCCGTTGCACCGCCTCCTTGAGCAGACAATCCGTACCGTACCCGCATTGAGCGGCTGCAACCCTGCGATGGAGTTGAAGAGAGTGCTCTTGCCGGCGCCGTTGGGACCAACCACGCCCATGAGCGTGCTGTGTTCCACAGTGAATGCCACGTCGCTGAGGGCCCTGTACCGTCCGAACTCTACGGTGACGCCATCGACGACGAGCGATGGCATGGCGGCCTCGGAAAACGTCGTCATTTCAGCGCTTCGACAATCTTCTCCACGTTTGAGCGCTGCATCCCGAGATAGGTATCGCCGTCGCTGCCCTGGGGCCCGAGCGAACCGGTGTATAGCCGTACCAGATTCGCGCCCGTTTCTTTCGTAATCGCCTGCGCCACCCGCTCGCTCACTGTAGTTTCCCCGAATATCGCCGGAACGTCATTATCGGCAATCGCCTCGACGAGACTGCCCAGGTGTGCGGCGGTCGGCTCGACCTCCGTGGACAGTGATGGAATTATCGCGCCAATCACTTTGAACCCGTACAGCTGGGCAAAGTACGCAAAACTGTCGTGCGAGGTCAGAAGCAGCCGGCGGTCGGACGGTATCGCGTCAACCTGCTCCTTCGTCCAGGCGTGCAGTTCATCGAGCTCAGTAACGTAGGAGGCCGCATTCTCCCGATACAGGTCTGCGCCATCGGGGTCGATCGCTGCCAGCCGGGCCGCGATCTCGTTGACAGCGATCTTGACACGCAAGGGATCGAACCAGAAATGGGGATCGTACAAACCGTGAGCATGATCATGCTCATCGTCATGGTGGCCTTCCATGTCTTCGTCGTCGTGGCCTTCCTCGTCCTCATGGTGGCCTTCCTCGTCCTCATGGTGGCCTTCCTCGTCTTCGTGGTGGCCTTCCTCGTCCTCGTGGTGGCCTTCCTCGTCCTCATGGTGGCCTTCCTCGTCTTCGTGGTGGCCTTCCTCGTCCTCGTGGTGGCCTTCCTCGTCCTCGTGGGCACCGATTTCCACAAACTCGATCGGGTCAATCAGTTCGCCGAGGGCGACAAGCTTACTTTCATCAGTATTGGCATTTTTCACCAATTCCGTGAGCCATCCGGCTTCGAGTTCAAGTCCGACGCTGAGCACCAAATCGGCGTCCGCGATTCGCGTCACGTCGCGCGTTCCGGGTTGGAACGAGTGAGGATCGGCCCCCGGTGGCAGCAGGCCGAACACCTCCACACGCTCGCCGCCAACGATAGTCGCCCAATCGGCGACGAAGTTGGTGGTCGTCACGACGCGGACCACCATGGGCTCTTGTGCGACAGTAGGCTCTGGTGCGACGGTAGGCACTTGTGCGACTATCGTCGGCGTCGGATCGGGAGCCGGTTCTGCTGCGCACGCCGCGAGCAGAAATGAGATCATCAAGGCCAAGACAACCAGGGTTCTTTGAACAAGTCCGCGAACAAACACACGAGCCTCCTGAGAATGCAATTAAGATTAAGTATCGAAGGTAATTGATAGTATGTATCAGAACTACTTGATACGAAGTATCGGTAAGATAAACGACAACTCTCGTCTTGTCAATGGGTAATTTCTTGTTGAGGTTAGATCAACTGCCCGTGGGCATTGGCAGGCTCTTCGCAGGAATTACGTATGGGGGCAAGATTGACAGTGGAATGCCGCGGATCACGAACGAGAGGATGCCGAAGCGGTCAATCCCGGATCGGAGTCAGGGACATGCTTTCATCGTAATCGCCCATCCCGGCTGCCGCCGGCGCGCCAAGGTATGAACGCCAAGGTATGAAAATGGGTGCGCTGGTTGACGGGTGTTCCTCACAGTGGCTCGGGACCACGGTTGGTTGCCGGTCTGCCTGGAGCGGGGGACAAGCCCCCGCGCTACATTTCCCCTCCCTGCCCCTCTGGATTCCGGCCTTCGCCGGAATGACGAATGGGGGGCCGGATTGACGAGTGCGGGACCGGTTAAAGGCAAGCACGCGCCAGGCAGCGTCGCATCATTTTCGTGCCAATGAGCGGAGACCTGTTGGCTCGGCTCAGTTGCGGCGGTTCCTCGGTGAACAGGCCGGTCTTAAATGTCGGCCGGCGGGTCCAGCACACCCAACTCGGACCACCGTTGGATCCATCGCTGGTGCTTCGGATTATCGAATGTACGCCAGTAGGGTGGATAGTACTCAACTGCGGACGGATCCTTGACCCGGGGATCGTCGATCATACGTCGCCGCAACATACGGTGGTTGCCGCGCATCTGCTCCTGGATCGCCGACTCTGTCGCCGGATCCTGGGGGTCCTCATAGAAGCAAATGGCTCCCTGCCTCCGGTGAACTTCACCGCCGAATGCACCGTGCCAGAGAGGAAGTCTGAACACCAGCACGTCGCCCGGTTCCGATTCGAATACATATGCGGGCATATCCGCTGGAGTCACGCCGAACACCGCCCGCGTCTCGTCGCCAGGTTTTCTGTCCGACGCGCTAATCCCCACTGCGCGCGCCTTGTCCATTTCCTGGTGCAATGGTTCGCGGTGCGAACCCGGAATCACGCGCAACGCCCCATTGCTTGCGTCCAACCGATCAGGGTAGACACAGAATTTGACTCCGGTGTAACCGAACATGCGACCGTCCGCGTGCCAGCGGGTGTCTCCAACAAAGAAGTTTCCCTCCGGCGCAACACCCAGCACCGGCAGGCCAAGCAGCTGCTCGGCGACGTCGACAAAGCGAGGATCCGACATCAACGAGACGATGAATGGCGTGTTCGAGTTGGTGAAGAAAGCGAAATGATAGGCGGCGTCCGTCGGGTCTTTGACCGGCTCACCGTCGCGAATCTGCTCGATGCCCGTGTCGAACTCGTCGCTGAATTGCTTCACCTCCTCGGGTGAGAGGAGTTGGCGAAAGACCAGGAACCCAAACGTCCTAAAATGATTCAATTGCTGCTGTGTAATCTGCATCTCTACCTCCGATAATCAATAGTTACGAGTACGGCTCAGTGCTCAACGGTACATCTTGCGAGCCAATGGCGAACCTCGCCGGCGACGGACTCTGACGCTCTTACCTGTCCGCGCTCCAACTAGCGATGAAGTCCTCAACTTCAAAGTTGGCCGGCATTTCAAAGCCTCGATACTTCGTAGGGTTACCCTGGGCGCCGGCGTAAATCTGCTCCACGTCGGATTGTAGCTTCGCATCCAGTATGCCGAATCTCTGCCAGATCAGATCTATCTCATTTCGGGAAAAGCGTCGGACCATATCCTGGTAGAGATGAAGGCTTGCGTCGCGGCCTTTTGGATGCACGTAGTCGGGACGAGTCATCTGATAGAGCTTTTGGGCGACTTTGCACAAAATGACAACGCAGACCATCCGGCCGACTTCGCCGGAGTGGAGGCCAATCAATGCCTCCTGAAATCCGGCGGCGTCCCGGTCGATCATCGCACGGTACATCGATTCGATCAGGTCGTGCTCCCGGGAAATGCAATGGTCCCAATGTTCGAACGACGTTCGCAGATGGGCCGGCAGGTTCCTGGTAAAGCCAAGATCCCACCAGAGGTGGAAGTAACGATAGAGAGGACCGAGGAACGATTGATGGGCGAAGATCATCGTCCGGCGGAGCTTGGAGCTGTAGTTGCTGGGCCAATGCAGGATGAAGTTGGTGTACACGACCGCATCGCCGGCTTCGAGTTCGACTGGGATGCCGCCGGGCAGAGGAGCACGGTTGTCCTCCATCCATTGGCGCTCTTCTTCCTCGGTATTGTCTCTCCGGTGACTGCCGGGGATGACCCACAGCACGTCGTCATCGTAGAGGGGTACATTCCACTGAACGTAGCCGGGACCATTCGCCATCAAGTCGGTTGCCAGGCCCTGCATCGGCGCATCCACCGCCGGGCTGGTGTCGCGGTGCCACCGGTCGGGACCGTGGTCGCGGACCGGGTTGCACAGGAGCAGCAACTCGTGGAAGCCAACCTCCTGCCCGCGAATGAGCTGCCGGCTGACGCCCAGCGTACTCTCGCCCATGCAAAACTCGACCGTGTTGGCGGTAGATTCGTCGACGACGGTGTCAAATTTCAGCCGGGGTTGCTTGTGAGTCTCCCATACGCCACCGGGAGGATCGCCGGGCCGGCGTTCGCGGGCCCAGACTGCCCTCTGCCGGTCGACTAAGATTTCAAAGCTGGCTCGAAGCTCCTTCAACTGTCCGGGCGGTATAACTCCACGCAGGACGAGGTAGCCATCTTCCAAGAACTGTTGCGGATTTACCTGGAATCCCAAAATCTCGCTCCGTTTTGCACCAAGAACTATTGCGCCGAGCTACGGATCCGCCAATCGAGATCGCCGGACACGATGGTCAACCCTTTATGCCGCTGACTACCACACCCTGGATGAAGTACCTCTGGGCGAAGAAGAACACCAGGATCGGAGGCAAGGTTATCACCGTGCCCATAGCCATGATGTGGTTCCAACTCATCTTCAGGAAGGTACCCTGGATTGGGCCACCGCGCTGCCAGTTCACGTAAGCGACCGCGACAGTGTGATTTTCGGGTGAATTCAGGTAGATGATGGGGCCCAGAAAGTCCTCCCAGGTCCACATGAACGTGAAGATAGCCACTGCTCCCAACGCCGGATAGGAGATCGGCAAGATGATTCGCCAATAGATTCCGAAGTTTCCACAACCGTCGATGCGGGCTGCGTCATCGTAGTCCTGGGGAATGGTCAGGAAGAACTGGCGCAACAGGAAGATGAAGAAAGCACCACCACCGAACAGATTGGGCAGGATCAGAGGATAGGGCGAGTCAAGTATTCCCATATCGCGGAAGATCAGATACTGGGGGACCAGCGTCACGTGATAAGGGATCATCATCGTGCTCAACACCAATAGGAAGAGCTTGTCTCGAAATGGGAATCGAATTCGCGCGAAAACGAAGGCGGCAATACTTGCGGTCAGCAGCCGGCCAATCTCGACAGTGATGATAATGAACGCAGAGTTCTTAACGGTGTTGACCAACGGGAATCGGGAAATGGCCTCGGGAAAATTGTGCCACTGAATCACTGAAGGGAGAAAGTTCGGCGGATACTCGAAGACATCCCCCTCTGGTTTGAGAGAGGTGCTGATCAACCAAAAAAGTGGTGCGGCGAAGAGCACGAGGCCGGCGAGCAACGAGAGGTAAAGAAACACGCGCCCAGTGATCCTCTTCGACAAAGCCCACGCGGACGTCCTGCGTCTCCGAGCAAGCGCGTTACTTACGTCGGTCAATTGTGATTCCACGACACGCTCCTAGAACTAGTATGGACTCATCGCATTCGAGTCATTCAACCCTTTACGCCACTGACGACCACGCCCTGGATGAAATACCGCTGAGCGAAGAAGAATACCAGGACCGGCGGCAGGGTGATGACGGTACCCATCGCCATTATATGGTTCCAATTCTTCCAGAAAGCATACGTCATGCCGCTCTTTCTTTGCCAGTTAACGTATGCGACAGACACGGTGTGATTGTCCGGCGTGTTCAGGTATATCACCGGACCAAGAAAGTCCTCCCAGGTCCACATGAACGTGAAGATTGCCACCGCTCCCAACGCCGGCAATGATATCGGCATAATGATGCGCCAGTAAATGCCGAAGTTGCCGCATCCATCGATTCGCGCGGCATCGTCATAATCCTGCGGGATCGTCAGGAAGAACTGCCGGAGCAGGAAGACGAAAAACGCGCCGCCGCCAAATAGATTGGGCAAGATCAGAGGATACGGTGTGTCAAGCAGGTTCAGATCGCGGAATATCAGGTACTGAGGAACCAGAGTCACGTGGTAGGGAATCATCATCGTGCTCAATACCAGGAGGAAGAGCTTGTCCCTGAAGGGAAAGCGTACTCGCGCGAAGACGAAGGCGGCCAGGCTGGCGGTGAGAAGCCGGCCCAATTCTACGGTGACGATGATGAACGCCGAGTTCTTTACCGAGTTGACCAGGGGAAAGGAAGCAATGGCCTCGGGATAGTTACTCCAAAGGACCTGGCTGGGGAGGAAGTTTGGAGGATATTCGAAGACATCTCCCTCCGGCTTAAGCGAGCTAGCCGCCAACCAGTACATTGGGGCGACAAATATCACGAGCCCAAGTGCCAGAACCAAGTAGAGCAGAACTCGCCCGGTGACTCTATTTGTCGTCCGCCAGGTCCGATCCGAGAGGAATCCGCCCTTAGACACGGTAACCGGAACCGTAGCCGGCCTTTTTGAGATCACGGAACGGCCTCCGCACTGTGGGGCCCGCGTCTAGCCTATCCGCCAAGTCTGATTCCACGGCACGCTCCTACCACTATTTATGGACCTATCGCATTCAAGTCATTCAGCCCTTCACGCCACTGACGACCACGCCCTGAATGAAATACCGCTGAGCGAAGAAAAACACCAGGACCGGCGGCAGGGTGATGACCGTACCCATCGCCATTATATGGTTCCAATTCCTCAGGTAGGCATACACTGCGCCCCCGCGTTGCCAATTCACGTAGGAGACTGCGACGGTGTGATTGTCGGGCGAGTTCAAGTAAATGATGGGGCCGAGAAAGTCCTCCCAGGTCCACATGAACGTGAAGATAGCCACCGCTCCCAACGCCGGCAATGATATCGGCATAATGATGCGCCAGTAAATGCCGACGTTGCCGCACCCATCGATTCGAGCAGCATCGTCATAGTCCTGAGGGATCGTCAAGAAGAACTGCCGGAGCAGGAAGACGAAGAACGCGCCGCCGCCAAATAGATTGGGCAAGATCAGGGGGTACGGCGTGTCAATCAAACCCAGATCGCGGAATATCAAGTACTGAGGGACCAGAGTCACGTGGTAGGGAATCATCATCGTGCTCAATACCAGGAGGAATAGCTTGTCCCTGAAGGGAAAGCGTACTCGCGCGAAGACGAAGGCGGCCATGCTGGCGGTGAGCAGCCGGCCCAACTCCACCGTGACAATAATGAACGCCGAGTTCTTCAGCGAGTTGACCACCGGGAAGGAATCAATCGCCTCAACGTAGTTGTACCAAAGGATCTGGCTTGGGAGGAAATTTGGAGGGTACTCGAATACATCCCCTTCCGGCTTGAGAGAGCTTGCCACCAACCAGTACATAGGCGCGAGAGACAGGACCACTCCCACTGCCAGAACCAGGTACAGCAACACTCGCCCGATCGCTCGCTCGGTTGTCCGCCGAGTCTGTTCGGAGAGGTATATGCGTTTAGGCGCACTGACTGGGAGCACAGCCAGTCTTTTCGGTATCAATGAACGGTCTCCGGGCCTCGTGGCACGGCATTTCGCCGATTGATCGACTGTGATCCCACGGCATGCTCCTACGACCGATGCGGGTCTTTGGCGCCCAAGCACTCAACCCTTGATGCCGCTAACGACGACTCCTTGAATGAAATACCGCTGGGCGAAGAAAAACACGACAACCGGCGGAAGAGTCACCAAAGTTCCGATGGCCATAATGTGATTCCAGTTGTGCTTGAATCCGAAATGCTGGGGCGACCTTTGCCACTGGGTGTAGGCGACCGCGACCGTGTGATTCTCCGGTGAGTTCAGGAAAATGATCGGACCGAGGAAGTCCTCCCAAGTCCACATGAACGTGAAGATCGCGACCGCACCCATGGCGGGCAGGGATATCGGCAAGATGATACGCCAGTAGATTCCGAAGTTCCCGCAACCGTCGATCCGAGCAGCATCGTCGTAGTCCTGGGGAATTGTCAGAAAGAACTGCCGCAGAAGGAAGATAAAGAAAGCTCCGCCGCCGAACAGATTGGGCAAGATCAGCGGATACAAAGAATCGATCATTCCCAAGTCCTTGAAGATCAAGTACTGGGGGACCAACGTGACGTGGTAGGGGATCATCATTGTGCTCAACACGACGAGGAATAGCTTGTCCCTGAAGGGAAAACGTATGCGGGCAAAGACGAAGGCCGCCATGCTGGCGGTGAGCAGCCGGCCGAACTCCACCGTCACTATTATGATGGACGTGTTCTTCAGCGCTCGAATGGCAGGAAACTGGGAAAGAGCGTGCGGATAGTTGTCCCACAGGATCTGGCTTGGGAGGAAGTTTGGAGGATACTCGAAGACATCCCCTTCCGGCTTGAAGGAACTGCTGATCAACCAATAGAGCGGCGCGGTGAATATTACTAAGCCGACGAATAGGACGACATAGAGGGAAACCTGCCCGACGGCCCGCTCGGCCAAACGCCGAGTCCTCCGCGGCACAACACCCACCTTAGCGACACCGGCTCCGCTCGCGGTGGACCTCTCCAATGTCATTGGATGGACTCTAGGGAGCGGCGGACAGCATTACGCCTACCGGCTGGCCGCTAATTGGAGTACTCATAGTAGACGAGCCGCTTCGAGACGAATAGGGTCAGGAGAGTTAACAAGAAGACGATCAGGAAGAGCACCCATGCCAATGCCGCGGCGTATCCCATGTGGAAGAACTTCCAGCCCTGTTGATAGAGATTGAGCACGTAGAATAGAGACGCGTTGGCCGGGCCTCCACCGGTGATGACGTATCCACCGGTGAACACCTGGAAAGAACCGATCATGCCAGTGAGGAAGACGAAGAAGACAACGGGTGACGTCAGTGGCAAGGTTACGTTCCAGAATCTCTGCCAGGCGCCGGCACCGTCAACTACCGCGGCGTCGTAAAGCGTAGTTGGCACCCCCTGGAGCGCCGCAAGGTAGAGCACCAGCCCTCCGCCGGCTATCCAGATATGCATCAGCATAAACGCCGGAATTACCCATTCACGGGATCCGAACCACAGTGGCCCCTGAATTCCAATTGAGTGGAGCGCCCCATTTATGAGCCCGAGCTCGCTGTTGAACATCCAGGCAAACAGGTAGGCGGTGGCCAATCCGGGCACTACGGCCGGCATGTAGTAAGCGGTCCGCCAGAAGGAGAGTCCGACAGCCTTCTTGTTCAGCAGCAGGGCCAGGCTATATCCGACGATGACGTTGATCGGGACCGCACCGAGCACGTAGATTGCCGTAACTTTCAACGACTGCCAAAACAGCTTGTCGTTGACCATCTCTACGTAGTTCTGAACGCCGATGTACTCCGGAGGAGTCAAGACTTCGTAACGGCTGAATGAAACGTAGACCGAGAAGATCATCGGCCCCAGGGTAAAGGCCAAGAATCCGATTATCCAAGGGAGCAGACCCAGATAGCCATCGATAGTATCCCGCCACTCGCGCCGAGTCATTCCTCTGCGGCGTTGGATCGTGACTGATGCGGAACTCATACGATTAACCCCACGTCATCTTGCATTAATCACAGCGTAGGAAACAGGCCCACTCGCGAAATTGTACGCGCATCGGCAAGGCGAAAAAGGACCCACGCTCACCGACCTTGCCGCCGGCGAAAGTGGGCCCTTATACCGCACTATTAGCTAAGGGCAGTCCAGTACTACTAGAACCGTACCTTCTTAAGCTGCGCGTCGATATCTGCCTTGGCGATATCCAAGGCTTCCTTCGGCGTGGCCTCACCGATGAGGATGCTCTCGGCCGCGGTTCTCATAGCACTGTTGTAGAACAACGGTGCCTTACCGCGCCAATCGGGGAATACCTCAACCTTCTCCTGCGACTGAGGAGAATGTGATACTCCGGGCGACAGACATCGTGAAGCCCAGATCTCCGCCTGGGTCAGGAACCGAGTCGGGTTGTCCTGGTCCTCGTAGGTAAGAATATCCATGTGCTTCCTTGGCTCATAGGACGGCACACTGGCGACGAACGTGAGAGCGTGAGCTATGTCGAAGTTGGTCGGGGCGCGAACTACAAAGTCCACCGCCTCGTCACGATGCTTGGTAGCATTGTTAGCCGTGCCAATAGTCGGCGCCAAAGCTCGACGACCGCACGTTGTTGAAGGGATGATGAATCGCTGTCTGTTCGAAACTCTGACCGGAGTAGTTATGCCCGCCGGCCCAAGCGATAACGGCCATCGCCTTACCAGCTCGGTACATTCCACCCTCGACCGCCTTGGCGGCCTCGATGGTGGGGGCGACCTTGTGCTTCAGCACCATATCGGTATACTCGGTGGCCGTCTGCACGAACTCGGGTGAGTTCACGAGGACACTCGTCATCCTCGTAGCCCCAAGGGTTGGGGAACATCTGGCCGCCGTTGTCCACCGCCCAATAGTTGAAGTCGGTACTGAAGTTGGAGAAGGTGGAACCAATCCCGTACTGCTCGACTCTACCGTCGGACGTGCGCTTGGTACCTGCCTTCAGCCACTCGACGAAGGTATCCCTGCTCCAGGTGTCAAACTCGGGATCGGACTTGCTGTAGTCTGAACCCCACTCGGGGAGCTTCACGCCGACCTCATCGGCCAGCGCCTTGTTGACGTTGATGATCAGGGGATTGCGGTAGAAAATATTGAGGCCGAAGATCTTGCCCCTGTAACCGTTTTCCCTGCGGGGGTCGGCGGTAAATTTGTCCATGTCTACGTCGTGTGCCTTCAAAGCTTCGTCCAACTGCGCGTTCAGCAACCTTGGGAAGAAGAAGCCGTTGAAGTTAACGTTGGACATCACAATGTCCGGTCCAACGCCGCCGGCAAGCTGGGTCAGCAGCTTGTCAGAATACTGCGACCATCCAGTCGGTTCGTCGTTGATCTGTACCCCGAACATCTCCTTGTACAGAGGAAGAATCGTCGCCTTCTTCTGGAATGTATCTCCCCACCAGTGTGAGAATCTGAGGTCCGGCTTCGGCTCCATCGCCGGCGTCGCGACGACGACGACTTCCTTCTCTACGACGACTTCCTTTTCTACTTCTACTACGACTTCTTTTTCTACTTCGACCGGCTTTTCGACGATTTTCTCGACTTCAACCGGCTTTTCGACGATTACGGTCTCTTTCACAACTACCGGTTTCTCGACGACTTTCTCAACCACCTCTGGCTGACACGCCGCCAAGATTGGCAGCGTGGCTGTCGCTCCCACGCCGGCAAGAAATGCGCGTCGACTTAAGTTTCTATGTAACATTCCTCTTTGCCTCCCGTTTCAAATACGTAACAATCGGAACTAAATCCATCGCGTCCCATCTTATACGAGCAATGGGTCGACAATTCGTAATCGGATCACCACCTCCTGCTAAACCGATTTAGCCATAATAACGTGCATCTTATTGTTCACATTGCCGCCAGTCAAGACCTCGGAGGTTGCCAACCGAGCGCCTAGTGGGATCACCCCACCGATCGACCTGGACAGGAGGCCTCATTGCCGGCCTCTAATTAAGGCCTAGCTCTACCCACTTAGAGGCCAGCCGGCGAATTCGCGGCCGGTCGCTGTGGAGAAACTCATCGGTGAACACGCGGCCAGGTTGGCTGTACTGCAATCTCTTGATATGGCCCAGATTGCCCTCATGGTTGCGTCGCAACATCGCTTCGTGCTCCTCGGTCGTGGGCTCAGGCACGAAGTTTACGGCCAAATGACGACGGCCGGGCACACCTCCGAAGGCCGCGTGCCAGAGGTTCATGTTAAGGAACAGTACGTCGCCGGGCTCGGACTCCAAAGGAAATGCCGGCACCTCTGAGCCCTCCATGCCGAACTTCTCGAACCAAGTTGTTCCTGAGAACAGCACGCCCGACTTTAGGGCTTCGTGGAACGGCAACTTGTGTGATCCAGGTATCACCCGCAGGCATCCGGTATCTTTTCTCAGGGGATCCAAGTATAACGATACTTTCATCGGCCGGAACTCCAGGTTGGTGCCGTCCGGATGCCAGGCAGTGTCGCCGACATACAGATTACCCTCGGAGCAGAGCCAGTGGAACCCCGGCCCGAACAGGCCTTCCATGGTCCCGTATATTCGATCGTCCTCGACCAAGCCGGTCAGCAGGTCGCTCCTCTCTGCTATCCCATAGAGCGACTGCCTCGACTCGCCGGGAAAGGGCTGCCCTTGCCGATCCTGGTCCAGCAGCCTGTCGAACTCTTCGCTGATCGCGCCTATTTCTTCCCGGTTAAATGCCTGGCGCAACGCCAGAAAGCCAAAAGTCTCGAAGTGAGCTAGCTGTTCCGTGGTAACCATAGTGATGCTCCTAAGTCGCTGGAAGCTCGTTCACGTTGCACGGCCCGATGGTGGAGAGTCGGCAATGTTTCGAAATTATACCGAACGCGCCGAGTGTCTTCTTTGGGTTTCTGAATCTGTCTAGAGAATTACCTGGGGTTTGCGAAGGCCGCAAGAGAAGATGTACAAGGTGACGGGGGACAAGCCCCTCGCCTCGCGTAGTCTTCGACCGCGCTACACTTACCATCGCCACGGCGCCGACGAGGGGCGTTCGACGCCTTTGTCTGAGGCGGCAGAAACTGTGGTTTTCCACACGGCCCCAGGCGGGTTTTAAACCCGCCTCTACGGAGTTTTTAGGTTCAACTGAGACGTCGGCAGGTTTGCCGGTTTGTCGGCGCTGTCACTCCCTGCAATCGACG
>CAXXUG010000010.1:0-70192 GCA_963664835.2 Chloroflexota bacterium | reverse complement strand
TTTGCCCTTCGAGGCCGACCAAGACTAGGAAAGTAATTACGATTATGGATCGAGGATTACCAATAGAGCTTATTGATCAAGGCAAGCGGCTGCGAAGTGAATTGAAGGATATTGGGCGAATACTACGCTCTTTTGGCGAAGAGTTAGAGAACAGACCAGAATTGATTAGAGTGAATTCGAAAAGCAAAAGCCTCATCATATTCACAGCTGAAAGTGCTCTATATTGGGACCCTGCAAAAGCTGTTAGCCTAGTTCCCAAATTAGAAGAATTCCATCAATTGATCGATCAATGGCACGTTCGGATGGATACTGATGACGCTGGGGAATAGACCGGTTTGTCAGAGGATATTCCATAAGCGGCCTATTGCCTACAGCCAAGCTGATTTCATATCAACTTCTCCCGAATCGAAGAAACTGGGACTGGGTATTACAAGCACCATTCTTGAGGCGGCGGGGTCGGAAAACCTGGATTCTTTTGTAGTTTGGTCGGGCGTCGCTCGTGCTGCTATCAAGCAATCTTGGCTGATTCGGAACGCTTGTGAGCCTAGACGCGAGCTTTGCCAATTGTGATTACATTAACTTAGAAGAAGAAGGGTCCAAGCGTCGTAACCTGTCGCCTATTTCTCCAAGCAAACGTCACGGCACAATGCGGTCAGTAGTCGACAAACGCTGTCTCGGAACTGACCGCCCTGTAAGCAACCAATCCGAGCTGGGATGCCTGGGGTGTTATCTCCATTGCTCCTGCCAAGATTCTTCTCTGAATTGTCTTTTCCCCTGTAGATGAGCCTCGCCGACCAACCGTTGTTCGAGATGGAGACTACCCATGCCGGCATATGAAACGCCCAAGCAAATCGAACCTGAGTCCCTCGGCGACTATCTTGAAGTGATGAGCAAGGCGGTCTTTCAGTCAGGAATGTCGTGGCGGGTCGTCGAGGCCAAGTGGCCCGGAATACGGTCGGCTCTGCGCGGATTTGATGCATACGATGTCGCCGACATGCGCGATGAGCACGTGGATGCGCTCGTCCAGGACACCCGGGTAATCCGCAACCGGCGCAAGCTGGATGCGATTGTTGGCAACGCCAACCGCCTGGTCCAGCTCGAACGCCAGCATGGCACGTTCCAGGAGTACCTGCGCTCCCACGCCGATTTCGATGCCACGGTCAAGGCGCTCAGAAAGGACTTCAAGTTTCTCGGAGAGATGGGCTGCTACTATTTTCTTTACGTTGTGGGTGAGCCGGTGCCCTCGTACGAGGAGTGGTGCGCCTCCCGCGGCCGTTAACGCGGTTCGTTAGCCCGCGACGCCGCTCGTCGGCGCTCTCTTGGCCTTACTGAGCAAGAGATTTCCGAATCTATCGACCAACGCCTCGTAACCCGGATGAATCAACGTAGTCGAGTCGACTTCCTCGACTACAGCCGGCCCCTCGACGAGCATCTCCGCCCCCAGCGCGTACCGATCGTAAATCGGGCAATCGATCATTTCCCCGTTCTCCGAGAAATACACCGGCCGAACTGCCTTCCGCGCCGCAGCTACATCTCCGCCGGCTGAACCGATCTCCCGTAGCTTCGGCTTTTCGATCCGGCCCACCGCCGTGACTCGAAGGTTCACGATCTCGACCGGCCCGTCTGGCGTCGAGGTGCCGTAGGTGGCCTGATGGTCTTCGTGGAACCGGGACACTAACTCACCTATCCCCAGCGTTCGCGGCCCACCATCCGGCAGTGGGATGACAAGCTCGAAGCTCTGTCCCACGTAGCGCATCTCCAACTGCCGTCGCAGCAGCATCTGCCGCGGCTTTACACCTTCCCGGTCCAGCGCCGATCTGCCCTGCTCTTCAAGTTGTCGGAACGCGTCCTCGATCGCCGCGAGGTCCGCCGCGTCCGTCCGCTGGATGAACGAGGTCGCGTAGTCGTGCGTGAGGTCGGTCACCAGGAGGCCGATCGCCGAGGTGGTCCCGGGGCTGATTGGTATTACCGTAACGGGGACTTCAATCTCCTCCGCCAGCCGGTTCGCGTGAAGAGGGCCGGCCCCGCCAAAGGCGACGAGCGCGAAGTCGCGTGGGTCCAGACCCCGCTGGACCGACACCAAACGCAGCGCGTTCACCATCGCCGCGTTCGCGATCTCTACTATGCCGTGCGCAGCCTCGACCGGATCCATGCCAAGCGGCCGGGCGCACTTCTCCTCTATCGCCTGTCGCGCGCCATCTGTGTCAAGGCCGATTTTACCCCCCAGGAAATACGCCGGATTCAATCGCCCCAGGACCAGGTTGGCGTCGGTAACCGTCGGCTCCTCTCCGCCCTTCCCGTAGCACACCGGCCCCGGATCTGCGCCGGCGCTCTGGGGACCAACCCTCAGGGTCCCACCGGAGTCGATCCACGCGATAGAGCCGCCTCCGGCGCCGACCTCTACCAGGTCGATCACCGGCGTCCGAATAGGATAGCCGGCGGCACGCGACCCTCCGACCGTCGACCTCGCGACCGATCCAACTTCGTAGTCCTTCGTCACTCGCGGTCTGCCGTTCTGTATAAGGCCGGCTTTCGCCGTGGTGCCTCCCATGTCGAATGAAATCACTTGCCGATATCCAAGGTTGTCGCCCACGTATCTCGCGGCGACAACTCCGGCCGCCGGCCCCGACTCGACCATGAACACCGGCTTTTCTATTGCCGCCGGGAACGTGAATACTCCTCCGCTGCTCTGCATTACCAGATGTTCTCCGGTTACGCCCAACTCCCGAAGCTCTTCCTCCAACCCCCGCAGGTACCTGGAGACTGTGGGTTGGATGACCGCATTGATCACCGTCGTGCTCGCGCGTACGTACTCGCGAATCTCCGGCGCCACTCTCGAAGAAAGTGAGACCCGCACGCCGGGCAGTTCCGCTGCCAGAATCCCGCCAATCCATGTCTCATGGATGGGGTTCACGTACGAATGAAGCAGGCACACCGCGACGGCCTCCACACCTTGATCTCTGATCAGCGCCGCGAGTCCGCGGATTTCTTCCTCCTTCAGGCCAACCTGGACTCTGCCGGAGGCGTCGACTCGCTCCAATACTTCGAAACACAGGTGGCGCGGGACCAGCGGACGTGGCTTCTCGAACATCAGGTCATACAGAGTCGGCCGCACCTGCCGGGCAATCTCCAGCAAGTCGCGGAATCCCGCGGTGGTGATGAAGGCGGTGGTTGCGACCCGGCCCTCGATAATCGCGTTCGTCGCCACTGTAGTCGCGTGGACGAGGTAGCGAATATCTCGAGGCGTTACTGACGCTTGACCCACCACGGCGCTCGCCGCGTTCTTGAACCCGATCACCAGGTCTTCCGGAGTCGTCGATGACTTGGCTACATACACCGCGCCGGTCGCCTCGTCGATCAGCGTCGCGTCCGTGAAGGTACCGCCTATGTCCACGCCCAGCCGGAATTGGCTACCAACAGACTCGCGCCCGGGCCGGCCGGCCTGCGCCTCGTTGCCGTCGCTGAACGGTCTATCTGTCGCTGGCAACGGGTCTCTCGCGGAGACGAGCGGTCTCGCCGGCGTTAACCGTCCAGTCGGAAGGGTCTATTGCAACGCGGTACGCGTCCTCGGCCTGCCCCAGACTCACTTTACCTTCTCGCACGTCCTGCAAAACGCTTTGGGGGTCGCGTCTCTCCGGCGGCCCGTACCCGCCGCCGCCGCACGTCTGGTAGCTGATCGTGTCGCCCACCCGGAGCTCGACTGTAGTCTTGGAGCTGAGTCGCCGGCCCTCTTCTTCTGGATTGAGAACGTAGTTTGCCCGAAGTCCGGAGTGTCCCCCGAATAGGCCCCAGGGCCCCGCCCGGTCCCGGTCGGCGAGAATCGTGAATGTCGTCTCACTGTAGGGAAATCGGTAGTCGCGCCTGAGCCCCAGACCGCCCCGCCACTGGCCGGCCCCTCCTGAGTCTTGAATCAGCTCGTAGCGTGTGATCTGGACCGGATAGTTGGCTTCTATCTCCTCGATCGGGGCGTTCTCCGTGTTCTGGCCGTGCGCCTGCACCGCGTCAGGTCCATCCCTACCGAATCGCCCGCCGTAGCCTCCCGCCAGCGCTTCGTAGTAGCAGTAGTATTCGTCTCTCGCCGAGTCCTGCCCGCCGAAGCCGGCCTGGCACTGCATCGCCTTGGTGCCGGCCGGCACCCGGGTCGGCATCGGCTCCGAGAGCGCCTTGAATATGACGTCAACCAGGCGCGTCTGCGTCTCCCAACCTCCTACTACCGGTGCCGGCGGTGTGCTGTTTGTCACACTCCCCGGTGGCGCACTCACCTGCACCAGGTCATAGAATCCCTGGTTCACCGGGATGTCCTGGTCGACGAGGCATTTGAGCGCGTACGCGCAGGCCGAAAAAGTCTGGGCGAACGTCGAGTTCACCGGCGCCCGCCGTTGATCGTCCGATCCGGCCAGGTCGAAGACGACCCCGCCGTCTCCGATTATTACCTTCGCGCATAGGCGCACCGGCTGGTCTGTGAACCCATCGGTGTCCAGGTACCCTTCCGCCGAGTACGAACCCCGAGGCAGCTTGCGTAGGTCCGCCTCGGTGCGCCGGCGCGTATAGTCGATGATCGCGTCCGTGTACTGGTCAAGCTCCGCCCGGCCGATCCGACCCACAAGCTCGATTATCCTGCGCTGGCCGGTCACGTTCGCCGCGATTTGGGCCCGAAAATCGCCGGCCGTCTCTCGCTTGCTGCGTATCTGCGAGAGTATCAGCCGGAATATGTCGTCAACTATCTCGCCGGACTCCACCAGCTTCACCGGCGGAATGATGATCCCTTCCTGGAAGACTTCCTGAAACACTCCGATGCTGGCCGGTGCGCCACCGCCCACGTCCACGTGGTGCGCCAGGTTCGCCAGGTACCCGATGGGCTCCTTCCCCTCGAACACCGGCGCGATCACAGTCACGTCGTTCAGGTGGACTCCGCCGTTATAGGGATCGTTCGTCACCAGCATATCGCCCGGCTTGAGATTGTCCGGACCGTAAGAGCGCACCGTCCGGGGAACCAGCTCGACCAGGGAGCCGAGATGCACTGGCTGGGTGAACGCTTGGGCGGCAACTCTAATACGACGATCGAAGAACGCGCAGGAAAAGTCGCCGCGCGTCTTTACGTTGGTGGAGAACGCGCAGCGCCGCAGCGCCGTCGCCATTTCCTCCGTCGAGGCGACCAGCGCGTTCCGAATCACCTCGAACTGGATGGGATCCAGCCGATTCTTTCCCGCTTGAACTTCGTCTTCCTCAGATTGATCCATCGCCGAACCTCGCACCCCTGCCCTCCGGCTTGTACATCCACTCGGAAACGTGGCCCCAATTTAGCACAAGGTTCGGACGCTTGGCGTATCGGCCCATCCCCGTCCATTGGTCAGGCTCAACTGGGAGGGAAAAGAGAATCCGGCCGGCCTGCTGCAAAGAGCCCAAGTTGCCGTAGTGGCGGGTTTCAAACCCGCCAAGGGAGGATTGCCGGCCTCGTCAGACTTCTTGACGCCCGACACACTAACACCGGCGAAGACATGCCCCAGAACCTGATTCGGACTCGGAACCCCGAGTGGCGGGGATGGGAAATGTAGCGCGGGGGCTTGTCCCCCGCTGGGGTCGGGGTGGGGTGTGGCAGAATCCCCCGTGCGCATTCGTCGCATAAAACCGCAACTCCGGGTTTTCGTACCTTGGCGTGCCGGCCCTTCCCGGCATGAGCGAGAGGTACGAAAACATGCCACAGATCCAGCTCCGGGATAGACTTCAGCCGCTCACCTAACCCTCTCGCCCAACCGAGAAGCCCTCCGAGGAAACCGGGCCGGCGTCGGCCGGACCTTCTCGATCAGCAGATAGCGCCGCCGGCCGGCGAATCCCGGAACGTCCCTCTCCACCGGCTCCCTGAACTCTCCCCCCATCGACTCCACTAACTCCCTGCCGGCCTCGACCTCCGCCCACTGATCGACTCGTCTCGTTGTCGCCGCGATCCCTCCCACCCTGACGAATGGCAGACATAACTCGGCTGTCAATCCGACGTTGCCCACCGCCCTCGCCAGCGCAAAGTCGTACCGCGCTCTGTGGTCCGGCGACGCACCCAGGACCTCCGCCCGCTCGCAAATTACTTCCACATTCGACAAATGTAGCTCGTCAGCCAGTGTCTTCAGGAATTGCGACTTCTTTCCGACGCTCTCGACCAGCGTGACCTCAACTTCCGGCCAGGCGATCGCGATGGGAACGCCCGGAAATCCCCCTCCGGAACCGACGTCAACAAGCCTCACCTGCCCTCGACCGAGACCTATTGCCTGGCCCATCACCAGCGAATCGACAAAGAACTTGTCCCTGATCTCTTCCAGGTCGGTGTTTCCAACCAGGCGCGCCCGCCGGCTCCATTGGACAAGCAGATGGTAGTAACGGACGAAGGCGTCCCGCTGCCGCTCGGCGAGCTTGATCCCGTGGCCGGCAGCCAGTCTCTCGACATCGATTGCCAGGTTGGCGTCGGTCGGGGTCACCGCGCCGTTGCGGGACGGTCTGCCCGGCTTCGTGAGTCGCCGGTTCTCCGATCACGGCGCAGGCTCACGGGAACAAATCCGTGCTCAGGTACTTGAGGCCGGAGTCGTTCGCCGTAGTCGCGACAATCTCCCCATGCCGGCATTCGCCTGCCAGCCGGAGCGCCGCCGCCACGTTCGCGCCGGCGCTGAATCCGACGAATATCCCTTCCCGTCGAGCCAGTCTCCGAGACCCCTTGATGGCCTCTTCGTCGCTGACCGCCAGGAACCCGTCGCAGTACTCCGGCTCCCAGAGCGGCGGTACCATGGCGTACCCGGCCCCTTGAATCTTGTGGCGTGTATTCGTGACTTCCCGGCCGGCCAGCGCCGCCGACTCCTCCGGCTCGATCGCGAATGTCTGGATGTCAGGATTACGCTTCTTCAACGCCCGAGCGCACCCCATGAATGTCCCGCCGGTGCCAACCATCGCGCAAAATCTGGTCACTCCGCCCTCGGTCTGTTCCCAGATCTCTCTACCGGTACCCATTTCGTGGGCGCGCACGTTGCTCAGGTTGTTGAACTGATCCGCCCGGAACGCCCCAAGCTGCTCGGTGAGCTCCGCTGTTTTGGCCTCCAGCAGCTCTATATCTTCCTTCGATACCTGCCCCGGATGGGAACCGCCGGCCTGCGGCACCAGCACCAACTCCGCGCCCAACGCCGTGAGCATCTTCCGCCGTTCCTCGGTGTTCCCTTCCGACATCACCGCGATGAACCTGTAACCCTTGATCGCGCACACCACCGCCAGGCCGGTGCCGGTGTTGCCGCTGGTCAGTTCGACCACCGTCATGCCCGGCTTCAGTCGGCCATCCGCCTCCGCGTCTTCTACGATCTGCCGGGCGATACGGTCCTTCACGCTGAATCCGGGTGAGAAGTACTCCAGCTTGAGTGCCACACGGCCGGGCATTGACTCGGTCAATCGATCGAGCCACACGATCGGTGTGCCGCCAATCGCCCGCGAAACGTCCTTTAGCGGAGGCACTGCGCCCCGCCGGCGGGACAAAGATGGCAGCGGTACGCGTCCAAGCCTCGGATCTCGAGACCCCGCCCCGGCGGCATTCGCATCATTCGCACTATCGCTCGCCTCCGCCCATCCTCAAGAGATTCAACGGTTCTTCGCCGGCCGCGACGCGCTTCACGTTGTCCGCGATGAATGCCATCCGCCGATAGACTGTCGTCCTGGTCCATCCGGCCATGTGAGGCGTCATAACGACGTTTGGCAACTCGTGAAGAGGGAAACGCGACACCGGCCCGAAAGTCCCCGGCGGCGGATACTGGAACCACACGTCTAGCCCGGCCCCGGCGATGCGCCGGTCCTTCAGCGCGTTGTACAGCGGTTCTTCCTGGATAATCGGCCCGCGCCCTACGTTGAGAATGTAAGCGCTCTGCTTCATCCGGTCCAATTCCGGCTCTCCGATGAGTCCGTTGGTGTCTTCAGTGAGCGGCGTCGCCAGCAACAGGTAGTCGGACTCATCCAGCAAACGCCCCAGGTCGCCGTGCCCGCCCAGAAAATCCAGACCATGCTCGGCCGCCAACGCCTCGTCCGGCGACCTCTTCGTGGCTATCACCCGCATCCCAAACGCCAACGCGCGCTTGGCCACCTGCTGGCCTATGCGGCCGAACCCAACAATTCCAATAGTCTTTCCAAACAGCCCCTCACGTGGACTGCCGCCGTAGTGGCCGGCCGGGCTCATGTCGCCCTTGTGTCGCAGGTTGTGGTCCAGGTTCAGCAGGTCGCTCGACAGCGCCAGCATCACCATAATCACGTATTCAGATATCGCGACCTCGTGCTCGAACACGTTGGCAAGGTAGCAGTCGGCCGGCAGGTGATCTATTGCGATGTCCTCGACGCCGGCGCCTTGCGCCTGCATGAGCGTGACGCGGTTGGCCGCTCGCGCCATCTCGGTTGTGATTAGCTGGCTTACTATCGCGTCTGCGTCCTTGTATGCCGCGATTCTCTCTTCGTCCGAAGACTCACCCAAGTCCTGGAAATCAAATCCGTCGCCAAGCCGCTGCCTCATGAATTCGAGGGCGTCTTTATCGAATGACTGGCCAATCACGACCTTGAACAAGCTGCGCCTCCTCTCTCGCTGCGGCGACGGTAGGAGAACCTCTAGAAGCCGGCCCTCTTATTCACAATATTGAACAGCGGTGTCCCGTTCACGTATCGAGACAGGTTCTCCACGAAGATTCTCCATACCCAGTCGAACGTTCGGTCCGACACCGGCGAGTCGTGCGGTGTCATCACCACGTTCTCCATATCCCAAAGGGGACTATCATCCGGCGGAGGCTCTACCGCGGTCACGTCCAGGCCGGCTCCCGCGATCCGGCCCTCTTGAAGTGCCGCGATCAGCGCCTGCTCGTCAACGATATTGCCCCGAGACACCGCTATGACGTATGCGGAGGGCTTCAACAACCCGATCCTGCGGGCGTCGATCAGTCCCCGGCTCTCCGGAGTGAGAGGCGCCGATATCACGAGAAAATCGGCGAGTTTGCAAAGCTCGTCGGTTCCGTCCAGACCCCACCGGCGCCGGACGTGCGGTTCATGCGGAAATGGCACCACATCCACCGCGTAGACTTCCATCTCGAACCCGTGAGCCCGTCTTACGATCGCCGATCCGATCTGCCCCAGACCCACGATGCCCATCGTCTTGCCGGCGAGTCCTTGCATCTGTCCTAAGTATCGTTTCGGCTCCCAATCCCGAGCTAATTGGTCTCGTAGATGTGCCTTCATCATCCGGGTGAGCGACAGAATCAGGGCGAACGTGTGCTCGGCAATCGTCTGGGCGTGGGCGCCCCTCGTATTCGTAACGATCAGGTCCGAGTCTGTGGCGCCCGGAATGTCCGCCAGCCATTCGACGCCGGCGCTCAACGCCTGCAGCCACTTCAGATTCTTGGCCGCGGCGTATATTTCCGGCGACAGAATTCCGAAGAAAACGTCCGCGTCACCGATGAGCGATGGGACTTCTTCATCCGACGGCGACGCCACGATCTCAACTTGGGGAAAACTCCTCCTTAGCTCTTCGACATCGCCCGTGACTAAACTGGACTGTATCAATACCTTGATTGTCACTCGTGCTTCCTCTCGTTGCGTTTGTCGACATGTGAGGCTTCCGGCCCCGCGCCAAACATATGAAATGCGACCGTGATTGTCAATTTGCCGCGTTCCCCTCGGCCGGCCTCGCTTCCTAATTGCCACCGGTGCTGAAACCCACCAACTCCGCAGTCGCCAATAGTGTGTTGTGATAACCGCACAAATGCGCCGGATTGTGTGGACGTGGGGACGGGGAATGTAGCGCGGAGGCTTGTCCCCCGCTGGGGTCGGGGTGTGGAGAGGGTGGCGTCGACAACCCTCGCGACCTCCCACTTGCCGGCGTTCCCGACCTGGCACCCGTCCCTCCCCACTTGACGCCACGCCCCCGGCGTTACAATGTCTCCCCATATGGACTTCGAGACTCTCCACACCCATCTGATGCGTAAGCTAGGCGCTACCGAAGAAATGCCATTTGGCCCATCTGCGTTGGTCTTCAAGGTAATGGGCAAGATGTTTGCCTTGATTGGAGTGGATGACGATCCCCTGCGAATCAATCTGAAGTGCGACCCCGATTTTGCCCAGGTCCTGCGCCAACGCTATACCGGCATCATCCCCGGCTACCACATGAGTAAGCGGCACTGGAATACGGTGGTCCTCGATGGCAGTGTCCCGAACGATCTCATTGTCGATATGATCGATGACTCCTACAAACTCGTGGTCCAAGGGCTGCGGAAAGCCGATCGGCTTCGACTGCGGGGGATGTCGTCACCCACCGATAGCACGCCTGGGATGTAGTGTGTCTACTCGCCAAGTCGCCGTTGCGCCCCCACTCTCATGATGATTGTCGGGATTCGCAGCCGCAGATTCGCGCCGGCGTTTCATACTTATGCTTGAGGCCCGCTGTCTTGGGGTTTACTGAGCTCCAGTCGGAAATTCGAGAGTCGTGAGTCGTATTCTGCTCGCCGGCTTGGTCGCACTGGCCGTCGCCATTGCTATCGCTGCACCAAGGTTCCTAACCGGCACTATTCTGCCGGCCGTAGCCATTCCTTCGACTCCTGTGGCGGAGCGGCCCACAGACGGGTCAATCAGGGTCATGTTCACCGATCCCATCGATTCGGACCGGGTGGAGAGCCGGCGCCCGTCCCTAAACAGGGATCTCATTGCGTTTGTAGAAGGAGCGAGCACGACCATTGACGTCGCTGTCTACAAGCTGGACTTGTCTGAGATCGCCGAAGCTCTGGTCCGGGCAAAGAGTCGAGGGGTCCGGGTTCGCGTGGTGACCGATAGCGACTCGCTGGAGAAAGGCGGGGACGCCGGCTCGCCGAGCGCGTTCGACGTTCTCCGAGCCGCCGGCATCCCCGTCGTCGCCGACGATCGCTCTGGAACCATGCACAACAAGTTCGTCATTCGCGACGGCGACACGGTGTGGACTGGATCCTGGAACATGACGGAAGTCGGTACCTACCGTAACGACAACAACGCGGTCGTCGTTCACTCGCCCGAATTGGCCGCCGCTTTCGAGCGTGAGTTCGAGCAGATGTTTACCGGGCGTAAGTTCGGCCCCGAAAAAGAAACAATCACGGTCGCGAACCCTATCCACGTCGGCGATGCGAGCCTCGAGGTCTACTTCGCGCCGGCCGATCCGACAATCATCGACCGGCTCACCCAGCTCATCGAACGCGCCGAGCGGCGCATCAGATTCATGACCTTCATCCTCACCCACGACCGTATCGGCGCCTCCCTGAGACGAGCCGCCGGCCGCGGGCCCGAGGTCGCCGGCGTGTTCGAGCGTTTCGGTGCCAGAACTGACGCGGCCGAGTACAGCATGTTGCGCCAGGCCGGGCTGTCGGTATACCTGGACGGCAACCCAAACAGCATGCATCACAAGGTGATCATCGTCGATGGCCGGACCGTAGTTACCGGATCGTTCAATTTCTCGGCCAGCGCGGCGGGCGCCAATGACGAAAACGTCCTCGTCATTCATGACCCCAACGTAGCAGCACAATTCTTGGAGGAGTTCGAGCGGATTTACAGGTTGGCCAGACGCCGATAGTTTGACCGTCGTCCTCTGTCACGCTAAGCCGACTGGCGCATTCATCCTCTGGGCAGTAGTGCCGCGATCAGAGCGATCAACGGGCCGACAAAGACCAACGAGAGGAACGTCAGGTCGAATCCCCAGTTTTCAATCATCACGCCGGTGATCAACGGAAACACCGACGAGAGGGCAGTACCCGTTCCCCACACTATCCCTACCGCCATCCCGCTGCGCTCGCCAGATGCCAGCTCAGATGCGTATACCATGGTCACCGGCGGCATCAACGACCCCCAGAATCCGAACAGAATCGTGAACGGCACCATCAAGAGGACCACCAGTGGCAGATCGCCGAAAATTGCGGTGCCGACGCTGACACTGGCTATGCCGAGGGCATTCATCAGTACAGGAACTGCTACGAACAACGCCAACGACGCGCTTGACCCCAGCACCGAGATGAACAGGACGTTCCGCCTGCCGATCAGGTCGGAGACCTTGCCCCCGACCGGCTGCGCGATCAGTGTCGAAATCGACATCGCCGCGGTCAGCGTTCCGGCGACGAATAGGTTGCCAACTCGATCGAAGTAAAACGAAGGCAGCCAGGTTATTACGCCGGTGTGCACTCCAATGGACAAACCGTTGACGAGCATGAGAAATATCAAGCTCCGGTTGACTCCGGCCCAAAGCCCTCGGCTCCCAACAACCGCCGGCTCCTTGAGTTGGGTCCAGATGATCAGAGCGCCGACAATCCCAAGGGCGGCAAGAAGGAATACCACCGGTCTGAATCCAAGATCCTGGCCCAGCCTTGTGACGATTAACGGCGCCAGGATGAATGCTATCCCGTTGCCGATCCCGTGGATTCCCTGGGCCTTTCCCCGCTCACCCTTGAAGTAGTATGCGATGAACGTCGCGCTCTGCGGATGATAGGTGCTCGCGCCTGTCCCTATTACCAGCATCGCCAACAGCAGCACGATGTAACCGTCGGCCACTCCCATCAAGAGCATGCCTGCCGCCATGAATATGAACCCAATGCCCATGAGATGGATCCGTGCGCGGCGCCGATCGGCAAGGTACCCCAGCGTCGGTTGCAATACGCTAGATAGAGCCAGGCTCAGAAAGGGCAACACTCCGGCCTGCGAGAAAGTCAGTCCGAACGTCAGCCTAAGCAGTGGAATCAGCGGCGCAATCACGATGTTGAGGATGTCGTTCAACGTGTGGCACGCTGTCAGGGAGAATAGAATCCGGCGACGACCGCCGTGATAACCGGGCTCGTAGCCGGATGGGGAGCTTGTTGAGCCTACTTGCATGACGACGGCTATAATACAACCTCGTCAAATAAACGGTTGGTCGCCAGCCCAAATGAACGGCGGCAGATATGTCTCACGTCCAGTTGGGCCCTGTATCCGGTCATTACCTGCCTGAGCGGACTGCTCGGTTAGAGGCCTGCCGCTGATTGAACCCCGGACCGAGACCACGCATGAGCGACAGGGAGTGTTGATGTCATCCGATCTACCTACACGAATAGAGCGGGACTCGATGGGCGAGATGCCCGTGCCGGCCGATGCCTACTACGGCGCCCAGACCCAACGTGCCGTCCTGAACTTTCCTATTTCCGATCTGAGATTTCCACGAGTCTTCATCAGGGCGCTGTGCGCGATCAAGCAGGCGGCCGCCGAAACCAATGCGGAGCTTGGCCTTCTTGATCCTCGGATCGCGGACGCGATCGCGCGGGCCGCCGGCGAGTGTATGGACGGAAAGCTCGACGATCAGTTCGTCGTAGATATCTTTCAGACCGGCTCCGGCACCTCCACGAACATGAATGCGAACGAAGTTATCGCCAACCGAGCCGTAGAGTTGCTCGGTGGCAACCGGGATGCGCGGAACTCCGGCCCTTCGTCCGTCCACCCGAACGACGATGTCAACACCTGCCAGTCCTCCAACGACGTCATTCCCACCGCAATCCACGTGGCTGCGATGGTGGTAATCTCCGAATCTCTAATCCCGGCGCTAAATGACCTCCAGCAGGCGTTATCCGATAAGTCCGATGAGTTCATGGACGTAATCAAGATGGGACGGACTCACCTCCAGGACGCGACGCCGATACGGCTCGGCCAGGAGTTCGCCGGCTTTGCCGGCCAGGTCGAGCGCGGGATCTCCCGTCTCAACGCGGCCCAAGCGGAGTTGGGCGAGGTGGCGCTCGGCGGCACAGCGGTCGGCACCGGCGTAAACGCCCATCCTGAGTTCGCCGGCAGGGTCTGCCAGCGCCTGAGCGACAGCCTGGATCTTGAGATCACCGAAACAGACAGCCACTTCCAGGCCCAAAGTACACTCGACAACGTGGTCGCCGCTTCCGGAGCGGTGAGAGCGGTGGCCGTCAGTCTCCTGAAGATAGCCAACGACGTACGGCTGCTTGGATCCGGCCCCCGGGCCGGCCTGGGCGAGCTTGCCCTTCCCGAGGTCCAGCCCGGCAGTTCGATCATGCCAGGCAAGGTGAATCCGGTCATTCCCGAATCCGTCATCCAGGTGGTGGCCCAGGTGGTCGGCAACGATGCCGCTATCTCGTTCGGAGGCCAACACGGCTATTTCGAGCTCAACACCATGATGCCCGTCGTCGCCCACAATCTGCTCCAGTCGCTCGATCTGCTCGCCTCCGCCAGCCGGAACTTTACCGACCAGTGCGTGGTCGGTCTGAAAGCGACCGCCCGCGGCCCGGAGAGCGTGGAGTCCGGCCTAGCGATGTCAACCTCGTTGACCCCCAGGATCGGCTACGATGCCGCCGCTGAGATCTCAAAGGAGGCATTCAAGTCCGGCCGCACCGTCCGCGAAGTCGCACGCGAAATGACCTCATTGAGCGACTCCGAGTTGGACGACCTCCTCGATCCGGCCAAGATGACCGAGCCCGGCTTGGGCGGCGGCCCCGCCAGCGGCTGACCGCGCCAATCTGGAACCGCGGCTCCCCACCGTACACCCGTATGGGGCCGGATCCAGAAGGGAGGGGAAATGTAGCGCGGGGGCTTGTCCCCCGCTGGGGTCGGGGTTGGGCGTGGCAGAATCCCCCCGCGCGAATCCGCCGCATAATACCGCAACGCCGGATTTTCATACCTTGCCGCCCCGGCACCCGCCACCTACCACCTCGAAGGCCGGCTATCCACATCCCCGTCACTCGCAAAACCCTCCAACATGTCCACAACGCTGATCGGCAGCGGAATGCCATTCTCACGTCTGTCCCTGGACAACTCCCACTCGATCTCGCCCGGCACGTAGATTCTCCCGCCGGCCTCCGCCGGCTTATCCGTGTGCAACTGGTCGATCAGCTCGTCCATCCGCGACCCGAACTCGCTCAGCGGCATCAGCCCTTCGATCTCGATCGCTACGAACAGCTGACTCGATCCGGACATGCCAAGCCAGGCGCCGAAACGGCCGCCGGACAGGACTCCGGCCAACACGTCGAACATCACCGCCAAACCGTAGCCCTTGTGGCCGCCTACCGGCAGTAGAGAGCCCTCCCGGGCCAGCAGGGGGTCATCCGTCGGGTCCCCATCGGGGTCTAACGCCCAACCGAACGGAATCTTCTGGCCCTTGCTGATCGCCACGTCGAGTTTGCCGCCGGCTGCGACGCTCGTCGCCACGTCCAAGACCATCGGAAACTCGCGGTTCGTGGGCACCGCGATACCCAATGGGTTGTTGCCCACCAATTTCGATGTTCCGCCAATCGGCACCATGTTGATGCCGGCATTCGTCACCGTGATTCCGATCATCCCCTGCGCCGACGCCATCATCGAGTAGAATGCGGCCGCCCCGATGTGACGCCCGTTCCGCAACGACACGCTTGAGATTCCGTGCTCCCGCGCCCTCTCGATCGCCAACTCCATCGCTCGGTAGCCGGATACCTGTCCCATCGCCCTGTCGCCATCCATCAAGACCCGGGGCCCCAGGTCTTTCGCGACCCGGATGTTTGCCCTGGCGTTCATCTCTCCGTTGTCGATCTGGCCAAGGTACATCTCGATGCGGAGAACCCCGTGGGAGTGGACCCCTCTGAGATCGGCGTCCACCAGCGTCTCGGCGGCGATGATCGCGTCGGCGGCGGGTACTCCCTTCCACTCGAGTATTCCTTTCGCGCACTCGCGCAGCTTGGCCGGCTCTACTAGTCTGAAGCTATCTCCGGTCATCGATTCTGACTCCTTGGATGACAATCAACGGATCGCGGTGGCCCGGCTGCGCGCGAGCGCGGTGCCCGCCGGCTCGCGATAGGGGTTGACTACAAAGTACTGGGAATCGCCCCACCTGTACCGAAACGCCGAAATCAGGCTTCTCACTCACGTAACCCAACGGACCCCCGCAACTCTATTCCCTGTTCAGAACAGCCGGCCAGTCAGTATATTAGATTGAAACAGGCGCACATGCCCAATAGAGCGAAAGGAACATGCACGCACCCAAACCCCTTTTTCGGCTGAGCTTGGAGCAACGCCGGCCGGACGTGATCTCCGGCTCGGTCGAAAACCGAACAATCGACATCGTCTGGATGGACGGCCACAAGAGCAGCTTCGATTGGGAGGCGCTGCGTTGGGCCTGCCCCTGCGCCATCTGCCGTGGAGAGGGCGGCCAGCCCGGCGTGCTGCACACGACAACCAGCCTGCGCCCCGAGCAGACGGAATTGGTAGATATGTCGCCGGTAGGCGACTACGCGATGAACCTACGCTGGGCCGATGGCCACGAGACCGGCATTTATCCCTGGGAATATCTCCGCACCCTATGCCCCTGCCCGGAGTGCGAACGGAAAAGGGCGGCGGCCGACCCCGCCCGGTGAGCCGGCGTCACGCTCATGGGTACGAAATTGATCTGACGTGATCCCGAGAGGGTCCGCATTCCATGGCTCCCGCACTCGTTTTTCCGGCCCCTCCATTCGCAATTCCGGCCCCCGATTTCCCCAAGCGGTCGATTCGAGGCGTGGCCGGTAGGTCGATACGGGGCCGGACTCCGGAAGGGGCGGGGATGGGAAATGTAGCGCGGGGGCTTGTCCCCCGCTCCCGGCAGTCCGGTAACAAACCGTGACCCCGAACCACTGTCCAAGAGTCGCGCCAACCAACGCAGCCATTTTCAAGTCTTGGTGTGCCGGCGGAAACCGGCATGAGCGATTACTATGAAAACAGATTCCTGCAATGGCTCTCGATACCACCCCGTGCGACACGGCGCTCCCAATGGTCACTCCGGCCCCCGTTTCGCTAAGGGGATGATTGAAGGCGTGGCGTGTCCACCTGAACGGAGCCGGATCCAGAAGGGAGGGGAATGCGCGGCAATGAACGTTGCGCTTAACGCGATCCCGATGTCGTCAGCTAGGCGAGAACCGCGCCGCGTTCGTCATTGCCGCAAGAAGCGTGCCCTGTATCCGCCTTAGGCGGACGGGAATCCAGAGGGGTGGTTGGGAGGTATGGCAGAGTCCGTCCGCGTCGGACGCCTGCCCTGTACGCGGACACGGCACTGGAGTCCAAAGGGGGAGAAGCAGGATGGCCACTTAATCGGCAGAGTCCCGCGCTACGATTCTCATCATCTTGCGTGGCCTTTCCAGGCAGTGGGTGGTTCTCTATCCGGCAATCTCCTCGGCCAACGCCGAGATGACCTCCGGCATCTGTTCGCCTTGGAAGCCGCCTATCTGCGCGAAGCCGGGCGAACCCCCGCCTCTCAAACCTAGCGAAGCGCACACACCTCTTACCACCCGGCCGCAGTCGAGCGGTACATCCGGCTTGCACATCACCACCGCGGCCATCGTAGCGCCCCGGCAGCCAACGACCGCGACGTCCGCTCCGGCGTCGATCGCAGCGCCGGCGACCTGCTTCGGCTTCATCCCCTCCGGCAACTGCACTTCGACCTCCACCAGTTTCGACGGCCTTCCACTAACCTCCACCGTTCGCGCTTGTTTGAGCCAGTCCTGGGCCCAATACCGAAGTAGCTCGGCTCTGAGCTCCTGCACTTCGCGTCGGTTAGCCCGGTCGTTCTGCATCAAACGTCTTACCGACGCGCGCAAGTCGGACTGCTGCACCCCAATCATGCCGACGAGCTCGCGAGCAACCAGATTTCGGTCTTGGTAGTCGGCCAACGCGCGTCCTCCGCAAACGAAGTGGACCCGCGTATGTTGGCGCACCTTCTCAGTCCCCAGGATCTTTATCAGGCCAACCTGGCCGGTCCGGCTTACGTGAGTCCCGCCGCACGCGGAGCGGTCGAAATCCGCAATCTCGACTATCCGCAACTTCGACACGCCGTCGTAGAGGCCGCGGTATCGCGTGCCGGCGTCGAGCCCGTCATCGGTGAACGAAACCGACACCGGCCGGTCCTCCCAGACGATCCGATTGGCGTACCGTTCGAGTTCGGCGGCCTGTTCATGTCCCATCGAATCGATATCCAGGTCGACCGTCACCGACCGGCCACTCAGGTGGAAACCCTCGGTAGGTGCATCAAACAGCCTCAATGCCGCCTGCGACAGAATGTGCTGTCCCGAGTGGTGCTGCATATGGTCGAACCGGCGCGGCCAATCTATCGAGCACTCCACCTGCCGGTTCGTCTCTAGGTCCCGGCCGCCATTCACTACGTGCAACACACGATCTTGTTCTTGGAATACGTCCGTGACGGCGCAACTGCCCAAGTATCCAACATCGTGGGGTTGGCCCCCGGAAGTTGGGTAGAACGCGGTTGCGGAAAGCTCGACGATCACTTCGTCGTTCGCCCGTCTCAGGTCCACGATCCGGCTCGTAAACTCGGTCAGAAACGAGTCGGTGTAGTAAAGCCGCTCGGTCAAGATCTAACGTGTCAACCCGTCGCAACGACCAAGTGTGACGCGCTCAGGGTCTTGGATCCGGATGAAATCTCCCATGCTTTCGCTTGGGAGGGGAACGAGAAAGGTCTTGTTAATCCTCGTGGGCTAGGCCTTTCACCTAACGGACCGGCGGACATGCAAACACTATGTCAATCAGAGGTCAGGCAGCCGGTCACGGAGGACCTTGCGGCGGCAAGACCGTAGGCAGAACCAATGCCACCACAATCACGATGCTGAAAGTTATTAGCGCCGCCCGGTACAGCGTTCTCCGTTGCCTCGCATTCATAGCGCCTTGATCTTATCAAAAGGTCAACCGGCGGTCTATCCACGTCGCCCGTCGGCCCTCCAATTCGTTCTTCCCGCCAGTGGCAGTACTCGTCATTCCGGCCACGCATTACGTCAAATCCGCCGCTACCTCGACAATCCCACGCAGGCGGAAAAGGGGGCGTAGCTCTGGGGTTCGCCCCCCGCAAGGGGTGCGCCTGCCGGCACCGCACTCGCGATCTAGTCCTCACCCACATTTTCGTCCCCTCCGCCGGCCACACCCACTCCACCGTCGCCCTCTAGCCGTCGGGACCCTTGCGCCTCCATCATCCCTCCCAAACTGCTATAATTAAAACAAATGTTCCCAACTCCGTACGACTGCGCAGTTCGCCCCCTCCGGCCTTCTGGCTCACATGGGGGCAAAGAACCTCGCAAAAAACATATGAAAATTGCAAAACAAACGGTCGGCGTTCACATTTGGACCCCTGGCAAAATTGTCCAACTATCGCGTTATCCACTAAGTCGGCCGAAGGCCGTTTCACTTGGCGGCTTCGCCGCTTTCGCCTATATTGCATAAAGCCAGACAACCCCGCGCTTGGATCATCGAACCGATCCTCGACGCACTACCTAATTTCGATTGAAAGGAGACTTGGATGAGTCACATGGACCTCGAGCTCGAAGGAAAGATCGCCGCAATCACCGGAGGCAGCGAAGGGATCGGCAGGGCGATCGCTATGCGTCTCTCCCAGGCCGGCGCCAAGGTCGCGATTTGCGCCCGCCGGTCCGACGTTCTTGAGCAGGCCGCGGCGGATATCCGCGCCAGGACCGGCGGAGAAGTGCTCGCGGTCGCCGCCGATGTCACCGCATACAGTGACTTGGAGAACTTCATCGAATCGACGGTTCAACGATTCGGCGGGTTGGACATCATGGTCAACAACGCCGGCCGGTCCTCGGCGCACAAGTTCGACAACGTCCCGGATGAAGAGTGGGACTACGACATGCGTCTCAAGTTCTTCGCTGCCGTGAAGTGCTGCCAACTCGCCCTACCCTACCTGCGCCAGTCCGGCAACGGCCGTATAGTCAACATCACCACTCCCGGAGGCAAGCAACCGCCAGCCGGCTCGGTGCCGACCTCGGTTAGCCGCGCCGCCGGCATAGCGCTGACCAAGGCCCTTTCTAAGGACTACGCCGGCGACAACATCTGCGTCAACACGGTCTGCGTGGGCTCAATCAGGAGCGCCCAGGGACGACGCGCATGGGAACGCGCCGGCAAGCGGGGCACTCTCGAAGAGTACTTTGCCCAAGCCGGCGAATCGATCCCCCTGGGCCGCATAGGTGAGGCCGAAGAGGTTGCGGACCTGGTCGCTTTTCTCGTCTCCGCCCGTGCAGGTTTCATAACCGGCACTTCCATAAATATCGACGGCGGTGTCTCCGCCGGCGTCTAAGTGCTAACATGCTTCTCAGTTGAAATCCGCCGCGAAATTGCCTCCGAAGGAGGTGGCTGGAATGGATACCCGTCGCGCCGCACTTCGACAAAAGCTCGCCGACTCCCACAGCTCGCTCCGAGAGCTAGTGGCGAAGATCGGTCCCGACGATTGGGACGTTAATCGCGCGGATTCCCAGCACTGGCCGCCGCGCGATATCCTCGCCCACCTGCTCTCCGCCGAGCAGGGTTTGCGCGGTCGAATCTCCAGGATACTGGACGCCGCGGACACGGCGCCACCCGCCGGCTTCGACCTCGACACCTGGAACGACCGGCAGATTCGCAAGCTCCGTAACCGCACGGTCAATGAAATCCTGGAACGGCTCGAGGCGGAGCGTCAAACGACTCTTCAGGTCCTTGCCGATACTGATCCTGGCAATCTGGATCTGACCGGCTTCCGCGCCTCGGGCGCATCCACCACGGTCAGTGGCCTGTTCGAGCTCATAGCCGATCATGAGTCCCAGCATGCCGGAGAGCTCGCGGCCGCGGCGGGAGTGGAGTAGTCTCAGAACGACTTTTCCTCTGAACTCTTAGAGAAGTAGATTGACGTCAAGACCCTCGGAACAAAGAGTTGTCGTCACCGGCATGGGACTCGCGAGCCCCCTCGGGAACGATCCGGCCGAGTTCTGGGACAGACTGGCGAATGGAGAATCGGGCATCTCACCGATCGAAGGATTTTCGCCAGACGTCTTCCCCAGCCGGATAGCCGGTCAAGTCAAGGACTTCGACCCGGCGACTCTCTTTGGCCGCAAGGCCGCACGCAGAATGGACCGGTGCACCCAGTTGACTGTCGCAGCCGCCGGCGCCGCCCTGGACGAATCTGGATTGGGTCGCGATGCCGGCAGGCCCAATGGCCTCGACGAGCGTATCGGCGTCGTTATAGGTACCGGCCTGTCCTGCCTCGCCACGTTTGAGGCCGAGGCGGATGTCATCGCCAGCAAGGGGCCCAGGCGCGTCAGTCCATTCTTGGCGTCAATGATGTTGCCCAATATGCCGGCCGGGCAGGTGTCCATAGACTTCGGGTTGCTCGGGCCAAGCAGGGGAATCTCGACCGCCTGTGCCACCGGGGCGGATTGCATTGGCGAAGGCGCCGCCCTGATCAGGCGCGGTGTGGTTGACTCCGTACTCGCCGGCGGTGCCGACTCGGGCATAACTCCGCTGGTGATGTCCGCTTTTAGCTCCGCACGTACCCTTTCACACCGCAACGACGATCCAACCCTGGCCAGTCGCCCCTTCGACCGAGACCGGGACGGGTTCGTTATGGCCGAAGGCGCTGCCGTCATCACATTGGAAGCCCTCGACCACGCGCGTGAACGCGGCGCGACCATCTTGGCGGAGGTCGCCGGATACGGCACCAGTTCAGACGCCTACCACATAACCGCGCCGGATGAGAGCGGACACGGAATCGCCCGGGCCATAACGATGGCACTGAATGACGCCGGCTGGGATCCAGAGCAGGTTGACTACGTTAACGCCCACGGCACATCTACCCAGTTGAACGACCGGGTCGAGACCGTGGCCCTGAAACAGGCCTTCGGCGCCCGCGCCTTTGATATTCCCATCTCAGCCACGAAGTCCATGATCGGACACACGCTTGGAGCCGCCGGCGCGGTCGAGTTCGTTGCGTCTGTAATGAGCCTCCGCAATCGATTCCTTCATCCGACGATCAACCTGGACACGCCGGATCCTGCCTGCGACTTGGACTATATCCCCAACACAGGCCGGTCCGTTGCGGCAAAGCGAGTCATCTCCAACTCACTCGCGTTCGGCGGCCACAACGCATGCTTGGCAGTCCAGAGATGGGATGATTGACAATCTCTCTACTCGAGGCGTAGCCGGCTGGGAAGACGAAAGATCAGCAATGTTGCGACCACCAACAACACATAGCCAATACAGCCATAGCAAAAGGCACCTGGAAAACGATCAGCAATGTTGCGACCGCCAATACGGTAACAAACGAGAGTTTTCTTGCTCCTGCCGCCTGCCTTGGCGCTTTTACCCGCCTTTCACGCTTGCGGCCCGGCGGTGCCGTCGTGAACGGCACGCCGTCCGGCCGCCTTGGCGATTTTACCCTCCTTTCACGCTTGCGGCCGCAAGCCCCGCAATCTCGCTTTACAGGTGGTAATATGAAGCCGCATCTACAAACTACATCGGCCCGCTCCGAGCCCTCACGACGTATTCGAGGACGGACTTCCTCGCCCGGCAACTCATCCACGCCGTCCGCCCAAAATGCCCGTATGTCCCCGTACCATCCGGCAACGTTGCCGGCGTGGTCGAGGTAGAGACAATACTCCTTTCCGGGAGCGGTTCTCATCCCCCGGCCCATCTGCTGGATAACCATGGCGAGCGACGACGAGTATGGTCTTGCCCCGATGATGCATTGAACATCCGGCACGTCGAATCCCTTGACGAATTTCTCCACCGATACCAAGCCACTGAAATCTCCACGGCGGAAGGCTTCGATCATTTCCTCGTCCTTTTTGCCGGAGTCACGATAGGTTGATTGCCGAAAATTGTAGCCGGCCGCCTTGAAAGCCCGGCAGATTTCCTCCCCGTGGGCCACGTCTGCTGAGAAGACGAGCGTCTTCACTGGCCCGCTGAAGTGCTCCCGTGTTCGGCGCTCCCACTCCCCGATGATGTCGCCGATGATAGGGCGTGAGCGAGTGCGGACCTCGACGTTCTGCCATTCTCCAGCCCTTTTACGAGCGCCGGTCATGTCAATCTCCTTGCCGGCATAAACCCGGAGATGAGCTAGGTAGCTGTCGGCCAAGAGCCTGTCTGTCGTGGTCACGTTTACGACGGTGGAATAATGCTTGCCCAATCCCGGAGTCAACGGCGTTGCGGTCAGACCAATCACGGGTCCGTCCCAGCGTCTAGCCAATGACAGGAGCGTCTTGTGCTGAGTATGAGCCTCATCGATTAGCAACAAGTCGAGATCAGGCCAGCGCCCGCGCCTCGCGATCGTTTGCGAAGACCATACTTGTACCGGTTCAGCACCTCCACGCGTGTTGCTTCCTTGGGCAACACCGTGCGGGATCCCGTATTGGGAAAGGCGTTGGCTAGTTTGGGCTACCAGTACCACTCGATCTGCGACGAACGCCACCCTCTCTCCTTTCGCCCGTGCTTCTTGGATTACGTGGATCGCAGTCTCAGTCTTGCCAGCACCAGTCGGGGCGCACAGTATTATCCGTTTATGTCCGGCCCGTAGCTCCGCCCTCAGCGCATCAACCGCATTCGATTGGTAGTTGCGTAAATTGAGAGCGCGCGCTGGCCTGCTACCGGTACCATCAGCAGTGTTGCTGATCCCCCCATTATTTGCACCATGGCGTGTAGGACTATGGTCATTACGCGGCGCCGACTCATTTGCGCCCCTCTGGATCTCGTAAGTACCAGCAGCCGCGTCGTAGGTACGAACAATCTCCGTATAGTCGTATTTCTTGCGCTTCTCGAGATTGGAGTTGGCTATCCGGTCGGTCAGGCGGCAAATACTCTTTCTTGCGATCAGATTGCTCTTATCGAGCTCCAGTGAAATTCGATAAGCGGCCAATGCATCCGGGTAACGACCCAACTTGGTCAGCGAATGTCCGAGTCGGTTGCGAGCCTCTACATCCTTGGGGAACCATTCCAATATGTCTTGATTGACCTTGACCGCTTTTTCCCACTGGTTTTCCATCGCGAGCTTGATGGCTTGCACTTCCCAGCGGTGTTTTAGCGTAATACGCTCTTCAGTCGCACTGCTTGACATCCAGCAAATATCCTTCAGGGTATTGTCCTGGCCGCGCAGGCCTGATCCGTCGGCGGAGTGTAGAACTGTGCCCGAGGTTATCAATAGATAGCGAGGATTCTACTGGCAGCATTGACCCTGTAACAAGAGGTTCAATGCATTCTCAAAGCGGCTTTTGGTCATTGAATTTGGTGGCAAATCTCGGAGGATAACGACAAGGGTTTGACCATACAGGACAGCGCGACGGCGATCTGGAGCCGATTCGCGATCTGCCGTTGGGCCAGGATCCCATAGACTCTGGCGAGAATTAAACGGTCCTGCTCGTACCTCTGGATTATCCTCATTCGAATTAGCGTCTACTATGCGATACTCAACGTGATGGGGTTTCCGCGATCCGGCTCGAAACGCTCAAATCACACCGGAGTATCCGTTTAAATGAACCGCGAATCAAACTCTCGACAGCCCGTGGTCGCCGTCGGAGTCTTGGTCCGGCGAGGCGACGAAATACTCCTAGTCCAGCGCGGAAAACCGCCCCATCGCGGTTCCTGGAGCATCCCCGGCGGACATCTGAGATTTGGCGAAACGATCACCGAAGCCGCCGTCCGAGAGGTTCGTGAGGAGTGTGGGATCGAGATTAAGTTGCGGGACAGTAGATTGGTGCTCAACCGGATAGGTCGGACCGAAGCCGGCATCCAATACCACTTCGTGATAATCGATCTACTCGCCGATTGGGTCAGTGGAGAGGCACTCGCCGGCGATGACGCCGACGCCATTCAATGGGTTCGCCCCGACGAAGTTCAAAATCTAAGAACCTCACCGGGCCTTGCGAAATACATCCGCGATATGTTGAATAGCCCTGGCGCCGCCGTGGTGAGCGACGTCGTCGACTCCGGCGGCTGAAACCCGGCCCCACCGCGAAGTCTAGGCAATGAGCTTTGCAGATGCCAGGAGACCGGGGGCGCTCGCGCTACAAGAGCCGTCGGCTCACTGTCACCGCACCCTGCGGATCTTCGTCAGCAGCTCCGCTGACCGCTCCAGGGTGCTCATCTTCTTGCAGAATGAAAACCGGACCTGGCTCCGGCCCGCGCCCGGCCGTTGATAGAAGCTGCTCCCCGGTACTACCGCGACGCCTATCTCTTTCACCAGATACTCGGCGAATGCGTAGTCGTCCTCGAATCCGAACGCTCTGAAATCGGTCATTACGTAATAGGCGCCGGCGGGTGCATGGCACTTGAATCCCAGGTCCTGCAGGACCGGAATTAGAAAGTCCCGTCGTTCCCGGTAGTCCGCCAGAAGCCCTGAATAGTATTCATCCGGCAGATTCATCGCCGCTACGCCGGCCGCTTGCAGCGGCGCCGGCGCCCCTACAGTCAGGAAGTCGTGGACCTTGCGAATCGCCGCGGTAATTGCCGGCTGAGATACCGCGTAACCGACCCGCCAGCCTGTAACGCTGTAGCTCTTTGATAGGCCGCTGATCAGGACGGTCCGGTCGCGCATCCCCGGTACGGTCATCATCGGAACGTGCCGGCCTGCATAGACGAGGTGCTCGTAGATTTCGTCGGTCACCGCTATCGCGTCGTGCTCGATACACAGCTCTGCGATCGCGTTCAACTCCGACCGACCGAAAACCTTTCCGGTAGGGTTGCCGGGCGACGAGATTATGATTGCCTTGGTCTTGGGGTTGAACGTCCGCCGCAGTTCGTCGAAGTCGATTTCCCAGTCAGGTTCGTGGAGCTCGACGAAGCGAGGAGTCGCGCCGGCCAGGACCGCGTCCGGCCAGTAGTTCTCATAGTAGGGGGCGAATACGATTACCTCGTCGCCGGGGTTGGCGATCGCCATTACGCTGCTGATCATCGCCTCGGTCGCCCCACAGCAAACCGTTATCTCCGCTTCGGGATCTGCGTCGATGCCATAGAACCGCTTGAGCTTGGAAGCAATTGCCCTGCGAAAGTCAGCCGCTCCCCAGGTGATCGAGTATTGGTTGATGTCGTCATTGATAGCCGCACAAGCCGCCGACTTCATGATCGCCGGCGCCGGAAAATCGGGAAACCCCTGAGCGAGATTGATGCCCTGGTCGCCCTGATAGAGGTGACAGAGGCGGGTCATCTCCCTGATGACTGACTCGGTGAATAAGTTAGTTCGATCCGATGGGGAAAAGGGCATCAATCAGTCTCCGCAAGTGATGCGTCTCTGAATCGTCAGCGATCACGGCAAGCCGGCGGCTATTTCCCTAATCCGGCCACGTGTAGTTCTCGAAAAGGTAGTTGAGCAACACTATGCTCTCCGCCGCGGTATCGCGCCCTCCCATGAAAGCGACTATCGCCTGGTTGCCGTCTCGGGTGGCGGATCCGACTATCGAAGGTCCTGCTGCCTCGGTGTATCCTACCTTGACTCCGTCGGCGCCGGGATAGTTACCCAGCAACCTGTTCAGATTGTATATGGTGTAGCCTCTCGTGCCGTTTACGTCCCAGGTCCTGGCCTCCGACAGGCTTACGAAGAACGAGTTGTTCAACGCATGCCGCGCGATCATCGCCATGTCATAAGGACTTGAGAAATGGTCCGGCTCGTCAAGTCCGTGCGGGTTGACGAAGTGGCTGTCCGTCAGCCCCAACTGGCCCACCTTGATGTTCATAAGCTCCGCGAACTGCTCCTCGGAACCGGCGATGTGGTTTGCGATGGCCAACGCCGAGTCGTTGCCTGAAGGCAGCATCAACCCGTACAGCAGGTCTCTCAGCGTGTACCACTCTCCGTTCCGTATCCCCATCAATGTGCTGTCGAAGAGCTCTTCGTCGTCGAACTCTACTGCCACCCATTCATCCAGGTCGCCATGTTCGATCGCGACCAACGCGGTCACTATCTTGGTCAAGCTCGCCGGCGCCACTCGGCCATGTATATTCCGGGCATAGAGGACAGCCCCCGACTTAGCGTCAATCGCCACCGCGAATGGTGCCGGGATTGATGGCTCTTGCTGAGAGCCAGTTTTAACTGGGGCGCCCGGCGTGGGCGTCGGCGGCGGCGTCGCAGTATAAGTGGGCGCCGGCTTGGCCGTGGCGGTTAGCGTCGGAGTCGGTTCGGCCGGACGGGCCGTCGGACCGGCCGGAGCCACAGCACTCTCAGTACCGCCGGATGCCATGGTCGGAGTCGGTACCGTATCAGCCATTGTGGGAGGCCCAGGCTCACCCAGATTGATCCCAACGGTTTCGGTTGGAAATAGCTGCGTGTAGGCGAACGCGATCAGTCCGCCCATTAGCAGCGCGATGGCGGCGACCAGGAAGCCCCTAACGTACAAGCTGAGGACTCAAATCAGTCTAGTATGGAGGTGTGCGGTCATAGTTCTGGGGAATTCTACCATCGAGGTGCGCAACCTCTAGGCCGGCGACCTCGGGGAGTGATCTTTAACCGCCGATTCTTGACCGCCGGCAGTGTGGTAAGCTTTTTCCTGGACCGGTAAAATCCGGTTCAGATTTGCGCCTGTAGCTCAGTGGACAGAGCGGCTGCCTTCTAAGCAGCGGGTCGGGGGTTCGAGTCCCTCCAGGCGTGCCAATGGCCTTTGTAGATAGGTCCGGAGAAAGTAGACTCAGTACCATGGCGCGTCTCCCCGAATTCCAGCTATCTACCAGCATCAAGTTACGTTGCTCGACGACCCACTCAGTGGATGCTGCCAAGGCCGACAAGCAGTAGCCGGCGAGGAACTGCCTGGCGTCCCGGCAGATGAGGCCCCCGGAACGGGATCTGTAGGACAATGCGGCTGGAGAGCAGTAACGTGAACCACGCGATCCGGCGAATGTCCAGTTGCGGAGTGACGGGTGACATATGGGACCACAACGACTGAAGATAATCTTATGTACCGACGAGGCTTCTTCTGCCGAGGCGTTTCAGGCGGCGCTCCCCGAGCACGAGATAGTCTATTGCCCGGAAGACAAAGTCATCGAGAACGTCGCCGATGTCGACGTCATAATTCCTGGTCGAGGACAGGTTGACGCCAAGGCCATCGCCGTAGCCAAACGTTGCCGTTTGATCCAGCAATTCGGTGTGGGCGTGGATATGGTGGATATGGAGGCTGCTTCCGCGCGGGGAATCCCGGTAGCCAACGTCCCTTCACTCGGCTCAGGTAACGCGGAGTCCGTGGCCGAGTTCGCCGTTTTCTTAATGATTGCGGTCGCAAGGAACTACCCCGCACTGGAAAAGGCCATACGCCAACGCAGTTGGGATGAATCCCCCTTCGGGGAGACGATTCGTGGCAGCACAGTTGGAATTGTGGGCGTTGGCAGCGTTGGCGGTCTCTTGGCCGGACTCCTTCGACCCTTTGGCTGTCGTGTCATCGGGGTGAAGCGACGCCGAGATGATCAGTTGCGCCGGCGGCTGAGCTTAGACTGGCTGGGGACGATGGAAGAGTTAGATACGCTGTTGCCTCAGGTGGATTTCCTGGTCCTTACGGTGGCACTAACTGCCGAAACGCATGGAATCATTGGACAGGCCGAGCTTGCAAGAATGAAGAGAGGAAGCTATCTGGTCAACGTTTCCCGTGGCGCCATCGTAGACTATCGGGCTTTGCTAAATGCGCTGGAGACCGGTCATTTGGCCGGCGTAGGCCTGGACGTATTCTGGGATGAGCCCGCGGATCCCTCCGATCCGATCTTCCAGCACTCAGTGGTGGCCACGCCTCACTTTGCAGGCGCTACCGAGCTAATGCTGCGCGGTAACACTGAAACAATCGTCGAAAACGTCCGCCGGCTCGTGGACGGCCGGCCAATTCTCAACCGGCTCAACTGAACCGTGTACCAAATTTATTTGTCCAATCTCCATATCTGGCACGGAGTACAGTTGTTAGAGTTGTAGGGCAACAGGAGAGAGAGTGTGAACGTCATCGGTCCAGAGGCCAACTCTCGATACCCGCGCTCCCAACACCCGGCTGACGCCGAGCATTTTACGGTCTACTACGACCCCGATTACTTCGCGGCCTTCGTGTTCAATCACAACTTCTGGGTATTTCCAGATGGCGAGTTGCTTGTTAACTTCGTGCGTGCGCGCTGCAGCTATGAGCACAGATACGATCTCAAAGACAGCATGACGGACGGAAGGGGCGAATACGTCACTCTGCGCTCGACCGATGGCGGCAGGACCTGGCCCCTTGAGAGTCTCCAGGTGCTCGGCACCCATCAAGGCCTCGAGCGCCTGGTGGAGAGCGGACTCGCCCCGGAAGCGCCGGGTGAGCCGCTCGACTGGACCTCGCCCGATTTCTGCGTCACCGCCGGCTTTGGCGCGCCACCTATTCGAAACCAACACCTTAGCTACGTTCAGTACTCGCGCGACCGGGGACGAACATGGGAAGGCCCGTACCTGATGCCATCGATGGGATTCGCACAGGTGTATGGCAAGCCAGACTACCTGGTTCGGCCGGACGGGTTGGTCTTGCTTTTCATGACAGTAGGTCGCGGCCCGGTCTCGACCTCCTACAATACGGCGAGCTTGTTCATTGCCGTATATGCCACCACTGACGGGGGACTGACCTGGGAGTATCTATCGTCGATCCATCGGGAGGCTCCGGACGCCGGCTTTGTGGGGCATTTCTACGCGAGCCCGATCCTACTATCGGACGGCCGGATCCTGGTTGCTACGCGCTGCCACCATCATTTTCCTTCCGAATGGACCGAGCTATTTGAGTCGGAGGATGGAGGACGTACCTGGCAATTCCTTTCGCGAGTGAACGACTGGGGCGCGCCGGGCTCTCTTCTCCTACTGGATGATGGAAGAGTGGTGATGGTATACGGTTACCGGGTCGAGCCTGAAGGAGTCCGGGCACGGGTTTCGGAAGACGATGGGCGGACCTGGGGGCCGGAGTTGATATTGCGCGATGACGGAGGATCTCTGGACGTGGGGTACACACGGGCCGTCAAGCTGCCCGGCGGCAAGGTCATGGCCGCCTACTATTTCAATCGCGCGGACGATCCGATGCAGCTCAACGGCGGAGTCCGGCATATCGCAGCCACAGTCTTCACCCCCTGATCTGAGGACTGGGAGGAGCCGCCACTTTCGGATCGATACGCGTCAAGACTGCGGGCTCTCCGTGTACAGGCTGCGACGATATCGGGCGCTGGTCCAACCGAGATAGTGAGCGAAGGTCGCATGGGCCGTCTCCACGAACCGCGATATCTATGGTCGAACCCAAGGGAGGCAAGGTGAGACAGGCTTGATCACCGACGCAAACAACCCTCGCTTCCCGCGAGCGGAGCGCCCGGCCGAGGCAGAGCACATCACCATCTACCACGACCCAGAATACTATGCCGGCTTCCCATTCAACCACAACTTCTGGGCCTTCCCAGACGGCGATCTCTTGATCAACTTCGCGCGTGCCCGCTGTAGCTATGGACTAAGCTACGATCTCATGCATGGCGTGGTAGACGGAATCCACGGCGAGTACGTGACTCTGCGCTCGACCGATGGCGGCGAGACCTGGCCGATGGACAGCCTCCAGGTGCTTGGCACCCATCAAAGCCTAGAGCGCCAAGTGGTCAGCGGGCTTGCCCCGGAGGCGCCGGCTGAGCCGCTGGACTGGACCTCGCCGGACTTTTGCGTAACCGCCGGGTTCGGGGGGCCCACCGATCCTTGCCCAGCATCTCGGATACCTGCAGTACTCGCGCGACCGGGGACGTAGCTGGGAGGGCCCCTATCGACTCCCTTCGATGGGGTTCTCAAAGGTGTACGTCAAACCCGACTACCTGGTCCGACCCGACGGATTGGTCTTGCTCTTCGTGACCGTCGGTCGCGGCCCAGCCCCTGCCAGGTATGACGTGGCGAGCCTGTTCGTGGCGATATATGCCACCACTGACGGAGGACTGACCTGGGAGTACCTGTCATCGATCCATCGAACCAATCCAGACTCTGAGTACGTCGGGCATATATACGCCAGTCCGGTCATGCTGCTGAGCGGTCGTATTGTGACAACTGTGCGCTGCTTCTTTCCAGGCGGTGGATCCAAGGTACGGGGATGGGGCGCGCCCGAGGGCGGTGGCGCATACGAATGGACCGAAGTGTTCAAATCCGACGATGGAGGGCGGACCTGGCAATTCCTTTCGCGGCCGAACGACTGGGGCGCGCCCGGCCCCTCTGGCTCTGCTGGATGACGGCAGGCTTCTGACAGTATACGGCTATCGCGTCAAGCCATACGGTATCCGGGCCAGGGTCTCCGAGGACGGAGGCCGGAGATGGGGGCCGGAGCTAATCCTGCGTGATGATGGGGGCTCCGGGGACCTGGGTTACCCACGCATTGTGAAGCTGCCCGGTGGAAGGGTGATGGTCGGCTACTATTTCAATCGGGCCGACGATCCGACGCAGATCGTTGGTGGTATCCGGCACATCGCCGCCACGGTTTTTACTCCCTGAGCGCGGAGTTTTCCTAGAGGCGGTAACTGTGAAAGTGCATCTGTTTCAACTTATTTCAATTCCTGAGCAAATCTATACGGACTTCAGGCGGCCCATGCCTCACGATTACCGTAGAGGCGGGTTTGAAACCCGCCTCTACCAACACCAAAATGCCGCGCACATGATTGGGCATGACTAAGCAAACATCCAAGCACGCGTCCATCTGTTCCGACTCATTCCAATTCCGGAGCAAATCTGGGCGATTTCAGGACTCGGAGTGCCTCCACGAAGACCCCCGAAACTAGAGTTTTGTCGAAATCTCGCCACTCCAAGACGTGCAACTGGCTCTCAGGAGCCTGTGATGAGGTCACACAATCGCGATTGGAGCGTCTCCGCCCACCATGCCTACCTCGTAGGGGCGACGCACGCGTCGCCCTTGGGGCGGGGCTCTCCCGCACCGCAACCATCCTGATTAAGAATTAGTTGGAGCAGATGTGTGAAAGCGCCGCCCTTACACGCAATGGACCCTCTGATAAGGCTGGGCGGGGCCTGGAAGGTATTACAACCGAGGAACTGGAGAAGTCTCTCACGCCCCTGGACTTAGGCAAGCCTGACTTGTTACCATAACTGTGGTCTCAGGGGAGGAAGAGAGATGGTCCTCACCACTCAGACGGCGAACTCTCGCGTCCGCCGACCCGAGCGCGCGCCGGACGCCGAGCACGTCACGATCTACTACGACCCCGATTACCACGCGAGCGCCGAATTCAATCATAACTTCTGGGTATTTCCAGATGGCGGTCTGTCTCGCGGGTGACCGACTAGGGCGCGCCCGGCTCTCTACTCCTCCTGGATGACGGCAGACTGTTGATGGCTTACGAGTACCGGGTAGAGCCCGAGGGAATACGGGCACCCGTCTCCGAAGACGATGGGCGCCCACTATTTCAACCGGGCCGACGATCCGAAGCAGCTTTGGGGTGGAGTCCGGCTTATCGCCGCCAGCGTATTTGCTCCGTGAGCACACGGCCGCTTCCAGATTTGTAGAGAAAACAGCGAATGATGGAGGTGGTCGAGCCTGGCAACTGAGCCGTTGAAGGACTTTGCGGAGAAGAACGTGAACAGACTTCGCAATCAAGTCCTAGCAGCTACCGAAATCGCAACCGAGGGGAGAACAAACATATGGCCCACATTAATCAGACAGCAAGCTCTCGCTTCCCGCGACCCGAGCGCGTGACCGACGCGGAACATACGGTGGTCTACTACGACCCTGAATACTTTGCCGGGATGGTTTTCAACAACAACTTCTGGGCGTTTTCCGACGGTGAGATTCTGATCAACTTCACCCGCGCGAGGTGCAGCTACAAAGATAGCTACGACCTTTGGCATTTTGTGGTTGACGGACTCCATGGCGAGTATGTGACTCTGCGCTCGACCGATGGTGGTAAGACCTGGCCACTGGACAGCCTCCAACTACTCGGCACTCATCAAAGCCTCGAGCGTCAGGTAGTCAGCGGACTTGCGCCGGAGGGCGCCGTCCGAGCCGCTCGATTGGACTTCGCCAGACTTCTGCGTCACCACCGGGATTTGGCGGTCCACCGCTCCTCGCCCAGCACCTGGGCTACGCGCAGTACTCGCGCGACCGGGGACGAACCTGGGAGGGCCCCCTTCCGTATGCCGTCTATGGGTTTCGAGCAGGTGTACATGAAACCTGACTATCTCGTCAGGCCGGACGGATTAGTCCTGCTTTTCGTCACGGTAGGTCGCGGGCCCGTCACGCCCAGGTATAACGTTTCCGCCCTGTTCCAGGCGGTATATGCGACCACGGATGGGGGGGCTCACGTGGGAGTACCTCTCATCGATCCATCGGACCACCAAGGACGCCGACTATGTAGGGCACTTCTACGCCAGTCCAGTCATGATGCCGGACGGCCGGATCGTCACCACCCAGCGCTGCTTCATGGGCGGCGCCGGATCCAAACCGCGAGGATGGGGTGCGCCGGAAGGCGGCGCTTACGAGTGGACCGAGGTGTTCGAATCCGACGACGGAGGCCGCACCTGGCGGTTTCTTTCGCGGCCGAACGACTGGGGGCGCACCAGCTCCTATGGTCCTGCTAGATGATGGGAGGCTCCTGATCGTATACGGCTACCGGGTGAAGCCATACGGATTAGAGCGCGGGTCTCCGAAGACGGTGGCAGGACTTGGGGGCCGGAACTGATACTGCGCGACGACGGAGGCTCTGGTGACCTGGGCTACCCACGGGTTGTGAAGCAACCGGGAGGCAAGGTGATGGTCGGTTACTGGTTTAACACGGCCCATGACCCTATACAGTTCAACGGCGGAGTCCGGCACGTCGTCGCGACAGTGTTTACTCCCTGACGCGAAATTCGATCCGCGACCACGAACGACGGTGTGCTGGACCTGGAGAATGCGCGCTCATTCTGCCCGGACCGCGACGAGTGAGGAAGTCGCGCTAGAACATAGGTCGAAGAAAAAGATGAGCCTCACCTTTCAGGCAGTCAGTTCTCGCTACCGGCAACCCGAGCGCCCGACGAACGGCGAACACAAGGTCACGCGAGGTCTGTCATTCCTTTAGGTGGAGGATTTGGGGTCGGTTTATGTATAGGAACGTTGCCATAAGACGTATACAATGGGGATCATGTGGCGCTTACCTGTGTATTGAAGGGGGTGACGTCGTTCGAATAGTCGTTTAAGCCCGTTTCGGTTCGTGCCGAGGGGCACGATCGTCTGCTGATTGATCGCTTGTATCCAGAGAAAGAGGAGAGGTTTCGAATGGAAGCAAGGTTCCTATCGACGCGTTTTACCCGCCGCTCGTTTTTGGCCGGCCTGGCAGCGACCGCTGCCTTGCCCATAGTGGCGGCGTGCGAGCCTCAGGTTGTTGAGAAGGTCGTCGAGAAGCCTGTGGAGGTGGTGGTCACCCAGGTCGTCGAGAAGGTCGTCGAAAAAGAGGTGGTCGTTCAGGAGGTCGTCGAAGTCGAGAAGGAAGTAATCGTAGAGGTCGAAAAGGAAGTAGTCGTAGAGGTCGAGAAGGAAAAGATTGTCGTCGCGACTCCTATCCCCGTAAGCAGCACGATCAAGTTCCAGTCCCGGGGAGGCGAGCCGGACCTGAAGGCGGCGAAGGCACTGGTTGCCGCGTACAACGAAGTTTTCCCACAAAAGGTCGTCGAGATCGACCATACCACTGGAGACCATTTCCAGAAGGTGCAACTCGATATTGCCGCCGGCCTCGCGCCCGACGTCTATTTTGACGCGAGCCTTCGGACCGGTGGAATCGGCTGGAACAAGGGCATAATCGAGAGCCTCGAGCCTTACCTCAAAGCTGATTTCAACCAGAATGAGCATATCGAACAGATATGGCTCGCGATGACCTACGGGGGCAACCGGATCAGCGTGCCGTTCGACGGTGGCGCCGAGGCCCTGTTCTACAACGTGGACCTGTTCGAGGCGGCCGGTGTGCCCGTGCCCGACCACAAGAAGCGAATGACCTGGGACGAGGTGCTCGAACTGGGCACTCTATTGACCGAGGACATGGACGGCAAGCACCCGAACGAGCCCGGATTCGACCCGACCCGGATCAAGGTCTACGGCTTCCAAGCCAGCACATACTTCCTCACGGGTGGCGACCAGCATGTCCACACCGCCGGTGGAGAGGTAATGGACGCGGACGGCAACATGGTGGTCGACTCTCCAATCGCGATCGAGGCTTACCAGAAGACGGCAGATTGGGGCGTCAAGCACTTCGTTGGCCCCACCAAAGCGTATCAGCAAGCCGGAGCGATGTCCTTCTACGCCGGCAACATCGCGATGCGCCAAGCGAACGTGTTCTGGACTGTGATTCTTCGCGACGCCGACCAGTTCCAATTTGGCGTGGCGCCTACCCCTATGCTGAAGGTCCCGGCTACGACCGGGTACTACTCCGGCCAAGCGATGACGAAGGTCGCCAAGGACAAGGACGCGGCCTGGCATTGGATGAACTGGACCGGTCTGAGCTTCGAGGGCCAATCGGTGGTTTCCAGCTCCGGCTTGCTGCAGCCCACTCACAAGAGGATCATCGAGAAGTGGTTCAATGACCCGTCACCAAACCCGGGACGGGCCTCTCTCGAGGTGTTCTACGAAGAGTTGAGTTCAGAGACAGTCCGCTGGGCGGGAGACCGGTTGAAAGAGCCGTCGTTATATCAGGGCTGGGGCCAGTTCCTGGTAGACACCTGGAGCCCACGGTTCGACCCGGTAGCCAGGGGGAAGATCCAGTACTCGGAGATCGCGCGTGAGATGCGCGGCTTGCTCCAGGAGGTCCTAGAGACCGGCGAGCCACTCAGAGAGTGAGTCTGTCACCCGGGCGTGGGTTGTTCCACGCCCGGGTTGTCCCCTAACCGACGGGCAGGAGTGCGATGTCCACTACAGATGCGCGGCTGATGAGTCGCGCGAGATCCGTGTTCCGAATCAGCCGGCTTCGAACCCGCGAGGCAATTATTGGCTGGATGTTCATTGGTCCGGCGGTTCTCGGACTTCTCCTCTTCAATCTCGGACCTGTCCTAGCGTCGCTGTACCTCAGTCTGACTAAGTATGACATTATCAATCCGCCCGTTTGGACCGCTCTGAGCAACTACGAGCGGCTGTTTACCGACGACAAGTTGTTCATAAAGTCACTTGGCGTCACTGCCTACTACAGCGCTCTCGCTATTCCGCTTTCGCTTGTAGTGGCCTACCTGATCGCGCTCCTGATGAATCAAGGGATCCGCGGAATCAGCGTGTACCGTACCATCTGGTACCTGCCCTCGCTGGTGCCGGCAACGGCCAACGCGATTCTGTGGACCTGGCTGCTGAACCGTGACTTTGGTCCGCTCAATTACTTCCTGCGACTGGCCGGCTTGCCCGGACCTGACTGGTTTGGCGATCCAAATTGGACGGTGCCGGCACTGGTTACGATCCATCTGTGGGGGGTTGGCAATGCGATGCTGATCTTCCTCGCCGGCTTGCAAGGAGTGCCGCAACATCTCTATGAGGCGGCGGAAGTTGATGGCGCTGGCTGGTGGTCCAAGTTCTGGAACGTAACGATCCCGATGACTACGCCAATCATCTTCTTCAACCTCGTCATCGGTGTAATAGTCAGCTTCCAGGTCTTCTCTCTCGTCTACATTCTCTTCACACCAGTCGCGTCCGACGCGAGTACTCCCGCCGGCCCGGAGAATTCCGCGCTTGTCTACGTTATGTACCTTTACCGAAACGCTTTCCTCTACCTTCAGATGGGATATGCAGCGGCGATGGCTTGGGTGCTGTTGCTGATCATTCTGGTCCTGACCCTGTTGCTCTTTCGCAGCCAGGGACGCTGGGTCTACTATGAGGCAGCACCGAGGAGATAGGCGAGAAATGGAGGAACCACTATGGCCAGTCCTGGTCTGGTGAACCAACGTGCGCCAATAGCGCACTGGCGGTCCGCTCGCCGGCAATACGCCAGGCTGCTCAGGCCCGTCTCGGCCCACTTGGTGATCGGGGTGGGTGGCTTCTTGATGATGGTTCCGTTCCTCTGGCTCATATCCGCGTCCCTAAAAGAAGGACCCTGGGCCATCTTCGTCGTGCCTCCAGAAATCATTCCGAAGACTATTCGTTGGGAAAACTACGTCGATGTCTTCGTCAACTTTCCTTTCCCCCGTTTCGTCCGAAACACGTTGATTATCACCGTACCTGCCACCTTTGGCGGAGTGCTAACCTCCGCATTGGCCGCCTACGGTTTCGCCAGGCTCCGCATCCCCGGTCGCGAGATAGTGTTCACAATGATCCTCGCAACTATCATGCTGCCGTATGCGGTCACCCTGATCCCCGTTTACATCATGTTTAAGGAGATCGGCTGGCTCGGCACATTCCTGCCGCTCATCGTCCCTTATTGGTTTGGCGGGAGTGCCTTCAGTATCTTCTTACTGCGCCAGTTTTTCCGCACAATTCCGAACGAGCTTGAGGACGCGGCCATTATTGATGGCGCCGGGTACCTGACGATATTCCTGCGGATCATCCTGCCGCTCTCGGTACCCGCGCTGGTCGTGGTGACCATCTTCAACTTTCTTAGCCACTGGAACGACTATTTGGGGCCACTCATCTATCTGAACCACTATGAGCTCTGGACGATCGCCATTGGGATCGTGGCAGTGAAGCGTGCGGTCTACGGTCAGATGGATAACGCACACATAACTATGGCAATGTCCATGTTAATGATCCTTCCCATAGTCATTATCTTCTTCGTGGCCCAGCGCGCGTTCATCAGGGGCATCGTGCTGACCGGCATGAAAGGCTGATAGAGCAGCCTGCCACCGCACCACAATCGGGTCGACAGATGACAGTATCAGTTTGGCAGGAATTGGTGCGAAGATGATCTTACCTGGCGTTGAGAGCTTCCGCATACCAACGCTGCCGCACTTGTCAAACCTGGTCCCCGTTCGCCATTCCGGCGGACGCCGGAATCCAGGAGGGGCGGGGAGGGGAAATGTAGCGCGGTCGAAGACTACGCGAGGCGAGAGGCTCGTCCTCCACTCCCGGCAGGCCACCAACCAACCCTACTCCCGAGCCATCGTACAGAAGACCAGCCAACCGGTGCCCCGATTTTCATACCTCGGTGGGCCGGCATCAGCCGGCATGGATAATTGGTATCATTCATCTTGATTCGAGCACACCGAGTCGCCCGATGTCGGAGGAAGAATCCTTGAACACAATGAGACCACCTAACCGAAGCCCTGCCGCCACGGTCCGTAGGCCCCAATGAGACTCGACGGTCAGCATACGCTGCCGGGTTCGCCCGACAAGGTCTGGGAGTTACTGCTAGATCCGGATGCGATTTCGTCCTGTGTGCCGGGAGTGCACGAGCTTACACAAATGGCGCCGGACCAGTACGAAGGCAGAATGTCCCTGGGTGTCGCGTTGGTCAAGGGAGAGTACACGGGAACGATTCGCATCATCGACAAAGTGCCCGTCAAGAGCTACGGAGTGGAAGTGGAGGGAAGCGGCGATATGGGCACTATCAGCGCCGTTGGACGACTTGAGCTCGCTCCGATCGGTGAAAATACACTGGTCCAGTACGCGGGTGACTATCAGGTTGCTGGGGCGTTAGCGGCAGTGCCGGACCGGTTCGTGCGGCCGGTCGCTCGGATGCTGACCAATCAGTTTTTCCGCTGCGTGGAGGAGAATTTCCTTTAGGAGAGGACTCCCGCCGGCTCCACCTCTTCGGGGATCGCCAAGCCTAGGTCGGGCCTGGCCCGGCCGTACTCGGACTTCCTGACTCACGACTAGGTTGATATCCACCTCTCAGATTCAAAACATCGAGAAGGCTTTCCAAGTGTCGTATAGTCGGCGCGTCGGCTCGCAAAGCCGGCGGCCGAACAGTTGCCGTTTGGATAATGCCCATCATTCGCAGCATCTCCTTGCGAACGGAAAGCAAGAGGGCGGGATGAGACTCCAGAGTGACCAGTGGCAGATACCTGTGCCACAGTCGCCACGCACCCTCGATATCGTTCGCGTTAAATGCTCGCCATATGTCGACGAGCAAGCCGGCAAGGACAAGGCCCGTCATTATCCCTGCAACACCTCGGCTCAGCTCCTGGTCGAAAAAGGCGCTGCCGGCCGTGAACAACCCAATCTCCTCGCCGACTAGTTCCTTGACCTCGGTCAACTTATAGGTGACCGGTTGGCCTTCGACCTTGGCATAACGAACGTTCTCGACCTCTCGAGCTACGCGTGCGATCAGGGCGGCGGGCATCGTTACGCCGGTGCTTGCGGGTTCGTCCTGAAGGACGACCGGGACTTGAGTCGACTCCGCGACCGTCCTGAAATGACGAAGGATGCCGTCGGCATCGGGGCGGGTCACATAGGGAGGAAGTACGACAACCGCCGCAGCGCCGAGTCGGGAATACTGTCGGCATTGCTGGACCACGACGTGAGTGCTGGGATGACCAGATCCGGCCAGCACCGGCACGCGCCCGGCCACCTGCCCAACTACAACCTCGACGACACGCCGGCGCTCCTCGTCGGAGAGAAAGTAGCTCTCGCTTGCGACCCCGAGAGCAAATAATCCATCCACCTCGCATTCCAGAAAATACTCGACGACGGATCGCAGGCTCGCCTCATCGAGCTCGCCATCCTCAGAGAATGGAGTTGGAACAATGCTGAACACACCTGAAAGCGGTCTGACTAATGCTCCCTGTGTCACCCACGTTCTCCGACTTAGAATCTGTTAATGGATTTGAGCACATCCCGAATCCGATAGCCACAGTAAACCCTGTACCCGTCAGTTTCGACCTCCGACAATCCACTCACTACAGTTCGGTCGTGGATTTGGAACAGGCCAGTCGTCGGGCTCGCACCGCGGGATTCCAGTTTCTTTGCTCGTAAAGAGATCACCGTTGGCGGCGGCCCGAGGGACTAATCGTCCTGAGTTGGTCTCATTAACCTGTCGTGGAAGGACGTTAGGCAGCTATCCTTATTATCGCAAGACGAATCAGGCACATCATATCCAGGCCATTTGCGCATAGGAGCGAATATGTATCGATTATCGGTTTGCGAGGGGACAGTCTTGCCCCAATTTACCTGGGAGCAGCGGGTCCGGGCTATCTCAGAAGCGGGATTCCTGGTAGACCTATGGGGATGGGACGACGATGTCGCGAGCGCGATCGGTGCGGATCCATCGGTTCAGATATCGGCGATGCCCGGTTGGGCCGAGGGCAGCATGGTGCACCCGGACGGCGTGGCGTCTTTTCTTGAGGGCGCGAAACGGTGCTTAGCCGCCGCAGAGAAACTGAATTGCCGAAATCTCGCCCTCGGCACCGGCGAGATTAATCGCGAGGGCAGGGTCGTACACCAGATATCCGATCATCCGGCCACGATGTGGATCACGGCATACAAGACGCTGTTGGAAATGGCCGAGCTAGCCGAGCGGCACGACGTGATTTACTCGGTAGAAACGCTGAACACCAAGGTCGACCACGCCGGCTATCCACTGTCCCATGTGGAGGACACGGTGCGTCTCGTGGAAGCGGTCGATAGCCCCCGGATCAGAATCCTATTCGACATTTACCACGCCCAAGTCGAGGAGGGAAATGTCATTCAGGGCCTGCGGGACTACTTCGAACTCATCGGGTACATCCACGTCGCCGATGTCCCCGGCCGCCACGAGCCCGGCACCGGCGAAATCAACTATCCCAAGGTTGCGTCGACTCTGAGAGAGCTGGGCTATCAGGGCGCGATCGGAATGGAAGCTTTCCCGTTGGCCGACGACCTTGAGGCGATGGCCCGCTTCAGAAGAGCATTCGCTTAACCTGCCACCTATGCCCTTCGCCCACCGCCTGGCAAGCCGGACGAATCCCTACCATTTCAGTCAAATTTAGGCTGTGCGCGAGGTTACCGGCCGCCAGGCTAAATGACCTGCGGACCGCGATCTATCCGAGTACCAAAACTGGAGGATGCAGACGATGTCAAGCGAAACCCTGAGTAACTGGGGGAGGTGGGGTCCTGACGACCAACGGGGAACCCTGAACCTGCTCACCTCTGGACACGTACAGGATTCCGCCTCCCTGGTTCGTCAAGGCAGGGTATACAGTCTTTCCATGGAGTTGGACAAGGACGGGCCCCTTCCTGATATCCGCAATCCTCTGTGGCATCGAACCTCGCTCATCGAACGTCCCTCTCCATCGCACAGTGCCGCGGACGACGTGATCGTGATGCACACCCACGGCACCACCCATATCGATGCCTTGTGTCATATCTTCGCCGAGAATCAGATGTATAACGGGTTTCGCGTCGACGAAGCGATCCATCCGACATCCGGATCAAACAAGAACGGCGTCCAAAACATCGTATCAATCGTCGGACGCGGCGTTCTCCTTGACATTGCCGGCCACCGTGGCGTCGATCGCCTCGAGTCCAGCGACGAGATTCCGCCGGCCGAGCTGAATGCCTGTGCCCGAGCCCAGGGAATCGAGGTCAAGGCCGGCGACATAGTCCTGATTCGCACCGGCTGGATGAACGTCTTCTTTGAGGACCCAATCAGGTTTCGATCCAGTTCTCCAGGAGTGAGCAGATCCGTCGCCGGCTGGTTCAGCGAGCACGACATCTCGGCGCTCGGAGCCGACAACATGTCCGTCGAGCCTTTCCCGCAATCGCCAGGCGGGCCGAAGACGCTGCACTACAGCGTAATCCGGGACCTGGGCGGTTATCTGATGGAGTTCCTGCACCTCGAAGAGTTGGCTGCCGACAAGGTCTACGAGTTTATGTTCGTAGCCGCGCCGATGCGCCTGATTAATGGAATCGGCAGCCCGATCAACCCTTTGGCGATATGTTGATGCAAGCGCCTCCGATCCCGACCTTGAAGCTCTAACTGGCTGCGCTTCAAGTATGCGATACTCCGCTGCGATTCATCTATGGCATCTGATTGGCTCCGCTTACCGCCGCAACTCGAGGTTGGGTTCCCAACCCGTCAGTTCATAGCTGGAGACCTACAACTAAGCGAGGACGACTGAATTGATAGTTCTGCCATTTGACCAACTGAGACGCTTCTGCAGCGAAGTCTTGATAAATGCCGGCGCCAGTAAGGAGAATGCCGCGTGCGTTGCCGAGCATCTCGCCCTTTCGAACTTGCTCGGACACGATTCCCATGGAGTCTCCTGCCTTGTGATGTATCTCGACGCGTTGAGTGATGGGTATATAGATCCTACTGCCAGTCCGACGGTGCTCAAAGATATGGGCAGCATGGCGGTAGTCAGTGGAAGTTGGACCTTCGGTCAGGTGGGGGCCGAGTTCGCCGCAAAGTTGGCAATAGAGAAAGCTAGGCAACACAAGGTGGCCATCGTCGGAGCGATCCATTGCAACCATACCGGCCGGCTGGGCCACTACTGCGAGTTGGCGGCCGCGGAAGGAATTGGGACGATCATCACCCACGGCGGCTTCGAGCAGACGTTCATGGTGCCGCCCGGGGGTAAATCCGGCGCGCTGGCCGCGAACCCGATCGCATTTGGACTTCCCGCCGGCAGATACCCTCCCGTGGTCGTCGACTTCGCTACCACGATGGTCGCCGTAGGTAAGCTGGCGGTTGCCCGAGATGAGGGTAAGCAGGTCGCTCCCGGCCTCATCATCGACAAGGCCGGCAATCCCACGATAGACCCGGCTGACTTCTTTGATGGCGGCGCATTGTTGCCGGCCGGCGGCCATAAAGGCTACGGACTTGGGTTGGCGGTGGAGATACTTGCCGCCGCACTAATCGGTGAGCACGACATTGGCCATCAGGGTCGAGTCGACTCCAATCTGGAGAAAACCGGCACCCTGTTCATCGCTTTCGATACCGCCGCCTTTCAGCCGGGAAGCTCCTACGGCCAACACGTTGAAGTGCTTGTTGACCGGCTGAAAGCCATCGAGCCAGCCCCCGGTACTGGGGGCGTAATGATCCCCGGCGAGCCGGAGTTGGCCCAGAAGGAGCGCCGCCTCAGGGATGGCATCCCCATTGCCGATGCTACCTGGGCCCGAATCGAGCGCGCCGCCGACGGCTTGGGTATAGAGTTACCGCCGGTTTGATCTCCAGTACGGATTTTCGTTGGTCGACCAAGGACCCGCTATCCTCCAGCAGTAGCTTCGTATGCGGCGTCTTTAGCGACAGAGTGCCACACGCCACTTCGCGGGCACTTCCGTTACTTCGGAACAAGATCTGTGGCTCTGCATACACGGGCTACGGCCGAACCCTGGGTTGGGACCAATATAATAACGACGGAATCGATGGTTTTTCGTCCTAGTTCGCGAGGCGCGGTGCCTCCAAATATGAGACTCATGCGTCGTGGATGATCGGGTCGCGGGTGACTCTGAAGGAGTGAAGTCGATGTCAGGACCAGAGCGAGTCAATTTAGCCGGACTTCGGAGCGGGATGGAATGGGCAGACCTGGATGCGTTGATCGGCGTCGGTCCCGAGAACTTCATGTACGTGAGCGGAGCCTGGCTCCTGTCACATAAGCTCCGAATCCAGGAAGTGTTCTCCGGCGTTGTGATCGGCCGGCACTCTGATCCGACCGCGATCGTGAATGGTGTCTACGATCGAATCATGCATAGAGACTCCTGGATCAAGGATATCCGCATCATGCAGGAGAGGCGGACTTATCGGGAAGGTCAAGAGACTCCGTTGAGCGTGGTCGCCGACGTCCTTCGTGAGCACAACGCAACCGACGAGCGAGTTGGCGTGGATATGGCGCTTCTACCGGCCAAGTCCGTGGATGAGCTCAAGATGCTGCTCCCGAATGCCACCTTGGTGCCGGCGGACGGTGTTTTCGAACGGGCCCGAGCCATAAAGTCCGCCGACGAGGTTGCGGCGCTCAAGCGCGCCGCGGTCGCTACCGAAAAGGCCATCCGCGACGCCTTTGCGAACGCTCGTGTTGGAGACACTGAGAAGAAGGTCGCAAACGACATCATCTACGGCATCCTCCAAGCTGGTGCCGTGGATACTTGGATGGTCTTCCACGCCGGCACCAACTCTCAAGTCATCCACCATCAGCCTGGGGACAAGAAGCTGATGCCTGGGGAGCTTGTGCACGTAGACTGCGGCGGTCAGATCGATGGCTACTTTTCCGATATCGCCAGGATGGCTGTCGTCGGAGAGCCCGATGAGTTGCACAGCTCTCGCTATCGATGGCTCTACGACACCATGCGTAACACCATAGATCACGTCCGACCCGGCGCGGTGCCGGCCGAACTGTATACCGCCGCCAAGACCACCTACGAAAAGCGGGGCTTCGACTACATCAGCCAGATGGTTGGCCACAGCATCGGGGTCGCCATACACGAGGCGCCCGTCCTGGAGCCGGACGAACCAACCCCTTTGGAGCCGGGCATGGTCGTACAGATCGAGCACGGCGTGGACGATCATGTGGGCGGCCGATTCCACATCGAAGAGACTGTGCTGGTAACCGACAGTGCGCCGGAAATACTCTCCGATTACGCGCCGACGAACGAGCTATTCGTCATAGAGTAGACCCAGAGCCGGCGCTCGATATTCTCCTAGGTACGCTGGCGTTCTACGCCCGCGACCTGTCGGATCGACCGCTGATAATGCGAGTTCCCGTCGATGCCCTGCGCCTTGTCGCGTCTCCTGACGCCGATTTGACCAGTGTTGATCGGGAGAAATCCTAGACTGTAGGCCGGTGACTCAGGCCGCAATCGAAAGTCGTCTTTCTCCGGGTCAACGAAGCTTGGGTCGGCGACCACCGAGTGCAGGTCATACCCCATCGTCCGCCAATCCGTCAACGAAAGGTGTTCCTTGACCACGCTTGCGGGCAGGGAATAGTTATCTGTCTCATCAGCCGCGCGCCGGATCACGGTGACAAAGTGTCGTTCGCCTTCTGGGTCAAAGTACAGATTGTCTTCGCATTCCTGGATCACCTCTTCGGTCCAACCGTTCCCGGTGTCTATCAACCCGCCGGTGGGCTGGACCGTGTACACGATGTTTCGACAAAAGCGATTTCCGGTCATGAACCCCACCATGGGCTTGTTGGCAATCCTTCCCGCGGCGTTGTTCCAGTAGCGGATGGGGTAATCGCATCCCACGAAGATATTGTTCTCGACCAGATTGTTCTTGCCGGAGTGAATCTGAATCCCAACGCCCGCCCGGGCGATGATGTTCCCATAGACCAGGCAGTTGCTGGCAAAGTCGTCTAGGTAGATTGCGTGGGTAAGGACCACCGTAGGCGCCTCAATCGAAACGGAGTCGTCTTTCTCGACGACCAGGCATCCCCAGGTATCAGCTATGAAGTTGTGGCGAATTACGTGTCCGCACCGCTCCGAGTCCGGCTTTGGAGCGTTCATCGGCACGTCTCCCCAACAGTTGATCGCGGTAGAGTCGTGGTTCTCCAGGGCCGTATATTGGATGCGGTTGTACTCTACGTAGTTGCGCCCGCTGCCGTTACTGCCCAGATTTACCGCATGGTGGGGCACGTGATGTATGTGGTTATGGCCAACTGCGTTTCCATCACTCGCCGCGAGATATACGCCGGCCCCAAACTTCTGAAGAATCCCGACGTGATGAATATGATTGTCCTCCACGCGGTTGAACCGGGGATGCTGCAGCACGGAGCCCGCAAGACAAACGCCGTGTGCACCCGCATATTCGATTTCGTTGCGCTGAATCCGGTTGCGAAAGTTGTCCCCCTCCAGGTAGATGGCGTTGCCGCCAACCGCGTAGAACCGATTATTCTCTATCGAGCAATGTTCGGAGCGGCGCATGTGCAGCGCCTCTCCACAGTAGCTCCACCCTTGGCGCGGGTACATCGCTCCATATCCATCGCCGCCGGCTCGACATATGTCGTCGCCGGCGTCCAGGGTCTCGGTGAAGGTGAACCCCGAAACGGTGATCCACGAGGCGCCTCTCAGGCTGATCAGACAGTCGTTGAACGGAAAGACCACCTCACCTTCTTCTAAGTCACTGGGCGGCCAAAAGTAGAGAACGCCATCCTCGGAATCAAGACACCACTCGCCCGGTTGGTCAAGTTCTTCCAACAGGTTCTCCACAATGAAGCGATTGTTCCGATAGAAGCAGAACGCGAGGTACCACGGAGGACGATCGTTCTGCCATATCTCTCGCGCCAACTTGATGATGCGCTTCTCTTCGTCTACCGATTCGATCGAAACGATGTCGTTTGTAATCCCGCTGAAGAAAAAGCAGTTTACTTCGCCCTGGGATGGCTTTGCCCAACTTCGCTCGAACGTTCCTGGCTTAAAGTGGAAAGACGTCGCATTCCCGCCCTCGATCGCCGGCCGCATATACAGATTTGCGCCGGTGCCTTCCGGGAACCGATACCCGCTGATGCTTCCGTCGTCGGCGGGACCTTCCATGAACGCCCAACCACCGTACAGGGGGTTGTCGGGATCGAAGTTGGGATATCTTGCTCTGATCTGGCGTTCGCCGTTGAAGAATAGCTGCCTTGACTTCCAACCCCCTACCTTTGCGTCAGGCAACGAGACCCGCATGATTTTGCCCTCGTGAGTCTCCCAATCCGTGATCTTCCGGCCGCCGCTCAGGATGGGGCTCTCTCCCGGGTATGCTGTGTATGTCACCGGATTCTCACGTGTACCACTGTCTCTCGCGTCCAGCACCAATGGCTGGTCAAGGAAATACTTGCCGTCACGCACCATAACCGTCACGGCGCACGACTTTGTTAGGCTTCTTCTCCCCTCCCGAACGGCATCGCGGGCTCTTGCGAGACTGGCAAATGGGCCATCGTCTCTATCGGGGTTGGGACTGGCCAGTTTGCCGGACCACCGGTCGTCGCCGTCAGTGGCTACGTAAAATCTGAGCGCTTCCACTCTCACATACCCCTTTCCGGGCTCCAAGTCATTCCTTCGCAGTATGTCATAGATGGTTAGTGTCCACAAAATCACGGAGCACGGCCGCAATCGCCCAAAACCCAGTTGGTTACCGTGCCCTCGCCGCGTTCGGCTCAATCTGTGACTAGAATGTCGACGCGGCCGAATCGCTCCAGCGATCTTCCGAAATCGCTTGGCTTCTGCTGGCGCAGACTCCTAACCTAGGGAGGTCACGGCCGTACTCTGGCTGACGCCGATCTGGTGAATCGGTGCGTGAACAGACATTGGATAGTACTTCGAACGAACCTGAGCTGCACACCAGTGGATCTGGACGCGTGGTTCCAGGTTTGGGGCTGTGGGATTACTAGCGAAGGGGAGTGGGTAAAGCCTGAATCGGAAGACTGTCCAATTCATTGACCAGACTGACGCCAGATAGTACCATTAATCTTCGCGCCTGTGAAATTTGGCGCGAAGGGACCGCTGGGTGTTGGCCGAAAGCACGCGGCTGGTGCCCGGATCGGTGCGATTGATTTTAGATTAGAGACAGTGGCCATTGCAACTCCGACCTGTTGTTGCCGGCAAGGTGGAGCGTTCTGTGGTCGTTCGAGAAAAGCGAGCGTTGTAGGTCGGACATGAAAGTCAGAGCGTCAGTCAAACGAATGTGTGACAAATGCAAGATTCTCCGACGGCATAGGGTCGTCATTGTCACTTGTGACAACCCCAAGCACCGACAGCGACAGGGCTGACCACCATCACTACCAACTAGGAGGTCGACTTGGCAAGAATCGCAGGCGTGGACATACCGCGAGACAAGCGCGTAGAGATATCACTGCGCTACATATTTGGGGTAGGTCCGACGTTCGCTCGCAAGGCCCTTGCATTGACCAGGATAAGTCCGGATACTCGCGTTAAGGATCTGACGGACGACGAAGTATCGAGACTTCGTGAGGTGATCGAGCGGGAGTATCGGGTCGAGGGAGACCTGCGTCGGGAACAGACGCTGAATATCAAGCGTCTGATCGAGATCGGCTGTTATCGGGGCCTGCGCCATCGACGGGGAATGCCTGTCCACGGACAGCGTACGCGCACGAATGCCCGTCAACGGAAAGGACGAAAGAAGACGGTGGCAGGTAGGCGTAGAGCTGTCACCAAGAAATAGTCTTACAAGCACGAGATGACTTGAAAGCAGGCGGATCGCGAGCGGGTTCGCCTGTTTCGTTGTGTGGTTCTTTGTTTAGTGCTATCGACAGTGTGTTGGTAGCAAGGAGGTCGAATGTCAGTTTCGCGAAAGGGGACCAGGGGAAGACGGCGGGAACGCAAGCACGTACCGCGTGGCCGGGTGTATATACAGTCTACCTTCAACAACACGGTCCTCACAGTTACGGACTTGAAAGGCGACGTGGTCTGTTGGAGCAGCGCGGGCGCTTCCGGGTTTACCGGCTCTCGCAAGAGCACGCCTTTCGCCGCCGGCCTTGCGGCCGAAGCTGCCGCGCGAAAGGCTATGGAACACGGAATGCGCCAGGTCGAGGTGTTCGTCAAGGGTCCCGGCTCGGGTCGCGAAACTGCGATCCGTTCACTTCAAGCGGCTGGGCTATTGATTAGCGCAATCTCTGACAGGACTCCTATTCCCCACAATGGATGCAGACCTCCTAAGCGTCGACGGGTATAGGAGGACTAATTCATGGCACGCCAGAGGAACCCAGTTTGCAAGCTTTGTCGGCGCGAAGGTGTAAAGCTCTTTCTCAAAGGAGAGCGCTGTTTTACCCCTAAATGTGCCGTAGATCCCAACCGCAAACCATATCCTCCCGGTGGAAATCGGCTCGGACGACGGCGGAGACCGTCTGATTATGCCGTCCAATTGCGTGGTAAGCAGAAGGTAAAGAGGATGTACGGTCTGCTGGAACGGCAGTTCCGTCGGCACTTCCGTGAAGCGAGTCGCCGGCCGGGTGCGACTGGGGAAAACCTCCTGCGCATCCTAGAAATGCGTTTGGATAATTCGGTCTACCGCCTCGGCTTCGCCGAGTCGAGAGCGCAGGCGCGTCAACTCGTGCAGCACGGCCATTTCGACGTAGATGGTCGCAAGACCGATATTCCGTCGTACGTCTGTGATGTGGGTACCGCGATTTCGGTGCGCTCGCGCAGTCGGCAGCTTGAGTACTTCAAACAGATGGCGGAGGACCTGGATAGCCGTGATCTCACTGGCTGGCTCAGCCGCGATGTCGCCACCCTTTCCGGCCGCATAGTTTCAATGCCTCTCCGTTCGGATATCGATGCCACAATAGAGGAACAACTAATCGTCGAGTACTACTCACGCTAGTTGTGAAACTGTCGCTACCCGTCTTGAATTCAGGAATAGTCACAAGTAACTGCTTTTTTGAAGATCGAAACTCGCCCGCCTGATCCCTTAGGCCGGCGCAATGGGAGTGTCTAGCCCAATTGATTGACATGATGTTGCCAAAAATCGAATCGGTGGCTCAGACTGAAGACTATGGTCGTTATCAGGTAGAGCCTTTGGAACCGGGATTTGGCGTTACTCTCGGCAACGCCTTGCGACGTGTATTACTCTCCTCGTTGCCCGGGGCGGCCATTACATCTATCAGGATAGATAACGTCTATCACGAGTTCACCACCATCGATAACGTTCGCGAAGATGTCACGCAGATCGTGATGGGTGTGAAGAAAATCCGCTTGAGATTGTTCACCGATCGGCCCGTGACGATAATGCTCGAGGCTAACGGCCCTGGAGTCGTCACCGCGGCGGATATGATCTGCCCGCCCGATGTCGAAATCGTAAATGTCGACCAGCCGATTGCGACGCTTGACTCGAAGGAAGCCGTGCTGGGAATGGAGTTGACGGTCGAGAAGGGACGAGGTTACGTTTCGGCGGAAGAGCGGGAAGATGCGCCGATCGGCGTGATACCTGTAGACGCTATATACACCCCAGTCCACAAGGTCAACTACACCGTAGAAAACGTGCGAGTGGGCCAGACTACCGACTTCGATCGGCTGGTTCTCGAACTGTGGACCGATGGTACCATCACCCCTGACGAGGCTGTCTCGCAGTCAGCACAAATTCTGGTGAAACATCTCCAGCTCGTTGCCGACTTTGCGTTGAATATTGACGAGGCCAGCGAGTTGCAGGCACCTTCGGGAATTGCCATTCCCTCGACCGTCTACGAGACGCCAATAGAGGACTTCAACCTGTCCGTAAGGGCATACAATTGCCTGAAACGTGCAGGCATTACCAAGGCTGGGCAGGTCCTTGAAATGACGGTGGACGATCTACTCGCGGTCCGTAATTTCGGCCGGAAATCGCTGTATGAGTTGCAAGAAAAGTTGTCCAATCACAGCATGTTGGAAGGCACTCGGCTGGGCGATAGCTTTGCCGCAGAGGAGACAAGTAATCTAGTGCCCAGCTTGGAGGAGGGTTTGACAATCACCGGCTCCTTCGGCGATTATGCCGACGAAGATGACTTGTAGGACGTATTCGTGAGACATCGTAAAGGTGGACACAAGCTAAGCCGAACTTCCTCGCAGCGCTCGGCGCTTCTGAGGAATCTCGTCACCGATCTGTTGCGCATCGGCAAACTGAGGACCACCGAAGCAAAGGCCAAGGCGGTTCGTCCATTGGCGGAGAAGATGGTTACACTCGCCAAACGCGGCGACTTGCACTCGCGTCGGCTTGCCCTCAGGACAGTCCGTGATAAACAGGTTGTGAGCACCCTGTTTACGGAATTGGCCGAACGATACCAGGATCGAGACGGCGGCTACGTGCGCATAATGAAGCTTGGGCCCAGACTCGGTGATGCATCCAAGATGGCCCTGATTGAGTTAGTAGAGTAAACCGGTGGAAAGGCGGCCACAAATCGGCGTTCAAGCAACGAACTGGGCTTTGGTCGTAAGTTACGACGGCTCCGACTTCCACGGATTCCAATCTCAGTTGCGCGCTCGGACCGTCCAGGGTGAGTTGTCCGCAGCTTTGAAACGAGTGAACTTCGCAGAGGTACGCGTAGTCGGTGCGGGTCGCACCGATTCCGGTGTCAGCGCCGAGCGTCAAGTCGTGACGGTCGTAGGGTCGACCTCACTATCGCCGGATGAGCTTCGCAGAGCGATGAACGCGGTCTTACCCAATGACATAAAGGTGCTTTGGGTCCGACGGGCGCCTGATTGGTTCGATGCGAGGCGCAGCGTCGCGAGCCGAGTCTATCGATACACGATCACCGGTTCTGAGGCGCCACATCCGGGATACGCCCTTCCGACGCGGACCGCACACAAGGTTGACACGTCCAGTTGGCGGAGCCAGTTGCACTCTCTGATCGGTATCCGCGACTTCTCGGACTTGGCGGTCAAAGTGACCAGGCTAAGAAAATCCACCATTAGACACATAATTGCCGCAACATGTTGGCGCCAAGGGCGTGAGGTGGTGGTTGAAATCGAGGCCAACGCCTTCTTGACCCGTATGGTCAGGTTGATCGTCGGCGGACTCATTAGGTTTACCGAAGACAAGGGTGAGAGCGAGTCCCCGTCGAAAGACGCCTGGGTTGGTGGGACAACGAATAGGTGGCCCGCGCCGGCTCGGGGCCTGATGTTCTATGGCGTCACTACGCCTGGAATTTGCGGCAGGAGAGAATCTCATTGAAGACCTACGCTCCCAAGGCGAGCGATGTTTCGCCAACCTGGTTTTTGATCGACGCACGGGGTATTTCTCTAGGACGATTGGCCTCGAAGGTTGCCACAATCCTAAGAGGCAAACACAAGTCGGTGTTCGCGCCCTGGATGAACAATGGCGACTTCGTGATAGTCACCAACGCCGCGAAAGTCCGATTGACCGGCGCCAAGCTCACCGACAAGATCTACTATAGACACTCGGGCTATCCCGGCGGACTGCGTCAACGTACTGCCGGTGAGATTTTGGCAAGCCGTCCAGATAGATTGATTGAGGGCGCGGTCCGTGGCATGTTGCCGCGAAATGCGCTTGGCAAGGCAATGCTGCGCCGGCTCAAGGTATATGCCGACGACGAACATCCTCATCAGGCACAGAAACCCAGCCCTCTTCCAGTGGAAGATTTGAAAACCAAGCGAGCACGGAGAGGCAGTTGAGCGAAAGATCAGATCACTTCGCAGTCGGCCGGCGCAAGTCGGCGATTGCGAGAGTCAAGATAGTCCCAGGCAATGGCCAGATCATTGTAAACGGCAAGCCGCTGCACGAAGCGCTGCCGCGCGCGGACCTTCAGCAGTTCGCGAGCGAGCCCCTTCGCACCGCTAATGCTGCCGGCAAATACTCGGCGATGTGCAAGCTAAGTGGCGGTGGAGTAACCGGCTGGTCGGGGGCTATCTCACTCGGAATTGCTAGGGCGCTGACCAAGGCCGATCCTACCTTGCGTCCCGTGCTAAAGCGCGCCGGCCTCCTTTCCCGCGATCCCAGGGTCAAGGAGCGAAAAAAGTACGGTTTGAAACGGGCCCGCAAGGCGCCCCAGTACACCAAGCGCTAGAAGCGTACGCGCCAGCACTGGGATAGGCTCTGATTGTGGTCCAACGTACACGATTGGACCCGCATCCATCACACCAGATCAGTGTGGCTTGCTGCCTCGACGCCTTGCCCCGTGAGTTGAGACCTTGAGCATCACCATTGATCAGCCCTTCGGGATTGCTGCCTGTCGCCGTATCCTCGTCGGAGCGATGGTGTTTCACATTACTAGACCATGCAAACAAGATCGTTCCCAACCGGCTCCAGTCCAAGAGGATGACGTTTGAGCACTAGAGTGGTTGTTACTGGCATGGGAGCGGTGACCCCTTTGGCAAATGACATTTGCAGTACCTGGAATGGATTGCTCGAGGGTAAATCAGGAATAGGTCGGGTTTCACTCTTCGACACCGAAGGGTTCGCCGTACGGATTAGCGGCGAAGTTCGAAATTTCGACCCATTGGACTACATCGACAAGAAACAGGCCCGGAGGATGGACCGTAATGTTCAATTCGCCGTCGCTGCGGCCCGCCAGGCACTCTCCGACGCGGAGTTCACCGTCAATGTCGGAAACCGGGACAACGTAGGTGTCGTAGTCGGATCGGCGATTGGTGGAATAAAGACTCTACTTGACAATCAAAAGCAGTACGAAAAGAAGGGTCCCAACCGTCTGAATCCTTTTTTCTTGCAAAACATGCTTCCGGACTCGGCCAGTGGCCAGGTAGCAATCTCTTGCGGCATCAGGGGTCCCAATATGGCCATCGTCTCGGCTTGCGCCTCAGGCGGACACGCGATCGGTGAGGCAGCTGAGATGATCCGTCGTGGAGATGCCGACGTAGTGCTGGCCGGCGGTACGGACGCAGCAATTGTTGAGGTTTCGCTTGGTGGGTTCGCGGTGATGCGAGTGCTGGCGACTGACAACGACAATCCAACCAAGGCATGCAAGCCATTTGACCTGCACCGAGACGGATTCGTTATGGCAGAAGGCTCCGGCATGGTGGTCCTCGAATCGGATGAGCATGCCCATCGTCGAGGAGCCAAGATCTACGCCCAAGTCGTCGGCTATGGCTCGACGAATGACGCCTACGATCTCGCGGCGCCGGCTGAAAATGGGGAGGGCGCAATTCGGGCAATGGCTATGGCCGTGAAGAAATCAGGCCTTTCGCCTTCAGATATCAACTACATAAACCCCCACGGTACCGGAACTCAGCTGAACGATAAGTACGAAACCTATGCCATCCGGCAGGTCTTCGGTGATGCCGCCGATGGAGTGATGGTAAGCTCGACAAAGTCGATGTTGGGCCATATGATGGGCGCCGCGGGCGCGGTCGAAGCTATGGTGTGTGCGCTGGCGGTTAAGCACGACAAAGTGCCACCTACCATTAACTATCAAACGCCAGACCCCGAGTGTGATTTGGACTATGTCCCAAACACAAGCCGTGATGTCGAAGTACCGGCCGCGCTATCCAACTCGATAGGTCTGGGCGGACACAACTCTACACTGATCTTCCGCAAGTATGAACAGTAGGTTTCTCTAGATGACATCGGAGTTTACGTTGAATCGATACGCGAGCATCGTCGGTTGGGGATACGCACTTCCAAGTAAGGTACTCACCAACCATGAACTTGCCCAGATGGTGGATACTTCCGATGAATGGATCCGCTCGCGTACCGGCATTGTGGAGCGGCGGGTCATCGGCCCTGGCGAATCTACCGCATCGCTCGCACGTGAGGCCGGCGAGCGTGCCTTGGAAGTCGCCGGCATTTCCGCCGAGGATCTCGATGTGATAATCGTGGCCACGATCACCCCTGATTATCCCTTTCCCTCCGTGGCCGCGATGGTCCAGGATGGTCTGGGAGCCAATCGCGCAGGTGCATTCGATCTGAATGCGGCCTGCGCAGGATTTGTCTATGGCCTTTCTGTCGGAACTCAACTTGTTACGTCAGGAATCAACCGGAATGTGTTGATAATTGGCTCCGATACCCTCAGCCAAGTTATTGATTGGTCCGACCGGAGTACTTGCGTGCTCTTTGGCGATGGTGCCGGCGCGGTTGTGATTCAGGCGACCGATCAACCGGCCGGGGTTCAGTCTTCCGTGTTGGGATCTGATGGCTCCGGCTTCGACCATCTCATCGTCCCTGCCGGCGGGTCTCTCCAGCCGGCCAGCCGCGATACGGTGGACGGTCGCAAGCACTACCTGAAGATGAACGGCAACGAGGTGTATCGGTTCGCCGTAACTGCGATGACCCGATCGACTGCCCAGGCCATCAGGCAGGCAAACCTTGGCAGCGAGGACATCGACCTGTTCATTCCTCACCAGGCCAATTTGAGGATAATTCGGTCGGCGGCTAGGACGCTGAACCTGCCGGCCGATAGAGTGTTTACAAACGTAGATCGCTACGGCAACACTTCCTCGGCCTCAATACCTATCGCGCTTTGCGAGGCCATCGAATCTGGGCTGGTCCAGCCGGGCCACAATATTGCTCTCGTGGGATTTGGCGCCGGCCTTACCTGGGCTGCCGGGGTGGTTCGATGGACTGCCGAGCCGGTCGTAAGCGCAACGTCAGAGGGTCGGCTCCTCGCCGAGTCGGTTCTGAGCTGATTCCTTAAGTAACGTGGATCACTAGAACCGATGACTAGCACACCAAAAGTTGCCGTCATAACCGGCGCATCGAGAGGAATCGGAAGATGCATAGCCCTGGAGCTGGCCGGCGATGGCTACAACCTGGCGCTTAACTACCTGTCGAACGAAACCGCGGTCTCAGAGGTGCGGGAGCTCGTTGAACAGCAGGGTGTCGAGGCATTATCTCTACAGGCCGATGTGTCTACCAGCGATGGAGCGGGCCGCCTCATTGAGTCCGCGATGACTCGATGGGGCCAGATCGATCTGTTGATCAACAACGCCGGAGTGGTGCGGGACGGCCTCCTGATGCGCATGGACGATTCTGATTGGGACACGGTTGTTGACACCAACCTCAAGGGCGCTTTCCTGGTTACTAAAGCCTGCCTTCGACCAATGATCCGAAAGAGGTCCGGACGCATCGTGAACCTCTCTTCAATAGCCGGGGTCCGCGGCAATGCCGGCCAGAGCAACTATTCTGCTTCCAAGGGTGGTCTGATAGCATTTACCAAGTCGGTCGCAAGGGAAGTCGCCAGCCGGGGAATCACCGTGAACGCGGTCGCACCCGGGTTGATCGACACCGAGATCATCACCGACATGACCGATAGAGCGATGCAAATGGCTTTGTCCCAGATACCCCTGGGCAGGTTGGGAAGACCCGAAGAGGTCGCCGGCCTGGTCGCCTATCTGGCGAGCGATCGAGCAGATTACATTACCGGCCAGGTATTCGTCATTGATGGCGGCCTTGGAATCTAGGCACTCAGTGTTAGTCCGAGATGAGTCGCAGCAGTTTAATTAGCCCGAGCTTCGCTAACACAGGAGAAATCAGCAAATGACCAGCGCCACATCGTCCCAGCCGGTGACAGCCTTTATCTTCCCCGGCCAGGGCGCCCAACACATCGGTATGGGTCGCGACATCTACGAGTTCTCCGAGGCGGCGCGACGGGTGTTCCACCAGGTCAGTGAATCGCTCGGTTTTGACGTCGCCAAGCTTTGCTTTGAGGGCCCTGAGTCAGAGCTAAACGATACAGTAAACGCTCAGCCTGCCGTATTGGCGGTGAATGCCGCGCTGATGGCGGCTGTCCGCGAACAGGTGGACAAGGTAGGAATTCAGCTAAAGCCAAAGTTTGTAGCAGGACACAGCCTTGGCGAATATAGCGCCCTTCTTGCAGCCAATGTGTTCGACCTCTCGACTGCCTCCCGGCTTGTACGCGCGAGGGGTCACCTCATGCGTGAGATGGGCGAAAAGTTGCCCGGCGGGATGGCCGCGGTGCTAGGACTTACTGACGACAAGGTGGAACACGTGGTAGAGCGTGCCAGTGAGCACGGAATGATTCGCATCGCGAACTTTAACTCGCCGGGCCAGACCGTCATCTCGGGTGAGTTGAACGCACTTACCGAGGCCATGCGAATCGCTGTGACCGAAGGAGCACGAAAAGTCGTCCGGCTCGCAGTGAGCATAGCTGCTCACTCTCCAGTCATGCACACCGCCGCCGAGCAGTTTCAGGACATAGTCTTGCGCATGCGGCTGGCCGATGCCTACGTGCCTATCATTTCGAACATTTCTGCCCAGGCAATCACAACCGCTGACGAGATTCGCTCCGAGCTTTGCCGGCAAATCACCGAGTCAGTGCAGTGGAGCCGCAGCATCAACCACATGGTCGATGAAGGCGTAAACACAGTCGTAGAGGTAGGTCCCGGCCGTGTGCTCAGCCCGCTGGTGCGACGGATAGACCGGACAGTTGACACTTACAACGTGAGCGACTCAGCGTCGCTGCAAGCGTACGTCGAATCCATCCAGAAGCCGGCCCGCTAAGCTCGACCGCTAGACACGCTCAAGCTACTTCTCGAACCCTCAAGTTCGGCTCAAGCCCCGGCTTTGGCCACCGACGCCGCAACCTGGCCAGCCTACTTACCACAGACCGGCTCACTCACGTCCCAGCAGAATATTGTCGATCAGCCGGGCTCGACCTACGCGCGCAGCCAGCAACACCAACGCCGATCCTTGGATCTGGGGCAATTCCTGCAGGGATCTGGTATCGGCGATACTCAGGTACTCCAACTTGATCGTCGGCTCTTGGGCGATCATCTCTCGCCCCACCTCCACCAGCCGGCCGCAGTCGTTCTCGCCGGCCCGCCATTTATCGCGAATTGCGAACAGCGCGGTCGGAAGAACTCTTGCAGCCGCTCGCTCTTCGCGACTCAGATACACATTGCGGCTGCTGAGCGCGAGTCCGTTCCCCTCCCTGACGGTGGGCAATACCCTCAATTCGACCGGAAAGTTCAGGTCCTCGATCATCTGGTTGATTACAGCAGCTTGCTGAGCATCCTTCTGTCCAAAATACGCGCAGTCCGGCTGTGCCAAATTGAACAACTTGGCCACTACCGTCGCGACTCCCTGAAAGTGTCCCGGGCGGGCCTCACCTTCCAGCGGCTGGGACACACTGCCAACGTCGATGTGACTATCGAAACCGGTGGGGTATATCGACTCGACGCTTGGCGCGAACACGATGTCCGTATACGGACGGATTGCGTCCAAGTCTCGTTCTAGATCCCGCGGATAGCGCCCGAGGTCTTCACTCGGACCGAACTGAGTCGGGTTCACGAAAATCGACACTATCACCGAAGCGCATTCTTGCCTGGATGCCCGGATCAGACTAAGGTGACCCTCGTGCAAGAATCCCATCGTCGGTACCAGACCCACCGGCTTGGCCAACTCAGCCCGTGCGCCCCTGAGATCGTCTAGAGTGCGCACAACTCTCATTCGTGGCTGGCTCCGAGGGCTGCGCCGGAGCCGAATTCCTCCGCCAGTGCCTCCTCTACCTCTGCTTTCAGCGGCGCGGCGTGCTCTGGGCCAGGAAACTTGCGTTCGCTCACTTCGCTACAGTAGCTCCCCAACGCACTCCCGACGATCTGTGCGAGGTCAACGTACTTCTTCGCGTGGCGCGGGTTCAAATCTGACACGAGTCCCAGCACGTCGTGTAGTACCTGAATCTGTCCATCGCAATCTACACCGGCGCCAATTCCTATCGTGGCGGCTGCCACGCGCTCAGTTATAGCTCTAGCCAACTGAGCCGGAATCGTTTCCAGCACGATCGCGAATGCGCCGGCCTCGTCGAGTGCCTCTGCGTCGGCGATGAGTCGACGCGCTGCCTCCATAGTTTTCCCTTGCACCTTGTAGCCGCCGAGTTGATGGACCGATTGCGGCGTCAATCCAATGTGACCCACGACCGGAATGCCGGCCGCGGTCAGGCGTCGGACCGTCGGTGCGATTTGCTCCCCTCCTTCGAGCTTGACCGCATCTACTAACGCCTCCTTCATCACCCTGCCCGCGCTCGACACCGCTTGATCCGAAGACACTTGGAACGACATGAACGGCAAATCCGCTACGACCATTGGGTTCTGCGCCGCACGCGCAACAATTCCGCTGTGATAGATCATCTCGTCGAGTGTCACCGGCAGAGTCGTATCGTGGCCCTGGACCACCATTCCAAGACTGTCGCCAACCAGCAACATATGGGCCCCGGCGCGGTCCGCCAGTTGCGCGAACGTATAGTCGTAAGCCGTAATCGCTACGATGGGATCCCGGCGCCGCTTCATGTTTCGAATATTGACCGTGCTGGTCCTCATTCCGTGCCTCCCTTGCTGGGTACGTGACTCCGCCGGCCATGGCCCATCAACGATGCGCGAACCGGCTCAGCCTCTCTCCGTTCCATGCGGCCATTTGCCACCATTTGCTCCACCGTATAGAGACCAAGACACTGGTAGAGTTCGGTGAGCTTCTCATCGTAAGATTTGAGTTCACGAATATGCGCCTCGACCGTTGCGACGTCGCCTCGGCTAATCGGCCCGGTCAGCGCCTGGGTGACACCTTGGTCAGAGACGTTCTCTAGTGTCTGCCGGACAATCGGAAGCAGTGCCGACACCGCGCGGTCGGGTTGTTCCGGCTCGATTCGGTCCCAAAGCGCAAACGCCGCTGACATCAAAGTGACCAGGTAGTTGGACGAGAACACTGCCGCCAGGTGGTATGCCGGCTTTAGCCCGCTCGGTACGTCAATCGGGCGGCCGCCCAATCGCTCAACCATTTTTGCAATGTACTCGCGTGCCTTACCCGTGGCCTCGACGCCAAACGTAATACCGGCGAGAAGGTCAGCCGGCAGCCAACGCCCAGAAAACGTCTGAATTGGATGTAAGGACGCCGTCGTCGCGCCAATCTCCTCCGCGGCACCCAGCACGCTGCGGTCGAGCCCCCCGCTGCAATGCAGGACAAGTTGGCCGGCCGTCCACTCTTGCGCCGCCGCAAAACCGGGCACGACGCTGTCCGGCAGAACGATGAAAACCGCCCGAAACGCCTTCAGTTCGGTCTCTGCCAGGTGGGATATCCCTATTCCCAGGCCGGCACTGTGTGCCCGGTCTTCGTCGGGAAATCTCCTTGCGGCCAATGTCACTGATCGAAAGCCTGCCCGAACCAACCCGCCGGCCAGCGTTGTTCCCAGGCGCCCATTGCCGACTACGCAGATCGATTCGCTTTCCATCAGCGACTTCTTTCTCATTGTTCTCTCGTCCCGATTTCGGACACCGCCGGCACGCCGTGAGAGCCCGAAGCGAGCCGGACGCCTCGTTCGATCGCCCTGCAGACTAGCTTGGTAGCTTTCCAGCCGAGCTCACTTAGGAATTGAGGGGAGACAACTGACTCATTGGCAGGGTTTGTGGACAGGGCGAAAAACGTATCGCCATCGAACATCGTGTGTGCCGGCCGAATCGAGAGCGCCACTCCGTCCTGCGCGCATTGTGCGAGCTTCTGAGCCTGCCAACGGAGCAACGGCACATCCGTAGCTACGATGCCTATCGTAGTGTTGGTCGATAGCGGACCATCGTCGGCAAACAGGGTCGTCTGATCGTTGCCAGGCCGGCCTCCGCGTGGCCCGGCGATCAGTTCGCCGCTTCGGTAGTCGTACACGTCGCCGGCGGCATTCACGACAACCAGGGCCGCCAAAACACGACCGTTTGACAGCTGCTCGGCGGCGTAGCCAATGCCTGATTTGATCATCCGGCTACTTCCCAATCGCTTTGCAACCGTCGCCCCAGCGCCGGCGCCGACCGATCCCTCGGCCGGCGCGCGCTCGCGCGCAACCTCGCATGCTGAACGCCCAGCCTCCCTTCCGGGTCTGGATGAGCTGTCTCCTACCGCGAGGTCAAAGATTACCGCTGCCGGTACGACAGGGACCGGGCGAACTTGGGTTTGGTAACCAATACCCTGCTCAGAGAGATATTCCATAACACCGTCAGCCGTGGCGAGGCCGAACGCGCTGCCGCCAGTCAGTAAGACGCCGTGCACCGCTTCCACCAGGGCGGTAGTGGATAGGGCATCTGTCTCACGAGTTCCCGGAGCGGAACCACGCACGTCAACGCCGCATACCGCGCCACTTGGGCAAAGGGAGACGGTACATCCGGTCCCGCCGGCCGAATCCGTGTAATGGCCGATCTTCAGACCTGGCACCCTAGCCTGCTGATCCCTACTCATCTCCACCTCTGAAAACCACGAACGCCGCCCGGCTCTTGGCGATGCCGGACGGCGTTGTCAATGGCGGATGCCAGATGAGGTGTACGCCGTCTCGGCTCCACCGGGGAGTCCAAGCGGGATTTCTTGCTTAACTGGCGCAGGTTATTCGGTTTTGGTCTTCGTTGAGCTTGCGGCCGGACCCTGATGGTATTAGCCGCCGACTATGCTAATCCGTGCCAACCTACATCTCAACAGGCCGAGATTCTATTCTCTCACCGACAGAGTTTCAACAAGATGGTCCAATATGACTTCTGCCACCTCAATCTTAGACATCAATGGGTACTCCCGCATCCGGCCGGTTCTTTCGATGAAGGTGATTCGATTGGTCTCAGATCCGAAGCCGCTGTCCGGTGAGGTCACGTCATTCGCTACAATCGCGTCAAGGCCCTTTGCGTCGATCTTGGCGCGCGCGTTCTCGATCAGATTCTCGGTCTCCGCCGCGAATCCGAACTTTACCAAGCCGTCGCGTTTTAGGCCGGCCACTATGTCCGGATTCTCTTCCAAGTCTATGCTGAGTGAGCGGCCTCGCTTCTTGATCTTTTGGCCTGAAGGGCGTGATGGACGAAAATCGGCCACTGCCGCCGCCATGATCAGTGCGTCTGCGTGCACAGCTTCCGCTTCCACAGCCGCTTTCATTTCTAGGGCCGTATCTACAGATACCGTCTTTCTGACAGAGGGCGCCGTTTGGATTGCGGAGGTGATGAGCGATACCTCTGCGCCGCGGCTCCCTGCCGCTTCCGCGATTGCGTGCCCCATGCGGCCCGAGGATCGGTTTCCCAGGTATCGGACAGGATCGATCGGTTCCCGCGTTCCTCCGGCCGTGACGACGATGCGCCGGCCGGCCAGATCTTGTCCCCGGCTGAGCATGGACTTGGCCGCCTCTACAATCTCCGCCGGCTCGACCATTCGACCAAGTCCTTCACTGCCGGACGCAAGCCGCCCCTTCGCCGGCCCCACTATCCTCACCCCACGTTCGATGAGCGTTCGCAGATTCGCTTGGGTGGCTGGACTCTCGAACATCGTGGTTTCCATCGCCGGCGCCACTAATACCGGCGCTTGCGTCGCCAAATAGGTGGTGCTCAATGGATCATCGGCCAGTCCCAACGCCATTCGCGCGATCGCGTCCGCGCTAGCCGGCGCGACGATCATCAGATCCGCTCCTTGACCGAGACTCACGTGGCTGATTTCCAACTCCGCGTCCGAACGGAACAGGTCCGTGACAACTGGTCTGTGGGTGATCGCTTGAAAGCTCAACGGCGCCACGAACTTGGTTGCGGCGGTCGTCATCACGACATCCACCTTGGCGCCGCCCTTTACTAGCTCGCCCGCCAGTCCCACCGCCTTGAAGGCGGCGATACTGCCGGTGACGCCCAGCACGATCCGCCTGCCCGCCAGGGACCCAGTTGTCATGGGCTTTCCGCCTTCTGGGCGCCGGCGTTCATATCGTGTATCAGGCGGAGTCCCTCCAATGTCAGGAACGGGTCCACCTCCTCGATCATGTCGGTCTCAGCCGCAATCAACTGGGCCAATCCCCCTGTCGCGACCACTTTGGCAGGGCCCATCTCGTCGAGGAATCGAGCGATGAGTCCCTCGGTCAACCCAACGTAGCCAAATAGTATGCCCGACTGCATGCTGGATATGGTGTTCTTTCCAATCGCCGTCTTGGGCCGGCTCAGCTCGACGTCGTATAGTCGCGCGGCCTGCTCCGCTAACGCCGTTGCCGACACTGCCAGACCGGGCGCGATTGCGCCGCCCAGGTAGTCGCCGTCCGCTGATACTGCATCGAAGCTGGTTGCCGTCCCAAAGTCTATTACAATCACCGGACCCTGGTACTTGTAGTGGGCCCCCACCGCGTTGGCGACCCGGTCCGCTCCAACCTCTCGCGGGTCGTCGATTAGAATCCTCACACCTGTACGCACTCCAGGACCCAAGACGACCGGCTCACACCCAATCCAGCGGCGTGACAACTCAACGAACCGTGTCGTCAAAGTCGGAACTACACACGAGAGCGCGACGGAATCAATCTGCCGCGAATCCAGGCCCCGCTGATCGAACAGGGTCTGTAGTAGCGCGGCGTACTCATCAGTGAGCCGTCGGGCGTCCGTCGCCAACCGCCAGTCCGAGATCAAAGCGCCGCCCCGGTAGGCTCCAATCGTGATTGTCGTATTGCTGATCTCAACTGCCAACAACAATTCAGCCACCTGCAATTCCAAACCGGGCGAGGCCCGGCCCCGACGCGCGCACATGTCGCCGGAAACATCCCGGCGCAGTCCGTCGCCATGATTCTACCCGACCTAAAGGAGGCGCAATAAAACACCGTCTCATTTGTTCAACCGGACCATTCGTCGTTGTGTAGATGACAAATGGCGACTGCCTGGCAACCTACATGCGCCGGCGTCAGAGGTGAGGCCGTCCTCGAGAGAGTACCCGCATACTACCGTTCCCGCACTCGTTTTTCCGGCCCTGCCATTCGTCACTCCGGCACTTCCAATCATCAATCCGGCGAAGGCCGGAATCCAGGGGCGTGGGGAAAACCAAGACCACCACCAACCCTTGAGTGATAACAGGTGTTAGAGAACAAGAAACCCCTGGGTTCGGGGCCCTTTGGCTGCGTCCCCATTCCTCGTAAAATACATGATCGGTAGGCTTGGCACGGCGCCGCTTGGTTCGAGACACTGGCGACGTTGCACCACGTTCGCCTGGGGCGGAATCGAACCGCCCTTCAGAGGGTAGGAAATCTGGCGCTTGGTCGAACACAGTGGTAGCGTAGATATAACAGAATCGTTAACACAACGGATTGAGTCGCCTCACTGGGAGAAAAAATGATGCCCAGCACTGAAGAAGTTTTCGAAGCCATCCGGCCGGTTGAGGATCCTGAAATAGGTCTCAGCATCGTCGACTTGGGTCTTGTCTACTCGGCTAGCGTTCAAGAAGATGGCAAGGTGGAAGTTGAAATGACTCTTACCAGTCCCTTCTGTCCCGTTGGACCGGCTCTTGAGGAAGGAGTTAGAACGGCGGTCGAGTCACTTGGCGATGTCACATCTTGCCAGACGAAGATTGTGTGGAACCCTCCCTGGGACCCACAGACGATGGCGAGTGATTACGCCAAAGACGTGCTTGGAATATGGTAAAAACTTCGAGCGACTAACCCAGGCTAACTCAATGGAGCACTACTCATGTCTGTAAGAGAAAATCTTAGCTCGGACAGAATCGGTCCAATCGAACGTGGATTGGTGGCCGCCACCGTCTTTCTTTTGATCCAGGGTGCCGGTCTACTGGCGTTCTCTCGGACCACTGCTGTCGAGGGTGTGGCCGAACAACTTTCGGGTGCCATGCCCCCGGCAATGTTCTCCTTCCTACTGGACAATCTCCTCTATTCCGCCAAGCCTCTGCTGTTGATCGCCCTGATCATTGGCGTTTATGTAGCCTCGATCGTGCTCGCCGCAATATATCAGGCCGCCGGCATAGCAGGCGTTTCGACGCGAAGTCTTGTGGTCTTCGGTCTAACCGGATTCTTGGTATTCGCGATTGACCTGTTGGTTCGAAGAGCCGGCTGGACAGCGGACGAGGCGATCCTTGCCGCTGTTGCCGCGGCCGCTTACGTCAGCGTATTTGCGCTCGCGACCAGGCCCGCACCAGCGCCGGCCAAGTCGCCAACCGGGCTTGGTCCTACCTTCAGTAGGCGAATGCTAGTGACCGGTCTGGTCGGTTTTGGGGGCGCCCTTGCAGTTGGCGGATACTATTGGTCGACCATCTTGGCCAAGTCCGCTGCCATTACTGACGGGACTACCTCTGAACCCGCACCGCAAATCGATACAGGTACTGCGAATGGGGATGACCCTTGGACCAGTATCAGCTACCTATCGCCTGAAATCACTCCCACCGACGAGTTCTACTTCGTTTCGAAGAACTTCGTCGACCCGGTGGTGAACAATGATGAATGGACGCTGACGATTGAGGGACTCGTCGATAATCCGCTCAGCTTCACGCTTGACGAGTTCAAGCAGCTACCGAGCGCCGAGCAGTACAACACGTTGAGCTGTATCAGCAACGACGTCGGCGGAGACTTGATTGGCAACGCTCATTGGCGGGGTGCCCGTCTGAAGCCCTTGTTAGAGCAGGCCGGGCCGCATTCTGGAATCAAGAAGGTTGTCTTTCACGCCGCAGATGGATATACCGACAGCATTACGTTTGACGTGGCAATGCGTTCCGCTAACCTGTTGGCCTATGAGATGAACGGTGACCCCTTGGACCATACTCACGGATCACCGCTTCGTCTACTTGTGCCCGGCATATACGGGATGAAGAACGTCAAGTGGATCACCAAGATCGAGCTCGTTGACGAAGACTTCTTGGGGTATTGGCAGAAACAGGGTTGGAGCGACCCCGCTCCGGTCAAGACGATGTCCCGGGTAGACGGCCCAACCGCCGACGCAATGCTCGAATCCGGCAGTCAAGTGGCGGCCGGCATCGCCTTCGCCGGCGATCGTGGGATCAGCGGCGTGGAGATCAGCACCGACGAGGGCGCAACGTGGATGTCCGCACAAGTGAAACCGGCAGTCGGCCCTTATTCCTGGTCGCTCTGGCAAGCTCCGATTGAGCTGCCGGCTGATGGGTCGCCCCTCTATGTTTGGGTACGGGCCATTGATGGCGCCGGCCAGGTCCAGACCGGCGAAGACATCAGGTCTTATCCAGATGGCGCATCCGGCTATCATAAGTACAGAGTTATGGCACACAGATAGCGAGATTGATCGCGCAGTACCGTAAGTTGGCGTCGTCGGGGATTGCCGGATGGTAAGGATGCAGGCTTCGCGCTATGCGATCATCCCTGTAGCGGAAGCTCAGCGAATCATTACTGCCCACACTCCATCCCTCGGTACGGAGGAAATCAGCCTCTACGAAGCTGAGGGTCGTATTCTGGCCGAAGATGTTTCTGCGGACATTGAGATGCCTCCATTCGCCACCACCACCGTGGATGGCTATGCCATCATTGCCGCTGATGGGAAGATGCCTCGTCGAGTTGTAGGTGAGGTCGGCGCCGGACACTCCGGCGAATCCTCTCTTCGGGCTGGTGAAGCCCTTCGGATAATGACTGGTGCACCCTTGCCGCAAAACGCGGACGCGGTGGCTATGGTTGAAAATGTGGTCTTGGACGGCGACTACGTCCAGACCATGCAATCTCCGAGCGCAGGCGACGGGGTTCTACCTCGTGGTATAGATCTCCAAGCCAATCAGGGCGTGCTGGCCAAGCACGCCCGCCTTGGTGCCTCGGAGATTGGGTTGCTTGCCACCGTGGGGCGGTCACGTATTTCCGTGTTTCGCCGGCCGGTCGTAGCCGTCGTCTCGACCGGCGACGAGCTCGTGGAGCCTCACGAGCCCCTTCGTCCCGGCAGCATCCGCGACAGTAATCGATACGCGTTGCTGGCGAGCGTGGTCGACGCTGGTGGAGTACCCCTTTCGTTTGGTGCGGTAAAGGACGACCAATCGGAGCAGAGACGCCGGATTGAGGAAGCGCTCGACGCGGCCGACGTCCTTCTGACCTCCGGCGGCGTCTCGGTTGGCAGTCGCGATCTGATCAAGCCAATTCTCGAGCAACTGGGAACTGTCCATTTTGGCCGGGTATCCGTCCGGCCGGGCAAGCCTTTGACATTTGCCACCTTCGACTCCGGCAAGCTCGCCTTTGGTCTGCCGGGGTTTCCGGTCTCCTCCCTGGTGACATTCGAGGTCTTCGTCCGTCCGGCTCTCCTGAGTATGCAGGGGCGCTTGGACTCCAGCCGGCCGTGGGTCAAAGTGAAGCTCGACGAAGAGTTGAACCCAACCCCAGATAGAACAGACTATCAGCGTGTGATCGTTAGCTGGTCCGACGGCGAGCTAGTCGCCCGTTCGACCGGCCGCCAGGTCTCCAGCAGGATCATGTCCATGATTGGCGCTAACGCGCTCGTCCGCGTGTCACCGGGCAATGAACCTATCCCAGCCGGAAGTCTTGCCGACGCCATGTTGACGGCGCCAATCCTCGGCGCGAAGTCGCCAAGCACCTCGTAAGGCCATCGGTGATTCCAGCCCCGGTGTACGGGACATGCTTTTGATCGGTGGAATGACGGGATCTGGGGGCCGGAACGGCGGTAGGTGCCGGCTAGGCGCGAGTGCGAAGGGTGGGGAAGAGTATGACCTCGCGGATGGAGGACTGGTTGGTTAGGAGCATGGTGAGCCGGTCGATTCCTATGCCCAAGCCGCCGGTGGGTGGCATGCCGTGCTCGAGGGCGCGGATGAACTCTTCATCGAGGGGTTGGGCCTCCTCGTCGCCGGCGGCCCTGTCCAGCGATTGCTGATGGAAGCGTTCACGCTGGTCGTAGGGGTCGTTGAGCTCGCTGAAGGCGTTGGCGACTTCGACGCCACCGATGAACGCCTCGAATCGCTCGACGAGATCGGCGTTATCGGTCTTTCGCTTGGCCAGAGGCGATAGCTCGACCGGATAGTCGATCAGGAAAGTGGGTTGGATGAGTTTGGGCTCGACGAAATTCGAGAGCAGCTCGTCGATGATCTTGCCTCTTGGACTGGCCGGATTCACAGTCGTGAGCTTCAGGTGGGATACGGCCTGGTAGAGGCTCGATTGATCGGGGTGGGCGTAGAAGTCGATTCCACAGGCTTCGAGTATGGCGTCCCGCAGGGTCTTGCGGGGCCATGGCGGAGAGAGGTCGACCTCTCGGTCCTTGATGGAGGCGATTGGTCCGCCCAGTACCTCGTTTGCGACGTAGTAGATAAGTTGCTCGACCATATCCATCACGTCGGAGTAGTCTGCGTAGGCCTCGTAGGTCTCGAGAAGAGTGTACTCGGGATTGTGCTTGGTCGATATGCCCTCGTTGCGGAAGACGCGCCCGATTTCATAGACTTTTTCGAAGCCGGCGATAATCATGCGCTTCAGGTAGAGTTCGGTGGCGATCCGCAGATACAGCTCGCGGTCGAGGGCGTTGTGGTGGGTGACGAATGGCCTGGCGGACGCGCCGCCGTAGAGTGGTTGCAGGACCGGAGTTTCCACCTCGGTGAATCCCCGGTCGTCGAGGAACCGCCGGACTGCGGAGATAATCTTGGTGCGGACTCGGAAAACGCCGGCGACTTCCTGGTTGCTGATGATGTCCAGATGGCGTTGGCGGTAGCGGGCCTCGACATCAGTCAGCCCGTGCCACTTCTCCGGCAGGGGCCGAAGGGCCTTGGTCAAGAACTCCCACCGCTCGACCTCGAGGGTTATCTCGCCGGTCCTGGTACGGAATAGCTTGCCTTCGGCGCCGATGAAGTCGCCGATATCGACAAGGTTGCGGAACACCTGGTATGAGTCGGCGCCGATTTGGTCGCGGCGGAAAAAGAGTTGGATGCGGCCGGCGTCGTCGAGTATGTGGGCAAAGCTGGCCTTGCCCATCACTCGCCTGCTGATGACCCGGCCGGCCGACCGGAGGGTGTTGTCGGTGAGATTGTCGAAGTCGGAGAGAGCTTCGCCGGAGAGATGGGTGCGAGAGTAGCGGGCTCCATAGGGATCGATCCCGAGGTCGCGAAGCTGCTCCAGCTTTTGGGCGCGGCGGGCGACGAGCCTGTCATACTCCCCCTCACCGGCAGGCGGTCCGGGGGCCGGCGTAGGTGCGTCGTTCATGAAGTATGAGGCGCTACTCGATGCTCACAATCGTGTAATGGAAGACACCGGCCGGAGCGGTGAACTCGACGACGTCACCGACCTTTTTGCCGAGCAGCGCCTGGCCTAGGGGCGACTCGTTCGAGATCCTGCCCTGAATCGGGTTGGCCTCGGCGGAGCCGACGATTGCGTAAACAGAACGCTCACCGTCCTCATCCACGGCCTCAACCTTTACGCCGAGCGACACAACGTCGTGCCGGATGTGATCCGGGTCGATCAACACCGCGTGAGACAACATGTTCTCGAGGGTGAGGATCCGGCCCTCGACGAAGGCCTGCTCGTTCTTGGCCTGATCGAACTCGGCGTTATCGACGGTATCGGTGTACTCTTTGGCGATTCGAATCTTCTCGGCGACCTCCGCGCGCCGGATGTCGCGGAGTTGGTCGAGCTCCTTGGTGAGCTCGTCATGACCCTTAGGCGTCAAATAGATCGGTTTTTCGCGCATCGGGTCCGCCCCTTCCTTCTCAACTACGGCGCTTGGAAGCCCTTGGGAATAGCAAAAAACTGAGGGCAAATACCCCCAGTTCTCCGATGTCTAACTGCGCATTCAGATTATATACGTAATTCCTATAAATGTGGGAACACACGGATTGTGATGGTGTCTCAGTTCGAGTTGTCGGATTTGTAGCCGGCGGGCAGGCCGGAGTCTGAAGCCCGATCCCCGTTCGTCTCTCCGACGTTCGAATTCTTTTCTATCACTCCGACGTACTGGGCGCCATCAGGTTCGATGAACTTACGGACGACCCATCCGGTCCCAGCAACGATCTCTCGCATCTCATCCCTGGACACGAACAACCAGTCGTACCATGGACCCTTGAGATTACGATAGCGTGCACGATGACGGTATTGTCCGCTCATCCTACCTCTTGCTCGATTCCGCTCTTGGTACGCGATATGGACTGGATCATCAGTAGCGTAAGGGTCCGTGGTCTCAGCTATTATTCTCGCAGCGTCGGTTGTCATCCGGTGAAATCGCCGTAGGAGCCGGCGCGCTCGCCTCGGACTCCCGAACAGCCCAAAGTTGTTTCCCGTCATCACGATGCTGTCGAATTTACCCAGCTTATTGGCGCTGACTTGGGTAACGGATAGGAGCCTAGCGTCGTTAATGCCCCGCTCGTGACATATCTGGATGACCAGAGGTGAGTGGTCGATTCCGACAACATCCGCTCCGTTCTGTTGCAGGAAAAGAGTTACGCGGCCCGCGCCGCACCCGATATCGAGGACCCGCCCGCGAATATACCCCATCGCCTTCTGCAGGTGTGGGTACCACTGATCGAATGAAGTGAAGTACCACTTCGGGTGATCATAGACCTGAAGGTAGCCGTCATCTCGCTCGCCAACCGAACGGAAGTCGTCTGCGATGAGACCGCAGTGATGGTCGTAAATTTCCTGTCCGAAAACATCCACAAGCCTGTTTACCCGCCCATGCACGGTGGTCGGGCTATCCAATCTTTAGAGTTCAGCAGATTGCGCCAACGTGTGATCTCAAGGGGATACTAAAACTCTCGCCGGCCTTCGATTGCCCGGGAGAGGGTGACCTGGTCGGCGTACTCGAGGTCGGCGCCTACGGGCAGGCCCCTTGCCAGCCGGGTGACCCGTATGCCCGGGTCGGACACTAGCCGGCTTATGTACATGGCGGTCGCTTCGCCTTCCAGGTTCGGGTTCGTGGCTAGAATTAACTCCGAAACCTGCTGCTCGCTTATACGGGCGACAAGATCGTCGATCTTCAGATCCTCTGGCCCGATGCCATCGACCGGTGAGATGATGCCGTGGAGGACGTGGTAGGTTCCGTCGAAGCTGCCGGTCTTCTCGAGGGCGATCACATCAAGCGGGTCCTCGACAACGCATATCTTAGCGCGATCGCGACTCTCATTGGAGCAAATGCGGCAGAGGGGCTGCTCGCTGATATTGGAGCACCGGCCGCAGTAGACGATACTGGCCTTCATCTGCAAGATGGCGTTGGCTAAGGAGTTTGACTGCTCCACTGGGGCGCGTAGGAGAAAGAAGGTCAATCTCTGGGCGGTCCGGGGCCCCGATTCCGGGCAGTCTGCCGAACTCTTCTATCAAGCTGTGTACAACGGGGGTGCCGAACTCTAGGGCCAATCTCTGCCTCGCGTGGGTTCTAAACAAGCCGGAGCGAAGAATGCGCCTGGTTTGGACACAGCGTGTTGCATCCAGGCGCTGCGCTGCCAATATAATAAAGCCACTGCGCTAAGATTACATCCTTGCCGGACGGGCGATGCCTTGGCCGGCGAGCAAATTGGGCGGACGAGGTGCCAGCGAATGAGAATCATCCTCAACCAGGACATAGAGAACGTGGGTCTCGCG
>CAXXUG010000009.1:0-70577 GCA_963664835.2 Chloroflexota bacterium | reverse complement strand
ATCTACGGCCAATGCCGCAGAACGGGAAAACCGAATGACGTCGGTCTGTACCGGCTCGCTGGCGGAGACAGAGCGGACTATGTTGGGCAGATTCACCAGGACACCGGTCCTTCGCTCCGCGCCCGATATGAGAGTGTCGAGGTGACCCTCGAGAGCTCGGTCCGAAACACTCCAACCGAATTGGTCGGTCGCGCGGCTTTCCAGGTGATGGGCTTCATCGACCACCAGGTAGTAGTAGGGCGGGATCAGGCTTGAGTCCGTCTTTACGTCTGACAACAGTAGGGCGTGGTTAACGAGAATAAGGTGCGCTGCCTCGGCCTGCGGCGAGCGCGGCTAAGGTAGCAAGTGATCTTTACGAGAGCCACGCGTTCGGCCAAGGACAGGTCTTGGCGCCGGCGAATCATCCGCCAGCGATGGAGGCACAGATAGTTACTGCGGCCCTTCAATAAACTGACCCGAAGGTCTCCCCCGACGATCCGGCGAACCAGCGGAATGTCTTTGAGATACAGTTGGTCCTGAAGATTGATGGTATTCGTCGAAACGACGACTCGCTCGGAGTTCTGGATTGCGAACTCGGCCGCGGGAATCAGGTATGCGAGGGATTTTCCGGTGCCTGTTCCCGCTTCGACCAGCAACTGGCCGCCATCATTCAGAGCAGTGGCTACCGCCTCGAGCATTTTGACCTGGGAGTGCCGCTGCTCGTAGCCGGAGATTTGTTTTGCAATTTCACCCTTCGGCTCGAACAAGGATTTCAGCCGCTCGACGTCGACGGGTCGACTCTCATCGGCCGGCTCTAGTGGGGGATCGGCGCGGCGCGTCGCGCCAATAAGCCCGAGCATTAGCTCTTCAAATCCGGTCCCGCTTGCCGCTATCTGCCAGATTGACGCTCCGGGGGAAGATGTTCGCTTCTTGCCGGCGATGCCGGCAAATAGACCCTCCAGTGACCATCCAGAACCCCTAACCAAGCGGACCACCTCGTCGAGAATCAGTGGGTCTTGCCCGCTGGCAACATCCAACAAACGCAGAAACAGGTCGCGTGTCACCAACGCATCCGCCACAGCCCGGTGCTGCCTTGGGAACGGGATGTCGAAGTGCTCGGCCAGAGCCGCGAGGCTGTAGGAAGACAGTTGCGGCAACAGGACGCTCGCCAACTCGAACGTGTCTATGGTTGGATTCTTCAGAACGATCCCATGATTGGCGAGCGCGTTCACATCATAGGCGACGGAATGGGCCATCAACGGCAGATTCCCAACGAAATCCCTGACCTTGGGGGCCAGTTGGTCGATTGTTGGCGCTCGGCGCAGGTCAACCGGATCAATGCCGGTTAAGACCTGGATAGCATAGGGGAAGTCGACTCCGGGATTGACGAGAGAAGACCAGGTAGCAAGGGTCTTATCGCCACGGAACTTGATAAGACCGATCTCGACAATTGACTGCTCGTCGGACCGGGGACTGGTCATCTCAAGATCGATAGAGACGTAAGGATCGGGCATCAGTTGATCTCTCACTAACGGGGAGCCTGTGGCTCGCGTCTGGTGTTATAGAATTGCGCTAAGCCCTTTCGGATAGCGTACTGAGTCGGTTAGAGCGTCCAGAAGCGCCGTCCATATCTCGCAAACAAGGGATCCCGGGGAGGTTTGCGCTGTGGCGATTGCCGCACTGGGACTCGTCTTTTCAATTGTAATGCTTGTGACCAAGCGGGTACTCAACAACATCCGCTTGATGTTGGCCACACTCATCGGTTTGGCCATCGCAGTCAGCTTCCTGTCGTCGCTACCGCTCTTCACCGGCGGGACTATCGAGAAGCTGCTGAGAGACAGCATCAACAGTCACGAGGGGCGGCCAATAGGCACAGTGTGGATTCAACACCTGGAGGGTGTCAGAGGCGAAGGTAGCATCCAGGAATACCACCTGGCCGACTCATATTTTCGCAACAACGTCCGTTGGATTCTGACCAGGGACCTGCCCATACTAAAGTTCCTCAGGTATGTTGCGACCGACACCTACACGTTTTGGCCGGCTGACGAACTCCGATTCGCGCGGACTGTGGACCGCCGTTACGGTTACCTTGCCTTCCAATCGAACATCTTAGAGCACATAGATTTCATCGATGGCGGACCTTATCCGGATGACGCATTGGACTCAGATGGCGACGTGCCGGCCATAGTCCACACAAGCGTGGCGAACGAGCTGGGATTTCGGGTGGGGGATCGGTACAACTTCAGTACCCTGAAGCAGTACGACCCAAAGGGAGTACACGTCAAGATCGTCGGCATCTGGGAGGCCAAGAACCTCCAAGACGCTTACTGGCTCTATGACCCCTACATCACCATCAACAGCGTGATGATCAGCGAATCGGCGATGTTTGATGTCATATTCGAACGACTCGAGGATTCTCACCACGAATTCACCTGGTTCGTCCTGATAGACGAGGATTACATAACCAGCGCAAACGTGGGTCGTGTCCGCAGTGGGCTGCTCTACCTAGAGCGGCGAATGCAGGATTACCTGAGTGGCGCCAGGCTTCACCGCAGTCTACATAACCTGCTAAACGATTTCGAGCTGCGAGCCCAAGTCGTGAACCTACTATTGCTGGTCCTAGGCCTGCCAACAATGGCCGTTGTCCTCTATTACGTGACAACTTCGTTCGGGATGGTGCTGGAGCGACAGCGCAACGAAATTGCGCTTCTGAAGAGTCGAGGCGCCAGCACTCTGCATGTCTTAGGCATTTACACGTTAGAGGGCATGGTCCTGGGAGCTCTTGCCTTTGGCGGTGGCCTCCTGCTCAGCGGCGTCCTCGCTCAGCTAATTGGACAAACCTACGGATTCTTGCTGTTCGCCCAGAGGCCGGCCCTAACCCTGTTCATGACTCCACAGGTCACCGAGTACGCGGCGATCGCGATAGGGGTAGCGCTGGTCGCTTCCCTCGGGCCGGCGGCGATGGCGGCAAGGTACAGCATTATCGGGTACAAGCAAGACGCGGCACGATCGCAGAGACAATCCCTTTGGCATAGGTTCTTCGTGGATTTCATCTTTCTCGGCGCGGCGGCGTATGGCTACCGCATGCTCAACGACCGAGAGACCATTACATTCTTGGAACGAACCAGCGAACTGCTGATCGACCCATTACTAATGGTGGTGCCGGCGGTCTCGATAATAGCGGCGGCATCGATCTTCCTACGAGTCTTTCCACTGATGGTCGATGTACTGGCCAGGTTGGCTGGGATGATTGCCGGCCCTTCCGTCGTGACGGCTCTGCGTCAGATTTCGAGAGCACCAGGTCAATATAGCTCCCTAATACTATTGCTGATCATCACAATCGCGCTGGGCTCCTACAGCGCATCAGCGGCGCACACAATCGACCGGAACTTCCGCGAGGAGGTCTATTACCGAGTCCCGGCGGATCTCGTGTTGCACGAGATCTGGCGGTATATAGAAGCGACGCAGAGCTACATAGAGCCCCCGTTTTCGGATCACTACGTTCCGGGAGTGATGGCAGCTACGCCAGTGCGCAAGCACGAAGTGTCGCCGGAGATCAGAGAGGCAGGAAGACTGAAGTCCTATCTACTCGCTATTGACCGGGTGGAGTTTCCCAACGTTGCATGGTGGCGCGCAGACTTTGCCGACGTGCCGTTGGGCGCCCTGATGAACGCACTGGCGATCGACCAGGCGGCGATCATCGTCCAAGACGAATTCCTAGAACGATACGGACTTCAGTTTGGCGATCGATTGGTCCTGACCTTTGACAGATACCCACTGGAGTTCATCATAACCGAGACAACACGCTACTTTCCCGGCTTGGATCCGAATGATGGGTATATTTTTGTCGCCAATTACGACTATATTTACGACCTGATTGGCTCACAACCGTACGAGGCGTGGCTCAAGCTCGAACCGGGAACATTGAGCAAGGGCGTAGTGGACGAGATAAGTCGCAAAGAGATCGCCATTCGGAAGATTGGAGACAGCCGGATCGAAGTCACTTCTGGGCGCGTAGACCCACAACGGACCGGTCTGTTTGGCGTCCTGTCACTCGGGTTTATCGTGGGAACGGTGCTTACGGTATTGGGCTTTTTTCCTTTATTCGTTCCTTTCATTCGAACGCCGGTTGCTTCAGATGGGAATCCTGCGCGCGATGGGCTTATCCGTGCGGCAGCTCTTTACGCTTCTGGTTTTTGAACAGGTATTTCTCATATTGGTTGGCGTGGCGGCCGGCACATTAATAGGTGTGGCCGCCGGAGAACTCTACATTCCATTCTTCCAGATCGGCCAGGAACAGCGTGTGCCACCGTTCGTGGTTACTACTGCCTGGGAAGATATTGGGCGACTCTACCTGGTCCTGGGTGTAATGCTCCTACTGGGTCTCGTGAGCACCGTTTGGTTGATCAGTCGTATGCAGCTGTCTCGCGCGGTCAAGCTGGGTGAAGAACAGTAGCATCGTCAACCAGGTCGTGAACATCCTCACCAATGCCAGGACCGCCTTCGCTGTCGAAACCTAGGATCGAAACCCCGATCGACGTACGCCCCACCGAGATCAGTGCAGTCGCAGGTCGCGCCCACCCAACCGGCGGTATCTGACCATGGTCCGAAGCCACGCGACGTTTGCTATCTCCGTCGCGGTGCTCGTCATCAAAAGGATGGGCAACAACCTGCGACTGCTGGCAACATCGTTCCTAGGACTGGTGCTCGCGGTCGGATTACTGACCTCCTTGCCACTGTTTACCGGGGGCACGATCGAACGGCTCTTGCGTGATGCTCTGGAAAATCACCAGGGCCGAGCGATTGGCACTGTATGGATCCAGCATTTCAAAGACCCTAGTCCCAACCCAATTATGGAGGACTATCACCAAGCCGACCGCTTCTTCCGGGAAAGCGTCGAGGACGCGATCGGTCTGCCTGCCGACAAGTTGGTCCGGTACGTCGCGACCAACATATACGGCTATTGGCCGGTGGGCGTTAGTCGGGCATCGGATCGAACGCGGAACCGGTATCGGAAACTTGAATTCCAGTCCGGCCTGAACGCGCACATACGGATTCTGGAGGGAGCGCCTCTGCCAACCACGCCGCTAGACGCGGATGGTTATGTGCACGCCGTTGTCCACGCCAGGGTGGCAGAAGAACTGTCCTTCCGGGTAGGAGATCGATACAGCTTTAGCCCGTTCGACCATTATGACCCGGCTGGAGTTCAAGTCCTGATCATCGGCATCTGGGAGGAACGAGATCCGTCCGATCCCTACTGGATTCAAGACCCTAACGGGATCAGAAACAGCATATTCGTGAACGAAGGCGCGATGCTGGGGGTAGTGCCGCAACGCGTGCCCCAGGCTATCCGCGAGTACAGCTGGCACGCCCAAATAGACCCGGATCGTATAACCAGCGCCAATGCAGGCCGTGTCCTGGACGGTTTGAGCTTCATTGAGTCTCGAATGAACAACACTCTTGAGAAAGTGAAGCTCTTCCGGGAATTGCCTGTCCTATTGGATACCTTCCGTGCCCGGGCCCAGTTGTTGAATTTATTGCTCTTGGCGCTGAGCTTGCCGACGATGGCGGTCACGCTTTACTACATTGCCGCGGCAGCTCGCATGATCGTGGACCACCAGCGTGGCGAGATCGCCCTCTTCAAGAGCCGGGGCGCCAGCAGGTCACAGGTGCTGGGCATCTACTGGCTCGAAGGACTCTTTATTGGTGCGGTGACATTTGTCCTTGGCCCATTGGCCGGCCTCGGATTGGCCCAGCTCATAGGACAAACGTATGGATTCTTGTTGTTTGCTCAACGGCCGTCCCTCACCTTGTATATCACGCCACAGGTCCTAGAGTACGCCGCCGGCGGAATTGCAGTCGCGATACTCGCATCTTTGTTACCGGCGGCAATCTCCGCGGAACACGACATCGTGAGCTACAAGCAGACAGCGGCTCGGACCCTGAACTCGCCTATCTGGCAACGCTTCTTAGTAGACTTCGTCTTGCTGGCGATCGCCGGCTATGGGTACTACACGCTTAGCCAACGGCAGACAATCACGTTCTTCTCGCAGTCCGACGAGCTTTTGGTCGACCCGCTCCTTATGGCGGCACCCTCGATCTCTATCGTCGCTATAGCGCTTCTCTTCCTGAGAGTCTTTTACCTAATAGCGTCAGCACTGTCGCGTCTAGGGACGCACGTGGTCGGCCCATCGGTCCTCATGGCCCTGCGCCAGATTTCTCGAGCGCCCTCACATTACAGACCGTTTCTCCTGCTTCTGATCGTTACGATTGCCCTGGGCGCCTATAGTGCATCCGCAGCTCAAACGGTCGACAACAACTTTCGGGACAAAGCAAACTACCGCGTCCCGGCGAATCTGATCGTGCACGAGTTGTGGCGCTACGTAGAGGAAACCAACACCTGGTTCGAGCCACCGTTTTCCGTCCACTACGTTGACGGCGTCATCGAGGCGATGCCTGTGCGGAAGCACGAGATTCACACTGAGGTGTTTGGAGGTCGGGTCGAAGAAGGCACGCTGCTCGCGATAGACCGCGTTGCGTTCGCGAACGTCGCCTGGTGGCGCTCAGATTTCGCCCGAGTGCCGCTCGGGGGACTGATGAATGCGATGGCGACCGACCAGGCCGCCATTCTAGTTCATCCCACGTTCCTGCAGCGCCACAACCACCAAATAGGCGACCGTATCACTCTCCGATACCAGAACTCACCGATCGAGTTCTTCATAGTTGAGACGTTCGACTATTTTCCGCCGATGCTGCCGGATACAGGGGAACACATATTTGTCGCGAACTACGATTACATTTACGACACTGTAGGTGTTGACCTCTACGAGGTCTGGATGAAGACCGAACCCGATGTACCGCCTGATCACATCATTCAGGGACTACGCGACAACGACGTTCAAGTGACTGGGTTCGAAGACGGGCTCGCATCCACCGCTGCCGGCCGAACCGACCCTCAACGGACTGGCCTGCTTGGAGTACTTTCATTAGGCTTTATCATCGCAACGGCACTTACCATCGCGGGATTCTTTCTCTATTCATTCCTCTCGTTTCAGAGCCGCCTCCTTCAACTGGGTGTTCTCAGAGCTCTAGGCTTATCTCGTTCATCGTTGCTTGCCCTCATATTCTTTGAACAGATCTTCCTAATCATCATCGGCGTGGCAGTCGGTACGCTGCTGGGTGTCGCAGCAGGCCAATTCTACCTGCCATTCTTCCAAACCGGATACGAAGAACAAGTACCTCCGTTCGTGATCGCCACACCGTGGAACGCGATGGAGCGACTATACGCAGCGCTCGGCGTGGTCGTTGTCGCCGGCGCCGCTAGCACGGCCTTCCTCGTAAGACGAATGAACCTCTCCAGGGCAATACGATTGGGAGAGCAATAGGAAATGAAATCGTAATTACGCTCGAACAGTGAAGACATCGAGTGGTGGACGGGAGGCCATTCGCGCCATTTCACCGCGTCTGCCATAATCCATCTCCCGCAAAGCTCGCCCAGCCGAGCCCTCGCGCTCGCATCGTGTGCAGAATCTGCACCCCTCAGTGTAGCGCCGGCGGCTTCCATTCATTTCCCTCTCGGTCATCCATTCCGATATGCGCCGGCACAACGCCAGATCTCAAATAGCAGGGAATAGACACCCAGCCTCGCATTAGACCCGTTTTCCTTCCACTTTGGTAGCGCTCCAAGTTTCAATTTCGACCTAAGCCTGGGACGGGCATCACCACCCGCGGCATCGTGCCGGCCCAATCGGTGGTGCGCGAGCAGAGTGATTTGCGTATTGAAGAGAATCGGGATGGCGATATTACACATTTTTCTACATCGGATACGGGTTTACTTGACTATATCTATTACTTTGCATAAATATATAGTTGCAATTCGCTAACATAGCGCTATAATAGACTTATGAACATCGGACATAATCATCCTGAGAGTGTCGATCGCCTATTCGGTCCGGCTGACGCCGCGTCTGGCCTTCGGCTGCCAACCAGTACGCTGCGCCTCTACTCTGTCAAGTTTTCGACCCTACTTTCCGATCATGCTAGGCCCAGGGATCGTTCAGGGCGACCGGGACGACGACGCTACACGGCTGATGACCTGGAAATCCTTGCACGGGCCCGCGACTTGGTGAGAAGTGGCAGGAGCTTCAAAGAAGCGCTGGTCGAAATGGGCGGCACACCGCCCGAAGAAGAAGAAGAAGACGGCGATCAGAACAACGTGGCGGAACCTCGAGCAGACTCATACGCAGCTGCTAGCAGTCACCGCAACATGCAGACCGAACAGACTGTTCTGGTCACCAGACGGCTGGTGGAGTCTGCAACCGAAGGTTGGCGTGCATTGGCCGCGCAAAAAGGGGAGGAAATCGACCGATTGCGGCGCGAGATTGAGATCCTTGAATGGGAAATCACGGAGATGCGGCGCCCATGGTGGCAAAGGCTCTTTTCAGGGGATTGAGAGCACATCCCGAGGGTCAACCCAACTCCTAGCGAGCGGTCAGCCCGCTGGGACCCGCCTGTCATAGGGAATCCCTGGGACTACACCTTCAACAATAGGGACAGCGAGCACAGTCGCACAAAAGCAACGTTAACTATCATGCGATATTCATATTAGCCACGCGCTTTAACTAACGCTCGATCCGAGAAAGAAGCTCGGCCGCCGCCAAGGCTCTGTGGCTTATACGATTCTTCAGCTCGAAAGGCATCTCGCTGAGTGTGATTTCGTATCCCTCTGGAATTACCACCGGGTCGTAACCGAACCCCTGCACGCCGGCCGGCTGTTCAGCGATCCTGCAGGCCATCACTCCTTTACCTACGGCAACCACACTCCCGCTTTCAGCGAGAACCATCACGCAGACAAATCGGGCCTCGCGATCGGCTTTATTGCCGGTCCGCAGCGAGTCGAGCAATTGTTTTAGTCGATTGGGCCACGGTCCGTCGTAGTACCGAGCTGAGAGAAGGCCAGGCCGCCAACCAAGTCCAGCGATCTCTATACCACTGTCATCGCCTAAAGATGGTAGGCCGCTTACTTCGGAGGCTCGAAGCGCTTTCTTGAAGGCGTTCTCTTCATAGGTGGCGCCGTCCTCATCCACCTCCAAATCCATACCAACTTCGTCCAGATCGAGAATCTCTGCGGCCAACTCAGGCAGCAGAGAGCGCAATTCCCTGGCTTTGCCTCGGTTTGTAGTGGCAAGCACTAGTCGCTGGTATTTCAAGTTCGCCATAATCTGCTTCTACCCTTCGCTATTTGCACCAGTGCAGCTTTGCGCGCAGTTCAGCCGACAACAACCGTGCGTCATCTTGTCTGGGTACCCGAGGGCCTCTAAAGTGGCAGTCCCCAGGCTCACCGCGCATGGACCCCCGTGGCGCTTCTCGTTGACCGTTGCAATCATCTAAATGTGCTATTATAATGCGACTAAGCGGCATATCCTTTCGCATAAGCCGTGAATGCATCTAATAGCATTAGTTGTCTAAAAGGATAGTTGGGATGATAGGCGAAATCTTCGCGTCAGAGACCCTGTATTCAGTGCTCGCTATCATCTACGAAGCACCGGGAAAACGCTACTACGTCAACAATCTGATCAAGTTGAGCGGTAGATTCCCGCGCTCGGTCCAACTTGCCTTGGCCAAGCTTGAGAGAGCCGGAGTTGTTTCCAGCGAACGCAGGGCGAACCTGAAGTATTTCTGGGCAAACCAGGAGCACCCGGCGTTCAAGGAGCTTCACTCACTGCTGAAGAAGACAGCAGCCCCCGACATGTTGGTCCGCGATCACTTGGTACCTTTTTCGGACCGAGTAAAGTTCGCATTTGCATATGGAGATGCCGCGACAAAGGCCTTGGAAGAGTTGGACGAACTAGACCTTGTATTGGTCGGTGATCTGGAGGCCGGCGCAATGCGCGCCCACTTGGACGAAGCGGAAGGAAGGCTGGGAAAGCGGATTAACTTCACCGTGATCGCACCGCAGGAGTGGGAGCGTCAGATTTCGCGCCCCGGATCGCTGGTAAGCTGGTTGAATCAGCAACCGAAGCGGATGGTCCTGGGTTCAGAGGCAAGCCAGCAGGGTCAGAGCCAGCAACTTGTAACATCCGTCTCGCAAGCTTAACCGTTTACGGATCTGGCCGGCACATCGGCCCATGCCTCTTCTTTCAATAGGACCGCGAGTCTCTCTTGGTAACTATCAACTATTCGCGGGACCTGGGCGCTGCCGCTCCTTTTCGTTTTGCGCGCGCAGCGGCAGAGGCCTTACGTGCTTCGGCTCGCTTATGGTCAGCTTCCTCTTTCTCTCGACGGGCCGTCTCCTCGGCCTCGAAATCGCTAGGATGAGTGTTAGCGTAGTACTCAATTGGCCTCATCAACCGCTTCTTGTCATAGATCAGCGTATCGAACCGCTCGTAGCTCGCCAACTCATAGTCGTGGTCCATCTTGATCGCATCGAACGGGCAGTACTCGGCGCATAACCCGCACTGCATGCATATGGACATGTCTATATAGAACTCACGAGGCTCCGGAATCGGCTTGCCGGCCTCATCGTTGTCCCGAACAATCCAGATGCACTGGGGCGGGCAAACCTTGGCGCAGATTCCGCAAGATGTGCACCGCTCGGCGCCTGTCTCCGGTTCGTATAGGAGGAACGGGAAGTATCGGAATCGCTCAGGGACCTGAAGCCGCTCCTCGGGATACTGAACCGTGAACACACCGGTCTCATTTACGGGTTGGACCACGGTCGTGCCGCTCTTGGGCAGAGAGACCGCACCTCCTATCGCCTCGATAAAGTGACGCAGGGTGACCAGCATCCCACGAGCGATTCCCGCTCCACTTATCATCGGTCCACCTCACCCATGTTGATGTCGATGCTGCCAAAAATCGCGATTGCGTCGGCGACCTTGTGGCCTCGACACATCTCTTCCAATGCGACGAGATTTATGAGGCTGGGTGCGCGTACGTGATACCGGTAGGGATTCGGACCTCCGTCGGAGACGATGAAGAAGCCCAACTCGCCCTTGGGCGCCTCAACGCGCGAGTACACTTCGCCTTTCGGCACTCTCGTCTGCCAGGCCTTGCGTCCAGCCAAGACGTCGCCCTCTGGAATATCAGCGAGCGCCTGTTTCAGGATCTTCAGGGACTCGCGCATCTCCCATACTCGCACGAGATAGCGGTCATAGGTGTCGCCATTGGTGCCGACCGGGACCTCGAAATCAAACCGATCATAGATCGAATAGGGTTCGGCACGTCGGATGTCGTATTTCACGCCCGACCCGCGCAGAACCGGCCCCGACGCACTCGAACTCACAGCGAGGTCAGCCGGCAAGACACCTACACCCTGGCATCGTTGCTTCAATATCTCATTGTCAGTCAGGAAGCGATCGATTTCATCGATCGACCTGGGCAGGCGCGAGTTGACCAGCTCGCCGGCTTTCTCGAGGAATCCTGCCGGCAGGTCGCGTGACACGCCACCGAAGCGCATATAGTTACACATCATTCGCGAGCCGGCCGCCGCCTCGAACATATCGAGTATCAACTCGCGCTCTTCGAATGCGTATAGGACAGGGGTGAAGAACGCTCCCAGATCGTTGAGCAGAGTGCCGATCGCCATGAAGTGGTTCATAATGCGGGTGAGCTCAACCATGAGTATGCGAATATACTCGGCGCGCTCGGGCGGATCGACGCCTGTCAGACGCTCGACAGCCAACGAATAACCGAGGTTATTGGACATCGAGCAGATGTAGTCGAGCCGGTCTGTGAACGGCATATTTTGGATGTAGGTGTTTCGCTCGCCGATTTTTTCGTGATTACGGTGCAAATAGCCAACGACCGGCTCGAGTCCGACGATCTCCTCGCCCACCAATGTCATGACCATGCGAAAAACCCCGTGGGTGCTCGGATGCTGTGGACCAAAGCTAACTACTAATTTGTCGGCGTCCGGGATGCCCTGTCCTACAGACATCGCGTCAACAATCGGGAGCTTTTCCTCCGGCTCAACGAACCCGGCCGGATTCCAGTCGAGCGGGTATTGCACGTTTTGGCCGAAAGGGTTGCCCACTTCCGCACGCTCGTGATGACCCCGAGGCCAACGATTGTCGAACGGCTTGTTTTCCTCCTGGAAATAGGGCTCTTTGTAGTCCTTACGCAACGGGAATCCCTCGAAATCCTCCCAGAGAAGGATTCTTCGCAGGTCTGGGTGGCCATCGAACCGGATCCCCATCATGTCGTAAACTTCGCGCTCCTGAAAACCGGCGCCTTCCCAGAGATCGACAATAGATGGGATGACAGGATCGGATTTCCCTATCGCAACGTTCACGCTTATATGGGGTTCAGGCCGGCGGGTTGAGTAGAAGTGGTAGGCTACTTCGAACCGATTCGGGTAATCGACGCTGCTGACGTTGGCCAAGAAATCGTAGTGAAGTTCGCTCTTCAAGAAACGAGCCAACCCTCGCCAATTGCCGGCGTCCGTTTCCGCGAACTCGTGCTCGGAGACGGTGGCGGAGAACTCGTCGGCGATGCGATTCAATGACTCGGAAGGACCGGATACCCTCATCTTGCCCAATTCCAATGCGGGAATCTCCACCTGTCCGCGACGCGAAGGTGCCCGTCTGGTCTTCTCCGGCTCGACCTCCTCGACAACGACATCCTCAGAGGCGGCCTGTTCGCGCGCCTCCTTCAGCTTGGCCTTGATCTCGTCGACTTTGCGCGCATCTATGATGTCGGGTCCAAGCATCGGAATCGGATACTTCGCCGCAGAACGGTCGCCGGCTGTCATCGACTGGGCGCGTGTACGATTGCTGATTTGATCCTGCAATCGCAGCACGCCGAACAGGAGAGCCTCTGGTCGGGGCGGGCAGCCTGGTACGTGCACGTCGACCGGCAGGTACTTATCTATGCCGGAGACGACATTGTAGCCTTCCTTGAACGGCCCGCCGGAGATTGCACAATTGCCCATGGATATAACGTACTTCGGATCGGCCATTTGATGATAGATGCGGACAATCTGCGGCACCATTTTTTTTGTCACAGTGCCTGGCACGATCATCAGGTCGGCTTGACGGGGAGACGCCCTCATCAACTCCATACCGAACCGGGCTAGGTCGAAACGTGCGGCGCCGGTGGCGGCCATCTCGACAAAGCAGCAGGCTGTGCCGAATAGCAGCGGCCATAGAGAAGACTTGCGTCCCCCAAGCGGTTATCGAGTTGAGGACCTTGTCGAGGATCCCTTCGTCGGCGGCCTGACGCAACTTGTCGGTGCTCGTCAGCATCACAAGCTCGTCAGCCTCGATGTCCGAGGTATCCTCTTCCAAGACCTGTGGCTTCAGATTCTGCAGATCAGCCACGAAGGCACCTCCGGCCAAACTTGCCGAGAGACTCGATTGACTACTGTCCCTCTCCTGATCGCACGGGTTGACAAGCTCAAAGACTGCCGCGGTTGGAGGGGCGGCTCGGACCCACCATGCGTTTTACCAACAACCGAGAGTCCGGCTCGCTCGGATTATATACTTGGGCGTTTTTTCCGTCGATGGTTCTGGCCCCGCAGTAAGGGCTCGGTCGCGGTTTCAACTCAGGACAGCAACCATCTGAAACTGCCACCACCTTAGAAGAAAAGGGCGATGGGAATTCAGGTAGTCCACTGTAACTGTTCAGATCTGGATGTATTGTTCTCATCATTGCTCGTGAACGTACACGGTTGAATCGCCGTTTAGGATCTCAGCCGGCGGTCAGGGGAGACAATCAAACCAATCGCTCCTCCCGGCTGGGGCCGGCACACCAAGATACGAAAATGGATGCGCCGGTTGGCGGATTTTCTTTGCGGTGAATTGGGGACCAGGGTTGGAGGTCGGTCCGCCGGGAGCGGGGGGACGAGCCCCTCGCCTCGCGTAGTCTTCGACCGCGCTACATTTCCCCACCCCTCTGGATTCCGGCCTTCGCCGGAATGACGATAGTGGGTGTCTGGGGCCGTCATTTTCGTACAAATCGCTGATGCCGGTCAGGGGCCGGCACACCAAGGTATGAAAACCCGGAGTTGCCGTTTCATGCGGCGAATTCGCACCAGGGGGATTCTGCCATGCCCCGCCCCCGGCCCCAGCGGGGGACAAGCCCCCGCGCTACATTCTTCCTTACCGGCTACGAACGAGGATGAGTTAGAAGAAGTTAGTTTGCCGACCATTTTCGTAGCGATAGACGTGAGTATCACAAGCCGGTCAGCCTCATCCCCTATCCTAGTCGAGTCTACGACCTGCCGCCCTTCTCCTCGCCGAAAATGGAGCCTCGTCGGCGCGGTGGCGCTCCGAAACGGAAACAGGCGATACGGGATCTGAACACCCGCGGTCCACCGTTTACGTTGACAATAGTATGCTCAAATACTATGATCGATGCGATGTATAGTTGAGGCTGACTGCCATCGCATGCGTCGCCCACATGAGTGTTTTACTTCTTGTTCTCTAGCTGTGCTACGGGTGATGCGGCGATTGATCAAATGACGAGAACCTGGTGAGATTGTTATGGCCACTTCAACAAGAGACTACTATCAGCTCCTCGGTGTAAAGCGGGACGCGAGCGGTAAGGACATTCGGGGCGGCGTACCGAAGACTAGCTCGGCAGTTCCATCCAGATTTGAATCCAGGCGAGGAGGAGGCTGAATCCCGTTTCAAGGAAATCCAACACGCCTACGAAGTCCTATCTGATCCTGAGAAGCGCAAGAAGTACGATCAATTCGGACCTATGTGGGAACAGATGGATGCCGGCGGCGGTCCGCCTCCTGGCTTCGAACCACGGTTTTTCGAAACTTTTCAGTTCGACTTCGGAGGATTCGGTCGGCGCGGACTCGGCCGGCGGTATTTTCGAAGACTTGTTGTTTAACAACATGGGGCACGAGGTTCGAATCTCGGCGCGGGCAGGACCTGGAACAGGCGGCCGACATCTCGCTGGAAAAAGCTTACCACGGCACGGACCCGCCTCATCGAAGTTAAAGGGGACAGGTGTCGGCCGCCGGAGGCTGGAAGTACGGGTCCCGGCCGGCGTCAAGACTGGTTCACGCGTCCGAGTCGCCGGAGAGGGCCAGAGCGGCATTGCCGGCGGTGCACGCGGAGACCTTTATCTGATAGTCAACATACTGTCTCACGAGCCGTTTTGAACGAAAGGGAGATGACCTGTACTTCGACGTGGGTGTGCCGTTGTATGACGCGATCCTGGGTGGCGCGGTAAATATCACTTTGATCAGCGGCAGGCAGGTCGAGTTGAGAATCCCAGCCGGCACGAGCAACGGCCAGCTCATCAGGCTCGGCGGCCAGGGAATGCCGCGACTGAATCAATCAGCCCAAGGTGACGGTTATGCCCGTGTAAAGGTCGTCCTTCCCGAGGGCCTGAGCGATCGCGAGAAAGAGTTGTTCGCCACACTGCGTGAGCTACGGACTTGACCGCTGGCGATTAGCGCAGTCGACACCAAGAATCCAGCCTAAATGCCTTCAATAATCGCCCACTGATTTCAATAACCCCGCAGGAGGACCGGGCGGCAATCTTTGCCACCCGGGACGCTGTCCCGATTAACGACCTCCAATCGTGGTTGCCTCAAAACTAGAGATTACCGAACTGGTATCGTTGCCTCAATTGGGAACCTTACCCAACTCATACGCCCGGATTACTTAAGACGCCAGATCCTTTACGCTTCTCATGGGTGGGGAGGGGCGTTCCCTAAGTCTCCATAAAGCCTGGATCTCCTCCCCAATCTGCCGGCGTAGCGAGGGCCGGCCCCCAACTCTTGTGTTCCAATTCGAGCAGCGCTCTCTCTTCTGCCTGAAGGACTTCGGCGGCTAAGATCCGTCTGTAAGGCGTTAGGGCGGTATCGTATCGCTTGGTGAGCTTGCCACCGTTCCTTTTCTTACCAACCAACTTAAGGAGTGGCTGCCAGTGGTTTACCCCACAGTCTCACCAGATCGTAGACTCGGTTCAATTGTTCCAACGCCGGTTGAGACTCGAAGCGATCATAGCCGATTAGCTTTCTAACAACAGACCAGTGCTTCTGTTCTACGTGGGCCTGATCGTTCTTCCAGTAGGGACGTGAGCGGGTGAAGGTGATGTTCTCAGAGCGACAGTACCGTAGTAAGTGAGCGTTTAGGAACTCTGATCCATTGTCCGAGTCGATACCCAAGAGAGGAAAAGGCAGTCGTTCTCTTACCAGCTCAAGGCGGCAAACACGCCGGCTTGGCCCTTTCCCCCAAACCCCAATAGGCTCGGTCCCAGCCGCTAGCCACGTCGACAACGTTTAGGGTGTTGAGGTAATGCCCGGCTGTGGAGGTGGCGCAGTGAGCTACCAAGTCAATCTCTACATAGCCCGGTCTCTGTTCCTCCCAAGGAGTATAGGTCTGGACCGGTATCTGTTGTTTCAGCAGTGAACCTGGCTTAGTCGTAGTGTAGCCACCTGGGCGTTTGTGTCGCTTGAATAGACGCAGACGCGATCGATAGTAGCTGCGCTCATTGTTATCAACTGCTCTCTCACTTCATCATCAATCCTCAGTGCTCCCTCTTCCTCCAGGGCCGGCACAAGCTCTTTAAGGAACGGAGCTAGTCGCTTCCCGCACATCCAGCCACTGAGCTCTAGTACACTTCTCAGAGTTCCTACTACCACCGAGGAGTACTTCCTTGGTCTGCCTCTACCTTTCCCCTTAGGTTTGGGTGGCCCGTCGCACAATAATCGGGTCGCCCCATTTGCGGTGATAGCCGGTGGTTCGCCACAAACTCATCCAACAACCTACTTTTTTCCCGGCGAGTTCCATTCTTATAACGAACTCTTAGAGCGTTCGCCAACTCGTGTTTGCTTTGTTGTCGCACTGCCATAACCCCTGCTCCTTACGGTAATGTGAGTTATGAGGCAACGTATAGTTCTTCGGTAAGTTTATTTATGAGGCAATTCGCAATCACAAGTTTGAGAATTGGCTGATGGTATACTTTGGGGTCATTCTTTGTTCGTCTTGGAAGCATCTCACGTGATGGAATAGTCCCGGACGAACAGGCCACTCGTTTTGGTCGTCTCCGCCGACACCAGAAGTGTCCGGCCCAACTATCTCAGACTACCAGGAGGCTGCGGCGAGGCCATTGGATCGTTCGTCTCGACTACGGATTGGGTTGGTTGGATCGTCCGACGCGATCGCCGGCGAGGTTGTGAAGGTGCTGCAGGAGCGGAAGGTGCCGGTGGACGAGCTACGGGTGATGGTGGCAGGGTCCAGCGACCGCCGGCGATTCCTCTTCCACGACAGAGAGCTGCCAATGGTCGAAATCGGAGCGAGCGGGTTCGAGCAGTTGACCGCGGCGGTTTTCCCTTAGCTCAGCCGAGGACCAGCCATCACTACGCAGCGCAGGCCTATAAGAGTGGGGCGCTCATCATCGACTCGACCGAGCACATGCGCCAAATGCCTCAGGTGCCTCTAGTCGCGCCCGGCATCAATGAAGAGGCTTTAGTCAAAGGCCCGAGAATGATCGCTATTCCCGGCGCGATTGCAATGGCGCTCGCATCGGTCATGAGACCCTTGGACGAGGTCGCTGAGGTGACTCGGGTCGATGCCACTGCGATACTCTCCGCGGCAGGGTTGGGAACGGCTGGAGTCGAAGAAACTGAACAGCCAGATAAAGGCCGTGACGCGCGGACGTTTGATCGCTCCGCACGTCTTCCCTCATCAGTTGGCGTTCAACCTGGTGCCGGAAACGGGATGTTTTTTCCGACAGCAATCACACGCGCGATGAACTGCGAACCACCTTCGAGCTTCGGAAGCTGATGGGCAACGATGAGCTTCAAGCGGCGGTCACGACGGTTAGGGCGCCGGTATTCTTGGGCGATAGCATTTCGGCGAGAATAGCGCTAAAGGAGCGCATCGAGCCCGACACGGCCAGGCGAATGCTTGCCGCAGCTCCGGGAGTGAAGGTCCTGGATGATCCCGCGGTGAGCTTGTATCCGCAGCCCTGGTCGGCAGCCGGCCAGGACGACGTTCAAGTGGGCCGGATCAGGCAAGACGGCAGCGAGTCACGCGCGTTGTTGTTGTGGATATCGTATGACAACGTGAGGCGAGGAATTGCGATCCCGGCAGTCCAGATTCTAGAGAGATTGCTTGACATCCGGACCTAGAGTCGGACGAACTGCTCCACCTCGAGGACGAACACCGTGGCGCCGCCAATCTGGACTTCGACCGGGTAGGGCATGTAGAAACTCGCCCGGCTCCATCACAGGTGGAAGCGGATTGATGTATTGCGTACGCGTCTCACAGTTGGCCTGAATGACCGACAGCACCTCATCGACCTGAGTCTCTTCGACGCCCAATAGAACGGTGGTGTTGCTCTCTTTCAGGAAGCCGCCGGCGGTATTGATGCGGGTGGCACGGTAGCCTCGATTGGTGAATGCTTCGAGGAGGCCGGGCGTATCATCGCTGTGTACAATCGTCAGGATCAGGTTCATCATTCGATTCATAAACTCCCGTGATTGGCTACAGGCTAGCCGTCTGGATTCACTTCAGGGCGCAATGACACCGCGCAGCGCCAACTCACGTTCCGTGACCTCCCGGATTTCGCCCGTTATTGACTCCAAATCCTTCGAGGCATCGATCACTCGCCACCGCGCCGGATCGGAGCGGGCGAGTACTCTATAGCCATCGGCGACTCTCTGATGATAATCCAACTCTTCCATCTCGAACCGCGTCCACTCCGCACCCTCGGGGACTCTTCTCTTCAACCCGACTTCTGGTTGGAGATCCAAGAAAAATACCAATTCCGGCTCAAGCCCATCGGCCGCGAACCGGTTGACTTGTTTGACCTCGACGCCTGGCAGACCCCTACCATAACACTGGGTATGCGATCGTTGAGTCCGTGTACCTGTCACAGATCACAATCTTACATTCTGCCAATGCCGGCCTCAAGACCTCGTCCACCAACGATGCTCGTGAGGCGTTGAATAAGAGCACCTCTACTCGGGGCGCTTATGCGGGGTCCCGACTTGTCCAACACCAACTGCCGCAAAACGTCCCCGACCGGGGTGCCTCCCGGCTCTCGCGCATAGACTACTGGATAGTTCTGACTTCGGAGATAGTCGGCCAACAGCCGGCTCTGAGTGCTCTTGCCAGAGCCCCTCGGTGCCCCCTTCAAAGGTGATGAACAATGTCGACCTAGGACCGGCTCGGACTGAAACAGTCGGACTCGTCGATTCGGCTCTTTGCCGTAGCTGCGAGACCTCAGGTTGTAGCGCTCGGCCATCTCGTGCTGAGCTCTGCGCACGTAGGAGTTCTGTGGGTGCAGGTCCTGGCTCTGGCCGCTTTGGAGCACCTGACTGATCGCCCTCTCCGTCTCTTCCAAAACGTCATCTACGGGATCCCGAACGCCCAGATCGCACATGCTTGCGAGCGCCTGGGCAATCTGCGGTACGGTGTTGCTCTTCAGTACATATATGGGCACGCCGGCCGCTTCCGCCTCGCGCAAGGGACTCGACTTCTTGCGAAAGTAGCGTTTGAGAGTCAGGACCGCCTCGGCCTCGCTCACGCTTTGAGCTATTTCGACCGGAATCTGAAGGTTCTGGCTGGCCTGTTCCAACTTGACGCGGCTTATACCGAACGGGGACAACCGAACGACTCGTGAATTGGAGAAGAACGAACGATTGTCCGGCTCTACGTACTCGGCTTCGTCGAGGACGTCTGTCTGGGATACCGAGGAAGCAGGTACTCGGTCCTCGGCCTCGTCGATCGATAACTCGCCCTCGGCGCTCATTCGCCTGATCTGTGGCCGCAGCTCACGTCCGCGCAGGATGGCGTCTACCGTCCGGCTGACGTCGGCGTGGACCGCGACTCGGTCCCAGCTTTGCAGCTCGACAACGACATCGAACGTAGGGGGCGCCTTGCGTTCTAGGATCGACTTTTGGGTGCCGCGGCGGCGCGCTTCATCGTCTCCCAGCACAACGCTCTGGATGCCGCCGACGAGGTCGGCGAGCGTGGGATTCATCATTAGATTCTCGATCGTGTTGCCGTGGGCGGTGCCAACCAGTTGAACGCCTCGCTCAGCTATCGTACGGGCGGCGGTCGCCTCGAGCTCGGTACCGATCTCGTCGATGATGATGACTTCTGGCATGTGGTTCTCAACAGCTTCGATCATTACCGAGTGCTGCATCGTTGGGACGGGAACTTGCATACGACGGGCCCGACCGATCGCGGAATGGGGGATGTCACCATCGCCGGCGATCTCATTGGACGTATCGACCACTATGACGCGCTTGCCCAGATCGTCGGCGAGCACGCGAGCGACTTCCCGCAGCATCGTGGTCTTGCCAACGCCCGGGCGTCCAAGAAGGAGGGCGCTCTTTCCAGACTCGACCAAGTCGCGGATGATGCCGGAGGTCCCGTATACGGCCCGTCCGATCCTGCAGGTAAGACCGACGATGCGTCCCTGGCGATTCCGGATCGCGCTGATCCGGTGGAGAGTGCGTTCGATTCCAGCACGGTTGTCCCCGCTAAAGTCGCCCAACTTTCTGACCACCCACTCGATATCCGCCTCACTGACCTCCCTGTCGCTAAGGTTGACCTCGCGATGGTAGAAGCGTGCCTCGGGTAATCGCCCCAGATCGAGCACGATTTCCAGCAGGTTATCGCGGTCTCCCAGCTCTGCCAGGGTCTCTACCAGGTGCACCGGCAGAGACTGAATCAGGAGGTCCAGGTCATCCGCGATCTGGTCTTGATACAAAGCTCTTGCTATCAATTTGCCTTAACCCACCTCAATGTCTGCGAGAGTGCCGGCAAGCACTATGCCCTCATCGGCACCAGTTCCGGTTCAGCAATTCTGACCGCCAGGGGACGAGCCAACAGGAAGTTCGACGAGACTTGGACGCACCCTCTACTCTCCAACTCGGCGCCAAGCCATTCCTGGTGATTGCGCACAACCCAGCGAGTGCGCGATTTGACAACAATCTGCTCGCCGGCAAAGTCGAGAATCGCGTCGATACTCGCTCGAGCTTCCGAGTCCAACTCAATACGAATAGTATTCCGATCTCGATCAACCCGGATCCATCCGGAGATCGATTGGCCGATCTGCACGACGAAGTCTCGGCGGGAAGACACTTGCAACCTCTGCAGCCCGATGGGCGCGTGCACCCAACCGTCGATCTTCTGCCACTCCCGCGGAGTGAGACCCTCATATTGTCGAGCGGCAGCCGGCCTAAGGGCGCAGATGAGGCGGAACAGGCCGTGATCATCGGCGGGCTCCCTCCGGCGAATCCCCTCGACAACCTGCGGTCCGTCGGACCTTGCCGGCCCGAGCGAATAGACGACTTCCTGGGCATAGTTAACGAATCTCGAATCAATCGCGGGTTGAACAGCCGGACTCGCCACATCCAACCGCATATGGACCACCGGAACTCGTTCTTCTACCGCCATTACCGGTACATGCTCGAGCAACTCCTGAACGACCCGGCGAAAACCTGATCCGGCGTCAACGTGGAGGTGGAATATCTCCCAATTGGCGTTGCCCGAGCCGACGGTTACCGAGGCCAAACCTGCTATTCGGCCGCGCTCGAACAACACCCAAGTCGGTCTCGGGGAATAGAGTCCAGGCGAGCGATTGAAGAAGCTGCCTAAACTTGGAGAGGATGCGGAATGGCCTCCGCACGTGACCGCGCAGTCGACGGGGTCGGCCTTTCGAAACTGAAGATAGGAGAAAACGTCAGTGGGGCGAAGCGATCGAATCATGCCTCATCCGCGAAAGGCGTTAGACTGCATCTGGGATCAACTCGGTCTCGCGGCCGGCGGCTTGTTCCACCATTTCCACAAAGAGTCGGTGGACACGCGAATCGCCGGTCAACTCGGGATGAAACGCAGTCGCCAACATGTTGCCTTGCCGGGCGGCAACAATGGTGCCGTCGTCGAGCCGACCGATAACCCGTACGTTTGGCTCTACCGATCGAACAAGGGGGGCGCGAATAAAAACCGCGTGGACAGGTCCTCCGTCGATCCCTAGTATGGGTAGATCGACTTCGAAGCTATCGACCTGCCGGCCAAAGGCGTTTCTTTCAACCCTCATGTCCATGACACCCAACAGCGGCTGATCGTAATCTCCTATGTCCTTTGCCATCACGATCATGCCGGCGCATGTGCCGTAGACTGGGAATCCGCACTGAATCCGCTCACGCAAAGGCTGCATCAACCCGAATATGGTCAGGAGCTTGCCGATCGTGGTGCTCTCGCCACCAGGTATGACCAGACCACTCAGACCTTCGAGATGCTTGGGGAGACGAACCTCTACGACCTGAACGCCGCTTGAGGCAAGCGCGGCGACATGTTCGCGGAAATCGCCCTGGAGGGCGAGGACGCCTATCTTCACCGGCTACCAGCCTCGGACCGACAGCAACTCTTCCTTTGCGATGGAACCGATCTCGAGCCCGGGCATCGCTTTGCCCAACCCCTTGGCCGCTTCAGCGATTATGACCGGGTCCTGGTAGTGGGTTGTGGCCTTCACGATTGCCCGCGCTCGCTGCGCGGGGTCTTCGCTCTTGAACACGCCGGAGCCTACGAAGATGCCGTCGGTCCCCAGCTGCATCATGAGAGCCGCATCGGCAGGTGTGGCGACGCCGCCGGCGGCGAAGTTCACGACCGGCAATTTGCCGGAGCGGGCCACTTCGACAACCAGATCGTACGGTGCACCCAGGTTTTTGGCCTCGGTCATCAGCTCGTCCTCGCGCATTGCCGTGAGCCGGCGGATGCTTCCTACGACCGACCGGAGGTGGCGCACCGCCTCGACGATGTTCCCGGAGCCGGCCTCACCCTTGGTTCGGATCATCGCCGCGCCCCTCGCCGATACGGCGCAGCGCCTCACCCAAATCGCGAGCCCCACAGACGAAGGGTACCTTGAACCCGTGCTTGTCGATGTGATAGGCCTCGTCGGCGGGCGTCAGTACCTCTGACTCGTCTATGTAGTCGATCCCGAGCGCCTCGAGGACCCGCGCCTCTACGAAGTGTCCGATGCGGCACTTTGCCATCACAGGGATCGTGACCGCGCTCATAATCTGCTCGATCAAGGAAGGATCGCTCATTCGGGCAACGCCGCCGGCGGCCCGGATGTCGGCCGGAACTCGTTCGAGCGCCATTACCGCGACGGCGCCGGCATCCTCAGCAATGCGTGCGTGCTCGGCGGTGACGACATCCATGATGACGCCGCCTTTGAGCATCTCGGCGAGTCCTTTTTTTACTGTCCAGGTCCCCTTTTCCATTCAGGAGCCCTCCAAACCGGATCTTTACTCTAGGGCTAAACTTTAGCGCATTCTAGCACGGCCAGAATAGGCCATTCAATCAATCAAGAACCTCCCGCAGAGTCTCTATAAGAATCAGCCAACTCTTGCCCAAGTTCTGAAGACGGTGGGACGTGAATCCAATACCAGAATCAGACTCGGGGTGCGCATGGAACGCCAGCCGGACATGTGCTAAAGTCGGACTAGATGCCCCGGTGAGACAGCTCTAGAGTGGCAGGAACTGCCTCATTAGGTGTCAGAGGGACTTAGGTCTGACACCGCCGGGGCGTTTACTTTTCTACCAGAGCCCGGTCGAGTGCCAAGTGGTCTTTCGCTTCTTGAAAGGGCTGCGGGGCTTCGATTGGTCAGCTATCCTTGGACGACCGGCGGAATGGGTAGGTAGTTCGATGAGGCCCCGTTGGCTTTCATCTGGCGACCGAGTTGATGGGAAGTCATCGACCCAGAGCCGGTGCCGGACGGTAATGCTATACTTGCTTGGAAAGCGCCCGTAGTTCAGATGGATAGAACGTCAGGTTGCGGACCTGAAGGTCAGGGGTTCGAGTCCCTTCGGGCGTACCACAAATTCGGTCTTTGGCCTCTCGAGAATCTCCAACAAAATCCACCGAGTCTGTCGGAGTTCAACGCACTACATGAAGATCTTCAGCATCCAAACTGACGGAACTTTTATGGAGTACGTACGGATACCGTTCCAAGCCGAGTACGAGGAATCTGTACTGGAAGAGTGGCTTGAGAGCAACCCGGATGGAATCTTGGAAGATGGTGGAGTGCTGATCATTGGCCGGCAAGTGGCCACCAATTTGGGGGGATCAATCGACCTGCTTGGTTTGGACCGAGAAGGGAACGCGGTCGTGGTCGAGTTAAAGCGCGACCGAACTCCACGTGAAACGATCGCTCAGTCGCTGGAATATGCGTCCTTTGTCGCGCAGCTCGATGCGGCGCAATTGGAGGGCATTCTTAGCTCATACCTGAACGAAGAGTCCTCCAGCCTGACCGAATACCACCGGCAGCATTTCGACCCAGGTATGGATGAGTCCGTGACGTTCAACAAGGACCAACATATTGTCGTTATCGGACAATTCGTCACACGTGGGATTAAGCAGACGGCATCTTTCCTGAGATCGAAGGGCATCAAAATCACCTGCGTGGAATTCACCCTCTTCCAAGACAAAGATGGCAAACGCTTAATGTCCCAGGACATCGTTGTGGGCCAGGAATCCATGAGACCGGCGCAGGTGTCTTCCACGCCTAGGGCTGTCATCACTGAGGATGAGTTCCTTGCGAATCTAGACGATAACGGGAGAAGTGTCTTTTCACGCATTCTTCAGTTCGCCGCGTATAAGTCCATGCCCATTCACTGGGGAACCAAGGGATTCTCTCTGAACGTTAACTTGAACGGCACCCACATTGCCACCTGCTTCGGGTATCCACCTAACTCCGTATGGGGACAGAGCTTGGACACTAGACTGCATCACAGTAGCAAGGGGCTCCGAAAGCAGACTGCCGTGTCCGAATCGACGATACGCGACCTCCGAGACCGCGCCGAATCTACAGGGCTCTTTGGCACTAGGGGTAAGGAACTTAGGTGTCACATCACGAGGAGGTTCACAGACGCAGAGATAGACTCCATCTTGGCTTGGATAGAGGCTGTGGAGACTGCTATTCGGGAACATGGATTGGCCCGAAAGACCTGACCTCGAATGACGCTCATAGATTGAAGCGATTGCTATTCATCGCGTGAGCCATCCCTTAGACGACCACGGCTCGGTGAGTTGCCCTTGCGTGCAACCCGTTTAGCTAGGCGACGGGGTGGCGCAGGACTGTTCTGAGCTTCTCCGGCGCGCTCCTGCGGGGGTCGGAGAGATAGATCTCGTGGTGCTTGCCGACTAGTTTGCAGCCGGCTGATTCGGCGAACGCGTGCATTGCGGCTATCGTGGGAGCTTCCTCGTTGTAGGGCCCGACGTGCATCACTTGGACGGCTCGGTCTTCCTCCAGGGTCGCAAGGCACAGCCGGTCGTGGGCCGGTGACCTCTTTTTCTTCTCCTCCAATTGATCGAGCGTCTGGCCCAGGTCGACCGGCGTCACCTCGTCCGGCTGCATAATCATCATCGTCCACTGCCACTCGTCGCGGTCATTTTCGTGAAACGCCCGGACGTCTTCGGCCCACCATAGAGCTTCGAGCGGTGGGACTACGAAGTCGGTCCGGCCGGCCGACTTCAGCATGAATTTGATGGTGTAGGCGGTCGAATAGAGCGCGGCAAGCGCGTCTTGAAACACTTCGCTCTCCGGCGCTCCCTTGCCGTCGATCATCAGGTACTGGAACGGGGGAACGTCCACGAAATGCGGCTTTTTCTTCGGCGCGAAGAGAGACTTGTACTGCTTCTTGAAGTCGATCTTGCTCAGGATTGCACCTCTACTCGAAACTTGGCGGGCCTACCGGGTTAGACAAGCCCTAGAATCAAACGCCCATACTTCTTTGTCAAGTGCATACCCCGACGACGTTTGCGGGGAACAAATCGGCAACTGAACACCGTCGATCGGACGACATTTGTTTTGCAAAAATAGGTTTTTCGGAATTGGCTTGGCTAAGCCCATAAGTCTCACGATCCGCACTGCGGTGGTTCCAGCACCTGTTTGTTTTGCATTTTTTGGTTCGCACCTGGCCGCCATGGATTGCCATTGAGGGCGGAATTGGCCACGATTCTAAAGCTAACCAACTTGCGAAGTTATCGTACACATGTTCAGTTTGCAGGAATTCTTGTCGGCCGGCCAGGGTTGGACCCTCCATTGGCTGGCGGGTGTGACGACAGGGGGCCCAGCATCCTGGTTCGGGGTAGGAGGCGCCCTTTCGCGCCAAAACCGGATGGGTACTGGCATCCGGATTACCGGCGACGGGGACTGTTAGCGAAAGACGCGTCCCGGCGCTACATTCTTCTTTTCGGGCTAGAAACGAGAGTGAGTTAGAAGAAGTTAGCTGGGGAACCCTCTTCACATAAATGACGAAGTGGGTTGCCGGATTTACGAATCGGGCGGCCGGCTTCAGGAAGTCTGCGGTGCGGGAGAGCCCCGCCCCAAGGGCGACGCATGCGCATCTGCTCCAACTAATTGGGTTTCAGGGTGTTTGCGGTGCGTCTGGAGCATTTTGCGGTTAGCGTATCGAGGGGTGCGAATGAGGGCCAATGTATTTCTCTCCTTACTCACGTCCGACAATGTGGCGTAATTGGGGGGCGCATGAGGTAAACCAACTAGGAAATCCAGAGGCGTAGCAGCGATAAACTTCCCACCAACCAACGCAACGCGCCGGCGACGAACACCTGCCGGCCAACACAACGCCTGCATCTCACGAACCGCCGGCCGCCCCAGGCGGGGGACAAGCCCCCGCCCTACATTGGCCCCTTCCTCATGGCCGACCGTACGAATTAGTTGGAGCGAATGGACGCATGCGTTGTCCCTACGAGGTAGAGGCGCTGGGCGAAGACGCTCCAATCGCGATTGTATGACCTGAACACACTGTTCTAAGTGCCAATGTGGCGCCCTAGAGTGACGAGATCTTGATCAATTACTCGTTCCGAGGGTCGTCCTTGGGGAGGCAATTAAGATCCTGAATTTCGCCCTAATGTGCCCCGGAAGTGGAATTAGTTGGACTAGATGGTTCGGCGCGCCCCGCTCCTACGGTGATGTTGGTGGTTGGTGAGACGCCGGTGGGAGTCACGGCGCCTCCAATCCCCTGGATTCCGGCCTTCGCCGGAATTACGATGGCCTTGCGATGGCCGCTCCCCAAGCTGAGAACAAGCCCCGGCGCCACAATCCCCTCCCATCCCCTGTGGACTCCGGCTTTCGCCGGAGTGACGGTTGGGAGGGCTGTCACACTAAGGGACGAAAATCCGGGCAACGGTTGGCGTGGCTTCTATACGGTGGCTTGGGACCAGGGTTGGTTGCCGGTCTGCCGGGAGCGGGGGACAAGCCCCTCGCCTCGCGTAGTCTTCGACCGCGCTACATTTCCAATCCCCGCCCCTGTGGACTCCGGCTTTCGCCGGAGTGACGGTTGGGAGGCCATATTGACGAGTGCGGGAGCCATCGTATGCGGGCACTTTCGGGGCGGCGAAATATCATCCCGGATCGGGGTCCGGGGACATGCTTTCGTACTAATCGCTCATGCCGGCAGGGGCCGGCACACCAAGGTATGGAAAAATCAGGGTGCTGGTTGGCCGGACTTCCCTACGGTGATTCGGAACTAGGCTCGGCTACTGACCTGCCTGCGGCTGGGGACAAGCCCCAGCCCTACAATGTCCTCTTCCGGCTGGAAACGAAGTCCCAGTTAGAGGAAGTTAGCTCGTCCGGCCATTTTCGTACCGATGACAAATGGAGGGGCGGAAACACCAGTGCGGGAGCCATGGAATGGGAGACACTCAAGGCCGCGTAACACCAATTCGTACCAAGTCGACGCGTGATCCTCGTGTGGAACAAGATGGAGGTATCCCGGTTGGAGTTCGTAAGCGGGAGTGACGATCGGAAGCTCCTGTTCGATGAGTATATTGACATAAACACGCGGCAGGTGAGATTATTCTCTCCCATTTGTCGCGAAGGGGAGCCTCCGTGAACTGCTACAGTGAGGTGGTGGGCGTCGCTCGGCGTCGGGCGGCTTCTCAACTGACTCCACACGTGAGTTTGCCGGTGTGCCTTATACTCAATGGCCAAACGGCGCTTCGACTATGAAACCGTGATGCTGGCTGCGGAGCAGGTACTCTTCCATAATGTCGGTGCAACACGAATATAAACTTCCCAGTTCGAAAGTAGTAACGCCCATTCTTCAGGTGCGTGACGTGGTAAAGGACTTCGGCGGGGTCCGGGCGGTTGACCACTGTTCCTTGCAGGTGATGCCCGGCACTATTACCGGCCTGATCGGGCCAAACGGCGCCGGCAAGACGACGCTGTTCAACCTCGTCTCGGGAGCGCTGACGCCGACCGCGGGGAGAATAGTCTTCGACGGCCGAGCCATCGATGGTATGAAGATGCACCAGACATTTGGCCTGGGCCTGATGCGCACATTCCAGATCCCGAGGGAGATGAAGCGCATGACGGTCCTGGAGAACCTGATGCTGGTTCCGGGAGGCCAAACGGGAGAGCACGTCTGGGCGTCCTGGCTGCTGCCATGGAGAGTCGCCCGTGAGGAACGCCGGATTGAAGCCAGAGCCTTAGAAGTGCTGGAGTTTGTCAGCCTGTCCCATCTGGTGAACGAATACGCCGGCAACCTGTCGACCGGCCAGAAGAAGCTGCTCGAGCTGGCCCGAACCCTGATGGCTGGGCCCAAGATGGTCCTCCTTGACGAACCCGGCGCCGGCGTCAACCGGACTCTTCTCAGCAAGTTGGCGGACAACATCAGACGGGTGAGCGTCGAGCACGGAGTTACTTTCCTGCTCATCGAGCACGACATGGAGTTGGTTATGCGGCTGTGCAATCCGGTCATCGTCATGTCCAACGGCACAGTTATCGCTGAAGGGCCGCCACAAGAGATACGAAGAAACCCTCAAGTATTGGAGTCATACCTCGGAGGACGGGCCGGTGGCGCTGCTTGAGGCTGCCGGCGTGATAGCCGGATACGGGGATACAGAGATTCTTCACGGCGTTTCCATATCCGTGGGCGAAGGGGAGATCGTAACCATAATCGGACCGAACGGCTGCGGGAAGTCCACGTTCATGAAGTCCGTCGTTGGACTAGTGCGGATCAAAGGAGGCAGCGTCGTCTTTCGTGACCAGGACATATCCACTCACAGACCTGAGCAGGTCGTTCGTGCCGGCCTGTGCTACGTCCCACAGAGCGCGAATGTCTTCCCCTCATTGACGATTCGGGAGAACCTGGACATGGGAGCCTTTGTTCGCAACGACGACTACGGTGAGCGGATCGAGGAGATGTTCCGGATATTTCCGGACCTCGCGGCGCGCCCGAACCAGAAGGCGGGCAATCTCTCGGGAGGCCAGCGGCAGATGCTGGCCATCGCGCGGGCGTTGATGGTCGACCCGGTGCTACTCCTGCTGGACGAGCCCTCGGCCGGGTTATCCCCAGCGGTCAGGGAGTCTGTATTCAAACGAATCGAGGAAATCAACGCGGCCGGCGTAACAATCCTGCTGGTCGAACAGAACGCGCGAGAGGCGTTACGGATGTCGGACAGGGGATACGTTCTCGCGGGGGGCGAGAATCGATTAGAGGACGCGGGAACGGCCCTGCTGGGCAACCCGGACGTGGCCCGACTGTATCTGGGAGGATAAGCGCATCCTGTACACGGTAAACCGGACGCACGTGTGCTCCGCAACGGAATTCAACCGCCACTTGACAGGGATAGGACCGAGAATCGTTCCGTTTCCCGGAACGGCCAGTGGCCATGACTAACACCATAGCAAGACGAATCGGGCTGGAGTGGACGCCGGGCCACACGATCGCCTTCATAGTAGCAGCCGCAATTGGGATCGGACTGCTTCCCTTCGTGAAGATGGGGTTGGTAGTCAACGGCCTCTTCCTCGGCGCCATAATCGCGCTCGGGGCCATTGGTTTGACCCTGGTCTATGGCATTATGAACTTCCCCAACGTCGCCCACGGGGACTACATGGCCATGGGCGCCTATCTAACATACTTCCTGATTCAAGACGTGCTGCCGGTTCTGGGAGTGCAGGACCAGGGGCTGGGACCGTTTACTTTCGGGTATCCGCTGCTCATTGCCCTGCCCCTGGCGGCAGTGGCGGTCGCGGCCGGCGCGATCGCTCTGGACCTATTGGTATACCGGAGGCTCAGAGACCGCCAGGTCAACACGACCGTAATCGGTATGACTTCCCTTGGAATAGCCATCGCCCTGCGGGGCGTGATTCAGATGATTTGGGGCGGAGATACGCTGCAGTATCCCCGGGAATCGCGTCAAGTCTTCCACCTTCCGATGGAGGTAAGAGTTCCGCCGGACAGCACTTTCATCGCGATCGTCACGGTAGTCCTCGTGGTAGGAATCTACGTCCTGCTAAGCCGCACGAAGATGGGTAAAGCGATGAGGGCGACCGCGGACAATCCCGATCTGGCCCTAGTAACCGGTATCGATACCCAACGAGTCATTTGGTGGACCTGGGCGATTGCCGGCGCGCTGGCCGCGACGGCGGGAATATTGCTGGCGGTCTCCCAGGCACAACTCCTTCCGATCATGGGTTGGAAATTCCTGATCCCGCTCTTTGCCGCGGTGGTCCTGGGAGGCATAGGCAATCCCTACGGAGTGCTGGTCGGGGCGTTCATCATAGGGGTCACGTCGGAGGTCTCGACCCAGTGGATCAACCCCAGCTACAAGCCTGCTGTCGCCTTCTTCATAATGATCGCAATGCTGCTAGCGAGACCGCGGGGCATACTGGGAGGGGCCAAGTGAAGGTTGGGCACAGATGGATCTAGGCAATTTCGCCAGCTTCGCAGCCGGCTTCGTCGTCATGGCAGGTATCTACTCGGTGTTCGCGCTTGGGTTGAACGTTCAATGGGGCTATACCGGATTATTCAACATAGGCATAGCCGGCTTCTTCGCCGTGGGCGCCTACACCTCGGCGATCCTGACCACCCAGCCCCCGGACGCCGCGCTGTTCGAGGAGTTCGTGTTCGGCGGGAACCTGGCCGAGGTTGGGTTCCTGGACCTGGGAGTTGATCTGTGGTTCGGCATGGGGTTGGCAGCAGCCGGCGCGGTATGCGGGGCGATCGCGCTCGTTATAGGTTACGTGACTCTGCGTTTGCGGGACGACTACCTGGCGATAGCAACGCTGGGTATCGCCGAGAGCGTCCGGCTGTTCTTTCTCAACGAGAAGTGGGTGGCAAACGGATCGAAGGGGCTGTACAGAATTCCGAAGTTTCTGGGCGAGTGGGTATCGCCGGACAGGTACGACTACCTGTACATGGTGGTCGTGCTGGTGGTCTTGGCGGTGTTATTCCTGGCAGTGCAAACGGCGATCAGATCGCCATGGGGCCGAGTGCTGCGGGCGATACGCGAGGATGAGACCGCCGCCGAGGCCAGCGGCAAGAACGTGTTCAAGTTCAAGCTTCAGTCGTTTGTACTGGGAGCGATCATCATGGGGATTGGCGGCGCGCTGTTCGCCCATCACGTTCGGTTTCTTTCGCCTCTCACATTCGATCCACTTTTGGCGACATTTGTCATATGGGCCATGTTGATGATAGGAGGCGCCGGCAGTAATTTGGGTGCGATCCTCGGAGCGTTCGTCGTCTGGGGAATCTGGTCTGGGACGCAGTTCCTGCCGGGCGTGTTCTCGAACCCAGACTTTCGGCTCTTCATGATCGGCGCGCTGATCGTTGCGGTGATGCTCTTGAGGCCCGGTGGGATACTGGGCGAGGAGCGACGGAGGGCGAGGGCAACGGGGCAGACGTAGCAATCGCGCATGGGCGGGTGGCGGCCGGCACATTAGGGAAAGGATGTTGGGGGTGCCGGCTATTGGAGTATCCAAGCGCCATTGGCCCCATTTGTGAGGCATTCTCAACATAAAAATGACGAATTGGGGTACCGGCGCGCCAAGGTATGTCCAGCCGTATTTGTGTGGTTTAGTACTGCGAATCGGCACTGTGGATTCTGCCACACATCCACCACGACCCGAGCGGGGGACTAGCCCCTCGCCTCGCGTAGTCTTCGACCGCGCTACATTTTGTCGTTCCGCTATCGACCATCGGTCTACGATTCAGCGGATTTCGTTCGTGGAGAGCCGTAGCTGTGGTTTGGCACCGCCAATCGGCACCGTGAATTCCGCCACACCCCCAACCCGACCCGGAGCGGGGGACAAGCCCCCGCGCTACATCTTGTCGTTCCGCTATCGACCATCGGTCTACGATCCGGCACTGTGGATTCTGCCGCACCTCCACGCCGACCCCGAGCGGGCGACTAGCCCCTCGCCTCGCTAGTCTTCGACCGCGCTACATTTCCTATCCCCACCTCTCCACCCATACCCCGCAAGTTGGCCTCGTTTGTGAGGCATTTACAACATACAAATGACGAAGTGGGGGTTGGAACAATCGTTTTGCCACCCTGGCCAAAGGTGGTAGGCGGTTGCCACACTCCTCGGGCGATTCGCCCCTACGGAAATGTGGACGTTTTGCTGCTCGGAGTTGTTCTCCCTAACGGAGGCATGCCACTGCGGCGTCGTTGTGCGGAGGTATTAAAGAGGAACGGCGGCAGCGGCACGATCGCCGAAGCTGGGCCGACGCCGCTGCCCTTGCGATGCTGGCTAGGGGAGCTCGAACCTGCCTGTGGACTTGATCTCGCCTCCCTCGACCTTCCAAATCTCGATGGGTGCGGCGACATCGCCGTTTTCATCTAAGTCCACGGGGCCGGCGGCGCCCTCGTAGTTGATATCCCTGCCGGCGGCCAGCAGAGCCAACGCCCTTCCGATGCCCTCGAGGCCGGGGCCGACGACTTCGCCGGGAGGATTGGCAACGTCACGTATCGCGTCGCGCAGCGCGACGGGGTCAGTAGTCGTGCCGGCCTTGGCCGCCGCCAACGCAATCAGCGCAACGGCATCGTAGGTCTCGGCGATGAATGGGTGCTCGGGCGGCACTGCATAGGAGTCAGCATATGAGGCCAGGAATGCCCGGAGCGCGGGGCTGTCCGGCGCGCCAGGCGCGGTACCCAATGTGCCTTCGAGGAGGTCCCAGCCGACAACTTCTACCATCTCGGCAGACTTCACGCCGTCGACGAAGAGGAAGGTGTCCGAGTATCCACCCTCGAGCGATTCTCGGAGATACACCTCGGCCTGGCCGGGATAGCTTATGGTCACGAGAACGTCCGGATCTCCCTCGGTGGCCTTCTCCAACTCGGAGGTGTAGGTGGGTTGGACATCTTCGTGTGGGACCATGGCGGTTACAGTTCCGCCCAGCGACGTGAAGGTCTCCTTGAATTGCTCAGCGAGTCCCTCGCCATAAGCGTTGTTGATGTAGAGGACACCGGCGCTTGTGTATCCCTCCTCATTGGCCAAGCGGCCGAGAACAACTCCCTGAGCGGCATCGGAAACAACCGTTCGGAACAAGAAGTCGTCATCCTCGAGTACCGTAATTGCAGGAGAGGTGGACGAGGGGGAAATCAGCACACGTCCCTTTGGCACCGTGACTGACTGAGCTGCCGCGATGGTAACTCCGCTGGACAGCGCACCGACGATTGCCACCGCGTTCTCAACATCGACGAGGGCACGGGCGGCGTCGACTCCCTGGACCGGGTTGACGGCGGTATCACGGCTTACAATGATTACCGAGCCGCCACCGATGCCGCCGGCGCGGTTGACGTGGTCGGCTGCCAGCGCCGCGCCGTTGCGATGGGAAAACGCCGAAGTACGATAGAGAGCCGGTGAACGCGTTTAGCTGTCCAATTATCAGAGGAGGCAAAGCCTCCATCTCAACGACGACCTCTTTTTCGACTTCCCTCTCGACAACGACCTCTTTCTCGACTATGACCGGGTTATCGACCTTAACTGTGACTACTCGCTCAACTTCCTTCTCGACGATCTGAGTCACGACCCTCTCGATCGGCACTTCTTTCTCGACGACCTGGACTCTCTCGACCTCGACCACCTGCGGTTGGCAGGCGGCCAGAACTGGTAGAGCGGCAGTAGCTCCCAATGCGGCCAATACCGAACGTCTCGTGAACCTTCGCTTCAACGATGCTCCTCCGATTGGGTTCAAATAAACAACTGATTCATTTACGCAAGAGTGTCGCCGGCTATTCTTCTGGCCAGCCATCAGGGATTTCGTTGGCTTCGAGAGCGGCCTTGATAGCTTCGGCGGCTTCATCGGTAACCCAATCCTGCCAGATGTCTACTTTGCTATTCAGCCACCAGAGTGCGGCGTCATTGGCATCGGCGTCGGGGTTTTCCTGGAGCCAAGCAGCAACTTCCTTGTAGACATCAATGTTGAAATCCCAGGCCCCTCAGCATCGTTACGACTTCGGGGGCATCGGCGAGGAGGTCTGGATTAACTGCAATCAGGATGGTGGCGTCTTCGTAGGCGCAAGCCTTGGTGGTGAACCAGCATTCGTCGGAGTACTCGGGTTCGTCCAGACGTACCAGGTCGAGCACCAGTGCCGGGTCGTTGGTGCCCCATTGATAACCAAGCCAGGGCTCTTTCTTCTCATAAGCGCCATAAAGATCGGCGTTCATGGCAGCCCCGTCGCCAGGATTGACGACTTCGACATAATCGGAGAGGCCGTAGCCTTCGATTTGTGCGGCGTTAACCTCTTCGCAGGCCCAACCGATAACGCAGGATACCAAGCGCGCCTTGCCGCCGGTTGCGGAGGTTGCGAACAGCGTCTGGTACTTCTCGTCCTTCAGATCTTCGATGCTGTCGAGCTCCGGATACTGTTCCTGGAGGTAGGCAGGGATGACGAAGGCGGACTGCCAATCTTTGCCCAGGCTTTGGCCGACCGAGACAACTTCGCCGGCAGCCTGGGCTTCCTCCCAAGCTTCATCCTGGTTGGGCAGCCAAATCTCCATGGTGATATGGCTGTCTCCACGGCGGAGACCTTGGAATAGAGGTAGAGTGGCGCCGAAAACCACTTCGGTGGGATAGCCATAGCCCTTATCTACGATGTACTGGGCGATGCGATTCTGGACTTGGGCGCTGCTCCAGTTAAGGTCGTTGAATACGAGCTTCTGTTTCGGTTCTTCTTGAGTCCCCATTAGCTGCGCGCATGCGACTGTCGCAATGATGACGACAGTCGCGACGACCAGCGCGAATATCCTGTTTCTGGCTTGTGTCATTCTGTCACTCCTAATTGAATAGTCCGTGTTGCAGCATAGAATATCACACCGTTCGGCGAGGATTCAGTATAAAAGGGGCAGGTATGGGTAATCTGCCGCTTCTAGGCTGACCTCGAAGCCTGTCTACTGTTTCTGGCCACCGACTGCGTGAGGCGGTCTATTATGATGGCCAGAAATACGATTGCCAGCCCGGCAATTGCGCCGTTGCCCGATTGGTTCTTTTGAAGCGCGCGCAGCACATTGTCGCCGAGACCGCCGGCGGCCACCATGCTGGCAATTGTGACCATTCCAAGCGCCATCATCGTGGTTTGGTTGACGCCGGCCATTATGGTGGGCAAGGCCATCGGAATCTGGACCTTCATCAGAAGCTGCATCGGAGACGCTCCAAAAGCGCGGGCCGCTTCCACAGTTTCTGAAGAAACTTGACGAATGCCGAGGTTGGTCAGCCGGATTACGGGAGGGACCGCGTAGATGATTGTGGCGAAGATGCCGGCCGGTTCTCCCAAGCCAAAGAATAGGATGCCAGGAAGCAGGTAAACAAAGCTTGGCATAGTCTGCATCCCGTCCAGGATGGGGCGCATCAGGTTGTCCGCGACGTAGTTACGGGCACCCAAGACACCCAAGGGGAGGCCAATTGACACGGCGACAGCAACCGCCACCACCATCAAGGCGATGGTATCCAAGGTGTTCTCCCAAAGTCCCATGAAGCCGACAAACAGCAGGGCAAGCGAGGTGAAAGCCAGGAGTCTCCAACGCCCTACCGCAAAGGACAAGAGGGCGAGGCCTACGATTAGGGCGGGCCATGGAACCCATTTCAGGACGTTCTCAATAAGAACCAGCGCAAGAGTAATCGCCGCGCTGATTCCGTCGAACAACCAGCTACCCTCTACCGTCATCCACTCAACCGCATCGTCAATTGCGCCCCCGGTTACCTGTCGCACAGTTCTATCCAGAGTTACGGTGCCACCTCTGGTGGTTTCAACCTCGGAGCTAGACACGGTAGTGGGGAACTCCATTTCCGGACCCCAAATCAGGAGGCTTACTATCAGCACGGCGCCGACCGCCACCAATCCGGTCAACCAGAGATAACGGGCAGGGAGATCGCCTAGGGCGATCTGCTGCGTCGGGCTTTGCGCGCCGGATTGCACGTTCTCGATCTGGGTCATGTTGAGCCTCCTCACTGCATTGGAGTCATGCCTGCCAACAGCGCGGCCCTGCGGACCTCGCCCAACAGGCGACCTCGCTCGTCCACCACCGCAATGGGATGGTCTGAAACGGCGGCCATGGGGATGATCTTCTCGATGTAGGAGTCCGGTCCGGCGGTCATCGCCGGCTGGATCCGGGCTTTTTCCAGGTTGTTCTCATTCTGGTCGGCCAGAGCGTTTACTTCATCGCGGGCAATGAGGCCATTCAGAACTCGGTCACGCCCCACGAAGAACAGCATTTGAGCACTGTTTTCTCGCATAGTTTGGAGTGCCGTGCCGGGATCCTCCCGCTCGTGAATGACCGCCTCAGGCTGGTCCATTATCGCCTTGGTCCGGATGACCTTTGCCCAAGAGACGTCCTTCACGAAATTAGCGACGTATTTGTCGGCCGGCTTGGTAACGATCTCTTCGGGGGATCCCTCTTGGACCACCGCCCCATCCCGCATGATCGCCACGCGATCGCCCAGTTTCAATGCCTCATCAAGATCGTGGGTGATGAATACGATGGTTTTGCGGAGCTTATCCTGAAGAGACATCAGCTCGTCCCGCATATCGCTTCTTATCAGGGGATCCAGGCCGCTGAAAGGCTCGTCCATCAGTAGCACTTCGGGATCTACGGCCAATGCTCGGGCGAGCCCGACACGCTGCTGCATGCCACCACTCATCTCGCTTGGGTAATAGTCTTCCCAACCCTTCAGCCCCACGGTTTCGATGGCTTCTGACGCCAGCTTGTACCTCGACTCCTTTTCCATGCCCCGAATTTCGAGGCCATAGGCTACGTTGTCGATCACACGGCGATGGGGAAGAAGCGCGTAGTGTTGGAAGACCATTGCGATCCTGTGACGACGAAACTGCATAAGTTGGTCCGGAGAGTAGGAGAGAATGTCTTCACCGTCGAAGTAGATCTGTCCCTTGGTGGCCTCGACGAGCCTGATAAGACAACGTACCAGGGTTGACTTGCCGCTGCCGGAGAGTCCCATTACAACGAAAATTTGCCCACGATCCACGTTGAAGGACACGTCCCGCAGACCTACAACAGCGCCCAACTCATCCTGTATCTCGGAGCGGCTCTTGGCGGCGTATTCGGGCTGAAGTGCGCGCTCAGGGTCATCTCCAAAGATCTTCCAGAGACCCTTGACCTGGATATGGGGGCCTTGATGATTCATTCTGAGAACCGTCTCCATAACTCAAACTTGAGCGTTCCGGCAGAGCATCGGAACCCAAGCGGCCACTTGGACCGCAACGTCGGCTAGTCTCTGGGCCGGAGGCTGATCGCTCCTTCCGCGATGTCTCCTCAGCCACTCTGGCGGGAGGCATCGCGCCAGAGATGAAAGCCGGTGATGCCGGAGATCACTACGAACAGCGGATTGACAAAGGTCCACATGATCAGGTGGGTCGTATCCTGAGACTCACCCACAGTAATGTCGTCGAACCAGTTCCAAAAGAAACAGAGGGTCAACACGAGGGATAGGTAGAACGCTACGTTGACCTCCAGGTACTCACGGCTGAGAGACTCGGCAGTCCCTGCGAATGCGCGCTTACGAAGATAGTGGACCACCAATGCGGCCAACACCCCAATGGCCATCACGTAGTTCACATAATTCCATAACTGGCCAATATCGACGGCGTCCTGGTAGAAGGGCGAAAATACGAATTGCACGGTAACCACCAGCGCGAACGCACCAAAGAGAACCGCAAGCAACCTGTGTAACGCGCTCATCCTCTACTTAGCTCCTCAATTGGCGGCAGCCCTCGGCGATGGCATTGGTTGCCATTATACGATACGTTAGCGCTTTGGCAGCCGAACAAGCCGGCCGGGCGCAGGGGTAGGCATCGGGCCACCCAGGTGGTGTGAACCTCGTGGCGAGGGCGGGGGCCGAAACCACGGATGCCTTTAGTGGACATAACAACCGGACAGGCGAAAGCTGGTGATGTGCGAGTGGGGAGTAGGGGACTAGCGGTCCAGCTGGCCGGTTTGCTGGGCCTGAGCGAGTTCCTCACGCAACAAGCGTTCTTCTTCCGCTATCGTCTGGTTGAACGCCGCGATGGCGCGCTCCATGCGTTGAGTAGACGTCTCGAGAATGCGGTCGGCCGCGGTGAAGGCGAAATCCGTTGCGCCACGTGTCCGCGCCGAGGAGTGTGCGGAAAGGTCGCGCAACACGCCGCGCGCTCGGTCGCTTCGATCCCGGCTGGATATGAGTCTAAGGAACAGAACCGCGAGGGCTCCGAATATCAACCCCTTGATGAAGTAGAGCATAGTTGCCTCTATACCTGGAACTCGTTCGAAGGATTGCGCGACACCTGGACTAGCCGCCGGAACGGCCGAGTACGACACGGATGAAACGATCGGTCGCGGCGATGAAACTTATGATCTTGATTACCGGGCCGGCAGCCCTGGTTGTCATAAAATCCGTGCTTCCCTTGATATTGGTAGCGGTGTCGCGAGCGGTGCCCAAGATTGGCGTAACCTGCTCGCCGATAACGTCATCCCTCAACTTGGCGACCAGAGTAGTCAACACCGAGAAGAAGGCTATCATCGCCACGCCGGCGGCGAAAAATGCCAACATCGCCAAAACGATCGCAATGTCGCGAACTTGGGTTGTGATGTTCAGGACAATGCTGACTACGACTAACACAACGCCGATCAGAATTACGATCGCAGGCGCCAGCAGGCTCTTCAGCATGTGACCGCAACACTCCAAGTGGCAAGGAACGACGAAGGCGGCCGGGAGTGTATCACGCGCCCAGACGCTTCGCAATGATGAGCAGCAGCCAGGCGACTACCGACGCAAGGGCAACTTGCAGGTCGCCAACGAGGCCGATACTGAGGCCGGCGAGCTCACCGAGTTGTTGGCCGACGAATACGCCAATGCCGGACACTATTATGAACAGCGGATATCTGACCAACGTTGGGCCGAATATGAATCCATAGACTGACGCGTGAAACAAGGCGAGCAGGGCGGCCAAGACCCAATATGGCTCGACCGGAAAATCGCTTACAGATATTGGTATCACTTCTGGCTCTAACTCCTTATGTTTCCCGGAATCGGCTTTAGTTCGCAGAACTTATATTCTGCGAACTTGGATCGTCGGGGTCGTCAATCTGCGACTCTATGTATTCCCGATCGTCCTCGTAAGTGCCTCGACGGGGGCAACGATAGCTCCAGAACAAGGGGCCTGTCGCGTAGGATCCGTTCGCGTCTTTGGACAGGATCCCTTGGGCGGTCAGAACTTTAAGCGCCCTTGCTACCGTGAAGCTGCTCATTCTGCAGTGGCGTTTAATCTGGTTGAATCGGCGGTGCCCAAGCGCCCAAGAGCACATGACGGGGACAAGACTGGAAGGCCGGATACCGAGTGCGATCCACACAGCATGTTCAAGTCTTTTCTCGTCAAGTTCTGACCAGGACTGGCTCTCGTTAAGGTGTTTGGGTGTTGACACGGGATTACCTCGATCGTGCTATAAGGGTTACTGCGCATTCGTTATCGGCTTCAGCGGAGTATGTGAACCCGGGCTGGCGGTTTATCAAATAGATTAGGATATCTGTATCTTCGACGCGCTCGAAGTTGCGAATAGTCCAATTTCGCGAAGGGCCGTCTCCATATTCCGAGTGAAGCGCTCGAGCCTGGTCATGCCACTTTTGCACATAACCCATGGCGTCGACCTGGTTGGTTGCCACTACTAACAGGGACTCGCTTTCTTCTTCCCATCGACCGTCTTCGGGATCATACGTTTCCGCGTAAGATTCAGCTTTCCAGATTGATAGCGGCTTATCGCTTGGCGGCATCAGGCGTTTTCCTTCTTTGGATTTGGAAACTGGATTATTCGGCCTGTTCGGTCCACTGGGCGTTGGTCAACGGAGCATCTATATCTTTCTCACCCGGTCGTACCAGAGCGAGGGTTGCCTGATCTCCCTCATGTCGGGCAGAAACTCCGGCCCGTTCCATACCAGGCCCATCACCTCGAGGCCGCGTTCAGCGACGATCTGGTTCACGAACTGTTCGCCCAGCTGGTATTGCTGCAACTTAAGCTCGAGGCCGGTGAACTTGGCAAACATGCGGTCGCCCAGCGATCGCCGGCCGCGTCGCGCTTCGAACCTGCTCTTGAGGACCGGATAGTTGGCCGGCATGATTCGCTCCCCCACCCTGTCCATCACGTGATTGCTGAAGCCTTCCAGAAGAGACATGACGGCCTGAATGCGCCCGAACACGTTGCGCTCGACGTCGCTCATGATCGCCTCCAACGGGCTACGCTGAGTGAAGGAGTTCTTGACGCTGCGGCCGAGCATCTCCCAGATACCGGTTGTCTTCAGGTTTCTGAAGTCCTTGGCAGCGTTTTCGAAGTATTCGCCAAGTAGTCCGTTCAGATAGTCGATCAGCCAGGGATGGCCCTCGAACTCATAGGCGTGGGTTGTCTCGTGAAGGCTGATCCAGAGCCTGAGGTCCTCCCCGGGGACTCGAAGCCGGCGTTCCAGCCCAGCAATGTTCGGCTCCACGAAGTATATTCGCCCACCGGTGAGGGGCTCGCGGCCCAGCAATGCGACATCGTACTGACCCAGGACTCTGCGACCCAAATAGCCCATCAAGAGACCCATTTGGTAGCTTATGACAAGTTGACTCATTCGGGCCATCGCCCAACTGCCGGCCCTGGCATCGAGCATACCCCGGGCGTTGGCAAGTTCAAGCGGATGGAAGAGCGCCTCGAACTGGGCACGATTGGCGTTGATCCACTCCTTGCGGTCGAAGACCAGGGCCTGGCCGGCGCTTGACGGCGCCTCTTGCTGAAGGTACTCGGAGATTCCCTCCTCGCTTTGGCGTACCCAATCGTGGTATCTGCGCTGCATGTGCCGGCGCGTCGGCAGGCTCATCGGTTGCGGCTCGGAGCTCAGGCGTAGCGCTACACTCTGCACCCTTTCCCAATCCACCAGGCGTGGTGGCGTGCCGGCCGGCCGGCGTTGAACGAGCCACGCCATCCCGACTGCTCCAGCCAAGACGAACGCGCGCGCCACGAGGCCCCTATATGCCGGCAATTGACATGCCTCCGAAGCTTAAGCGAACGACCATCAAATTCTATCTCAGATGCCGGGCGTCGCCGACTCGACGGGTGATGCGCTGTTGGTCCAGGTACTCGAGAAATGCCAGCCCGAATTTTCTACTTGTACCGGTCAGATCGCGCCACTCGGCGACCGTAATCGACCCGTGACTCTCGAGCCAGTTTCTGAGCTGAGCCACCATATCATTAAATACGGGCTTGGCGAAGGCGACGGAATCACTGGTACGGACCAGATCGCCGCGCTCAACCAGGGCGGTTATCACCTCGTCGTCCAACCCGAGTTCTGCACACAACTGGTCCAATGCCGGCGGAGAATATCCACCCTTCGCCAGTCGTTTCAACAGATTGCCGGTGGCCTCGGCCTGGCCGGCGGTAAATTCTATCTGGTGCCCGCTCAGCCTTACAGCGGTGCCGCTCTCGGCGACTCGCTGCTCTGCGATAACGTGCGCCAGCAACAGGTTGAAGAGCTCTGCCGGTAGGTTCGATCTCGATCGAAGCTCCTCCTGACGCATCCCCGCTCGCAGCGGATAGCGCCGGTGATAGTCACCCAGAGTCGATTCCAGATTGGACTTGTGGCTCTGAAAATCTTCGGCCGCCAGCAGCAAGTTTGACAGAGACACCAATCTTCCGTCGGTCAATAGGGTTTCGACAGCCTGGTCAGTCTCGGCGACGGGCAGGGATGAAGTCTTCAATAGGCCTGGACGGTCGATGAATCCGCGCCGGCGGACAAGCTCGACGATGCCATCCTCCGGCGTACCGTTCAGCAGCCGGTCCAGGGTGGCAAGCGTAGCCGCGTTCCGACGGCGGTGGCGCCGGGCGTTAGTATCGACGACGGTGCCGCCGGCGACGGTCTGGTCGTTATATCGAACGACGAAATAGTCGTGCCTAGCAACGAACACGGGCTCGGAAAGCTTGATCTGGGCCCAGCCTGCCTGTCGAGGGACCAGCGCGTCGGCGTTGAGCAGCTTTACGATGCCGGCCACTTCCGAAGCTCCAGCGTGGAAGGTTACCGGGGCGTTGTGCTTGAGATTGCCGGGGGATGAATCGATCACCCGCAACCAGACATCGACCGCGAGCGAAGGAGACAACCAGCCATCGGTGGTGAGGACCTGTCCCCTCTTGAGCTCCTCCACCGCGACGCCGGCCACGTTGACGGCCAGGCGAGTCCCGGGCATCGCCTGGGACACCATCGTCTTATGCGACTGCAGGCCGCGTACCCTGGTCTTGCGGTCGCCGGGTTGGATGACAAGCTCCTGTCCAACCGAGATCGAACCACCGGTCAGGGTACCGGTCACGACGGTCCCGAAGCCGGCAACGGTGAACACCCTATCAATCGGCAGCCGGGGCCGGCCGAAATCGCGGCGAGGCTCTGTCTTGAGCAGAGCCGACTGGACCAACTCAACCAGCTTATCGAGGCCGATGCCTTGAAGGGCGGACACATCCACCATTGGCGCATCGGGGTAGCGTGAGCGTTTCATCCGCTCGATTATGTCATCATGAACCAGCTCCAGCCAGTCCTCGTCAACCAGGTCAACCTTGGTGACGGCGACCAGGCAGGACGGTATTTGGAGCAACTCGAGGATCGCTAGATGCTCCTCGGTTTGAGGCATTATTCCTTCATCGGCGGCGACCACCAAGAGTCCGGCGTCTATACCGCCCACGCCGGCCAACATGTTCTTGATAAAACGTTCATGGCCGGGAACGTCGATAACGCTGACCTCCTGGCCGCCTGGCAGTGTGAGCCAGGCGAAGCCGAGGTCGATTGTCATGCCTCGCTCTTTCTCTTCGCGCAGCCTGTCGGGGTCAATGCCGGTCAGCGCTTGGACCAGGGCGCTCTTGCCGTGATCCACGTGGCCGGCGGTGCCGATGACGTACACTGATTCTGTACCTCAACTGTAGGGAAGTAACGATTCGAGTTTAGCACGGCAGATTCTTGAATTGGACTCAGTAACGCTGCCGTAAGTCAGCCGGAGGCCGGCGCTCAAACGGGTTCTTCGGCAGTTCAGTGCGCCCGTTCGGAGGCAACCCAGTAACGCCGCGAAAACTTGATGAGCCCAGTTGGACTCTAAACGCGCTAGAATCTGTGATGGGGCTATGCTGAACAGGATAGAGGCTGGTTGGTTGAACAGCCGATATGGAATCCGGCCGGTCAGATGAAAGGGATGGATGGTTAGGATCTCGGCGGTCTTGCCCGCCTTCAACGAACAAGACAATATCGTCGAAGCGATTGAGGAGGTAGGGGCCGTCGCGGCCGATTGCTGCTCCGAGTACGAGATCATAGTCGTCGACGACGGCAGCTCGGACCGGACCAACGAGTTGGTGGTTCACATGGCGGAGTCCGATCCTCGAGTCAGGCTGGTGGAACACGAGCGCAATCAAGGATACGGGGCCGCCCTGCACAGCGGGTTCAGCGCAGCCCAATACGAATGGGTTTTTCTGACCGACGCCGACCGACAGTTCGTAATCTCCGAACTGGTTGGATTCATTCCCCTCTGCGACAGGTACGACCTGATCCTCGGGTATCGCAATCCGCGACGGGATCCGTTCATGCGCCGGCTGAACGCATTCGGCTGGAATCTGCTGGTCAATATGCTCTTCGGGTACACGGCCAGGGACATCGACTGCGCGTTCAAGCTTTTCCGGCGGTCGGTATTCGACAATACGGTCGTCCGCTCACGAGGAGCCGCCCTTTCGGCCGAGTTCTTGGTCAGGTCTCGCAGGGCCGGCCACCGTTTCCTGGAGAAAGGCGTGAGCCACAGGCCTCGAGGTTTCGGCAGCGCCACCGGGGCCAAGCCAGCGGTAATAGTAAGAGCATTCCGCGAGTTGATCGCGTTCTGGCTCGCACTGCGCCAGGAGCGAATCCGCGAGCGAAAAGGCTGAAGGTGCCGATGGGCGATGACTGAGAGGCTCTGGACGCCCTGGCGCATGCAATACATAGCCTCGGACAAGTCCGCGAAAAGTTGCATATTCTGCGATCTGCCGGCAGAGGACAATGACCGCGAGAACCTGATCGTCGCACGTTCCAGCCGCTCTTTCATTATCCTGAACGCCTACCCCTACACCTCTGGGCACCTGGTGGTTGTGCCCTACGAGCACGTGCCCGATCTGGAGCAGCTCGACGAGGAGACTTTGCTGGACATCGCATTGATGATGAACCGGGCAACGGCGGCGCTGCGCCGAATGGCGAAGCCGGACGGCTTCAACCTTGGCGCGAATATCGGCAAGGCTGGCGGCGCCGGCCTTGCCGACCATGTTCACCTGCACGTGGTGCCGCGGTGGGTTGGTGACAGCAACTTCATGCCGGCGATAGCCGACACTCGACTGCTGCCCCAGACGCTTCTTGATACTTATGACGAGTTGATCGCGGCCGGCATCTGAGACATCTGCTCCAACTAATTGGGTTTCAGGGTGTTTGCGGTGCGCCTGGAGCATTTGCGGTTAGCGTATCGAGGGGTGCGAATGAGGGCCAATGTATATCTCTCCTTACTCACGTCCGACAATGCGGCGTAATTGGGGGGGGCATGAGGTAAACCAACTAGGAAATCCAGAGGCGTAGCAGCGATAAACTTCCCACCCACCAACGAAACGCGCCGGCGACGAACACCTGCCGGCCAACACAACGCCTGCATCTCACGAACCGCCGGCCGCCCCAGGCGGGGGACAAGCCCCCGCCCTACATTGGCCCCTTCCTCATGGCCGACCGTACGAATTAGTTGGAGCGAATGCCACAAGGGTTCGCCCCTACGACTGTCTCATTGCCTGGGACAGGTTTGGGGGACGTACAGTTCATACATTCGTGATCGTTACACTCACCGGCCGAACTAGTTGGACCAGATATCATCTGAGGCGAACCGGGCCGGCGGTATGGCCTATGGCGTTGGCGAGGTTACCTGAGAGGATGAACATCGCGGTCCGCCGGACTCTTGGCGGGGGACCTGCCCGCGATTCATTGCCCTCATCCGGTCGGGCTGATGCCTCGGTTAGAGAAAGTTAATCAGCCATTCTTGCATCAATGCCGGCCTCATTCTCGTACCGAAAATGCTCCTAGGCCGGCTGAAACGCGGCTCGCCACCTCTCACATCTCTCCTATGGATATCGTCTCCGCCGGCGTGATAGCGTCGAGCAGGATCTGCTCTAAGAGGGAAACCGAGGCTTAGGAGACGACTGCATATGGCGATCGATGCCGCGCCCAAACGACCGCTTGGGCGAAGAGCCACCGAGCTAGATAGACAATTCCAGGAATTTCTTGAGTACTGCCTCGACCAGAACCGTTCACGCAAGACCGTAACAACATATCAGCAGGTGCTCGAAGACCTCGGTCGTTGGTTGACAGGCAATGCGCCGCACGCTACCTCGGTATCGCTGATGGACCGCGACACGCTACACCGGTACTCTCGCGACCTGCGTCTGCGGGGCGAGAATGAAGAGGAACTGAGTCCGCGCACGAGGGCGAAGTACCTGGCGGTGATTCGGAGTATGCTCCGTTATTTTGCCCAGGAGACGGACGAGCAGGTGCTTCCCCGCGACCGGGTGAATCTGCCTAAAGTCGGCGACCACCTACCCACCGGAGTGCCGACGCCCGAGGAAGTGGAGCAGATGCTCGAGGCGGCAGGGAATGCCCGAGCGACGGCCGGCCGCGACCGGGCGATCGTCGCCCTGCTGTTCAGCACGGGTCTTCGTATCGCGGAGCTCTGCGCCCTGAACCGGGCGGACCTGCGCGAGGACGACCTGGGCGAAGAAGAGGTGATGGAGATAGGGATCGTCGGCAAGGGTCGGCGCAGCCGGGTGATTTTCCTCAGCCGGCGCTGTCAGCATATCGTCAAGGCCTATCTCGACGGCCGGGCCGACGACTGGCCGGCACTGTTCATCCGGCAGCGTCCCGGCAAGGCTAGGACGCCGGGCGTCCAGGACGACGGCAGGTTGACCCCTCGCTCGGTGGAAAAGCTGGTCCGGCGATGTGCCTTGAAAGCGGGCTTAGCCGAGAAGATAACTCCGCACTCTCTCCGGCACGCCTTCGCGATCGACCTGCTGCTCGGCGGAACCGACCTGCGGACGGTCCAGGAGTTGCTCGGGCACCGCAGCGTGACGACCACCCAAATCTACACGCGCCTGACCAACCAGAGCTTGCGGGAAGGATTCCTCCGCCGGCGGTCGCTCAACGGCGATTAGCCGGATCTGGTGGCGCCGGCTCACCTTTCTACTTCGTAGTTCCTCCAATCAGGCACGTGAACGGTCATCAGCGCCTTGAACAGCTTCCCGTGGTTGGGCACGCGCAAGTGCAGTAGCTCGTGCGCAATTACGAAGTCCTGGAATCCCAACTCGTAATCGACCAAGTCGGACGCGAGAGTCAGAGTACCAGCCGTGGAACAAGACCCCCACTTTCGCGTCATGCGCTGCACACGCACTCGAGGCGGACGCACGTTAAGGCGACGCGCCCAGTATTCGACGCGTTCGCTAATTGCCTTGCGCTGCCGGTTATCCGTCGTCATCGGCGCCTCTGCCCAATAGGACCTCGACGACGCGATCTACAACGTAGCCCCTTTCGTCTTTGTGCAATCCTAGAAGCGGCTGATATAGAGCTGCCCGCAGCCGCCTCCTCTCGTCAGGATTGACGCCGGCGTTCGGAAAACGAGTGAGGAGCGATTCGGCAGTTTGCGCCAAGTCGATCGCCTCGACGCCGGCGGATTCAAGACTCGCCTCATCTCTTAGCACCCAGTAGACAGCAAACGCGCGCTTGGAGAGACCGCTATTTCTTGCCGCCTCGATGGCCGCATCCTTTTCCCGAGCAAGGGCATCAAGCTGATCCATCGCGGCAAGTCCGCTCGTCTTGTATTCCTCAAGGTCTTCCAACACACGCTCCGCACGCTCTTTCAGGGGCCGGAGCACCGCCTCCAATTCCGAATCGTTCTCGACCTCCCGCTGGAGGCCCCGCACTAGGTTGAAGACCTTGGCCTCGTCCGAGCCCGATTCACGTCGGATCGCTTCGAGCGTGCGCAGGTCAAACGTCAGAGATTTCGTGATATAACCAAGACCCTGCACCTTCGCGTTATCCTCGACAAGTTGTTGCGTCTTCCGGGCAAGATCGGCCACGAAGTTTGGGCCCTGTGCATAAGCGCTTCTGACGATGGCGTAGAGTCGGGCCAAGCGCGTGAACGTGTCGATGTGGTCCCGCAACTCCGGCGAAGGAGAAAGGATCTCCCAAAGCACCTCGATATCCTTATAGGCAGCGAAGAACTCCTTTCGGTCATCAGGTCTGAGGAAGCGGCCATATACGATTCGCTCCAATTCCTCGTCCGACCCGCCCTCATCGAAGGGGTAGTGGGGGCGCGTCTCCGCGACTCTGGGTAGCTCTTCCTTGCCTGCGCGGTAATCCTCGAGGTACTCCGCTTTCGCCTGTTCAATCTTTTCGTGCAGGTCCTGCATCAGCAACTCAAGGCCCTCGAGCGCTCCGCTCACATCGGACGAGTCGAACTGCAGAGCTTTCCTCAGCTCGCGCAATACGCCAACGAAGTCAACGACGAGACCGATGCGCTTGCGGACGCCGGCGGCGTCCACGTACGGCCGGTTCACACGCGCGATCGCCTGGAGAAGCACGTGGTCGCGCATCGGCTTGTCGAGATACATGCAATATAGGACCGGGGCATCGTAGCCGGTCAGCAGCTTGTCAGTGACAATCAGTATCTTCGGGTCTTCGGCCGCTTTCTTGAACATGAGACGCGCATCCGCCTCACGCTCCGGCGAGAGTTGAAGCTCGGCGACGAGAGGACGAACGACGATGTCTTGAGCATTCTCGGTGTAGACGGGCACGCTCCAAGCCGGGGGCAGGAGCTTGTCGAGCGCGCGCTTGTACTTGGCGCAAGCTTCTCGGTTCACGGCCACCAAGAATGCCTTATAGCCGAGCGGCGCCACGTTCTCCTTGAAATGTTCGGCGACGAACGCAGCAACTTTTTCTATCCGGTCGTCAGCGGCTAAAAAGGTGCGCAGGCCGACGGCTCGATCGAGAACTCTGTTCAGCTCATCGACGTCGGTGACGCCTTCCATTTCAGCAAGGGCAAAGAACTCCTCGTCGAGCCGCTCAGCCGGCACGGTCATCTCACTGGGCGCCATCGTGTGGCGGATCGGAAGCGTAGTTTCGTCTTCGATAGACTCGGCGATGGTGTACTTGTCCAGATACCCCAACTCGTCGTCGGCGCCGAATATCTTGAACGTACCCTCCCCATATTCGGTCCTCGCAATTGGTGTCCCAGTGAATCCGATGATCGTCGCGTTGGGTACGGCTGCCATCAGATAAGATCCGAGGTCCTTCGCCACCGACCGGTGCGCTTCGTCGATGAACACATAGATGTTGTCCCGGGTGTTGGCGTTCTTGTCGATGTCCTCGAACTTGTGGATCATCGACAGGATCAGACCGCGCCTGTCAGTCTGGAAGAGTTCCTGCAGATGCTCCTTTGAGCCGGCGCGAGAGACAGCGATGTCCTGCTGCATCTCACCGAGCAGCCGTTCCACCCAACCCTGTAGCTGACCCTCAAGCTCGGTCCGGTCGACGACCACGACCACGGTCGGCGTATGGAACTCATCCTTGCGTTCAAGGATCAGGCGCGCAGCGGTGAGCAGGGTGAAGGTCTTGCCGGATCCCTGGGTATGCCAGATCAGGCCGCGCCTCGTTGCCGGCTCAAGGCAGCGCTCGACGATGCGATCGGCGGCCCGGCGCTGGTGCTGTCGGAGCACCGATTTTCGCGTCTCTCCGTCCTCGACGTAGAAGAGGATCCAATCGCGCAGCGTACGGAGGAAATCAGTGGGCTCGAAGAACGACTGGACGGCGAACCGGTAGGTGTCGTCCGGGCGCTCCTTCCATCGCGCCATGAAGCGCCGCGAGGCGTTCCAGGTGACGCCGTACCAATAGTCGAGTAGATGGGTGACGTTGAATAGCTGGGCCGCGCCTAACAGCTCGGGCGTTTGCCGCTCGTAGCGCCGCAACTGGGTTACGCCCTTCTCGATTGCGTCGGCGTCGGTAGGGTTCTTGTGCTCTACGATTGCGACGGGTATCCCGTTGACGACGAACATCGCATCAGCGCGATTGCCTTTACGCGCCGGCGGTTTGAGGCGCCACTCCCAAGTGACGTGCAGCGCGTTGGCCGATGGATCATCAAAGTCAACGAGCCGGACCGTCCTGTGACGCTGCTCGACCTCGTCGTACCACTGCCGCTCGCCGCGAAGCCAGGCCAACATCTGGCGGTTACCCTCGATGGACGGTGGGAGCGCTTGGAGGTTTTCGATCACGGAACGGATGGCATCTGGCGTCATCCAAGGATTGAAACGGCTGAGCGCGTCCTCCAACTCCCCTCGGAAAAGCGTGCCGGCCTCGCCGCCGCGTTTCTGGATCGCGACGCGAGGCGAGATCGGCGTCCAGCCGATTTCCGCCGCGTGGCGGACCATCGGGAACTGCACGGAGCCGGCTTCGGTTACCTTGAGAGCGTTCATGCTAATCTACATTCGTCGCAGAATACGATCATACTCATGGTGTGGGCCTATCCAGAACCACACGATGTCGTCTCCATCGACCACACCGAGAGCACGGTAGTCTGTGGTTATACGCACCGAGTACACCGGACGTCTCTGACTCACGCGCTTGAAGTCCAAGCTGGGATGATTGGGATTAGACGCAAAGAAACGGTAGGACTCGCGGGCCTGGCGCTGGACGTGGTTCGGAAGGCGACGATAGGCATCCCAGAAACTCCCTGGCGTAAACGAACGCACGCCTACAATTCTTCCAAAGAGAGGGGCTGAGTCCGACCCGCGCGATGCTTCGACAAAGCATTGTCGGCCAGGCGTTCCAGTAGATCCTCCGACTCGGGCCGGCTGAACAGTTCCGCCCATTGTCGCTCGGACTCCAGCTCGGCCAGAAGGAAGCGCGCGAACTTATCCTGCTCCTCTCGTGGAAGCTGGGAAGCTCTCTCGAAGGCGTGCTGAAGAAGCCGGGTCATCTGTTTTTCTCCTTCCTGATTAAATAATCACCTGCTGTGCGGTCACGACGCCGGACTGCGTCGCACAGGATTGCGCCTGCCGCCTCGCGGCAGGACCGGAATCCAGCCGACCTCCGCCGCATGGCGGACCATCGGGAACTGCACGGAGCCGGCCTCAGTTACCTTGAGTTCAGTCATGGGAATTGCCATGGCTCTCCGAGGGCTGCATAAGAGCATGAAATATGGTGAGCCGCCGTTTCATGTGGCGAATTCGCACAAGGGATTTTGCCATGCCCCGGCCCCAGCGGGGGACGAGCCCCCGCACTACATTTCCCAACCCCGCCCCTTTGGACTCCGGCTTTCGCCGGAGTGACCGTTGGGAGGCCAAGTAGACGAGTGCGGGAGCGGTTGAATGCGGGCACTCTCGGGCCGCAAAATACCATTTTCGTACCAATCGCTCATGCCGGCTTGCGCCGGGACACCAAGATATGAAAACTCGGAGTTGTGATTTTGGCCCATCGAATTGGCCTGGCGGATCCTGCCATGCCCAGGCCCGACCCCAGCGGGGGACAAGCCCCTCGCCTCGCGTAGTCTTCGACCGCGCTACATTTCCCATCCCCACCCTTCTGGACTCCGGCTTTCGCCGGAGTGACCGTTGGGAGGCCAAGTAGACGAGTGCGGGAGCGGTTGAATGCGGGCACTCTCGGGCCGCGTAACGTCATTTTCGTACCAATCACCCATCCCGGCTGACGCCGGCACACCAAGATTTGAAAACCCGGAGTTGCGATTTTATGCGGCGGAGTCGCACGGAGGATTCTGCCATGCCCAGGCCCCACCCCAGCGGGGGACAAGCCCCCGCGCTACATTTTCCCCTCCCCGCCCCTCCTGGAGTGCGGGTGACGTCATTTTCGTACCAATCGCCCATCCCGGCTTGCGCCGGCACACCAAAGTATGAAAATCGTCGGCGCAAGTTAACAAGAGTTAGCAACATGATCATTTTCGTGCCAATCTTCTGCAAATTTGGACCCTCTAATTCTGAACAGTTACTGGTGTGCCCGGCGGTGGAAGTTCTGGCCAGTAACGTGATATCATTTCGTCCAAAGGTTCCCCCCGATGACAAGAGTGCCAGGGGTGCTCTCTCCCGAAACGGAGTAGTCGGGGGGGTCGCTTGTTACTTGGATCCCCGTGGGCATGGTCAACGCCGCTCGCCAACACTGCCGACCAGGATTTCGTTCCGCACGGCGGGCTTGATCCGGTCGTACCAGACGCTCTCCCCTCTCTGCCACCTGCGGAAGACCGCCCAACAACAATAGTCCGCCACCTGCAGCCCGTAGTGGGAACGTGATTGGTGATGCAGGACACGATACTTTACCCCCGGCAGCATCTGGGACAGTGTGGTCCGCGCCGCCTTCTCCACGGCGCGCCGCTTCCTATTCACTGGTATTGTATCGGTGATGACTATAATCTCATCGGCCTTGCCATCCTTCAGTTCGCTGCGCAAGATCAGATCGAGCAAGTACCCCAACATTGCTGGATAGAACCTGGTATCAACCCGCAGCGCCGGAAAGACTCCGGCTTTTTCGACCACAAGGCAGTCTATGGCCATTCCACCAAGGTGAGCAGCAATCAAGTCGAAAACGGATCTCCGCACATTCTTGCTGTCATCGTAGCAGTGGAAATATTCAATATCCGCGCCGTTCTCAAGGCAATCATACTTGTAGTCCATCAGGGCCGGGAAAGCAGGAGACGGGCGATTCATGCGAACGGCGGTGAGCACAAAATAGCGGGTGCCGTTGGCGCTGAAGTCGAAGTTGCCCGATTCATCCAGGAAGATGTAGGCAGCACGACTCACGGCAGCGTCTCAGCCGGAAGCTCAGGAGAATCCAATCGCCGCAACTCGGCGCTCAACTCCTCGACGGTGCGTCGCCGGTGCCCCATCGGCTAGCCGCTCCAGCAGCTTTTCAGATTCGGGCCGGCTGAACAGTTCCGCCCATTGTCGTTCGGACTCCAGCTCGGCCAGAAGGAAGCTCGCAAACTTTTCTTGTTCTTCTCGTGGAAGCTGGGAAGCTCTCTCGAAAGCTTGCTGAAGACGCCGGGTCATCTGGTTTCCTCCTTCCTGACTTAACAATCACTAGCGGCGCGGTCACGACGCCGGACTGCGTCGCCCCGAACAGCGCCTCTAGAATGGCGCAGATCCTGGAGGCCCGAGAAGGTCCTTCCGGGTTTGTTCCAGCTTGTCTCTCAGCAAATGAGTGAGCGATCTTAGGAACTCGGTATGATAAACTGTGAATTCCCCGCTTATGCTCTCCATCGAATATCTATTGGTAAGGAAGGGTGTGGGCCATTCCTTCAGCATGGCCCGGCTGAGCTTAAGCCGACCCAGAGCCTCAATTGTTTCGGCTTTAAGCCCCTCAAATAGTTCCAGCAAATCATGTGTCTTTGGAACACTTTCCGGAGTGTTATCCAATGCCCATAGTGACTTCATCGCGATCTCGAAAGCATAGCTACTAATGACTGCCTGAGCGTTGGCCAAGGCGACTTCTTCGTCCTTGCCGCGTGCCTCTAGAGTATCTGTCTTATTCTGCAGGTAATCTAGTAGATCGCAATAGACTTCGATTTCGTTTTCGGCACTATATGACAGCCAATGTTCATTACCCAACAGAACTCTATCGATCGGAATAGACTTGACCGGCATCGGAATCTCCTGTCGCTGAAACTGATCAGTATCCCCTCACCTCATGGTCTGGACAAGCCCATCTTCCCCGCTTGTACTTCGCCAGTCATCAATCTGTGCAGCAGGGCCTTGAACAGCTCGTCCAACACTGAGCGCTTGCGGCGGTGAAGGCTTATCTTACGATCAATGGCGTTGAGGATGGCGACGATCTCGTGTTGCTCGTCTATGGCAGGCAGAGGGAACAGGACCGTACGGAGCTTGGTCGCATTAATGTTCGCTTGACCGACGGCGCGGCTCGCGAGCGTCTTGATCTCCCCTTGAGTCCTCGGCCAATTCATAAAGTAATTGAGAAACTCCGGGATGCAACGGTCAGCATCAACCACAAGACGCACGAGGTAAGACGCAAAGACGGCAGGTCTATCGTCTTCAATGATCGCCATTCGCCCGACCAGATCGATACTGTTTGTGCGATTGAAAAGTAGATCGCCTGGATTTACCCGAAATGTGTTATAGCTCTCTGAATCTAAATCAACGAACTGAAGATTTCGGTAATGCACCTTTCCATCTTCCTGACAGTTCATTCGTAAAATCGGATAGGTGCCGGACGGCCGGCCACGCACTGATAGACCGTACTGCGTGGTCACAGCCACGTCGTCAATTGCAACAACCTCCCAACTCTCCGGCACCGGCCCGATCTCGGTCTGCTTCTGCGGTTCGCCCCGCAGGCCGCTGGTGAATAGCGTCTGCATCGCGGCGCGCTTCAGGGCTTGGGTTTCCCGCGTGATCGCTTCTGATTGGCTAATTGCCTCATGTACTAGCCATAGCATGTCGGCCACGTGCCGCTGCTCTGCCAAGGACAGGGCCGGCGCCAGGAACTCGCGTATGTGCGCCCACGATGTCCGGGGGTGTTGGACGCCTGTTGTGCCCGCGACAGCGTACTCGACAAAGTGCGGCGAGTGGACGACTGCGGCAAAGAACCGCGGGTCCACGTCCTCTTTGGTCCGCAACACGAGCAATTCCGTCGTGCAAACACCGGGCTTGTCCGCGAGCACAGCTTTGTCGAGATATGGACGGAGTTTTCCATAGAGCACATCATTGGATTGAAACGCTGACGTGGTACTTCGCATGTTCGACGCTTGACCGCCGCCGATGCGGACAAGACGTCCCGAGGCCAGGTGCTCGAGGCCAAGATATAGCGCGTCAGGCCGGGTGCCGGGCCTTACAGGGTCTGCAATCAAGTCGCACATGTCGGCAAGGCGGGTTGTCTCCCTCGACGTCACGCCAGCCCCTTGAGGCGCACGGCCGGCAGCCTCTTCAACTGCTGACTCCTCGGATCGACTTCTATGCCGACGGATTCCAGGGCCGTGACGCCCAGGAGCGGCTCCGCTTCGGCCTCGCCAAAGATGATCGTCCCGCCGACGAACTCACCCATGAACTCAATCTTGGCAACGGCGACGTCGACCGCGATCTCGCTGCCATCGGCCAGTTCATACACACGCTTCCCCTCGGGCTTGAGGCCGATGGCTTCCAGATGCGGTCTGGGCGCCAGGGAATCAGTGGCCCCGGTGTCGACGAGAAAAAGGCCCTCCCAGAACCTGTCCGGGTCGGCGGGGTTAGTAATCCTGACTGTTACGTGCGTAGCTCCCATGCTTTCTTACCTCCCTCGGTCCTTGGCTTCCACGCCTATTGCAGCCGCGCCAACATCTCTGCCAGCTGCGCGTCGATCTCACGGGCCTCGTCATCGAGACGCCGCAACTCGCCGATGATCTCCGCAATCGGACGTTGAGCGATAGCTTCCGTCTGCCCAACCCACCGGCTCGGACTCAGGTTGTAGTCGGCCTCCTCGGCCTGCTCCCGGGTGATGACGGCGACCTCGCCATCGACCGGCTCGCCTTTCGTGAATGCAGCCGCCAGCGGTCGGATGTCTTCCTCTGGGATGTAGTTCTTGGGCCGGCCCTTGCGCACTCGCCGGCTGGCGTTGAGGAGGACGATCTTGTTCTTGCGCGCGGCCGGCTTTCGCTTGGAGAGAACGACGATTATGCCGGCGGCGCTGGTGTTGTAAAAGAGGTTGTCCGGCAGGAGGATCACGCCTTCGATCAGATCGTTCTCTACGAACCACTTGCGAATGTTGCGTTCCCTGTCCTCGTGTTTGGCGCCGGAGCCCCGGGTGACCGCGCCGGTGTCCAGGACCACTGCCGCCCGCCCTCGCTCATTCAGGCAGGCGAGCGTGTGTTGGAGCCATGCCCAGTCGCCTTTGCCGGTCGTGACGCCGCCAGTCGTACGGAAACGGTCGAACGGGTCGTTGGCGAATATGTCCGGACTGAAAGGCTGGTTCCACATTGGATTGGCGACCACGACGTCGTGGGCGGTGATGCGGCCGGCCGCGTCCTTGAATTTCGGATTGATCATCGTATCGCCGCGTGCGATCTCGACCTCCATGTCGTGGATGATCGCGTTCATGTGGGCGACGGCGTAGCTCTCGGCCTGCAGCTCCTGCCCACACAGCTTGAGCGGCACTCTGCTGGTGGGGTCAAGCTCGCGGGCGACAAGCTGGAGCTTGACGAGCAGGCCGGCCGAGCCGCATGCGTAGTCGTGGCAACTCTCGCCGGGCCTTGGGCGCATAAGGTGGGCCATCAGGAAGCCGACTTCGGTGGGGGTGAAGAACTCGCCGGCGCTCTGGCCGGAGCCTTCAGCGAACTTGCGGAGCAGGTACTCATAGGCCCGGCCGAGGAAGTCCGGTTGGACGTCGGCGAGGCCGAGCCGGTAGCGGGGATCGGAGAATGTCTCGACGACGGCAGCGAGCTTCGCCGGGTTGATGTCGCGCTCACCGTTGCGTTCTGATGCGAAATCGACGAGGTCGATGACGCCGGACAGCGAAGGGTTGTAGCGGACGACCAACCGCACTGCCCTGGTCAGATGCTCGCCGATGTCATTCGGCTGGGTGCTTCGTCCGCGTTCGTCGAGGGTCCACTCATGGGTCTCGCGACCACTGATTACCGCCCATCGGGCTTCCGGGGGCAGGTAGAAGCGTAGCAACTCGTGATCGCTGTCGGCGATCTCTTGGGCAAGGTCGCGGTCCCCGTACTCCTCGGCCAGTCGACCGATCTCGTCGTCGAACACGTCTGACAGGCGCTTCAAGAAGAGCAGCGGCAGCAGGTAGTCTTTGAACTTAGCCGCGTCTTTCTCGCCGCGAATCGAACAGGCGGCATCCCACAGCATCTGCTCCATCGTCTTGGTGGATGGAGCGGCCTTGTGGCGGCGGGACCGCCGGCGGGTTAAGCGCGCCGCGGACCCGGCTTCTTCGGCGGCCAGTTCGGCAATATCGATGCCGGCCTCGGACGCGAGAGCGGCGATGGCCGTTCGCGCCGCCCTTTGGGGAGTGGTCAAGCCACCCTCCCAGCGGTTTACCGTCGCGAATGCGACACCGAGTCGCTCAGCTAGTTGCTCCTGGGTAAGATCAAGGTTGGCGCGGATCGCCTGTAGAGTTGGCCCGATGGCTTGGGATTGTGTTATATCTGTCACATTTGAAATATAACATAGGTGAATCACATTCGTCAACGCCGGCCGGATAAAGCCTTCTTACCAGCCGGTGGAGATCGGTTCGGCCGGCTAGCCCGGCCGGCGGATCTCCATCAGGTTCGTGTGACCGCTTGCATCGGGGCTGGACGTCGCTGGACAGTTCATACCAGGAATTCTGATGCTCGCCAGGGTCTTTCAGTTCTTCGACCAAGGACGGTTCGCGAACCGTACATACATCGCCGGTGAGCCGCAGGGAAGTGGTAAACCCTTGTGGTTACCCTATTGGGTCTACCACCGGCGTTAATTACTCGAACACCCTGAATCCGAAGTACCTGTTGTCAGTTAGCGTGACCAATCTTGCGACCGTCATTCCCGGCCACGATCCAGACAGCGTATTTGGTAGCTATGGGGAATATCGCCACAATCTATGGTCCTTACTCGGAACTTTATTCAGGCAGGTGCGAGACGGATTACGCTCAAGTCTGAACAGTTACAGCCCGAACACCTCCAGGCGATACTGAAGGTCTAAATCCTCGTTGTAGTTGAATACCTGAATGCCGAAATTCGCAAGCTCAGCGCGCTCGATAGTCATTGTGGCGAGTAATCGTCCTCTGCTGTCACGCTTCGCAAGGCGTTGGCCCACCAAGCGACTACCCTCGTAAACATTGAAACCAGCCAAGCCGTCAACAGCCCGGCTCTCACGGGGCATGCTGAGAATTATTCTCATTGTCTCCGAACCTCCGGGGTAGTGGAGGTCGAAGAATGCGTATGCTCCGACACGGCTCCCAGGAACGGCACCAACGAAGTCGTTTTGCACACGTGTCAGTCGAAATGCAGTCGCCGGGGTGTGATTTCCCGATGCTGGGATGGGTTCTCCGCTGACGCGGTTGAAGTACAGTGCGTAATCTATGAGATGGTCGGGGCCATAATTAAATACTTGCAGGATCAAGTTGTCGGGTTCCATGGAACGGTAGCGCAAGTAGTGTGTGACCGAGCTATTCGTGCCCTCAATTGGGATGTCTTGGGCGACAACCATGCCGTCCCGATAAAGAAACATGCCAACTGCACGATGGGACCTGAGAAATGGTGGCGAACTGTTCATCGTCACGCTCAGATTCAGGTTGCCGCCCGGATAACGCAACTCGTAATAGTGGAACGCTCCTGCCGGATTCCCAGACAGTGAGCCGGCCAGAACGTTGTCCTTGGGCAGGAGCGTCGGCGCATCTTCGGGATGTGTTGCGCCAGTAACCTGTTTGGGCGGCGAGGGCCCCTGCCCTGCTACCTGGACCCAGTAGTTGATAACGCCGCCCTCGACATAGTTATGTACTTGTATTTGAAAGCGTCCACCGGCGTTTCGGGAGAAAGACAAACGGGCAGAAGTACTCGAAAGACTGCCGTTCGGCGGCCGACCCTTACCAACCAGCCCGCCATAGCCATCGTATACGTTGAATCCGATGCCGTTGCCCATATTTAGGTGACTTTGATCGACGGTCAGGGCCACCACAACCGTCTCATCTCCCCCACCGTAGTTGAACCAGAAATTGGCGAACGCGCCGGCGCGGTTCCCAACAATCGAGCCGCTGGCCGAATGCTGATCCGGGGACAATTCGTGTCCTTCGGTCCCCGTAGAAGCGTAAACCGCGCCGACGGTGAGGGCTGCCATGAGTGCAATGATGTAGCTGAAACGTTTCATGAACGACATCTCCTCAGCTTGATTCGACTAAGATTGAGAGGTGTTAGAGAATCATTAAAGGATGCTGTTGAAAATCAGTCAAGGCGGGTCGTCTTTGTAGTGTGGGATGACCTCCTGAGCCTCTTGTTTTCATAATGATTCGATCCTAAGCAATCTTAGTGCCGTCGTCACTGTTTTCTTGAACACATCTCGTTGCGTCCGCCTATCAACCGACACGCGGTCAGGTCATCTCTCAGGCTAGCCAGCCTGGTCCGGCCGGCGGATCTCCATCAGGTTCATGTGGCCGCTTGCGTCGGGACTGGAGGTCGCCAGCATCACGAGAATGCCGTCCTTGTCGATCAGGCCGGTCGCGGAGGCCGCCAGCTCCATCCGCTTGAGCAGAACATCGAGTGATTCCGCCGGCGGGACCACGACCGGGTAGACGCCCCACGCCATCGCCAGCCGGCGTGCGATGACCTGGTCGTGGGTCACCGCGACAATCGGTACGCTCGGTCGATGACTCGAGGCCAACTGGGCCGAGTAGCCGGTTTGGGTGCGTGTGACGATCGCGGCCGCGTCAAGGCTGGCCGCCGCTTGAGTGGCAGCCAGCGCGAGCGAGCCGGCGTAGTGCAGTCTTGCTACGGGTGGCGGATTTCGATAGGCGCCAATCGCGAGCGTTTCGGCTTCGCGAACTATGCGGTCCATCATGCGAACCGCCTGGATCGGATACTGGCCGATGGCGGTTTCGCCGGACAGCATGACCGCGTCGCTACCGTCGAACACCGCGTTCGCGACATCAGAGGCTTCCGCACGGGTGGGGCGCGGATAGTCGATCATCGACTCGAGCATTTGAGTGGCGGTAATGACCGGGATTCGCGCCTGGTTGGCGGCGGAGATGATCTGCTTTTGCAGGACCGGGACCCGCTCCGGGCCGGCTTCGACGCCGAGATCGCCGCGAGCAACCATTATCCCGTCGGCGAGCTCCAGGATTCGATCCAAATCGTCGATCGCCTGGGGCTTCTCCAGCTTGACAACGATCGGCTGCTCGTATCCCGACTGGTCGATCCGCCGGCGCAGCACCTCGACGTCGCTGGCTGAGCGCACGAACGACAGCGCGACGATGTCGACGCCCTGCTCCAACCCAAACTTCAAGTCGTCGAGGTCCTTGTCGGTCAGCGAGTCGCCGCCAACGTCGACCCAGGGCAGGTTTATGCCGGTACGCTCCCCGACCATGCCACCGTACTTGACGAGGCACACGACATCCGCGGCGGAGACGGATTCGACCTCGAGTTCGACGAGTCCATCGCTCAAGAGCACCGAATCCCCCGGCTTCAGCACCTTCGGGAGAGACTCAAAGGACGTGGACACCCGCTGACCATCGCCGGTGATCTGATCGGTGGTGATCGTGAATCGCTGCCCCGAGCGGAGGGTGATGGGCGTTGATTTCAACCCTCCGGTCCGAATTTTCGGACCCTGGAGGTCCTGGAGGATCGCGACGTGCTCGCCCAGAGTGGCTGAGATCTGGCGGATCCGGCGGATCGTATCGAGATGCTGTCGGCGGGAACCGTGGGAGAAGTTGAGACGGGCCACGTTCATGCCGGCTTGGATCAGGCCGGCAATCATTTCAGGCGAGTTTGTCGCCGGCCCCAGAGTGCAGGCGATCTTGGTTCGACGGAGCTTATGTCGAGTCATTAGCGTATCTTGCCGCGATGGGTCGCGGCGCACTCGTGTCGCGCGCGGGTCATTCGCGCCGGCCCGAAGCAGGCATAACTGCGGGTTTTTGGAGGCGGCGCCACAGGCGAATCCATTATCATGATACTGATTCTACGTTAATCCCTCGATAAACCGGACCGTGTCTTTTGAAAGCCACCGGTATTTCGAGGCATTACCACGAAAATCGTCGGTCGAGGAACGTGTTGTCCTCGGACGAGCCAAGGGGAGGACGCTGCGATGACCCAAAATGCCCCGCCCAGGACTCTGATCGAACTTCTCGAAGGGGGCGATCCGTCCCGTGCGGCGATTCGTGCTCCCGGCGGTCCCACCGTGTCCTACGAATCGCTGCGGCGCCAGGTGCACGGTCTTGCCGGCCAGATCAGGGGATTTGGGATAGAGCGGGACGACCGTGTCGCGATAGTTCTGCCCAACGGCCTGGAGACCATCCTGTCTTTCCTGGCGGTGTCGAGCGTAGCAACCGCGGCGCCGCTGAATCCCGCATACAAGGCGGACGAGTTCCGCTTCTACATGGAGGACACGAACGCGGAGGCGCTGATTACCCTCTCTGAAGGGAGCGAGGAGGTTCGCGAGGCGGCACCTCCCGGCACACTGTGGATCAGCATGGATGTCGATGAGAACGGAAAGGCAGCGTTGTCCACCGCCGGCGAATCGAAGGGATCCCAACGTTTCGAGCGGCCGGCTCCGGACGATATCGCCCTGGTGTTGCACACGAGCGGCACGACCAGCCGGCCGAAGCGGGTGCCGCTGACCCACGGGAACCTGGCGAAGTCGGTGCGAAACGTCGTGGACACCTATGAGTTGGGGCCGGAAGACACGTCGTTGTGCGTAATGCCGTTGTTCCACGTTCACGGCCTGGTCGCCTCAACACTGGCGACCCTGCTGTCGGGCGGGACGGTTGTCGTGCCTCCGCGCTTCAACGCGCTGAACTTCTGGCGGTTGGTGGAGGAATATGGCGTTACCTGGTATTCGGCAGTGCCGACCATGCACCAGACGCTGCTGAGTCGGGCCAAGAGAAGGGGCGGCGACGACTCGGGTCATCAACGATTGCGCTTCATACGCTCGTGCAGCTCAGCTCTACCGGCCAACGTGATGATCGAGATGGAGGACCGGTTTGGCGTGCCGGTACTGGAAGCATACGGCATGACCGAGGCGGCTCACCAGATGGCGTCCAATCCGCTACCTCCGGGCAAGCGAGTACCCGGCTCGGTCGGCGCCGGCACCGGAGTGTCGATCGCCATAATGGACGACGAGGGTGCGCTTCGCAGCGTCGGGGAGACCGGCGAGGTGGTTATCAAGGGGACGAACGTCATCGGAGGATACGAAGACAATCCCGAGGCGAATGCCGACTCATTCACGAACGGTTGGTTTCGGACCGGGGACGAGGGTCTGCTCGATCCAGACGGTTATCTAAAGTTAGTGGGCCGGCGGAAAGAGCTGATAAACCGTGGCGGCGAGAAGATTTCGCCGGTCGAGATCGACGAAGTCCTGTTGACACACCCATCGGTGGTCGAGGTGGTCGCGTTCGGCGTTCCCCATCCCACCCTTGGCGAGGAGCCGTCGGCGGCGGTGGTGCTCTCGGAGTCGACAACCACACAAGCCCAGCTAATTGCGCACTGCCGCAGTCACCTGGCCCATTTCAAGTGTCCCCGGCGTATTCACATAGTCGACTCGATTCCCAAGACCGCGACCGGCAAAGTGCAGAGAAGGCTGGTAGCGGCCGCGTTCACCGGCCCATCGGCCGGCGGCTGAGCCTTTAGCATCGTGGCGCGGTCAATCTCCTGTTGCAGGACGCATCCATGAGAGTCGCCATCATCGGCGCCGGAGCCATAGGCGCCTACATCGGCGCAAAGCTGGCCAGGGCCGGCCAAGAGGTCCTGCTGATCGCCCGGGGCCCGCATCTGCGGGCCATGAAGACCCACGGAGTGCGCGTTCTCAGCCCGGACGGCGACTTCATGGCCCATCCGCCGGCGACTGACGACTGGAGCGAGGCCGGCGTATTTGACTACGTCATCCTGACCGTGAAGGCCCACAGCCTCACCGAGCTGGCACCGCGTCTGGCACCTATGATCGGCCCGGATACTGCGGTCGTCTCAACGCAGAACGGCATGCCCTGGTGGTACTTTCAGCGGCTAGAGGGACCTTGGAACGGGACCAATCTCGAAATGACCGACCCTGGTGGAGTGATAGGTAGGTCCATCGATCCGAACAGCGTGATCGGCTGCGTTGTCTATCCGGCAACACTGATCGTCGAGCCTGGAGTCATACAGCACGTCGAAGGTGACCGTCTTTCCATAGGAGAGCCGGATGGAACCCGGAGCGAGCGATGCAAGCGTCTCTCAAGGGCACTTGGTGCGGCCGGATTCAGATGCCCCATACGTCGGGACATTCGACACGACATTTGGGTAAAGCTGGCCGGCAATGCCGCATTCAATCCGATCAGCGCTCTCACCGGAGCAACACTGTTGGAGATCGCAAGCGACGAAGATGGACGAACGCTTGCCCGGCTGGCGATGGCTGAAACGTATGCGGTGGCTGAGGCGTTGGGCGTGAATATTCCGATCACGATCGATCAGCGCATCGCCGGGGCTGAAAAGGTTGGACAGCACAAGACCTCGATGCTCCAGGATGTGGTGGCGGGCCGGCCGATGGAGCTGGACAACGTGGTTGGGGTGGTGTTGGAGTTGGGAGAGATGCTCGGGGTCCCTACGCCTCACACCAGAGCCCTCTACGCCAGCGCAAAGCTACTAGGGCGTCAACTTGCTAGAGAACATTGAGTCGCTAAAACGAGGGACGGGTGGTGAGAAGCGGGAGGCTCAGTTCAGGGCCGGGGATTCGCCCTTGACTGGCTTCGGATTTCCTTTTGTGCGTACCAAGAAAGAGCAGCAAGATCCGCCGTCGAGGACCCACTCCTGTCGCTCGACCGGCACACCGATCAGCTTGCCGAGATAGATTGCTTCGGCGGCACACACTACGTCGGGATATTTCTTGGCGCACCCCAGGGTTGGACAATGGCACTGTCGAATCAGATAGCCGTCATCCACCTCGGAGAAATCGGCAAGGGCGCCTTCCTCGTTCCGGAACTCGGTGACCTTTTTGACTCGGTCCGCTAACGGCAGGCCGGCGGTGGCTGTCCCGCGCTCACGGGCCCAGATCTCACCGATCTGATTCGCGAGCCTGCTGGTACAGCTGTCCCCACCGATAGCCACGGCCGCATCGATCAATCTGTTGGCCATAAGGTCGTAGGACTGGGGAAAGTGTCGGACCGACTCTTCGGTTAGCGAGTAAACGAAGTGCGGTCTTCCGATCTTGGCCCTGCGCTCCGCGCACCTGACGAGCCTATCTTTCTCCAGGACGCCAAGGTGCGCGCGAACCGTCATAGGGACGAGGCCGGTCTCGTTGGCCAGCTCTTCAACCGTGGCTTTGCCCTTACGTTTGAGCAAATCCAATATATGGCGTCTGGTCCGCTGCATTCCTGCTTACAATCTCCCGTCAGGTCGTTTGGACGATCTCAACTGCTCGGTTAGCGAACCGAACCTGAGCTAGCCGCCATGTCTTCCTCTTTCTTCTCCGGCCTCGGGTGCTTTCGCGGCCGGCCCGGCCTGGCCGGATGAAGCTTGGGATCCCAGACCGGATAGGTCCGGATTGGCCGGATATCGTCGAGAAAAACGGGTCCTCCACAGCGACAGCAACGTATGCGGTCGCCGCCCTGTATGGCTTCCTTGCATCGATCGCTGGGCTTGAACGTACGTTGCGCCAGCGGGACAGATGAATCTCCAACAAATTCGCCGGTCAAGTGGCCGCAGTGATAGCACTTGACATCGATGGCTACCTGCATTGCCGACCTCCATTGAGTCTGCAGTATGATGGCGTCGTTTCAGACTCTGCTAACGTCATAGATAGGCCTCGTTGCCAACCTGATTTTAAGTCCAGATTAGGGTATTTGTCAATTTTGTAATATTTATAAGCTGAAAAGCTTATAAAGTTTCTCACGTGCGGAAACGAGGCAAATATCGAGCGGCCAGCCGGCCTCGCAGATGAATCTCATCGTGTTCGCGTTCGATTGTAGCTTCCGCGGCTCGGCGGGTGAATTCCCAGGCCAAGTGCTCGGCGTGAACTGGTACCCTCAGGGCGACACGCGGCCAACCGCTCCCTAATACGCGCTCGATTCGGTTCTTTAGTTCGTCAATGCCGTAGCCACTTACGGCCGATACCAATACGCCTTCAGGCGAAGCCGACAGGATGCCGTTTCGACTATCGCCGTCCGGTTGTCCCACGGCTCGTGGATCACCGAGCTTGTCCACCTTGTTCAATGCGGTCACGATGGGGGTTTCCGACAGATCCAACTCCTCGAGCGTCTTGGAAACTGTCTCAAGATGCATCTCCGCCTGTGGGTCCGAGACGTCTACGACTTGCAGGATCAGGTCGGCAGACTCCAACTCTTCGAGCGTGGCGCGGAACGCGGCGATCAACGCCGGCGGAAGATCGTGGATAAAGCCGACGGTGTCGCTGAGCAGCAGCTCGAGGCCTGCTCCAAGCGCGAACTGGCGGGTGGTTGGATCCAAAGTGGAGAACAGTTGGTTCGCGACTGTCACATCCGCGCCGGTCAGGCGGTTTAGCAGAGTCGACTTGCCGGCGTTGGTATAGCCGACCAGCGCGACCTGGGGGACGCCGGTAGATTCGCGCCGTTGCCGGTGCAGGGAACGATGGCGCCTGACTCGTTCGATCTGCCGCTTAATCTCGGAGATTCGGCGGCGAGCGATACGACGGTCGACCTCGATCTGGGTCTCGCCGGGGCCGCCGCGCATGCCGGCCCGGCCGAACTGCCGGCTAAGGTGGGTCCAACGGCCGGCCAAACGGGGCAGCAGATACTCCATCTGGGCTAGCTCCACCTGCAATCGTCCCTCGTAGGTCCGGGCGCGTTGGCCGAATATGACCAGGATCAGGGCGCTGCGGTCCATGACCTGGCAGTGGGTCGCCCGTTCGAGGTTCGACTGCTGGTTGGGAGTCAGGTCGGAGTCGAAGATGACCGTGTCGTAGCCGGCGGCGGCGCGACCGTCGCTCACCTCGGCAACTTTGCCTTTGCCTATCAGGAACGCCGGATTGACGCGCCTGAGGCGTTGCTGGAACCTACCGGCAACCTCGTAGCCGGCGCTGGCGCTGAGCTGGGCCAACTCGTCCAGCGAGCTCTCGACCGGACGAATCTCGGGGTCGCCCTCGACGGTTACTCCAACCAGGGCCACGCTTCTCGGGGGATCGGCGGAGTCGATCGACCTTTCGGCGAAATAGTTTTCGGTATCGATCTCCGGCGGCGGCGAGAAAGTGCCTTGGTCCCGTTTACCGCTCTTAGCCCTCAAACGCAGACCCGACTGGTTCACGGGTGGGAATGGGCGCAGACCACTCGCCGACAAAGACTAGCTCGGCCGGGCCGGTCATCCAGACCTGTCCGTCGTCCCAGTGAACCAACAGATCACCGCCCGGCAGTCCGATGGTGGCTTTCGAGTCAACCAGACCTTCCAACCTGGCGGCCACGAGGGTCGCGCAGGCGCCGGTGCCGCAAGCCAGGGTAAGGCCGGCTCCGCGTTCCCACACCCTCATCTTGATTCTTGTGCGGTCAAGCACCTGGGCAACCTCGAAGTTCACTCTCTCGGGGAAGAATGGATGGTTTTCGACCTGCGGCCCGATGTTCACGAGATCGTAGCCCTCGGGATCGCGGTCGATGAAGTGAACGGCGTGTGGGTTGCCCATCGAGACACATGTCAGGCTCAAGGAGCCGAACTCGCCTTCGATCGTCTCTCGCAAAACCGGGTCGCGGTCACTGTCTACCGGAATCCGGCGGCCAGCGGTGATCGGTTCGCCCATGCCCACCGTGACGTCGGTCCTTCCGTCGCGGTCATGCTGGAGTCTGAGCCCCAACACGCCGGCGCCGGTCTCAACAGTCATTTCATCGCCGGAGACGAGCGACTGATCGACTAGATGCTTGGCGAATCCCCTGATCCCGTTCCCGCACATCTGCGCTTCGGAGCCGTCCGGGTTGTACATTCCCATCGAAAATGGAGCGGCCTCTGACGGCAGCAGCAGCAGCAATCCATCTGCGCCAACGCCGAAATGCCGGTCGCACATTTGTGTCGAAAGAGCAGGCCAATCTATGTCGTTAAGTTCGCGGGCATCGATCAGGACGAAATCGTTGCCGATGCCGTGATACTTCCAGAATTTCAAGGCTTTACTCGCCATACCTAAATTCCTCCGATCTATCCGAATGCCAGGAGAAGCCAGCTAACTTTTGCTAACCCACGCCGGCTCATGCCAAGGCTTCTGAGAGCTTATCTAACATCTGCCCGTGGCCGGCAACAAGTTTCGGAACGCCACCAGGAAATTGTACCCAATAGAGGCGAAACCTGAACGGGCTCTGATCATCTCCTCCACTGGGGCTCGTTTCGAAATGTACCCATTCGTCAGGACCCACCTCATCGCTCAGCAGATGGTAGAAATACCGGCGATGGATCTCGTTTGTTCCGAAGTCCGACATATCGTACTCGCACTCTCCCAGGAATGCTGCCAACTCCAGGCCGGCCAATCCGGTCTCTTCGCGCGCCTCCCTCAATATCGCGTCGGCCGGATCTTCGCCCGGTTCGATGGTGCCGGCCGGCACCTGTATGCCTGCATCTGGATGGTCCGGATGCTCGAAGACCAGGAGTCGCCGGCGGTTCGTAATATAGGCAAAGGCCTTCATCCTGACCACCATAGGCAGTTTCCTTCCGAGTAGATCGTAGACCATCCAGGCGGAGGCGGGCCAGTCGAGCGCCGAGCAGGCATCGCCGGCGATCAGTCGTCGGTCGCGACCGCCCGCTCGATCAACGACGCCGCCTTCGGCACCAACTCGGGATCGTCGCCGGCCAGCCAGGTCACGTCCCCCTTCCAGCGTCGAAACCAGGTCAACTGCTGCCGGGCGTATCGGTGGATGGCGAACTTGATTCTCTGCACCGCTTCCTCCAGCGAGCAATCGCCACGCAGGTGATCGGCAATCTCGCGGTATCCCAGGCTCGAAAACGCCGGGCGCTGTAAGTCGATCCCCTCCTGGAGGAGCCGTCGCGTCTCGTCCGCCAGGCCGGCTTCCACCTGGCGGTCAACTCGGAGATCGATCCTCCGATAGAGCGCATCGCGGTCGAAGTGGATGCCTATCAGCAAGGGCAAGAATTCCGGGCCTGTCGTCCGGGCGAGTTCGCTGAACGGCCGGCCGGTGGTCCGGTAAACCTCGAGAGCGCGAATGATCCTGCGCAGGTTGTGAGGATGGATCGCCTTAGCCGCCTCCGGATCGACCTCGGCGAGCTCACGATGTAGGGCCGGAGCTCCCAGCTCTCGGGCCCGTTGCTCGAGCTCCAAGCGCAAGGACGATTGGGGCGGGACCGAAGGAAACTCGTAGCCTTCCACGAGTGCCCGCAGGTACATCCCAGAGCCGCCTACAACAAACGGAATCTTGTCCTCGGCTCGGATGTTTCGGATACGCTCGTTCGCCGCTCGCTGGTAGAACGCTACGTTGTAATCCTCGCTTGGCTCTATTATGTCGATCAGCCAGTGCCTGACCGCCCTTTGCTGGCGGGGGTCCGGCTTCGCCGTCGCGATGTCCAGCCGGCGGTACACCTGTCGGGAGTCGGCCGAGACCACTTCTATGGCAAAACGGCCGGCGAGCTGGACCGCCAACTCGGTCTTGCCAGATGCGGTCGCTCCGATGATGAATACGACAATTGGACGCCGTCCTTTGCGTTGGGCAGGACCGGGATTGACATTGCCTTGGATTGAGTCCATCATCACAAACGAATCATAGACCAGCAGGCAATCCTGTTTTGTCGGCAACCCGGGTTCAGGCGCACTTCCTGGGGGCTTTGGCGATCTTCGTGAGCTACCATCTTCCTGAAATCAACCGACGCATCTGCCGGTATCGCTTGCGTTCGGTCGGCCACAGCCACGAATATGTACGTCGATTTAGTGCTATTGGCGTTAATTGCCAGGTCTTGAGATGAGTAAAGGCAGTTCGCCCGCAACTGGACCTCGCGATTCCGATCTTGTCGTCGCCGGCGACCTTGGCGGCACAAATTTTCGCACGGCGTTGATCGATCGCACCGGTCATTTGCACTACCGGAACTCAACCGAAACGAATGCCGAACGTGGGCCGGATGAAGTAATCGAAATGATGGTCGTCCAGTTCGCATCGGCGATCGAAAGGGCCGGCGCGGGGCGAATATTGGCGTTGTCCACTACGGCGCCGGGCCCATTGGATCCTTGGCGCGGCGTGGTATTCCAACCGCCGAATCTGCCGGGATGGAACGAGGTACCACTAAAGGACATCCTGGAAGAACGGCTGGGCTGGCCGGCGTTCATAAGCAACGACGCGAATGCGGCGGCCCTGGCCGAGCATAGGTTCGGCGCCGGCCGCGGCGCTCGGCATCTCATCTACGTGACCGTCTCGACTGGCGTAGGTGGGGGAATTATCGCGGACAACCGTCTTTTTCTGGGCGCCCACGGTTCCAGTGGTGAGATAGGTCATATTGTGGTAGACCCGGACGGACCCCTGTGCGGTTGCGGCAACCGCGGGTGCGTCGAGTCACTGGCATCTGGCCCGGCCATCGCCAGGCGCTTCGTCGACCGCATTGGACAAGGGGCCGAAACGGCACTGGCCGGACATCCGAGCGCAGAAATCACTACCACTCAGATAGTCTCAGCAGCCCAGAATGGCGACAAACTGGCGATCGAGGTCCTGGCCGAGGCCGGCCGGTGGCTGGGAATCGCGCTGGCCAATATGATCCATCTTTTCGATCCTGAGATCATAGTGGTGGGCGGGGGTGTGTCAAACGCCGGTGCCTTGATCTTCGAGCCGATGAAGGCCGAGATAGATAGACGGACAATGGCGCAATTTCGCGACAGCTACAGGATCGCAACGGCCGCCCTCGGCGATGATGTCTGCCTATACGGCGCGGCGGCCATCGGATTCACCGGCCTGGAAAGGGCAGCCGGCTAGGAGGCGGTCGTCGCCTCGCCGCGTCCGGTTGGAAGGGCTGAAAGGCGCGTCAATCGACCGACGAGGACCAGGGCTATCGCGCCCACTGCGACGCCGAACCACAGAGTGGCGAGCCGGATCAGCAGCGTGGCCGCCGCTGCGATCGTCGCGCTTTCCGTCACCCTCAGCAACACCAGGAGGCCGGCGATACTGCCTTCCGCGGCGGCAAGTCCCCCGGGCAGCATCGAGACCGCGCCAACCAGGTTGGCGACGGCCAGAATGAACGTGGCCTGCAAGACCAGGGCCGGACTGGGGGTCAACCCCAAGCCAACCAGTATCAGGAAGAACGCGACGCACTCGGCGCCCCAAGAGATGATCCCAAGACCTATGGCGACGGCAAGACTCTTGATAGAAAAAAGCAGCCGGCTGGACTCACGGAGATTCTCCAGTTCCCGGACCTTTTTCCGCAGCCAGGGCAAACGAATCAGAATCCGGATTATCGTCCCGGACATACCCTTGTGCTGGGAGACCACCAATATCGCGACGAGCACCAAAGAGATTCCAGCGACGATTTCTCGGCCGACGTCATAGACGATCAGGCCGGCTACGGCGAGCAAGACCATCGCGATGCCGTCGGTCAGGCGCTCGGCCAGCACGACCGGAGCGCTGCGGGAGACTGGAACTCCCGCCAGGTCGCGCAGCAGGTATGACTTCAGCCACTCGCCGACCTTGGCCGGCGTGAGGACCATCGACAGGCCTGACAGAAACGTCAAAACGCTGACGCGGTCGTTGGTGTCGCCGGCGCCTATCAGGCCAAGATAGTACCGCCACTTCACGTAGCGCAACCCGTAGTTCACCAGCGTCAGCGCCAATGCCGCCGGCGCCAATCGCCAGTCAAACGCCTGGAAGGCGGCGAGTACGCTGGTCAGGTCCCCGTAAATCGATACCCCTAGCATCACCAGCACGCCAAATGCGAGGGAGATGAGCAAACGCTTGAACATCGACGCGTTCAACCCCCGCCCAGCAGAGAACTGAGCTCGTACAAATCTTCCACGATCAGGTCTGGTTGGTACGGCGACTCGGCTACTTCATGTAGTTTTGAGATGCCGGTCAGCACCAACGCGGTGGGGAGGCCGGCCGCCGCGCCGGCGGCTATATCGGTCTCCAGGCGATCGCCGATGACCAACGTCCGCTCCTTGGAGACTCGGTGGCGATCCACGCACATCTCGAACATGTCTGGTTGGGGCTTGCCGATCACCCTGGGACGGACACCGGTCGCGGCAACCAGCGCCGCCAGAATCGATCCAACGCCGGGAACGATTCCGCGTTCGGTCGGCAGAGTAGTGTCGGGATTGGTGGCGATGAAGCCGGCGCCGGCCCGAATCGCCAGCGTCGCGGTCGCCAGACTCTGGTAAGTCAGCTGTCGGTCGAGGCCAACGCAGACGTATTTTGGCCGCGCCTCGTCGACCCAGAACCCAGAGTCGGCCAACGCGTCGCGCAAACCACTCTCGCCGATGATGTACACCGGCGCGCCCTCCGGCTCGATCCGCCGCAGGTATAGCGAAGTGGCCATCGAAGACGTGAAAACGGAGCTTTCCGGCACCTGTATTTCCATGCCGGCGAGCTTCTCGACGTACTGGGCTGGCGTCAGAGTCGCGTTGTTGGTGACGATGCTGTACTTGAGGCCGCGCAGATGGAGTTGCTCGAACAGCTCGCGGGCGCCGGGCAAGACCTCGGTGCCAACGTAGAGGACGCCGTCCATGTCGATCAGCAGGCATTCGACA
>CAXXUG010000008.1:0-192780 GCA_963664835.2 Chloroflexota bacterium | reverse complement strand
TTGTGGCCGGCGGCCTGCGTGCCGATATGCTGCAGGACGTGGCAGTGTCGGATGTGAGAGTCGAACTGGTGAGGATCGAGAAGTTCGGCAACGTGGAGCGGAGTCACACGGTGGACCAGGCGTTGCTGGAGCCGGATGGGTCACTGACGGCCGGCCAGGTGCGGGAGTGGAGTTTCCGCTTGAACGTCGGGAGCGTCAGCGCGCCAACCCTTAAGACGGACAATTCCTCGGTGAGGTGGCAGGTGAAAGGAGTGCTGGCGAGGCGGATGCGGCGGGACCTGCGGGTCGAGCGGGAGATCGAGGTGGATTTCTAGCGGGCCAGGATCCCATATTGGTCCAATTGCTGCGTGGATGAGACTTGTTCATCCTAAGGGCAGATTCTCAAGGGCGACTACGGCAAACCCGTGCTCCGTCTGAGCCAACGCGTTTGCGAAACGCAGGTCCGCCGTGACCAGTGTCGCGCCTATGCGATGGGCCAGAGCAAGATAGACGCAGTCATATACGGGCCGGTCCAGGGCGAGAGATAGACGCACTGCATCAGCACAGACTGCTTCATCCTCCACCCAACGAACGGCCATCTCTGGTATCGCCGCAGCGAGCGCTCCGGCCACACTTGGCTCTAATTCTCCCGCGCGAGCCTTCCGCCAAATCGCATTCCCGACCTCCGACGCCAATAGGCGTGGGGCAAAGAGCTGGTGGCCTCCGTCGAGCAGTTGGTCGGCAAGGTCGGAGTGTTCCTCATCAACAAGCCACTTGACCGCAACGCTGGCGTCCACAACCAGCCGCATCAGGAGGGTCTATGTCCGCTATCGCGATCTTCCCTGATCAATACCTGCGAAGGGGTTTGAGGACGGTTTCCGGTCCGCGTTCGCAAATTCTTGGCCAGAGCGCGGAATGACGCGATCCTATCCGCCATGCCATCGCCGGCGGCCCGCTCCAGAATGTGACGGACCTCACTTTCGAGCGAACGATTGTTGTCAGCGGCGCGGCGCTTCAGCCGGCGAACTAATTCGTCGTCCAGACGGCGTACATTGATGGTGCTCAAGCGATCCCTCCGACCTGAGTGCTAACAAAATGATAGCATAGTTCGCCTCTATCCAGGGAGTGGAGAACACAGGTCTTGACTCGCGGGGAAGTTGTGGCAGCTCGGCTGCCAGCCGGCTGGCCTAGGAATCCTCGGAGTCTTCCGTGTCCAAGATTCGGAAGCTGCGGAGCGAGGCATCGAACACAGCTTCGTACTGCTGCCAGGCGGCATCAAGCGCCGTTGTCGTGATCACGTAAGACGTGTCCTCATAGATGGCGATTAGCTGACGGATTCTGAGGGAATACACTCCGTGGGTAAACGTAGCGTCAAGGAAGCGTACTGCCTGGCCGTTGATTGTGTCGGGCTCATCAACCAACAGGGCGTAATCCTTGAGCAATAGAGGCGACTGCTCTTTGGACAACTCGATGAACTCTTCCAACGTGAGACCCTCCGCGGGCTCTACATAAACGACTATGTTGGCGCTGAATGGGGACCGCCCTTGTGAATCCGGCTCTGGGTTCAGGAACGCGACCTTGGTTCCAAGGAGCCCGCTGCGGTCGACGTTCCAATCGCGCGGGGGCCGGATCTCGAAACCGTTTATCGAGTCGGAATAGGGTGGATCGAGCAGGTCGGGCGACCCGGAATCCAACGCCTCTCGTGCGTCGGTCGGAGTTGGCGAATCCGGTAAGACCTTAAAACTTCGAAACGAAGCCTCAAACACAGCTTCATATTTCTGCCAGGTGCCATCGAGGGCAGTTGCGGTGAGCGCGTATATCTTGTCCTCGTAGATGGCAGCCAACTGCATGCCTCGAAGGGGGAATCCTCTCTGGGAATGGGTATAGTCAAATACGTAAGTCTCCAAGCCGTTGATAATCGGGGTTGTTTCCTCGAGTAGAGTAAAGTCCGTGGCCGATCTCTTGTACTCTTCTCTTAGCGCCGGCACCAACTCCTCCAATGTAGTACCGTCGGCGGGCCAAACGGAAACGCTCATATTGGCCCTGAAGGGAGCGTCGCCGTGGATATCCGGCGTCGTGGTATAGAAGATCACGCTCGTGCCTCCGGTCCCGCTGTCGTCAATTGCCCAACCGTCAGGGGGCTGAAGCTGGAAACCGTCCACTGAGTTGAAATATGATTGGCTAGGCTGGGTTGGCGACTGGGAATCCGCCGGCTCTGGCGTGCCGGTTGGAGCGGACGAGTCCGCCAAAATCCAAAAGCTACGCAACGAGGCATCGAACACAGCTTCATACTTGTCCCAAGTGTCTTCAAGGGCAATCGCAGTGACGATGTATACCTGGTCCTCGTGGATGCCGATCAGTTGGAGAGCTCGGACCGGGAACTCCTCCTGGTCAAAAGTAGATTCAAGTAGATAAACTTCCCGGTCGTTGACTTTGGCGGATTCTTCTTCCAATAGGACATAATTCGTGAGCACCAGTGGGGACTCCTTCTTCGAAAATGCCACGAACTCTTGCAGAGTTAGACCCTCGGCTGGGTAGACAAACACGAGAATATTGGCGTTGAAGGGTGTTTCCCCGTGGTAATCGGGCTCTTGGTGAAAGAGAGCTAACTCTGTTCCGCCAATCCCGCTCTGGTCAACAACCCACTGGTACGGCGGACTAATCTCGAAGCCGTTTGTTGGATCGGAATAGGGCTGGTCAAGCGTAGGCGCGGGCGAGGAATCGGGCAAAAACCGGAGACTTCGGACCGAAGCATCGAACACAGCTTCATACTTGTCCCAAGCGACACTGAGCGCACCTGCCGTGATCGCGTATGCCGTGTCTTCGTGGAGGACAATCAATTGAGTGGCCCTTAGGGGGAACACCCCTTGAGAAAAGGTGTATTCAAAGATATGGGCCTCCAGGCCGTCGACAACCAGGAACGTCTCCTCCAACAAAGTGAAGTCCGTGAGCATCGTCTTGAGCTGTTCCTTTGTCGTCGCGACAATTTCTTCCAATGAGAGTTCCCGCACAGTGCCGGTCACTACGTTCATATTGGCGCTGAACGGCGCTTCGTCGTGGAAGTCCGGCGTTTCGCTGAGGAAGATGACCTTCGTTCCGAGCAGTGCACTCTCGTCAATATCCCAACCGCTAGGTGGGCGAATCTCGAAACCCTCCGCGGGATTCGAGTAAGTTTCGCCGAGAAGATCCCTCGCCGGGGACTCCACCGCCTCTGGTGACTCAGTAGGGGTGCGCAGGTCAAGCGTGGGCGTCGCGGCGGGAGTCGGCGTGTTGGTTTGGGTCGGCGACGGCGTGGGCTCAAGCGTCGCCGTGGCAGTGGGTGGTTCCTCGGTCGGCGTTGGGGATGGAGTCGCAGTGTCAGTGGCGGTAGGGGAGGGTGTGGGCGACGGCTCGAGGGTCGCGGTAGGAGTCGGAGTGTCAGTGTTGGTGGGGGAGGGTGAAGGCGTCGGCTCGAGGGTCGCGGTGGGAGTCGGCGTGTCGGTGTTGGTGGGCGACGGTGAAGGCGTTGGCTCAAGGGTTACGGTCGGTGTGGGCGCTGGATCTGTGGGTGTCGCGGAGGGAGTCGGTGTGTTGGTTTGTGTGGGCGACGGAGAGGGCACCGGTTCGTGTGTCGCAGTTGAAGTAGGCGCCGCGTCAGTGGGAGTAACCGTGGGTGTCGCCGTCTGCTCGCCATCGCAGGCTTGAGTTACCGTCGTCAGGAGGAGCAGGCAGAGGCATAGCGCAAGGAAACGGGCGATGGCCCTGCCAGTGCGTCGGTGGCTCGCTGCCAGGATGTTACTCGTAGGGATCCTCCCGGGTCTCCGGCTTCTGCGCCGGCTGCCCACAGTGTATCCGAATCGCGGCCGCTGGCTAGACAGCGCCGGCGGCGAAGCCGAGTCGGAGGCGGCGCGGGCGCGCTGGCCGGCTCAAGGGGCCTCGGAGTCTTCCACGTCCAGGATTCGGAAACTGCGCAAAGAGGCGTCTAGCGCGGCTTCGTGTTTGCGCCAAGCGGACTCCAAGGATCCTGCCGTGATCGCATATGCCTCGTCTCTATAGACGACAATCAACTGGCGCGATCTGAGCGGTAAGCCTCCATGAACAAAGTTAAAGTCGAGTAGCCGGGCCTGCTGGCCGTTGACTATGACCGATTCGTCTCCCAACAGATCGAAGTCCGTCAGCTGTATGGACGACTGCGTCTTCGAGTCCTCGACGATTTGGTCCAAAGTGAATCCATGGGCGGGCCCGACTTGGACGACGATGTTGGCGACGAAGGGCGTTTCGTCGTGGAGATCCGGCGTCTCGCCATAGAAGATCACCTGTGTCCCAAGCAATCCGCTCGCGTCGGCCAGCCAACCGTGGGGCGGTTGAACCTCGAATCCACCGGTTGTGTCGGAATAGGGCCGGTCGAGCAGGGCCGGCGACGGAGGACCGGACGCCACGTCTGGGCCGGCTGGAGCCGGCGGCTCCCCGGTGGGTGTTGCGGCGGGAGTCGGAGAGTTCATGGTGGTAGGCGACGGCGTGACTTCCCGTGTTGGAGTGGGGGTGAGCGGTTCGCCAGTGGGCGTCGGAGCTGGAGTCGGCGTGCCGGTCGGTGTAGGCGACGGCGGAGCATCCAGGATACGAAAGCTACGCAGCGAGGCGTCGAACGCGGCTTCATACTTGTCCCAAGCGGCGCCGAGCGCAGTGGCGGATATCACGTAGAGTTTGTCCTCGTGGACGGCAACTATCTGGACAATCCTGAGAGGGAATTCCCCTTGAGTGAAGGTGTACTCAAACCCTCGTGCCGCCAAGTCGTCGATAATCAGGAATGTTTCTCCGAGCAAACTAAAGTCGGCGAAAGTTCGGGCCATCTGCTCCTTGGAAGCCGCGAATATTTCATCCAGCGCATCGCCCTGCGCCTGCACGACGACAACGTTGATGCTGGCGGTGAAGGGTTTTTCCTCATGAAGATCGGGTGTTGTACTCTGGAAGATTATGCTCGCTCCGAGCGCTCCGCTCTCGTTGATCGCCCAACCGAACGGGGGACTTATCTCGAAGTCGTCTCTTGCATCGAAGTACGGTGGGTCGAGCGGGACGGGCGACGGCGAAGGCGCCATTTCCCGAGTCGCAGTTGGTGATGGCGCTTCCTCCGTGGGGGTTGCATCGGGAGTCGGTGTGTCTGCGCGGGTGGACCACGGGGAAGGCGAGGCCTGGTTTGTTGTGGTCGGCGCCGTGTCCTCGCCCGTAGCAACCGCGTCGGGAGTCGGGGTTTGAGTTGACGTAGCGGAAGGGGAGGCCGTTGCCTGGACCGTCGCGCTTGGATCGCGTGCCTCCTCGCCGCTGCATCCCTGGGCGAGCAGGATCGTCAAGAGCAAGGTCAGTAAGAGCGCGGATAGGCCGGCGACCGACAGGTAGGGGCTTCGGTTACTCGCTGTCAGAGTGTTCGTCGTGCGGATCCTCCTCGAGTAGCCGGTCGTTCAGGATCGCCCAGATCAAGGATGCGGATAACGCCGGAGCGAATCTGATCCAGCGTTGCCGCGTTCACTCGAGGGCCTTGATCCGCCGGAGTCGCGGATGTCACCCCGAGTTTCGGGCGGGGCCATCAGCGTGGAAAGTATACTTCAGGCCGGCGGCGCATAGAGTCGTGGAGCTCCACACAACAAGTGGCCCACAAGAATGAGACCAAGGATAGGAGCACGCTACAATTCCAATCATCGAGCAACTCAGGGAGAGCGCCATGCCGGCAGACGGGGACAAGGCAACCAGCATCTGGACGATCAAGGCGTCGGAGTTCAATGCCAGGTGCCTGAAGCTCATTGACGAGGTCGCCAAGAGCGGCGAGGAGATCGTCATTACGAAGCATGGCCGGCCGGTGTCTAAGCTGGCGCCCTATCGTAAGAGGCCCAAGATGCCCTTTGGTCGCCATCGGGACAAGATCCGGATCCTTGGCGACATTGTTTCTCCCATGCCGGCGGAATGGTTTGAGAAACCGACCAAGGCGGACGGCCTGTTTTGATGTAGGAATTGCTCATCCCGGCTTGCGCCGGCACGCCAAGGTACAAAAACCGGGGCGCCGGTTGGCGGGTCTTCTCCACTGTGGATCGGGACTAGGGTTGGTTGCCGGACTGCCGGACTGCCGGGAGCGGGGGACGAGCCCCTCGCCTCGCGTAGTCTTCGACCGCGCTACATTTTTCTGTTCCGCACTCGACCATCGGTCTACAATCCGGCACGTTTCGCCGGTCTAGAACCGGCATCATGGTTTTTTGGATGCACATACCGGATCGGAGTGCGGGCCGTGCTTTCCTAACAGGGATAAACGCAATGAAGCGGGCGCATAAGACCATGGTTATGACCATGTTACAATTGCGGTTATCTAACAACGCAGGGAGCGCGCTATGTCGGCAGATGGGGGCGAAGTGGCCGGCGTTCGGACGATCAAGGCATCGGAGTTCAAGGCCAGGTGCCTCAAGCTGATGGACGAGGTCGCCGAAAGCGGGGAGGAGATCGTCATCACGAAGCGCGGCCGGCCGGTCTCGAAATTGGCGCCGTACCGGGAGAAGCCGAAGATGCCATTTGGTCGACACAGGGACAAGATCCGGATCATTGGCGACATCGTATCTCCCATGCCGAGGGAATGGTTGGAGAAACCCAACAAGGCGGAAGACCTGTTTTAATATTCCTCGATACGCGCGTTCTGTTGTAGTGAGGCTGGAGGCGCCGTCGGTGGAGTTGCGATTAACGCAATCGACTCGGCGAATATGACCATAATCATGATTATGCCAATATAGCGGTCATGAAGCGATGCAGGAGCGCATAATGGCGGCAGACCGGGACAAAGAGACCGGCATTCGGACGATCAAGGCGTCGGAGTTCAAGGCCAGATGCCTCAAGCTGATGGACGAGGTCGCCGAAAGCGGCGAGGAGATTGTCATTACAAAGCGCGGCCGGCCGGTGTCTAGGTTGGCACCCTACAGGAAGAAGCCACGAACGCTTTTCGGCGTTGACCGGGAGAGAATTGAGATTCTTGGCGACATAGGTGAGCCAATCGATGTCGAGTGGGACGCCGAGACTGGCAACAATTGGGGTGCCCTCACTTGATTCTTTTGGACACCCAGGCGTTGTTATGGTTGAGACTAGGCAGCTCCAGGCTGGGTCCTGGCGCGCGGCACCAAATAGAGCGGGCGTGGCAAGACGACCAAGTGGGAGTCTCGGCAATTTCGTTTTGGGAAGTTGCGATGCTCAAGGAGAAAGGCAGGCTCAGATTACATGGGGACGTGGCCCAATGGCGCCGCGAACTGCTGGAACAAGGTGTGATCGAGATCCCGGTCGATGGCGAGATCGCAATTAGAGCCGGCTCGCTGCCGGACGTGCACGGCGACCCGGCCGATCGCATTATCATTGCCACTGCCTTGGAAGGCCACCAACTCGTGACGGCAGATCAGCGAATACTCGACTGGTCTGGGTCTATCAGCAGGTTGGATGCCAGAGAGTAGGGGGCGTACGCGCCCACAACGCATCGGTTCAGTTTGCACCGGCCGCCATAGTTGGTGATAATTCGGCGGTGTCGAATTTCTGGCTTCGAGGAGGAAGATGCCTTCTGAAATAAGTGTCGGGGTCATGGGCCTGGGCATCATGGGTACCGGCCACCTGGACAATCTTGTAAAGATGCCGGATGTGTCGGTGACCGCTTTGTGGGATATCAATCCGTCGAGGGCGAGCGACTTCGCCGGCCGGGTGGGAAAGCATTGCCGGCCATTCGAGGACTATCACGACCTGATCGAACACTCCGGTGTAGATGCTCTGTTCATAGCAATCCCACCGCACACACACACTGACCACGAGGTCCTGGCCGCACAACGAGGCATCCCGTTTCTGCTGGAGAAGCCGGTGCATCGATCCCTGGCGAAGGCGCTGGAGATCGAGCGCCAGATCAGCGAGACTGGAGTTCTACATGCGGCCGGGTTCCACAATCGCTACCTGCCGCAGGCCGCAGTCGCTCGAAACGAGATCGCGGAATCGACTGTGGGCCTGGTTATGGGTTTCGCATTCTGGTCCCAACCGAGCGGGCACAACCTCACGCCGTACCATAGCTGGCTTTTCAATCGCGAGCTTGGAGGAGGCCAGATTTTCGAGCACACGACCCACATCTTCGATCTGTGCCGCTTCTTTATTGGCGAGATCCGCTCGGTGTACTGCCGGCAGGCGACGCGGTTGGACCACAGCAATATTCCTGGGTACTCAACTTCGGACGTTGATGCGGTGGTGTTGGAGTTCGAGAATGGCGTGCTGGGACTGGTCGGAGACGGGCACGTCACTCCGACCGGATACTGGTGGGGTGTGCGAGTGATGACCGACAAGGGAATCTTCGAGTACGATGCGAATTCGTTGCGCACGATTCGCCCGGAGAGAACAGACGAGTACCGGCCGGCCCTGCCTGACGGGATTCACATGCCCCAGGACGTCGCATTTATAGAGGCAGTCCGGAGCGGGGACGACAGCCTGATTCGTTCGGACTACCGCAATGGAATCAAAAACATGGCGGTCAGCCTCGCTGCCCTGGAGTCGGCCGACTGCGGTCGACCGGTCGACGTGGCAGCCGTGATAGAGAGCGCGGAGAAGGCCTCTCGTTGAGAGAGTGGCCGGCGGTTTAGGCTTGTCGATTCGAACGATATCCCATCTATACCCTTAACAGCGTGTACGAGTCAGATCTAACGAGGAGGAACCATAGGTGAAGATTGTTGACGTCAAGGCTACCAACATCGATATGGGGCCGGTGGAGAAGCTGTCTCACGACGCGACGGTTAAGTCGTACCGGTCGTTCTTCGGAATTGTTGAGGTTTTCACCGACGAGGGAATAACCGGAATATGTCCGGTCTATGCCAATCCTCGGGTGGTCGAAAAGACGCTGAAGCCACACATAGTCGGTCAGAATCCACTCGATTACGAGCGGATCTGGGCCCTGTTGCAGCCCCGCCTTCCCTACAGGATTCTCGATACGGCGAAGATCGATATCGCGATCTGGGACCTGATCGGCAAGATACTGAACCAACCGGTCTGGCGATTGCTTGGCGGAGCGCAGCCGGTGGTGCCGGTATACTGCGCCGGCGGTCTGTACTCCGAAGGTAAGACGATCGACGATCTGCAAGAGGAGATGGTCGAGTACGTCGAGATGGGGTTCAATGCCGTAAAGATGAAGGTGGCCGGCGCGCCGTTCAAGGAGGACGTGGCCCGGGTGAAAGCCGTGCGGGAGGCGATTGGGCCAGACGTGGACCTACTCGTCGACGCCAACCACGGTTGGACCGTTACCGAAGCGATTCAGTTCGCCCGCCGGATCGAGGAGTACGAACCCTACTGGCTGGAGGAGCCGGTCGAGTCTCAGCATCCCAGGGCAAACGCGGAGGTGACGATGGCGATCAACATGCCGACCGCCACGGGTGAGAACCTCCAGGGCCGGCACGCGTTCCGAAACCTGATCGACGCCCACGGAGCTGACATAATTCAGGCGGATGCGTTCAACTGCGGTGGCATCACTGAGTGGCGGAAGATTGCCGCCTACGCCCAGGCCCACAATCTGCGTATGGCGCCGCACGGCAGTGCCCTAGTCGGCAGCCACCTGGTCGCCTCTATGCCCCATGGGCTCATCGTCGAGTCCGGCCCTACGGAGGAGGTCCAGACCGGATTGCATTGGCGCGGCGAATCACGGGCCGGGCCTTACACCGGGGGAGCGCGTGTCTTCGCTCCGCCGGAGATGAGGGATGGCAAGATAGTGATGTCGGATCGGCCGGGCCTTGGTCTGCAAATCGACGAGGACCGGCTGAAAGAGCTGCTGAGGCTGCCCAGCCAGACGTCCTGATTCGCCGGCTGGCTCGGGATGCACCGAGCGTAAGCCGGATTCTAGAACTATAGGGTGTTGCGTCAATGGAGCGAAGAATCGCTGCCTTTGTGGCGAGACGCGGCTTTGGCAGGGTCTTGCAAGATGTCCTAGTACGTGGTGATCGTTTCATCGTCGAGCGACACGGTGAACCGGTTGCGGCGGTCGTGCCCATTGGGGTATATGAGCAATGGAAATGTGGGCGCGGCGCCTTCTTTGCGCGGATCCGAGCCGCGTCGGAACGCGCGGACATGTCGCCTGAGGACGCCGAAGTCCTGGTCGAAGAGGCTGTGCGAGCTATCCGCACCACTCGTTAGAGTATGAGGGTGGGCGCCTGTCGCGCACTGTGGCGCCGGCCGAGGCCGGGTTATCTGTAATGCCGGCCGAGCTCGGAGGCGTACCGCGATCCTACTTTGGAGGAGTTCTCTTCCAGCCAGGCGCTCAGCCGGGTCGTTCCGGATGGTTGGGACTCGGTAACGAGCGTATCGGCCATCAACCCAACAACTTCGTCTCGGGTCAGAACAACGTCGTTGACCACAAGACCGATCAGCCGTGACATGAATAGCGCCAACTGCGCGTTCAGGTGGATGGTCATTGCGTGGCTGCCCGTCTTATTGCCGATGAGCTTGACGAGCTCGTCAAACGAGTAGGTTTCCGGCCCAATGGCGTCGATGGTGATGTTCTCCTCCGACTGCGCGGCTTCGACCACCAGCTTGGCCATGTCCTCCACGAAGATAGGTTGGAGTCGATACTCGCCGGAGCCGGGGATGGCAAAAACGGGAAACCTTCTCAATATCCAGGCGATGTTGTTTATCAGCACGTCTTCGTCGCCGAAGATCACGGCCGGCCGGATGATCGCGTAGGACAAGCCGGAATCCTTGAGCGTCTCTTCCAGGAGCCCCTTTCCTCGGAAGTAGGGCAGGGGAGAGCTGGACTGGGCGTTCGTGATACTGACATGGACAATCCGGCGGACGCCGGCCTGTTTGGCGGCGCGGAACAGGACCTTAGTGTTTTCGACTGCCCGGTTGAAGGTCAAGTCGCCGTAAGCGAAGCGGATCCAGTAGGTGTTGAAGAGCACATCGGCGCCTTCGAGGCTCTTGGTCAATGAGTCCGGATCGTCGAAGCTGAATGGGGCAACGCTTACACGGTCTCCGAACGGGTTGTGGCGGCCGGAGTGCCCGGTAAGCGACCTGACGGTCTTGCCGTCGGACAGCAGTCGCCGCGTAATGTACTTCCCGGTGTATCCGAATGCGCCGGTGACTACGTTTAGCTCTGACATTTTCCGAAGAACTTCTCGATCCATCCGGCGGTGAGGTTTAGCTCGCCCTCCGAGATTAATCAGAACAGATCGAAGGCTGCGTAAAAGACTGACGGTCGGGGCGCCCAGATTTGAACTGGGGACCTCGTGGTCCCAAACCACGCGCGCTAACCAGGCTGCGCCACGCCCCGGCACAGGATTGCAGACAGATTGTAGGCTCGCCCCGGCCGGCCGTCAAACGCACACGGCCAGGTTGACTATCCGGAACAGTGAACTGGAAGGGTTCAGTTGCGAGTGGGGATCTCACTCCGCCTCTGGCGGCTCGACCTTGCAACCCGTTCTTGACCTTTGCCGATCAGACTGCCTCTTCCGTGGAATACCGCCAAAAATGCGATATTATTCACTTACGGTATATGTAACTCTAGATCCGAACGCTTACAAATGGGTGAAGAATATTGTCAGCTTTTGGCGCCGGTGCTACTATTCTTTTTAAGTTCGCTAAACGCGCCGGGGGAGTAATTTCTCCTCGGCAGAGGCTTGTTGAAGGGACGGGCACCATCTTAGGCGGGAGCAAAGGGTCAGCGGTATAGCCCAGAGATTCGGATAGGATCGCTGACCAAACTGTAGCTGGAGGAGGTAGCGGATTGGCGCTGGAAGCCGCAATAGCTAGAGAATCAAATCTCCAGTCCGGCCCATGGTTGCGCAACCAACGCTGGGATCTCACGTTCATCATCCTCAGCATTTCCTTGGTCGCCGTTCCCCTGATAATGTTCTATCAGCTGGGCGTGCCGGTCTTGTACGTCAACCTGTTGGTGGCGCTGGTTGTCGGTGGTCCCCATATGTACTCGACCTACACGGTCAGCTTCCTCGAACCAAATTTCCGCCGCAGATATCCTCTTTATGCCGGCATCGCCTTCCTGATTCCCATCGCGGTCATCTATCTCGCTGTCGCGAACCTGACGTTGCTCTTGACGGTGTTTTTCTTCTGGGCGTCGGTGCACGTACTACACCAGATCAGCTTCTTCGTCGACTGCTACCGGGAGAAGGGCGGCCATCCGGAGCCGCTCTGGTCCCGCCTGGTCGACTATGGGGTCGTGTTCACCTGCCTTTACCCGATCGCGATGTACAAGTTGGTTCGCGGTGAGTTCATAGTCGAAAATCGCCCGATGTTGATTCCGGAGATTTTCAGGACGGATCTGTTGGTGTGGTTAGCGGGCATCGCGTTTGGCGTGGCGATGTTCCTCTTCATCGCCCGAACGGTGAAAGAGGTCAGGGAGCGCCGGGTCAATGTGCCTAAGACCTTGCTGATATCGCTGACGGCGATCGTGTCCTTTTTCGTGCCGGCGGTTGAGAACATCGAAGTTGCCTTCCAGGGGATGAACACCTGGCACTCGTTCCAGTATTTGGCGTTGATCTGGTATATGAACGCGCTGCGCAAGCAGCATGGTGAAATAGGCAACTCATTGGTCAAGAAGATCTCCGGCGAGGGAAGAAGTCGATACTTCTACCTGTTCAACATGGGTGTGACCGTTGCGGCCGGCGCGGTCATAGGCGCGATCGCGTTGCTCACCGGAGCATTCGGCGACTCTGGAGCGCTCAGGTTGGAGCAGGTCTACTACATCGTCGTGCTGTCATCTCTGCTGGTGCATTACTACATCGACCACTTCTTGTTCACCAAGGTCGACTCGATCGTCAAGCCGGGCGCCGCCCAGAGTCCCGCACTAGCGGCCGGCTGACCCCAGGAACATTCCAGGCCTCATTCCCTCTGCACGGAGGTTGCCGTCGGGTAGGCTGAGCAAAATCCCGGCAGGACATGCCTTCGCTAGATTCCTGACGGAGCGTTGTCGCTCAGTCCGGCGCCTCTATTCCTCTATCAACCTGAGCAAAGGAAGCCAGTCGTCGACGATGCCTTTGCGGCGCGATGGTGGGAGATCGAACACGCCCAATCCCTGCCGGGCTACTTCCTGGTAAATTGCACGGCCTCTCAACGGCGTTACGATGTCGTGACCGAGGCCGGCCAGGAACTCTCGCAGCTCGCGTTCCGCGTGTGTGCCGGCGCGCACGCGATTGCCGATCACGGCAACCGGCTTTCTCCCTTTTCTGATCGGCTTAATTGCGTCTACCGATCTAAGGAACCGGCGCGTCGCCACCTCGTCGAAAAAAGAGGGCAGGACCGGCATCACCAGGATGTCGGCCCGTCGGAGTATTTCTCGGACACGCCTCGACTTGAGGCTTGCTCCGGAGTCGATGACCAGCCTCTCGATATCTGCTGGAGGCCTGTCTATGGTTTTTCGCCAATCGAGTGTATGTATCGGTGCGGCAGTCTCGGGACGTTGTTTCAACCAGGCCAGGCAGGATCGTTGCCGATCACTGTCAGCCAGCGCCGTTTTCAAGCCGGCATTCGCGAACGCGGATGCCAGGTTCGTCGCGATCGTGGTCTTGCCGCAGCCGCCCTTGGCGTTGGCGACGAGGACTGATATCAAAGTTGTTGCCGTTCGAACGTCTGTGAGCGCCAGAAGGGTTTCGACTCGGCGAACTTCCGCCAGGCGCCCTGAATTTGCGGTTCGACCGCCTGCAGCCCGTGGGAGTACCATCCCTTGACGATTGCGGCGCCCAACGCCGCGTCGACGTCGCCGGCGGCCAGATCCTCGGTTAATTGGCGCGCTACAGCGGCGTCGTTTAATTTCCCCAGATGGTCCTGCAACTCGGCCAGGCGTTTCAGGTAGGGGCGCGTTTTTTCGCGCGGAAATAGGGTTTGGAAATAGTCGCAGGCGTAACGCAACTTCTTGAGTTCGATACGCACTTCGTGACGCTGCGCTTCCGTCAACCGGGCGAATCCTTTGCCCACTTTCATCATATTCTTGTGGCGCTTCGCTAACATGCGTCGCGCCATAGGGACCAAAGACTCACCCGCCCCCTTAACCACCAGACCACCACCTTCCGCAGCAGTCAAGAGATCGAGCAGGAACCGGTTAAAATGCTGATCGCTGACAAGCCGGCGCACGTTGTCGTAGGCTTCCGCCCGCCGATTGTCCGCAATCCGGCCCAAGCGCCCCAACCTGGGATCGTCAGAGTTCCCGCCGATGACCGGTGGCAAAGTCTCCGAGAGAAACACGTCTAAATCGCGAGCCTGACCCAACTGTCTGAGTGATCGCTTGGCTTCCTCATTCAGGAGGGCTGCTCGGCCTCCCAGGTGGCTCTTGAAGATGAGTAGGCAGAACGCAATCTCCGGAGAGAGACACGCAATTGATGAACACCTTCCGGGTCGCGACCGTCAGCGGCGGCGGCGATATTGCCGGTGACCTGTATCGCCGTGACTGCAAGCACCTTGGCGACCGCCTCGTCTATCGTGTTGGATGATTCAAGGTCCGGCCTGGTCGCTTTGACGACGGAGGCGGGGCATCCTTCAACAGGTTCATTCCTCGTGAGGCCTTCGACTGGGTGCTCAAGAGGATGGGACTGTCTTGCAGTAGCGTTCGAACCCAGGTGAGTATGTCGGCGATGGGCCCGCTCAGCAGCCTGAGTTCCAGTTCGGCGACCGGCATTGTGCGCTCGCCGGCGACGATCTGTCCCAGGTCGAGCGACGCTTCCAGCACGGCGTCGCCCGTTCTAACGACTCTTGTCTCGCGATCTATCTGGCTAAAGAACCTTGGTTCGAACTCCTCGGGAAGTATGACCCCGATTTCGGCGCGCGGCGCGTTTTCCGGCAGCAACCCAATATCAACCACCGGCTTTGCGATGAGAGAGGTCCAGGCGGCGCGCTCCAACCAGCCGCTAACTTCCTGTTGCAAGCTCAGCTCGTGGGCTTCGCGCTTCCGACGCAGGCTTAATGTAAAGCCTCGGCGCCAAAGGCGATGGTCGGGAGTGTCGTAGTATGTGCTGAAGATCCTCTGGGAGGTGTCGCGACCGCCATTCAGATTCGCGAACTGGCCAGACAATTCAGTCCGGCTACCAACCAGCTTTAACTCGATTTCCACCGCAGTTGCACCACTGTAGTTTTGAGCGGAGCGTGCAAGTCCCAGCCGGCGCGCAGTCAGACACACGTGCAAAGAGCATCGAATCCCGCGCGGCTCGCTTGTCCGCCCGAATCACCCCTTCGCCCGTGCTCGCACAAAAGCGTAAGCACCAAGGCTACACTCACACGTCGGGAAAGTTACGCCGGCCTTAGCAAGGGCAACGATGTCGTCAATCCAGGCGCTGGGCTCATCCTTCTACGCCGTCGAAGGAGGGCCTCAACGGAGACCGCAGCGTCCTATTCCAGCCGACCTGCGAGTAAATCGAATTCTACTATGCGAGCGTGCATTCCACCGCACGGGCATCCGGCGGATAATTCTGGGAGCGACGCGGATCACCGCGTCTGGGTGCCAACCGCCTCTAACGTCCGCTCCCGATCGTGACCGTTCCCGTTCCGTGACCCATTGTCTCGGTCGTCATATATGCGCATTATCGCCCGCGCGAGGCGATGGGGGTCATGGTGAATCGGGTCGGCGGGGTCGATAATGTCGGCCTTGATAAGTGTGTAGTCTAGAAGTTTGCGTGTGCCGTTTTCGCCGAGCCTCACCAGCGATTCGATCGGCAGATCGCTGTTCGACACATCGAAATCCCGGTTAACCAGAACGTAGTCGAAGAGTCCGGTGCCGACGTTCTTCTCCAACGCCTTTATATGGTCAGCCACGCAGAAATGCTCAGTTTCGCCCTGCTCCATCGCAACGTTGCACACGTACACGCGGGCAGCTCTGGTGGTGTTAAGGGAACGGGCTATGTCCTCCACCAGGAGGTTGGGCATTACACTGGTGTAAAGACTGCCCGGCCCAACGACTACGATGTCGGCTTCGAGGATGGCCTTCAGGGCTTCAGGATAGGCCGGAGGCCGTGAGGGCTCCAGGATGATCCGCCGGATGGATCCATTTGCGTTGCGTATGGCGGTCTCTCCCTTTACGACGGATCCATCCTCGAACTCGGCGCCGAGGGCTATGTTTTCGAGCGTCGAGGGAACAACCTGTCCGCGCACCGCCAGGACCCTGCTCGATTCCTGGAGGGCCTTTTCGAAGTTGCCGGTAACTCCGGTCATCGCGACTATGAACAGGTTTCCGAAACTGTGGCCGCTGAGGCCTTCGACCTCTTTGAACCGATACTCGAAAAGGCGAGTCATCAACGGCTCTACGTCGGAGAGGGCGCCGATGCAGCGGCGGAAGTCGCCCGGCGGCAGTATTCCCATCTCTCGGCGCAAGTGGCCGGATGATCCGCCGTCGTCCGCCACCGTAACGATCGCGGTGATGTTGCCGGAGTGCTCTCGCAGGCCACGGATCAGGTTGGATAGGCCGGTGCCTCCGCCAATCGCCACTATTCTCGGCCCGCGGTGACGGGAGCGATGTTGATAGAGCGCGTCGACAATTCCATTGCGGTTAGCGGCAGTGTACGGAGACATCAACGATCTGTTGATCTGATAGAAGGCGAATGCCGCCAATCCGCCGCCGACAAGGATAAACAGCGCACCACGGATCGGTCGGTCGAGGAACTGCAGGGTTACATAGGCAACCCACTCCGGGAACGGCTCAGTTCGATAGATTTGGACCAGCACATAGGCGATACCGAGCGTGAGGATCGTGAGCGCGACTACGAGCAGCGCGAACCACCGCTTTATTCTCATCCCGGGGTGGAGGAGTTTGATCAGCGACTTCAATAGATAGGCTCTCCCAAGCGCCTAAAGCGAGGAAGGCAGCGCACTTCCTGACCTAATTCCATCACGCTCTTGTCTACAATCACCTTAGCGTATAAGGCTGCCGGCTACAAATGTGAAAATGGTTAATAACAGTGCGGCAAACGCAGCGTCAAGGGCACTACCTACGTGCACGCCCCAATACAATTGCGCCGTGAGCCAAAATAGCAACGCGTTTACCGCGAGGGCGAAGATCCCGAGGGTCAACACCGTCACGGGCAAGGTCAAGATCACCAACATAGGGCGCAAGACGGCATTAAGCCCCATTAATGCCAATGCAAATGCTATCAGGTCTATCGGCGAATCGTAAGTGATGTCAACCAGACCGGAGGCGGTCACAAGTAAGACGCCCACCACGATAAGCAACCATCGCTGGAACACGGAGTGCATTAAGTGAGTCTGGTCTGCGGCCACATTGACCGGTTCAGGGTGACCAATGCTCCGGTCAATGCTTCCAGCACGGGAGAGTTGCCTGAGGCAACTCCAGCGTCTCTAGAGGCCTAATGACTCTGTCCGGGCTTGGACCACGTAGCCCTGATGGGTCTGCCCATGTAGCCACACCTCGTCCTAAATCTTCGCCGGTTCTTCGATCATAGAAACTTCAACGTCGCCAACACTCTGTTGCACCAGGTCTCGAAGTTTCTGATCGCACCGAATTCTCAGATTGGGCCAGTTCAGTTTGATTGTCGGCTTGTCGGTGCCAAAGACGATGAGACTCATCGCGTCGTCGCCAGAACTCGACGATTCGACAACTTGCAATATGGTTCGCATGCGGGAGATGTCCTGGGCATCTTCGCCGGATCGGCCCATGCGAACGACAAGCACTCGTCTGGGCTGGTTTCCGTTCTTGCCGTTAGCATTGCTGTCGGCCCTTGCTCGACGCTTGGAGACGCCGCGAGGGCTTCCATTCTCCGGTGGAGCGTCCCTGCCCGTCGCGGCGGCTTGAGACTCTGGGGATTCGGCGCTGTCCGGCCGAACGACTGCGGGATTTGCCGGCGTCAGTGCCCCGTTCTCTTTACCGGCATCGGTACGCTCTTCTGGCGGTACGTATAGCTCGGCCTTCGAGACGACGATCTGCGGTTGGTCGTCGCGCAGGTCCACTTTCCCTCGTACGATCAAGATCGCATCGTCCTGCCATATCTGCCCAAACTTCTCGAATACACGGGGGAAGACGACTGCGGGCACGCCGCCGTCGAGGTCTTCAAGAGAAGCCATAGCCATCTGGTCGCCTCTCTTGGTGACTATTTCGCGGAGATTGGTGACAACGCCCACCACGCAGACGCGTTGTCCCTCCATCTCCGAGTCAATCCGGCTGCAGTATGCGTTGATTGTGCCTGAAAGGCTCTCGATTGCGGTCTGCACCGGATGCTCCGATATGTAGACACCGAGCAGTTCCTTCTCCCAGTCAAGGACTTCCTTCAAGGGAACTTCAGGCATGTCCGGCAACAGCACGGCGTTGAACTCCGCGGCGTCGGGCATCAGGTCGAACAAGCTGCCTTGGCTGACGCCGGCCATCTGCTGCGACTTCTGGGCCGTGCCAATGATCCGGTCCAGAACCGCCATGATCTGCGACCGTTTGCCCAGGCAATCGAACGCGCCGGCCTTGATCAGAGACTCCATAGTCCGGCGGTTCAGGCCGTCGGCGTGATCCCGCTGGCAAAAGTCGTCCACCGACTTGAACTCGCCGTTCCGCCGGCGTTCTTCGATAATCGGCTCGACCGCTCCCAACCCCACGTTCTTGATTGCGGCAAGACCGTAGCGAATGAACCGCTCATCACCCTCGACGCCGACCGAAAACTGGGTATCGCTGTCGTTGACGCTGGGCAACTGCACCTTCAGTCCCAGTCGCCGGCATTCCGCGATTGCATTCGCGACCTTGTCGCTGTTCCCCATCGCCGAGCATAGTATGGCGGTCATGTACTCGACCGGATAGTTGGCTTTTAGATATGCGGTCTGATATGCGATGAGCCCGTAGCAGCAGGAGTGGGCGCGGTTGAAGGCATAGCCGGCGAAAGGCTCGATGATGTCGAAGATCTGCTCGGCTTCCTGGACGCTAAGTCCGTTTCCGACGGCGCCCTCGACGAACTTGGCGCGTTCCTTCGCCATCAGTTCTGGAATCTTCTTGCTCATCACCTTGCGCAAGATATCGGCCTGCGCGAGGCTATAGCCGGCAACTTTGCGCACAATTTCCAAGACCTGTTCCTGGTAGACGACGACGCCGTAGGTATCCTGCAAGAACTCTTCCAGCGCCGGATGGGGGTAGACGATTGGCTCGATGCCGTGCTTGGAGTTGATGAACTTTGGAATATGGGCCATTGGTCCCGGGCGGTACAGCGAGACCATGGCGGCAAGGTCGTCGACCGACGTTGGCTTGAGCTCCTTGATGTAGTTGCGCATGCCGCGACCTTCAAGCTGGAACACGCCTGTTGTCTCGCCTCGGCCCAGCATCTCGAAGGTGGCGGGGTCATCCTGAGGTATGGTCTCGAGGTCTATTTCCGTGCCGCGTGCTTGCCTGATGATCTCTATTGCGCGATCGAGGATGGTCAGGTTGGCCAGCCCAAGGAAGTCCATCTTCAGGAGTCCCACCTTCGCAAGGGCGTCCATGTGGTACTGGGTCATGATCGACTTGTCGCTGCGGCTGGTGTACTGAAGCGGTACCATCTCGGCCAAGGGATCGCGCGATATGACGACGCCGGCTGCGTGAGTCGAGGCGTGGCGCGATATTCCCTCGACCGAACGGGCGCCATCGATCAACCGCTTGTAGGCGTCATCGCCTTCGTAAAGCTCCTTGAGGTCGGCTCGCTCTTCCATCGCCCGGTCGATCGTCATTCCGACGGGGAGTGCCGGTATCAGTTTGGCCACACGATCGGTGTCAGCGTAGGACATCCCCAGCACACGGCCCACGTCTCGTACCGCAGCCTTGGCTGCCAAGGTCCCGAAGGTGATGATCTGGGCCACCCGGTCCTCTCCGTACTTGTCCGTGACGTAGCCGATCATCTCGTCGCGACGTTCGTCGGCGAAGTCCATGTCTATGTCCGGCATCTCGGCGCGCTCTATATTCAGAAATCGTTCGAAAACAAGCCTATTGCTGATTGGCTCGATGTTGGTGATGCCGAGACAGAAGCAGGCGACGCTACCGGCGACCGAGCCTCGCGGCGCGTAGCCTATGCCCTTGCTCCTGGCGAACGAGACGATGTCCCAGACGATCAGTATGTAGACGGCGAAGCCGGTCTTGTCGATGACATCGAGCTCCTCCTCCAGGCGGGCCTTGATCTCCGGCGTTACATCCTCATAGCGTTGATGCAAGCCCTCTTCGCAGAGCCGGCGAAGGTAGGCGATGGGCGTCAAGCCGTCGGGAATCTCGAATTCAGGTAGCTGTATCCGGCCGAAGTCGAACTCCAAGTTACACTGATCGGCAATCTTGCGCGTGTTGCTGATCGCCTCCGGATAGTCGGCGAACAGTTCGGCCATCTCGTCTGGCGATCGAAGGTAGAACGTCTCGCCGGCGCGCATCCTCTTTTCGTCATCGATGCCAGAGTTTGTCTGGATGCAGAGGAGAAAGTCCTGGGCGCGGTGATCTTCCGGGTTGACGAAATGTACGTCATTTGTGGCTACCAGTCCCACTCCAGTCTCTCTCGCCAGTTCCAAGAGGCCTCTATTGATCTGGTCGAGGTTGTCGATCGGATGGCGTTGGATCTCGATGAAGTAGCTGTCCTGGCCAAAGACGTCGCTATACCACTCGATTGCGCTGCGAGCGCCGGCCATGTCGCCGGCCGCCACCAACTGAGGCACCTCGGCCGCCATGCAACCGGTTGTGGACACCAAGCCGGCCGAGTGTTTCTCCAGTAGCTCCTTGTCGATGCGAGGACGGTAGTAGAAGCCCTCGAGGTGGCCGGCGGTGACCAGCTTAATGAGGTTGAAGTAGCCTTCGAGGTTCTTTGCGAGCAGTAGCAGATGGTAGTCTTTTTTCTCGCTACGGCCCTTGCGGTCGAACCGGCTGTCTTGGGCGACGTAGACCTCGCAACCTATGATCGGTTTGATGCCGCGTTCCTTGGCCGCGAGGTAGAAGTCGATCGCGCCGTAGAGGACGCCGTGATCGGTGATAGCGAGCGCATCCATGCCCAACTCTTTGGCACGATCCAAGAGGACGTCGATGCGGCTGACGCCGTCGAGCAGGGAGTACTCGGTGTGGACGTGCAGGTGGGTGAAATCAGGGGTCGCGGCGGGCCGGTTCATCGCACCTCCATTATATTACACGGAGGTGTCGCCGGGTCATTCGAGTTCAGTGAGGTCCGTGCAAACGGTGCTCTGCTATGGGCTCTCCCATCCGGTCGCATTCGGAAAGGAGCCGGCTGTCAATCTCAGCTCAATCATCAGTAGAGTCCACAATGACTTCTTGCCGGCCAGGTGGGAATGTTGAGTGCGGGAAATCCCGTTACGACGCAGTAAGGAGAGACCAACGGATACGATTCGGCCACATGGTGCCACGGAGAAATGACCCTTGGTTTGTGTCGACAGAAGGCTTGCTCTTTGCCCCAACCAGCCACCAGTGTGGCCAGGCAGCCACCGAAATAAACTAGGCCGTGGCGCACGAATCGTCCGGCCGCAAGTCGTCGTTGGCGTGCCCCCACCGACTCAGCGTGCCGATCATTAGAAGCGGGGCAAGTACAAGAAGCGGGCTCGCTGAACTGCTAGTCTAGGAAGAGGATGACAGAACCAAGCGCAGAACACTAAACCAAATACTTGATAAGAATTGCATTGCAGCGATCGTTACCGTGACAAAGAATGCTCCCAGGCCAAGCACCGCCAGGTAAAAAATCCGTACAGTTATTCGGTGGTTCATCTCTGTTTCTAGGTTGACTAAGCGTTCGTGGAAACTTAGGTGTTTATCGAGTTCCCCAAACGTAACCCATTCGCTTGAACTTTCCCTGTCCGGCTCTTCGCGCTTAAGGGAATCGAAGTCTAGCACTTAATCCGCTTCGGCCAATTGGCGATAATACTTCTCAATAATTGCATCTGGAATTACGACACCAACCCTTCCCGCGCCGTAGATGCGCTCCCATGGGCTACCGCGCTTGTGCGTAATGTTCGACAATTCCACAGCTTCCGCATCCTTGTAGAGATCGGTCACGCCCTTTATTATTCCGCGCTGCCTCTCGCTAAAATAATCACTTCGATCAATAACAGGATCCTTAATCGGAGATCTGCCGTAGCGCCTGTACTCGTAGTAGACGCTTGGTATTACCGGCCCATAAGTCCAAGCTTGCACATGCTCGTTTATTAGGGGCTTTCCGGTTATCCCCAATGTCCATCCGTGGCTAAGATATACGAGTTTGAGCACGTGCATTGGGGTCGTATCGATCTCGCGTCTAAGCCAAAGAATCTGCTCAGCGACCAAGAGTGGGGAGCGGCTCTCTTCTATTTCTGACACGCTTACCTCCTATCGCCCCACGATTGCGTAGAACATATAGTCTATGGCAAATTTCGATAGATGTAAACGCTTAAAAGGGGGCGGGCGGGAATAGTCACAAGAAAGAGATTGCTTACCACCGTGGTCATGGTGGCACTCCTTTTGTGGCGGCCGGATCCTAGCCACATTCTAGTTAAGCATTGATACGCCCGCAAGAAGCGGAAGAAAAAGCGGCTTAGAGCGTGTCAGACGTATGTCCGACCTTCTCGTCGCCGCAAGATAGTCGGTGTTTGTATATGACGAGCTTTTGTCGTGTCGTCACCTCGATAACGCCAAAAACGGGTTTGTCGATCACAATTATGGCGCCGCAGTTCGGACAGGGGTGACCCACTTGGAGGATCCAATCGTCACCCTCAATTTTGCACTTACGACAGATGAGAACCATGTTGCTCCTCAAAGAGGCTTGGAAACCCGAATGACGAACTTCGGGCGTCTTGTGCAGTTGTGGCGATTCTACGTCGCCTGTGGGACAGCGTCTAGTTGACAAGAATCGCCGCTGGGTTACTGGTTGTCGCGATCGATTGAGAAGATTTGATAATTTCAGAGTGACAAAGTAAGCCGAAAGCTTGGGACAAGCCGTCTAGATGGCTTACCTGCTAGATGCCGATGTTTTCATCAGGGCAAAGAACCTGCACTACGGATTCGATTTTTGTCCGGCCTTCTGGGATTGGCTGACCCAGAAGAACCGAGCGAGCGAGGTGTGCAGTATAGAGAGGATCCGCGGCGAACTCGTGGCGGGGGCGGATGAGTTGGCGGATTGGGCTAGGGACATGGGCGATGGCTTCTTCTTGGCGCCGAATTCGAGCGTTTTAGCCGCGTTGGCCTCTGTGGCAAGTTGGTCTACCGGTCAGAAATATGATCAAGCTGCGGTTAGCACGTTCTTACAGGTGGCGGACTACTACTTGGTGTCGCAGGCATACGCCGGAGAGCATACAGTGGTGACCCACGAGGTTCCCTCTGCGTCCACGCGGAGAATAAAGATCCCCGACGCTTGCATCGGCCTTGGCGTCAAGTGTCTTTCACCGTACGAGATGTTGAGGAATGAACGAGCTCGATTCGTTCTAGGTTCTTGACGGCCTGCTGTGAATCAATGTTCGGGCAGCGCAATTTGCCCCTGGAGACACGCGTCAGCAAATACGGCCAATATTGTTTGTGCGTATTGGCGAAAATGGCTCTTGTTCCTCCAGATCCCGACCGGGACATGTATCATAGAGACGTAAGCGCTCCGGTCCGGTAGGTTACTGTCAACCCTACCGACGAGGCCAGCCTAGACCTAATGTGGCGGGCCGCCCGGGGCGCTTCTGCAGGTTAGTACCGCGTCAGTGCACCAGTCAGACCCTCTTGTGACCAGGTATGTGATTCCCTTCCATTTGGTGGCGAACAACGACTTAGATTAGGGTTCCGGCGATCCGGCACGGGATTCTACAAACCCGGTATCTGGCGAACGTTTGCCAGAACTTCAGCTCTTATCGAACCGCGACCCCCTCCGGCTGAGTTCAGCCTCACGACGCCCGCCGGCGCCCGACGACGAGCAGCAGGAGCGCCAAGACAACAGAGCCGGCGGAGATTATCTGTCCTGCCCGTACGCTGACCGGCTCGAAGCGAAACTCGATGCTATGCTCGCCGGCCGGTGATACCATGCCCTGGTACATCAGGTTCGTCAGCAGGATCGGCGCTTCTTCGCCATCGATGAATGCCCGCCACCCAGGGTAGTGAGACTCGGTGAGTACGAGCAGCGCCGGCGTCGTCCCCTCGTAGGTGGCGTCGATCCGGCCGGGCCCGTAGTCGGTGACCCGTATTGAGCCGGGAGCGGCGTCGCTCTCGAATCCGTATCGGAGCCACTCTTCCTCCAGCACATATGCCTCTTCCAGGGGTCTGAAATTGTCCCGCCGCATTAGCTCCAGCATCTCCTGTTCGTCGACGGCCGGCCGTGCCCGACCGACGGCAAAGATGCGGTCACGGACCAGGCGGTTCTCGTACACTTTGATGTCGCCCAGGTAGCCGATCCGATAGCTCGGCGACGCCGCGATCGGGCGGTCGATTCCGTTGCGCTCGTTTATCAGGCTGACCGAGCGCAGGTCCAATTCGGCCTGGCCGAGGTTGGACACTCTGACAAGAGCCGGCCGCAGCGTCCTTGGCATGGACAGCTTCGACTCGTAAATGCCGCTCAGGTCTTCACGAGAGTCTCCAACATGCCGGCCTTTGGCGGAATCAAAACCGAGCTCCACGCCTTCGCCCGACTCAGCGATTACCGTCAGTTTTCCCTGTGCCGGTGGGTCGCCGGTTGAAGCCGGCGATAGCATCAAACCCACGGACGTGGTGTCGAAATCGGTCGGTGAAACCAACTCGACCGACTGCCCGGGCGCGATCGGGTGACGCAGCCCTAGGTCGTAGTAAATGCCGTCGAGCCACAAGTCGCGGGTGCGGTCCATCACCACGTACTTGACGTTGAGCCACCCCAGCAGATCCGGATCAGGGACCTGGGCGAGCTGATAGCGCAGGCGTCCGTCCTCCAACTGCTTCCCCTCATCCTGGAAGAGTTGCTTTATCTTTAGATAGCGGTTCAGTGGTAGCAGGCCGCCGTCGTAGCCGTCAATAGTCGCCAACGCCCTACTCATGGGCAGATTTGGTTGGAATGTCTCGGCATACTTCAATGCTTCGACGTAGTCTTCCACTCGAGGCTCTGTCATATATGGGCTCAATGACCGGCGAAGCTCGCGCAGGTCGCCGGGGTCGTAGGTGCTCTCTCCAATTGAAAGAACGCGAAAACGCGAATCGTCGACCAATACGTGCGCGGTGCTGCCTCTCATCTGGTCGAATGCGTCCGCCAGAATCACTTGGCGGGAGTCCAACTGTCCCGCGCCGGCAAGTAGCTCCGCGCCTAGGAGCAGGATCAGGAGCCACGATTGGAGCCGAACTCGCCATCGAACCAGCGCTAGTGCGAATGCCAGGGCGATTGCCGCAACCCACCACCAGCCGACCGGTACTTCGACCGGCCCAGTTTCGCCCAACAGGTCGCGGACGCCGGCCAGCGCGATCGCGGCCACAACTACGATGACCGCCAATCCGACGGCACGCCGCCGCCAATCCAGCCTGCCCACGTGGCCAGCGCCCAAGCCGGCCAGGACCGACGCGCCGAATGAGAACAGGACCAACCACCGCGCCGGCGCTCTAAAGACGTCAAATCCCGGCACCACCTCGTACAGCGCGAAATACAGGACGGTGTAGTGACCGAACGCCAACAGCAGAGCGACTAACGACCATGCCAGCCAGAAGCGTTCTCTCCAACCGAACCTCGCGGCGAGTCCAAATATCGCCAACGCCAGGCCGGCCACTCCAATGTAACCGACAAACTCGCTGAACGGAGCGCCACCGGCCACCGGCGGCACCAGCGCCGCAAGGAGCTCGAACGGCGGCAACGAGAATGCGGTAGCTTCCCAGTAGCTCAATCCGCCGGACCGAATCGATAAATTGGCCAACTCGAGAGTTGGAATCATTTGGGCGGCAGACAGACCAGCTGCAAGGAGGCCGGTGCCGGCTAGAGCCGCGAGCCGATGCCAGGAGCCGCGATCGGCGAGCCGAAACGATCCGGCGTGGGTCTGGCGAAAGTAAGTCCATACTGAGTAAGCGGCCAGCGCCCAAAGTCCGATATATAGCTGCTGGCTATGGCCGGCAAGCGCTTGAAGAGCCACCACGAGGGCGAGAAGCGCCAGGGGACGCGCGCCCGGCCGGACGAGCAACTGGTGGCCGGCGCCCAGCATCCACGGCAGCCATGCCGCCACTTGGACCTGGTTGAGGTGTCCTGCCATCGTGACGATGGCGCCGCCGAATCCGAACGCCATCCCGGCTACTATTGCGCCAAACCAACTGAGGCCGATAAACCGCCGGCCGAACCAGAGCATGCCGCCGGCCGCGATCAGCGAATGAGCCGCCAACTCCAGGCTGTAGATGTTTGGGATCGGACCCAATAGGAACACCAGATTCAGGGGGTAATAGACCCCCGTTTGGCTGTTGGCCAGGAAGGGCACGCCGCTGAATATGTATGGGTTCCACAGTGGCAGTTGGCCGGCCCGCAGGCTATTCGCGTAGTAGGTCTCCATCGGGTAGAAATACGCGAACGTATCGAGGTTGAAATAGATGCGGCCAAAGAGCAGGGTTTCAAAGTGAAAGGCGACGGTATAGAGAAGAAGTCCGCCGGCGATCCAGGGCCAACGCTGGCGAATCAACGAAGTCGGGACGCGAGGCAGGAATCGGATGGGAATTGGCCTTGCCGCGTGACGCCGAGGAGTCAAAGCCCGTCGATCGGGATGCCAGAAGTTTCAGACTTGCGGAGCGTTCGCTCATCCCGACTGCCGCCGGCGTGCCAAGGGATGAAAAGCCGGAATTGTTGCCTGGCACAGCGAGTTGGCACGGCGGATTCTGCTACGTCCCACCCCGACCCCAGCGGGGGACAAGCCCCCGCGCTACATTCTCTCATTCCGCCCTCGGCCGCCGGTTTACAATTGGGCGGGTTTCGCCAGTGGGGAGCCGGCATTGAGGTTGATTGGAGGACGCATTTCGGATCGGAGTCCGGGACATGCGTTCGTAGCTATGTGCCGAGGCGACAGTTTTTGGGGCTTTTTGAGGGCGGGCGGTCATTGATTTTCGAGTACGACCACGCCGCTCTTCCCGCCGCTCTTGCGGATCAACCTGATTTCTTCGATCCGCATTCCTGGGTCGATGGCCTTGGCCATGTCGTATATGGTCAGGGCGGCCGTGCTTACGGCCGTGAGGGCCTCCATCTCGACGCCGGTCTTGCCAGTTGTCTTGACCGTAGCCTCGATGATGATGCGGGACTCCTTGCGGTCAATGTCGAACGCGACCGACACGTCCGTCAACATCAGTGGATGGCACATGGGGATGATGTCCGGAGTGCGCTTCGCGGCCATTACCGCCGCAACCTGAGCGACCGAGAGCACGTCGCCCTTGGCGATCTGGCCGGCTCCGACCGCCTCGAGCGTCGCCGGCTTCATTCTGACTGCGCCGCGCGAGGTCGCCTCGCGGACGCTATCCGGCTTTTCCGACACATCGACCATCTGGGGCCGGCCGGCCTCGTCGAGATGGGTCAGGCCTGTAATTGTGGACTCTTCAGGCGACAAAACAGATTCCCATTCACGCGGTAGCCCTGTCGCCCCAACCAGGGGCTCAAAAGCTAGACGGCTGAAAAATGACCGTTTTTGCAAAGTTGTTGGGGGCTTGCGCGCTCCCCCAGCTCACGTGTCAACGCGAGTACGCGCTCCGCGGTGCTCCCCCAGGAGAATCGGCTGGGCGTTGCGCTGGCCCCAACCGCCAATCGCTGCCAGAGAAGGGGATCGCCCAGGATCTGCTCCAGCTTGCCGGCCAGAGCATCGGGCTGGCGCAATTGGAAGAGCAGGCCGTTTTCGCCATCGGTCACTATGGAAGTCAAACCGCCGGTGGAAGACGCCAGAACCGGCGTGCCGCAAGCCATAGACTCCAGCGCCACAAGGCCAAAGCTCTCATAGTATGACGGGATCACGGTTACGTCGGCAGCCGAGTAGTAGTAGTGAAGCGACTCCTGCTGAACCAGGCCGGCGAACTTTACGCGATCGGTCAACCCCAACTCACGCACCAGGCGCTGCGCTTTCTCTGACTCGCCGGCGACACTAGGCCCTCCTACGACCACCAATTGAGTGTCTCTGGGAACGATCGTTCGCTGCATAGCGCGCAGCAGCAAATCCAGACCCTTTATGGGATCGAACCGCCCCACGAATAGAGCTATCTTGCCGCCATTTAGCCCGACCGCTCGGCGTGCCGCTGCCCGGCCCATTGGTTGGAACAAGCCTGGGTTCACCCCGCCGGCTATTACGCTGATCTTACTCCGCGTTGCGCCGTAAAGCTCCGACATCAGCAGAAGTTCGTGTTCGCTTGAAACGACAATGGCGTCGGCCAGGCGCATGACCTTCTCTTCGACTCTCGCTCGCTTTTCACTCTCTCCGATCGAGGGCCTCGCCTGATTCTTCACCCGTGCAAGTGTGTGGAACATTGTCAGGTGAGGCACCCGCCATCGGCGGGCGAGGTGAACGCCGGCCCAGCCGCTCAGCCAGTAATGGCTGTACACAAACTTGTATCGAATGTCATTCTCGGTGGCAAATCGAAGTGCCCCACAGATGAACTCGGGCAGGTGATTGGCGATCTCGTTCTTGTCAATGTGCTCCGGCGGTCCGGCCGGCAAGTGAATGACCCGGGCGTTGTCGGCATACTCGACTATCGGCGGGACATCGGGATCAGTGAGGCGCGTGAAAATGTCGATTTCCATTCCCCGCCGGCCCAACTCGCGGCTGATTTCGCGCACATACACGTTCATCCCGCCGGCTTGGCGCTCACCCAGGTCGGCTAATGGGCACGAGTGTAGGCTGATCGCCGCGATCCTACACACCTTGCGATCCCCGCACGCGTCCGGCAAGCTCAGTCATTTCTTTCCATCGTAATCTGGTATATGGGAGCGTCGACACCACCGAGATCATACTTGTAAGGCTCGCTCCCCTGAAGAAAATCGAATACTCTCTTGCCCTGGGTCATCGCATCCTCTATGCAGAAAGCTTTCAGTAGCAAACCAGCCGATAGCCGGGAGTATTCCGGATCGTAGCCACTATTGTAAAGCAACATCTCGTCTTGGAAACTGAAGCAGATCGTCGATGCGATTCGTTGACCGTCCAACTCAAGGAAATAGAGTAGGGCCGTGCCAGAAGGAAGGAACGAGTCCATCACCCGGCCAAAGAAATCGGCCATATGGTCGGTCATGAATCCGGCCTTGTCCGGGGCGCTTTGACGGTGGAGCCGGAAGAAGTCCTGCAAATCAACCCCACTGAGTTCGCTTGGAGGAACCGAGTACCAGTGCACCCGGCCGGCGCTCCGCAGTCGCCGGAGCTTACGCCGCAGTTCGTGGCGGTCCTTCTTGCTGAGGCTTGAGACGTATTCCTCCCATTCGCCCGGCAACTCGAGCCTGGGCGAGACGTCCTCAACTTCTCTTTTGACGCTCCAGCCGGCAAAGCTCCGCTCATCGCCTATTTCCCGGTTGATCAAGGACTCTGCCCGGAGATTGCGCAAGACGATCTTGGAGCCGCCCAGACCGCGGATCGCGTCGCAGCACGCGACCGCCACCTCAGATTCGTATCCGGGCTTCGCGAACCAATCGAGAAAGTCGGCGACCTCCTCCCCGCCGGCGAGATGCCAACAATCGTCTGAAATAAACAGAGGCGCGACTCCGACCAACTCACCGGCGTCGCGCAAGAGGATCAGGTTTAGCTGACCCTCGCTGAAGCTGTTCCACCAGGTAGATTGCCAGTCCCAACTCAGGAACAGGCCGTTGGAGGGAGACTGAACGAGCAGGGCATTCCACTCGGACTCCAATCCAGACAGACTATTAGAAACTTCAAATGTCAGAAGAGTGGGGTTCATCCGTGAGCTTGCTCGCTCCAACCAAAGAGTAGGGAGAACATACGGCAGATTGCGATGCCGGCCACGGGCCGTAAGCTCCTCTGTCCCGCGCCACGAACCCTTTTAGTTCGCAGCGGCAGGAGCCGGCAAAGAATATCCCAGCGCCCCTATTGGAGCGTATGCAACCGGACACGAATAATAGCATATCCTAACTCGCGACAGCAAACCCAGCGCCCTGAAATAGATTTAATATAAAGCTTAGATATTGCCAAGTTACAGTATTTATATTATATATAAATGGTAATACCGGCTCCCCTTCTTCAATGGTCGGAGGCATCGAAATGGATCGAAGATTGACTGAGAAGCAACGGTACGTCCTGGGCTACATCTCCGAATACATAGAGACGAACTCCTACTCTCCGTCATACGTTGAGATAGGCAAGTCGATGGGTGGGATCTCGGCGCCGGCCGCGTTGGCTCACGTCAAATCACTCGAGCGCAAGGGTTTTGTCAGGCGCAATCCACACCAGACTCGGGGCATCGAGGTCATTGAGGCCGACGACCGTGTTCGACAACAACCTGAGTTCCTCAAGCTGCCTATCGTGGGTGAAATCGCAGCGGGTCAGCCCATCGAAGCCTACGAAGACCGTTCCGAGTCCATTTGGGTTGACGAGTCGCTTGCCCGCAACGCTGACGATTTCGTGCTGAGGGTTAGGGGCCACAGTATGATCGGTGACGGTATCAACGACGGCGATTTGGTCATAGTTCACCCTCAGAACACAGCCCAAAACGGCGAGACGGTCGTGGCGCTGATTGGCGGAACCGGCGCCACGCTCAAGAAATACTACCGCGAGGCGGGCCACATCCGGCTACAGCCGGCGGCGCCTTACCTTGAACCCATGATTGTCACCGACGTAAGGATCCAGGGGATCGCGGTGGGCGTCCTTCGTCGTTACTGATGAATACCGTCGATCTGGGCGAACCGCCTGCCCGCCAGCAGGCTCCCTCCCGATCCTTGTCAGGGCCCGATGAGTCAGGCCCAGAGCCGGCAGCTTCCATCGACCAGCTCGCCTTCGGTGTCGACAAGGCCGTCGACATAACTGCGAGCCTGATACGGGCCGACGGCGAGCTAAAGCGAGAGCTCCTCCAGGAGGCATGGGTAGCTGCGTTAGAGTTGGCTCCCGAGTTTGATCGCTCCGTGGGCGTATCGTTTATCGACTACCTGCGTTCCCGTCTGCGCTGGAGGTTGCGCACCTATTTGAGAGAGGAGTGGCGGAGGAACCGTTCGAGCAAGTTGATGCCACTTGAGAATGTGCGCGCCGGCTCGCGCAGGTTCGATCCAGCCGCCGTGAGCGAGCCCGACCTGCGGTCGGCGATCCGCCGGCTGTCGCCCCGACAGAGGTCCGTAGTAGCCGCCAAATACGTTGAGGGCAGGCGCACCGTGGAAATTGCCACCTCCCTTGGAATCAGCCGGCAATCGGTTGCCAAACTCCTGCGCAGGGCCCACGAATCTCTTCGAGAGGCTCTCTCCGAGTAGGCGTCTGCTAAACTAAATCTGAGACCGTCGTACCGGTCTGTGCATAGATCAGAGGTGAAATCATGCAACCCATGACAAAGATGGAGCGAGTACGCGCCGCCGTCGAAGGAGGCGGTGTTGACCGAGTTCCGCTCTGCTTTTGGCACCACTTCAAGCCCGAAGGTTCTCCCTTGGCGTTGGCCCGAATGACGGACGAGTTCTTCAGCGCCTTCGACCTGGACATTTTCAAGATAATGCCGGACATTCGCTATCCGTTCCCTAACGATAGTATCCGCTCGGCGGATGACTGGTCGTTGATAGCGGACCTGGAACCGTACCAGGGGGACTTGGGCCGCATTCTGGATACTATCGAGATCCTTCGTGATAGGGCCGGCCCAGAGACACCCATCGTCGTCACGCTTTTCTCGCCTCTCGCCTACGCGATCAGGTTCGCCGGCTCTGAATTGGTCGCGCGACACATGAGCAGCAACCCAGTCCAGTTGCACCGGGCACTGGCGACTCTGGCCGGCAACCTGAGGCAGTTCAATCAGGCGGCGATAGAAACTGGCGCGGACGGGATCTTCTTCGCCGTCCACGGCGCCGGCGATAATCTGTGCAGCGATCTGCAATATGCTGAGTTCGGCCGGCCCTATGACCTAATGGCGTTGGCCGGCGCCGGTAAGGGTTGGTTGACTACCCTGCACGTGCACGCCTCCAGCGATCTGAACATTGACCCATTTCTCTCCTATCCGGCTCCGGTAATGAGCTGGAGCGATCGTGTTACCGGGATTAGCCTGTCCCAGGTCCGCGAGAAGGCACCCAACAAGTGCCTGATGGGCGGGATCGACGAGAGCGGAGCGATCACCGCGGGCACCAAGGAGCAAATTCGCGAAGAGATGGAGGACGCGATCGGTCAGGTCGCCGGCCATCGCTTCATACTCGCGAACGGTTGCTCCATCCCCGACGAGAATCCAGAGCATCTGCTGCATGCCGCCCGCGAGGCGCTTGACGAGGTCTCTTAGACACCGGAAAACCTCGGTGACGGCTAGAAGCTGAGAATAGAAGAGACAGCTATGGCGATTGAACGAACCATTGCAGAACCTGAAGGCATCTTCGCGATGGCGCAGCGCCAGTTTGACGAGACGGCCGAAGTACTCAAGCTCGACGACAACATGCGAGGACTGTTGCGCGAGTGCAAGCGCGAGTTGACTGTCACCTTCCCTACCCAGATGGATGATCACAGCATCCGGATGTTTAGCGGGTTTCGGGTCCAGCACAACATTGCCCGCGGACCGGCCAAGGGCGGCATTCGCTACCATCCGGGTGTCACGCTGGACGAGGTCAAGGCGCTCGCGATGTGGATGACCTGGAAGTGCGCGGTGGTAAACATCCCCTACGGCGGGGCGAAAGGTGGAGTAATCGTTACCCCGAATGAGCTTTCCGAGAACGAGCTCGAAAACCTGACCCGGCGCTACGCCGCCGAGATAATGATCCTGATCGGACCCGAGCGCGACATCCCCGCACCCGATATGAACACCTCGCCAAAGATCATGGGATGGATCATGGACACTTATTCGATGCTGCATGGCTACTCGGTGCCAGCGGTCGTAACCGGCAAGCCCCTCAGCATTGGCGGTTCCGAGGGCCGGCTGGAGGCTACCGCAAGGGGATGCCTCTTCATGATTCGCGAGGCGCTGAAACGCTGGTTGCCGGCCGCTGAGCCTGTCTCAGTCGCGGTCCAAGGATTCGGCAACGTCGGCGGCGAGCTCGTCAAGCTTCTCGGTAAGGACAGCGCCTATAGAGTAGTAGCCGTCAGCGACGCCCGGGGCGGCATCTACAATCCAAACGGCCTGGACCCAACCGCCGTCCACCTCTACAAGCAGGAAACCGGATGGCTATGCGGCTTTCCCCAGGCTGATCCGATTACAAACGCCGATCTGCTTACCCTTCCGGTCGATGTTCTGGTACCTGCAGCTTTGGAGAACCAGATCAACCTGCGCAACGCCGACCAGGTGCGGGCCAAGGTAATCGTCGAGGGAGCGAATGGGCCGGTAACGCCGGACGCCGATCTCATCCTCCAGGGCAACAACGTGATCGTCGTGCCGGACGTTCTTGCAAACGCCGGCGGCGTCACGGTTTCCTACTTCGAATGGGTCCAGAGTCTACAGGCGTTCTTCTGGGACGAGAGCCAGATCAACACACAGTTGGAACGAGTGATGACGCAGGCTTTCGCCTCGGTTGTGGAGACCAGCGATCGTCACCGGGTGGACCTGCGGACGGCGGCCCTGATGCTGGCAATCGAGAGGGTCACCGAAGCAACTGAAATCAGAGGCATATTCCCGTGAGGCGCCGAGCTGCCGGCGCGCGCACGCAGCCGGCTGTAACCTAGGTCGCATCTCCCCACCGAGGCACGAGTCTCTTGGGTAAAGGGTTTGGACCGGCCTGGCTTGGGAGCGGTCCCGAACTAGAGAATCAGTTTGAAATTGCCGGCCAATTTCGCCTGCGACCTCCGCGAGTGCACGCAAACGCGGCTGCAAGATTGGCGCTTGACAACCCTGCGCTATCCTGGAATATATGGCACACTCTATTCACATAGATACTTGTTTCTTTCCAATAGCAAAAGCGCGAGCGTTCCAAATAGATGTGCGTGATTGGGGGACAAGTGTGTAGCTGTCGAAGTCGAGAGGGTAGTTGAAGTCGAGAAGGAGGTTGAGTTAGACAGAATCGCCGATGTCCAGATCGAGAGGAGACATCATGGACAAAAGACAAGCGCAAAAGAAGCATATCGACTGGCTTTCCATGGATGATTCCCAACAAATACGCGAGGACTTAGAAGTTTTCGGCACAAATGCGAGGGACTTTGACTCACGCTATAGTGAATTGCTGAAGGAATATCCGAAACAATGGGTTGGATTTCATGAAGGCAAGGTTAGGGTAGTCGGGAATTCACTAGGTGAAGTTCTTTACCGTGCCGATGCAGCAGGATTGCGTCGGCAACGGGTTTATATACACTACATAGATCCGGATCCTGTAGCTACGATTCTCTAGTGACATTACATGGTCGCTTCAATGACGGAACGGGTCGTCCCCAACTCGATGGTCACCTACAGATATTGGATTTGGAGATTGGCGGCCCGATTTCATTTCTTGTGGATACCGGCGCCGATTACACTTTGTTGATGCCCAAGGATGCCGAGCGACTTGGGCTTGATTACTCCTTGCTCGATCAAGAAACGCCTGTCCATGGTGTGGGCGGAACTGCTATGTGTTACGTCGAACGTGCCGTCGTCATGTTTAATGATGATAATGAAGGCTTGATCGCATACCTCATCCAAATAAGGATTATGCGACCCGGACAATCCAGCTACGTTGCCGGCTTGCCATCGCTTCTTGGGCGGGACATTCTTAGGCATTGGCGAATGGATTTTTGGCCGATCAACCAAAGTCTGACCTTTGAGGTTATGGACACAGATGGTTGATCGATCAGTGAGAGTTGGTTTGAAGGCACGTCGTTTTCAATCATGGTCGCGATGCCCATCGCCTGGTGTGTGGCCCCCTCTAGAATAGTTGCGCCAAGTCGAACTGCGTGAACATTTATTTGACTCGCCGCCGTCGCGAGTTAGATCACACCATGGAAAGCCCAAAAAGGCATGTGAGAAGTACGAAGATGACGAGTGTAGCCGTGAGTCGAGTTCGGAAGAATATGGCCGGGTTAAGCTCACTTAGCGACACTGGAAGAGATGTTGGCGACCAGGACTCAGCCAAACCGAATTAACAGGTGGATGTTAAGTCCGGTCGGTCGTTTGTTTTAGTCGGCTAGTTGGGGTACTATGCTATCACTAGTTAGGCGTCGATACCTTGGCGACAAATCTAAGGTGAGTAGTAATAGATGAGTTTTATATTAGGGTTCGGCGTGGGAGCCGTGGTTGGCGCGGCCGCCGTCATGTGGTTGTGGTGGAAGTCAGCCGAGGACGAAGCGGAAACGCTGCGCGCGCTCAGCGGTCAGAACTAGGTCCCTCAGTCTATGTTGCGAGCTGGTCTGTAGAGCGCACGGTGCGCCGATAATCCGCTCAAACCTGCCTCACTGTTCGTTCTTCACACTTCGCGCAGGCGCTCGGCCGCGGGCTGCTCTTCGCGCTTGGGTTACCGATAAGAGTGCGCCAGTCCAACCCACAGCATGAAGGACGATCCGCCTAACTCCCCGTTCACTCATAGTGATTTGATCAGGAGCACCGCATGGCGAGAATAAATCGCGCAATCGAGTTGCTTGAGCAAGGCCAACCGATCTACTACACGGCCGTGACCGAGTTGACCTATGAAGTCGGCCTCCACTACGCAGATACCTGGGCGGACTATCTGATCGCCGAGGGCGAGCATCATCCGTTTGACATGGCCGGCTTGCGTGCCTTTATGCGCGGACTGGTGGCGGCCGGCCCAACCAAGAGCGGCCATCGTACTCCGGCCGTACTTGTAACTCTGCCGACCGACGGTAGCAGCGAGCAGGTGGTGCGGGCCAACGCCTGGATGGCCAAGCAAGCGCTATCTACCGGCGTACATGGCCTGATCTTGTGCCACGCCGAGCAACCGGCCGGCGTACGGGCGTTTGTGGAGGCGGCTCGATATGGTTCCGCCAAGCTGGGCGTCGGCCAAGGACTGGAACAGGGCCGGCGTGGACAGGGAGGACAGGGGCCGGCCGCCGCGATCTGGGGGGTCAGCGAAGAGGAGTACGTACAACTGGCGGATCCATGGCCGTTGAATCCGGATGGAGAGATCCTGCTCTGTCTGAAGATCGAGAACCGTATCGCGGTGGAGAGTGCCGAGGCCAGCACACTGGTCCCCGGGATCGGCGCCGCCGAGTGGGGGCCGGGCGATATGGGGATGTCGTTTGGCTACGCCGACGCGCACGATGCACCCCACCCTCCGGAAATGAGGCGGGCGCGGAATCGTGTCTTCCAAGCCTGCAAGTCGGCCGGTATCGCATTCCTCGAACGGATGGGGCCGGACAACGTAATCGACCAGATCAAAGCCGGCGTCATGATTGGTTCCTGCGGCGAAGACGGAGAAGAGGCGGCCGATATCGGCCGGCGGTACACCAAGCGCACGATGCCCTGGTAGGGGACTTCCAAAAAACATTTACTTATTTCAGGGAAGACTGCTTCCAGATGTCGGCGCGGGGATGTTGTCAGGGGAATCGCCTACTAAGAAGACAGGTGTGGATTGAAGCGTCGCGAGGAGCGCCAGCCCGGTTTGAGTGATACGATCAACCTGCCTTGCTAAATTGAATGGGCCGATCTTAACGTAAAGGAACTCTGTAGCGCGTATGTAAGGATCGCGACAAGATGCCCAAGGTCAATCCTGAAATCATCGTTTGGGCCCGAGAGACGGCCGGCCTAAGCCGAGAACAAGCGGCCAAGAAGCTGGGCTTCCAAAATAGCTCAAGATCTACCGCAACAGAGAAACTGGCGGCCCTAGAAAACGGCGACAAGGAACCCTCCCGCCCTCAGCTGTTGAAGATGGAAGCCCAATACCGCCGGCCGCTTCTAACCTTCTACCTATCCAGGCCTCCCCGTCGGGGCAATCGCGGCGCCGACTTTCGCAACTTTCCCAAGGATAATTCGAAATCCGATGAGGCATTGTTGGATTCGCTGGTTCGGGAAGTAAGAGCACGGCAAAGCATGGTTCGAGCCGTACTTGAGGATGAGGCGGAACTGTTGTCATTCATCGGCTCACACCGGCTTGGGGACGAGTCGGAGGAAGTCCTTGAATCCCTCAGATCGCTCCTAGGCCTCGATTCGAAAGACTACCGTGCGGAACCAAATGCGGATGCGGGTTTCCGGCTGTTACGCAAGAGTGCGGAAAAGGCGGGGATTTTCGTGCTTCTCAAGGGCGATTTGGGTAATTACGTTACCGCACTTGACACTAGCGTTTTTCGCGGGTTTTCCATAGCTGACAGCATAGCTCCCTTTGTTGTGATTAACGATCACGACGCCAGGCCGGCGTGGTCGTTCACGTTGTTACATGAGACTGTTCACCTGCTGCTGGGACAAACTGGCGTCAGCGGACCCTTCGGCGATAGCAAACTCGAAAGGTTCTGCAACGATGTTGCCGGAGAATTCTTGCTGCCTGCACGTGAACTGGATCTCGCTGTGCTCGACGATAAAGGCGATTATGAGTTGCTGTTGGAACAAGTCAGTGCCCTGGCCGACCAGTTCAATGTGAGCCGGACTATGGTTGCGTACAAAGCATATAGCGCTCGGCTTCTCAGCCATGAGACTTTTGTCCGGCTGGGTGCCGCCTACCGCAAAGAATGGAGTGAAAACCGGGCAAACGACCGCGAGCGAAGCAGCCAGCGGGAGACTGGGCCCAATTACTACACGGTACGTCGCCATCGGTTGGGTGGACGAATAGTCAATCTGGTACGTCGCCTGATGGCGGCAGATGCCTTGTCAACGGCCAAGGCGGCACGGATCTTAGGGGTGAAATCCAGGCAGGTTCAGCCGCTGATCGGGGTCGGGCGTTCGCCATAGTTCGTATACGTGCTCTACCTCCTCGACTCCAATGTGCTTGTAGACGCGGACAGGGACTACTATCCGATCGACCGCGTCCCGGAATTCTGGGAATGGTTGGTTGCGATGGGCGAAATGGGCCGGGTGAAGGTGCCTCAGGAAATGTACGAAGAAATCGTCCTCCCGGCACCGACTTCCCCGGATGCGCTAGTGGAGTGGCTAATTGCTAGTAGGGATTTGCTTGTACTCGATGAGTCCGTCGAAGTGGAGTTGGTTTCCAAGGTGGCAAGTCAGGGATACGCCCGTGATTTGACAGATGACGAAGTTGTGAAAGTCGGTCGGGACCCATTTCTCGTTGCCTATGCGCTCGCCGACGAACAGCGACGGCGTACGGTCGTGACCAACGAGGTTTCCAAGCCAAGCCAAAAACGGGCAAACCGCCACTTGCCTGACGTTTGCGAGGATCTGAACCTGCCGTGCATCAACATTTTCGAGTTTATTCGGAATCTAGACTTTCGTACCGATTGGAGAACGCGGACTCAAGATTCCTCGGCCTAGCCGGCGCCCGCTTCCAACTCCGGCTGAGATTCAGCCGTCTCCAGGAAGATCTCGGCGTCCATGGTCGCGGTGGCACCGGTGCCGCGGAAGCTGCCGCTCAACGGGCCGGCCAAGCTAGGCGCGGCAGATGCGGCGACCGCGACGTGCCGGTCGGCGACGGCTAGGCCATATGCCGGGTCGTATCCTCGCCAACCTCCGCCGGGAAGATAGACCTCCGCCCACGCGTGCATGTGACGCTGGTTAGCGACGCGGTCTCCCTGGTGATAGCCGCTCACGAACCGGCTGGCTATCCCAAGCGACCGACAACACTCCATGAACAGAACGGCGAGATCGCGGCAGGCTGCCTTGGTGTATTTCAAAGTTTCCTCCGCCGGTAGGGGGTCGCCCTCCTCCCGCACCACTACTTCGTAGCTCTTGGAAATGCGTCCGTTGAGGACCGCGAGGAATGGGAGGGTCTCGCGGCCGGCCGAATCTGCGATCGAGCGAGCGAATCTCCCAACAGGACCGTCGGGTCCGTTGGAGCCGGCAATATAGCGGCCGAGCTGATCGCGCCACTCCGCCGAATACCCCAGAGGCAGGTGATGCGTTTCTTCACCCAGCAGTATGTAGTCGAACGGGTTCCGGCGCAGGGTCTCTAATTCGAACTCCGATGCGACGATCAGAGACTCGGTCGTTCCTTCGAACCACGTATAGGCGACATCGTTGCCCTCGGAGTCCAGGGCCTCGCTGATGATCGCCGGCTGCGGATCGATTCGGAGTCGGGAGCCCCGGAGCCGTTGCGAGCTGTCGCAGCGTGGGCGCAATCGGATTGTATGTGGCTCCAGGAAAACCGGCCGGCTGTAGCGATAGCTAGTGGTGTGGCGGACCCTGAATCGCACGAGATTTGAACCCGGCCCGCTCAGTCGTTCGCGGGCCTGTGGTTTGTGACAGGAGCTAGCTTGGCGAAGGCTTTCTCGAGCCAGCGCGACGGCAGGTCTTGCACCGCCTGGCGCAAGTTCTCCTGCCACCAGGTGGAGATTTCCAGGAGGTCTTCCTCCTCGTATCGGTGCTCCACGATGCGGAATGTGTCGGGCAGGTACAACACCGCGTCTATAGGAAAGTCGACATCGGCGGCGCTGATTCTGGTCGAGTCGAACGCCAAGCAACCCACCTTGAACGCGTGTTGCATGGGGTCGTTGTAGGTTAGAGTGCGGTCCAGGATGGGTTTTCCATATCCAGTTGAGCCGATGACGTGGTACGGAGTTCCCCTGCCGGTATCCACCCAGTTCCCCTCGGAATAGATCAGGTAGAGTTTGTGCGTCTTGTCCCCGGGCATCTGGCCGCCAACGAGCGCTTTCATGTCGAAAGCTAAGCCGGCCTCCTCAAGCGACTGCTTGTCCTCCGCCGATACCCGGCGAATCTGCGTGGCTACCAAATTGACGACTTCGAAGAGTCGCAAGAGCGTTTCCGCCTGCTCCGACAGCGCCTCCTCGAAATAGGTCAATGCTTTGTCACTGATAGATCGCAGTCCCGACGTCATGACGAAGAAGGCGCTTTCGCCCTGTTCATAGATGCTTACTTTGCGGGCGGTGAGCGTCTCGTTACCGGATGTGATCCGGGTGTCGGCTATTCCGATCAGGCCTTCTTGAACATTGATTCCCAGGCAGAATGTCATTTCACCGCTTTCCCTCTAGAGTACTCATCCGACAGGCCTGAGCGCAAAGAAAGATTGATGGATCGCATCACCTACCTCATTTAGCTTGACCTGAAGATCATCCAAGAACTCGTGCAGACCTTGGAGGATGATTTCGCTCATAACAGTATAGTCAAGCTCCGCCACAAGCCGGCCCAGCCGGCGCTCGGCTTGGTTTTGAAACGTACCTGGGCGGGTGCCGGTCACCGTGTGCATCGATTCGTCGGCCCGCCTTACGCAGTTTCGCACGGACCTTGGGAACTCAGAGTCTAGAACCAGGAACTCCGCGGTCCTGTCCAAACGGACCATTCCGTGGCGCTGGCGATACATCTCGAAAGCGCTGGTCGAGTGTAATACGGCCGTCCAGTGCAGGTCGTCGGTCGGGCTTCCGACGTCAGCCGGCGAGGGCAATAACATGAAATATTTCACGTCGACGATGCGCGTAGTCTTGTCGGCCCGCTCCAACAAACGCCCGATCCGGCTGAAATGCCAAGCCTCACCGTGGGAAAGCGTCGCGTTTGTGATGCCTTCGAGAGTCTGGCTGGCGCGTTTCACCTGGCGCATGAAGTCGTACGCGGCGTCGCCGCGATTCCTGGCAGCCGCCTCCTCGACAAGGAGGTATGTCTCGTTAATCTCTTCCCACATCGGTGACGAGATGATTTCCCGGATCGAGCGGGCGTTCTCCCTCGCCCGGCGGAGGCAGGAGAGAATCGAGTTAGGATTCTTTTGATCGAAGGTGAGGAACGCGATGACGTTTGGTTGACTCTCCTGTCCATAACGCTTCTTGAAATCCTCGACATCGCCGGTCGTTTCGACCAGCGGCGCCCATTGTTGCGGCATGCCCGGCGGCAGGTCAAGCATCAGGAACTCGTTTACGTCGACGAACCGGGCGACGTTCTCCGCCCGCTCAACGTATCGGCTCATCCAGTAGATGGATTCCGCCACCCGGCTCAGCATCGTCTGGCCCTTGCCTGTGCAATGGCGTGGTGATCGCTGGTCATCGAGAAAATTACCCTCAGTCCGTCCCAGAAAACGTCGGTGGAGAGAGTACCCAAGTGTCCTTGCTTCCCCCTCCTTGCGAGGAGTTGACGACCAGAGAGTCTTTGCGGAGCGCTACGCGGGTCAACCCACCTGGCATAACGTAAATGTCGCGTCCATAGAGAATGAAAGGACGCAGGTCGACGTGCCGGCCCTCGAAGCAGTCCTCGGTCAGCGTCGGCACCCGAGAGAGCGACAGCGTAGGTTGGGCGACGTAGTCGCGTGGCGATTGCCGGATTCGGTCCTTGAACTGCTCGCGGTCCTTCGCCGTAGCGTGAGGTCCGACGAGCATCCCCTGACCTCCCGAACCATTGGCCGGCTTGACCACCAGTTTCTCGATATTTGCCAACACGTGCTCCCTTTGCCGATCGTCCCAGCAAAGGTAAGTCGGGACGTTCGGGATGATGATGTCTTCACCTAGATAGTAACGCACGATTTGGGGCACGTAGGCGTAGATGACTTTGTCGTCGGCGACTCCGGTGCCCCGGCGCGTTCACCAGTGTAACTCTGCCCTTGCGGTAGGCTTCCATGATCCCCGGAACGCCCAACAGCGAATCTGTACCGAAGGCCTTGGGATCCAGATAGTCGTCGTTGATGCGCCGATAGATGACGTCGACCAGCTCAAGGCCGGCCGTCGTGCGCATGAACACGCTACCATCAACCATCACCAGGTCCCGCCCTTCCACCAACTCCATACCCATCTGCTGTGCCAGAAATGAGTGCTCGAAGTAGGCGGAATTGAGCGGTCCCGGAGTGAGCAGGACGATCTCGGTTCGAGTCCGGCCGCTTGGCGCGACATCCTCCAACATGCCGAGGAGACGACCCGGATAGTCGTCGACCGGCCGGACTGCCAGTCCCTGGAAGACTTCTGGGAAGGTTCGCTTCAGGACCAGCCGGTTTTGGAGAACGTATGAAACGCCCGAGGGAACACGCAGGTTGTCTTCCAGCACGTAGATTGTTCCGTCGCTGTCACGGACGATGTCGCAGCCGGTGATATGGCACCAAACGCCCTGCGGCGGATTGAGACCGACGCACGCCTCATGGAACCCTTGGGCCGAGCGTATGACCTCCTCGGGGACTATCCGGTCCTTGACGATTCTCTGATCGTGGTAGATGTCGTCTATGAAGAGATTCAGGGCACGAACGCGCTGTTGCAACCCCCTCTCCAGCCAATCCCACTCCTGGGAGGTGACGAGGCGTGGCACCAGATCGAACGGAAAAATACGCTCCTGGCCTAGCTCGTCGCCGTATACGTTGAACGTAATTCCCATGTGCATCAAGTCACGTTCGGCGACGAGCTGCCGGCGGATAAGCTCTCCTTGCGGCAGCGAGTTGATCCGCTCAACCAGAAGGCGAAACTCCTCCCTCGGACTTGCGTCGGAGCGGAAGAGCTCGTCGTAGAAATTGCCGGTTTGGTAGGAGTCGAAGTTCATAGTCGGTATTTTACGAAGTCTGGTCTCGACCCGTGCGGCCGGCGAGACCCGCAGGGTCTACCGGTGGGGAATCAACGACAACAAGGATTGGGGTGAGTTGTCCGCGTTTGGATAAGTGCGGAATCCGGAACCGCCTATTTTGAATGCAGAAGGGTTGTGCGCGGAGTCCCATCAGTTGTCGACAATCGTTCTGAAACTCCATGTTCGTGAGCGGGACCTGCCGCCGCCTAATACTACACTCAGCCTTTCACTGCGTACCGCGGATTCATCGTTGCAGGACAGTAGCCGGCGGGACCAGCCGGCCTTCGTTTCGAGGACCTCAAGTGCCGGGTCGCACCACACGACTCGACCAGGCGGTGCAGGCGGGTTGCTGGCGGGCGTGACTTACACTCTATCTAAAGGGCCGGGCCAGACCTCGGCCAAAAGGAGAGAATTTGCCCGTCACAGCCACAGCAACCCGATCATTGGAGACCAGCCTATCCGAGTCTTGGCTCGACTACTATCGAGACAATCGTGAATCGCTCCTGGAAATCCCGTGGGAGCGGGGCGCGGAAATCAGCGAATCCGAATACGCTGCGATTTGGGAGTCGGTGCGCGAGTTTCAGCTCGGCGAGAGTTCCGAGGGACGGCACATCTTGCGCTGTGCCCGCGAGTATGCCGCCCACCGGCGGACGCCGGCCTACGCCGAAGTCATCGAGCTCTTCGTCCGTGAGGAGCAGCGGCACGCCCGGGACCTCGGCCGCTTTATGGACCTGGCCGGCATTCCGCGCCGCTCCAGGACATTCCCCGACACGGTTTTTCGACGCTTGCGCCAACTCGGCGGTCTCGAAATCTCGATCTCCGTTCTGATCACGGCCGAAATCATCGCCAAGGTATACTATGCCGCGTTGCGCGAGTCGACCGGATCGTCGGTCCTGCGGCGAATTTGCGATCAAGTCCTGAGGGACGAACGCGAGCACGTCCGTTTCCACTGCGACTACCTGGCGGTCTTCCGAGGAGAACGCCGGCCGGCACTGTTCGTCCTGACCGAGGCCGCCCAACGCTTTCTCTTCTTCGGCACCTGTCTGGTTGTTTGGAACGGTCATCGTCGCGCGATCCGAAAGGGTGGGATGGGATTCATCCCGTTCTGGAAAGGCTGCTGGCGGGAGATGAACGAGGCGATGCGCCACGTGCGGTCCGGCCCGAAATTCGCTCCCGGCAAGTCTGAACTGGCTTCGGTCGCCTAAGAGATGTCGAACACCATTGGATCACCCTACTACGTCGAACGCGAAATGCCTGTGGCCGCGCCTTATGCGATAGGTGGCAAAGTCGTCACGATCGATCGTGAAGACCGTTCGCAGATCGTGACGTTCCGCCGCAACGACCAAAGACGCGTCCGCTAGGTCCATGGGCGAATCCGCGTACTGAACCATCAGATCGAACGCCCGAGAGATACCCGCGTCGTCAAGGTACAGAACTTGGAGGCCACCATAGGCCACGAAGTCCATGAGGCGCATAGCGCCGGAGCTGGCTGGCCGCAGGAGGTGGAAGGCTTCGGTGAGGACAGGGACAGTGGTGGCAATCGGATGCTCTAGCTTTGCGAGCACGGTTGCGCACCTCGTGTGGGCATCATCGCGGGGGTCGAATAACGCGACCAGCGGGCCGGTATCGACCAAGATCAACGCCTGTGTTTCTTTCTGATCGTGTCTGTTACTGCGGTCTTGGCGTGCTTGGCAGGAGCCACGGCATCACCTCCGGGCCCGAGGTGGAGCCGGCGATACACTTCGTAGGGAGTCTGGGCCAATTCGTTGTGAATAGACGCCGCATAAGCCTCAAGGCCGCGCTTTAGCACCTCAGAGATCGATAAACCAGTTCTCTGTCTAAGTGCTGCCAGAGTTGATTCGGCGTCATCATCCAATCGGACGGTTCTGATGCTCATTACAGATGCTCCTCGCTTCGCCGTAATACGAGTGTAATACGAAATAGGTAAGTGATCAACTCTTAGGTCAAGTCGCGACAGTTGGATCAGACGGTCTGTTCCTCACTGGACGCTGGTCTTTCCACAATCCGATCTCCAGGCAACGTCGCTACGATTGCGAGTTTGCGGCTCATAGTCTGCAGTTTGCTATCGGAAGCTCCAAGATGGCAGTTGCACCTGTTTCAGATAGATCTTCCATCACCTTGACTACCTCCTCTCTCCTAACCATAGATCGGACTGCAAACCATTTCTTATCCTCCAATGCACTAATCGTTGGCGACGTGAACCCAGGAGTTATCGCAACAGCCTCCTCAAGACAGTGTGAGGGTATGTTGTACTCTATCAACGAATAGTTAAACGCAATAATCGCCCCCTCAACGCGACGAACGATCCTCTTTGCGATCTGTCCGTCCGAAGTCGCTCTTGCACCAATAAGAACAGCCTCAAACTTGCCTAGCTCCTCAAGCACCCTTAGATGATGCGCCGCTAAGGTAATTCCGGTCTCAACAATGTCCACAACAGCCTGGGCCACGCCCAATGCAATCATGGTCTCCACAGAACCAGAAACCGGAACGACATGCGCGCTCAGGTGATTGGTCTTCGCGAAGGATAGTGCCATGTTCGGGAAACTTGTAGCGATCGTACACCCGTCTAAGTCTCGGACTGATTGGTAGGCACTCTCCTCCGGAACACACAGGGCCAAGCGACATCGCCCAAAACCGAGTTCCAAGTGAGTGATAACGTCAGCCTGAGACTCAGCAACGACGTCACTTCCCGTGACCCCCATATCGATTGCCCCTTCGGCGCACAATACGGGAATGTCACTCGCCCTGAGGAAGATGAAATCAACTGGCAGACCGGCCACGCTGGAGAAGAGCCCTCGCCCATGCCGGTGGTGGCGCAGGCCGGCCCGTTCCATCAATTCGTTAGTCTGATCGTAAAGACGACCCTTGCTCGGCACTCCAACCCGTAGATTCATTTCTGGCGCGACTCCTTTTCATCAATCCTCGAAACACCGAAACGCCTTTCCAATTCCACCAGCACATCCTGGAAATCCGCATCTCACAGAGCCAAGAAAAACATAAGGTCGGCGCTTACGCTGACCGCCCGACTTCGTCTACCAACGGTACCAGCGTCTGCGACCTCGTCGTCTTCGTCCGATCGGGCTGTTCTTTTGCTCATTTGTCGTGCCTCTCGTTTCGCAATGATACGAGCGAGATAGACAAGAGGCGAGCGATCGATGCTTGGGTCAAGTCGTTTGCTCCGGCAAGTCAAGCCGGCGTTCGCCCCGCCAAATGCGCACAATCCGTACGGCGTCCGCATCGCGTCGGTAGATGATCCGGAACGGTGGGTGGATTATCTCTCTTAGAAACGATTGACCGAATTCCGGGACGACGCGTCCCATGTCGGGATGATCCGCGAGGTGCTCTATGCGCCCAACGACCTCTCTGACGAGGCGCGTGCCCATTTCAGAAACGCCCTTTTCGTTGTACCAGGCATGGATCGCCTGAAGGTCAGCCAACGCGGAACTTGCAAGGAGGACCCTGAAGGCCATTGGCTAATCGAGGCCAAGCCGGTCTTTGACTTCGTGAAGAGACAGTTCCCGCCCCTCATCGAGGTCGCAGAGTCCCTCAACGACCGCCCGCATAAAGGCACGTTCCTCTTGGCCGCTCTCAAATTCGGCAACAGATTGGACAACCGCGACACCGCGCCCTCGACTGGTCAGCAGCACAGGCCGACGTGACTCCGCCACCTGTTTCATCAGCCTGCCGGGGTGCGCTTTCAGGTCCGTTAGCGGCACGATGTCCTCCGAAAACTTTATCTCCATAAGATTTCCCCCTGTCCAGGTCTTTAAACAGGACTAATTATAAGGTCTTTGAAATGATCTCTCAACGGTACATGATATAGATATAGTTCGGGGTTATGTGGGCAACGAGCCTGGAGACGAGGGCGGTACGTGTGATGCGAGCTTAATTATGTGGCTGCCCTTCGCCTACTTCGAACCCAGTACCTCGCGCCTGACCTGGTCCCAGTCCAGTACCGGGTCGGCGGGGTCGCTGAGCCGGTCCACTGCAACGGTCAGGTCGTCGAAGTCATCCGAGTATTGTTCCAGGGCTTGACGAATAATGTCCTCTCGGTTTCGCTTCAGTTCCATTGCCGCCGCATCCAGCGCTTCCACCAGGGCTTGGGGGACCCGCGCGGTAATCTGGGTCATGGGGAACTCCCACTCGGTCTAGTGTAATCTCGTGTAATGTGTCTTGAATATGCCGATCCCAACATAGGCGCATTTCAGAGTTCCGTCAAAGGTATTTGACAGCGGCGTGGCCGGCGATTGATCACCACCGGCCTGATATGATACCCACAATCAATAGACGTATGGGCGACGTTCGTTTTCGCCCGCAGATACCCTCAAGACCGGTTTTATTGTGGCGTCGCAATTGGAAATGAGCGCAATGGGAGGTAGCAATGGATGGACTGAAGAAGCTGATTGGAGCCTATTTGTTGGTCGTGGCCGCCCTCGTGGCCGTATTCTTCATCATCAACCCATTCCTGGTCGATTCCGTTGACGTGGTGAGTATCTGGTACGTGCTGGATATCCTGATGGTCATCGCATTGGCGTTTGCCCTCAAGGTCAACCTCGCCCGCATGCGGGAAGAGTGCCGTATCGACTCCGGCGAACCGGTAAGCCGCAGCTATCTCGACGCAAAAGTCAGATTCTTCGTCACCGCCGGCGTTACGATACTGTTTCTGCACAACTGGTTTTCGCTGTTGGCGTTCGGCAGCGACAGCCTGGATGGCAACCACCAGGCCTGGGTGATCTGGGCGGTCGTAGACACGCTGCTGCCGTTAGTCCTGGGCGCGACCGGCTGGCGGCTCTGGCAAGGAGAGTCCGACTCCTAGCCGGCGCTTACTAAGTCGGCATTCTCCACCTCCAGGGCGCCTACGTTTAGACGTTTCGCGATCATAACGAGTGCCACCGTCTGGTACACTTCAGTTATGACCCGAGCAGCCAAAGCGTGCGTGTTTGTTGTCTTGGTTTTGGTTTCGGCCGCCTGTGTCGAACAATCTGACACGGGCGACGCATCGGGTCGTTCGGCAGCAGTCCTGAGCACTCTGGCCGCGGCGGCGGCCACGCCGACGCCCGAGCCGACACCGATCCCTCCGTCACCAACCGTTACCCCCACGGTCGAGCCGGCGGCCACCTTCACGCCCGTCCAAGCGGAAAATACCGCTACCGCGACGCCGGTCGATACTCCTACCGAGACCCTGCCGACACCTACTGTCGAGCCGGAAGACACTCAGCAATTGGTCGGAACCGAAGTTGGGGACACTGCCCCCGGATTCGTGCTGGCATCGGCCGGCGGCCCCGAGTTCGCCCTCGAGTCGCTGAGGGGAGAAAAGAGCGTCGTGGTCGTATTCTATCGGGCGTTCTGGTGAACATTCTGCCGAGCCCAGCTCGTGGAGCTGACTAGTGTGTACGAGGATATCAAGGCGCTAAACGCCGAGGTGGTCGCGATCAGCGTCGATGACCTTGCCGGCGCGAGTGACATCGTTGGCAAGGTCGGCATACCGTTCCCAGTCTTGTATGATCCATCCCAGCAAGTGCCGGAGGCTTATAGGGTATTCAATCTCTTGGGTGACAACGTCGCCACGCCATCGACGTTCGTGGTGGACCAGAACGGCGTCATAGCCTGGAAGTACGTAGCCAACTCGATCAGTGATCGCCCCCCTACCTCGATCATCCTCGACCAATTGGGCGATCTCGCCGGGTAACCCCGCCGGCAAAGTACCGACAAACTCTGAACCCCTCACAATTGTCCAAAGTTGTGCGGCTGACTACTTTCCGATTGAGGTTGCCCTGTTGTCCTAACAACGCTCTAACTTCAAGGTGCGGTCTGGGATAGCTATGGTTGTATGTGAGTGAAAGACTTCCGTCTCGACACCGGGCACATCTGCTATCCGACATCCGAGAATGGGGGTCAATACCCTAACGATGGCTGATTGGCTCGGTGTACGCGCACCCCGGATTAAGTTCCAGAAGTTCCTAGTTCCCCTCAAATCTGAACTGTCACATCCGCAGTGAGGAGCGCTAATGGCTTCATCATTTGGGCAGGTACCGGTTTCAACCGGCAGCAAGTGGGGACGAGTCTGGACAATCGCGGTGATCGCGTTTTGCTTATCCAGACTCTTGTTGGGACCGGACAAGACTGCCTCGATCGTCTCCGACGTGCGATCCGCGATTATTCCGCCCACTCCAACAGCTGCTGTGGCCACGGTGCCGACCGCGACCATCCCACCCAATCCGACATCGACCCCGTCTCCTGAGCTAACCGCTACCACAGCGCCCACTCCGGTGGCGGCTTCCTCCTGGCTCCGCAACTACAAGCACGGTCTCTGGCTGGAACGAGTAGACCCGCGCTTGGCTGCGGAGATCAAGAAACGGGGTTGGATACGCAACGGTATCGACGCTGCGGAGTCCAAGGCAATCCAGGGCATCCTAGACGTCGCATTTGAGAATCGTCCCGTCGCTTCATCCCTCGTCACACGGCGGTGGGTGCGAGATGGCATCACGGATCTCGAAGTTAACTTCATAGAGAAGTTTGCCTACTTGGCGGGCAGGGACGCAGACGCTGCATCGCGGGTCTTGGGGATGCCATTTCTCAAGACGATTGAGCCGGCCGATGTGTCCGCTATGGAGTCACTCGCTAGGCTTGCAATCTTCGAGCCCAAGACATTTCGCGACGTAATGTCCCACCCCACCCTAAGTGACGGCATCACGGACCAGTGGGCCCCGATTATCGCGACTCTGCACGGCGTGGCGGAAACGAACCCCGCCCTTATCGAAGTTCTCCTCCATCCAGGAGTTGTCGTTCTAGAATCCCGCACGGTCATGTTGCCGTTGTCGGGAGAAGTGGGCCTATACATCATCCGCACCGGGCCGGGCGCCACTCGCTCCATGGATTTGCTTGAGCACGCGGTGCGCGGCGCAGAGGCGTACATGGGCTTGCCCTTGCCGACCAACTATGTAGGTCTGCTCTTCGAGAATGCTGTCTCAGGTTCTGCATCGGGAACGAATTTCGGCACTCACATTGTGATCCTTCCCAAGTATGATGTGGATGATGGCAGTTGGGAAGCGGAGTTGGCTGGCGAGGGCATCGTTCACGAGGTGGCCCACTACTACTGGGCAGGCAACGCGGACTGGATTGACGAGGGTGCCGCTGAATTCGTGGCCGTGATCATAGAGTCCGCACGAACCGGACGTGCGCCGGAGGTTACGAGGTCGCCCTGCGCCTACGCCGGCAACATCGCGGAGCTAGAGTTCCTTGAATTCGAACCCATTGACGCTGGATTCCAATGTAACTATTCGCTGGGCTCCAGGCTATTTGCGGACCTCCATCGGGCGGTGGGAGCCGAGAGATTCCGCAGGGGATTCCGCGAGCTATATCTGACGTCGCTGGTCGAGCACCAAACTGGCTACCGTCCCGGCACATCCCTGGGCATCGGCCATGTTAAGGAAGCGTTTCGCTCAGTCGATGGGATGGCAGAAGTCGTCATCGCTCGCTGGTACGACGGAACCGAGCCCTACGACCTCTCTTATATTGACAGGGGGCCGATCGATCCCACCCTACCCGGCATCAATGGCCGAATCGACGAGGCGTACCTGACCACCGGCCAGGACGGACCTCTCCTGCACATGTTTCCCGTGCAGGGTTTGGACGATTGGATAGTTCTCACGCTAAAGTTCTCATACGACGTGTCAGGCGGTCTTTATGAAATTCCCCTGGAGATCGTGGAATACCACCAAGACGGGTTCGTTTTCCATCGCAGGAGCGGCGAGTTGACCGCCGAATCCGGGTATATCGGAGGTTGGAGACAGTTCTGGGTGGGCCTGCCGCCGTCGCAGAGATGGGCGCCCGGCCACTACGCGGTTTTCGTGTACGCTGATGGACACAAGGTGGCGGAGGTGTACTACGAGGTCACGCCCTGACGGGCACGGACATCAGCCGAATGGCGGAGTCCCCTAAGAATAAACATCGCGACACCGACGGCCATTCCGGCTCTGGTGCGCAAGGTTACCAACTTCCTGACGCCAGCGCTTGCCTGTCCCCTGACGCCGGCAGTCATCAACTCGCTCACTCCCAAGGTCGTGGTTGCCGCTAAGCGGTCTTCAACGTTCACCGGTTCTCGGACGAGTGTGACAGTTTCCAACCTCGAAGACCGCGACGTTTATCTTCGGCGATTCGGAGAATGGGCCATGGTTGGAGGCAGGGGGCCGAGATCCGGCCTCCTCAATCGGGAAGTCGGGTTGGGCAAAGGACGGGATTCACGATTTGGAGTCTAGCGCGATCAGGAATATCCTTTGCATCAGGGCGGAGAGCCTTCCCTCTGGCTTCGAGCGTAGGATCTTGAGCGCGGGTGCGAGATCGCGTTGACTAACCAGAGACCACGGCGAAAACATGCATACTCCATTTTGGGGTCAGCCATTTTGAAATTGCTTGGGAGGTCGTATCTTTGAGTTGGATAGAAGATGGGATTGAAGAGCCTGAAATCACGGCAAGGTATGGCATATCCTACTTGTCGTCGGTTGATCCCGAGCTCGCTAGGACCGTTTTTTCATTGGAGTGGGTTCAAGACGGGATCACCCACGAGAAGGCCTTGACTATCGTCAATATTGCTATGATAGCGAGACAGGACCCGGAAGCGGCGTTGCGGATTGCGCGTATGCCGTTTCTCGAGACCTTCGAGTCGCCGAATAGGGCCGCGACGTGTTCACTCTCAAGGCTCGCCGACGTCGCGCCTGAGACGTTTAATGCCGTGTTGTCTCACCCCGTTCTGCAACGCGGCATAACGGGCAAACTGACCCCGATCGTCGCCACGCTTGCCGGCGTCGCGGAAACCAATCCCTCCCTCGTAAACGATCTTCTGGATCCGAATATTGTTGACATAGAATGGCGCACGGCCACCCTACCCTTGTCTGGCGCAGTGGTCCTCACCATAACTAGAACCGCTCCGGGCGCGGGGCGCTCCATGGACTTGTTGGAGCACGCGGTGCGCAGCGCCGAAGCATATTTGGACGCGCCCCTGCCGACGAACTACGTAGGTCTGCTCTTTGACGACGTCGTTCCCGGCTCTGCAGGGGGAAGGAACTTCGGAGATTTCATCGCCATCCGCGCTGAAGCCGATGTCGACGACGAGAGTTGGAGAGCGGACCGCGCCGGCCCGATCATCGCTCACGAAGTGTCCCACCACTACTGGTTCGGTAATACCAGATGGATCGCCGAGGGCGCCGTTCGCATTATGGCCGCGATTATCGATTCTGCGCGAACCGGGCGTCCGCCAGCGGTTACTAGCCCACCTTGCGCTCACGCCGGCAGTATCTCCGAGTTGGAGTCTCGGGGATTCCTGCGTGGCGACGCTGGGTTCGATTGCGATTACTCATTGGGTGAACGGCTGTTCATGGATCTGTATCGTACCCTGGGAGCCCGGGAGTTTCAGCTAGGGTTCCGAGAGCTTTATCTCACATCGAAGATGGAAGAAGAAGCGGACGAAAACTCCGGCACCTCGCTAGGTATCAATCACGTCATGGCAGCGTTTCGTTCGGACGACGGAGCCGCAGACGCAGTCATCGCTCGCTGGTATGACGGAGCCGGTGCCTACGACCTTTCTCATGTCGATAGGAGCCAGGTGGACGTTGAACTACCGCGTATCAACGGGCTGGTGAAGGACGCCTACCTCGCGGCCGGAAAGGACGGACCGCGCGTGTCCACCTTTTCCTCCCAAGGGATTGGCGAAGACTTGTTCATTGCGATAGACGTTGCTTTCAGTGTATCGGACCGCCAGGATCTGCCGGTGGAAATTGTGGAGCATTACCAGGACGGATTCGACTTCAACCATGTGAGGCTCACGCTGCCTACGTATCCCGGGCCCGCCGGTACAGTGATTTGGGCCAGTGTGGGCAGGGAGCCAAATGAGCTGTGGGCGCCCGGCCACTACGCGGTGTTCGTGTACGCCGGCGGGAAAAAGGTGGCGGAGGTGTACTACGAGGTCACGCCCTGATCAGCGCTTATGCTTAGATGCCCGTTTGATATGCTGTGCATCATGAGAATGACGATTTCGCTTGACGATCAACTGGCCAAGCAGGTGCGGCGGGCTGCGGCCGCCTCCGGCATCAGCGTGAGCGCCTATATCTCCAGAACGCTGACTGACGCGCTGAAGCGTCGGAGCCATCGGAGCCGCCGCCATTCCGGTTGGTTACAGTGCGCGGCGTCCGTCCCCGCCCCGGCATCGATCTGGACCGACCCAGGGCCCTCGACGCGGGCGACGACGTGGAGCAATTCGCGCGCCGGCATAGCTGAATGTAGATGTTGCTCCCGGATGTGAATATCCTGATTCATTCGCATGTCGAGGACTCGACTGATGATCATGCCGAGTACGCGAGTTGGCTAACGCGTTTGGCCACTGGGCCGGAGCCGTTCGCTCTCTCGGTGCTAGTTCTCTCGGGCTTGTTCCGAGTCGCAACTAATCCTCGAATCTTTGATCCGCAGTCTTCTCTTGATCAGTCGCTGGCGTTCGTTGCCTCGCTCGTAGAACGCCCGACGGCGCGGATTGTGACTCCCGGCCCTGATCATCTGGACATATTCGAAGGATTGTGCCGCGCGTCAGGCGCCACTGGCAAGGTAGTCGCCGATGCTCAGCACGCGGCGATCGCTATAGAGCATGACTGTACGATGGTGTCGACGGACTCCGACTTCAGCCGATTCCCAGAACTTCGCTGGCAGCATCCGTTGCGCCCTAGCGCGACCTAACGCCACTCGGACTTGTAGGCCTCGGTCTCGGCAAGAGAATCCGAGACTTGCCCCGGTCAATCCGGCGACGTTGACTTGCACACATTCGCGGGCCAGCAGTGACGACAAGTTTCTATCGGGTGCTATGCTACAGGCGGCGCCGAATTACAAGCAATCATCTGCGTAACGTGGAAGGAGAGATACATGACCGCCAATCCTGAGTTGCTAAATCGCATCACCGTGCGGGCAGACATCTTTGGCGGAAAGCCAATCATTCGCGACATGCGCATCGCAGTTGAGCACATTCTGGGAATGCTCGCATCCGGTGACACTGCCGAAACGATTCTTCGAGAATACCCGATCTTGGAAACTGAGGACATTCAGGCGTGTCTGCTGTTCGCCCACCGGCGGCGTTGACGGGATCCATCAGCGCGCCGGATACTTACCTTCGTTAATGAGAATAGCCACAGGTGTAGTTGGCAATTGGCGCGGTTGGACCTACGGCTTTGGCGGTCCTATTTTCGAACTGAATTGAGCAACGAGATTAGTCACCAAGATGATCAACGCACTTGACGCCATCGACCGGCTCAAGGAAGAACTCGACGGTCTGCGTCCGCTGCCGGCCATCGCTTTAGCGCAGGTGGAACAGAAGCTCAGGCTCGAGTCGAACTATCACTCGAACGCTATCGAAGGCAACAACCTTACCCTCGGAGAGACCCGCAACCTCATCCTCCATGGGCTTACCGCGAGCGGCAAGCCCATGAGGGACCACCTGGACATCGAAGGGCATGACAGTGCTGTCAAGGCAATTGAGTCCGCGATCAACGACGACCACGAGCTAAACGAAGTCTTCATACGAAATCTCCACCGGATTCTGCTGAAGGAACCCTACGAAATGGACGCGGCGACTCCGGATGGGAGACCAGTTAGACGGACGATTTCGATTGGTGACTACAAGACTATGCCCAACAACGTTGAGACATCGACCGGCGAAACAATCTACTTTGCCCCTCCGGAGCAGGTGAAGCCGGTGATGAGCGACCTCATCGACTGGTACAGGTCGAAGGAGCGCGCCGGCGAACATCCCATCATCATTGCGGCCACCTTCCACTATCGTTTCGTTCGCATCCATCCCTTTGACGACGGGAATGGACGCATGGCCCGGCTGCTGTTGAACATGATCCTCATCAAACATGGGTACACGGTGGCGATGATTCGTCAGGAGAATCGAGGGGAGTACCTAAACGAGCTTGAACAGGCCGATAAGACGGAGGATCTAACCGCATTCATCAGCTATATCGCAACTTGCTGCGAGTACTCCCTGAGGCTTCACCTGAAAGCCGCTCGTGGAGAGTCGATAGAAGATGTGGACGACATAGACAAGGAAATCGCTCTCTTCAAGCGATCATTGGCGAAAACCGGGGATGAAACTCTATTGGCCAACGAGTATTTGACTGCCGTCTTGTATCCGTTCTATGGATACTGCCAAGGCAGGATAGAGTTGTTCTCAGATGTGTTCGCTAAAGTACGGACAATGGTCAGTCTCTTCGTAACTACGATAGATGGCCGAGTGGTTACCCTCTGCGAAGACTCAGCCAGTCTGCCATCTTTCCCAGACCATTCGGCCTTGCCAGATCAATTGCGGACCATCTCCATCAGATTGTCGATTTACCTGACCACCTTCCAAGGTAGGCAGGACGAGCACGTCTTGATGGAAGTCAAGAATAGTTCGGACACGCACCATTGTCTGTGGACGTTTTCCGTTGGTGCTGCGAACGTCCGATTGGAATATGACGGACAAGACTTGGAGGAGCTGAAGAAGCGATTCAACGAAATGCTACGGAAGATGATCAAGTACCTGGAACGGAGATGATGTTGTCCCACAAGGAGTTTCCAAGTCTAGATCCACGGCAGAATAGACTCTCGAATGATTGATAATCGCGAGACAAGCTCACCGCACCGGGGATGAGCCCGTGACTGTACGATCCGCCTGCAGAGTGACCTGATGATCTCCATAGAGCGCAACTGGCTGGCAAGTAAGTTGAACGAGTCTCAGTCTTGCCGGCGGGGTTGACTGAGGACATTGGCACACTGCAAACTTAATTCCACGATCGAATATCCGCGCAAGGGGAGTCCGGATATGGACCGGTTGGACTTACCACTCGATGCGAAACTCAAGCGGCGGCTGGAAGAGCTTGCCGAAGACATGGGTGTGTCCATCTCTGACCTGGTGCGGCGACTGATCGATGATGCCTATGAACGCGTCATGCTAGAGCGTCGTATTGAGGCGGTCGGCCGGCTGGTTACGCTGGAGGTGGAAGACCCGCCGGACCCTGCTACGCTCTCACGGGAGTTGGACGCAGCCCGTAGACCGGGCGGCCTTCATTGACGCCAATGTGCCTGTGGATGGCGACTGCAGAAAACATCCGAACAAGAAGCCGGCCGCGTCCTGATTTTCATCCTTCAGAATCTTGAGCAGGCATTCGACTTACCGCGCCATCAAATTTGATGTCACCATAGGAGGGAGAGGCTATGGAGCAGCGACAGCTTGGAGACAGCGGACTCTTTACTTCGGCGTTAGGGTTTGGAACTTGGGAGATGAGCACGACCGACTACGGGCATATCGACGTTGGCGAGGCTAGTGACGCGGTAAACGCCGCCATCGACCACGGAATCACTCTTTTCGACACTGCCGAGATGTATGGGCCGTACCATTCCGAAATCCTTCTCGCAAAGGCGCTGGGCGACCGAAGGAAAGACGTGGTCCTCGTGAGCAAGGTGGGCTTTAGGATCGATGGGGATGGGAATAACGTGGGCCGCAACTCGAAGCATGACTTTGTCATCGAGCGCGCCGAGGGCTGCCTTCGCAGAATGGAAACGGATTACCTGGACCTGCTGCTGATCCACTGGCCCGATCACGACACCCCCTTCGAAGAAACGATACGAGCCTTGGAGAGGCTGAAGGCGGACGGGAAGATCCGGCAATACGGTGTTTCGAACTTCACGCCGGAGATGATGGACGAGTGTGAGCAGCACGGTCATCTGGCGGCCAACCAGGTCGGCTACCACATGTTCGACCGGCGAATGGAGTCGAGGGTATTACCCTACTGCCTGGAAAAGAAGATTGGGTACATGGCCTATGGGACCCTCGCGTTCGGGCTCCTCGCCGGCGCGTTCACGCCGGACACGACCTTCGGCGAGGGCGATTGGAGAAGCAAAGGTCTCGCGTTCGAGCTCCCTTTGTTCAAGCAAGAGGAGTTCGCGAAGGAGCTGAAGGTCGTCGAGCGCCTGAAGGCGGTCGCCGGCCGGCACGACAAGTCAGTCGCGCAGTTGGCCATCGCCTGGACGCTGGGCCATCCGGCAGTTTCGGTCGGTTTGGTAGGTGTGCGCAACGAGTGGGAGCTGAAGGAAAACGTCGCCGCGGTAGGGTGGAAGCTCGACGCCGAGATTCGGGAAGAGATCGACACGATCTTCGCCGAGGAGGGCGTGCCCACCCACGTCGATACGCCCCAGGCGATTTAGGAGACAAGCTCGTCGTAGTCTCTGGGTAATACGATAGGCGCCGGCGTCAGAGCGATTTCAGTTCTTTGAGCACGTTGGCCAGCCGGCTTGCCAAGAACCAATCAGCGTGTCGGCCGAGAGCTTGACGGACTGGGCCGGCGGGTGACTCTGCTATAAAGCCAGAGGCGTAATTTGCCAGCTTAGACGCTAAGCCTACGAAGCCGAAGATCCAATTCACGGTTTGGAACCGGACATCTTGGATCGTCTCGCATAGCTTCAAGCACTGTGACGATCTGCCCTTGCGATATGATTCCAGCCGTCAACATATTGTCGATGATCCACATCGCATCGCGGTGCTTGATTCCCTCTGATTGGGCGACGCTGCGCATGATCCTATCTTCCGTGAGGAGGTGCCATCCGTGGTGATTGGCAAGGGCGAGAGCGAAAGAATCCACCAGGCTCAATGCAGGACGCTTGGATTGATAGGCGATTGCCATACCAACCCCCTCTGGATTCAGCGATTCAACTCTCATACCGAAACGAAGAAGATCCTGCCGGCTGTATGGGCCCAGGTCGATCAGTTCCTCGTGGAAGAGCAAGTCCGGCACCGCGAACTCGACTGCCAGTTCGAATATCTTGTCAAGCAGCCTGCGTTTTGAGAATTCGATCAAGACGGAGCTGTCGCTCACCAGGACCCTCAATGGTTTCCTAGGCAGCCGAGCCCTCCATGAAGCGCTGGACTTCGCTGACTCGCATCCGTAGCAACTCCGCGGTCTTGGATTCCGATATCTCGTTCTCCGCCAGCGCTCTCAAACAGAGACGAACGAAACGTTTGGGGCTCTCCCTTCGCTTGAGTGGGCAGGGCTCATTCCGCCTCCAGCGCCGGCCGATGCCACGGAATATGCGCTGCATGGTCGACTCCTTAATGATTCCCAAGTCACGCATTCGCATTACCAAGGCCGCCGCGCTTATGCCGAACATTTTCTTGATATCCATGAGTTCGGTGAAAGCGAAATTGTACCGCCGGTGTCCAACTTCACTGATGAGTTCGCTCCGAGGCGCCAGAAAGGCGCCGGCAAATCGATGGCAGACCTTCTCTTCCTGCATGGTGGAAGGAATGTCCAAGACAATGTGGCCCAACTCGTGAGCCATCGTGAACCGCTGTCGTTCAAGTGACTTCGCGGTGGAGCAGATCACCACGGGCACGTCGTCTCCACCGACCCGGCGCACGCGGCAACTGAGCCCATCCACAGATTCGGGTAAGCTCAGCTTGAAGACCTTGATGCCATGATCCTCCATCAGCTCGGTCAAGTCCGGAATTCGACTCCCGCCGAGGTTCCAGGCCGAGCGCAGCGACATCGCCGCCCGCTCTGCGTCTTCGACATCCTTGATGGGGTATGGCGCACCGTCGGGTTCTTCCCGCACATCGCCAGAGAGCCCTAGCAGTTCCTCAACTTGCAGGTAACGGTCCACATGATCCAGCACTTCTGCCTCCACAGCTGCTCGTTCCCTCGCCCTGGTTGAAGTCAGCTTTCTGAACTCAACCGACTCCAAGGAGACGTTTGAAGGGCTCAGTAGGTAGCTGAGGGATACGCCCATGGCGTCTGACAGAGCTATAGCTACGTTCGAACTGGGCATCATCTCGCCGCGCTCGTACTTCCCTATGGCCTGGGCCGAAACAATGCCTTCGATGCGTGAGGATAGCGCCCGTAGCGACAGGCCGCTGCGTTTTCTAGCCAGCTTGAGACGTTCGCCGAACATTTATCCCTCCTTTGGGTTTACATTTTATGGTAGAATCCATCCACTTGTAAACCTGCGGACATGCGCTACGGTGACTAACTTTGCCCAGACTTGGCCCAGGGACCGGCAGAGCACCGGTAGATGGAATTTGAGGCGGGCACCGCTGCGAGCGAGAGTTAAGAGCGAGCGTCACCGCCGTAGTATAGGAGCTCGACGCGATCTGCGCTGGAAGGTGCATGCCCACGCGCATAGATACGGCACAAGGATTACACTAGCTGGTTTTGTGCCGGGGAATAGGACAGATGGTGAATTGAGATGAGGTCAAGATTTAGGACAGAAAAAAAGGGAGCATATGTCGTCCAATTGTCCGATCTTGAAAAACTTTGGTCACTGATGGAAGACGGCTTTGGCAACGTCGTATTTGAAGCGGATTGTGCGGACGAAGTTCAGAGAGAATTCAATTGCTGGGAAGACCTAGAGTCCTTCGAGAACGCCCCCAGCAAACAGATTGTAGAAATGTCACTCAGTGCTCGTTCTCATGATTATCAGAAGTCTGTCTCCATCGACTTGTCACCAGAATCGGATTCTTCCTTGAGAGTAACAATTCACTGTCCTGATGATTACATGTCACCAATCAAAGATAAGATCATTGATATCCTAGATGGCATGAGGCATCGAATTTTATCTCTTATTATCGGAAGAGACTATCTGCTCGCTATTATGCGCGTGTCATGGTCCTTGGCTATTGCTATGATCATTCTCAATTTCGTTTCGCATGGGACTATCGTGCTACCGGACATTGAGGGCGGGACCGTCTGGAAAACCTTGTTATTGGGATATTATGCATTCCTAATTCTCGTAGGAATTGGCTATGCCATAAGCAAATTACGCGCAATTCTGATTCCAACCGTCTACTTCGCTATAGGTCAGGGCAAGTCACGTTATGAAGCTTGGAAGTCTCGTTGGGTGTGGGCGTTGTCCGGAAGTGGAGTTGTCGTTGGCATCATCGCCATCGTAGTCTCTATTGTGTCTTGACATCGTCTTCGTTTGCCGCGTGTGCTACTCCGTTTCGCTGGTGTGATGCGACGCTTGCATTTCACATGTGGACGAAAATGCGGCGAGTCGCATCTAGTGTGCCGTCGATTGCCGTAACTTTCCCCGGACAGCTCCCGGTCCCGCCGCAACTCCACTCCGGCGTCGCGAAAATTGGGTCGGTGATTCGGAGGGTGTAGTTGAACACCTCGACAAGGAATTCTTGCCATGGCTCCCCGTCCTCGACTGAGTCGTCAAGCAGGAAGATCTTGCCGAGTGCCATTCTGGTCAAGCGCTCCCTCATCTCAGTGGTAACTACGCCCGCGATGAGGATTCTTATGCAATTCGTAGGTGTAGCCTCGACGCTCATCTGTATCGCTCCCAGCCTCGAGTTTGATATTAGAGAGAACAGCCGGATAGGGCCAATGCCGTGAAAATGAACGACACTCATTCGGCATGGGGGACCATTCTCGTAGTTCCGGAGCGTCATAGCTCAGCGTTTGAGCGGACGAATTGGCCTTCAGCTAACCTCCCTGCACCAGCCGCAGAGCTTCGTGATTTACGAGAGCCGGATAAACAAACTTCCGAGCGTACTCCGCAGCCGTCACGTCTTCCCAGGAGACAAAGTCACCCTCCGTCGTTGGCTTTCTTATCGAGGCGCGCACCTGTGGGTCGGCACCGTGCCGCAGCAGCAAGCCGGCAAACTCAGGAAAGCCGCGTGGCACGTGGAGGGTGGCCACGGCGTGAAACAGTGGGGTCCAGCCTCCGTAGCCGTGTTCATCGATGGCCGTCCTGACATTGACATCGGCGCCGCGCATAAGCAGCCATTCCGTTACTTCCAGATCGCAGAATTCCACGGCCATGTGTAACAGCGTCACACCGCCGGTCAAAGGGGTTGCAAACGCGTAAGGTGAGGGGTGATTTAAGCCGAATTCAGAAGGGAAAATCTCCTCTTCCCTAAAGACCTTCGAGAGCAGGCGAGGGTCCCTACGCAGCTGCTCCTCTAGTCGTTCAACGTCACGCAGGTGGAGGGCCATGGGCGGCGTGTCCGGGAGTTCAAAGCCGGCCTCCTGGATCGCAGCGAGGCAACCTGCCTTGTTGCCGGGCCTGCGCTCGTCCGTCGCCAGGATCATGCCTACATTATCCGATTGCAACTGGCCGCCATGCGACAGAAGAAATCTCAGTATCGCCGGCGCCATCGTCATGCAGGGATAGTCGATCACCCTGTACGGATGTCCGGATGGTGAGATTGTCGTGGCGTTCGGGTCGGCGCCATGACTCATCAGCAGTTCGACTGCTGGAAGATTCTGATCGAAATATGCCGCCGCCCGCAGCGCCTTATCACCTCCGGCATGGACGTCCGCCCCCGTCGCGAGCAACGTCTCCATGACCCTCACTTTGCCGAAGAACGCGGCATAGGCCAAGGGAAGATAACCGTTATGTCGGCGGCGCCGGACCCAGTGTCCCTCGCGGTGAATCAGACCCGGATCTTCCCGCAGCAGCGCCGTCAATGAGACAACGTCATCATCCAGAATGGCCCGTTCCAGTTCGCCCATACCGCCACCGACCGACCCTACATAGGCCTCGAGTTTCTGCCAGCTCGGGAACCCGTAACGCTCCGCGACGGCAAACTGGGCCGAGGACAGCGAGTCGAAGGATCCGGTTCTTAGAAGATCCTCGGCCTGGTCCTGCAATTGGCGGAGATCCGGTTGATCGGCGAGTTGTAGAACGGTGGCTTGAGCCGCACCTTGAGTATGGTGACGTGGTTCACAGACATTCCCGCGACAGGAACGCTGCTCACTTACGTTCGTACACGTCACTCAAAAGCTCCCAGCCAGGCCTAGGACTTGGCGGATTCGTATAGCTTTACTACTTCGTCAATCTTGCAGATGATGTTCTTAAGGGAGCCATCCCCGAAGTAAGGTGCCGCAAGCTCAGTTGCTAACTTTGGTATGCCGACTCTTCCTCTAAACGCTCTCGATGCGAAAGACCAAATGTAGTGCTTGAACGCGCGAGAGTCTGGCTTGTGGTCTCGAAGACACAACAGGTAATAGACACAATCAAACAAGCATTGTTGGCTCGTGCGATCAAGAAAGAACTCGCGTTTGCCATTCCCATCTAAGCCTATGAGCCCTACGTGGTCCGACGGCCAATGAGACCAAGCGTCGGTCGTAAGGAGTATTCTGGAGCCGAGTGGCTTCTTGGCTTTTAGGAAATCCGCAGCGTTAGCTAAAGCCGTACCGGTGACCTGAACTCCGAAGAAGTTGGCCGGTTTAATATCAGAAAAGGGATTTCGCTCCACAAAACTGCCGTATCCGATAGCAGATTGGGGGATGAGGCCATTTAAGAGCCAACGCGAAATAATCGTGGAAACAAATTGGACGAATTGAGGGCCCTCATTTACAGGTGCAAATGCGAGACATGAGTCTGAAAGCAGGTAGACTTTTACTTGTGGGCTCGCACGGGCCGCTACGAACGCTCCCCCAAAGAAGTCGGGAAGGCAGTCCATGCCTCCTCTAGCTACTTCGTTCGAGAATCCCAGAAGATCGCTGAAGAATGAAAAATATCCGTCAATCGGTAAAAATCTGTTTTCATCGTCAATAAGAAGTTGCTTCCTTGGCACTAGCCTATAGGGGCCTGCTTGGTTGGTCTGGAGCGGTTGATCCGATGAATCCCGTTTGGCGAAATCTGCGATGGCTTTGTGAGCCTGCAAATAGTGATCCGAGTTCAAAAAGAAAGGCCGAGAATCGTGCTCGCCGTATCTGTAGGGGTCTGGATCTATTGGTTCCATATTTCTATAACTCACCCTTCATCTAGCACCATTGGAAGGTTGCATTGACAATTGCTACAACTAGAGAGGTCATCTTGGTGCAGCCGCCACGGACTCGGCATTGGTGGGCCGGATTGGCCCCGAACCGATGACCTCTGCAATGCGTGCGCATCGGTCGTGCTTATGAGCAATCTGCTCCCCGCTGCGACCAAGGTAAGAGCGTGAACACCGGTCACCATACTCGTGATACCACTGCGACGGTGCGAACAAGCACTTGGAGCGAGGTTAATCAGGGGGTTCTACTCCGGCGTCGCGATCCTCGTGGTGGTGATCCGTACGGTGTAGTGGAACACTTCGTCAAGGAATTCCTCCCAAGGTCTTCCTTCATTCACCAGATCGTCAAGTAAGAAGACCTTGCCTATTCCCATCCGAGTTAATCGCTCGCCCATCTCGTCGGTAACCACCCCGGCGATGAGGATGTTGACACAATTCGGAGGTGTCGCCTCGAAGCTTTTCTGTATCGCTCCCAGCCTCTCTAGCGCGCCGGCCGGGTCTTTGCCTCCCTTTATCTCAATCGTCGCGACTACCTCAGGCTCGTCGTTAACGATTCGGCTGAATTCAATATCCGGCTCCGATCCGTAGCGCATCGAGTAGTTGACAGGCAGTTCGAACCGCGTTTCATTATCGCTGTGGCTGACTATCAGGTTCCTGCCGTCCAGCCACTTCCTTATCCTCGTTTTTACGAGCTGTTCCGCATCTTGCCCTATCAGGTTTCGGACAGTTCCATCCAATCCGATGCCCATGTTGGCGATGACGTTTCTATATCCGTTCTCGAGAGTCCATCCGGTTGATTCCCTCTATAATCGATGAGATTACCGCGTTATAAAGTTGCGCTACTCGAGCGGCGCGCCCTTCTGTCACGGTAGGCGTTCGAGCCTTGTTTTCCCAGGGCTCCACGGAACTTGCTATCTCCGCGACTCGTTTCCGGGATAACAATGCGATGCCACGGTAATACTCCGACGCTCTCGGTAACTGGCGCAGCAACGTCGGATGAGCGAAGACCAGTTTGGGATCGAATCCAGAGGCCGTTACGTGGTTCCACGCTTCCTCGCTGATCGCATAGTCAGCAATTAGCTCGAAGCTCAGATCGCGCTCGAAGTCTCTGACTGCCTCGCGTAACTTGAGATCGGTTCTTTGCCGGATTCTCTCCGCGATGACGGCGGAACGCCTTTTCGCGTCGTCCAGCTTAGTCATTGCCGCGCACCCACCAGTAGACGCATTTGCGCAGTTCCCGCCGGCCGAAGCGCCCCATCTGCTGACTTGAATTTCCTTTGCCTCGAGGCAGTACCCAGATGCGCTCGCATTCGAATCCGCAGCTTTCCGCGTAGTCGGATAGGATCAGGTCCACCGGCACCTCTTCGCCGTGATACTGCACGTTGTCGTTCACCATGATCACGGTCCCACCGGGACGCACGATGCGGCCCAACTCCGCGATGATAACGGCCATTTCAAAGAAATATCCTTCGATCAGCCGGACTACGTGCGGATTACTTAGCTCCTTCACCCGCTCCCTGAGGATTGAGAGAGCTTCGTGGACAGCACTCTGCCGCCTGTATAGCCCAATTGCCGCATCGAATAACGTGGATCCCGCGTACACGTTCCGCATCCACTCAGTCTTGGGTTTATTCTCGACCGTGGCGGTTAGCAATCGTTGACGTAGAGTGGCAAAAGCGTCTTGGTCGTACCCAAGCCAGGCGAGCTCGAGGGCATAGGTCCGAGTGTAGTCGTAGCGGTTCGCGTATGGTGGGGACGTGATGACCATATCGAACGAGCTATCGGGCAAGAGTCGGAGGCGTTCCAAGCTCGAACCAATGATGAGTTCAGGGGCTCCATTCCCGTATCGGTGCTTGAGCAACCCGATGTCCTCCGCCATTTCGTGGAGGCGAGCGCGTAGAGCCTCTGCGAATGGCGAGATCGGGCCCTTGTTTATGCGGGCCTTTAGCCGGCGACCTGATCGAAGGTCCCATCGAAGGTATTGACCGTCTTTGCGCGTGTAGCTGACGGATTCCAAGACGCTCATGCAGGCGACCTCTAACATTGCTCGAATTCGAGGATCGTCTACCGTGTTGATGAACTGCCGGGCCTTGGCGAGCCCCGATTCTGTTTCGGGCGGAAAGGCGGACTCGGTAATTCGCACGTGGGGAAATGCATGCTCTTCGTGCGCCTCCTTCGCGGAATCCACACGCGTGAGCAGCGAATCGCTCGCCACTCTAAACTCGTCCGGCTTCAGTCCATTGGCAGCATGGGCTATCGCATTCCCCACAAGCACGCCTACGGGGATGATCTCGATGCCGGCGGCGCGCAAGCCTCTGCCGGCGGCGATGAGAGGCGTGGTTCCGATCCCAGCGAAGGGATCCAAGACGGACTCCGGTCCCACCTCCGCGATTAACTGCTCTACGAGTCCCCTGGAAAACCCCTCCTTGTATTTCATCCAGCGGAATCCGGGGGCGTGACGATTTCCCTGATAAGACACCATCTTACGTGTTAGAGATTGATTGACCCAGAGGCGGTCTTCAAATCGTTCGTGTAAGGATCGGCGTTCGTCAGTGCTCCCGCCGTTGGGCGACTCGGCCGGCGCAATGAACTTACTTGAGATCATTTTTCAGCACACATGTTCATCTAACAACGTTACCACAACCAGGGAGGCGCGATAAACGCAGAATTTCAAAGCAGTTGTCGGAAACGCAGAAGTGGACAATCTGAGCCGCGCCGCCTTTCATGGACCATCCCAATGGACGCCAAGGATACCACTCTAACTAGCGCGGTAATACCTAGAGAAATATTGGTGGAGATGGCGGGAATCGAACCCGCGTCCAGCAGATTGAACCAGAAATCGACTACAAGCTTAGTCAGTGATTTGAGTCTCGCCGGCTAGTCTCCCACAGACAGGATACTTTCCGGCCAACCGGGACTGTCTTGAACGGCTCGCTCCCGGCGGACTTCACCGTCGCATCCTGGCATTACGACGCTCACTCCCAACCCGCCAGGCCGAGGCTAGGGTGAACGTAACCGCCTAGTTTAGGCGGCTAGTGCGTATTCTTCGTTGGCAGTTAATGCCGTTGCCGTCTTGTTAACGAGGAGTTACGGCGCCCCGGCTTGCTATTTCTGATCTACCTCCACTGTCGAAACCATGCATCCCCTTGTCGTCGATCAGATTATACAGCGAGTCTCCCTACGCCGGCCAGGGGGTCTTCGACCCATCTCCACTCACGCGGAGCCTGTCCCGGGTTTAGGAGGGCTCGCCGGCCGGGAGTGTGACTCTTCAACGCGCACACGGGGCGTCCACACAAAGCTGCTAATGCACCCACGTTTCAACTGCGTGGACTATCTGTTACCATCAACTATGTGGACTCAACTACGATGGAGGTACGACATTGGCGGCTGAATCGATTGAGTTGAGAATTGGACGCATCGAGGGCAAGATAGATCACCTAGCCACCCGCGAGGATTTCGCCAACCTCGAGACCGCTGTCGCCAAGGGTCAAACGCGATTCGCGCTTGCGGTCGCTGGTCTGTTCATAGTGCAAACTGGTGTCCTAGCCGCGATTGTCAAGCTGCTATAGAGAGTACGGCAGCAGTTCTCTGGTAAGGCGCTCATAATCCACACCCCCGCCGATCTCTCAATCTCAATTAGGGCCGACGAGACTCAAACCCACGCACTTCCGGAATCTCCGCCGGCTGCTTCCAGGTATGCTTCGGCGCGTCTCTCCGCCTCGGCCATGAGCTGCGGCACGTCGGTCAAGCTACGCTCGCTTCTTGGCTGGAGGAACAGCAGCACTATCTCTTTCACCGGCTTTCCGGTCGCGCGTTTGACCGCAAGCGCGTACGAGCCGGCCTGTATCCGGTACCGTTCGACCAATCGCTCCTCAATATCGGCGGCTGCGACGTAGTCTGTCTTGTAATCGACCACGACAAGGCCGTCGTCCTCCTCGAAAAGCAGGTCAATGAAGCCCTCCAGCACGCCCTTCCCTGCCGGAACAGCGACCGGGACCTCTCTCCAGAGCTTGCCCGAACGCACCGCCCGCTTGACGACCTCGCTATCGATCGCGGCCTTGACGAGGCCGGCAACTTCGCTCGCTCGGTCGGGGATGCTCTCGGCCAAAGCCTGGGAGCGGGACGCGTCCTCGATGCCGTCGCCGGTCGCCAGGTCTATCGTCTGGAGCACCCCGTGGACGGCGCTGCCGATTGAAGTGCCGGCCCTTCCGCGCTTCCACGGCTCTTCCGGATCCGGCTCATCCTTTTCCTCCCGTGCCAGTCTGGTGGCCGCAACCGAGGCCGGCCGGCCTTGTTTCGACAGCGTCTCCGCTCGCTGCCGGCGCCACTCGTCGCGCTTCTCGATCGAATGGTCCGCGGGATCCTCTTCGGCCGGCCGGCGGACTCCCGGAGGCGTCACCGTCGGTGACAGCTCTGTTACCCTCTCCCAAAGATCGTCCCTGCCGTCGATGAGATGGGAGATTCGAGAGGCGTCTGACTTCTTGTCTTCAACCTTCCGGAACATACTCACGACCAGGTGGTCCCTAGCCCGCGTTGCCGCTACGTACATGAGCCTGACAAACTCGTCGGCTGCCAGGCCGCGCTCCTTGTCCAGAAGTTCCTCATAGCCGGGAGTGGCAATCCGACTCTTCTCAGGACCCACTCCGACCTCAACTTTGTTGCCCTCACGGTCGAACAGAACTTTATCGAAACGCGGCGAGCGGTCGGAGTTCAGCCCGGTGAGGATGACGACCGGGAACTCCAATCCCTTTGCACCGTGAATCGTCATAATCCTGACCGCCTCCTCGTCTCCCTCCGGCACCGGAGTCTCGGTTATCCAGGCGTTCTCTTTGGCCTGACGGTCGACCCACTCCAGGAATTGCCGCAGCGAGTTGCCGCCGGCCTCGGCGAATGCCCGCGCCCGCTCGACCATGAAGCGGTATCGCCTCCACTGCTCCCTGGTTCTCGGATGGTCCAATGCGGCTTCCATCAGCAGCCGATCCCGGATGAAACGGTCGATCAGGTCCGCGATGGGAGTCCACATCCTGCCTCCGTGATACCGGCGCAATTCGTCGAGAGCTTCGGCTACCGCGCAATTCGCCGCACCGCGGTCCGCCAGGTAGTCGAAGCTTCCTATCGATTGGTGGAACCTCAGCAGCTCTACATCGCTACAGGCAAACGCCGGCGACCTCAACGCGGCTACCACCGCGACCTGGTCGGTCGGGTCGTCTATCGCCTTGAGGCAGTTCACCAGGTCTCGGATCTCCTGGGTGGCGAATATCAGTGAGGCGCCCTCCAATCTGTAGGGGATGTCCGCGTTATCCAGTGCAAGCTCCAGTGTCCTCAGTCCGGTCCGCTTCGGCATCAGGATGCATATGTCCGAGAGCTTTGCCGGCCTGTAGCTCTCGGTGCCTGACGAGCTCGTCGCCTCAACGTCCAGCACTTGCCACCTGCCGTTGAGGCCGGCCAGCAGCCCCGCGATTGCCCGCGTCTCCACCTGCCGGACCTCATCGACACTGCCCTTGATCGCTTCGCCGAGCGACCACGCTCTCGGCCTGTAAGGATCGCCAGTCGCCGCCTCCCAGCGGTGGATGAGGTCGACGTACTCAGCTTGGTCGTTGCCTGCCTGCATCCAGCCGGAGAAGACTCGGTTCACCCAGGCAACAATCGGCTGTTGGGAGCGGAAGTTTTGCACCAGATGTACGGTCTCCCCTCCCAACTGCTCCCTCAGAAGGGCCATCTGCTGCGCGTCGGCCCGGCGGAAGCGGTAGATCGACTGCTTCGGATCCCCGACGACGAACAGCTTGCCAACTTCCGGAGTTATACGGGTCCAAACGGAGGGCCGGCCTCCGGCGACAGCCGGCACCGGAACCGCCTCGGCGAGGAACATCGCGATCTCGGCCTGAATGGGGTCGGTGTCCTGGGCTTCGTCTATCAGCAGGTGGGAGAATCGCGCCCTGAAATGGTCGCGGACCTCGATGTTGTCCCGAAGTAGGTCCCGCGCCCAGACGAGGAGGTCATGGAACTCGGCCCTCCCCTGGCGTTTTCTCTCCTCGGCGTAGGCAAGAACGAACCACTGGAGCGCTCGCAGGATAGGCACTAGTGCCGATTGCCGGGCTTGGGCGATCTCCTCGTTCGCGGTTTCGTCCAGCTCCTTCATCGTATCCTTCAGGTACCCGCCGGCATTCTGTCCAACCTCAGGCGAAACTTCCCAGTCGGTTTTCCTGCCACTTCTCGTCTTCAAGGGGAGAATCCTCTGGAGCAGCCTGTATGCCGCCGGCGAGTCGGGCTCCGTCTGGGAGTGTCTCCTGATAAGCCCCAGCTTTTGTTGGACATGAGCGAACAGGGCGTCAGATTCTCGCAGCTGGGAGTAGTCACACAGTCTTTCCAGTTCATCCACGGCGTCCACAAGCTGTCGGACCGCCGACGGCGCCGGCCAGGGAATATCCGGGAATGATGCCTCCGCCAGCAGGTCGTAGTTGCGATGGAATTTCAGCGCGACTTCTCGCATCTGGGATACAGTGAGCCCCAGCGAAAATGCCAACGATAGCTCCTGAAAGAGTGGAGACTCTTCCTCCAGGCTAGAGTCGACCCACTCCGTCCAGGCCTCCTCGAAGGCAAGGTCGCTGGATATAGCGTCCATCGTCTCGAATGATGGCGGAAGGCCGGCCTCGAGGGGACGCTCCCGGAGCAACGACCCGGCGAAGCTGTGCAGCGTCTGTATCGATGCCTGGTCCAGGTCGTCCACGCCCTGCCGGCAGCGCTTCCGCTCCCCGGAAGTCAACTCGGAATCCGAAGCGGAGTGCTCAAGGTTCTCGCGGATGCGGTCTCTAAGCTCGGAAGCCGCGGCTTCGGTGAACGTGATCGCCGATATCCTGTCCAGGGTGGTCCTGCCGGATGACACCAGCTTCGTCATCCGGTTCACCAGGCTGGTCGTCTTTCCTGTGCCCGCACCAGCCTCGACGAAGAGGGTCTTGTCCAGCGCCTCGCCAATCAGCCGGCGGACGGCTTCATCTCTTGGCCTGAACGATTTGGCCATGTCTAGGCTTCCTCCGAAAGCTCTAGGTAGTCGGCCAGAAGATCGTGCCCCTTCTTCCTGTTCCAGAGCACGTCCCTTCGCGACGGACAGAGCGAGTCGAAGTCGCAGAACCTGCAGTTCTCGAATCCTCTGTGGCCCCGCGGTCCCGGATTGGCCGGAAATAAGCCCTGTCCTATCCCGGCGACAATCGTCGACACACCCCGCTCGAATCGTTGCCGAGTTTGTTCTCGGTCGATGCTGACAGGTTCCTCGGGGACCAGATAGGTCTTGTCGCCGCCGGCGACAAACCAGTAGACCGCCTCGACTTCGGCGTCCTCGTCCATCCCAAGCCGCGCGGCCAGTGAATAGATGCTCAGCTGAAGCCTCTTCCCCCTATCGATAGGATCCATGGCCAGATTCTTGTAGGGGCTCGCCCCGCCGGTCTTGTAGTCCATCACCAGGAGCCGTTTGCCGGAAGCATCCCGGTCCACCCTGTCGATCATTCCTCGGAACTTGATCGCGGTCGCGTCGTCCATGGTGAAGGCTGCTTCCGGCCAGGAGTCGCCGGGCAACCCGAAGCGTGCCTCGACACTGGCCGGCGACGTGCCAAACCGCCTTCTGATTTGCGCGTCCTGTTCGAGGAAACTGTCGAGGTCGTACAGAATGCGGTCCTTTTCGATCTGCCAAAGAAGCGCTTTGCCGGTTACCCCGCGCGCTTCCGCATCGTCGAAGCGCTCATGGGCGATGCTTCGCAAGGTGTTTCGTTGCGCGTCGCTCCAGTGCTCGTCCGGTCTGGGCAGCGTGCAACCGTCGCGCATCTGCCGGATAAACCGCTCGAGAACGTCGTGGACCAGGCTGCCCTTGTCGAGAGGTGCGATCGAGTGGACTTCTTCAGGTCTCTCGACGGAGCCGATCCCAAGCACGTCACCTAGGAAATAGCTGAAGGGACACCTTGCCCAACGCTCCAGGCTGGTTGGCGAAACGCCTGATTCGCCAAGCCTCTTTGAGAGCCATTCATGTGAGCTTGTGTCGGAAACGTACCCATCCCACTCGGTAAGCCCGGTCCCGTATCTCCGCCGGCTCATCGCCAAGGACCTGGCAAGCCTGCCTGAATTCGCCAACGGATGGTTGCGGACGGCTCGGCCGGCGTTCTTCCAGCGCAACATGCGCTCGAGGTCGTAATCGTGGACGTCGGCCGGCGAAGTTGCTTCCACCGTGCCCAGCGCCCGCTCCGGCGAGGGGATCAGAGTGAACCACGGTCTGTCGCCCAGCGAGGCTAGGCCGGATGCATAGACCGTACGTTGTTCCAAGTTTGACGCTTGCTCCACCAGCCAACGAGAAGCGTAGTTGGCCCGCTGTCCGGCCGGGTCAGCCACCGGATACGAGATCACCCTGAGTGGTGCCGACGCCAGGGCAGCGAGGAAATCGTATCGCTCTTTGAGCTTCTGGTCCTGTCGCAACGGCAGCCCGGCTGCGGCTCCGCCGGCGGCCTGACGCTCCCGATCCGGAATGAGCGGGTCGTCTCTATATGCCGGTGGCACCGCCCCCTCGATCATTCCTACCAGGTACACGCAGTCGAAACGCATTCCCAACGCCGAGTCGATGCGCCCCACGAACGCTCCCCGTCCCGTCTTGCCGCGATGCCCGAGCGACTGTTGAAGGGCCTGTTTCAGCGCCTGTCGAAACTCTTCAGGTGTGGTACCCCGCGTTATCGCCTCCACCGCTTTCAGGTTGGTCAGAGTCCCTTTGATCTTGTTAAGAGATTGCCGCTCCTGTTCAGGCAATTCAGCCTCGGGCACAAGATATTTGGACAGGAGACCCGCCGCCCAGCAGCAGAAGTCCTGCCAGAGGCTGCCGTCGGGCGGGGGACTCAACTCTTTCTCGAGATTCTCGATGAACTTCGAAAGATCGCGGCCGGCGGTGGCTTTGGACCTCTTCGCTTCGGCGCGAGCCTCGGATATCTCTCCCCGGTCCTCCAGGGCACGAGCGCTGCGCTCCTGTCCGTCGGCGAAACTCGCGAGTCGGTGGGTCCACTGTTCCAGTCTCCGAACAATGCCGGCCTCCTTAGATATCGCGTCCCACCGGCTTGGACTGAAGCCTTCGGCAGATGTCTCGGCCGGCTTCACTGGGCAGGACGTGAGCCACGACATCACCGAGTCCCTTTTGAAATCGTCGTCGTTGAGCTCCAAGAGACCGGTCAGGGTTCGTCCAACGGCGGAATCTCCCAGGGTCCCGGGGTTCGCCCCTGCCACCGGGATTTGCGCGGCCTCCAGCTCGCTCCGGACCAATGTGCCGTAGGGCTCCGGCTTTCCGTAGAGCACGGCCATGCGGTGGAAGGGTGTCCCGGACTCCGCTTGCTTCATCATGTGCCGGATCACCCACCGCAATTCCTGGTGCGGATCCGGTGCAACGACCAGTTGGGTATCAGTTGTTGGTTGCGTGGGACGGGCAGGCTTCGGCTCTCCCAGATGGCGTTGCAACTGGTGGGCCAAGTCCTCTATAGGCTTATCGGTCTCCTGCTCTCCTGTCAGTCCCAGGAATACGGCGCATCGTCCGGCCTCTGCCAGCGCACCGATCAGCTCTCGCTCGCGTGTTGAGACCTCCCGCAGGTTGAAGAATACGGTGAAACCCACGTTTTCGAGACCCAGTGTGGGATCGTTTCGCACCGCCTGGGACGCGGATTGGGCAAGGTCTTCCCCGTCGTAGAAATTGCCGGTGACCGCTTTGAAGCGGCGATACAGGCCCACGGTCTCGCCGGTCAGGCCGCCCCCCCGGCCGGCCAGCCGTTCGACGGCCGTGTCAGGCGCCCGGCGCAGTCGCCGGAATGTCAATCTCAGACTCTGTTGCGTAGATGGATGGGAACGCACCGCCTGAAGCCTTCCGTGCGCATTCTCTAAGACCGCCCGGATAGAAGCGTTTTCGATGATCGCGGTCAACGGACTCTTCTTTTGCCGGTCTCGCGAGGGGGCGCCCAGCAGGTCCGCCAGCCGGTAAAACGTCACGAAACGGACGTTTGCGATGCCGGAGCGTCCCAGTTCCTGCCGCAAATAGAAGCCGGCGTACCAGGATGGCACGACGATGGTGACCGGGGCCAACGGATCATCCCTCTGCAGGGAGCCGATGAATTCCGCGAAGACGGAGGGAAGCTCCGGGGAGAGGCGATAAAAGAAGACCCTGGACTCGCTGCTCAAGGCGCCGGCACCTCAATCGACATAAATGCAACGCCTTGATCTGCAGTGGGTGTCGTGTCGAATGCTCTTGCAATATAACCGGTAACGCACTGCTATATGATCTTAAAGCGGCCAAACTCTGTGTGCTTTTATGTTCTAATCTTATAAAATAGATGCAAATGCCCAGATACCAGTGTGTGGGACGCTACTTTCAACAGACACAGTGGTTATCTTGCACAGCATTTGGCGGCGCCGATCACAGGATTCGAAGAGCCTCGAAGCTAGATAAGTCTCCGGCAGGTAAAGGAAGAGAGCAACGGGCGTTGAAATGACTCCACAACAACAGGGTTGGACAAACCGGATCGTTTTGGGCGACGCCTTGCGAACGGTGCGTGAACTACCTGATGAATCAATAAACTGCATTGTTACGAGTCCGCCGTATTACCGCCAACGCGACTATGGCTCGCGGTCACAAATAGGTAACGAGCGCAAGCCTGAAGAGTACATAGAAGCGCTCAGGCTCGTGTTCAAAGATTTGAAGAGGGTTCTTCGAGTTGATGGCACGGTTTGGCTAAATCTTGGTGATAAATATGAGAATGCAGACATGTTGGGGATGCCTTGGCGCGTCGCACTAGCCTTAAAACGCGATGGCTGGATTCTTCGTTCCGACATAATATGGCACAAGACAAATGCGATGCCGTCTTCTGTTAAGAATCGTCCGACTACCGATCATGAGTATGTGTTCTTTTTCTGTAAATCAAGAGACTATTATTACGATATAGATTCGATTAGGGAGCCCCACGTTACGTTCTCAGAGAAGAGTAGGATGACCGGTGGGAGGAATCACTTCAGCAAGGCCAACGGTACGCCTGAGCAAGGGAAGAACGCGGGAAACTCGAATCTGCATGATGGGCGTTGGGACCAGGCTTTTCATCCGAAGGGCAGGAATCGTCGTACTGTTTGGGACATCCCATTGTCAAAGTATCGCGATGCCCACTTTGCTGTATTTCCCGAGAAGCTAGTCGAGATATGCATTCTCGCCGGGTGCCCACAGGCGGGAATCGTGCTAGACCCATTCTGTGGTAGCGGTACCGTACCTTTAATTGCGCGAAAGCTTGGTCGAAGATTCCTCGGTATAGATATAAACCCTCAGTATTGTGATATGGCTGAAGAGCGATTACGGCAACAAGTTATGTTGTTTTAGGCACGACCGCACAATGACTCCAATACGTGTAATAGTCTTTCCATCTCTATATCAAGCAGCGGCTCAACGCTCCTGATCTGATTTGGGTTGGCCTGAATGTACACGTAATACTTTGAGTCTAGGGACTCCAAATCACCTGTCCATGATTCTGCAATTACTACTGGAATGCAAAGATAATCGCGTTCCGTTGCGACCATTATCGACTTGAAGATGTCACGTGTGAACAGGAGGGCGTGTCCACCCCCCATTGTCTCTCGTGTCTTCACTGGGATAAGTAGTGTTCCGCCTTCGCCGGACACTTGTACATCGTATGTCTCATCTTCAATCTTGATCTGGGTGTCTCCGACTTGGAGCGGCAATTCGTGATCTTCTATTATTCGATTGAGACTTCTTCTCACGATGCTCTCGAATAGGTTTCCCTTGAGTGCGCGCCGGCTACCTTCGAGTCTTGCAAGCATCACTTCAGATATTGCGGCCCAATCCCAGTTGCCAGTGTCGGGGAAAAGGGGTGCGACAAACTTGCGTACTTCGTTCAGAAGATAACCCTTTCTCTCTACGTCTGTTGTGCCCGAAGCAGTTCTTAACAATGGCTGCAGCCGCTGCGTAGCGGCATCACGCATCAGCCACGCAAGAAAAAACCACTTTGCTTTTGAATTGGCATATGGTCGAAGGAGCCCGTCGTACAATACTTCACTGCTTTCTCTTTGGAGATATTTCTCAATGGTGCTTGCCGCTCGCGAGTCCGAAGTCTCTTGCACGAACTCGAGGATTGACGAGTATCCTTGGTCCCCGAGAAACTCCACGAAATCTTCGTAGAAGGCGCGATTTTCGTTTACGATGACCACTAGCTCCTGTAGGCGCAGATTCTCTAGTACATATTTCAATATGAATCGCTCCTAGTACTAACGTTAAAACTCCTAAGGCCGGACGGAGGTTTGGGGGAGAGGCGATAGAAGAAGACCCTGGACTCGCTGCTCAAGGCGCCGGCACCTCGTCGGATTTTTCCGATCCAGTATATAACCGCCGGCGGACCCAGCGTCGTTAGCTGCCCGGGCCGGCGCGACCCAACGGGCGCCTCAGCGCCGGCGGCCTAGCTCCCGCTCCATCGACCGTTTCGCCTCCCGCTCGGCAATCGCGACCCGCTTGTCGTACTGGCGTTTGCCCTTGACCGACGCCAACTCGACCTTTGCACGCCGGTGTTTCAAGTACATTCGCAACGGTATCATGGTCAGGCCGCGTTGCAGGGTCCGGCCCATAATCCGATCTATCTCGGACCGGTGCAGCAGCAGCCGGCGACGCCGGCGGGGCTCGACGTTGTAGCGGTTTCCCTGATCGTATGGCGCGATATATACGTTCTCCAGCCAGGCCTCGCCGTTGTCCACCCGGGCGAACCCGTCGCGCAGGTCGACCTTGCCGGCACGGATCGACTTGATCTCGGTGCCTGTGAGCTGGATGCCGGCTTCGTACTTGTCCAGAACGAAGTAGTCGTGCCGGGCCCTTCTGTTCACCGCGATGACCTTGATGCCGTTGGATTGCGTCATTCGGCCGGACTGCCAGTTTCAAGGATCTGGTTCTTCAGCAAGAGAAACTTGCCGGTTCCGTCGGCGTACAGCTCGCCGTTCGGCCCGGTCAGCTTGGCCTCGCCCAGCACGACTCCCAGCTTCTGTCTGGTCAACCTGCCGGTGGCGGTCAGCGCCTGTCCCACCGGGCAGGGCCGGCGGATGCGCGCTTGCATCTCGGCCGTCACCGCCGGCCGGCCGCTGGCAAAGATCGCGGCGTAGGCCAATGCTTCGTCCAGCAACGTAAATATGATCCCGCCGTGCACAATGCCGTCCCAGCCCTGGTGGCGCTTCTCCGGAACGAACTCGGCGACCGCTGCGCCATCCACGTGCTCGAATTTCAGGTGAAGACCGTACGGATTATCGCCGCCGCAGGCGAAACACCACCGGTAGGAGTCCATGTCGAACGTGAGTTGTTCGCCCATTTCCGATGATTCTCAGGACCCGACTGGAGTGGGCGTGGCGTTATCCGGGCCGGTGGACACGATTGAAAGCAGGTGCTGTTTCGCCCGCTCGAGCTGAGGATCCCTGTCCGCTTCCCGGTCCTCATCGGTCAACTCTATTGCGAAATCCGGCTCCAGCCCTACTTTTTCGATGAGGCGGTCTTCCGGCGTTGACCATCGGGCGATCGTGAGGTGCAGTATGGAACCGTCGCTGAGACGATTGATCGTCTGGACAGTACCCTTGCCGAACGTCTTTTCGCCGATGAGGATCGCGCGCCCGGTGTCTTGAAGTGCCCCGGCCACGATCTCCGACGCGCTGGCGCTGCCGCTGTTAACCAGGACAACCATCGGTATTTCGGTAGCAATGCCGCCGGATTCTACCTCGAACACCTGGGGATCCGCGTTTCTCCGCTCCTCGCGGAGTATCACGCCACTTTTCAGGAATTGGCTGGTGATGTGGACCGCGGATGAGAGAAGACCGCCTGGATTGTTGCGTAGATCCAGGATTAATCCGACAGGCTCTTCGTCCAATAGCTCCTGCATCTTGCCGTTGAACTGGTCGGGCGCGGTGGCATTGAACGTGTTGAGCTTCAGGTAGGCGAGGTCTCCGACCATCTCGCCCCGCACCGATTGCATCTTGATCTCTTCTCTCACGATTTCGACGTCAAACGGTGGCTGACCCTGGCGCTCGATTGTCAGGGTGACCTTGGTTCCACGGGGGCCGCGGATCAGCACAACTGCTTCGTTGAGAGTGTGTTGGGTGATATCCTCGCCATTCACATGGGTGATAACGTCACCGCCGCGTAGTCCCGCTTTTTCGCCGGGCGAGCCTTCCAGCGGCGCGACCACCGTGACCAGTCCGTTCCGTAGCTCAACCCTTACGCCGATGCCCTCGAACGAGCCGCGGATGTGTTCCTCTACGTGTACCGCGTGGACCGGATCGGAGAACCTGGTGTTCGCGTCGTCAAGGGAAGAGAGCATCCCCTCGATCGCTCCATAGGTCATCTCCTGCTGGTCTAGGATCGACTCGTCCACGTAATCGCTCTCGACCAGGTTCCAGGCTTCCCAAAAGATCTTGAATTGCGATTGCAACTCTGAATCCGGCGCAATCTGCTGCCCGCCTAGGACCTGCTGCAAACCGGCATAGTAGCTGCCGCTCGACACCGCGACCAGTGCCACCACCAGGATCAGAACACGAGCAAAGTTAGGCAATTGATTCCTCCGTCAGGCTGACGCGACGCCGGGCGATACCGAGGCGAAGTCATTCCTCGTACTGACTTAGTTTGAAATATAGCACCGACCGACACGCCTAGCCAGCGGGATATGAGCCGACGGCCGACACTTTACACTCATTTAATCGCTGTTTATCGTGTGGCCGAGTTGCGGCGCCAATGCGCAAGGTGTCGCCCGCGCGACGACTCTCCCATCCTGATATGGACCTACTCAGAGGTCGTCCGCGTCAACCACCACGTTTCGTATGTCGCCAATCTTCTCGATCGATCCCTCCACCACGTCGCCCGGCCTGAGGATGCGCTCGAAGATCGGCTCCACCGGCCCCATGCCGGTGGTCAGCAGGTCTCCCGGCTCCCAGGTGATGTACTGCGAGATGAATGCGATCGACTCCGGGATCTTCCAGAGCATGTCTCCGGTGTTGCCGGTCTGAACCACCGCGCCGTTCACCTTCATCTCCATATCCAGTTTCACCGGCTCCGGCCCGATTTCATCAGGCGTGACGATCCATGGGCCGCAGGGACCCTGGGTATCGCCTCCCTTGGCCATCCCAGTCCCCTGGATATTGACAGGGTCCCCATCCGGTGCCGTCACTCCGTACAGGCTGACGTCGTTGACGATGGTATAGCCGGCGATCAGCTCCTTCGCCTGGTCCTCGTCGAGGTTCTTGCCCTTCTTCCCAATCACGACCGCCAGTTCGATCTCCGGCAGATACTCCACGGTGCCTTTGATTACGCGAATCTTGTCGTCCGGTCCGATGATCGAGGAAGAAAGCTTCGCGAACACGCCCGGGGTTCGCGGACGCGGCTTTGGCGGATACTGGTGGCCGATACCAATGAAGTTTCCGGGATGTAGCGGCGCCAACAACCTGACAGGGTCATCAATCTGAAACGCGTCGACAAGGGCGTGTCTATCAAGAAAGGCGACGACCTCCTGGAACGACGATGTGTTGAATAACCCGCGTCGCAACAGGTCATAGGTCGTGGTGATCGGTGGTTCCTGGACACGGGCCGTGACGAGTCGGTAGGTCTGCAACGCGGCCGAAAAGTCTATCCATTGCTCGCCCAGCTGGATCCCGACGACCGGACCGCCGGCCTGGGATATCGAAGCTATCCTCATGGTTCTCTAGTTCCTCCCCCATTGCCTGGCCTGCATGGTTCGCCAAAGGGACGGAATGTCCCCATTGGAGAATCTTACTAGAATTCATCCGCCGGCCTAGCCGAGATGCCAATTCCTCTGTGTGTAAACTCCATCCAGCCACACGCTCTGGCAGTTTGCGATCAACCGGCCGGCCGTTCCGCTACATACCCAAAAGGAAGGCAATCAAGTCGAGCGTACTCCTGGCCTCATCGGAGAGATCTGATCAGCATGGTTCGGGTAGTATTGTGCGAGGAGTCCGGGAAAATTCCATCTCGGACCGATTCGGAGTCGAGGAGAGGAGTTTACTTGATGATAGACAGAATGTTGGGCGCTGCTCTGCTGAAAGTCGAGACCTACGAGGAGGTGGAGCAAGACCAGAGCGCCCTCCCGCAAGCGCTGCTTATTGTGACTGCGGTGTCCATCGCGGGTGCGGTCGGTAATGTGCTTAGTCCAGATTCCGACGTGGTGAGAGGCGTGATTCTTGGCGTGGTAGGAGGAGTGGTGTTGTGGGCTTTGTGGGCGCTGGTGACCTGGATCGTGGGATCTACAATTCTCAGAATTGCCATCACCCAGGCGGATTGGGGGCAGTTGGCCCGTGGAACGGGATTCGCCCAGACCCCGGGTCTTCTTAACGTGTTCACTTTCTTGCCGGTTGTGGGCGTCTTTATTCCTCTCGTGGTGTTCTTCTGGAGATTTGCTGCAATGGTGGTGGCAGTGCACCAGTGTCTGGACTATATCTCGTCCTGGCGCGCTGTCGCTGTAATCCTGATCTCTTTTATTCCAACGTTCATTTTGTATGCCATCGTGGCTGGGATATTGGGTCTGCAATAGAGGGCACCCCGTTGGTCCGCCGATGCCCGGCAGTACACCGGCCGGACCAATCGGCGTACTTCAACGCCTCGGAGGGGTGCTACCGCCGGCCTACTGCCGTCCGGCTCCGCCGGCGCCAGCGGGACCGAATGAACAACTCTCCGACAACCACCACCAGTGCCAGGGCTCCCTCGACGGAGGCGATCAGTAGGCCTATTGCCAGGTCCGGCGACTCATACCGCAGCGAGACCGCGTGGGCTCCGGCCGGCTGCTCCACCCCGTCGTGGATGACTACTCGATTCTTGGGATCGCTTTCCTTGAGGGTGCCGATCGCCCGTCGGTCGCTGGTCACGTAGTTGACCCGGTCGGCGAACCAGGCCGGCTCGTTGCGCCATTTCGACGGCCGGGTGGTCGAGCGAGCGCTCGGTTACAATGTAGCGCACGGCCCAGAGTCTCCAATAGGTCAGCTCCGGCAGGTCCTCGGTCATAGAGCGAAAGGCGCGAGTCCCAGTGGACTATTGCCCGACGATCTCCGGCAGTTGCCGGAGCGGCCGGCGTCAGCATCGCCCACCACGATCAGCAATCCCTACGATGCAACGCGATAGGGCGCCCCACGAAATACCCCTGCAATTGGCTTGGGTCGGGTGGCCGGTGCAGTGCATATGCACACGTCCATCCTCGCTACAATATCACCACAAACTCGTGGAAACGGTGTGGCGGTCAACACAGGTCCGGCGGAAATGCTTCGCATTCTGAACGGGAGATGCCAATGAGCACACGACTAAAGGACAAGGTTGCACTCATAACCGGCGGGGGCGGGGGAATCGGCGAGGCAACGGCGCAGCTATTCTGGGAGGAAGGCGCGAGTGTTGCCATTGTTGATGTCAACCCGCGGGACGCGGAGGCTGCCTGTCGGGGTATTGACGCCGAGGGAGAGCGCCTGCTCGCGTTAGGCGCCGATCTTGCGGTGGAAGAAGAAGCTCGGCGCGCAGTGCGACAGACCGTGTCGGCATTTGGTGGATTGAACGTGCTGGCGAACGTCGCCGGCGTTCGGATTCCCCAGGGTACGGTCGCGGATCTAACAGGCGAGGCTTGGGAGTTCATCATCGGCGCGAACCTGATGTCGGCGGTTTATTGCAGCAAGTATGCAGTGCCTGAGATTGCGAAGGCCGGCGGGGGCAGCATAGTCCACGTCTCGTCGAGCGGGGCGATTATACCGCGATCGGGGTGGGCGCCCTATGACACGACCAAAGCAGCATTGCTGGCACTCACGCGGGACATGGCTTGGGACCACGCCGGCCAAAATATCAGGGTGAACGCGGTCTGTCCGGGATCAACTCTGACAAGGTTCCATATCCGCAACCGGGCTCGCATAAAGGGCATCTCATATGACAAGGCGAGGGAAGAGCTACGGGTGGCCGGCGCCCCCAATCTGATGAACCGGGCGGCTGACCCGCGCGAGCTTGCTTACGCGATTCTGTTCCTGGCCTGTGACGAGTCATCATTCGTGACAGGGGCAACTTTCCGGATCGACGGCGGGCTTCCCTACAGCGGACCAAGCGGAGAGGACCCGATCCCCAAGACGTTCTGAAGCTGAGACAGAGGCCCGGCACTAAGAGAGACAAAGGGCAGGAGGAGAGAGGTTAGCGCTCTTACGCGGGGATATCGGCCACCGGGGATTCGCTGCGGCGCTGCAAGGCCGCAAGTAACGCGGAGCGGAGCCGATCGCGGTCCGGCACCACGCCCTGGCTGAAGACCTTGCCGTCGACCACGACGATGGGCGCGTGCCAACCGCCCTTAACAAGAGGTTCCCAGAAGCGGAGAAACCACGACTTCACCTCTACGTCGATACGATCTAGGCCGATCTCTTCGACCGTCCGGTTCACCAGCGCTATGCTGAGGTCGCACTCGACGCACTTTCGGTGGGGGATGTGCAATGGCCCATGCTGGCCGGTGAACCTGTATATTGTTACGACGACTCGCCGGCCGTCATTCTCGGTCATCAAGCCTTCTCCAAAGCTGACTCTCGCTTAGAGAATACCGCATGTGATCGCAAATAGTCGAAATTCGGCGTTCAACGACATGTTGGCCCGGCAACATGCGAAAGAGCTACCTACGGGGTCACCGTAGGTAGCTCTGCTCGATAAGCGAGTTGAACTTTGGACGGGTTTAAATGTCGTAGTAGAGATGAAACTCGTACGGATGCGGGCGTAGATTCACCGCGTCCACCTCATTCTCGCGCTTGTAGCTGATCCACCCTTCGATGGCATCGTCCGTGAAAACTCCACCGACCTTCAGGAAGTCGTTGTCGGCCTCAAGAGCGTCCAAGACCTCGCCCAAGCTGCCAGGCGTCGACTTCACCAACTCCGCATCTTCCGGCTCAAGCTCGTAGAGGTCTTTGTCGATCGGAGCTTGCGGCTCGATCTGGTTCTGGACCCCATCCAAACCTGCCATCAGCATTGCCGCGAAGGCCAAGTAGGGGTTGCAGGTCGGGTCGGGACAACGGAACTCGATTCTCTTCGCCTTGGGGCTGTCAGAGTACATCGGAATTCGGACACAGGCGCTGCGATTGCGTTGGGAGTAAATCAGGTTGACTGGAGCCTCGTAGCCGGGCACCAGGCGCCGGTACGAGTTCGTCGAAGGCGCGACCAGCGCAAGCAGTGCCGGCGCGTGTTTCAATATGCCGCCGATGTAGTGTCGGGCCATATCACTGAGGCCGGCATATCCGTTCTCGTCGTAGAACAGCGGTTGATCGCCGTTCCAAAGGCTCTGGTGAACGTGCATACCCGATCCATTATCCAAGAAGAGCGGCTTGGGCATGAACGTTGCTGTGTAGCCATTGTCGTAGGCGACGTTCTTGACAATGTACTTGTAGAGCATCGTATTGTCGGCCATCGTGACCAGCGGCCCAAACGTCATATCGATCTCGGCCTGGCCGCCGGTTCCGACTTCGTGATGGTGGACTTCGACGTCAATGCCGACCGCCTTCATCGTGAGCACCATCTCCGAGCGCAGGTCCTGGAACTTATCCATCGGCGGGGTCGGAAAGTAGCCCTGCTTGTGTCGGGGTCGATAGCCCTGGTTGGGCCCGTCACCCTGCTGGCCACTGTTCCAAATGCCCTCGTCGCTATCGATGAAGTAGTACCCGCTATGCGCGTTCTGGTCGAACCTGATCTCGTTGAAGATGAAGAACTCGGCCTCCGGCCCCCAATAGCTGTGGGTAGCGATGCCGGTGCTAGCCAGATAGTTGACCGCTTTCTTTGCAATGTTGCGAGGGTCACGCGAGTAGGCCTCGTGCGTTATCGGGTCACGGACATCGCAGATTATGGCCAATGTCGGAATCTGGTAGATCGGGTCCACGAACGCCGTGGACGCATCCGGAATCAGAAGCATGTCCGACTCGTGGATCATCTGAAATCCACGGATACTGGATCCATCGAAACCCAGACCCTCTTCGAACGTGTCGGTTGACAACTCCTCTATAGGCATCGAGAAGTGGTGCCAAAGTCCGGGAAGATCAGTGAACCTGAAGTCAACGAATTTCAACTCTTGTTCGCGGGCAAGCTCTAAGACGGCCTCTGGAGTGGCCTCGGTGATCCTACCCGACATTCCGTTCGCCATTCGACTGTCGCCTCCTTCGCGATACTTGAGGATGTGGCATCCAAGATATGTGTAAGTTACCCAAATACCCACTAAGCGGGCAACCTTAAATAAATCTAATCAACTAATCAAATTCGTTCAACGTTAAAGAACCACGGAAGTGCCAGAGCTCATTTGTGCGGATGGCACAATGCGGTCTAGCTCCTATCATTCAAGGAGGCGTTCGCAACAGAATGATGGGGGCGACGAGCACTTGGCTGGTGATTGTCCTCAGACCCAGGCCGGCCAACCAGCGCTTCATTTTACATAACTAAGTGCGCCGGCGCAGGCCGGGATGAGCCATTGGTACGAAAATGATCCTACGTGGCCCCGAGAGTGCCCTCATTAAACCGGTCCCGCACTCGTCAATCTGGCCTCCCGTTCGTCGTTCCGGCGAAAGCCGGAATCCAGAGGGGCGGGGAAGGGAAATGTAGCGCGGTCGAAGACTACGCGAGGCGAGGGGCTTGTCCCCCGCTGGGGTGGGGCCTGGGCATGGCAGAATCCCCCGCGCGAATTCGCCGCACAAAACCGCGACTCCGTGTTTTCATACTTTGGTGTGCCGGCGCAAGCCGGGATGGGCGATTGGTACGAAAATGATCATGTTGCTAACTCTTGTTAACTTGCGCCGACGATTTTCATACCTTGGTGTGCCGGCGCAAGCCGGGATGGATGATTGGTACGAAAATGGCCGGACTAGCTTGTTGATGGCCAGCATAAACGTCCTCACTAACTGGCCAGCAAGAATGTCACATTATGGAGAATGTGACATTGAACCAGAGAGAGCAGGCAAGGCTTCAGGTACTCAACAGCTTATTGGCAGAGCATATGACTCTGGACCAAGCGGCGACTCTGATGGGAGTGAGCACGCGCCACACCAGGCGCATCCTGGCGGCGTACAGGGAGGAGGGCGCAGCCGCACTCGCTCACGGACATCGTGGACGCCGAGCACCCAACCTGACATCGGAGGCGTCAAGGGCGGAGGTACTGCGCCTTGCTCAGACCCGGTACCCGAAGACGAACCACACTCACCTGAGCGAGTTACTCAGGGAGCGCGAAGGCATAGATATAGGCAGAACTACGCTGCGGCGCATACTGGTTGGAGCCGGCCTGAAGAGCCCGCGTCGGCGCCGGCCACCGCGACACCGTGTCCGCCGGCAGCGGATGCCGCGCAAGGGCATGCTGATACAGATCGACGGCAGCCATCACCGATGGTTGGGAGAGGATGGTTCGGCCTTCGCGCTGCTGCTGGCGGTGGACGACGCCACGGGCATCGTGGTTAATGCCCTGTTCTGCGAGCAGGAGAACACCCGCGATTACTTCCGCCTGATGAGGGGTCTGATACAGCGCTACGGAATACCCATTGCCCTCTACACCGACCGACACTCCGTCTTCAAGAATGTGTCCGGGGCCGGGCTCGTCGGTGCACCGACGCAGTTCAGCCGCGCGATGGACGAGTTGGGAATACAGATGGTGTTCGCGCTGTCACCTCAGGCGAAGGGCAGAGTGGAGCGGACTGCCGGAACCCTCCAGGACAGGCTGGTGGCAGAGCTTCGGCTTGCAGGCGGAACCACCATCGAGGAGGCCAACGTCGTGCTGAAGGACTTCCTTGTCCGCTTCAACGCTCGCTTCGGAGTGCCGGCGCAGCACCCTGAGGCTGCCTACCGCCCGTTGGGATCGGGAGTGTGCATCGATACGGTGCTCTGCTTCAAACACAACCGCAGAGTGGCCAGGGACAACACGGTGAAGTATCGCTGGCGCACGCTTCAGCTGCTGCCAGGTATGGAACGACCCAGCTACGCCGGAACGGTGGTTGAGGTCTTGGAAGGCTTGGATGGCCAACTGGCTGTCCGTTACCAGGGAGCGATAATCCCTAGCCAGGAGGCGCCACCCCGCCCAGGCATACTCAGAAGATTCAACGGCTCTTCCTCACACGAGCTACCCCCATATCGCGGCCTCAACGGACTGGGCAGGCGCTGGGAGGCGACCCTGGCAGGACTCGACGCCGGGATCGACACGGTAGAAGCAAACGGTGCAATCAGAGTCCGCAAAGCCGTTGCCATGCGACATAGGAAGCCCACCCCACTCCAGAAAGCAAGGTGGAACGCTGTGCAGAAGGCGAAGCGCGGGGGATTGTCGATTCGAGCTGTCGCCAGGGAAGTGGGCATCCACCGGGACACGGCGAAGAAGTACATGGAGGCTGAGAGTCCGCCCATGAAGCGCTCCGCGTTGAAGAGGGGATGATCTGATACCATCACTAGCAGTACGGGTGACATTTATGCTGGCCACTTGGGCGGACATTTTCGCTGGCCATCGACAACTAGCTAACTTCCTCTAACTGGGACTCCGTCTCCAGCCGGAAGAGGACATTGTAGGGCTGGGGCTTGTCCCCAGCCGCAGGCAGGTCAGTAGCCGAGCCTAGTCCCGAGCCATCGTAGAGAAGAGCCGACAACTCTACCGCGTGATGACAGAACTGCTAACACCAACGCCAAGTCTCGCTACCAAATATTGACTACAAGGTTCCCGTATCTCGATACGGGGCCGGAGTCCAGGAGTGGGGGAGAATTCCGTAGCGCCGGCGCTTGTTCCTAACCAAGCATCCGGTCCGCTGAAAGGGGAGATTCACCGACTCGCTTGACCCAGTTGGCGGGAGGGACTTCAATAGGGCGCGATTAGAGTCACTGGGCCGGCACCGTGTTCCGGCTGTCTCTCCAAACTTTGTTTTTGCAGAATAAAGTTAGAGGGTGAGTCTCGACGTTTGCCCGGTTCGACACACTAAGGTTGCGGGGATTCCCTGCCGCGGCTATTCCAGAAAGTCGCGCAAGAGCTGGCTGCGGCTCGGATGGCGAAGCTTGCGCAGCGCTTTGGCCTCTATTTGCCGTACACGCTCCCTCGTCACCCCAAACTCTCGGCCCACCTCTTCCAGCGTTCGGACCCGGCCGCCTCCCAGCCCGAACCGCAGGGTCAGAACGCGCCGCTCGCGGTCTCCCAATAGCCCGAGTACCTGGTCGATCTGCTCCCTCATCACCTGTTGCGATGCGAAGTCCGAAGGCGTTTCTGCTGTCGGGTCTTCGATGAAGTCGCCCAGCCGGCTGTTCTTCTCTTCCCCGATCGGCACTTCCATCGATACCGTGCCGTTTGCCACGCGCATGATCTCGCGGATACGGTCGTTGGGAACGTCCATCTCCTTGGCCAGCTCTTCTGTTGTTGGGTCCCGGCCGAGCTCCTGAGTCAGCCGGCGTGAGCAGCGCAGCAGCCTGTTGATCGTATCGACCATGTGCGCGGGGATCCTGATGGTCCGCGCCTGGTCGGCTATTGAGCGTGTTACAGCCTGGCGGATCCACCAGGTGGCATAGGTTGAGAACTTGAAGCCCCTGCGGTAGTCGAACTTTTCTACCGCCCTCAGGAGTCCAATGTTTCCCTCCTGTATCAGGTCGAGCATAGGCAGTCCCCTGCCCAGGTATCTCTTCGCCACGCTCACAACCAATCTCAGGTTCGATTCGGCCAAGAGAATAAACGCGCGCCTTCCCTGATTGACCTTTTTCCAGCCCTGCTGGCGTGCTTGCTCGTCGAGATCGTTGTCTCGCAGCCGCTCCTCTTCCATGAGGCCCTTCTCGATCAGCATCGCCAAGTCGACCTCTTCCTGAGCGGTAAGTAACGGTATGCTTCCGATCTCACGCATATACAGCCGGACCGAGTCGTCGATGCCGTCGCGTCCGACCGCGACTGCTGGGACCGAGCTGGCCTCTTGCTTTTTTTCGGCGTTTTCGATCTCAGCCAGTTGTGACAGGCTGTCTTCAGGGAGAGTGTCTAACTTTTTGGCGCCGGTGGTGCCATTCGGCTTGCCGTTGTTTCGGCTGAACAGCGTCTCGGTGCCCAAATGGCGGTCCAGGAGGTTTGACGATGCATGCCCATTCAGAAATGAGCGTACCCGATCCGAGAGGGTCGTCTCGAAGTCATCGCCGTCCGGCAGCGTTTGCGCTTGTTCCGAGATGGTCTTGGCCAAATTGGTTGCTCCTTGGTCCGAGGAGATAATCTGGACTGTGTTGGTCGAGCAACACCATTCTCGGAGATGCGAACAGAATATTTCCTTAAATCATGGCGCTCCAACGTAAGTAAGCCGTAAATATTGGCAATATCAAATGCCGCATTAATCTCCGAATCGCGTCACGTCGGTAAAGACCAATGCCTGCGCGTCGGGGGTCTCGTAACTCTTCTTGACGGCAATAAGATCGTTCATGCGCGCGGCCAATGATTGGCGCAACTCGTCTCCGGCCGATTTGGCGTCTTCAAGCGCCATGCGCACATGGTCGATCTGCCGGCCGATGTGCCGGCGACGAATCGCATGCACGGTCTTCGCTATCTCGTCCGCGACCTTGGCCCTGGACATCGTCCGGTCCACCGGCCACCGTTCTATCGACTCCCGAGCAAAAGCGCGCAACGGCTCATCCAGCGATTCTTGCCAATCGTCCAGGCCGGACCATTCGTCGGCCGCGAGCGCATCGATTAGCTGAGTCAGTAGCTCTTGAGCGATCGGAGAGTCTAGCTCGGACGGATCCAGTTCGGCCGGCAGGTCACTTACCAGGTCCGGCCGTTGCAACATGATCGCGACCAAGTAGGTAGAGTGTAGCGAGTTCTGACTGCCAGCGCCGGCATCGATTGGCTGGTTCGTAGCTCGGCCGGCCCTCCGGGCTGTTCGGGTACCCTCTCTCAGGTTGGTCTTGGCTAGCTCGGAGCGGATCAGGTGGCGACCGATGCCGGTCTGGCGGGATATGACCTGCAAATGCTTCTCCTGCTCGAAGCGGTCTGTGACTTCCGACAGGATCGGTAGCAGGTCCCTCACAGCCTGGGACACTTCCCTGGACGAGCCCGAGTCGATGCCGGCCAGGCCCCGGTCTATATAGAACTCGACGATGGGCTTGGCTTCATCGATCAAGTTGCGCCATGCTTCGACGTCCTCGCCGATCAGTTCGGCCGGGTCTGATCCGGCCGGCAGCGACGCGATCCGCAGGTTTGCCTTTAGCTGGCGTTCCATACGCATCAAGCCCCGCGACGTGGGTACCATCTTTTCGACGCCGAATACCTCGCGGGCCCGTTCGAGTCCGCGAGCGGTTGCAAGCTCGCCGGCGGTGTCCGCGTCCAGTGCGAGGATCAGGTTACCGGTGAACCGCTTCACGATGCGGAGCTGTGGATCCGTCAAGGCGGTGCCCAGTGTCGCTACCACGTTGAGATGGTCGTGTTGGTGGGCGACCAGTGCATCCATGTAGCCTTCGACTATTACTATCTCGTCGCGCTCACGGATAGCCTGGACCGCCGAATCGATGAGATACAGACAGGCGCCCTTGGAAAAGACCGGCGTTTCAGGCGAGTTGAGGTACTTGGGGTGCTCGTCGCCCAGGTTGCGACCGCCGAAGCCGAGCACCTGGCCGGATTGACTCCGGATCGGGAATATGATTCGGCCGCGAAAACGGTCGTATGTGCCGCCGGATTCGCGCCTGCTGGCCAGACCGACCTCAATCCTATCTTTTTCCTCTATGCCTCGGTCGCCCAGGTGCTTCCCCAGCGCGTCCCAGCTGTCAGGCGCCCAGCCGAGTTGGGCGCCCTCGATAGTTCGGTCCGTCAACCCGCGGTTGCGGAGGTAGCTCAGCGCCGGCTTGCCGCCGCTGCCCCAGAGCCTGCCCTGGAAGAACTGCAGCGCCAATTCGTTGATCTCGACCAGCCGGGTGTGTCGTTCGACCTCGCCCCTGTTCCTCGATCGGCTCGGCAGCTGAACGCCGGCCTGCCGCGCCAGGTCCCGCAGCGCCTCGACAAACTCCAAGTTCTCGGTGCGCATGACAAAAGTGAAGATGTCGCCGTGCGCCCCGCAACCGAAGCAGTGATAGCTGTTGTTCTCCGGGAATACGACAAAAGACGGGGTCTTCTCGGAGTGGAACGGGCAAAGGCCGGTCAGCGTGCGCCCGGTCTTGCGCAGGTCCACGCGCTTGCTCACCGTGTCGACAAGGCTCAGGCGATCCTTGATCTCCTCGGTCGGGCTGCGATTCATCATTTGACTGGGCCTGCTCGTCCAATGGGCTCTGGCAACACGTTCGCTTGGTGACTAGGCATAGGCTGAATACCCGTATGTCCTGAAGGGGGCTTACGCTGTCTGGCTCGGCAGGCAGGGGTTACTCGCATGCTCAGCGGGTTCCGAAGACTTCTCAGCCGCCCTCGCTCTTCCGATGAATCATAGCAACATTGGGAGTGCTATCGCAGTGCTTACCGCATTTCATGGCGCCGGAAAATCCGCGAAATAGAGGACTGACAGAGCAAACAGGTTATTCAGGCCGTGAGCGACAATCGGCGCAAGCAGGCTTCCGCTCACTCTCCTGGCGATCGCGAGCCCTGCGCCCAATACCAGGATGGGCGCTAAGGCCGGCAGGTTGAAATGGACTATAGCAAACAGGAGCGATGATGCCCCGTAGGCGACGATCTGCCCGCGTTCTTTCAATAGAGAGGTGAACAGAAATCCCCGGAAGAAGATCTCCTCTCCGATGGGCGCAAGGATCGCGCCGGCCAAAAGCACCAACAGGAACTGGTGTAAGGGCGCGTCTTTCACCGCCGAGAACAGTTCCGTCTGGTTCTGCTCTATACCAACGGCGCTCAATCCGGCGCTCAGTGCGAATGATGCCCCAAGAAGGAGCACCCATGCGACTACACCGATCCAAAGGTTCCGCGTGAAGTTGTGTCCCACCAACCCAAGGGCCGCCCAGTTCATGACCCCGGGAGCGATGATCCGGACATAGACAATCGCGACCAGAAATATCTGTAACGAGGTGATTGCGACAAACAGAACTACCGGTGGCAGGCTGAACGGGTCGACGCCCGATGAATTCGTCAGCGAATCCCGCATCAGGCTGGGATTTGACAGCAGGAGGGGAAGCTGTACCAAGTTGGCGAGGATCGCTGCCAAAACCAGCATCGCAATGGCGTTCCGCAGGCTCGCGTAGTTACGCGCCGCAAATCCTGCCCGGGCCGGCAAAATCACGTATGCCGCTACGCCTACGAAGCCGGCCACAGCGCCGACAAGGCCGAACAGTCCTATACCCGCGACTGCGGCCATTTCGCTCTCGGTCAACTCGCCGCCGCTCAGAACCTCCGGACCCAGAGTTGCGATTGCTCCGATGACTGCCGCCGCCACCATGACGAGGCCAAGGACCGAGAGCCTTCCGCCCCAGGTGGTCAGGCGTTCCGCAGTCGGTTGGTTCAGGCTAGAAGTCCTTGTCGTGGGCAGCGAGTGCAGCTTGGGCGGCCGCAAGTCGCGCTACCGGTGCCCGGTACGGTGAGCAACTGACGTAGTCTAGTCCGAGATTGTGACAGAACTCGATAGAGCTTGGCTCTCCGCCGTGCTCGCCGCAGATCCCTAACTCGATGTCCGGCCTGGTCTCGCGGCCGTGCTCGACCGCGATTCGCATCAGGCTTCCCACGCCGGTCTGATCGAGTACCTGGAACGGATTCGACGGCAAGATATTCCTCTCGACGTACTCCAACAGAAACTTGCCCTCGGCATCGTCGCGGCTGATCGCGAATGTCGTTTGAGTCAGGTCGTTCGTTCCGAAGCTGAAGAACTCAGCGTGCTCTGCGATCTCTTGCGCGGTCAATGCGGCTCGGGGAACTTCAATCATCGTCCCAAATTTATATGGCAGGCTGTGTCCGGCATCTCGTTCGATCTGAGCGGCCGCCTTCTCGAGCTCTTGCCGAACTGTCTTTAGCTCGTTGACGTGACCGACCAACGGGATCATGATTTCGGGTAATACGTGCTTTCCTTCGCGCTCAACGTCCGCCGCCGCGAGCAAGATCGCCTTTACCTGCATCGTATTCACGCCGGGCACCAGCAGGCCCAGCCGGCAGCCTCGCAGTCCGAGCATCGGATTTGCCTCGCGCATACTGGCAACCCGCTGCATTAGCGCTTCCTTTTCCTCCAACTCTCCAGACTCATCTCCCCTGCTGCGCAACTCCATTGCTTCCACCAAGAGCTCTTCGTAGGCCGGCAGGAACTCGTGCAGGGGCGGATCGAGCAGCCTGATGACGACCGGAAGCCCGTCCATTTCTCGAAAGATTCCCCGGAAGTCCTCCCGTTGAAACTCGAGCAGTCTGTCCAATGCCGCTTCTCTCACGGAGTCTTCCTCGGCCAGAATCATCTGTCTCACTATCGGCAGACGGTCGGGCTCGAAGAACATGTGCTCCGTCCGGCAGAGTCCTATGCCCTCGGCGCCATATTCGCGAGCTATCTTGGCGTCACGAGGGTAGTCGGCGTTTGCCCAGACCTGGAGCCTGCGGAAGTCGTCCGCCCAACCCAGAAGTTTGCTCATCTCGGGAGTGATTTCCGGATCGATGAGCGGCACCTCGCCAACGATAACGTCCCCGGTCGAGCCATTGATCGAAATGAGGTCGCCCTCCTTAATGAGCCTGCCGTTTACGGAGAACTGGCGCGCCTCCGCATCTACCTTGATCGCCTCGCAGCCAGCTACGCACGGTCTTCCTATGCTGCGGGCGACAACGGCGGCATGGCTGGTTGCGCCTCCTCGGGCGGTCAGAATTCCCTCGGCGGCAATCATGCCGTGCACGTCATCCGGATTTGTCTCCGGCCTCACCAGGATCACTCTCTCGCCGTCCGACGCCAGTTCATTGGCGGTGTCGGCGTCGAAGATCGCCTTGCCGGTGGCGGCTCCGGGCGATGCGTTGAGTCCTGACGCCAGGACCTCGACGTCGGCAGAAGGATCGATCCGACGGTGCAATAGCTGCTCGATCTGGTCCGGCTCCACCCTGCCTACCGCCTCTTCCCGGCTTATCAATCCCTCCTCGACCATATCGACCGCAATCTGAACGGCCGCCGGCGCGGAGCGCTTGCCGGTGCGGGTCTGCAGCATATACAACCGGCCGCTTTCTACCGTGAATTCCAGGTCCTGCATCTCCCGGTAGTGCTGTTCCAGCCTCTTGGCAATCTCCAGGAACTGCTCGTAGACCGCCGGCAGGTCTTGGGACAATAGATCAATCGGTTGCGGCGTGCGAATACCGGCGACTACGTCCTCACCCTGTGCGTTCAACAGGTACTCGCCGAAGAGCTTCTTCTCGCCGGTGCTTGGGTCCCGGGTGAAAGCGACTCCGGTGCCGGAGTGATCTCCCATGTTGCCGTACACCATAGTCTGAACGTTGACCGCGGTGCCCAAGTCGTGGGGGATCTTGTGGAAGTTCCTGTAGTTGATCGCCCGACGATTATTCCACGAGCGAAAAACCGCTTCTATCGACATCCGTAGCTGTTCAAGCGGATCGCTGGGAAAATCCAAGCCGGTCTCGACTTGCACGAGCCACTTGAACCTTCCGACCAAAGTCGCGAGGTTTTCCGTCGTGAGTTCGGTGTCTTGGATTGCGCCAACCTCGCTTTTCATCTCTTCAAGATGGTGTTCGAATTTTTCTGCGTCAATATCAAGCACGATCTTGCCGAACATCTGGATGAAGCGACGATACGCGTCGTTGGCGAAGCGATCGTTGTCCGCGCTCTTGGAAAGGCCCTCAAGACTTTCCCGGTTTAGTCCTAGGTTCAGGACGGTGTCCATCATCCCTGGCATCGAAAACTTCGCGCCGGATCGTACCGACACTAGAAGCGGATCATTTGGGTCTCCGAGTTTCTTGCCAGTCTGATTCTCGATCTGACCCAGCGCCGCCAGCACCTGGTCCCATAGGCCCAAAGGGAAACCACCCTGCCCCTGGTAGTAAGCGTTACAGGCTTCGGTCGTAATGGTGAAGCCTGGAGGCACCGGAAGGCCGGCGCTCGTCATCTCTGCGGCGCCTACTCCCTTGCCGCCAAGCAGATCGCGCATGGTGGCGTCGCCTTCGGAGAACAGATAGACCCATTTCTTGCTCACGGTCGCGGGCTCCTCTTCGATAGTTGTGTTACACCCAGCGGCGGTCTGGAGAGTAGAAGCTCACACGGGACAGTTTCACTGCAACGGAGGTCTCATGTCTACGATAGACAGCCGGCCGCACTTCAAGAACTGGATTGGCCGGCTCCGTAGTTAGGCGCGTTCCTCTGACTCTAGCCGCTTCGACTTACCCATCTTGCGTTTCGGTAATAGTGTACAGGACGGGTGAGTGGTCCGAACGTTGAATTGGAGTCAGTACCAAGATCATCCGAGCGTGGCGTTGGTCCGCCGGAACGGCGACGTCTAAAATGTCCCGCTCGTTTTCCTCGATGCCGGCAGTCACCGGCCCGGGACTCAGGACTTGGGGCGTTCGGTAGAAGCCGTTGGGCACTCACACCGATTCGGCGCCAGACAGCCTGGCCTTCAGGGTCGCGGCGAGTTGCTCCGTTGAGACGCGGACCTGGCTCATGCTGTCTCGTTCGCGGATGGTTGCCGCGTGGTCTTCCAACGAATCGAAGTCGATAGTCACGCAGTAGGGCGTACCTATCTCGTCCTGCCGGCGGTACCGCCGGCCGATGCTCTGCGCGTCGTCGTAGCTCGTCATGAAGTGGTTGCGCAGGTCGGCCGCAATCTTGTGAGCTAGCTCTACGAGAGGCGCCTTGCGCGAGAGTGGAAGGATCCCCACCTTGATCGGCGCCAGCCGGCCATCAAGCTTGAGCACCGCTCTTGTCCCACTCCTGTCCGGCTCCTCACGGTATGCGTCCAGCAGGAAGCAGAGCACGGACCGATCAACGCCGGCCGACGGCTCCACAATGTGGGGCAAGAAGTGAGTTCTCGTCGGTTCGTCAAAATAGGTCATCTCTTCGCCGCTGTGCTCGCCGTGCACCTTCAGATCGAAGTCCCCTCGATAGGCGATACCCTCGAGTTCGCCCCATCCAAATGGATACTTGTACTCAACATCGGTAGTCCCCTTGGAGTAGTGGGCCAACGACTCCTGGGGATGTTCGTAGAGTCTCAGATTCTCGCCTCGGATGCCCAAATCCAGGTACCACTGATGGCGCCGCTCTATCCAGTCCTGGTACTGCGACTGCCCTTCCTCCGGCCGGACGAAATACTCCAGTTCCATCTGCTCGAACTCTCTCGACCTGAAGAAGTATCGGCCGGGTGTGATCTCGTTACGGAAAGCCTTGCCAACCTGGGCAATGCCGAATGGCAGCTTCTTGCGCGATGTCGTGAGGACATTTCGAAAGTTCACGAAGATTCCTTGCGCTGTCTCCGGCCTGAGATAGGCAACCGCGGACTCGTCCTCGACCGGACCAACAAAAGTCTTGAACATCGTGTTGAACCAACGTGCCTCGGTTAGATCGCCATCGCAATTGGGGCAGCTCTTTGTCTCGAGTTGGTCCTCGCGCCAGCGCATCTTGCAGTCCTTGCAATCGACGAGGGGCTCGATAAAGCTTTTCAAATGGCCGGATGCTTCCCAGACGCGTGGATTCATGACGATCGCGCTATCCATGCCGACGATGTCTTCCCGCTCTTGGACCATCGAGCGCCACCATTCATCCTTCACGTTCCGTTTCAACTCGACTCCGAGAGGGCCATAGTCCCAGAATCCGCCAAATCCGCCATAGATCTCGCTTCCCGGATACATGTATCCACGCCGCTTGCAAAGTGAACTGAGCGTGTCGAGATCTGCCATTGTTCGTCCTTTTCAAGACACCTAGAACTAAAAACAGCCCCTGACGCACTGCGCCGAGAGGCTAAGCCACCGCCAGATTCTAGCACAGCGGCTGGTGGACTTAATTGTGCCAGTTCGGCATCGTGGTAGCATTAGCCCATTCCGGGGAACACGGGTCTCTCACCTTAGCCGAGAACTCACCGTGCGCGACTAAACATCGATCAGGGAGGATTTCATTTGCTCCTGTCCAACGCAGCCATCCGGCGGCACTTGCAGGCCGACAATATAGTGATAGAGCCGTTCGTCGAAGCCAACCTGGGAACTTGTAGCTACGACGTGACGCTGGGCCCCTGGTACTATCGCGAGAAACACCCCGAAAACGTCGGACTGTACAATCTCTACGACCGGCAGTTGGTAGAGCGAGTCTGGGGCACCAATCCCAGCCAAGCGGTTGCCGCCTCCGACTATATGCAGCGCAACGAGATAAAGTTGCATGGCATCTCTGACGCGGACAGTATCATCTGGATCAGTCCCGGCGAAACACTGCTCTGTCACACGCATGAGTTTATCGGCGGCCGTGGCGGTCGCATCACCACGATGATGAAGGCCCGCTCTTCCATGGGCCGGAACTTTATCGAAATCTGCAAGGACGCCGGCTGGGGGGATATTGGCTATACGAACCGTTGGACGATGGAGGTCACGAACAACTCGCGGTACTACACGATACCGCTCGTGGTCGGCCGTCGGGTGGCTCAGATCGTGTTCTTCGAGACCGAGCCGATAGAGAATGCCGAACAGGACTATACTCGCACCGGCAAATACCAGGACTCCGAGCATATCCAAGAACTGAAGACAAGCTGGAATCCGCAGATGATGTTGCCCCGGATGTACGACGACAGGGAGGTCAGGCGTACTTGATATCCAAGCCGCGAGCGCGCCATGAGCTGCTTGAGGCCCTCCGCGACGAATCGGGATGTGCGTTGTGCTTCCTGGCGACTCGCGCCGCGTCCCGCTACATTGAGGCGGTTCTCTACGAGTCGGTGACCGACGTGGAGATCCGCGAAAAGATTCGTCAGGCTCGCGGGATGTGCAACTTTCACTCTTGGGAGATGGCGAAGAGCTTCGAGTCGCTTGGTGTAGCCTGGATCTACCTGGATTTAGTGCACTTCTATCAGAATGCGCTCGAAGAGGCCCGTTTTTCGAGAATCAAGTCCTCCTTCCTGGGCAAGCTGACTGGCGAGCAGAAGGCCTCGGGCCAGTCCTTTCCGGCCTCGCCATTGGCGCGTCGGCTGCAGCCTGAGCGCGGCTGCTCCGCCTGTGAGATCCGTGGGATTGCCGAGCAAATCTACATCGAGGCGCTTCTCGAGAGCATTGACCAGGTCTGTCCGCTGCTGCGTGATTCCGCCGGCTTCTGTCTCCCCCACCTGAGCCAGATTGTCGACCAGGTAGACAATCCCGACGATTTTGATCGGTTGTGCCAGGCCCAGGCACATCCGCTCCGCCGGATCGAGCGGGAGTTGTCCGAGTATATCCGCAAACACGATCATCGCTTCGTTCAGGAGGAGGTGGGCAGCGAGGGCGATTCCTGGACCAGGGCGATCGAGCTGCTAGCGGCCCGAATCGGAGCCCGTTGAAATGCAGTTGACGATTGATTTCGGTCATGAGCAAGCTATGCCACGCCGAGGGGGGCTCCTTCACCAAAACTGCCGAGACGCCGTACCTTGCCATAGGGAACTAAATCGCGGTCCGGCGCGTCCTTGTACATGGCAAGTGCTGTGAGGAATTAATTCCAACCAATCAACAAGGATAGGCACAACCGATAGCGAAAGGATTGAGACATGTTTAGGGGTTTAGCACAGATCATAACAACCGTAGCAGTTGTCGCGTTGGTGCTGATTGCCGCCGCCGCCGGCTGGTTTCTACGGAGTAGCGTAGAAGACTCGGGTGGCCAGGCTACTACTGAAACCGCCCAGGGCACCGAGATGAGCGCAGAAATGGCAAAGGCTTCGCTGGGCTCGGGCGCTGCCTTGGAGCCGTCCATAGCTGTCGCCGGCGTGGGATCGGTCCAGGCGAAGCCCGATATAGCCAGCGTCAGTCTGGGTGTTCAAACTCAAGCCCCGGTAGCCAGGGATGCCCAATCTGAGAACTCGGAGCTGATGGCTCAGGTCATCGACGCAGTCAAAGCGATGGGAATCGACGACGAGGATATCTCGACCCACGGACTGAGTTTGCGTCCACGATATGACAGAGAAGGCCAAAGGGTTGACGCTTATGTAGCCACCAATAATGTCAGCGTGATCGTTCGCGATTTGGACCAGGTGGGCGAGGTCCTGGACGCTGGGTTCGACGCCGGCGCCAATGTTGCCGGCGGCGTTCAGTTCTCTATCGCCGATCCCACAGATTCTCGCAACCAGGCCATGGAATTGGCGGTCGCCGACGCTCGCTCCCGCGCCGATGTCCTAGCCAAGGCCGCCGGCGTGACAATAGTCGGCGTCGTCAGCGTCACCGAAGACAGCGGCGGCTATCCATCACCTCGCCCAGCGATGGCTGGTGTGATGCTGGAGAGTGCCGCGATGAAGATGGCAACTCCTATAGAACCAGGTGAGCTAACGATCAGCGTATGGGTTCGCGTCGTCTACTCCATAGGTTCCTGAGACATGCAGTATGCGGAGCGAGCCGCCTAAAGATCCGGTTGCTAGGTCCGTGCCGTCACACCGAGCGACGGGCTACCACGACCATTCGACGCGTGTCAATCGAGTAGGGCTCGCCGTCAAACCCACCGTAGGCCCCGACGAACGCGAGCCCGGCCCGGTCCAGCATCGCTATGATCTCGGTCAGCGTATACAGTCGAATCTCGAAGCTCGTGATCTGCCGGGTCTCACCAGCCGGCGAAACGATGGTTACGGTCACCCGGTTACGGCTTGTCTCCAGATCGAGCTCCCGGCGTTCCAGGAAGATGGTCCCGTCGGCGGCCTTCCGCCACTCGTTCTGAATGTAGTTCAAGACCACCCATTCCCGGTTAAGCAGGTCTAGGAGCAATTGACCGCCTGGCTTCAACGCTTTGGCGACTTGCCGCAATACCTTCGCGTCTTCTTCCTCGGACTCCAGGTATCCGAACGCGGTGAACATGTTGATTATGGCGTCGAAATACCCCTCGAAGGGTATTTGCCGCATGTCACTGTTGACGATCGCCAGGTCGACACCCTCGGATGCCGCGACTTCCTGGGCCGACTTCAGATAATCACCATTCAGGTCCTGCGCCGTGACGTGCAATCCACGTTTCGCCATCAATATGGCGTGCCGGCCTTGTCCACAGCACAAGTCCAGTACCTTGTCGCCGGCGTTCAGCCCCAACGTGCTTTCGACGAAGTCCGCCTCTTTTGCGGCTCGATCCGGCGTCAAATGGTGGCTGAAGATTTCCAGGTAGGTATCGCTGAAGAAGGTCTGGTACCAGGGTGCTTCAGTTTCGGTCACTGTGCCCTCCTCGAATGGAAAGTCTCGATGTGCTACCGCCGGATCGTATAGTAAAATCCCAGCCTGTGCCGCGTTGATTGCAAGAGATGGACGGTTGGTACGAAAATGGAATGGGCCCGCGATACCTAACGCCGAACTCGTCAATCCGGCTACCCATTCGTCATTGGTACGAAAATGACATTACAGCTAACTTCTTCTAACCCACCTTCATCTCTAGCCGGAAAAGAAGAATGTAGCGCGGGGGCTTGTCCCCCGCTGGGGTCGGGGTCGGGGCATGGCAGAATCCCCTGTGCGAATTCGCCGCATGAAACGGCAACTCCGGGTTTTCATACCTTGGTGTGCCGGCGCAAGCCGGGATGGGTGATTGGTACGAAAATGGCCTTCCTGCTAACTTCTTCTAACTCATCCTCGTTCGTAGCCGGAAAAGAAGAATGTAGCGCGGGGGCTTGTCCCCCGCTGGGGTCGGGGTCGGGGCATGGCAGAATCCCCTGTGCGAATTCGCCGCATGAAACGGCAACTCCGGTTTTCATCCCTTGGTGTGCCGGCGTCAGCCGGGATGGGTGATTGGTACGAAAATGACATTACAGCTAACTTCTTCTAACCCACCTTCATCTCTAGCCGGAAAAGAAGAATGTAGCGCGGGGGCTTGTCCCCCGCTGGGGTCGGGGTCGGGGCATGGCAGAATCCCCTGTGCGAATTCGCCGCATGAAACGGCAACTCCGGGTTTTCATACCTTGGTGTGCCGGCGCAAGCCGGGATGGGTGATTGGTACGAAAATGACGTTACGCGGCTTCAATAGTGCCTCGGAGGTTCTCGAATCTCCCGGATCGTCATTCCGGCGAAAGCCGGAATCCAGAAGGGGCGGGGATGGGAAATGTAGCGCGGTCGAAGACTACGCGAGGCGAGGGGCTAGTCCCCCGCTGGAGTGGGGCGTGGGCATGGCAGAAACGCCCGTGCGCCTTCGCCGCATGAAATCGCAAATCCGGGTTTTCACATCTTGGTGGGCCCGGCCCCTGCCGGCATCAGCGATTGGTATGAAAATAGATGAACCTGCTAACTTGTGCTAACTTACGTCGCGATTTTCATTCTCTTATGCGGCCTTCGCAAGGCCATGGTGATTCCGGCGAAAGCCGGAATCCAGGGGGTGGAGTGAGGCTATGGCATTTGAGCACTTGGACCAATCAGGTTACGAAACCTTCATACCTTGGTGGACCGGTCGCCAGCCGGGATGAGCGATTGCTACGGAGGAGAATTGGACCCGAAGGACCTCTCTAATATACGATGTTAAGTCTGGCAGGCAAGGGTGCTCTTGTAATAGGTGCGAAACGCGTCGGTCAGCTTGTAACTCGCCGGCTCGCCATGGATGGTGCAAACTTGGCGATCGCCTACCGCAGATCCAGGCAAGAAGCAGACGCGCTGCACCAATCCATTTGCGGCAAAGTAGAGCGTAGCTGCCTGATCCAAGCAGACCTTTCGCTAGAGGACGATGTCCGGCGGTTGGTAGAGGCGGCCTGCGAGCAATTGGGTGATCTATCGTTCGTCGTAAATCTCGCTTCCGGATTTCCCCGGACGCCATTTCACTCGCTCGACGGAGAGGCCTGGGATGATGCGCTGGCTACGGCCAAGGGCAGCTATCTTCTGACGGTGAACGCCGGGCACCATATGATGGGAAATGCTGGACCTACCCGTGGCCACATAGTACTGTTCAGCGACTGGGCCGCGACCCAAACTCCTTACAGGGACTATTTGCCCTATTTGACCGCCAAGGCGGCGATAGATTTCATGACCCGCGGGTTCGCCGTCGAGCTCGCGTCGCACGGTATTCTAGTCAATGCGATTGCCCCGGGTCCGACGATGCGTCCCGACGAGATAAGTAGGCAGGTTTGGCAGCAAGACGTCTTAGCCCAGACTCCCCTCAAGAGAGAGTCGTCATCCGAGGAGATCGCTGAGTTGATCGTGATGCTCCTCAAGAGCGAGACGATTACCGGTGAGACTATTCGAGTAGATGCCGGCCGGCATCTCGCCGGCCCTGGGGCCGCGGGCTAGAGGAGGGCTGATGCCGCTGCACAGAGTGACGAAGACCATCGAGTTTTGCTACGGTCATCGTCTGCTGGAGCACAATGGCAAGTGCCGCTATCTCCATGGTCATAACGCGCTTCTCGAGGTGGATATAGAGTCAGATTCCCTTGATGGACTCGGGATGGTAATCGACTTTGGCGAGGTGCGCGACCTGGTAAAGGGATGGATCGACGCGAATCTCGATCACCGGATGCTATTGTGCCGGCGTGACCCGGTCGCGTCGGTCCTGACCGAGATGGGCGAGCCCCTTTATCTGATGGATGATAATCCTACGGCGGAGAACATCTCCAAGCACATTTACTACCAGGTACGAAGGCTGGGACTCAAGACGACCGAAGTCCGCCTGTGGGAGACTCCTTCAAGCCGATCCACCTATCGGGAAGAGGAGTGATGGATAGGGTCGCGGTGCTCGCCAGTGGGGGGCTTGACAGCTCGGTCCTGTTGGCCGATTTGGCACGTCACTCAATTGTGTTCCCGGTGTACGTGCAGGTTGGTCTTGCCTGGGAAAACGATGAGCGCGAGGCTCTGACTTCTTTCCTGGATGCCCTGAACAGCCCGAATGTGCGGCCTCTTACAGTCCTGTCCCTACCGATTCAACCGTTCTACCAAGACCATTGGAGCGTCACAGGCGTTGGCGTGCCTGCATATGAAGAGCCGGACAGCGCTGTCTACTTGCCTGGTAGAAATATCCTCCTTATCGGACTGGTTGCGGTATGGTGCAGCACACACGACGTTTCGAGGATTGCTATTGGCTTGTTGGCTGGCAACCCGTTTCCGGACGCCACGCCGGAGTTCTTCGAAGCATTTGAGAGTTCCCTGAGCCAAGGTTTGGCGCACCAAATCAAGATACTCTTGCCATACAGAGGTCTTCACAAAGAGGACGTCATCCGCCAATTCAGCGACCTGCCTCTTGAGTTGACTATCACCTGTGTGGCGCCAAGAGGCGTGCTACACTGCGCAGGATGCAATAAGTGTGCCGAGCGCCGCCTGGCATTCGCGGATGCCGGCGTTGCCGATCCAACCCGGTACGCCAAGTCTCCCAGGGGCTAAACGAGGCTGCCGGTTAACTAGGGAACGTCTCTATCCAAGAGCCTCGAGCCGGCTCCGTAGTTTCGCCGACTGGTCGTTGAGCTGGACAAGGCGAGACCGCTCCCGTTCCACCACTTCCGCCGGCGCTTTGGTCACAAATCCACTTGAAGACAGTCGTTGCTCCACTCTGGAGGTCTGCTTTCTCACACCTTCGATCTCGCCGGCGATACGCTGTCGTTCTTTGTCCAAATCGATCAAGCCGGCGAAGGGTACATAGACCTCGAACTGCCCCGTCAGCAGGTGAAATGACTCCTTTGGACGGTCGGCCGAGCTTGCCGCCAACGAAAGGTCCGAGAGTCTGGCCAGCCTCTGAATCACTTTGCCATGCCCAGCAATCACGTCGGTCTCCCGGCCAACTACGGTTGCCGGCACTCTGGTGCCGGCCGGCAGCCTGAACTCAGCCCGTATATTTCGAACCGCCCGAATGACCTCGGTTACGCTGTTTATCTCGGACTCGGTCGCCTCGTCCCTGGCGCCGGCCTCCGGCCATTTTTCGGTCATCAAGAAACCGTCACTCGTTGGCAGGTGCCGCCATATCGCCTCGGTGACGAACGGCATGAACGGATGCAGCAGTTTTAGAATCGTCTCCAAAACAGAAAGGAGCGTGTGGCGGACCGCATTCTGGTCGACATCGCTCCCACGCAAGCTGATCTTCGCAAGTTCCAGGTACCAGTCGCAGAACTCGTTCCAAGTGAAATCCTGGATCGTCCGTCCCGCCTCGCCAAACTGGTAGCTCTCGAGTAGCCGTGTCACCTCCACGACTGTATGGTGCGTTCGGCTGAGGATCCAACGCTCGTATACGCCCAAGGACCTCGGATCTGGGTCATTAGGCAGACCATCCTCCAGGGTCGAGCGGACGAAGCGCGCCGCGTTCCACAGCTTGTTGGCGAAGTTGCGGCTGCCTTCCAGCCGGCTGTTCGCCAGCTTCTGATCGTTGCCGGCGCCCCCGCCGGTGACGATCGTGAACCGCAGTGCGTCAGCACTGTACTTGGCTATGATGTCCAAAGGATTTGACACGTTTCCCTTGGACTTGCTCATCTTTGCGCCCTTGGCGTCTCTCAGAAGTCCGTGCATGTAGACGACGCTGAAGGGCGGCTTGCCGCCAAACTCGATCCCGAACATGATCATTCGGGCGACCCATAGGAATATGATGTCGTAGCCGGTCTCCATCACGTCGGTCGGGTAGAAATAGCGCAGGTCCTCCGAATCATCCGGCCATCCGAGTGTGCTCACCGGCCAAAGACCCGAGCTGAACCAGGTGTCCAGCACGTCCGGATCTTGATTGATCGCTTCCGAGCCGCAAGCGCTGCACTCGGTGGCCTCTCCAACCGACACGGTCAGTCCTTCGCAGTCATCGCAGTACCATACCGGAATGCGGTGTCCCCACCAAAGCTGGCGCGAAATGCACCAGTCGCGAATGTTCTCCATCCAGTTGAAGTAGTCGCGGCTGAATCGGTCCGGGATGAACTGAATCGAACCGTTCCGTACCGCCTCGATCGCCGGATCGGCCAACGGTTTGATCTTCACGAACCACTGCTTCGAAAGCAGCGGCTCGATCACCGTGCCGCAGCGGTCACAGTGGCCGACCGCGTGGGTGTGCGGCTCTATATTGATGAGTTGGGTGTTGCTCTTCAGGTCTTCGACCAACTGCCGGCGGCACTCGTAGCGGTTCATTCCTGCGTACGGACCGGCGACCTCGCTCATGCTGCCAGTCTCGTCCATCGCGGTCACGATTGGCAGGCCGGCTCGCTGCCCTATGTCAAAGTCATTCGGATCGTGCGCCGGCGTGACCTTCACCGCGCCGGTGCCAAACTCAGGATCCACGATGGCGTCGGCAACAATTGGGATCCGCCGGCCGATTACCGGTAGCTCGACTAACCGGCCGATCAGCCCGGTGTATCTCTCGTCGTCCGGGTGCACCGCCACGCCGGTATCGCCCAGAATCGTCTCCGGCCTGGTTGTTGCCACCGATACATACTCATCGGTCGGCCTGTCGAGATCGTCAACCAGACGGTACCGCACGTAGTAGAGATGCCCCTGTTCCTCCTGGTGATCGACTTCCAGGTCTGAGATGGCCGATTTGCAGCGTGGGCACCAGTTGACTATGTAGTTCCCTCTGTAGATCAACCCTTTCTGGTATAGCTGGACGAAGGCTTCGCGGACCGCCCGCGACAGCATTTCGTCCATGGTGAATCGCTCGCGGGACCAGTCGCAGGACGCCCCCAGAAGGCGCATCTGGTTGAGAATCATCCCGCCGTACTTCTCTTTCCAAGCCCACGCTACCTTCAAAAACTCGTCTCGTCCCAGGTCGAACCTCGTCTTGCCCTGGCGAGCGAGGTCCTCTTCGATCACCACGTGTGTGCCGATGCTGGCATGGTCCGTCCCGGGTACCCAAAGCGTAGGTTCGCCCCGCATTCGGTGCCAGCGAATCATCAGGTCCTCAAACGCGACCATCATTGCATGCCCGTTGTGCAGCTCGCCGGTTACGTTCGGAGGCGGAAGTACGATGGTGAAGGGCTTCTTCGACCAGTCGATCTCTGGCCGAAATAGCCCGGACTCCTCCCATCGAGCGTAGATTTCACTCTCGATCTCGGTGTGGTCATAGGTACTTGGCATCGCTGCCAAGGCGTTTTCCGTGCTAGCCATGCCGGCAAACCTCCGCCGCGAGGTGTAGCTTGCTCATATTGCCAATCTTGGACGCGTCTGTTTCCTGTTTACGAATCGCCCCTCCTGCCATCGCGTGGCAGAAGGGGCTGAATATGGCAAGTAATCAACTGTTCCGTGGTGGTGTGGACTGATTCTAGCGTCGGGCCAAGAACGTCGTCAATGTAGGGTTATCGTTTTCGTTGCCGGTATCAAGTCTACGACCGGCCCGCCACTCTGTCAGATCCATCGGTTAGCCAACCGAGGTCAAACCGCGCCAGCGTCAGCTTCTCATAGCAACTCTCGTTCCCTCGTTCGTACAGGCAGCAGATGGTCATGTCGGCACAGACTGCCAGGTCCGAATAAGCGGCCGGGCCTTCATGCAACGCCTTGCCCGCATTCCACGTTCGGCACTCGTCGTAGCTGATCCTGACGGTCAGGTTCTCACGATTGACGCTGGCCGGATTGCTGAACAGCACTCTGTTGCGGTCGTGTTGCGTCTCGGTCGTGAACCGAGCGATGCTGGCCTGGCACACCGGTTCGATCAGAGTCTCATCCCAAGCGAAATCGGTGAAGCTTCCACCGCCGTCGGCGCTCCAAGCGGTACCCCGCTGATTCTTGTCTATCTCGTAACGGGAGTTGATGTACACCGATCCGCCGACGGTCTCCACCACGGCGCACTCGTCGGTGCTCGGTTCGACTTCGCCCCCGATATGCCAGCTAGCCCCGTGATCGTCGCTGTATATCACATGCGAGTAGATAGGGTCTTGCCGGCTGAACACCTGGCCGGCTACGTGATCGCACGGAATCAACAACCGGCCGTTAGCTAGCTGGATGCCGTGGGTCGGACCAGTCGCGTACCAGGTCCAGAAAGGTTTCTTGACCGCCGGCGTGATCTCGATCGGCTCCGCCCATGTCGCGCCATCGTCGTTGCTGTGGGTGAGCCAGACAGTGCGCGGCGCTCTCCCATCGCGGATCATGCTCTCGGGCCCGTCCGCCAGGTTCTTGCAGAACGGCAGCCAAATGGTTCCGGTAGTACTGTCTACGACCGGGCACGGATTGCCGCAGGTCATCGCCGGCTCCGTCACAACGGTCTGGGTAGGTTCCCAGGTCAGACCGTCGTCAAAGCTGCGCTTCAGGATCAGGTCTATGTCTCCAGTGTCGCTGCTAGAGTACCGCCGGCCCTCGCAGAACGCCAGCAGCGTTCCTCGTGCGGAGACGATCATCGCCGGGATGCGATACGTGTGGTAGCCTTGCTGCCCGCCGATAAACAGGTCTGTTTGTGTCAACACGCTTGCACCTCGCAACTAGATGTCGTCAACCAATGATAACCTATAGTATTTGACCAAAGTGTTCAGATTAACGGGTACCTGTTCCGTTTAGGAGCGGTATCTCCCCGATCAGGCTCAATTACCGGCGTCGACCTCTCATGGGCGAAAGCCAGGAAAGGGTTGCAAGGGCGATCCGCCTGAGGCGGATGACGGGGGACGTGGGGGTGTCACCCACAACAACGTTCCCCTTCTCCTGGGCCAGGAGAAGGGGGCCAGGTCGTAGACTCGACTAGGAGGGGGGATGAGGTCGAGCTGCTTGTGGAATAGAGCCCATCAGATTCAAAATCGCACACCAAAAACTGAGCGGCATTCCAAATTGCGACTGAGCCGATCAAGCTGTCGAGGCTAGATGAAAGAGACATACTCAATTCTGAACAGTTACCAACATTTCCTCGGCCGCTGTCAGGTCGACGTCCCGCCGGCCACTCTGTCAGTTCCGTCGGTGAGCCAATCGATATCAAATCGAGCCAGCGTAAGCTTCTCGTAGCAACTCTCGTCCCCTCGCTCGTATAGGCAGCAGATCGTCATGTCGGCGCAGACTGCCAGGTCCGAATAAGCGGCCGGGCCTTCATGCAACGCCCTACCGGCGCTCCAACTCCGGCACTCGTCGTAGCTGACTCTGACCGTCATGTTTTCGCGATTGATGCTGGCCGGATTGCTGAAGAGCACTCGATTTCGGTCGTGTTGCTTTGAGGTTGTGAACCGCGCGATGCTGGCCTGGCACACCGGTTCAATCAACGTCTCATCCCAAGCGAACCCGTCAAAGCTATCGCCGTTGTCCGCGCTCCACGCGGTTGCCCGCAGGTTTTTGTCTAATTCGTAACGGCTGTTGATATACACTGCCCCGCTCGCCGTCTCCACCACGGCGCACTCGTCGGTGCTCGGTTCGCCTTCGCCCCCGATATGCCAGCTAGCTCCATGATCGTCGCTGTAGATCACGTGCGAGTATTTTGGATCTTGTCGGGTGAAGAACTTGCCGGCAACGTGATCGCACGGAATTAGCAACCGGCCATTGGCTAGCTGGATGCCGTGAGTCGGACCGGTCGCGTACCAGGTCCAGGACGGCTCCTTGACCGACGAAGTGATCTCTATCGGCTCCGCCCATGTCGCGCCATCATCGTTGCTGTGGGTGAGCCAAACAGTGCGCGGCGCCTTCCCTCCGCGAATCATATCGTACGGCCCATCCGCCCGGTTCTTGCAAAACGGCAGCCATATTGTTCCGGTGTTCCTATCGACGACCGGACACGGATTGCCGCAGGTCGTCGCCGGCTCCGTCACGACCGTCTGGGTATCCTCCCAGGTCCGGCCGTCGTCAAAGCTGCGCTTCAGGATCAGGTCTATATCTCCGGTGTCGCTGGAAGAATACCGCCGGCCCTCGCAGAATGCCAACACCGTGCCTCTGGTAGACACGGTCATCGCGGGAATCCGATACGTGTGATAGCCTTGTTGCCCGCCGATAAAAAGGTCCGTCTGAGTAAACACCTTCGCACCTCGCAACTAGATAACTTCGACCAATGATAGTCTATAGTGTTTGGCGCTCAGGCAGATCGAAGCATCGACCGACGCCAAGGGGAACTAAGCTTCTTCCAGGAGTGGAATTTTTGGTTTGGCGAAGCATCTGGCAAGCGAATATCGTCGTGTTCATGTCCAGCGCCTGTACCCTCATTCTCGAGCTGATAGCCGGGAGAGTGCTGGCGCCATACGTGGGAGTCTCACTTATCACCTGGACGAGCATCATTGGCGTTGTTCTGGCTGGCATCAGCATTGGCAACTACTTGGGCGGCAGGATCGCTGACCGCAGAGCCTCGCCATCAACGTTGTTCGTCATACTGTTTGCGAGTTCCCTGACTACCATTGGCGTGCTTGGCGCCACCGCCGTCGTTGCCGGCTTTGGCGTCCTCAGCCAACTCCCACTAATTAGTCGCATCGTGGTACTGACCTTTCTAATATTCTTCCTGCCCACGTTCTTGATGGGTATGGTGACCCCAGTAGTAATCAAGTTAACCCTCGCCAACTTGAAGACGACTGGCAACACCGTCGGGACCATCTACGCCTTCTCAACCGCCGGCAGCATTGTTGGGACCTTCCTCACCGGTTTCCTTTTGATCGAGCTCATGGGGGTGCGCGCGATAGTAATATCGGTCGGCGTGGTGCTGTTGCTGCTGGCGATCGTCTCCAGCCGGCTCTGGCGGCCGGCTGAGGTCGCCCCCGAAAGTCCAATTTCACGCTAGGTCCGATTCTTGGGCCGGCCACGAAGGAGAACTGACCGACCTTCGCCGGCCAGCTTTCACGCTGAGTGATTCCGCCAACCATTTCGCCTCGGTACGCCAGCATGTACGGTGCCATCGGCCCTGTGCGACTGAACAGCAGCCAGGCGCGCTTGCCCACGGCTGGTTACAAGCACCAACGCTGCACGTCTCCGCTTCGGGACGGTTCGTGGATGCTCGTCTTCGCCGGCGTATGCAATCGCTTTGACTCACGTCCTTGCAGCTCTTATCCTCCCGATAGACGGGGTTGAATGCGTTCGCTACTCAGGCAAATGGAGGAGGAAATGTGATTGAGGATGAGCTGAACTGGGGCGTGCTCGGCGCGGCTCAAATCGCTATCAATCAGATGATTCCGGCGATTCAGCAGTCCGGTACCGGGCGCGTTGCGGCGATCGCCAGCCGGAGAGCATCCAAAGCCTCAGAGGTTGCCGAACGCTTTGGCGTCGAACGGTCGTACGACTCCTATGACGATCTGCTGACCGACCCACATATTGACGCGATCTACAATCCTTTGCCGAATAGCATGCACTTGGAGTGGACGGTAAAGAGCGCCAACGCCGGCAAGCACATCCTTTGCGAGAAGCCGCTGGGAGCGACCGCCGATGAATGCCGACAGATGATAGAGGCGGCAGCCCGGAACAATGTCCTTCTGATCGAGGCGTTCTGGTATCGATACCATCCGAAAAACCTGATGATAAAGCAGGTGGTCGACGACGGCGGCCTTGGAACGCTAAGGGCCGTACGGGCCTACCACTATGGAATGCAGAATAATCGTGCGACGAGCATCGCCATGTCAAGCGAGCTTGCCGGCGGTGCTTTGTTGTTCGGGGGTTGCTACCCGGTGAACCTCAGCCGCTGGCTGTTCGGGCGGGAGCCTAAGGCCGTAACCGCGGTCTTCGAGTTCGACGAGGTGTACGAAGTAGATACAACGTTCAACGGCCTGCTCGACTTCGGCGCCGGCCGACACGGGACCGCAAACTGTGGGTTCGATCACGCCGAGTTCAGCCGGTACGAGGTCGTTGGCGAACGAGGATACGGCGTGGTCGAGCCGTTTCTGACCGGAAACCACGGGCCGATGACCGTTCACTTCGACATCGATGGGCGCAAGTTCACAAGACAGACGCCTCCGGCGAACGCCTTCGTCCTGCAGGTAGACGCATTTGCGTCAAGGCTGAAGGGTGGACCGGAGTCGCTCACGACGGCGGAGGACGCTGTCAAAAACATGACAGTCATCGACTCTCTGTTTCGCTCGGGCCGGACGGGGCGACACGTCGCAATTCCCGAATAGGGAACGTCGCGGGGCAACGGACCCGGTCAACCACCGGCCGGTGGTCACTGCGGGACGTTAGACTCTGAGATTACGGCAATCGCTGATACGAGGAGGTCGCAGTGGCGCTGTCCATCGGACTGGTTGGGTTGCCTAACTCCGGCAAGTCCACGCTGCTGAACGCTCTGACCGGCCTGCGGGCAGCGACGGCGAGCTATCCGTTTACCACGATCGAACCGAACGTCGGCGTGGTGCCGGTGGAAGACAAGCGTCTGGACCAACTCTCGGAGCTTCTCAGGCCGGAGCGGACCGTTGGAACAACCGTCGAGTTCGTGGACGTCGCCGGCCTGGTGAAAGGCGCAAGCCGTGGAGAAGGATTGGGCGCTCAGTTCCTTGGACATCTACGCAACGTGGACGCGATCGCAATGGTGCTGCGCGTTTTTCAATCAGCGGACGTAGTGCATACCCTGGGAGGGATCGATCCGGAGCGCGACGCTGAGGTGCTCTGGCTGGAGCTGGGACTAGCCGATCTGGCTGTCGTTCAGCGCCGGCTGTCGAACATCCGACAGGTTGCGCGGTCCGGTGACAAGGAAGCGCGCCAGGAGATTGGAGTTCTCGAGAGGTTCGAGGAAGCGCTCGGCGACCGAAGCGTGCTTCAAGGTCTGCTCGCGGACGATTTTGCCGCCCAAACGGCGCGCGGGATGCAGCTTCTGACGGCCAAGCCGGCGATGTATGTGCTGAACATTGGCGAGGAGGGTTTCGAGCAAGCGGGGCAGGTCAGGAGGATGACCGAGATGGGTTCCGCCGAAAACAGGCCGGTATGCTCCATATTCTCCCAGCGAGAGGATGAGCTCAATCAGCTCGACCCGGCCGAAGCGAGGGAGTACCGAGAGCTTCTGGAGATGAGCGAGAATGCATTGAATGTGCTCGTGAGAACAGCCTACTCTCTGCTCGACCTCAGGACTTTCTTTACGATCGACGGGCCGGAGGTGCGTGCGTGGACGGTAGTGGCGGGCACGAAGGCGCCCGCCGCGGCGGGCAAGATTCATTCCGACTTCGAGAGGGGTTTCATCAGGGCAGAGGTCGTCGATTGGCGGGAGCTGGTCGAGGCCGGCTCGATTGCCAGCGCGCGCCAGCACGGTAGGGTGAGGTTGGAGGGGAAAGAGTACGAGGTCCGAGACGGCGACGTGATCCATTTTCGTTTCGCGACATAGGATGGCCGGAGTGGGGATGCGCGCGGCCGGCGGTGACTACTCGGTGGAGGGCTCGCGGCGATTGGAAACGAAGTCGGAGACCAACTTCAGGAAGGCGCCGGTAGCCAGCATCATCTCGGCCAACTCGGCCAAAGATCCAATCGGGGTCTGGGGCTTGTCAGATTCTTCTTCCTTGACGTTGCCGCGTACCAACGCGTTCACGGCGAGGCCGGCGGACGCGGATAGGTATGCCCTGGCAGACTTGAGGCCGGCAACGGTGGTGAGATCAGAAAAACCGGCACGTGCGACGAGTCGTTGGCCCAATGAGCTCGACACCAGAGTTTCAAAAAGCCAGCCAATGCCAAGTGACGCTGCGGCGACCAATAAGAGCCTAAAAAAACCAGACAATGCCCAAGCCCAATCCTCAAGCGCGGTCGGGGATGCGAAATAACCGAGTCCGATTGTGGGGTATTCTACACGATGCTATAATCTGCGGAGATGAAGGAAAGAAGGAGAAGTCTGAAAGGTGGGGAGTTGGGCGAAATAATCCCCTGCCGCAATTTTGGAACACTCCGGCAGAGGGAGCGCTGAATGTCCCTGGATAGAGAGAGCAAGTCTAACATCATCGAGGCAAACCGGATTCACGAGAGTGACACCGGTTCCCCAGAGGTACAGGTGGCTATCCTGACGAATAGGATAGCGAGCTTGACCGATCATCTGAGGTCCCACAAGCACGATTACGCGACGCAGCGTGGGTTGATTACAATGGTCGGCAAGAGAAGACGTCACCTCAGGTATCTGAGAAACGAGAGCCCCGAGCGATACCAAAGACTGATAACGAAGCTCGGCATACGACGTTAAGAATTCGACGCCCCACTAGACCGTTTTGACCACGAATGTCCAATAATGCCCCGGAGTAGTATCTCTGCCTGGGGCACTCTTATGTCACGCAACAGAATCGAGAATGCCCAGAGTGCAAGGGACGCCGCGTGGACGACCACGAGCGTGCCATTCTCCCCTCATATTTTCGCAATCAATGCTATTTCAGTGGATTTGGAAGAACCAATTGGAGGAATCAGCTCTTAGATGTTAAAGAAGTACGAACTTGAGTATGGCGGTCAGACTCTATCGATCGAGACGGGCAAGCTGGCCGAACAGGCAAACGGGGCCGTGTTGGTCCGGCACGGAGACACAATTGTGCTCGCGACAGCTTGCGTTTCGCGGAGCCAGCGTCCCGGCACGGACTTTTTCCCGTTAACGGTCGATTTTGAGGAACGGGCTTACGCGGCCGGCAAAATCCCCGGGAACCACTTTCGCCGCGAGGGTCGCCCGCCGGAGCCGTCAATCCTGATCTGCCGGCTCACCGACAGATCGATCCGGCCATTCTTTCCCAAGCGGATCCGCAACGACGTTCAGGTCGTATTGACGACTCTGTCGTCCGACCCGGAAATTGTGCCGGATGTCCTGTCGATAATAGGCGCATCGACCGCGCTGACGATCTCGGACATTCCCTTCGAAGGCCCGATCGCGGCGACGAAGGTTGGACTTGTCAACGGCGAACTTGTGCTCAATCCAACCACCTCCCAACTAGAGGAGTCGGACCTGGACTTGGTAGTCTCCGGCACATCAGACGCGATAGTGATGGTAGAGGCCGGCGCACAGCAGTTGCCCGAGGACAAGATGCTCGAGGCGCTTCGGTTCGCCCACAGCGGTATGCAGCCGATAATCGAGCTACAGCAACAGATGCGGGACGAGATCGGCAAGGAAAAGTTGACGCTGGAAGTTGCCAAGGTGCCGGAAGAGATTCGCGACGCCGTGGCGCCAGTTGCTCGCGACCGCTTGCCGTCAATCGTCTTCTTGCCGGATAAGACCGAACGCCGAGAGTTGGAGCACCAGCTTTTCGAGGATCTGACCGAGCAACTGGGCGAAACCGCTACCGCGGACCAGATCAGCAGCGTGATTTCGGATGTAGAGACTGAGGTTGTCCGCCAAGGCATCCTCGAAGACGGCAAGCGTCCGGACGGGCGCAAGCTCGACGAGGTTCGACCGATCAGCTGCGAGGTGGGTATTCTGCCCCGGACACATGGATCCGGCCTTTTCACCAGGGGACAAACCCAGATCCTGACCGTCGCAACCTTTGGCTCGGCCGGCGATGCGCAGAGGATAGTGAACATCGGCGCCGAGATGTCGAAACGGTACATACACCATTACAACTTCCCGCCATACAGCACCGGCGAAGCCAAGCGCATAGGCTCGGCCGGGCGACGCGAGGTAGGACATGGCGTGCTCGCGGAGCGGGCCCTATTGCGAGTCCTGCCATCCGAGGACGAGTTTCCGTATACGTTGAGACTGGTCTCGGAGGCGCTTAGCTCCAACGGCTCTACTTCCATGGGCAGCGTTTGCGGCAGCACGCTGGCGCTAATGGACGCCGGCGTTCCAATAAAGGCGCCGGTAGCTGGCGTTGCGATGGGGCTGGTCAGCGAGGAGTCGGGCCGATACGCGATCCTTTCCGACATACAGGGCATCGAGGATCACCTGGGTGACATGGACTTCAAAGTCGCAGGTTCCGCAACCGGCATCACGGCACTGCAGATGGACGTGAAGATTAAGGGCCTGTCGGAGGCCCTGTTAGTCGAAGCAATGGAGCAAGCTCGCGTTGGCCGGCTGTTCATCCTTGACAAGATGTTGGCGACGATCAGCGAGTCGCGCAAGGAGATGTCGGAGTACGCTCCGCGCATATACAAGACCCAGATTCCACCGGACAAGATCGGGACCCTGATCGGTCCAGGCGGAAAGGTCATCCGTGGATTGCAAGAGACGTACAGTGTACGAATCGATCTCGACGAAGAGGGGAACGTACTTGTATCCTCGACCGATTTCAGCGGCGCACAGAATGCGATCAGCGAGATCGAGCGGATGTGCAAGGATGTGGAGATCGGAGAGGAGTACCTGGGCAAGGTGGTCCGCATCACCAACTTCGGTGTATTCGTAGAGATATTGCCGGGCAAGGACGGACTGGTCAGGCTCGGCGATCTTGCGGAGTACCGGGTCAATCGAGCCGAGGACGTGGTTAGTCTGGGCGACGAGATCATGGTAAAGGTGATGGAGATTGACGCTCAGGGCAGGGTCAACCTGTCACGCAGGGCGGTCTTGGACGGCTCGACCGAGCTGGCGCCGATACCGCCTGGACGGGACGGACCTGGAGGGCGCCGGCCTGGCGGGCGATATTACAACGACGGTGGGCCACGCGGCGGAAGAGGAGGCCACTCACGACGCGGGAGAGGCGATTTTCGGTCCCACCAAGGCCCCGGCAGCCGCTACCGGGGTTAGGGATACCCTTGCCACCTGCTGTAGAATAGCGTGGCCGCCTGATCGCGAGGAGATCGATTCGCCAAAGCTATGATGGACCCGAAATCTACGGACTGAAATGGCAGTCAAGAGAGACTACTACGAGGTACTGGGCGTCGGCCGGAATGCGGCCGAAGACGAGATTCGTCGCTCCTATCGCAAACTGGCGCGGCAGTATCATCCTGACGTAAACAAGGCCCCGGAAGCCGAGGAGCGGTTCAAGGAGGTCAGCGAGGCCTACCAGGTCCTGATCGACGGCGAGAAGCGGCGCAACTACGATCAGTTCGGCCACGAGGGCCCGGCCGGATTTGGCGAAGGGTTCGCCGGATTCGGATTTGAAGAGATATTCGAGTCCTTCTTTGGGGGTGCCAGATCCACGACTCGGTCGCGCACCGAACGCCGCGGAGCCGACTTACGCTTCGACCTCAGAATCAGCTTCGAGGAGGCCGCATTTGGCACGACGCGGGAAGTTGAGATACCGCGGCTAGAGACCTGCGGCCACTGCGAAGGCTCCGGGGCCGAGCCCGGCAGCAAGCGCGATAGGTGTCCAAATTGCTCGGGCACCGGCGAGATCAGAAAGGTACAACAGTCAATATTCGGCCGATTCGTCAACGTAACGATGTGCAACCGCTGTAAGGGCGAGGGAAACATTGTCACGTCGCCATGCAGTAAATGCAGGGGCAACGGTCGGGTGCGGGCGACGCGCAAGCTGGAAGTGCAGGTGCCGCCGGGCGTCGACTCCGGACAGCATCTTAGGCTAACGGGGCAGGGCGAAGCCGGCCCCGACCAGGGAAGGAATGGCGACCTCTACGTCGTGCTTTCGGTAAGTCCACACCCGGTGCTCGTTCGGCGGGGAAACGACTTAATCCACGACCTTACAATCAACTTCGCCCAAGCGGCATTGGGTGACGAGGTCGAGATTCCCACGATAGACCGCGAGGCAAGAAAGCTTCACATTCCGGCCGGTACGCAGTCGGGAGACACGTTGCGCGTGCGGGGGTTGGGTGTCCCGTATTTGAATCGGCCCGGCAGGGGCGACCTGATTGCCGGGGTGCGCGTGGTTACGCCCAAGCGTCTCAGCGAGGAGCAGCGAAAGCTCTTCATGATGCTGGGACACACGTTTGGCTCCAATCCCGACGGAGAGTCACAGGGATTTTTCGACAAGCTGAAGCAAGCTCTCGGAAGTGACTGAGCCGGCCGACTACGCAACTCGGTTCTACACCGAGTGCGCCCCCGAAGCGGCCGACGAGGTCGCGAACCTCTTTCAGTCGGAAACCCAGCAAACCTCGGTCGTCGAGCTCTTGCCAGATGCCGCCGGCGACCCGGATGACCCACCTACTTTCGAGCGGGCCGCAGTGTCCGTTTACCTTGATCCGGCCCGGGCCACCGAATCACTAGAGAGTAATCTAGATCTCAAGCTTCGTCTGCTCTCCCAACTCGCGAGCATCGGGCCGTTGCAGCGGCAAGAGGTCCGCCGGGAAGACTGGGAGCAGTCTTGGAAGCAGCACTATCGGCCGATCCGGATAGGAAACAGGCTGGTAGTCTGTCCAAGCTGGCACCATTATCCACGCTCCGCCGGTGAGATCGTGCTGAGTCTGGATCCGGGCATGGCCTTCGGTACGGGGATACACCCAAGCACCCAGATGTGTCTATCCAAGCTAGAGACTTGGGTGAGGACGGGCATGAAGGTGCTGGACGTCGGCGCCGGCTCGGGGATTCTGACACTAGCGGCATTAGCTCTTGGCGCCGACAGGGTGGTGGCAATCGACGTGGATCCGGTCGCCGTGGCAACCGCCAATGCGAATATCGAGAGGGCCGGGTTGTCCGGGAGAGTCGAGTCGGTGCTTACTGACTTCAAGCAGGTGGCCTGGCAAGGAATACAAACGGATTATCGACCTCCGTACGATCTGGTCACTGCCAATTTGACGGCCGGAATAATTCTTGAGAATCTGGACGGGCTGCTGGAATCTCTGAATCCCGGAGGCCTCATGATCGCATCGGGTATTGTCGTCCAGCGCGAGCCGGAGATTTCGTCCGCTGTTTCGAAGACTGGAGTCGAGGTCGCCGAACGCGACGAGCAGGGCGACTGGGTTTGTCTCGTTGTGAGAAAGCCTGGTTAGCCGGCTAATCGCCGGGTTAGCGCGGTAACTATTCACCCTCACCCCGTATCGGAGTACAGGGCGGACTCCGCATGAACGGCGATTCCGGGCCGGATGATACTGACGGCAATTCCACTCACAACACCAGTTCCTGAGGGCTGATTGGCTGCTCCAGCCGGCGTGCCGACAAAACAGGGTTCAATTCTTGTAAACTTACGGAGGCGACGTACTGGACCCCGGTCTAGAGTACGCGGTCAATACCTGCATCCGTCGGCAACTGTACCGGCGGATTAGCCGGTTGAGACAATCAACGCGCAGAAAAATCAGGCCCGCAAGGAGACACAGCAGAATGAGTCAGGCCAGCGACCAATCTCAAGAGGACCGGCTGTCTGAGCTTGTAGAGCAGGTTAGCCACCTCAAGGACAAAGTTACGTATCTTGAGTCTCGAGTATCCGACTTGCAGCAACAGAAAATTGCCCAGGATCGCTACGCGGCAATGGCGCATATCAGAGCGCACTCTTACTTTGCGCAACTAGCGCTGCAAGATGCCGCTGTCGACAACGTGCAAGACGGTGAGTTCGTTACGAACGCCAACGCGTGCATCAGATTCGCGAGGAACGAAGCCACCAAAGCGGTATCGGACCTTGCCAGCAGCTCCAACCCAAAGCAGTTTGTCGAGGATTGGCTAGACCGATGCCGTGCATTCTTCAAGGAACACGGCGGCTTCAGCGTATTCCGGTAACGTGGCGAAGACTACCTAGCCGTTAGGTCAAGGAGCAAGCCGAGTCTCACCATAGTGGGAACATGACAGCAGGCCACAATGGAGAGCCGGCCCCAGGTCTTCTCGCTCTAAGAGCAGGACGAGACTGATCGATGCATCGATTCTTTGTGCCGGCAGCGGCGCTGGCCGGAAATGAAGCAGTCTTGCGGGAGAAGCAAGCGCACCAGATCAGCAACGTGCTGCGACTCCGAGCCGGAGAGCGCATCTCGCTCTTTGACGACAGCGGGTGGGAGTACCTGGTCCGCTTGGCCCGGGTAAACTCCTCCCAATGCAGTGGCGAGATTGTCGAGCGCCGACTCGTGGACAACGAGCCACGGGTCAAAATCACCATCTACCAGGCCTTATTGAAGGGCAGCAAGTTCGACTTAATCGTTCAAAAAGGGGTAGAGATGGGCGTAGCCGGGTTCGTGCCGGTGTTGTGTGCGCGGAGCGTGATGGCCGATGTCCAACACGCATCGGAGAAGAAGGCGGCGCGTTGGCGAAGGATAGCGATCGAGGCTGCCGAGCTGTCAGGACGGAGCCGGCTGCCGACAATACATCCCGGAACGCTTTTCGCCCGCGCCTGCGAGCAATCGCGAGGCCTGTCGTTGATGGCCTGGGAGAGCGAGCGCAAGGCAGGTCTACATTCGGTACTCGCGGAGAAAGCCGATCTGAACTCCCCATCGGGCCGGCCCCTGTCAGTGAATCTGTTCGTCGGTCCGGAGGGTGGGTTCACGTCGGAAGAGGTGAGTGTCGCAAGCGATTTTGATATTACGCCGGTCAGCCTGGGACCGCGGACGCTGCGATCGGAGACGGCGGCGTTGGCGTTCGCCGCTGTGGTGCTTTACCATTTTGGCGACCTGGGATAGATTTCGCCAGGCAACTTACCGGCCTGAGGGATGAGAGAGAGTGAGTCAGATTTTCAATCCGGATGTTGGACCTTGTGCAGGAAACGGTCTTAGATGAGCCATCGATCGAACCGTCGTGTCGCGTTCACGACGTTGGGCTGCAAGGTGAACCAAGCCGATACCGATCAATGGGTCTCGGAGCTGCTCGATCTAGGCTACGAGATCGTAGGCTTCGACCGGCCGGCGGATGCGTATGTGGTGAATACCTGTACCGTCACGCACGTGGCGGACAGGAAGAGCAGGCAGATCCTGCGCCGGGCCCGTCGACAGAGTCCGTCCGCGCTGGTGATCGCGACGGGCTGCTATGCGTCGGTCGCGCCGGCTGAACTCACACGGATGGCGGAGGTGGATCTTGTGATCGGCGGCCGGGACAAAGATCTGTTGGCCCGGCGGATTCACGACGCACTAGAAGGAGAAGGCGAGCAAACGGTTGAGACATCGCTAGGAGGCATAAGGCCGATCGGCGCCCGAACGAGGGGGTTTATCAAGATCTCGGACGGATGCAACAAGTTCTGCACGTTTTGCATAGTGCCATACGCCCGGGGCCGGGAGCGCAGCGTATCCGCCGAGGCGGTCGTCGAATCGGTGCGCCGAGCCATCGCAGAAGGATACCGCGAGACCGTACTGACTGCCGTCCATATGGGAACGTATGGCGGTGATCTGACGCCAAAAACCTCTCTACGGGAGCTAGTCGAGCGAATCTTGACCGAGACCGAAATCGAGCGCCTGAGACTGTCGTCGATCGAACCGGAGGACTTCGATCTCTCGATGCTTGGGCTGTGGTCGGACAAGAGATTGTGTCGTCATTTTCACCTGGCGATAGACAGTGGATGCGACTCTACGTTGAAGCGTATGCGAAGACGTTATACCTACCGGCAATTCCGCGATCTTGTCGAGGGTATCAGAAGTTGCCTGCCGGACGCGGCGATCACGACCGACGTAATGGTGGGCTTCCCGGGAGAAACCGAGGCGGAATTCGAGGAGAGTTTCGCGAATATTGAAGCCCTGGACTTTGCCGGCAGCCACGTATTCCCATACTCGCCTCGTCGAGGGACGGCGGCGTGGCACTTCGACAACGAGGTCGACCCTGAGACAAAGGGTCGGAGAGGCAAGCAGATGATCGAACTCGCCGATAGGAACGCAAGGAAGTTTCAGCGGAGATTCGCCGGATCCCAGATGCCAGTGCTCTATGAAGCCGCGGTGGGATCGATCCGAGAAGCTGAGGATCGGTTGTTACTATGGGAAGGGTTGACGGATAATTACCTCAGGGTGACCACACCTTACGCCCGTCCGCTAGTGAACCAACTGAAACAGACTCTACTGTATTTTGGCGAGGATGGGCTATCCGGCACGCTTGTCGAGCCGGTGGTCGCGTCTTCAGGGAGCCTACATTGAGCGATTCTGATTGCCTGTTTTGCAAGATAGTGGAGGGACAGATTCCGGCGAACATCGTCGGGAAGAGTAACGAAGCGTTGGCATTTACAGATATAAGTCCGAAAGCCCCGGTGCACATACTGATAATACCGAAGCATCACTTGGCTTCGGCTAGTGACATTGGGCCGGAACACGCTAACGTTTTGAGTGAGATGTTTCAATTGGCCAATGAGCATGCCAGGGCGCGAGGTGCGACTGAGAGCGGGTTCCGCCTGGTGGTGAACAGTGGGTCGGACGCGGGGCAGTCGGTCGATCATCTACACTTGCATCTTTTGGCCGGCCGTAGAATGACCTGGCCGCCGGGCTGATCCGCGACCGGATCGCACTTGGATAGCAAACGGCATCACAGGACAACGACGAGGGTATAAGAATGGGAAAGAGGGAAAAACCGGGACGCGCCGCCAAGAAACCCAAGAAATCAGCAAAGGTGGCAGAAATCAAGCCGCCTCCAGAGCCGATGACAGTAGAGGTAATTGGCAAGCGACGCAAGTCACAGGCGAAAAGAAACGAAGATTTCTAATAGAGGGAAGGCTGTGTCTGGCGGCACTAGCGTGCGCGCCAGGCCGGGCGGGCAATTCTAGAACATACCCGCGCTCGCGAGGTGCAGGTTTGGGTGAAGCCGATGTAGCCTCAGTTGGACATCGCCGAGGGGTAGATTGTGCCCGCTACAAATGATTCGACCATTGCCTCGGTGGGCCGGCGACAACTATCTAAAATCCAATGAGTGTCTAGAGATTTCGAGTGAGGTCTTCTTTCGAGAGTGCGAGATCGACTGCCGAGGTGACTCCGCTTCGAAGCAACCCGGGACGTCTGGCATGGGCGATTCTTATTCTGTCGTTCCTGGTGCTCGTCGGCCTAATTGCGGCAGTAGTGTTCGCCGTCAGTACCTACCGAGTCGTGGCGGTTGTTTCTCAGGACGTTTCAGTCGAAGTAATTCGAGGCACAACGTTGATACGGCCTTTCGCGAGCGCCAACGAAGTCGAGGCGTCCACTCATCCCCAAGTGACCGAAGGGGACGCGATTCGGACAACCGAAAATTCGGAGGCCGTCTTGTGGATGTTCGAAGGAAGCAACGCCCATTTATGGCCAGGTGCGAGCCTGCAGGTGAGCAAGATGAAGAGGTCGCGCTTCGACTCCCGCAGAGTTGAGATCGCACTGAGTCAGCGAAGCGGGAATGTCCGCTATGAAATTGCGCCGTTGACATCGCTTGAACGCGCATTCCTCATCGAGCTACCTCACGGGCAAACGATTCTGCGAGAAGGGAGCTACTCGATTGACGTGGGGCCGGAGCAGACGGAGGTATCTGTCCGGCTGGGCTCCGCAAGCGTTTCAGCGAATGGACAGGCGATCGAGCTTCTCGAGGGTGAGAGATCAGTCGTGCGTTCTGGCGAACCGCCCGCAGCCCCGCTGCCGGCGGCTCGTGACCTGGTGATTAACGGAGATTTTAGACGCGGACTGCAAGGATGGCAGGTTGGTAACAGGGCGATAGAGGATAACAGGCCCGGCACCGTATCACTGGTACTCGAGGATGGGCGGCACGTCGCGGTGTTCGAACGGCGCGAGTCGAACCGCCACGGCGAGACATTCATTCACCAACAACTCGACATAGATGTTCGCGACTTCCAGTCACTGAAGCTGTATCTCGACGTAAAGGTAATGAAGCAGAGTTTGTCGGGAGGAGGATGGGTTGGAACGGAATATCCAGTGATGGTAATGGTGCGTTACAGAGACGCATTTGGCGGCGAAAACACCTGGTTCCGAGGCTACTATATTCACAACGAGGAGAACCATCCGGTCACATCGGGACGGAAGGTGACCGCCGGCGGTTGGCGCTCCGACACGATAGAACTATTCAGCCCTCAACACGTGTTTCCTAAGCCGACATATCTGTTGTGGATCGAGGTGCAAGGGAGTGGATGGGAGTACCACGGCGCCGTAACGAATCTTCGAGTAATAGCCGAGTAGGCGGACCGGCCGCCGACTCAGGTACTACACCGCTAATCTCTCCGCCAGGTGAATCCGCTCAGGAGGCGGACTTCTTCGCCGGTGTGTCGCGGCTGATATTCAGGACGCTGCGCACGCCCTCCAAGCGGCTCATGACGCGGCCGAGCTGAGCAATGCTGGAAACGTCCAGTGTCGCGCGGATGATGGCGGTGCTGTCGGGACGGGTACCGACATCGGCTGAGCTCATGTTAATGTGTTCCTCAGCAACAACCGCGGACACATCTCGCAACAAACCAGGGCGGTCCCAAGCTTCGATTCTGATACTGATCGGAAAGACCTGCTGCCTGGTATTCCCCCATTCGACGCCGACGAGGCGATCAGCTTCGACCGAGGAGTGCACGTTGGGGCAGTTGGACCTATGGATGGTCACTCCCCGTCCGCGGGTGATATAGCCGATTATCTTCTCGCCGGGAACGGGGTCGCAGCAACGGGATAGACGGGTTAGCAGGCCGCCTACACCGAGTACCTGAATGCCCTGACCTGCCAACTCGCGGGGCGCTTCACCGCTGACCTTCAGGTTATCATCGTCCGCGGCCTCGGCCGTGAGGAGCTTCCCTACTATCGCGTGCGTGCTGATCTCGCCGGTGCCGACGGCAATATAAAGCTCATCTAACTTCTCGAGACGGAAGGTTGGGAGCACCTCTTCAAGTCTACTTTGGGCAAGGCTCATTCTGGATAGTGCCTTCTCGACCTGCTCACGTCCCCGGGCCAGATTCTCTTCGCGCAGCTGGCGCCGGAACCACTGACGAATCTTCTCGCGAGCGTGGGCTGTCTTGACAAAGTTCAGGGAGGCGTTCAGCCAATCGCGGCTTGGCTCCTTGGGCTTTTTCGAGGTGAGGATCTCAACCACGTCACCATTTTGCAGCTGGTAATCCAGGGGAACCAGCCGGCCGTTTACTCTACAGCCGACACATTGATGTCCTACGTCGGTGTGGATGCGATACGCGAAGTCGATCGGCGTCGCACCCCGGGGCAACTCGCGAATCTCGCCCTTGGGAGTGAATACGTAGACCTGGTCACGGAGAACGTCGCTTTTTAACGACTCGACGAACTCAACGGCACCAACCGAGATTTCTTGCTGTGCCTCGAGCTGCTGTCGGATCGAAGTGATCTGGCGATCAAATTTCTCGTCGCCAGTGCGGCCCTCCTTGTAGCGCCAATGGGATGCGACTCCGAACTCAGCTTCGTAGTGCATCTCGACGGTCTTTATCTGGACTTCCAGCGGTGTGGCCCGTGGTCCCAATACGGTGGTGTGCAACGACCGATAGCCGTTCTCCTTTGGCATTGCAATGTAATCGCGGAACCCGGAACCTCCGGAGGGCGTTGGAATCGGTTTCCAGGTGGCGTGTACGATGCCCAACACCGAGTAGCAATCGGTATATTTGCCCTCGGCGATGACCCTCAGCCCATTCAGATCGTGCAGCTGGGTCGCCTGCAATCCGGTCCGCTCTGACTTCTGGAAGATGCTATAGAGGTGCTTGGGTCTGCCAACCACCTGGCACTTGAGGCCGGCGCGGTCGAGCTCGTCTTTCAAGATTCGGGCGGCATCGTTAATGTAGCGCTCCCGCTCGCCGCGACGGGTGACCAGCAGACTGCTGATCCGCTTATAGGCGGCTGGATTCATGTGCCGGAATGCTAGGTCCTCCAACTGCCACTTCAGCTGGCCGATACCCAACCGAGCAGCCAGGGGCGCATATATATCCATCGTCTCTTGGGCTATGCGCAGGCGCCGGTCGGGTGCAAGCGCATCGAGCGTTCTCATGTTGTGGAGTCGATCCGCCATCTTGATGAGAACGACTCTGATGTCATCGGCGGTAGCCAGCATCAGCTTGCGCAAGTTCTCGGCTTGATTCGAGTGGGCCGGGGCGTGTTCCGAGGGTCCGGGATTTGGGAGAGTAGCGGCGTCCACCGCGTCGAACCGAATTGTCGTCAACTTGGTCACGCCGTCAACCAGCTTTGCTACTTCGGAATTGAACTCCTCGTGAACCGCATCAAGAGTGACTGAGGTGTCCTCCGGCACATCGTGCAGAAGAGCCGCGGTAATGACGTCGCCATCGCAGCGAAGGTCTGCGAGGATTCTGGCCGTTTCGATGACGTGTACGACATAGGGTTCGCCACCGGCGCGCGTCTGGCCGGAGTGGGCCTGTTCGGCCAATTTTAGGGCCCGACCTATCGTAGAGCAGGTTTCAACTGGCAGATAGCCGGACACCCGATTCTGCAGCTTCCTACCGAAGCTCCCGACCGATTCGGAGCCGTCTCTGGCGTCAATAGCGGAAGATCGAAGGGCCACAGGTCCACCCAACTGGTTATGATAACGCGATAGCGTCTAGAGCTAGAGTATACGTATTATCAACTTGACGTTCAATTCCGCGGACTGGCGCACATTGGAGCGGGGGTCGTCTGGATTTGAGCGCACCAATCCGAGAGCGAATCATCCGGAATGCGTATGAATTCCCGGATCGAGACCGGCCAAAGGCGGCAGCCGGCTTGTGAAAGGCCGGCATTGGTGCGAAACAGGAAACGGCCCGTCGGACCCGGCGCCCCTTTCGTCATTCCCGCGCAGGCGGGAATCCAGAGGGGGTAGGGTGGGGAGGGGAAATGTAGCGCGGGGGCTTGTCCCCCGCTCGGGGCGGGGATGGGTTGTGGCGTACCCTAGGGCACCGGCGATTCCCGCGAAGAGCCGGCCCTGTACGATGTGGCAGGCCCCCTCGAATGCCGAGGGGCCTGGACTCCAGTCCGCCTGAGGCGGACCGGAGTGACGTTTGGGCGGATCACAAATTGCCGCCAATGGCCGCCCTAGCCACCGGTTCAGAGGAGTCGCCGCTCAGGATTAAAGGGGGCAAACGCTGCGAGACCAGTTGCTATGGGGGTACAAAGCCAATTACCCAGCCGGCATCCACGCCCCCGCGGGCCGGCCGATCTAACGCGATCGACTCTCGGACCTGCCGAGCATCCGGCGGGCCCGCTGCATCAAGGGTGAGGTGCCCATCGCGACCAGGTTGAGGGACAGCTTCAGACGCCTGACTGCGACATCCAGCGGGAACAGTAGCGCAGCCAGCAGCAGGCAGATGTACCATAGCTCGGTCTCTTTGTGCCCCTCGAATACCGCATCTCGGCGGAAAGCATCTGTCGGATCCTGGAGAAGCCGGCCGCCGCCGGCTGCGACCATGCGGGAGAGATTCTCCACGTCTGTACCGAAGTATCTATACTCGGCCGGAGTGGGCACGATAAAGCCCCCGATCTCTTCACGAACCGGGTTCTCATCGCGGTAATGAGCTACGTGAAACTCATATGCGCCCGGTTGGTCGGATTGGATTGCAATCTCATATCGACCCGGCCGAGCCTGGTTCATGGGCATCTCGAGGGACGACCCGTCATCTTGGGGAATGGAAATGCGAACGTCCTGCAAGTCCATGAACAGTCCCGCGTCATCCAGGAGATCGACGGTAAGGGTCACTTGATCTTCACTTACCGAAGAACTTACATTCAGGTTTTGATCTGCCGGCGCCCGCATGGACCAGCGCACGGTTTGGGCCCAGAATCGGTCGAAACCAGGCCAATCCAGCCAATTGCTCGCCCACCCTGTCTCGAGGTCCGAGGTCCAGACAGCGACCCGCCCAAGTCCGTACCGCCAGTGGGCCAGAATCGGATCCGAACGGTCTGAGGTGATCGCCACGTGGGAGTTGGGCTTGGGCGTCGTTACAACGTAGCCACCCAGCTGAGGTAGATCGGACGGCCGGATCGATTTCAGTATTTCGCTGGCGGAGACTACGACCGGTTGAAAATCACCATCGACCGCAGATGAACCGCTGGCGATCCTGGTCTCCCTGGTCGTAATCTGCGGTACGTCAGACGCGTCTTCTGAGAAGTAATATCGTCCGTTGCCCTGTCGCGCGAGATACTCCATAAGGCCAAGGTCCGCGTCCTGTCCAATTGCGATTGTAGACAGCGTGACCCTCGCCATCCGGAACTCATTCAGCAGTTCGCCATACTCCGACTCGGTAAGGCTGCGTCCGTCCGAATACAAAATAATGTGCTTAAAGCGGACCGGAAGCCTGATCGCGGCATTAAACGCGTGAACCAACGAGTTGTAGATCTCGGTGCCTCCAGACGCCTCCAGCGTAGAAATCTTCTCCGACATCGCGTCCAGCGTGGACTGATCGGTTATTTGCTCGGGCAATACGACCCACTGGACCTCGGTGTCGAACGACAAGACTCCAAGTACGTCGACGTTACTGAGTACGTTCAGCGTCTTGATCGCCGCCTCGCGGGCCATGGCGATCTTTTGCACGCCGGCGTCATCGGCCGCGTCCATACTGCCCGATTTGTCAATAACCAGTATCAACCCGATGCTGCCTTTCTCGAGCCGACTAGGAGACATCATCGCAACTGGCAGAGCTTGCGAAATGGGTGACTGGGCGTACTGGCCCAGGCTGAGACTATCACCCCCGCCCACAACCACCAGGCCTCGACCCAAGCCGCCGGCAAAATGGACGATCGTTTGGGCCTGATCGTAGGAGAAATCACCCGCCGGCACGTTCATGAGCACCATCGCGTCAAAGTCCTTCATCGCGGAAAGCCGGGAGGGTATGAATGAGGGCGGTTGAACCTCGACCTTGACGCCGGCCTGGGCGAGAGCAGTCGCCACCCTTCCTGGATCCAGACCCTCGGGGACGATGAGCAGGACATTGCCCTGGTCCTTTACCACCACGTAACCGAAAGCCGTATTGTTCTGCTCGAACGTGTCGGCATCCGGGTCGATCTGTGCTCCGAACTGATGGAATCCCAGGTCCGTCGCACTCAGGACCATACTGAAGCGGTTGAGCCCACGCGCCAACTCGACGCTTGACTCGGCAATCATCCGATCACCCATCCATAGGCGAAGTCTGCCACTGGAAACGATTGTGCTGCGGACCAACACATTCAGATCGTACTGTTCGCCCTTGCGGACGTATCGGGGCACGTCGATCGCCTCAATCCAGACCTCGTCAAACTCCGGAGAACGTAACGCTGCCCCGGATAACTGAACGCGCCGAGAGCTGGCGATACGCGCCGCCTTCTCTGTCGCCGGCCCGCTCGTGTTACCGTCGCTTATGACGATAATCCTCTTCCCCCCATCAGGCGGCATGGCCGAGAGCGCCGTATGGATCGCACCGGCCATATCGGACGAATCGGCAGTCCCTTCCTCGGCCTCCAAGTCAGTGATTTCGTCCAATTTGTCCCAGTCTCGACTCATCGGCGCAACAAAACTGGAGGACTTCGCGAAGGCGATCAATGCGTACTGGTCGTCGTCGAAGCGATGAGTTGCCGATTCTTTGATCCAATCCAACGCCTGCTCCCTGGCGGCCTTGTCGGTACTATCGGACACATCCAGGGCAAACACGACGGCCAATGAATCAGAGAGCCGGCCGAGAATCGGCTGGCTGATTGCCAGTACCAACAGCGCTACGATCAACAAGCGAATGACAATTGCAAGGCGCGCAACCGGAGCCGGAAGCCGCGACATGGTCCGTAGTGCGTATGTCACCACGAACGGAATGAGCGGCACCAATAGCAACAGGTACCTTGGCTCGACGAAGGTGATACTGATGTCACTCATTACAGTAGCCGTATTTTCCTAGAAAGCATCGAAGAGATAGCTGTGTCCACTGATTGTCGGCTCATCTAGTAGGCCCAACGCCGGCCGTAGTACCACCATTCGATGACAATCAGAGCCAACAGGGTCGCCGCGACCCAGAACCATATCGGAACCTGGCCCACTGCCTCTGTGGCGGATATCCCAATCGCCTCTATCGAAGAGACAAAGTCTGGTTTCGCCCGCAGATCGGATTCCAAATCATCGAGACCGTTTATTATGAACTTTCTCTGGGCGACCGGCTCATCAACCCCGGAAGCCCACTCGACGATTCGGTACATTCCCTTCTCATTGGTTTCCGCGAACCTGATGACCGAACCTCGGACCGGGTACGACAGGACCGTGCCATTCGGTCTGTGGATGTGCACCTCGCCGGAAGTAATAACTGGTGCGATCGGGACAATCTCGCCCGGTTCCACCAATGGGGGCACCTCCTCGGGCGCCAGCCATTCGAGTAGATTGTTGACGAGGATGGGAAAGGCGATTCGCTGCGGCAGGTCGGTCCGTTGTGGGTCAAAGGCAAAGACAACAACCCGGCTCTCGCCAACGATTCCGTAGTAGATCAAGGGGCCGGCGGTACTCTCCACTAACGTACGACTCCACTGCGGACGCTCGACCGCCATGGACTCGGCCACGAACAGTGACGAGATATCGATTGAGCGCATGAGTGGGCTCTCGCGCTCGATTCGCACGAGGCTGGCACCCTCGACACGTGACTTAGTGCCGAGGTGCTTCACGCCGGCTGGCGGATTCACGATGATGATGCCGCCATCAGGGAGTTCGGCCGGCAAGAACCTCTCGAACAGATACACTTCGGCCACCGGAAGCTTGATCTGCTTTGCATCTCTTTCGGGAATCAAGGTCATAGCCTCAACCCCTGGAATCGCGTTGAACGCCCGCATCCATAGTGCCCTGTTCGGAGAAATGATCGCGACGCGAACGCGGCGCAGGCTAGCAATGCTGAAGCTGGCGGTATCGTCGATTCGCATCACGTCTCCGCCGGCAACTTGGACAGTCAGGTCGGTGGAACCGATGGGCAACACCACCGCGACATCGGCGCTCGCTCGGTCCGGCAGATCGAGGACTCGGCGATCGACCTCGATCCCGTTTGCCTTGGTCACCGCCTCCATGCGTCCGGCGGCGCCGGTAAGATTGGTTACACGGAAGAATGCGGTGTAGCGCCCCGGTGCGCCGACAGCGGGACGAACGTCGACCTCGGTGATTGCGCGGTTGGAACCGTCGCCGGAAATAGAAACAACCTCAACCGGAAGATTTACGCTTCTCATTTCATCCGGAGGATGATCGGCACCGTCGGTAAAGAAAACAATGCTGTTGAAATAGTCCGGGGTTGAGTCGCCGATCTGTTCGGCGATAGTAACCGCCAACCCAGGGTCGGTGGTCCCCAACCCGGCCGACAGTTGGTCGAGAACCTGCCACGCGGCGTCGGAGCGCAGAAAGCGGCCCTTTACCGATACGGACAGTCCGACCTCGACGATGCTGACTCGATCGATCGTTCTAAGCTCCCGTACGAGGTTCTTTGCCCGTGCGACCGCCGCGTCGAACCGAGTGGGCTCAACGTCTGTGGCGTTCATGCTCGCACTGGTATCCATGACGAGGATCACGTGCTTCTGCTGCTCCCCTTCGATTTGCGGTAGAGCCAGCGTCAACGCGGCCAGAATTATCGCAATCATCTGCAACCAGAATAGCCAGTTTGTAATCGGCATTCTTATGGTTGGCTTGTCATCCATCTCGTTGGGCAGCCGGCGCCAGAGAAAAACGCTGGGGACACGGTGATGTCGGTGCTGGGCCCGAAGAACATAGAGCAAGATGAGCAATGGCACGAGCAAGAGGAACCATAGACCCGCGGGGTTTGCGAACGTCATCCGACCAGGCCCTTCTGGCGCATCGTATTGATGATTAGATGCTCCAGCGGCACCCCGCTGTTGCCGGCGGCGTAACGGATGCCAAGCGATTTAAACCGGTCCTCGACCTCATCCACCCATTTGGACACGCGCTCTTTATACTGGACGATTACGTTTGGGCCGACTGTGATCTCGACAACCTCGCCACTCTCGGCGTCGAGAAGCTCCAACTCGCCGGAGACGATCGGGTCCAATTCATCGGCGGCCAGCAGATGTACAACCTGGACGTCGTAGCCGATCTTGGTCAAGACCGACATGCCCTCTTCCAGGTCCTCGGCTGTCAAGAAATCGGAGATTATCACCATCAGACCGGCGTGCCGATACATGTGGCTGTAGTCGGCTAGCGAAGGCAGGAGCCGCGTCTTGCCTCCAACCTCAATGCCATTCAGGAACTCGAGCAAGTTCACGGTTTGGCTCTTGCCCTTGAACATTGGGTAGCGCTGATGCAGCCGGTCGGAAAACGAGACAACCGAAACCGAGTCGAAGCGGGAAAGCGCCAGGTATGCGAGGGCGGCGACGAGCTTCTTGGCATAGGTGAGTTTGTGGGGTTCGCCGCAATCCATCGACTTGCTGCAATCGAGCAGGATATGGATGGGTATGTCCTCCCTGGCTTCATTTAGCTTGAGGAAGAGTCCATCCAAACGACCGTAGACGTTCCAGTCGATTCGACGATAGTCGTCGCCGGCTACATATCTGCGATGGTCGGCGAACTCGAATGAGCTGGCGCGACGCCAACTGCGATGCTCACCAATCAGCGCGGCATCCTTGGTACTGCCGGACAGGAGTGTGAGACGCTCCAGTCTCCGCAACAGCGCTTCGTCAATTAGAGAGCCGTCAATCTGGCCTCGCCCGATGCCGGGTAGCCAATCACGCAGCGACACTCGAGGGGAAACATCTATCCCCAACCGCGCGAGAAGTGAGGTAATCGTACTGCGAACTGACCGTTTAGTTGCGTAATTGAGGCTCATTTATCCGCTATTCCTGAGCAATTGATCGAAATAAAAGAAGCCCGCCATGGAGACCACTACTGTCTTTCGTCAAAAAGGAAGAATTCCTGGACGACCTGCTGCAGACCGAGAGGAACGAAGTTCGATTCTCCCTGGACGACGATGGGCTGAGATGAGCCCGGCGCGATCGGCCGGCCGGCTGCGTAGGCGATGTTCTGGTCGCCCTGAGCCAACGGGCTGGGGCCTTGAGGGCTTTGGATGGTGCCGACGCCGGCGCCAGTGTCCTGTCCACGGAGTTGGAGGAACTTATCGGTCGGTGGTAGGCGGGGATTCGCCTTTCCGGAAGCCTCAGCGCGGACTCGCGCCCGGCCGGCGCCAAGGCCGGCGGAGGACTGGCCGAACTGGAACTCGGCATCAGCGTTGAGTGCTTGACTTTCAAGGTCGCCGGAAGTAGGACCGCCCTCGCCGAATGCCGGGTCTTGGGATCCCTCTTGACCCGATTGTCCGAGGTCCTCCCAATCGAGACCCAGGGCTTCACCACTGGCATGCAGATCCTCCAACGCCTCGCCCAGCTCGGACTGCTGTTGAACCCTGCGACCGGACTCGGCGATTGCCTCGGCCAGTTGCTCCAACGCCTGTCGACTCTGGGCCTCTTCCTGGCCCATCAGGGACTGGCTCGCTTGTCGGGCCGCCTCGGCCAACTCAGGAGTGATCCCCGAAGTCCGGTTTGCCGCCTGAGCGAGCGCGCTGGCGAGCTCGGCCCGGGCCGCAGCCGAGAGTTGGTTACTGTTCTCTGCCAGCGACCTGACCGCGTTGGCCGCAGAGGCGAAGTCGCCGGCGTTTATGCCTGTAGCCACATCACGCATCACGGACGCATCGGAAAGCGAACTGGCAAGCTCGGACAGCCCCAACTGGGAGTTAGAGGACAGCTGCGCCTGCTGAAGCAACATCTTCTCGATCTCGGCCAACTGCTGGGCGAACTCGTCCGATGTCTCATCCAGATCGAACTCGGAGGCTAGATCTTCGTCGAGGAATGGGAATGTGCCATCGGAGACTTCGAGGTCCGCGAAGGGTATCATTGCGAGCTCTTCCGGCGCCAACTCGTAATACTCGTCGGCAAGGTCGTCAGCAGTAGTCAGCAGCTCTTCTTCGAGCGGAGGGCTCACGAATGGGACCCTGATACCCACAACCGTGGTCAATAGGAGTAAGCCGGAGACCGCCACGACGACGATCACCACTTTCAAGTCCCGCACGGGCCACGACCAGCCAACGGCATCGCTTGGACTGACGTCGCGCAGCCGCATGGTTGCCATTCTCAGCTGCTGAGTCGACATGGGGTTCCTCGACGTCTGACCTGAGATCTCGATGCCCGTGGCGAACTCCTCCTGAGTGTCCAGGTTGCGGTCCACGATTCGCGCGGCATCGTGGTACGAGACGCGCTGTATTCGAGTCAGAAAGAATCCCCAGAGGATGACGACCACTACGACAGGTCCAATCCAAATCGGTTGGAACTCTTCCCTGACGTAAAACAGAGAGGAGACAGGGATCGAAATAACGGCGGCAAGGGCTAGGCCGCGCAAGAGGATCAGGTAGCTCCGGCGCCACCAGACTACGGATTGAAAGTCGCTGAGATAGGAGGCTAGCTCGCTGAGGTGCGGATCGTCTCTGACGCGCCCAATAACAAGGGCTCGGCTAGGCTGTCCGGCGAGATTGCCAAGTTCGCTCCATTGGGAAAAAGGCGCAGTAAGCACCCAAGCCACAGCGGAGACCATTAACCGCCAGATTGTCCTCGCGAAGCTCATAGGCAACACCCAGGTATCGCGTTGCTCTAACCGAGCGATACACTCCAGTCATCGGGAGATCGAACAATGCGCCTAGCGAGACCGGCCAGCGAATGGAAGGTCCAGCGTCCGACTACCGGTTTCAAGTAGGACCATCGCGGGCGTATTGAGGCTGATTCTACACCTAACAGATTACTTCGCCAACCAGTGCGGCATGACGCGCAGTGTTTTTCTATTCTTTGGTGTCTAGGACGCGTAGGGTGTTTTCCTGGGCCAACAAGCACTTGGTCGAAGCAATCAACTCGCCAAGGCCCTCCCAACCGTCACTCCGGCGAAAGCCGGAGTCCAGAGGGGCGGGGATGGGAAATGTAGCGCGGGGGCTTGTCCCCCGCTCCCGGCGGACCGGAAACCAACCCTCATCCCGCGCAAACGCAGAAAAGACTCGCCAAACGTTGGCCCGGATTTTCATACCTTGGTGTGCCGGCGACCGCCGGGATGAGCGATTAGCACGAAAGCATGTCGCGGCCCCGAGAGTGCCCGCATTCAACCGCGCCCGCACTCGTCAACCTGGCCTCTGAATCGCCAATCCGTCACGCATCGGAGTCCGGCGAGTCACTGACGTATCAACACGAACACGCCGGCCGGACGACTACTGGAGCGCGACCCTCATGCGATCGAGGCCCTCCCGCAACCGCTCGACGCCGGTCGTCAACGCAAAGCGGACGAAACCCTCGCCGGCGGCGCCGAACCCACTGCCGGGCGTACAGACAATGCCGGCCTTATCGATCAGGTCGGCAACCAGCGTAGCCGAGGTGTGGCCGGCCGGGACTCTCGGCCAAACGTAGAAACTCGCCCTCGGCGGTTCGACCTCCATTCCCATTTCACGCAATCCGTCTACGAGCGTGTCGCGCCGCACCTGGTAGATAGAGCTGTTGTCCGCCGACACCTCTTCGCTGATCGCCAGCGCGGCTATGCCGGCCTCTTGTACCGCCTGGAACGCGCCGGAGTCCAGGTTGCTCTTTATGCTGCCCAGCGCGGCAAGGATCTGCGGATTTCCCACCGCCATGCCGATGCGCCATCCGGTCATGTTGAAAGTCTTGGACAGGGAGTGAAACTCGATCCCTACGTCCTTTGCGCCTTCGACCTGCAGAAAGCTGAACGGTCGATGGCCGTCGAACGCGATCTCCGAGTAGGTCGCATCGTGGGCGACGACGATGCCATGTTTCGCCGCGAACTCGACCACCTCCTCGAAGAACTCGAGCGAAGCCACCGCACCGGTTGGGTTGTTCGGATAGTTGATGAACAGGATCTTCGTCCGGCCCAGGACGTCGGAAGGTATCGCTTTCAAATCCGGCAGAAAGTGATTCGAAGCGAGCAGCGGCATGCGGTAGGGATCACCGCCGGCGAAAACGGTGCCGGCCTCGTAAACCGGGTAGGCCGGATCCGGCACCAGCGTGACATCACCGGGATTTACCAGGGCGAGCGGCAGGTGGCCAATGCCCTCCTTGGCTCCTATGAGGCTGATGACCTCGTCATCGCCGTTGAGACCAACGCCGAACCGGCGCTGATACCATTCGCTGACCGCTTCCCTGAACTCCGGCATACCCTCGGAGTCGGGATAGCGATGGTTGGGCGGCTTGGTCGCGGCGGCGGCAAGCTTTTGGACTATGGAATCCGGCGTGGGCAGGTCGGGATCGCCTATGCCCATGTTTATTATGTCCATCCCGCGAGCGGCCGCTTCCCGCTTCTTTCGATCGATCTCGACGAAGAGATACGGCGGAAGCTTCTGCAACCGCTCGGCCGGCGCTAGGTTCAACTCAATTGTCACACTACTTCTCCTCTTACGAGATCTTCGTACGTCTCGCGACTGCGCGCGAGTTTGGCCGTGCCTCCACTGACCAGAATCTCGGCCGGTCTGGGCCGGCTGTTGTAGTTCGAGGCCATCGCGAATCCGTAAGCTCCGGCGGACGTCAACCCGATCAGGTCGTCTTCCTGGAGCGCCGGCAGGTCGCGGTCCTGGGCGAAGAAGTCACCGGACTCGCAGACCGGCCCGACGACATCGGCCTTCTCCAGGGGTCCCTCCATCTCCGCGACCGGCACGATCTCGTGATAGGCGTCGTAGAGTGCCGGCCTAATGAGATCGTTCATCGCCGCGTCGACGACGACGAACTTCTTGAACCCATTGTGTTTCAAATAGAGCACCCTGGTCAGCAGCAGCCCACCGGCCCCGACCAGGTATCGGCCCGGCTCCATCAGCAGCCTGCAGTTCAGTCGTTCGACTATTGGAATGACTCCCTCGGCCAACACATTCGGCCCCTCTGGCTGCTCGTCCCGGTAGCGAATCCCGAGCCCGCCGCCGATGTCGAAATAATCGAGCCCTATGCCCAATCGGGTGAGTTCACCGACGATTTCGGCGACCTTATTGGCGCCATCGATGATCGGCTGGACGCTGACCAACTGGGAACCTACGTGCATCTGGATGCCGATCGGCCGCAGCCAGGCCGAATCGGCGGCGTGGCGGTACAGATCTATCACCTGCTCGCCCGGCACGCCAAACTTGGCCTTCTTCATTCCAGTAGAAATGTAAGGATGGGTCTGCGGATCGACGTCCGGATTCACCCGCACGGAGATGGGCGCGACAGTACCGAGTCTTTCCGCGTTGCGCTCTATCCGCTTCAGCTCGGCCGGCGACTCGACGTTGAACAGCAGAATATTTGATCGAAGTGCATACTCGATCTCTTCGTCGGACTTGCCCACGCCGGCGAATATTATCTTGGATGAGGGTATGCTCATCTTGAGCGCCCGGTACAGCTCTCCGCCCGATACGACGTCGGCGCCGGCGCCGCGCTCGGCAAACTGCCTGCCGATCGCGATAGTCGAGTTTGCCTTCAGGGCGAAGCAAATCGTATGCGGCACCGCGGCGAAAGCCTCGTCCAGCGCATCGAAGTTCGCGACCATATAGTCGCCGCTGTAGACATACAATGGCGTGCCGTAGGTCTCTACCAAATCAAATAGGCTCACCCCCTGGCATCGGAGTGAGCCGTCAGCGTAATTGAATGCTTCGGACATCTACATCCTTTCCAATAACATTTGCTCCATACCGTAGAGGCCGGCAGGCTTGCCGGCCAGGAACTTTGCCGCCCTTATCGCCCCGTCGGCAAACGTACGCCGGCTGAACGTCGTGTGTACGAACTCGATCTGCTCGTTGTCACTGATGAATTGTATCCTGTGCTCGCCAACGACCGCGCCGCCCCTCAGAGCGTGGATGCCAATCTCTCCAGGTTGACGCGGCGCCACGCCTTCCCGACCGTAGACCGCCCGAGCGTCATATTCTCCGCCGGTGGCTTCGGCGATCACCTCGCCAATGCGGATGGCGGTGCCGGACGGCGCGTCTTTCTTGTTGCGATGGTGGGTCTCGACGATCTCGATGTCATACCCCTCGCTCATCGCGGCAGCCGCCTGGGACAGCAGGCTCAACAGCAGATTGACGCCAACGCTGGTGTTGGGCGCGTGAAACACAGGGATCGACCCGGCGGCATCGTTCACCGCCAGCAGCTGCTCGGGCGAGAGGCCGGTCGTGCCGGACACGGTCGGCGTACCGGTGCCAACCAGCGCCGGCCAGGCCGATGTGATCGCCTCAGGCGTCGAAAAATCCACCAGAACGTCGGCCGATTCGACCGCTTTTTCCAGGGAGTCTGTGACCGCTATGCCGATCCGGCCGGCACCGGCTAGTTCGCCGATATCTTGGCCGACGCTTGCCGAGCCGGGACGAGCCGCGGCTCCAACCACCTCAACGTCACTTGCGCCTAACGCGGCGAGGATGACCTCACGGCCCATCCGGCCGGCGGCGCCGTGTACTGCGACGCGGACCATCGCTCAGACCGCGATCGGTTGAATCAGGGGACAGCTATCGAGCGCGGCCTTCACCGTGGCCCGGTTGCCCTCGCTCAACGGGACCAGAGGCAGGCGCAGCTCGTCGGAACAGAGGCCCAGCATGCCGGCCGCGGTCTTCACCGGGATCGGGTTCGTCTCCACAAACATCGCCCGGCAGAGTCCGAAGATCTGGTGGTGCAGCTCACGGGCGCGGGCTACGTCGCCGGCGTGGAATGCCGCGACCAGGTCGCTCATCGCCGCCGGAGCGATATTGGCGACGACGGAAATCACGCCGCTGCCTCCCAACGCCAGAAGCGGCAGCGTCAGCGAGTCGTCGCCGGACATTACCGCGAAGTCGGGGTCGGCGGCCTGGAGTATCTCGCTCGCCTGGTCCATCGATCCACTGGCCTCTTTAACCGCGATGACGTTCGACAATTTCGAGATTCGCAACGTCGTTTCCGCGGACATGTTGACGCTCGTCCGGGTCGGGACGTTATAAGCGACGATCGGCAGATCGACGGCATCATTGATCGCTTTGTAGTGCTGGAAGAGGCCCTCCGGCGTCGGTTTGTTGTAGTAAGGCGTCACAACCAGGGCCGCGTCGGCGCCTAGCTCGGCGACAGCCTTGGTCGCCTTGATCGTCTTCTCGGTGCTGTTGGTGCCGGTGCCGGCGACAATCGGCACTCGCCCGCCGGCCGTCTCGATCGTGATCTGCACGACCCTTAAATGCTCCTCGTCGCTCAGGGTAACGGCCTCGCCGGTGGTACCGCAGGGCACCAGCCCGTTTGTCCCGTTGCGCAGCTGGAACTCGACCAGATCGGCTACCTTCTGCTCGTCTACCTTTCCGTCTTTGAAAGGAGTAATCATCGCAACGAACGATCCAGAATACATGGCGCCACCTCCTCTGAAAGGTAAAGGAACACCAGGTGCCCAGTGCTGAAACGGGTGCCCGGCGCGTCCGGGAAAGTGGTCACAATTATACATGCACCGGATATGGCGACAAGTGGACTCGAAGGCCGCCGGCCGGTTCGCCGGCAGGTTGCGTTATATGGGATACTAATCAGCGTAAGGTATTTGGCTGAGAGCCGAAGGTTGCCAGCTAGATTTGTTGAGTGGGGGAGTAGATCATGTTCATGGCCAACGGCCTACGTCTACCTGACCTCTCGATAAGTGGATTTCGTGGCATAGACGAGTTGCACATGCCGCGCTTAGGCCGCGTAACGTTGTTGGCCGGAAGGAACGGCATCGGCAAGACTACGGTGCTAGATGCCGTCAGGGTGTTTGCCGCGGGCGGTAGGGCTTCCGCTCTCGCCAAGATGTTGTGGGACCGGGAAGAGCTGTTCGCTTGGGATGAAGAAGATGGCGAGCGTGTGCTTGTGCCCGATTTGCGGGCACTGTTCTACAACCGAGAGGCGTCCCGCACCGCCTACATTGTAATAGGCTCGAGAGGTTGTAACGACCAACTTACCATCAAGCCAGACGCGCCAAGCGGTATGCAACTAGATTTCTTTGATGAAAGCGTCGAAGATACTCACACCCAAACACTCAGAGTTGAATACGGAGCCAAGCCTTCTTGGTTTTACGTTCAACCTGAACCGGCTTATCAAGCGCCGGTAACAACTCGGCGACGCGCCCAACAGACCCTCCCTGAACAAGACGAGCCGCCTCCAGTAATCGAGTGCATCTCGCTAGGGCCTGGGATGCTAGGCAACGATGATCTTGAACGCCTATGGGACAACGTCGTATTGACACCCGATGAAGATCGCGCGGTGGCCGCATTGAAACTTGTGTTCGGGGACGCCGTGGAGCGCGTCGCAGTAGTCGGCGATGAGGCGACATTCCCACGACGACGCCGTCGCAGGGCAGTCGTCCTGTTGAGAGGCCAAAGGCGACCCATCTCATTGAGGAGCCTCGGAGATGGCGCGTTGCGTCTTTTTGGTGTTGCTTTGGCCCTGGCCAACAGCAGGGGCGGGTTCCTGCTGATTGACGAAGCGGAGAACGGAATCCACTATTCGTTGCAACCTGACTTCTGGAACATGGTCATTCGGACAGCGCACGAAAACGACGTGCAGGTGTTGGCAACGACGCATAGCTCGGACTGCCTAAAGGGATTCGCCAAGGCGGCGTCGGAATTCCGGGAGGCCGAAGGCTTGCTGATACGACTCTCGCGGCAGTATGGCGATCTGCGAGCGGTGGAATACCCTGAGTCAGAGTTGGCTATCGCTGCCGAGCAAGGGATCGAAGTAAGGTAGCCATATGGCGAACGGCGACGCCACGTCGTCCGACGACCGGATTCTTCTCGTCGAAGGCCGGGATGAACTCCACGTCGTGGGTCGTATCTGCCAATTCGATGAGCGATCTCCCTCATTCAGCATAAGTCCTAAAGGTTCAATAAATGAACTCTTGAAGAGTATCCCCCTCGAGATTCTCGTCGAAGGCCGCACAACCGTTGGAATTATTGTGGACGCGAATGACGACTTGCGATCCAGATGGCAATCTGTAACGGATAGACTTCGAGCAGCAAGTATTGAACCACCGCCCAGACCGTCGTCTAACCGCACGATCATTGAAAGCAGACCCCAAGAAGGTAAACCCCGCGTCGGCGTATGGTTGATGCCTGACAATGAAACGCCCGGCGAGTCGGAAGATTTCATCGCAGATATGATTCCGTCCGGCGATCCAGTCTGGCCCCGATCTAATCAATATATTAACGGCATTCCTGAAGGCGACCGCGAGTTCAAAGAGGGAAAGATTCTGCGCGCCAAGGTGCATGCGTGGCTCGCGACGCGTGAAGACCCGCGGCCGATGGGATTGGCCATTAAGGCCGGGGACCTCGACACCGGTGCGCAAAACTGCCAGAGATTTCTTGGCTGGCTGCGTCGGCTTTTTGAGGATGAAGAATAAATCGGTGCGGTGCCGGCCGATCTGCGCCTCTTCCTGCCGGCGGACTATCAGAAACGCGCCGAGGTCGTAGCCGGCGTTGGCGCACTACCGCCCAAGGAGACGATAGTCGAGCATCGCGGCGCCATTGTCCCCGGGACGCATTTGTCAGGTGTTGCTTTCCCCGGTTTCGCTACCCAACTCCTCACGGATGACTCGGCGCAACGTACTCTCCAACTCTTCGCGTTCCTTCGTCTGCCGCAAGGCCTCGTTTATCAGCGTTTGATAGCCTCGCTCGCCGGCCTTCGCTTTGAAATACTCGACGAGGGTGGTGTCCAGCGAGATGGTGATGCGTTGCTTGCGCGGGGCCGGCTTGAGCCCCACCCGGAACGTCGCCCGGTCCAAATCAGCCTGTGTAACCTTGGGATACTCATCCCGATCGTCAGAGGTTGGTGAAGAAGAGAGATTGTTCATCTTTGTCTGCCTCTCGCATGGAGATTACGCGGATTTGATCTTCAGTTTCGGTATGCACGGTAACCACTACCCTCTCGCCCAACAGCCCGAGCGTGATCCGACGCTGTTCGTCGTAGTCCTCGCGATCGTCTTCAAATGTAAATGTCGGGCCGGCGAACACATGGGTTGCTTCGACGAAATCAATCCCATGCTTTCTCAGGTTGGCTTGTCGTTTGGGTTCGTGCCAGATGAATCGCACGGGTCATATTATGCATATGATTATACATATTTCAAGACTTGGAGCCAGACTGGCGTTGGTCGTTGATCGGAGGCCGGCCGGTGCGGCCACACCACCACCGCCACCACCGTCTCCACATCGCCGGCGGGGGCGGTCCAGTAAGCGAGGATCAGGTCGCGGTTGCGGTACATGTATTATATTTAGTCAACACGTATCCAAGCACAGGGGAGGAGGCCAGATGCTGACGCGGCTCCGGCTTGAGAATTTCAAGTCCTGGCAGGACACCGGAGACATCGACCTAAAGCCAATCACCGGCTTCTTTGGACCCAACAGCTCTGGCAAGACCAGCCTGTTCCAAGCTCTGCTATTGATGAAACAGACCGACGAGTCCCCTGACCGCGGAATTATGTTTCACTTCGGTGATGAAACCACGCCGGTGAACTTGGGCGACTTCGACAGCATAATCCACGGACACGACACAGACCGAACTCTGAAATTCTCGCTCGGTTGGAAGACTAAGACGCAAATCAGGATACCCGATAATTTCGCTCACGGTGCCATAACTTTTGGCGACGACCTTGGTTTCGAGGTTGAGTTACGACAGGAGAGTATTGGCTCCGGGAAATCGATGGTGTTGGAGAAAATGGCCTATCGAATTGCTGGGCGGCAGTTTGGAATGCGGCGTCTGCCTGGTCGCATGGCCTACGACCTATTCGCTCGCGGGTCCGACATCGATTTCTCCGGCGTTACCGAAGGCGCCGATGGATTTACCCGTCGTCCGACGAAGTTTCACCATTTTCCATACGGATGGTACGGGCTGGGCCGAGACCTGTTATTGGATCTGCAACACGGATTGACATTGCTCCTGCACAGTTTACATTACCTCGGGCCGCTTCGGGCCCATCCGAATCGTACCTACTTCAGGTCGGGAGCACGGCCCAACGACATGGGCCCATCCGGCGAATCCACCGTCGACGCATTGTTATCATCCAAGGAATTGGATGAAAGAATAACGGTTCTGGAGCATCCACAGGACGCCGTTCATCCATATCACTCCCCTTTCGAGGAACACATTGCTCGGTGGCTTGAGCGCTTAAAACTGGCGCACAACTTTTGGGTTGAGGAGTTGGCGGAGGGCAGGCAAATCTTCGAAGTCAAGGTTCGCAAATCGCCCGATTCAGCGGCGACGCTACTCACCGACATCGGCTTCGGCGTCTCTCAGGTTCTTCCAGTGTTGGTGCAGTGCTTCTATGCACTCCACGATTCCACGTTGATTCTCGAGCAGCCCGATATCCATCTCCACCCGGCGGCTCAAGCTGGTCTTGCTGACCTATTCATCGCCGCCAAGAAGAGCCCCGGTGTGCAGATATTGTTCGAGAGCCACAGCGAGCATCTACTTCGCAGGCTCCAGCGCCGGATAGCTGAAGAGAGCATCCCTCAGGACGACGTCGCTCTGTATTTCTGCTCCTCTAATCCGGATGGCAGTTCAAGTCTGAGCCGGCTCCAGGTGGACGAGTTCGGAAACATCGCCAACTGGCCGAAGGACTTTTTCGGGGACCAGTTCGGCGAGATTGCGGCGATGAGCGAGGCCGCGCTGAAGAGGCAAGGCCGCTCCGAGTGAGCGTTGGAACGACGGAAGTAGTCGTAGATACGAATGTCCCGATCGTCGCAAACGGCCGGGCCGAACAAGCGGACCCAAGTTGCGTCCTTACCTGCATAGCCATTCTGCGCAGAACACAGGATGAACGGCTCGTCCTCCTAGACGACAAAGATCTGATCCTCGGCGAGTACATACAGAACCTTAACTTCTCCGGTCAGCCGGGCCCCGGCGACATCTTCTTCAAGTGGCTGTTTGATAATCAGTCCAACCCAAAGCACTGCCGGAAGGTCCCAGTCACTATTCACCCGGTACGAGGGTTCCAGGAATTTCCAGAGGACTCGAATCTCGATTCGTTCGATCGAGACGACCGGAAGTTCGTAGCGGTAGTGTTGGGAAGTGGTACCGGTCCAAACGTGTTGAATGCCTCCGATACGGATTGGTGGTGTTACCGCGAGGAGTTGAGCCGGCATGGCGTTGAGGTTGACTTCCTCTGTCCCAGTCTGATGGTGAAGACTTGACGAGAGTCAACGCCTAGAACAGCGGTGCCGGCCCCCGGCACTACGTTTCCCCACCCCGCCCCTCTGGATTCCAGCTTTCGCTGGAATGACGGCCGGCTACACCGCCACCACCGTCTCTGTATCCCCGGCCGCGAGCGCGTTCATATACGCCAGGATCAGGTCGCGGGTGCGGTACCGGCCGAACTGCGCCTCGTCCTGCCGGCGGACTATCGGGAAGGTGCTCAGCACGTAGCCGGCGTCCTCCCGGTCCAGGCCGTAGAGGTGGAAGTAGAGAGAGCGTCGAGCCTCGCCCTGAGGTGCCGGCGCTCCTCCTCGTCCCAGGTGAACGGCCGGCCTTCGAAGCCCAGGTCGCGGGCGAACGGCGCCATGTCGCGAGAGGTGTGGGCGAGCCGGTGGAAGTTGAAGTGCTAGGCCAACCCTAACTTGATTGGGATGTGGGCTCGCTCATTTCAATAGTTTGCTGTTGTTCGCTTCTACGACTCCGTGTGCCGTAAACGAATACGCCGGCCAATCCCGCCAAGTTCAAGCCTACCAGAGAGGCTCCAGCCCAATCGTGGCCGGTGGCGATTAGATATATTCCTCCGGCTATGACCATTGCCGATAGGACAAATCCGGCAACCAGTCCAAGGTAACTCCTCCTCGAGCCGTCGCTGATCACCATCTTATCCATTTGCATGCGGTGGTCGCTCTGCCGCTCGGCCATCTTAAGAATCCTGTTTGCTGCTCCGGGAATGACAGACTCGTATCCTTGGAGCACTTCTGGTTCGGGAAGCGGGCCTGCCCAAGCGGATGCGGCGATCATGAGGGACGGCTGCTCTGGAGGAACTGACTCTGTCGGCCGTGTAGATGGTTGGTCCTCTGGCGGACTCTCCCCCAACGGCTCCACGTTGCTCATCAATCTAACTCACGTGCGTGAGTCTATTGTTCTCGATGACCTTGAATTGGCCAATGGCGTCGCGAATATCCTTGCCGACCATTATCCAGTCTGATCGGAGAGCGAAAGTATCAGCCTCTCTCGCTGAGCGAAATCTCGGATAATCGTCCAAAGTGTTTCCGAGGTCAATGATTCGCGCTAGGCCTTCAAAGAAGCCCGGCTTCGGGTGGGAATAGAAACGCCAGTTGGCTCTCATGGTGTAGGTGTCTCCTAATTGACCCTAGGTACATTCTACACGTGTTGTGAGGTCAAATATCGACGTGCGGTAATATAGCAGAGCGCGGTAGCCGGCTCAATCGTGAAGGCCATAGTGCCCAACGGCCACCAGAATGGCGGGAATTGGACTTTCATTGTAATTCCTAAACCGCCACCACCGTCTCCACATCACCGGCCGCGAGCGCGTTCATATACGCCAGGATCAGGTCGCGGGTGCGGTACCGGCCGAATTTCGCCTCGTCCTGCCGGCGGACTATCGGGAAGGTGCTCAGCACGTAGCCGGCGTCCTCCCGGTCCAGGCCGTAGAGGTGGAAGTAGAGAGCGTCGAGCCTGGCCCGCAGGTGCCGGCGCTCCTCCTCGTCCCAGGTGAACGGCCGGCCGTCGTAGCCCAGGTCGCGGGCGAACGGCGCCATGTCGTGGGAGGTGTAGGTGAGCCGGCGGACGTGGTCCCGGACCAACTCGCGGGCGGTCGTGTTTCCGAACTGCCGCTCGTAGTCGCCGCCGGCGATGACCGGGAGTTGCTCAAGCATGTACAGCTTGATGTGAGTACTTGGAACCTTTTGACGGGTGACGTAGTCAAAGCAAAAGCTGTTTAAGTCGGCTACGAGACTAGCGATCGCAATCGCGTCAAGCCGGTCGTCTAGGGGTAGCAGCACGGGTAAAGTGTCGATGCACCCTACCTGTGGAACAACCGCAGCGATCATTGTGCGTACGTTGGTCGATGCCGTGATCTCTTTGAAAGACAAGAAATAATCTAGGCTCTGAATAAGGGTACTTTCTCCCTGATTTACCCAATAACGAGGGCGTGGCGTGAAAGTCGGGTCACGATACTCTTCCTCTAGGGTTTTGCTCGGTTGTCCCGGTCGAAACAAATTGCCCTCTCGGTTGGTGATACTCGCCGCACGATGGTCGAATGCCTGTACCGTTTTGCCCTCGTACATTGGAAGGTAAAGTTCCTCACCCTTTTTCCAACGGTTGCCCTGGACAGGGTAGCAACCATCGGCGTCGAGTTGCGCTGCGGTCCGGAACAGACCTGAGTGATTCTGCGAGTGAAACAGTCCTTGGCGGTAGCGCACCGGCCAGGTCCGGCGCTCCCTCGCCCTGGGAGCGGTCGACCAAGACCGGATGGCGCTCGTAGATCCGGCGGGTGATGTCGGCGTCCCTCCGCGTGCGGAATACTGGCGCGGTGCCGGTGTTCGGGTTGACCCGGGAAAAGTCTGCCGGCGCCAATGTGAAGCAGCGGTCAGGGTCTCCGATGGCCTCAATCCCGTGGAGGAAAAAGGCGCATGTAGTCTGGTCGAATCGCCGGCCTTCGCCGCCGAACATCAGGGCGCAGAACTTGAAAGAGGCGTGAACGTCCTTGAAGAAGATCTTCCTGTTCTCGAAGTCGAATAGGCCGGCGACGCGTCCGCTGGTGGAAAGGGACTTGAAGAATTTGGCGGCGGTCTTGTCGGCGTAGATGCCGGAGGGCGTCAGTAGTCCGACGAAGCCATCCGGCTTGATCAGGCTCGACGCCCGCTCGACGAACAGCGAGTAGAGATTGACGTCTCCGCCGCCCAGCAGGGGATAGTGGCCGGAGGCGCGTACCAACTGGCCCATATTGTCGGCCCTTGCCTTGGCCGCGTCGAAGTCGGTTGCAAGCGGATCGCCCTCCTCGCGCAGCCGGCGGATGGCGGACCGCCGGGCGGCCGCGGTCGGCGCGCGGGCCAGCACCGGATCGCGGGTCGCGAACCACTCGACCTCCTGCAGCTTGATCCGGTCCCAGGGCGGGTTGCCGATCACGGCGTCGAATCCGCCCTCCGGCCGAGCGTCCTGCCAGCGCTGCCAGACGCCGGGAAAGGCGGCCTCCCAGTGGAGGAAGCCCTCACGGTCGGCGATCGACCGGGCGGCGCTCCATCTTTCCGCGAAGGCAGGGTCGCCGGCAGCCGGCGGACTCACAGCATCCGGCCCCTTGGACATAAGGGCGAACGCGCTGGCCGGCTCCTGGCCCAGCGCTTCGATCAGCGGCGTCCAGAACGCGTCGCGCTGCTTCTTCTTCATGCCGGCGGTCAACCAGCGCACGCCGCAGAGGAAGTCGAGCAGGCCTCTCAGCTCGGCGGTCGTGTCCTCGACTTCGCTGAACAGCGCGGCGGACTGGCGCACCTCCGACACATCGGCGTCGGACATGTCCTCTATCTGCTGCATGCCGTGGACCGCCGCCTCCGCGCCGGCGATGGCGCTGCTGGCGAATAGTCCGCCCAGCCGCTGCAGGTCTTCCGTCGCGTCCGAAACCCGCAGGCCGACCAGCGAGTCGCCGCAGCGCAGGTGGTGGTCGAGGAACGACAGCGGCGCGCCGACGGTGAAACTGTGCAGCCAGAGTGAGACCTTCGCCAGCTCGACGGTCAGTGGATTCTTGTCGACGCCGTAGATGCAGCGCTTCAGGACCATCCGCCGGATGATCGCCTGGTCGGTTAGCTGCGCCTCGTCGATGACCCACTCCGACTCCCTCGCCCGCTCGAGGATGTCCCGGCGAATCGACGCGACCCCGGTCTACCAGCGGCGAGGCGTACTCTTCGAGCCACTCCGGCACAGCCGGCACGTACTCGATCAGGTCGGCTACGTAGTCGGAGAGGAAGTCGACGGCGGTGACGAGGAAGTGACCGCTGCCCATCGCCGGATCGACGATCTTCAGATCGAGCACCGCCACCGCCGGATCGAGCTTCACTAGCTCAGCTTTTCGTTCGTCTTTGGCCCGGCGGTCGCTCTTGAGCTCCTTCGCCTTGTCCTCGAATCTCTTCAGGCGCTCCTCGACCAGCGGCTTGAGCGTGTGATCGACGATCAGGTCGACCAGCTCCTGGGGCGTGTAGAAGCTGCCGGAGTCCTTGCGGGCGTAGGGATTGGGCCGGATGGAGATCCTGCCGGCGTCGTCGCGGTCCGGCTCTCGCTCAAGCAGCCGCTCGTAGATCGAGCCAAGCTGCTGGACTGACATGTCGCGGTAGTTGACGAAGCGCCGGCCGGCGCGTGGGTTGCTCGTATGGCTGAGTCCGTAGATGATCGGCGCGACCTTCGAGTCGGGGAGCCGCACCTGTTCCAGCAACGGGGCGGCTTCGATGGCGAAGAGTCCGCCGTTGTAGGGCGGCAGGCCGATCGAGGGGTCGCCCTTGTCGATCATCTTGAACAGCTCGGCCAGCCGGTTGTAGTAGTTGCCGGCGATCTCGGAGAACGTGTCCCGGTCGTCCATCCGCCGGGCGATGTCGTCCCTGACCCGCTTGCGCAGTCCGTAGTCGTCGTAGCGTGTGTCGTTGACCGGCAGCAAGCCCCGGTCCTCGGCGTAGAGGACGAAGAGCAGCCGGTAGAGGAATACCAGCGCGGCCTGCCGGACCTCGGGGAGGCCGGCGCCGGATGCGTCGGCCAGCGCCTGTACCAGGTCGGGAAAGACACTCTCGAATACTACGCCGGAGAGGTCCTGGGCGATCTGCTCCTCGTAACGCCGGCCCTCGGCTATCGCCTGCTCGAGGAACGTGGTCGTCGCGCCCGGCCGGAGGGTGAACGCCTCCCGCCGGAAGAGCAGGAAGAAGGTCCGCAGGGCGTCGTCATCGTCGCTGTCGAGTATGGCTTGGAAATCGGCCTCGTAGTAGCCGCTGGCCCGGGGCCGGGAGCGGTGATCGTAAAGGCGCCAGAGGCGTCCGTTCGTCAGGATACCCCAGCGGATGCGCCCGTCGGAGGCGATCTCAGCGGTCGAGAGGTAGCGCAGGATCTGGCCGTGGGGCGTGCTCGCCTGGACTCGGTCCGACCTGTCCCGGGCGTCGAGCGGCAGGCCGAAGCGCTTGCTCTCCTCAACGACGGAGGCGTCCCGGTAGCGGTCGGTAGGGTCCGGCCTGCCGGTGGCGCGGGCCTTCGACTCGGCGTCGGCGAACAGCAGGTAGTCGGGGATGTCCTCGTTACGGTCCGCGCCCTGCTGGGGCAGGTAGTCCGTCCACCCAAGCAACTCGAGCACCGGGCCGGATGAGGTCCTGCTCCGTCGCCGCCTCGTTCGGCTGCCGGTACTCAGCAAACTCGCGGTACACGCCGGCGAGGCTCCGCCGGAAGCCGGCGTAGTCCGAAGCCGCGCCTGGGCCTACCGGCCATTCGCCGGTCGCCTTGATGCCATCAGTAAGGAAATAGTGGGTGAAAAGCTGGCCGGTCATATCCCTCACTCAGTGGAGCAAGAGTACAACGCCCAGCCGGCTGGGGCAATGGCGCCGGATGAAGGGTGGGTTGGGGGCGACTAGCGGGACTTCGTCAAAGCGTGCTCCTGTCGTAAGGCGTCCCTGCGTCCGACTCTTGATCATTCTGCTTCAACCGATAGAACCAATCAGGCACTGGGGGATTCGAACGGCGGTATTCGAAGATCTCGTCTTGTATGCTCCGAAAAACACCCGGTGAAATCGACTCTTTCTCGGGCAAATCCGACATGTATTGATAAAGTCCATCAATTCGTCTGATCGTCTCGGTTTGACCGTTGCATTCGTCCCTCACCCAAGCGATTACCCGAATCATCGATGCACCCATGGCGACGAACTTAGCAACCGTTATCCCAGTGGCAACAGCCAAAGACAGAAGCGTGAATACGATAATAGCCAAACTCACGTTTAGAAACTTAATCCATTCACGACGCAAGGTTAAATCCCACCAGCAATTCATACGCTGACAATGTAGCTTAGCTAGAATTGGGTGGTTCGGAATAGCAGTTGGGTTGTACCAATTCTTCAGGTCGTTTGTCGTTGTCGGCTTTCCGCCGCCCGGCCCAGCAAGCTGCTTGATCCGGTCAAAAGTGGGACGACGCATCAACTTGTGTGCAGGCCACGGAAGATCAAGAACAAAGCAATCAAAGTCTTCTTGTATAGTCGCTGCCTCTGTCTTGAGCGCGCCTTGCGTTCTCTTCAGAACTTCCTGGTCAAGAGCCCACATCATTATCACGACCAAAGGAACGAATCGCGCTAAGTGTTGATCGTCTAGAAGAGAAGCCGCGAGTCCAAGGAGCGCAACTGCCGACGTCAACAGCAAGCTGATAATACGCGAAGATTTGACGCGTTGATACAAAGAGCGCTGTGCAGCCAGCTTCGCCAACGAGTCCGGTTGATTCTGTCGCTCTTGGATGCTCATTTGTAATAGCTGGGGAACTCATTAGCGAACAGCAAATCCCACCAATAGAAAGCGTCCTTGATATCGTCGCGCCTCTCCGCCGCCCGCGCCTTCTGTGCCCTAGATAGCGCGGTGGAGACTTTCGTTCTGGCATTCGACAAATCAGTTTCAGACTTGCACGGCGAGATATACCCTGAGATTCCCATTGGATCACGAATCTGCGCTAGTTCTATGCGGTCGAGATGGGCGAAGACACGTTCGACATCTATTGAGTAGAAAATGGAGTCTTCCCCAGCCGCATATTTTGCGACTCTCAGTTCCAAATAAAACGATGAGATTGGAACATTCCGAAAGTATTTCCACGCCTTGATAAAGCGAATCAACGGTTTCAATTTGTGCGATAAGTTGTTGTCAATTGAACGGACATAATCGTTATGGGCGTCCGGACTGGCCTTCGTCCAACCGCCCTTACAATCCGGAATGTCATACGTATTAAACCCATTCGCAGTCCCCATACTATCCGCGGGCGTTATCTCAGTTGTCTCCTTCGCATCTCTTCCGAAGGGAACGACAACAGCAGGGCACGACGTTCGCACCCCCGTCCTCGGGAAACGTTTGTCAAGTGCAGCGCGTATCTTCGTTAGCGATGTAGACGAGTTTTCATGAAGGCTGCTCGTTGGAATACTCGCCATGTAGTCAACATCGCTGTGGCCGGAGATAGATGTGCCGTTTCCGAATGATCCGGTACGCCAGAACCTTTGTAGACCGAAATTCGATTTTATGCACTGCTCAATTGAAGCGCGATGCAGTTTTGCGGCATCGGATTCGTAGTCCGATGGAGTTAGTTTATTGAGAAAATCTCGAAATCCTTGGTCTATTGTGCGCGGCATAGCGTGCTCCTCTGTGGCGATCGTAAACTCTTGGTAAGGCATGAGTTGACTTTCAGTGGTGATCTCGGACCGGGTCTCTTGCAATCTTTGCTTTCCAACGCTTGTGATGCCTCCAAACCGCACTCCATGCGGATGCTCGAATAGATTAAGTCAGTGTCCGCTCACATAGCGAACAGTCTACACAAAAATCTTTAAAGGGTCAATTGCCCTGTCGCTATTACAGGAAAAATCTCTCCGATGCGGATGCGCGCCACAGCCGGATTCACATCAAACACATCGGCTAGGCAAAAGACGGCTTCTTCCCGCCTTGTTTCATCGAGTTGCCTTAGTCCAAGATGACCTCGTGCGACGAGAAAAGAACTGAGTGCGTTACTTACTAGGAGACGAGGTACGAGGAGGGCGCCGATCATCCTGTTGGCTTGGTACTCCCACCACCGACCATCGTAGTGGGGCATCCGTGCAGTTTCTGAGGGGATTCCGACGCTATCGGGTCTGCACAATATCGCTTGGTTCTTCTCATCAAGGTCATCATCGAACAACGACCGGGTCCTTGCGCGTCTCTGCAGGGCGAAAAGATGCCGGTGAAGGAGCATGTGGCCAGCTTCATGGGCAAGCGTACTACTGAGCCTTCGCTCAGCCACCCTGTCGTTCTCTTCCGCCAATAACCTGGAAATTACGACCGTCTCTGGACCATTGGGCCCGAAACGTGTGAATCCTAGCAAGTCTGCTGGCAGGTCCTCATACTGAGGCACTATGTCGAATCGCTTTTCGATAAAGCGTTCCACCCGTATAGGACCGGGTCTTGTCGGAAGAAGATCTACGCTGCGGAGCGCGTCAATCGCGATTGACTCCATCTCCGATTCTTCGAAGTAGGTCTGCTCCGCGAATGGTCCACTCCGCGCTCTAAAGGTCTTCAACGCTAGTTAGCCTCGTGTTTCCGCAGTTTCTCATCCCGCTGCTTAATAAACTCTAGCAGTTCTTCCGAGCTGATCTGCCTATCTATCATCTGCCGGAATGCGAATCCATACTCTGGATTCGAAAGAGTCGCTTTGCGGAACTCACGTAGCGGCGGGCGAGTATCGAACTGCCTAAGATCCTCTAATGACGTGTCCAATGCACGCGCGATGGAACGCATGTGTTTGTCCGAGGGATGCCGGCGTCCAAGCTCAACGTCTGACATAAAAGCCGCAGACACACCGATTATCTTCGCCAACTCCCGGAGAGACAGGTCCTGCTCTTCCCTTAGTTCTCGAATTCGTTCACCCAGAGTCTTCATCGTGTGTACAGATTCATTCAAATTACTCAACACCGTAAGCTTAGCATGTTGACATTTTGTGAGCAAAATTGACTGAACTCGTGGTTCAATCGTCACGCCACTCCTGGTAGAGGCGCCCCGGACTTCTCGGTTGCCGCCTTGCCCCCGGCACATCGTCAGCGGGAGACAAGCCCCCGCGCTACACCCCACGCCCCTCCTCGTCTGGATTCCGGCTTTCGCCGAAAATACGAATTGCACGGCAGGACTGGCGTGCCAGAAGGTGTTACAATAGGCTAGAACACAAGTTCGTTGGAGCAATCCATGGCGCTGCCTGAGCCTAACAATACGTTTAGAGACCCCGTGCACGGGTACATCGGTCTGTTCGACTGGGAGAGAGACATCGTAGACACGCCTGTCTTTCAACGCCTTCGCGGTATCCGACAACTGGGTCTAACGTCATACGTCTATCACGGTGCGGAGCATTCCAGGTTCGGCCACTCGTTGGGTGTGATGCACTTGGCCGGCCGATTCGTGGAAAGGCTGCTGAGGCGTAGGGATCTCAGAGACTTGCTCAAGGAGCAGCAACGGTGGTCAGACGAGGAGTTCGAGGAAAAGGTAAGTCAAGTCATTTTGGAAACCCGGCTGGCCGGACTGCTTCACGACATTGGCCACGCCCCTTTTTCCCATACAGGCGAAAGCAGCCTGTTCGCCGAAAATAAACGCCACGAACACTACAGTGAGGAGATTTTGCTGTCTCCTGAACTGGGAGTTGGAGAGATTATCGACAGAGACCTATGCCGATGGGGTGTGACGAAAGAAAGAGTTGCTCAGATAATCAGCGATAGGGGAACAGAAGAAGGGATGTACGAAGTCGGCTTCGTTAGAGAATTGATTTCGAGCGTGTGGGATGTCGATAAAATGGACTACCTACTGCGCGATTCTTTGTATTGTGGCGTAAGGTATGGCGTCTACGACCTAGACCGGATTTTGGATACCATCACACTTTATGATAGGCACCCCGATGGTGTGCTGAGGTTAGGAATTGAATACGGCGGCATCCACGCGATCGAAGGCTTTATCCTGGCAAGATATTTCATGTTCACTCAAGTGTATTTCCACGCGGTCCGACGAGCATACGACCTAGTCTTGACAGACTTCATATTTGAGCTCCTGGAAGAAATTTCCGGAACGAGACATTACCCCAAGCAATTGTCCGATTACTTGAAATGGAATGACTGGAGGGTCTTGGCGGAGTTACATGGTCGTATGGATGAGGATACCGAGAACTTGGCTTGGAGATTGGTGGCGCGACGTCATCCAAAACCAGTGTATGACACAGGCGATCACACCGATCCCATAATTGTATCGGGAGCATTGAGCAAGTTGCCTGGGGAGCTAAGCGATAGGTACCCAAAGGTAAAGACATGGACGGACACAGCAACTGATCATCCCGAGCGATTTAGAATGAGCGATGAGGGTTGGCCCATAAAAGGACCCACCGGCCGTTGGGAATCTCTCGCGACTCTTTCGAGTGCATTAGCGGGGTTAAAGGAGGTCAGGAGATTCAGAGTTTATGCCGACGTTCGCGATGATGACTCGTTGAAAGCCGAGATGGAAGATTATTGTCACAAGGCGATGGCCTAGAAGGGAGTCTCGCTTGAGAGATCAAAAGCTATTGAACAAGAGGATCGCCTTCATTCGAAGGATCGTCGATCGCTTTGATGATATTGGCAAGACCAAGATCCAAAAGATTTCCTATTTCCTCCAAGAGGCTGTAGGCGTCGAGTTAGGATATCGATTCAGGATGCACTACTACGGTCCTTACTCCGATGACTTGGACAACGCACTCTCGTTTGCGGAGTCCCTGGGATTCGTAGACATCGAGCCAGACCCGGATGGCTTTGGCTATCACGTCACGGCGTGCGAAGAAGAGAGTCCCTGGCCGGACCGGTACGACATACCGGCGCAGCATGAAGTCCCGCCAATCGATAATGCGATAGACGTTCTTGGCAAACTGGAAACCTATGAGCTCGAGCTTTACGCCACTATTCACCTCATTGGTGGACCTGAGTCCACACGCTCTAGAGAACAGACCGTTCAGACAGTAAAAAGGTTAAAGCCCGGATTTACTACTCTACAGATTGAGGGTGCCTATCGGGACTTAAGGAATGCCAGGCTGATTTAAGGGAACCTGCATCCTCGCGCCACGCACCTCCTCCATACACCTTGATTCCGACCCCGTATCAGCTCCAGGAGTACACGTTCGACCAGTCTGCACCGCGCCGTCATTGATGTTGAACGTGAATGGGTGTGCAAGAATCTAATCTGAACGCGCCGCCGAACGATTGTCGAGGAGGACTCGCGGGGTGCTAGACGTTGATGGCCTGCTGGCCCAATTGTCCAATAAACGCAAGGTTTTTCATTCTGAAGCAGATTTCCAACACGCTTTCGCGTGGCAGATTCGCGAGTATATGCCGGAATGCGAGATCAGGCTGGAATTTAACCCCGCTCCGAACGAAGGAAGGAAGATATATCTGGACATCTGGATGCCGACTGAAGGGATCGCCATCGAACTTAAGTACGTTACGCGACTCTTGGACGAAACAGTGTGCGGCGAACGCTTCGTGCTGCGCAATCAAAGTGCACAAGACACACGAAGATATGATTACCTAAGGGACATCCAAAGGCTTGAAAACGAGGTGTCCGAGCGAAGGGCAAAGCAAGGTTTTGCGGTTTTGCTAACGAATGACCCGAGCTATTGGGCGCCTCCCCGGCAGGAGAATACCGTCGATGCTGCCTTTCGCCTCCACGAGGGACGGGATGTGCGAGGCGAGTTGGGATGGGCCCCCTCCGCTAGCGAGGGAACAAAACGGGGTAGAACGACTCCGATACAACTGAAGGCACGCTACCAGATGCGCTATCAAGATTACTCTAACGTGGTTGGGCAAACGTACGGGCAATTCCGCTATCTCAACACGCACGTATCCTGATGTGATTGGCATGCCGGCCGGCCCCCCAAATCGTCACTCCCGCGATGGGGGACCATCTGGCGACACGGGCCCTTCATTCCGGCCGTCCGGCCTCCCGAGCGGGGGACAAGCCCCCGCGCTACATTTTCCCGCGCCATCACCCCACAATCCGGCCAGTCGTGGGGCATTCGCAGCACAGACGTCAAGGATGTCAATCGGCTACCCAGGACCCAGTAACAATCAACGCAGATGCAAATCAGTCTTGACCTTCCGTTTCCTCAAGCCGCGCCAGGGCGTCCTCGTCAACAATACCCAGCTTGAGCCGCAGTCTGAGAGAATCTACAATCATAGTACACATGTTCTTAAGCACGCGAACCAACCAGAGCGCATCTACGAGAGAGGGAGAGTTGCAAGACAAAACGCCGGCCGGCCAGCGGTCCCACCTAGCCCACGCGGAAAAAAGGTGCTTTTTGCAAAACAAACTGCCCGCCGGCTACTCCGGCAGGTAGTAGAAGCGCTGGTCCCGGCGGGTCAGTTCGTCAAACACCCGCATTACGTCGTTGGCATCGGTCGCCTCGACCCTTTCGACCAGGCAGCCGGCGGACTTCAACTCGCCTTCCAGGGCGGCGCCCACCTGCAAGTCGCCTCCAACCAGCGTGACCCGGGAGGCCCGTTTCGCCTCTTCGACGTCAAAGCCGACGACCGGATCGAATCTATCGATGTAATAGCTGAGCGCCTCCATCAGGGACGCGCGTTCCCAACCGCCAGCTAAAGGCTGTGTCGAGGGACTGTAGAAGAGCACGTAGTGGTAGATGGGCCGGCGAGCCTTGGTCGGATCGGAGTGACCGTTCGTCGCCGACCCGGGACGGGGCGATTTCGCCATCATCTTCAAGGCCGAGACTGCCTGCAACTCTTCACCGTCGGCGCTGAACCAATCGGAATGGTGCTTCGGATCGCCGTTATAGCCATGCAGGACCCAGTAGGCGTGATTCATGACGTAGTCCGGGAGCTCGCCTTCGATCAACATCCTGGCCATCTCGACCGAGCGTATACTGTGGGTGCGCTCGTCGATGGGGGGAAAGTCCTTGTCGAAATCGTCGCCTACGACGGTGCCATTGGCAATGGACACCATTGGAATAGGCTGTCCCAGGATCTCCTCTATGATCTCGTTGTACCACTCGAACAGATAGAAGCCCACGTGGTCCTGTTGGCCGGTCGGACGATAGTAGGGGCCGGCCTCTGTCCAGACGGATTTTCCACCCTCTCCCCAGCCCAGGGGGCGGTTGTAGGCGAAGTTGCGGATGCCGATCGCCATCGTATCGACGAGTGTACTGTAGCGCGAGCTCACCAGCTGCCGGAGGATCTCGGCTAGAAAACCGAGGTCCCAGTAGTCCCCACAGGGGTCGAGCGCCGGCAGCACCGGAATCAAGCCCTTATCGGCGACTGCCTGCATAAGTGGGAACAGGTACTTGGCGAGACGTTGGGCCGGATTGGGCGAGAACCACTCCGAGACTTTCCACTTGTCCACGCAGTTGGGCCGATCATAAACCGCCATATACCTGACACCGACCTTTGCGCATGCGGAGGCCGCGTCATAGACAGCTTTTCGACTCAAGCCTCCCACCTCGGGCGGGTCCAGCAACGCGACGGTTTCGATGCCGGCTCGTCCGAAGGCGCTGAACAGACCGGGGGCAATGATCTTGGGGTCGCATAGCCGGACGACGAGCCAACTGGCGCCGAGTTCCTCGAGGGTAGGCAACCAGGACCGGCCGGCGTCGACCTTAAGGTGAGTGGGCAGTAGGCTGTAGTGAAAGCCTATGCCGGTGTCGTTATCGGGACGTGGATATTGTTCCAGGTTCATTCAAACTCACTAACGTCGGCCTTTGGGCTGCGGTCGGATGCTGATGTCTTCGTCATCTGGATACGACTGCCTTGACAACCCTGCCGTCGCTGTCGACGGTCAATCGAGCATAGCGTGGGATCTGGCTGCCGTCGTCGGCTCGGACCCGCTTCTGAGCGGTGATGGATGTGACCGGCGTGAGCCGATTTCGGCTCCTCGGTACGTGGACGTGACAGAGTTGGCCGCACGAGCCATCGCAGCTGCCACGGCTGTGAACATTCAACCGGCCGCCTCGAAGGTCCTGGTCGTGGCTATCGAGGAACTCCAGGGCAATGCGCGCCAGATCGGTCTGATGGCCGTTTCCGTCTTCCGGAGAACTGACACTCGGACAGAGAACGGTCGCTTCCGCTCCGGCCACGGCTTCAACAGTTGGGCCGGGTTTCCTGCCGCCCGACCCGGCAAACAGTCTCACGGCCGGCTCTCCTAGCAGGTTGAACTGCAGCCAGGTCTTTTGATCGTCCTCATCCAGGTAGCCCTGGCGCCGCATCATCTCGTTTATGAACTCGGATTTGCTGTGTATCAGCGCTTCTCCGGCGCTATAGCCGGCGAGGAGATAGTTCCAGAACCCCCGGCAGATCAGGTCGGCGTTCGAAAGAGGCGCCGCGCTGGAACCGTAGGCGATGCCGGTGGCGCCGACGACAGCGGCACTGCCGGCGGAAAGAAATGCCAGGGCATTCGAGTTCTCGACAGTCCGATCGACGAGGTCGACCCCGTAGCAAGCCTCGGTGAACACGATCGAGCCGGCCGCGGCGGAGCGAGCAACCAACTCAGGGGTGAGAGCTACAGGCATGAACGGCGTTCCGGCCGGAGCGTTGTTTGCACGCTGGCCGTACCAGGCCGGCCCGGTCTTGGTGCCGTGCAAGTTGAAATAGAGAAGCCTCGCTTCTTGGAGCCAGTCGGGATCGACGTCCGTGTGAACTATGGGAGGGGAGACCTCTAGGTCCCAGGCGCCGGGCAACAGTCTATATAACAGCGAGCTTGCCTCTTGCCAGACAGCGGTCGACATACCGAAGCTGCTGATGGCCGGCTTCTGTATCGCAATGTTACGCACCAACTCGGCGACGGCTGTCAAACAGCCGGAGGGGCGAATCAGCCGGCGGGAATTGGCGAGTGCCTCGGCAGCGGAATCGATGGCCGTCAGCAACAGCGCGGGATCCGAGCCCTGTCCGTCAGGCAGCCTTCCAACGCTCCTCGACACCGATAGAAAGTTCCAGCCCCGAGACACGTATGGCGTATCAGTTCGCACGACGGAGTCATCGTCAATGGCCGGATTGGGCACTTCGAACATGGGCACGATGTCGGGGCCGCCAACGATCAGCAGGTTCTCCAATCTACCGCCTGCGGCGACGGAGTCTATGCGGTCTATCAGTCTCTTCAATTCGACAGGATCGTTATTGTCCAGCGCCGCTTGGCCCACCCGTTCGGTGGAGCTACTGTCGTCGAAGTAGATGACCGCCGACTTATGTCCCTGCGCGGCGAGCTCGCCGGCGTACTCTTCTAGTCTTCGTGTCAAGCGGCCGGTTGTGACGGCGCCGAACCGCCCGATCAGCCCGGAGCGGCTCGTCAGAATCAGGTGCGTTATTTGGGAGGTGGCGGCGTCGGTATTGACGTTTACCGGTTTGACCAGATCCTCGGCGGTCCTAACGAGGCCCTTGCGGAGACCCTCAACCGACTCGGCCCCGTCGATTCCCGTTCCCGGGTCATCCCCGAGCGAACCATCGTGGTGCGACGCCGGCAACGCAGAGCCGTTCTGCTCGACCCAGTCCACGTGAAGAGGCTCGGGCGGGTACGGGGGATGCCAGTTGAACCGATGATTCGACTCCAGGATTTCGGTCATGGTAGCGGCGGCGGCAAAAGCATCGGCCAACTCCGGGGGCGCCTTTGGGACCGCCACGGAGCGCAGATGTAGATGGTCCGCCGGCTTGGGCAACTCAAATGGTGAGCTGGTGAGTATTGGGCCGGCAACTGAGTTCGTAGGATCGCCGGAGAGGGCATGGTGAATCTGCTCCACGCCCTCCCGGGCGCGAGCGCCATCACGAAGGAGACAGGCGCCAAGCAAGATCCGCGCCTTGAGGCAGGCAGGGTGGCCGGATAGGATTTCGGAGCATTCGCGTTCGGCTTCGGCGAGCCGGCCGCAGCGCCACAGCGCTTCGGCGTATAGACCTCGGACGACCAGATCGTTGGGACGATTGCGAGCGATTAGATCAAGCTCGAGCGCGGCCTGGGGGGAGTCGTCGGTAGACATCCGCCAACGGGCCACTGCCAACCGCGGAACCTCGTCCAATCGATGGGACTGACCCTCGGTGGCCAGACGGCGAAGACTCTCACTTGCTTGCTCGTTGGAAGGGTCCAGCTCATAGGCGCGAGCAAAGACTGATCCGGCGGCGGCAAGGCGGTTCGTGTTAACGTAAACGACACCAAGCGCGACCAGGGCGGAGACGTTTTCACCGTCGCACTCGAGTACGTTCTTGAGACAGGACTCCGCCGAGGAGAAGTCGTTTTTTTCGAGAAACGCCTGGCCAAGTATGCACTGCAACTCTACGCAGCTTTGGCTGATCTTGAGGCCGGCCGTACAGAGGGCCACGGTGTAATCGAGGAAGCCCAACTGTGATGCCAGGTGCGATCGGCGCACGAGTTCCGACAGATTCATTGGGACTCAGATACCATCTTGCTCAACGCCGATCTTTTCCCAGAAAACGGCGGTGCGGCTTGCGGTCGTGCCTACATGTTTCACTTCAATCGCCCCAGATGCCCTTGTTCACCAGTCCCAAAGTGTGGACTTTAGCCAACTGCGCGTAGACCTCGGCGTAGTCCGGCTTCAGCTTGAGCGCTTGCCGGAACTCGGTCAGGGCATCGTCGTACCTATGAAGCTCCTTGAGAGCCATGCCTGCGCTTCGATGGTACTCTGGCCTACCCGAATCGAGCTCAATTGCACTATAGAAATGCGGCAGCGCATGTTGAGGTTGGCCGCTCTCGAGGAAGGCGCGGCCCAACTCCTCGTGCGAGTCGGCGGCACCGGGGTCCATCTCCACCGCATGGCTCAGGTACTGGACCGCTTCCGCCGGCCGGTCCATCGCCAGCAACTCCGAACCAAGGTCGCGAACGTGCTCAGCACTTGAAGGGCAGATCTCGACGATCTGCCGTAAGACCTCGATCGTGGCCTCTGACCGCTTCTGCTGTCGATAGACCTGAACAAGGGCGGTCAAGGCCGGTAGGTTTTCTTTGTCGACTTTGACCGCCTCCTCCAACTCGGTGGCGGCTTCATCCAATTGCCCCAAGGCAAGGAAGGAACTACCGAGGGCGGCAAGCACATCCGGCCCCTCGGCCCCCAGTTCAATCGCCCCCGCGAGCTTTTCCTTTGCCTCGGAAAAGCGTTCCAGTTCCAGGAGCAGTTTGCCGTGCTCGGATACCGCGACAGGATCGGAAGGATCCGATGCGTCCGCGAGCTCAAAGTATCGTAAAGCTTGCTCCAAGTCGCCGGTCGCGAGCATAATTCGGCCTGCGAGAAGGGCACACTGTCCGTTCAAGCCGCCAACTTGGATCGCCTCTTGAATAGCCGCCTGGGCCGCCTCGTAGTCAGCAGTGTCATAGAAAGTCCGGGCCAATCCGTATTGGATGCTCGGATCGGCCGGATATAGCTCGGCGCCCCGCCGGAGGATCTCGAGCGCCGCGTTCGCGTCTCCCAGGTCGAGACGACACTCGCCGGCCAGGAGCAGGTCAACGTTGGCAGGCGGGTCGGAATACTCGATCGCCTTGTCGGCCTGAGTCTGGGCTTCACTAACTCTAGACCGCTGATAGAAGGCTTGGCCGAGCAGAGAGTGCATCTTTGAGTCGCCGGGACTCTCGGATAGTGCCGGCGCGAGATGTTGGGCGGCATTGTCCCACTCGCCCGTCTCCGCGTAGGCGCGGCCGGCGAGCAACTGCGCTTCGGTGTTGTTCCGTGCGTCGGCCAACAATGGTCCTAGGACCGATATTGCGGCGCGGGGCTGTTCCTGGAGAAGAAGGAGCCTGCCAAGCTCGATTCGGTCTTCTGGCGCGTCGGCGATTTCGATGGCTCTTTCGAGTTGCTCTATGGCAAGGGCGAAGAGTTCCGCGTCCACCAGGAATCTTCCGTAGGCAGCCCGAATCTCCCGTCGGTCCGGCGAGACCTCGACCGCCCTCTCAAACTCCTCGCGCGCCTGCTTGATCCGGCCGGTGGCGGCGTGTACCTGGGCAAGCTCGCTATGGATCGAACCGTTTCGCGGCTCCACCTCGAGGGCGGACTCCAACTCGCGTCGCGCCTCGTCGAGGGAGCCAGCTTGGCGATCGGCAAGCATCGAAAGCGAGTCCAATCGATCTTGTTGACTGCGCATGATTCGGACAACGCGTGCGGAGGCAATCTTGTACTCGGTCTTGGAGTCCAGGTCTGACGCGGCGCGATATTGTTCTAGCGCCTCATCATAGGCGCCGGCGCGTTCGCGAACCGTGCCCAACAAATAAGAAAGCTCGGGCGTTTCGTGTCCCGATGCCAACGCGGCCATCACCGCGGCGCTGGCCAAATCGTACTTGCCGGCGGACAGGAGCAAGTTCGCCAAGCGAATGCTGGGTGCCGGCGTGTACTCGCTCAACTCTGCGGCGCGACGGGCTTCGGCCAGGGACTGTTGCTGGTCTCCTCGAACCTCGTGGATCTCAGAGGCCAGGGAATGAAGGTCCGGAAGGTCGGGCGCGAGCTTCGACAATCGGTCAACAAGCTCGTCGGTCCATTCAAGGTCTTGGTTCTCGAGAGCAAATTGGGCGGCTGATAACAGGGGCCTCCAGTCGTTGCCGGCGGCCTGAACGGCATTTCTGTGCGCTTCGGTTGCCTGTTCCAGGTCGCCCTTGTCGCTCGCGAGCAACGCCAATGAGGTCCATCCCCCAGCGTGGTCCGGAAATCGTTTCACGCAGGATCGGGCAACGGTTTCCGCCCGTTTTCGATTGGACAGGGCTCTGTAGGCGGAGGAGATCCGGCTCAACACCGCCGGGTCATCCCGATCGACGTTTCGTATGGCTGAGAGCTTGCGCCTTGCCTCATCGGATCGTCCAACCAATGCTAATGCGAGCGCCTGTTCGGCGGAAGCGAGGGGCTGAGGGGCCAATGAGTTAGCCAGCTTGAAGTGCTCGGCAGCTCTTCCCGGGAATCCTGCCAACAATTGCGCTCGCGCCAAAACTAGACGGGCCTCGACATTACTTTCGTCAGCGGAGATCGCGGCGGCAGCGGCCTGGACCGCCTCAGGCAATCTGCCGACGGCGACGGCGGCGCGGGCGCTGAGGACCCTCCCGGCCGGATTGCCGAGCTCGTTGCTCGTCGAGGCACGCCTATAGGCTTCGGCGGGCCGCCCTGCATCTAGAAGAGCCTCAACCAGGCCCTGCTCCAGCGCCCCGGACGTTCCAGAGTTTTCCAACTCGCGCTCGTAGATCTCGAGAGCGCCGGCTACGTTGCCCAGCCTGTGCTCGAGACGAGCCAACTCAACCCAGAATTCTCCATTTGTCGGATTCATACGGCACAGCCTGCGATAGACCTTGAGCGCTCTGTGATAATCGCCCATTCGCACCAGAAGCTGAGCGGCCTGGGCATTGAAGACAACGGAATCCGGATCTTCGATCATCAACAGGCGGTACTGGTCCAACGCGTCTTGGAATCGTCCAGCCTCCGCCAGGCACTCGGCGTAGCGCTTGCGCAGCGATCTATCCTCCGATCGTTGGTAGACAAGGCGTTCGAGCGCCGGCAGTGCACTCTCGCCATCGTCTGACCAGGCGCGGGCTTCCTCGACGAGCGCGGCAACCTCAGCGGATGTATGGTCCGAGTCGACCAAGGGGTTGAGAATTGCAAGCGCGCCGATCGCGTCGCCGCATCGAAGACGGGCCTCGGCCAAGCGTTGAGCAACGCGGCGCTCGCCCGGCAGCCGGCCGGCCGCTTTCTCCAAGGCCGGCCTGGCCTCCTCGAATTGGCCGAGTCTAGCCAAAACCTCGCCAAGCTGACCCAGTAGCTCACCATCGTCGGGTTCATCTATAACCGCCGCTTGAAGGTAGGTCGCGGCCACCCGGTCGAGTCCGGCGGCAGCCATGAGATTCCCGGCCGTTCTGGAATGGCATGAGGACAGCTTGTCCGCCGGAGGCAAATCCTTGAGATGCTTCCTTGCACGCTCGACGCGCCCGGTTCGAAGCAGCGCGGCGCTCAGTCCAAGCAAAGCACCGACACCTTCCGGATCAACTTTGATGACCAGTTCGTAGCTTGATATCGTGGCCTCGAGGTCGCCGGCCTTGGTCTGAACTTCGGCGAGTCTGAGACGCCAGTCCGTACGCTGTGGCTCAAGCTGCACCGCTCGCTCCAGCTCCGGTCGGGCGGAGTCAAAGTCGTCAAGTTGGGTCAAGGCGTCGGCAAGCTCGAATCGTACAGAAGCGTCATCCGGCGCAAGGTCTCGGGAAGTCTGCAGCCTGGAAACGGCAAGCTCGTATTTTCCGATGCCTGCATAGGCTCGACTCAGTGTCAGCAGCGCCCGAGAGTTGTCCTGGGGCTGCAAGCGCTCAAGGACCGAAACAGCTTTCGCGTGGTCACCGGCTCGATTCAAGATTTCGCCATAGGTCAAGGCAATGTCCGGTCCAGGCTCAGACCGGTCCATTGCGAACCCAAGCAATTCTAATGCTTCGCTCCGGCGATCATTGGCCTCCAGCGCAAGAGCCAAGACTCTCTTGACTTCCAGATCGAGTGGCAGCAGGCCGGCAGCCTTTTGGGCGCACACCAACCCGTCTACGCTGTTGCCGGCGGCAATCTCGGCATTGGCTGCCATCATCCATCTCCGGCCGGAAGTTGCGTCCAACGCCGCCGACTTGCGGTAGTTTCTTGCGGCGGACGCGACGTCACCAACCTCTCGCTGCCAGCCGGCCAGGTCGGACCACCACTCGGCCCGCTCATCGTTCGAAGAGAGCGCCAATTGCGTCTGACGTATCGCGAGTTCGAAACGGCCGACTCTCGCCAGCGCAACTCCATACTCGTGGCGGAATTCGGAGTTCTCGGGAGACCGTTCAACCGCCTTTGCGAGATTTTCGGCCGCCTCTTCAACGTTGCCGTGATCGAGCGCGATCAAGCCTAGCTTTCGCCACGCTTCCGCATCATCTGGCGAGAGCTTGGATATGGCAACCAGGGCGTTTCGGGCGTTCTTGAGGTACCCGAGTTTGAGGCAGATTCGAGCATATAGCCACTGGAACTGTTGGTTGGTGGGCACCAGCTCCGCAGCGCGCCGAGCGGGATCCACCGCCTCGGCATAGCGTCCCGCCCTCGCGCTGGCGTCGGCCAACTTGAAAGCAATGCCGGAAGAATCAGGCGAGATCGAGCGCGCAACCAACAGGTCTTCGATGGCGGAATCAAGACGCCCCATCTTCTGACTGATTGTGGACCGATTGAGCCGCGCCCTCAGATCGCGGGGCGCCAGATCCACCGCCGCGTCTAGGTGGCGCTGGGCATCTTCGAAGTCGTTTTCGCGCGTGTACAACTCGGCTGCCGCCAGCTGAGCCTCGACCTCGCCTGGACAGGCCTTTACGAAGTCTTCCGTTAGCCGCCGTACCTCGGTTATTTTGCCCAACGCGCCGGCGACGCGGATGGCGCCTTGCCAACCGGACGGGATGTCGGGGGATTTCTGGATGCACTGACGAAAACAAGTCTCCGCTTTGCCCAAGTCGTCCAGGCGCTCGTGGACCTGTCCCAACTCCAGCAGCGCAATCGGACGCTTGGCGTCGAGTCTCAATGCCCGTTCGAGGTGACGCACCGACTCTTGCAATGAGCCCTCGCGGGCGGCCAGAATGCCGGACCGGAGGGCGATTCCCCCGTCCGCCGGCGCAACGAGCTTCAAACTTGCGAGTTCTCGCCGGGCCTGTTCGTAACTCTGCTGGTCAAGGAGAGAATCGAACCGGCTGAATTGTTCATCGGTCAACCCCGAGCGGGACACTGTCTTTGGAGTGTCTGCGGTCAGCGAAGGGGACTTGTGTCTCTCCGTTCCGGCGGTAAGCGCGGCATAATAACGCTGGTACTCCTCTCGGCCGGGATCGAGGGTTATGGCGCGTTCGGTGGCGCGCAGAGCGCCGCGCAGGTCCCTGCGGCGACGCTTGAGGAGTGCCAGGTTATGCCAGGCAACGGCATTAAAGGGATCGTTTTCGTTGACTCTTTCAAGCTCGGCGATGGCGGACTTGAGATTTCCGGCTTGGGCAAGGATTTCAGCCAACAGCAATCTCGAGTCGCTGGAATCGGGGTCGAGCGACACGGACTTCTCCGCGGCTGAACGTGCCTGGTCCAGGTCACCAACGGCGAGGTAGGCCCTTGCAAGCTCGTGGGCAAAGTCGGCCCTGTCCGGGGCCAAATTGGCGGCTCGAGCCAACGTCTCCATCGCACGACGGTTATCTCCCATGCGCAAGGCAAGCCGGCCGAGATCAAAAACACTTTGCCAATTGTTCGGATCGATCTGGCAAGCGCTCTCGAGCAGATCTCTAGCCTCGCCGAAGCGCCCTTCTCGCTGAAGAACTGGCGCCAGTTGGCGAGCGACATCTGCGCGTTGGGCGTCCAGATTCCTCAGCAACTCTTCCAGCAAACCACGCCCCGTCTCGACATCTCCGACATTGATCCGGGCGACGGCCAGATTACGTCTGATCCGATGAGTGATGGGTGATTGGGCCGAGGCCCGTTCCAAGAATCGCAGAGCCGTATCGGGTTCGCCGGCCTCTATCATCGCCTCGCCAATTTCGCTAGCGAGTTCAGCATCGACGGACTCGGGCTCCACCGCCTTAACAACTGCTGCTGCCTTTTGGGGCGCATTCAACCGCTTCAACGCCGTGATGACTGGCCACAACCTGGGCCCTGCCGGACTTAAACGGCTGATGCGTTCTAACGTTCGCTGCTTGGGCTCTAGCTCTGCCGTCAACTCGGCCAGCATCGCCAGCGTCTCGAAATGCGAACCGCAACTGGCCACGGTTTCGAACAGGCAATCCCAATCTTCACTGTAGCTCAGGGCCATCCTGAGGGACCTTTGGGTGGGAGCGACGGAATGGGTGGTGGGCGACAGGGGTTCGGGTGACACCAATCCAAGCGCGTAAATCACGTCGTGCCAGACATCAGAACTGAATTCGAGGTGGCCGTTTGTATCCATATGGTGGAATAAGCCGTTGTCAATGAGCCGATCGACCGCCGCGTATCGCTCCAACTCTGGGCCGGAGAGAAGGTTAGACAGCTCCTGTCGAGTGTACGGAGCGGCCCGGGAGGCCAGGAGCCTGATCAGAGGGCGTTCCAGCGAACTCGGCTCGCTAGCGCGTTGCGAGCCCCCTTCGAGTATGGCCCTCATCAACCTGAGCACCAACTGAGCGGGAGTGACAGGTGTGGCCGGAAGTTGTAGCAGCAGTCGAAGAACACGCGGCTGCCGGGCGATTTCGATCAACCCCACGTCCAACATGTCCTGCGGAGGAAGCTCGGCCTGGTCCAAGTGTCCGGCGACAATGCGAACAATCTCGCCATCGTCCGGCGGCAGGAGCTCGATAGCGGACTGGACGGGCAATAGGCCACGCAGAGCATCCATATCGCTTGGCCTGCAAGCAAACACCGTCGCCGGCGGGTGGTTCGAAGCTCGCAGCATCTCCGACAGGCTCGCCAGGGTCGCAGGACGAACGGAGTGCTCCATCTGAGCGTAGCCGTCAACCAGCATAGCCTGTACCGGGTCCGGACCAAGCGCCAAATGATCATCAGCGGGAGTGGCGAGGGAATCTTGGCCAACCCGAGACAAATCAAAGTAGCGAATCATCGGTTGTTCGCCCGTGGGATGGCGGGTTCGCCAAGCGTATGAGCGCAACAGGGTGGACTTGCCGGAGGCCGGACCGGCGACAAGCAGATGGCAGCCCCCGGCGGCTATTGCCGCGTCGAGGCCGGCAATTGCAGGCTGAGAGTAATCGCCGGCCTTGGTGCCCGCGATCCTTAGAGGCAACAGCGTTTCGCCAGCGGCGGAGAGACGCGGATCCGTTGTGTCGAATGCGCACCGTTCCAGTAAGGGCGGTGTGGCCGGCGTGTGGGACGGCTCAGAGTTGACCCTGTCGCGCTGGATAGTGCGCCCGTTGGCAGCGGAGGGACGATGTACGGTCTTTTCGATCATGGTTGCCTATACGACAGACGGAACATGCTACGGAATAGCTATCAATATCAGATAGCCCAGTACACAGAGGGCTAGACCCAGCAAACCAAGAAACGCTCCCGTGCCGGCCGATGTCTGCACCAGCTTCGTGACGGAGTCGATCAGATGGGCAGCCGAATCAACCGATGCGGACACGGTGCTGTCAGTAAGCGACTTGGCGCCCATTCGCGCCGATTGGGACGACAATTGGCGCAATGTATCTTGGTGCTCCCGGGCGAGTATGGTGATCAAACTCGAAATTACCGACGTCAGACCCAACAAGAAGAGGGCGACGGCCATGATGAGTTGTAATGTGTCAATTCCAATAGCTGCCAAGGGTCTCTTGCTTATATTTGGAGTAATGCGCTCTTGCCGACTCTCGAATCAACCGATCTCAATTGGGCTCAAGCGTGTAGAACCGAATCGACTAGGAACAGTCGTTGTGGAGAAGGGAGTTAGGATTCTGAATAAGACACCTGGATCGGCCACCACGGCCTACAATGATTATAGATTCCGCGACATGCGTGTCAATGAACTGTGAAGCGTATAACCATCAAAGATCTGTAAGAGACAACCAATTGTAGGGCGAAGTGGCGATGGATCTGGGCGCAAAATGGGCAGAGATTGACGAGCTGAAGTCGAGCCTAGCAGCTGGTCTGGCATTGTCTATGATGTCGATGCTCTTGGCCGGCTGTCAGCCCACCGCTCCGGAGCCGGCCGTGGTGGAAACGGCGCCCTGGGTTGCCCCGACCAAGATTGTGGAGGCGATGTCCGAAACAGACCCGTATTCAAGCACGGAGAGTTCATTGAAGCCCACGACGAATGGAGGTGCCGACGTGAATCCACAGGTGGAAAAAGCGATCGATGACTTGGCAAGTCGCCAAGGAGCAGATCAATCTGAAGTGGCAGTCGAGACGGTCGAAAGAGTGGAGTGGCGAGACTCGTCGCTAGGCTGCCCGCAAACGGGCATCATGTACGCCCAGGTGATCACGCCGGGTTATCGCATCATCCTCAGACTCGATGGAGTCCGCTACACGTATCACGCCGACCTGGCTCGCAGGGTCACGCTTTGCGAGAATCCTAGCCCTACCTAGGGATTCGGAGCCGCGTACCAGGCACACTGGCTAGATGCTGAAATTGCCAGCGGGGCACTGGTGCGCGTTCCTGATGGTCAGAGCTCAGGAAGTCAGATTGGCCTAGGGAATCGCAACCTACTGAGAGTCGGGCTCCGGAGTTCCGGCGGGGCGGTCTTCCCTTGGTTCTCCCGTCCCATCAGACGGGCCTGGGGTTTGAGTGTCTGCTAACGCTAACTCGTCTTCAGGGGAAGGCCCGAATATGGAGTAGTTGCGCGACGGCTTATAGGTACTCACGAAGGTCTGCTCGTTGATAACCTCGTTGTTGCGCATCACGATCCGTTTCAGAACGACGCGGAATCCATCTTGCGCCGTCTCCAGCACAATCTCCTCGCCAGGATTCAGCGACTCGTCCGGCTCACGCACCGGTGTTGGATTCGCCTTGACCTCGTCCTTGATTACCGGTTCCTCGACGATCACCGACCAATTCGGATTGGTCCCATAGAGGCGAAAATAGACTTTGTCTTCGTCCGCCTCCGTCTGGATCAGCAGGTAGTTGCCGGTATTGTTCTGGAACTTGAAATCTACCTCGTAGAGAAGGTTGTAGTTCTTGTCAAACACCTGGTCTACGGTCGCATCCAAGCCGGTGATCCCGTTCGGAGCCATGCCGTATCGCGGTATCCAATAGAGGTGCCAATTGCGTTCGACTACCGGAAGGCCGGCCCAGAATACCGATTGGAACAGGGTGGTCGCGACCTGGCAAATTCCGCCTCCCTCGGAAGGGATGGTAATTACCTCGCCTTCACTCTGGGTGATTCCGTACCCTTTCTTGTAGCCATTGCGGTAGGAAACCTCGCCGACTGTCTCGTTGAACGAGAACACCCCACCGGGTGGTACCACGACACCGTGGAGTCTAGCCGCCGCCAACTCTACGTTGTGCTCTCTCTCGGGCAAAGTACCGCCATAGACGGTGCTTGCCTCTTGGATCAAGTCACGGATACCGAGCATTGGGCCATCTTCGGCCGCAATGGCCGGACGCACGGATCTAGTTGGCAAGACGACTTCACGATTGGTCTCGCGCAGCAATGCTTCCTTGGTCAATTTCACAGCCATACCGACATCGAGCATTAGCCCAGGCCTACCGGCGTAAATGGGAATCATCCTGCCATCGGCATAGTCGAAGCGGGCATTTTGGGGCTCGACTTGAAACTCGCCGCGCAACAGCTCCAATTCTGCGGTCAGCGCTTTATCGTCTATACTCACTCGGGCAGTGCGCCTGCCGTCCATGTCCAATTCTTCGCTAATCCCGAGAATGGCGGCAATCTTCTGTCGTTGCCAAGTCCAACTCTTGTCGCCCAGCCTCAAGACCACCGGGCCGGAGAGCATTACGGTTGCCTGTCTCCTGGCCTCTTCCAATAGCTGGGCGCTGACTACCGGCTGCACATCAACAATCGCCAAATCTACCGGGCCGGCTGAGGCAGAGCGCAACGCGGCTTCAATTCTATCGGCCGAAGTCTCTACATCTAGACTCTGACCTGGGCTATCGGCAACCACCGCGATCTTTTGATCAGGCTTTAGCGACAGACGGGCCTCGCGAGGAGACTCCTCTATCTCACGTGCAATGCGTTCGAGAAGTAACCTGATCCTACCTTGATCGACCCAGATGACCGGTTCGGTGACTGCGGCCCCAGTCTGCGCCAATAAGAACGGTTCTATGAGCTGATCGCGAGTGGTGCCGGCGCGGCCCAGCAAAAAGGCTTGAGCAACAGTCGAATCCACGTTGATGCTCATACCCAGCTGCTGCGGCGTGGCCTGCCAAGTACGGTCGCCAACTCTGAGAACTATTGGTTGATGCTGGTAGTCGTCGAAGTTAGTGTGGACAATCGCCTTGGCTTCCTCGACGGTGTAGCCACCTAGGTCTACGCCCCGGACCGAGACGCCAAGGTAAATGCGATCAGTAAATACGGATCGATAAATGAAAGCAGCGACTACGGCCGCCACAATCAGGACGACGCCAGTCGTTACTATAGGAAGAATGATCTCAAGCGCGACTGACCAGGAGCTGCCGGCGCGGGTTTGAGCCGAAGGTTCAGATCTGGGTTGATCATTGGAGGCCGCCAATTTCATCTCTCCGTTCGCCGTATTTGCGTTGAGTCTACCACCGCAGGCATTTGAACCGGTCAAAAATCCCGTCGTATGAATATTAACATGGTGTTAGAAACGGATAGGCCCGTTCGGCATGGGTTTCCCCCTCGTCTGCTATACTCGGAATAGCGCGGCGTAGGTGACGCTTGCTAGGATTTTCATCAAGCGTCGCGCCGCAACTCCCATAGAACCACGTATTCTGATTTCTTATTGTCTTTCGCCCTTGATGACGAACTGTAAACATTGAAACGCCAAGCGATATTGGTTACCGGCGGTGCCGGCTTCATAGGCTCCTGGCTGTGCGAACGGCTTGTCGCGCTGGAGCACAATGTCATCGCGCTGGACAACCTGAGTACTGGCTGCTTGGAGAACGTCCCCACCGGTGCCCGCAAGGTCGTCGCGGACCTTGCGACGGACGACCTGGATCCCGCGTTCAGCGAGTTTCGGCCCAAGACGGTGATCCATTGCGCCGGCCGCGTGTCCGTCCTCGCCTCCATGGAGGGTCCTGAGCGTGATATGCGGGACAACTTGCAGGCAACGCTGAAGATCCTACAGGCCTGCCGGCGTCACCAAGTGGAGCGAATCGTCTTTCTATCCAGCGGAGCCGGGATTTACGGCGAGCGCGAGAGTCCGGCCGAAGAAGACGCGCCGATCCGGCCGATCAGCATCTACGGTGTGAACAAGTATGCGGCCGAGCGCTACTGCGCGCTTAGTGGGATTCCCTGGCTCTCTATGCGGCTGTCGAACGTGTACGGTCCGCGCCAGAGACACGATACGGAGTCTGGGGTCATAGCGATCTTCATCGACCGTATTCGCCAGGGAAAACCGATCGACGTCTTTGGAAGCGGCAACCAAATTCGTGATTTCACGTACGTGTCCGATGTCGTCGATGCGACAATAGCGTCGCTAGAGGCCGGCCTGCACGGCGTGTTCAACGTTTCCCTTGGACGTACCAATTCGGTCAACGAGCTAATCGGATTGCTCGCCGAGCTGACTGATACCGCGATCGAAACAAATCAGCGTCCCAGCAAGACAGAGGAGATAGTCAATTCCCGACTCTCGAGTCGCAAATTGCAAGTTGCCACGAATTGGCGCCCCAAGGTTGGTCTTCGACAGGGGTTGCGGCTCTGTCTCGAAGAGTTGAACTTGTTGCCGGGCGAGTTTTCGCCTAATCGATAAGAGCCTGGAATTCCTTATTTGATATGCAAGACTACACAAGCGTAGCCAACCAAGTAAAAGCCGAGGAACACCTTCAGGTTGGGATACTCACGAGAGGCAAACCAACTCTGGGGATGGTACTTGTGAGCCTGCTTCTGCAAGAGGCCATACCTCTGCGAATACATATGGTCGACACCGCCAAAAGCGCGGTGATCGAGCGCGATGACGTTAGATTTGCCCTGCGGTTGGCTTCGGAGCGAAATATACGCAGCACGTACGAGAGACTCAACTCGAGCGATAGAGCGTTTACCGACGGCAAGTTGGCGCTCATTCGCGAACTCCAAGGACGTTACATCTGCCTCATCGACGACGACATTGTGATGCCATCGTCTACATTGGCGGATCTGTGGGCCACCGCGCAGTCGTTTTCTGAGTTCGGGTTCATTGCCTCGTCTTTGCTCAACTCGCCGCAAGCGCAGTCGCCCAATTTGGTGGGACTACAGTACTCGCCGGGGTCGGTCATTTTTCAAGACGAAACGGTGCGCTCGATACTGATCGAATACTACCGAAACACCGTCGATGTATTGGATCATCGGCGTTCGACGACTAAGGTGTGGGAGATAGCGTTCTTGACCGGCATGTTCAGCGGGCTTGGCCGGCCATGCATCGACCGCTCGGAGGTCATTAGCTATCACCTTGATTACCAAGCGAGACCCGTATGGCATGATGATGAGCAGGCGCTTGTAAACCGAAGTGTCGGGCTAGCGCAGCAGTTGATCACCAACCACAGACCATCGGAGGATCTGTTGGCGGAGGTGAGCGCCAGCGAAATAGCGGAACGAAACGTGATTGACTTGGGCGAAGTGACCTCGTTGCCCGAGGCCAGCCGATCAAACTCGTTTTGGGCTGGATTGACTCGGTTTTTCAATGGCCCGCGAGACAATACATGAGGCCGGCCGGCTGACCCGGCCGCCAAAGGTTGCCCTGGTTTGCTCCTGGCTCAACCAGTACGGGGGCGCGGAAAGGGTCCTCGAACATCTCCACGACCTGTTTCCCGAGGCGCCAATCTATACTTCAATCTATGATCCGCCGGCGATGCCACAAAGCTGGCGCGATTGGGATATTCGTACCAGTTTCCTACAGCGTATTCCCTGGAGTCGATCCAAGCACCGCCTATTCTTGGCGCTCTTCCCGGTGGCGTTCCGCAGCCTGAGAGTGGAAGGCTACGATCTTGTAATAAACAATACGAGCGCGTTCAGCCACGGCATACAGCTCGACAGAGCGTCAACTCACATCAGCTACTGCCTGACGCCGGCCAGATTCGTCTGGCGATTTCGCGACTACGTAGCGCGAGAGAATATCCCGCCGCTGATGGCGACAAGCCTGGTCCCCCTGATAGCGATGCTCCGGCATTCAGAACGCAATGCGGCGCGCTCTGTGGATAACTTCGTGGCGATATCGAGGGAGATCGCCCACAGGATCGAGGATGCGTTCGGGCGCGAATCGGAGGTCATCCCACCGGCGATCGAGTTCGAACGCTATCGAGAAAGCGCGAAGATTGGCGACTCATACCTGGTAGTGTCGCGCCTCGTTCCTTACAAGCGGATTGACTTGGCCGTACGAGCCTTCACCGCGATGGGGAAGAACCTGATTATCGCCGGCGATGGGCGCGATCGGGCCTCCTTGGAGCAGTTGGCCGGGCCCTCGGTCCGCTTCGTGGGGCGAGTGAGCGACGAGGAACTAATCCGTCTCTACTCCGAATGCAGGGCACTGATATTCACCGGCAGAGAGGACTTCGGACTGACGCCGCTGGAGGCCCAGGCATCGGGCCGGCCGGTCATCGCGTTTGGCGAGGGCGGAGCGCTGGAGACCGTGCTGGAAGGCCGGACTGGTCTCTTCTTCCGTGAGCCGAACGAAGAATCGCTAATTGATGCCGTGAAAGAGTTCGAACGAAGCGACTGGGATCCGAATGAGGCCCGGGAAAATGCCCGGGGCTTTGACGTGTCCGTTTTCAGCGAGCGGATCAAGGGATTGGTAGGGCGCGTCGCCAATTGAGGCTAGAGATCCTCGTCTTCGCCCTCCGGCGATGCGGTCGGCATCAGCGGCTCATTCAGAACTGTGAACAGGTTCTTGCCAAGGTGATGGAGGGGCTTGGTCTCCATGTCTTCCAGGAGCCAGTGTTCATCGAATACGCTCTCTTCGGCCTGGGCGGCGACAATCTCGCCAAAGAAAACTGCGTGATCCCCTGGTGCCGCCGAATCGACAACTACGCACTCGACGTGGGCTATACATTCCTCGATCAGGGGCACTGAGATCGATAGAGGGTCTTGCATACGCAAGCCGGTGAGTTCCCACTTGTCGGCATCGCGTCCCGACACCGTCCCCATACTCATCACCTGGTTCAGCAGATCGCGCGTGGTGAAATTGAGGGCAAACTCATCGCTCCGGCGAACCAACTCGGTGGCGTAATGTTCGAGATGCAACGATATGGCGATTACTCCGGGCGACAGGCTGGCCGGCATCGTCCACTGCACGGGCGTTATCGTGAATCGGTCGCGGTAAGCAGCGGTAACGATCGACAATGGGCCCGGTGCGACTAGCCGGTGCGCTCGTTCCAGCGGCACATTTATCTTCATTGTTTGCCACCAGCAATGGCGGATTGCTGGCCACTGTATTGGGCGTCGAACATCTCCTTAATCTCGCGGACCGTAGTTGCGTCTTCGGAACGCTTGTCATCGCCTCGGAAACTGATGAGTCTAGGAAACCGCAGAGCATAGCCGGGCGATTCATCCTGTCGCCCGGCGGTGTGGACTTGCGAGCGGGTTATCTCGTCGGCAAGAACCTCTATCACAACCTTTGGCTCCACCCACACGCTCGGCTCGAAGATCGAGCTAACCCTAGCAGGTCGCTCCTCCAGCGTGATGTTATCGCACTTTTTTCGGACCTCCCGCCACTGCTCGTCGCTCAGGCCGGTTCCAATCTTGGTAATAGTGGCAAACTCATCCTTTTCGTCATCGTAGACTCCGACCAGCAGTGCGCCAACTCCAAATGCCGCTCGTTTGCCCCGACCATAAATATAGCCAACGATCACGCAATCTACAGTGTCTTGCATATGAGAGCTGGCGACCCGTTTCAATTTCACCCAGTTGAAATTACGGCCGCCGGCCTTATAGGGCGAGTCGAGTCGCTTGGCTACCAACCCCTCCAGTCCTTTCTGCACCGTTTCATCTAGAAACAATTGCAGTTCGTCTGGATCGTCCGTGACGATCTTTGGGGTCAAGGCCAACACTTCGCTTTCGCCGATAATGCCCTCTAGCAGTCTGCGTCTTTCTTCGAAGCTACGGTCCATCTGGGGTTCGCCGTCTAGCCACATGAGATCGAATAGAAACAGGCGCAGCGGCAGTCTTTGGGCAAACTCGTCGACGCCGTGCTTGCGCCGCCGGCGGGATGTTTGCTGAAAAGGATAGAACTCCTCCGATTCACGGTTGTAGGCTACCGCCTCACCTTCGGCGATAACTTCTTTACAGGAGAGATCGGAGGCTACGGCCCCGACGATTTCCGGGAACATCTCGGTCATGTCTTCAAGGTTGCGTGAGAAGATGTGGACGATGCCATCACGCAGGTGCACCTGACAGCGGAAACCATCCAGCTTGTACTCCGAGGCGCACTCGCCCAACTTCTCAATCACGGCCTGGGCGGAGGGCAGTCGCTCGGCCAACGCCGGCCGAAGAGGTTTGCCGATCTCGACCGTAATTCGATCTACCGCCTCAATTCCGTCCTCGAACAGGACGCGGGTAATCATTCCCAAATCGGAAGTCTCGTTGTAGGCGCGCTCCAACCTCTTTCTGAGAGAGGTGTCGCCGGCGGTCGCGGTCGAGAGTGCGTCGAGGACGCTGGGATCGCCGATTCCCAGCCGGAGCCGGCCCAAGGGAACACGCGTGACGTGCTTTGCGCTGAGCGAGTCCACGCTGTTGAACAGATCGCTCAGCTGGGTGATTCTGCCTTCGACGGAGCCTACGCCGGTCGTGTCGGCGATCTGCCGCAGCCTGGCGAAAACCTCTCCCAACTCCATCTCAGACGTGGGTCCCCCGATAACCTCTTGGGCAACAAGCCCCAAGTCGCCTAGTTGACCGTAACGATCTAGCACTGATTCCCGCGACAGTTGGGCAGCTTGGCCGATGGCCTCAGCCACCAGCTTTTCACCCATTCCAAGCTCGACAGGCATGAAGAACGGGGCGACCCGGCCCTGGCAAAGATAGGCCAACTGGCCGGCCTCATCGGTGCCGGCCTTGGAGAAGAGCTCGGCGAGAATCGAGACTAACTCTTTGCGCTTGGATGTCTGTTCGAGTCGTTCGAAGTACTCGGCAACGAGCGCGAACTTCATACCATGAGTTCCTCACAAAGGATTTCTATAGGTACGATAGGTTGGAGGACGCAATTGAGTATAGCAGAGTCGTATATGCCCAACCGGAGCGGCATCATCGGGCGCGCAAACAGCCATCGAGATACTGGGTTTCACGATCGCCGGTGATGAATCGACAAGCAATTGGACTTTGCGGCAGGAAGCGTGTTGTTTATTGCTCCGGGAGCAACTGTTTAGATTCGAAGGCAAACCGCCCGTTTTCCTGCCATTCGCTCATCCAGACTACCGCCGGCGCCAACGGTACCGAATGATCAGTTCTCCAAGGATCACTACCAGCGCCAGAGATCCCTCGACGGACGCCATGAGTAAGCCAATTGCCAGGTCTGGCGACTCGTATCGCATCGAGACCGCGTGGGCCCCGGCCGGCACGCGCAGGCCGGTCAGGCCGAGATTCACCCGGACGAGACTTGCCGGCGCGCCATCGATGTAGGCCCGCCAATCCGGGTGGTACGATTGGCTCACTACCAGCCAGCTATCGACGTCCGTATAGACCAGTAGGTCGCGCTCGTTCACGCTCGACGGCAACCAGGTGATTCCCCAGTTCCCGGCCGGTTCGGCCGGCAGTTCCACCCCCTCGTGGATGACTACTCGATTCTTGGGATCGCTTTCCTTGAGGATGCCGATCGCCCTTTGGTCGCTGGTAACGTAGTTGATCCGGTCGGCGAACCAGGCCGGCTCATTGCGCCATTCCTCGTCCAACTCGTAGATTTCACGCCCTTCGATTTCGAACAGCCTGTCGACCGCCGGGTGGTCGAGCGAGCGCTCGGTGACAATGTAGCGCACGGCCCAGAGTCTCCAATAGGTCAGCTCCGGCAGGTCCTGCGTCATGGAACGAAAGGTGCGGGTTTCCAGTGGACTGTTGCCGACGATGTCCGGCATCTGCCAAAGGGCGCCGGCGTTGCCGTCTCCGATCAGCAGTCCCTCCGACGCGACTCGATAGGGTGGATCATGTTCCGAGAGCGCCGAGTCCAGAAACGACACAACCCGGTCGGTGGCCGGATAGTAGGGTTCCGCCGTCCGCAGCCGGTCCCGCTCCCAGTTATGAGTGAAAAGGTCCAGGCCCAGTATCAGGATCAGCGCCACCACCGCCGCCCGCCTGGGAATGATGCCCAGTCCGGCTTGAAACACAGTGATCCCTGCCAGCGCCGCGAAAAGAAGGGCCAGGAACGCCTGGCCGGCGAGCCCGCTTCCCTTGGATGACAGGATTGCGACGATGCCAATTGCGAGGGAGAGTCCGGCAAGTCCGAACAGCGCGTACGAGACTCCAGCCCAGGTCTGCCGCTCCACGCGTCTCGTTGATAGATAGGCAACTGCATGGGCGGCTAGAATCGCCAGGGCTATCGCGACGAACAGGGTTGCCCTCTCGTGTTGCCGGAACTTGAAGAGAGGCGTTACAAGGCTGAGGAACCCCTGCATGAACGTTGAGCCGCCAAGCGAATCGATCAATGCCACGGCCGCGACCACCGCCCAGAATCTCGCCAACATTGGTTGTCTTCGGAGCGTGAGGGTGAGTCCGACCAGCGCCAACGTCGCGAGGCCGTGGTAGAGCGTATCACCGCCGGCGAGTGGCGACAGGAATAGGCCGGCCAACTCGGCTGGACGGAACCCCGTGCTGAGAAACTCGTAGTTGACGTCGGTGCGGTCGGTCAGACTCAGCTGCTTGAACGCCGGCAGGAGCTGCGGCGCCGCAACCGCGAACGCACTCGTAAACGTCAGCGCGGATAGCCCAATCCCAAGTTGCCAGCTTCCTCGACTGGCGCAAGAAGCGACCAGGTACGCGGCCGTCAATAGATAGATATAGAAGATCGTCTGTGGATGTCCACCGGTAGTCGCGACCGCCAGAATAAGGCCGGTGACTATCGCGAGGGCCGGCGACCGATGACTCGCCGCCAGCCGAGCGGTGAGCAACGCCAGGGGCAGCCAGGTGGAGACTTGCAGCACAACCAGTTGGGTGACCGGAAACGTGGTCAGATAACCGCCAAAGGTGAATATTGTGGCGGCGGCGAACGATCCCGCTCGGCTGCCGACTTCCAAGCGCGCGAACAGGTAGGTAAAGATCGCCGCAAGGCAGTAATGGAATATTATCTGGGCTTCTAGCAAGTCGGCGCTGTAGTCCTCGCCGGCAAGCAGGGCAAACAACCAGGAGACCGGGTAGAAAATCCCATATTGCAGGTCGCCAAGCGCCGAGTGGCCGGCCGCTACGTACGGGTTCCAAAGTGGCAGTACGCCGGCGGCGAGTTCGCGCGCGAAGAACACGCGATACGGAACGTGCAGCTCGTCGAAGTCTCCACGGTCGATCGTCCAGATGCCGCCGGGGTCGCCAATCAGCAGCTGCGAGAAGAACGCCAATGGCAATAGCGCGAGAATGACAAGCAGTCCGATGTCAACCAGCGGTCCTGGCAGACGCCTCTGTGGACTAATACGCGACAAGCGGCGCAACACCTCGTCATCGGCCGATATTTGTCACAGGTGGGGTCAAAGGATTTTAGCAGAGACGGCGGATCGCGAGCTGGCCGGGCGACCGGTTCACCGACGGGTTAGGGGCAACAGAGTCGGACTGGTAGCGTGAGCTGACGGCTTAACCCGTGCCGCCTCCGTTCAACAATTTGTGTACCAAACTGCGCACAACGGGCCGGCGTTCCTCTATTACGTAATCTTCCATCCAATCGTGATAGAAGTTGCTATGAAACGCTTCGGCAACCGCAAACGCATCTTTCAAGTCGGGGTAATGTTCTCGCAGGACTCTTAACCTCGTTTTGTGCTTGGCAGGATAAGCCCGGCCTTGCCGGCCCTCGGCCGCCATTAATGCGTGAGTTGCCGCTCCCCAAAGTTTCTCCGAGGCTTGCAAGACATCGCCGGCTTCGAATTCTCGCTCCGATTGCGCTAGGAATGTCAACGCTTGTCGAGCGTGTTCCTCAGTGGTCATGTGACGCCCCTTTTTTGTCGCACTTCAACCTTAAATTCCCCTTGCGTTCGCGTCAATAGGTTTCTAAACAGGGGCTTTCCAAAGTTGCTCGATACGCTGATACCTTACAGTCGTAAGAGAAATATGTTGCGCTGGGGCTTGTTCCAATCTGCTCCAACTTATTCCAACTCCGGTGCATATGTGGGGGATTTCTGGCAGCCTATGCCTAACGATTGACGTAGAGGCGGGTTTCAAACCCGCCTCTACCAGCGTCCAAATTGCCGTGCACATGATCGGGCATCATTGCGAAAGCATGCCCCGGACTCGGAGCCGGGATAGCTGGTTTCGGACACACCCGCGGGTCTCATCGTTCCCAGCCATCCATCGCGTCCTCGGTTGGACGCCAACCGGCTTCAAGTTTGGGGGACTTGGAACTACCATGTAACCTGAAAGAGGCGCTTCGGACAGACTCGTCACGGGCGCATCGAAGGGGTTGTTTTCTTGCGCATAGGAATTGACGGCCGGCTGCTGCGATATCGAAGCGGCGGGATCAGCTCCTATATCCAGGGACTCCTCTACGGCCTGGCCGAAATCGTTTCGCAAGAGCGGATAGTGGTCCTGAATGCACTACGGGGCACTCGGATTTCACCATCGCCGGACTATGGGTTCTCGGCGGCTACCTGCGTTACCCCGCCCCACAATCGCTTCGAGCGGTGGTCGCTAGCGATCGAAGTTGCCCGATTCAGACTGGACCTGCTACACAGTCCAGATTTCATCACTCCGGCTCGCATCTTGGACCGCAGCCGGCGGGTCATCACGGTACATGACGTGGCCTTTCTTCGCTATCCAGAGCACTTGACTCGGGAAAGCAGGCGCTATTACGGCCAGATATTTCGATCTGTAAATGAGGCCGATGCCATCATCAGCGTTTCCGATCACACCAGGCAGGACCTGATTGAGCTAACGGGTGCTCCACAAGAGCGCATTGTGGTAGTGCCGGAGGCGTCGTCACCGGCCTTTCGGCCGATTGAAGACCGGCGGTCACTTGAAGACGCCCTGGGTCGACTGGACATACGGAATCCTTACATTCTCTTCGTCGGTACGATAGAGCCGCGCAAGAACCTGGTGAACCTGACCCGCGCATACGGAGAATACTTGAACAAGAACAGGCGGCCGGGTGTGCCAGACTTGGTCTTGGCCGGCTCCCGCGGTTGGCACTACGACGAGGTCTTCGAGTCGATCGACCGGTTGGGCATCGCCGAGCGCGTCCGCCACATCAGCCGGCCTAGCGAGGCGGATCTCGTGACGTTGATGAACGGCGCCACGGCGTTGGTAATGCCGTCGCGGTACGAGGGCTTCGGTCTGCCGGCGTTGGAGGCGATGGCTTGCGGCACTCCCGTCTGCGCCTCGGATGTGTCGGCATTGCCCGAGGTGGTTAGCGATGCCGGCCTGCTGGTGGATCCGGATGACGTGGAAGGATGGGCGGCGGCGCTGACGCGCCTCCACCAGGACGACACCTTGCGCCGGCATTTGATCAAGAAGGGCCTGCGCCGGGCGGCCGGTTTCTCCTGGAAGAAGGCTGCCGGCCAGACGCTTGACCTGTATCGGAGACTATTGGCATGAGGGCGCTGTTTGTCGCACCCTATCTTCCGTTCCCTCCCACTGCCGGCAATGCTCTACGCACATGGCCCCTGCTCCGAGCCGCCGCGCAGAGGTTTGGAGCCGACCTGCTGACCTTCGGCAAGGGTCTGCCGGAAGAGGCTGCGACCGAGTTCGCTCGCCTGGACTTGACATGCCGGCTGGTTCCCCAAGTTGACCGAAGCCGTCTAACCCGTCTGGCCCATTTGCCGGATCCGAGCCAGCCGGACCTGGTGGGACGCATGTGGTCGCCGGCGATGGTGGACGGATTGGTCGACATGCTCACCGGTCGGCCCTACGAGATTCTGCAAGTAGAAGGGCTTGAGCTGTTCTCGACTGTCCGGCAGGCGCTCGATCGTTTGCCCACCGCGGCTCGCCGTCCCGCCCTGGTGTATGACGCCCACAACGCCGAACATCAGCTACAGCAGCGGGCGGCCCAGATCGCGGTTTCGACTCCGCGCCAATGGCCGGTTGCTCTATATTCGCTGCTTCAAGCCGCCAAGTTGCGCCGCTTCGAAAGGACTGTGTCTCGAATGGCCGACCAGGTGTTTGCCGCAAGCGAGGTAGACCGACGCGCGCTGCAACGGTTGTCCGGCGTTGATTCCCTGGTGATCCCCAACGCCGTCGACATTGAACACTACCGCCCGCAGAACCGGCCTGGGAACGAGTCCCCTACCCTGGTTTTCGGCGGCACGATGAGCTACCGTCCAAATGTGGACGCGATGCGCTGGTTCTGCGCCGAAGTCTGGCCGCTGGTCAGACGTGACCTTGGAGATTGCCGACTGCATATAGTTGGGCGCGATCCGACGCCGGCAGTGCTCGAAATGGCCTCAAACGAGGGTATCATGGTAACGGGCGCCGTCGACGACGAGCGGTCCTATTACGCTCTGGCAGACCTCTTCATTGTGCCGATGCGATTCGGTGGGGGCGCCCGGCTGAAGATATTACAGGCAATGGCTATGGAGATTCCAGTGCTGAGCACGACACTCGGTTGCGAGGGAATCGACCTGCCCTCCGAGGCGATTCGGCTCGCCGACGATGGAGAGAGATTTGCCGCCGCAACAGTGGCTCTACTGAGAGACGAGGCCGGCCGGGGCACTTTGGCCCGGGCCGGCCGTGATGCGGTCGTAAATCGCTACGACTGTTATCGGGTCGCCGAACCGGCCGTCGATGCGTTGGAGCGACTGGCCGCCGGCCGCCAACCGCAGGTGCCGCCGAAAGAGTGATCGTCCGTATTCTCGCGGCGCTCGCAGCGCTGGCGGTGGTTGCCATTCTGGCCGTCGCCGTCGCTGTCTACCTGCTTGGCCTTGGCGAAGTGCGCCGGGCTGTGGTCGAGCCGATCCCCATCGAGATCCGGCACGCTATTGTCGCTCAGTTGACCATCTTCACTGACCGCGAGCCCTGGACCGATGACTACAGACCAATCGCACACGCCGGAATGAACCCCTACGCGGTCAACGTCTTCCTTGAGCAGGAGGTAGAGGAGCAAAAGATCCGGCGGTCGATGCGAATGATCAGCGACGCCGGCTTTCGCTACATAAAGCAGCAGCTTGTTTGGGCCGAAGTGGATCTGCCGGTCAAAGGCGGATCATCCGATCCGGATAAGGGTGTTGAAGATACCTGGTTGAAATACGACCATATCGTCGACTGGGCCGCGGAATACGATCTTGAGGTCATATTCCGGATAGATACGAGCCCGCACTGGGCTCGTCCCGGCCGAGACAAGCTCGAGACGCCTCCGGACAACCCTCAAGACTTTGCCGACTTCGTTGGCAGGGTCGTCGCCCGGTACAAAGGGAAGGTGCGCTTCTATCAGCTCTGGAACGAGCCTAACCTATCGTTCGAGTGGGGCGACCAGCGACCAGAACCGGGCGGATACGTCGAGATGTTGAAGCTGGCCTACGTCGCGGCAAAGCGTGCCGATCTGGCCGCGATCGTGATCTCCGCGTCTCTTGCGCCGACTGTCGAAATGAGCGAGCGGGCATTCCCCGACATCGACTATCTGGAAGCGATGTACGACGCGGGCGCCGGCGCCTACTTCGATGTGCTTGCGGTCAATGCCTATGGCCTCCGGCGGGGCCCCGACGATCGCAGACTGCGTAACGAGGTTGACGTTGGGTTCTCGCGGCCCACCCTCATTCGTGAAGTAATGGTCCGAAACGGCGATTCCAACAAGCCAGTCTTTGCTTCCGAGATCGGTTGGAACGCGCTGCCGCCGGATTTTCCCGCCGAGCAGTTGTACGGCAGAGTCAGTCCCGCTACTCAGGCCGCGTATACTCTGCGCGCCTATGAGCGGGCTCAAGAGGAGTGGCCGTGGATGGGCATCATGGCACTGTGGCAGTTCCGTTTACCACAGCTCGAAGCCCACAGGCTGCAGCATTACTATTTCAGCCTCGTTACCGACTACTTCGTGCCGTTCCCCATTTACTACGCAATTTCCGAGTTTACGCCGCGTCAGCCGGCTCTTCATCGGGGTTATCACCAGGAGACCCATTGGGCCCTGGAGTGGAGTGATGATTGGAACCTGGTTACCGATATCGACTTGCCCCTGGCCGGCTATCGACAAACGAAGACGCCCGGCGCCCGATTGTGGTTTGATGTTGTTGGCGGCAGCGTCTGGCTGGTTACCACAGGTACCGGCGAGATCGCCGTCTCAGTAGATGGATTGCCCACGAACGTCACCTTTCGCCAAATGTCGGACGATGGTCGCGGCGTGTTTCGAAGGGGACCGACCCGCGGCCGGCTGCTGATCGTCGATGGTTTGAACAATCGGAGGCACAGCGTCGAGATCTCTGTATTGTCCGTCGGGGCCGAAGGCCTCGGCATCGACGGACTGATCGTCTACGGATCGACCACAAAGCTGGTTCACTATCAGAGGCTCGCGGGCCTGGTAGTCGGACTTTCCTATATAGCCGTCATTGGCTGGTTGGCGCTCCGCCGGCGGAGAAAACACGTTCAGATAGAATCAAGTTGAGATTCGACCGCCGGCCCCGCGCGAAATGTGAAAGAGACCCAGAGGAAACGAATTGAAGGTGTCCGTCGTAGCCACCGTCTTGGACGAAATCCATACGATCGAACGGCTGCTCGACTCCCTGGTCCGGCAGAGTCGGTTGCCCGATGAGATCGTTATCGTCGATGGCGGCTCCACCGATGGAACCATCGAGTACCTGCGAGGCCGGCGCAAGAGAGAGGAGATGCTGCGCGTACTGGTATTCTCCGGCGTCAACATCGCGGCCGGGCGCAACAAGGCGATCGAGGCGAGCCGTTGCGAGCTGATCGCCTGCATCGATGCTGGAGCTTGGGCGACCGAGAACTGGCTGTCCGAGCTACTTCGGGCGTTTGAGGACGATCCTTCCGTGGGCGTCGTCGCCGGATCGTTCCGCTCTGATCCGGCCAACGACTTCGAGACCGCATTGGGAGCGACGACCCTGCCCATGCCGGAGGAGGTGGATCCGGAAAAGTTTCTCCCGTCCAGCCGCTCGGTCGCATTCAAGAAGAGCGCTTGGAGCTCTGCCGGCGGCTATCCTGAGTGGATCGACTACTGTGAGGACCTCATCTTCGACCTCGAGTTGAAGCGTCAGGGCTTCGGATTCGCCTACGCTCGAGAGGCGGAGGTTCGCTTCAGGCCCAGGCCATCCGTCGCGGCATATTTTCGGCAGTACTATCTATACGCTCGCGGAGATGGCAAGGCCGACCTCTGGCCAAAGCGACACTTCGTTCGTTATCTGACCTATCTGACGGCTCCCTTCGCTTTCGCGTTGGGCCTGCGAAACAGGCTGCTCTGGCTGGTATTGGTCGCAGCCGGCATACTATATATCAGGCGCCCCATTCTGCGGCTGTGCCGGATGACCGAAGGTTGGCCGCTCGAGCGCCGGCTCCGGGCATTGCTGATGTTGCCCTATCTGCGCCTGGTCGGGGATATTGCCAAGATGACCGGTTATCCGGCCGGAGTACGTTGGCGCCTGGAAAGACGCAAGCGGGACCCAAGGTGACCTGCGTTCGCCGTCAGGCTCCATCGTTTGACTAGATCGACCATTCGAATTGGCTATGAAAACGATCGACCTTGCGATAGTTATCGTCAGCTACAACGTTCGAGAGCTTCTCCGCGCCTGCTTGGAGTCCATCCCCACCGGCGCTGAAGGGCTGTCGACGGTCGTCTACGTGGTCGACAACCGCTCCAACGACGGTAGTGCCGCGATGGTCCGCCAGGATTTCCCGGGCATTCGCCTGATCGAGGCCGAGGAGAATCGCGGCTACTCTTACGGCAACAATCTGGCCTTGCGCAAGTTGGTTGAAGATCGCGAAGCGAGCTATCGCCACGTTCTGTTGCTGAACCCCGACACCGTTGTGCCCCTGAGGTCACTGACGAAACTGGTCGAGTTCGTCGATGAACGACCGGAGGTAGGCGCCGCCGGCCCGCGCCTCTTGCGTCCCGATGGCAGCTTGGATCTGGCTTGCCGGCGCAGCTTTCCCGGCCTATGGGTATCTTTCACCCGTCTTTCGGGTCTCAGCAAACTATTTCCACGCAGCCGCCTGTTGGCCCGCTACAATCTGACGTTTCTGGACGACAAGGGTGTCTACGAGGTTGATTCGGTTGTGGGGGCCTGTATGCTTGTGCGGTGGTCCACATTCGAGCAGGCCGGCCTTTTAGATGAGACCTTCTTCATGTACGGCGAGGATTTGGACTGGGCGTTTCGGATGCGCCAGATTGGCTGGAAGATCGTCTACAATGGGCAGGTGCTGGTAATCCACCACAAGGGAGCCAGCAGCCGGCAGCGTAGCCGCCAGAGCATCTTGGCATTTCATCAGGCTATGGAGCTATTCTTCCGAAAGCACTACGCTGATTCGTCAGGCGTATTTTTTTCCTGGTTGATCCTGACCGCCGTGAGAGCACATGCATTTGTGATGCTCCTTCGGAGGGGAGTCATATCGCTCCCTCGTTGGGGTAGATGATATTCATGTATGGAGGTTGACTAGAGTGAACCCTCGTACAGCGGAAACAGTCTGGATAGCGATCGCCATAGTAGTCGATCTGACAGCTATCGTCGCCGCCACGGTCGTGGGGTACTTGCTGCGATTTCACTCCGGAATGTTCCCATTCGAGTATCTGCACCCCATTACCAACTATGGTGGCGGCCTCATCCTTCAGTTGGCGATAATACCGGTTGCCTTCGCAGCGAGCGGTCTGTATGTGCCCGCCAGGTCGATAAGCTGGCTGGACCAGACGTATCTGGTCGCTAGCTCGGTATCGATAGCCTTGGCGGTGACCACCGCGATCAACGCTCTGATCCTTCAGGACTTCGGGGCTTCCCGTTTGATGATCGGTATCGTCTGGTTTCTCACGATCCTATTCGTCCTGATTGGTCGCCTGATAATTCACTCCATCCGCTCTGGCTTGCGGCGACGTGGGGTGGGCGAAGAGCGAGTCTTGATCGTCGGCTCCGGCAACGCCGCCCGCATCATCGTCGACCGCATCAAGCGTGCGCCGGAGACTGGATATCGGCCGATCGGTTTCATCGGTGACGATTCTGACCCAGACGTTGGGATCGGGCTGCCCCGGCTGGGGGCGCTTAGCTCCATTCTGCCCGTAATACGTGAGCACCAGATCGGCGAAGTAATAATCGCGATCCCCACAATGTCGCACCTGCAGCTGCTAGAGATCATTGAGCAGTGCAGCGGCGCCAGGGTCAGTATCAAGGTCTTTCCGGATCTGTTCGAGGTCATGGCCAGCGGCGTAAACATCAGCGATCTGAACGGCCTGCCGCTGATAAGCGTCAAAGACATCGCCCTCCGCGGCTGGAATTTGGCGATAAAGCGAGCAATGGACATTTTAGTGAGCGCGGCGTGCCTCGTGCTGCTCTCGCCGTTGCTGCTGCTGATCGCGTTTGCCGTCAAGATAACGTCTCCGCGCGGAGACGTGTTCTACTTCCAGGAACGAGTGGGACTTGACGGTAAGCCGTTTCTAACTTACAAGTTTCGGACCATGAAGCCCGATGCCGAGTCCGACACCGGGCCGGTATGGGCCACGATGGACGATCAACGTCGTACACCGATAGGTACGTTCCTTCGCCGTTTCTCACTTGATGAGTTGCCCCAGTTGATAAACATCTTACTCAACGACATGAGCATGGTCGGGCCCCGGCCGGAGCGGCCCGTATTCGTCGAGCAGTTTCGCCAGACTATTCCCCGTTATTTCGAACGACACCAGGAAAAGGCTGGGCTCACCGGCTGGGCGCAGGTCAACGGTCTGCGCGGTAACACTCCCATCGAAGAGCGCACGGCTTACGATCTATGGTACGTGGAGAATTGGACGATCTGGCTGGACATACGGATAATGCTGCGCACTCTATGGGTGGTCGTGTCCGGCAAGAATGCCTATTGAGATAGTGTGCGGTCTACTCCTCCAGCCGGTCGCGACCGGCGACCTGGATCCTTATTCTCCCGACGTATCCGCAAGATGAGCCGCATCCGAACGATGAAGTGGCCGTCCGGCATCCGAGCGAGGCTTGCGTCCTCGCTACTTGCCGTTTCGTTTTTCGCCTTGATCGCCGCCGTTATCGATATCCAGGCGGTATCGGCGCAGACAACCCACGCCGGCCGTCAACCTGAGCCCTCCTGCCGCAACGCCGACCGGCGCCGTCCTGACCCCGGCTGTCTCCGCGTTCTTTGCGCCCGTCTACCGCGGCTCCAACCCGATGACGCGTCAGCTCGAAACCGGCCTGATAAAGGGTCGCGTTCTGGACTTCGACAATCGAGGACTGGCCGGCTTCGGAGTCTTGGCCGTCACCGGCGACCAGACGTTTCTGGGCTTCACCGGCCGGCTTGGCGAGTACGTGCTCAGCGACCTGCCGGTAGGCTACTACGATGTCCGGGTTGACAGATATGAGGGTCTCCCGGCGACTGGCATCTACGTCGGCGCCAGTTCCGAAGTCACGCTGGACTTCCTGGAGTCAGCCCGCACCGGCGACTTTACGCCAACCGCGACACCGACTCGTACTCCTACTCCTACCGCTACGCCGACACCCACCGTAGTCACCTCGCCGACGCGGCGGCCGGCTGAGATCTCGACCGTGGTCCCGGGCGAGGCTACGCCGTTCGTCGTGCGCGGCGCCGAGGATCCGTTCGAAGTAATCACCGGCGCGTTCGACGATACGTCCGAGGCGCTCTGGTCGTTGCCGTTCGGTCTCTGGATGGAATCCTTCTTCCTCGGAGCGGCGGTCGCATATGTGGCCGGTTTGCTGATCGTCGCGCTGGTCAACTTGAGGCGGCGCTAGCCTTGGTCGTTCGGAACGGGCAACAGGCTGTCCCGGTTAAAGATTGGCTGATTGCCGGCTTGGGAAATCCTGGACGCGAATACGGCCATACGCGCCACAACGTTGGCTTTGAGGTTGCGTCCAGCACATCCAAGCTGCTTTCGGCCGGGCCGGCGCGGAGAGTCGCGAAATCCAAGATCCGAGTCGCGTCCGACGACGGTCGCGATGTAATTATCGCCCGACCCTGGACCTACATGAACTTATGCGGCCCGGCGGTCGCCCGGCTGGTACAAACGTTCCGAATCGAGTTGGCCAATCTCGTTGTCGTGCACGACGATCTGGACCTGCCTTTGGGGCGTATTCGGCTGCGAATGGGCGGAAGCTCCGGTGGTCATCGGGGCGTCCAATCGATCATCGACAGCCTCCGTGACGCGCGCTTCATAAGGGTCAGAATCGGTATCGGCCGGCCGCCGGATGAGCAAGATCCGACCGAGTTCGTTCTGCAGCGCTTCGCCGACTCGGAAAATGATTTGATACGGTCGGTCGTCCGGGAGTCCGCCAAAGCCATACAGATGTGCGTCGACGACGGACTCGATCCGACGATGAATCGAATAAACGGATTGAACTTGGCCGCCGGCCACGCCGAGCCGCCGTCTGACGCATGATGGGCGTAGCGCTGTGCGTAATGGTGTTGGTGACCGATTGCGAGGTTACTTGTTTGCCCGCGTCTCGGAATATCCAATCCGATGTGTCGCTACGACTCTGCTCTGGCCAATGCTAGGCGTCCTCTACCGGCGAAACCTGCCGAATTGGATACCGATGGCGGAATGAGAAAATGTAGCGCGGGGGCTTGTCCCCCGCAGGGGTCGGTGTGGGGCGTGGCAGAATCCGCCGTGCCAATTCGTCGTACCAAGCCACAACTAGTGCTTTTTCATACCTTGGCGAGCCGGCGGCATCCGGCACGCCCTGAGGCGACGCCGCTTCCCAAGTCGAAAATATCGGCTGGACTTTGACAATTGGTCCAGCAGCTATCGACCGCGATCCAAAGCCTGACACCGTTTCAAACCCTCCGCCGGCGCGCCGGCTGCGAACGCCTCGCGGTCTCGCTCGTCGATAGCGCCAAGCCGCTGACGATGGCCGCGCTGGCCTCTACACGGCAGAACCCTGTCCTGGTCGTTACCCACTCGCAGCCAAAGGCGTCCGATTTGGCCTCCCAGATCGCCTACTTATCCGGCGGCCGGTTCGAGGTCCATGAGCTCCCCGCGCACGATTCTTGGCCCTACGAGCCGATCGAAACGCCGGCCGACTCGCGCCGCCAGCGCGCACTGGCACTGAATGCGCTGCTGTCCGCAGGTCCGGCCGTGGTCGTGACCGCGGTCAACAACCTTCTGGCGAAGATGGACACGCCGGAAGAGTACCTGGCGCGCAGACTCACCCTCGCGGTCGGTCAGAGATTTCCCCCTAACGAACCTGCTGGGGCGTCTCCTCGCCGCCGGCTACCAGCGGGCCGACCTCGTCGTCCTGCCCGGACAGTTCGCCAGGCGCGGTGGCATCGTGGATCTGTTCCCGATCGATGCGCAGGTTCCCTATCGGATCGACTACTTCGGCGACGAAATCGAGTCCATCCGACGCTTCGATGTCGAAACCCAGCGCTCCGGCGATCCAATTGAGCAGATAGTCGCGTCGCCGCCGGCGGAAATCGGTCTGACGGATGCCAATCTTGAGCGCCTCCTCGGCAGGTTGGACAATCTGTCTCGCCTTCGACAAGACCAGCGTCGAATCTGGGGGGACGCTGTCGCAGAGGCTGGGTCTGGGCATCCGGGGCAGCTTGCGAACTTGGCCGGCGCGGCGTTCGCCGAAGCCGACATATGGGCGTACGCCGAACGCGGACAGGCGCTTGTCATCCTGGACGAGGAGGACCTGAGTCAGTCTGCAATTGTCGAAAGCGGCCGGCACGCCGAGACAATCTATTCCGACTCAGTCGCTATGGACACTTGGCCGGCCTCGCTCGACGACTGCCACTGGCCGGCTCACCGCGCGTCCGAGCGTCTCGACGGTGCGTTCGACATCTCCCTGTCGTGGCGCCACCACGCCCCCGCGGCCGAAGGCCGGCGGACCGACGTCAACTTTGACCGCGCCGTCCGGCCGGTTGCCAGCTACGGCGGACGGATGAAGCTTCTGTTGGACGACTTGGACCAGATGACCAGGCGGCAGCAGGCCTCCATCGTCATCGTTTCCCAACAGTCTCAGCGAATAAGAGGGCTTGCCTTCGAGCGCAACATCCCGGTAAGGACTCTCGAGTCGCCCGACGATCGGATGGAGCCCGCCGTCTACTTCGACCACGGCTCGCTCGCCGGTGGGTTCAGGATTGATCTACTGTCGTCCAGGATCGTAATCCTCAGCGATGCCGAACTGTTTGGCTGGCGGAGAGCGCCGCGGGTGGTACCCAGGCGGTCGACGGCGCGGGAGCGATTCCTGGCCGACCTCACTCCTGGAGACAACGTGGTGCACGTCGAACACGGCATCGGCAGGTACGCCGGCATTCGGCGAATCGAGCAGGACGCGCCGGCCCGGGACTACTTGGAGATCGAGTACGCGGCCGGCGACCGGCTCTATGTGCCGACCGACCAATCCGACCGGGTGAACCGGTATGTAGGACCGTCGGACCGCACGCCCACGTTGCATCGCTTGGGCGCTTCGGATTGGGCCCGAGCGAAGTCGCGGGTCCGCTCAGCCGTACGGTCGATAGCCAAGGACCTGATTGACCTGTACGCCGCCCGACAGGTGTTGCCCGGCCGGGCGTTCGCTCCCGATACCGTCTGGATGGACGAGTTGGCCGACAGCTTCCCATTCCAGGAGACTCCGGATCAGATGCAGGCGATCGCCGGTGTCATCCACGACATGGAGCAGCCCCAGCCCATGGACCGGCTGATCTGCGGAGATGTCGGCTATGGAAAGACGGAGGTTGCCTTGCGCGCCGCGTTCAAAGCGGTTGTCGACGGAACCCAGGTGGCCCTACTCGCGCCGACAACTGTGTTGGCCCAGCAGCATTACAATACTTTTCGTGAGCGCCTACAGGCCTTCCCTGTTCGGGTCGAGATGTTGTCCCGGTTCAGGTCTGACCGAGAGCAGCGGCAGATCCTCACCGAGCTAGTTGCCGGCTCCATCGACATCTGCATAGGTACCCATCGCCTCCTGCAGCAGGACGTGCGGTTCAAGCAGTTGGGCCTCATCATCATCGACGAAGAGCAGCGGTTCGGCGTCTCCCACAAGGAGCATCTCAAGCAGATGCGCCGTGAGGTCGACGTGCTGACGCTCACCGCGACGCCAATACCCCGCACGCTGCATATGTCGCTCTCCGGCATACGCGACATGACCACGATGGATACCCCGCCGGAGGACCGGTTGCCGATCAGAACCCATGTCGCCGCCTACGATGACCGGCTCGTGCGCGACGCCGTCCTCCGAGAGGTATACAGGGGCGGACAGGTGTACTTCGTCCACAACCGGGTGCACTCGATTTATCACGCCGCCCATCGCCTGAGCGAGTTGGTGCCGGAGGCCAGCTTCGCCGTGGGGCATGGCCAGATGGCCGAGGACGACCTCGAGCGGGTGATGCTGGACTTCGTGGCCGCCCGCTACGACGTCCTGGTATGCACCACGATCATAGAGTCCGGCTTGGACATACCAAACGTCAACACCATCATCGTCAACGACGCCGACCGCTTCGGTCTGGCCCAGCTATACCAGCTGCGCGGGCGCGTCGGCCGAGGCGCCAACCGCGCCTACGCCTATTTCCTCCACAGGAAGAACCAAGCCCTGAGCGAGATCGCCGAAAAGCGTCTTCGGACCATCTACGAGGCGACAGAGTTGGGCGCCGGCTTTCAGATCGCCCTGAAGGACCTGGAGATTCGCGGCGCCGGCAACTTGCTTGGCGCCGAGCAGCATGGCCAGATGGCGTCCGTCGGTTTCCACCTGTACACCCAGTTGCTCGGCGAAGCGGTACAGGAGCTCAAGGGGCAGCCGGTCCAGAGGTTGCCGTCGGTCTCGATCGACCTGCCCCTGCCGGCGTTCCTACCAGACAGCTACGTGCCGGAGGAGTCCAACCGGCTGAACATCTACCAGCGCCTGGCGGCTGCGACCGACGAAGAGCGGGTTGACCAGATCGCCCAGGAACTTGCCGACCGTTTCGGTCCACCGCCGGAGATGGCGATGAACCTATGTTTCGCCGCCAATATCCGGCTGTTGGCAGGCCTGGCCGGCGTCGAGTCGGTCGGCTACCAGGAAGACCGGATTGTCGTCCGTCTCGGCGCCTGGGCCCGGCCGGACCGGCAACGCCTGCGCGAAGTCTTCGCCGGCAGGGCCAACGTAGGCAATCTCCAGATTAACATTCCGACCGGCTCAGGTGATGCCGGCTGGCAGCGCGTGCTGGAGGAGTTGCTCCTGCAGATGGTCGAAGACCTGTCGGATGGGCCGGCGACACCAACCGCGACCGCTCTGGCGGCGACGGTCGAGAGTTGATAGAGGAAAACGTATCCCTTGGGCTCGTCCTACCGGCCGTCTTCCGACTATCGAACCGCCTTCACTTCGAGTCGAACGCCCTCGTGTTGCTGAATGCGGCTGATGACCTCGAAGAGATTGCGGGCGTGGGGATTGCCGGCGCGCCCGAACATGCGCATCAGGCTCTTGGGAGGCTTGTTAGTCAGCGAGCCAAGCTCCTCGAACCCGATTGTGGCGTTGATATAGTCGCGCAGTACGATCTTCCCCGCATCTATTTCACCGGCAAGAAGGCAGTCGACTCCTTCTTTCAACAGCCCTTCTCGAAATGCCGGGTCCCGCTGGGCCCGGGCCTGTACCGTTTCCTTGAAGTCACGGGTGAGCGCCATGTCTCATACCTCCTGCTGCTTGCGCCGCTTGTATTCTTGCCAAAGCCTATGAGCATTCTCGATGTCATTCCGCTGGCGCATCTTTGTACCACCGCCAAGCAGGACTATCAATGTGTCTCCATCTCTGCCGAAATAAACTCTGTAGCCTGGGCCGGCGTGCATGCGGCACTCCAACACGCCGGCCCCGATGCCTCTGACGTTGGATAGGTTTCCAACCTCCATCCGGGCGAGGGCAGTCCTCACCCTGGACGCGGCTATGGCATCGAGACCGTCGAACCAGCGGCCAAAGGGACTGCGTCCTAGTTCATCGATGTACTCTCTAATCTCGATCACGCCAATATGGTAACGGTGGCGTTACCATATTGCAAGATCAATGTTTGCATTGCTGACGTCAGTCCAGCCGGCGAACCCACGATCCCCAGAACCGCCGGCGGGCTGTGTTATCATCGACCGCAATCCAGACGCTCACCCACATAGGAGGCTGCGATGAGAACACACTCCCCCGACCGGCTCCGGCAGATCGGCGCCGACGTATTCAAAGCCGCGGGCGCCTCCGAATCGAACGCGCGAAGAGTGGCGGACGCCCTGGTGGATGCCAACCTGGCAGGCCACGACTCCCATGGCGTAATCCACATTCCGCGTTACGTCGAAGCGATCGACAACGGCGTTATCGCCCCAGGTGGCAGCCCTTCTATCGTCAACGAAACACCGACCACGGCGCTGGTATCCGGCGGTTGGACGTTCGGCCAGGTCGGCGCCGAGTTCGCCACCAAGTTGGGCATCGAAAAGGCCAGGACCAGCAGTGTCGCGATGGTGGCGCTTGTTCAGGCGACCCACATAGGCCGGCTGGGTGAGTATTCCGAGATGGCCATAGCCGAGGGAATGGCCGCGATCGTCGCGGCCGGCGGTTCTTCCCCGACGCCGGCCAGGTCGCGCCCTTTGGCGGAGCCAAGCGGGCGATTGGCACCAATCCAATCTCGATGGGATTCCCCGGCGACGGGACCGAAGGGATGATGCTGGACTTCGCGACCTCCGCCATCGCCGGCGGCAAGGTCCGCTTGGCCGTCTCCAAGGGCACTCAACTCCCTGAGGGCGTGCTGATCGACAAGGACGGCAGCCCGACCACTGATCCAAACACCTGGGACGCCGGCGGCGCACTACTGCCGGCGGCCGGCCACAAAGGGTACTCCCTGGCGCTCGCGATCGAGTTCCTCGGCGGGATCATGACCGGCGCCTGGGACGAGAAAAGCACGGGCTACGGCGGCCCCGGCTTCGCCACCAGCGGTACCCTGTTCATCGTCATGGACACCACAGCGTTCTCCAGCGGTGAGACCTACGGTGCCGGCGCCGACCGCATCATCAACAAAATGAAGTCCGTGCCGGCGGCGCCGGGCTTTGCAGAGGTCCTGACCCCCGGCGAGCCGGAGCGCCTCTCCACTGAGCAGCGTCTCCGAGACGGCATCCCGGTGCCCGACACAACCTGGGCCGCAATACGCAAGACTGCCCGCAACCTCGGTCTGCCGGACCCTGACGCGTAGACGGCACAGCCGTCGCGTTCGGCCCTAAGATGTAAGCGTCACGACGCCCACCTTCGGACCGCGTTTATTGTTACGAAAATGTTCATTCATTAAACAATGATGCCGGCTCGCGACCGGCGAAACGTGCCGGATTGTAGACGGAGGGTCGATAGCGGAACGACAAAATGTAGCGCGGGGGCTTGTCCCCCGCTCCCGGCAGACCGACCACAAACCCCGGTCCCGAGCCGCCGTATGGGAGACCCGCCAACCAGCGCACCCATTTTCATATCTTGGTGTGCCGGCACCAGCCGGGATGTGCGATTGGTACGAAAATGGCCGGTCAGCTATGTTGATGGCCAGCATAAACGTCCTCACTAACTGGCCAGCAAGAATGTCACATTATGGAGAATGTGACATTGAACCAGAGAGAGCAGGCAAGGCTTCAGGTACTCAACAGCTTATTGGCAGAGCATATGACTCTGGACCAAGCGGCGACTCTGATGGGAGTGAGCACGCGCCACACCAGGCGCATCCTGGCGGCGTACAGGGAGGAGGGCGCAGCCGCACTCGCTCACGGACATCGTGGACGCCGAGCACCCAACCTGACATCGGAGGCGTCAAGGGCGGAGGTACTGCGCCTTGCTCAGACCCGGTACCCGAAGACGAACCACACTCACCTGAGCGAGTTACTCAGGGAGCGCGAAGGCATAGATATAGGCAGAACTACGCTGCGGCGCATACTGGTTGGAGCCGGCCTGAAGAGCCCGCGCCGGCGCCGGCCACCGCGACACCGTGTCCGCCGGCAGCGGATGCCGCGCAAGGGCATGCTGATACAGATCGACGGCAGCCATCACCGATGGTTGGGAGAGGATGGTTCGGCCTTCGCGCTGCTGCTGGCGGTGGACGACGCCACGGGCATCGTGGTTAATGCCCTGTTCTGCGAGCAGGAGAACACCCGCGATTACTTCCGCCTGATGAGGGGTCTGATACAGCGCTACGGAATACCCATTGCCCTCTACACCGACCGACACTCCGTCTTCAAGAATGTGTCCGGGGCCGGGCTCGTCGGTGCACCGACGCAGTTCAGCCGCGCGATGGACGAGTTGGGAATACAGATGGTGTTCGCGCTGTCACCTCAGGCGAAGGGCAGAGTGGAGCGGACTGCCGGAACCCTCCAGGACAGGCTGGTGGCAGAGCTTCGGCTTGCAGGCGCAACCACCATCGAGGAGGCCAACGTCGTGCTGAAGGACTTCCTTGTCCGCTTCAACGCTCGCTTCGGAGTGCCGGCGCAGCACCCTGAGGCTGCCTACCGCCCGTTGGGATCGGGAGTGTGCATCGATACGGTGCTCTGCTCCAAACACAACCGCAGAGTGGCCAGGGACAACACGGTGAAGTATCGCTGGCGCACGCTTCAGCTGCTGCCAGGTATGGAACGACCCAGCTACGCCGGAACGGTGGTTGAGGTCTTGGAAGGCTTGGATGGCCAACTGGCTGTCCGTTACCAGGGAGCGATAATCCCTAGCCAGGAGGCGCCACCCCGCCCAGGCATACTCAGAAGATTCAACGGCTCTTCCTCACACGAGCTACCCCCATATCGCGGCCTCAACGGACTGGGCAGGCGCTGGGAGGCGACCCTGGCAGGACTCGACGCCGGGATCGACACGGTAGAAGCAAACGGTGCAATCAGAGTCCGCAAAGCCGTTGCCATGCGACATAGGAAGCCCACCCCACTCCAGAAAGCAAGGTGGAACGCTGTGCAGAAGGCGAAGCGCGGGGGATTGTCGATTCGAGCTGTCGCCAGGGAAGTGGGCATCCACCGGGACACGGCGAAGAAGTACATGGAGGCTGAGAGTCCGCCCATGAAGCGCTCCGCGTTGAAGAGGGGATGATCTGATACCATCACTAGCAGTACGGGTGACATTTATGCTGGCCACTTGGGTGGACATTTTCGCTGGCCATCGACATCAGCTAACTTCTTCTAACCTGCACTCGTTTCTAGGCGGAAAAGAGGAATGTAGCGCGGTCGAAGACTTCGCGAGGCGAGGGGCTTGTCCCCCGCTCCCGGCAGGCCGACCACGAACGCCGGTCCCGAGCCGCCGTATAGGAGACCCGCCAACCAGCGCACCCAATTTCATATCTTGGTGTGCCGGTGCCAGCCGGGATGAGCGATAGGCCCGAAAATAGTACCTGCACCGTCTCGCCGGATCCGCAACAAAACCCGGCAGATTGTGCTATAGTTTAAACAGTACATACGTTCTTGCCCTGGCACACGTTCCTAACCATGTGGCCCGAATTCGGGAAAGGAGCAAATCGATAAACCAAGATAGTGGCATCACAGTTCGGCCTGTCGTCGTCGAAGGCCCCAAAGACCCCCGGGCGCTGAACCCGATAAAGCACGGCGTGTTCGCGACGCCGGCATTGCCCGGCGAGGAGGAGTCCTGGGAGCAGCACCGCGCTCGCATAGTCTCCGCGCTGCTGAAGCCAACCGCCGGTTACACCGAGAGCGTGATGGCCCACCGGGTCGCTTTGACTCTCTGGCGACTCGATCGAATCATCGCCTGGGAAGCCCGCGAGATCGAGGCCGCCGCGAA
>CAXXUG010000007.1:0-21436 GCA_963664835.2 Chloroflexota bacterium | reverse complement strand
TGAATCTGTTGTTTCAGTCTGCTTTTCTGCGGCGCATCCGGCTCCAATCTGAGGTACTCCTTATAGTCCGCGGCCGCCTCCTTCCGCTTGTCACTGCTCTGGAAGGCAACCCCTCGGTTGTAATAGGCGATGGCATACTCCGCGTCGAGTTCTATCGCCTTCGTGAAATCCGCTATTGCTTCGTCGAACTTCCGCTGGTCGCTGTAGGCCTTGCCCCGGAAGTTGTAGGCGGCTACAAGATCGGGGTCTAACTCAAGCGCCTTGGTAAAGTCGGCGATGGCTTTTTCAAGGTCGCCCTTCTGGGCGTACGCTTCGCCCCGGTCTCTGTAGGCTCCTACATCCGACGGATCATCTCCGATAGCCTGGGTGAATTTGGCGATAGCCTGGTCCGTCTCGCTCTCCAAGGCTTCCTTCTGCTCTCGCATGCTGGGCCTGGTCGGCGTCGGCGTGAAGTGAGCGTGGTCGGGATTGGGCGTGAGCGTCGCTTGCAGGTAAAAGTCGGCCGCGCCTGGAGTGGGCGTTGGCGCGGGTGGGCCTGCCGACTGGCAGGATGAAAGCACTGTTAGCAGGATCGTCGCCGCCAGAACCAAGATTGCACTGGAGCCGTGGCCCAGGTTACTTCTCATAACACCCCACCTCTCGCGAAAGACTGATACTGCGAGGCAAAACCTGTTATCGTAAGTCCAGTTCAACTCGACCGGCACAATCCGACGAAGGGTCTCTCAACTCTATCTCCCTGAAGGGAGGGACAGATGCTTACGCCAATCCAACTGACTCAGTTCCAAGTCTTCGGCTGCCTTGTCCTGCGCGGCGTACTTACCGCGGACGAGATCAGGACCGCCGGCGCGGAATTCGCCTTCGGTCTCAGCTTGACCCACGAATCTGACCGTTCCGGCATCGGCGGACAGCAGCTAAACTGGACAAACCAGCGGCCCGAAACGCCATTCCTGGGTTCTCTCTTGGAGGACAATAGGTTCTACGGCGCCGCGAGGCAGATTCTCGGGGAGGACGCCGTTGGGTTCTTTGCCAGGTGCAATTCCTTCAATGGACCCCGAACTGCGTGGCACCCCGACCAGGTCGACCGGGCATGGCGGGGCATTAAGGTCGGGTTCTACCTGGACCCACTGGATGGCGATACCGGTGCCCTACGACTGATCCCCGGCTCCCACAAGAACCCCTTCTTCTCCGATATACACCAGGTAGAGCTAAGGCACTCGAACACCGGCGGCGAAAGGGCCCGCGGCCTCAACGTCGAGGACATGCCCGCGTTTATCGCGACCTCCGAGCCCGGCGACGTCGTTGTTTTCGACAACCACACCTGGCACGCCAGCTACGGCGGTCGCAAGAACCGGCGGATGTGCACGATGGGATATTTCGCTCCTCCCATGACTGCCGAGGAAGTAGAAGCCACCCGGAACGTCGCCGGCGAAGACTCCAATGTTCACTCCATTTGGCCGGCCGTGAGTCCCCATCCCGAATGGCTCGCAAACCCCGATGGCAGCCCCGTTCGCGCCCGTTGGCTCAGCGTCTTGCGGAAGTGGGGATTCCCCGGCTACTAGGCGTAGCCCTTCGGGCTGCTTCTTACCGCGTTTGGCCCATCCTCGTCGTTATGTCGCTCCTCGACAATGCCCCGGCCTCGCCGATCTTCGCGACCTGATTCCCGGCTATCAACCCACTCTCGTCAAGGAAAGGTAGCCGCCCTCCGGAACACTCATGTCAACCAACAATGACCCGTTGGTCGAGCGCAGCTTAGTCTGTGACAGGAGCGCCAGGTCGTAGTCGTGCACCGTGACCGCGAAGTCGCCGGCAACGTCCTCCAGTATCGTGTACATCGAATCGTCATCACCGCAATTGAACAGATAGATTTCTTCCGCTTCCTTGCTCAGCGGAACCCTTAGCGCCGGATAGCTCCCATAGGTGACGAATGCCTTGCGCCCCCGCTCTACCTTGACCGTCGAATACAGAGCGTCGTTTTGGACCGGCCTCAGTTGGCCCCAGCGAAAGTCTTCCTTGTGCTCATGGTAGAACGACAGCCATCCCTTCATCAGACGGCGGTGATCGTCCGTCATATTCAAGATGTCCGCGCAGATCTGGGGAACGCCGGTGACGACTCCCGTCGAGAGCATCTTCGCCACCATATGGTTGCTCTCCTCGATGTGCCACCATATCGGGTCGGTGTGTACCGCTACGCCAGGAGGTATGTATGACCTCATCAGGACGCACTGCCGCCGATTCATGTCGACGGAGCCCCATTCCCCGGAGTCCGGTGACCTGAATGCCGTGGCGTTGTACACGTTGGCGACGTTTCCGTACATGGGCCGGAACTCGATAACCGCGTTCGGGTTCACCTTCTCTATCGCTTCCCTCATGAGCGGGAAAGTATGCGCCATTGCTTGGCCGTAAGTATCGAAGTTGTGTTCGTGATCGGCAATGCAGGGCAACGTCGGCGCCGCCTCGATCATATCCACCGTGAACCCGTCCGCCTCATAGTCCCGCATCACCCTTGCCACCAGCTCCGGCACCCGCTTCTGCGTGATCGGGTTGCGCGCGCACAGGTAAGAGCTGTACCTCTCGTAGGCAGGGTCCGACGGATCCATGTCTACCTGGACCAGCGCCTCCTTCAGCTCCTCGCGAATCTTCGTCTTCCGACCAGCCATCCAGGGAGAGATCCAGAATATGCTCATCACTCCCACGCTCTTGAGCTTTCTCGTCAACCCCCGCAAATCTTTCAGCAGCTCGCTCGGCATATAGTCGCCCATGTGGTCCGGGTATCCCCAGTACCAGTCCGGCCCACGCCATCTATCGTCGGTGGTGTTTATGTACCAGAGCCAGTTGACGAAACCTCGAATGCCAAGCTCCGAGGCCACTTGTCCCATCTCGAACAATTCGTCGGCCTTGAGTTCCTCCGGATGCACCCCCGTCCACTTCCCCTTCGGTCCTCCCCAAGGTGCCCAAAGCGGCTCCCAGGACGTATCTGGACTCGGACGAAACTCCCGATTCTCGACCTCGTCGTGTGACTCCTGAAAAGCTCTTAACGTATCGAACCAGTGCGCTCCCGATGAAACGAAGAACCCGTCGCTGTGCTCGTTCAGCGGACCAAGGCTATACCCAGGTTTCGGTCTCTCCAGCCAGACCCGCGTGACACCCTTCTCCATCACCGATGTATGGCGTTGCGTCGTCACAAAGTGCCGAATGTCGGTCTCAAGCTGCTGGTCCAGGAAGCCAAGCGCCAGCCTGCAGCTGGCGTTTCGACTCGTGGCCAGCGCCAACGGAATGCCACGATCGGCGCCGACCTCGTACGAGGCTCTCGGGTTCGTCCAACCCACCGGCCTAGGCATCGGATTGCGACTCAACCCGACAAATTCAATCAGGAAGCCGATACCAAACGGCGTCCAGATCTTCTCCAAGTCGACCGCCGTCGTCCTCGACTCCAATGTGTACTGGTTAACGACGAAGTCCTCGCCGGAATCCCGGCGCAGCTTGAACTCGACCAACGTGTGGTCGGCGCCTTCCGTTGGGTCGAATGTAACTGAATACCCGTTGGAGGTGTACGTCCCAGCCACCTCTCCATCCGCGCCTGCAACTCGACTCCACTCGCCCGCCGGCGGATCCAAATCGAAGTCCAGACTCACCTCGGCCCCACGTATCGTCCACTCAATGCCCATATCGCCATCTCCTCCTTGCTCATCGAATCTCGGGCTTACAGTACATCGCTCCGTTGCGTCCGCGTGCCACTACTGTTACGTCATCCGCCGCGTGACCTGTCGGATCGTCCGAACTTTCGTCGCCTAAACCCGTCGCGCCAAGCTCCTCGGCACCCTCGAACACTCCCCGTGTTCTCCGTTGCACCAACGACGGTTCACCAAGGCTAACATGGGAGGTTGGAAAGGTTAACCCCGTAACGTTTCCGGAGCCCAAGAGAGGGGATGGCAAGGGGATGGGAAAAGTGTAGCGCGGTCGCCGACTACGCGAAGCGAGGGGCGTGTCCCTGTCATCATCGTAAGGGCGATTCGCGAATCGCCCAGGCCTCCGAGAGACTGAAATACAAGCTGCGACATTCCGACAAATACGCCAACAATAGTGGGGTGGGGAGAGGGGAATATAGCGCGGTCGAAGACTACGCGAGGCGAGGGGCTTGTCCCCCGCTCCCGGCAGACCGGCAACCAACCCTAGTCCCGAGCCACCCTACAGAAGACCCGCCAACCGGCGACACAATTCTCACCCGTTCGTGCGCCGGCGACCATCTACGTCGCTCAGTCAGGCAACCAATAGATCGGTCCGTCCGCATCCGTCCCATACTCGACCGCCGGCCCGCCGGCTACCGGCACTATCCACAAAATCGCCGTATCCGACTCACTCCCACGCTCTCCCGCACCGTAAGGCGTGGAGGCATAGGCGAGATAGGCGCCGTCCGGCGACCAGGCCAAATCAATAACCGACTCGCCTTCGCCGTCACCTCGAGGCATTCTTCCCAATCCGGCGATCCGATCAGGGACCTCGGCGCCGTCTTCGCCAATGTCCGCCAACTTATAGACGCTGATCACGTCGTATCCGGTCAAACCACCCAGGTTCAACGTCACCAGACTCCCATCCGGCGAGTAGCTGAAACCGGAAGCCGGATGGTCCCAAGACAGGCCCAGAAACCTGGTGAATCCGCCATCCAAGCTGTCTGTCGTCAGATACGCGCCGTGAGTCCCTCCCGCTGCCCGGAATGTGATCTCCAGACCATCCGGCGACCAGGTCGGATCCGTCAGCCAACCGGCGTCGGCGATCGTCCATTCAAAAGGAGTGTACGTGCCCGACTCGGTGTCGGTAGTCACGAGTGTGCGGAGATCGCCTCCCTGTGAATCAACCGTCGCGATGCCGTTGCCCGCTTCATCGACCTCAGTGGCAAAGGCGAGTCGGCTGCCGTCCGGCGACCATGCCGGCCCGAAACCCCGACCTACCTGAGTCGATTCGAGCGTGGCAAGATCGACGATCCACAGCTCGCCACCGACCGGCTCGACCTCCCATTCGAAACGCGGTTCGCGTACCAGCGCCAGCAGAGTACCATCCGGCGAGATGGCCGGCTGGGATTCGCTGAGGTCCGCGTCAGTGATAAGTCGCTCATTCGAGCCGTCCCACAGGGCGACGTAAACCCTGCTGAGCTCCCCCTGGGTTCGGGTAAACGCGACCAACTCTCCACTCGTTGTCCAAGACATCTCCTCCGCGCCTTCGAACAGACGCGCGGTCTCTCCAGATTCCAAGTCATGCGAGACATAGCCGTTGCCGCGCTTGAAGAGCAGAGTCCCTTGGGGCCGACTCGCCGGGGTCTCGGCATCCAATAGCTCAAATAAATGCGCTTCGGCTTGCGCGAACAGCGCCTCGTCCGGCGACAGGTCCGCCGCCCGCGTGACGTCCGCGAGCGCATCCCTGCTCTCGGGGTCGTTCAGGTAGTGAGCCCATCCTCGCAGGAAGTAGGCAGCCGCCAAGCCGGCTCGCGCCTCAATCGCTTGAGTACTCCTGTCGATGATTCTCTCGCTCAGCGCCGGCACCGATCCTTCCGCCACTGTGCCCTCCACCAGCGGCGTCTGCGAGTCGAATATCTGGCTGGGCGCAAGGCCTCGCATATGGTCGATAGCGGCTTCGTAGTCCCCATAAAAGACATTTGCCAGCAGAGCATAGGGCCCCTCTGTGACCGCTCGCACGTGTGCGTCAACGTGCAACTTGATAATCGCGTGATTCCAACCAAGCGTCTCTTTGATGGCGGGGTCCACTGTCTCACCGGCTATGTCGCCGGCGATTTCGATCTGGCTCAGAGCGTCTTTCCAAAGCCCATGCTCGGCCAAACCTACAGCGCGATTGACTGATGGCGCCGCCGGATTTGCTCTGACCACCGGGATCTCTCGCAGCGGAACCGGCAGCATGCGCTGCTGGTCGGCGTCCCACCTGTACACGCTTAAGTCGACCGTACGCACGCCACATGCAAAGCAGAATACGTAGGCGTCCGACTGGTCGACTATCACCTCGGGAGTCCCATCTTCGTTCAGATCGGACAATCGTCCCAACTCACCGAACGAATTGAACGCTGCGATTTCCATACGCAACCCGGTACCGTCGAAACTTACCAGCTGGTAGGTGCCGCTATGCGCCCCGACCCCGCCGTGCACCTCAATCCAGAGACGAGACGGCTCCACCATCACCTGTCGAACCGAGCCGTCCGACAAATAGTCAGGCTCGGCCCCGTCAGAATCCCCATCTCCCAGGTCGAGCCGTGCCACCACTCGCCAATCAGCGCCTTCCCGCCCGTAGATGGCGACGAAATGGCTGGGCGCCTCCGCGGGATCCACGTCAAGTTGGCCAAACCGGCTGCCGCTGCTATGCACCGCCCAAAGAAGATCATTACCCGCCGGCACCGCCAACGGCAGAACTAGCAGCCCATCGAATGCCTTTGGATCCGCCAGAGTCTCCTCGACTAGCTCTAGTAGGCCCGTATGTGGTCTCTCGCCACGCTGGAGCAGTCCGTCCTTGCCGATGATCCACGTGTGGGAATCGTCCGTAAACGTCGTCAAGTTGTCAGACTTGTTCCAGGTCATCACCCCATTAGTCGTGCGCTGCGTCGTGATGCCGGCGGAGGCATCATGCTGTTCGTCCTCCACGCAGTCTCCAACCGTGTCCGGTATCAGATCGTGCAGTTCCTTGAAGCCGAACACGAACTCGCACTCAGAATCTTCATCGGGATGTGAGGCCGATACCGCTTGCGGATAAGCGACAGCGAAGCACAGGAGCGCCGCGCCGATCAACGAAAGCCAGATGACTCTTCGATTCCGTGATGCCACCTTCGAGTACACTCGGCGCTCCCTTCGATACAATTACTATGTCCGGCGGGCAGTATAACACCGCATCCGGCCGGCACTTGTACGTCGCAATCTGTCCTGCCCGCGTCTGTGTCCGACACTATTGCACTCGACTGGACAGGGAGAACGAGCAAATCCAAGACTGCATAAACTTCCTACGTTGGCTCGTCACGCTGGGCGTGGACACGCTCTTGCTTGCGAACCTAATCGGCTGCGGCGCCGTGGCCGAGCCGGCACTCGAGCAGGGTGGTTCGCCCGTACCCGCCAAAGAACCGACCATGCACGTCTTCCCCGTGCCGGCCGGCTCCCGCCCACATGACGTAGCGCCGGCCGTCGACGGCGGCGTGTGGTACACCGCCCAAGGATCCGGCGAGCTCGGCTGGCTTGATCCGGCGACCGGCGACACCCGCCACACGCCATTGGGCGCTGGCTCCCGACCGCACGGCGTAATAGTCGGGCCCGATGGCGCCCCTTGGATCACCGACGGTGGCTTGAACGCCATCGTCCGGGTCGACCCGGACTCCTTGAAAGTCAACGTCTTTCCCCTACCGCCAGATCGTCCCAACGCAAATCTGAATACAGCTACCTTCGACAATGCCGGAATTCTGTGGTTCACCGGGCAGAATGGAATCTATGGCAAGCTGGATCCGGCCACCGGCGAAATGCAGGTGTTCGACGCCCCAAGAGGCCGCGGACCCTACGGCATCACCACTACCCCCGGCGGCGACGTTTACTACGCCTCGCTCGCCGGCAGCCACGTCGCACGCATCGACACCACGACAGGTGATGCGACCGTCCTTGAGCCGCCAACTCCAGGCCAGGGCGCGCGGCGCGTATGGTCCGATTCTCTAGGCCGCATTTGGGTAAGCGAATGGAACGCCGGCCAAGTGTCCGTTTATGACCCCTCAACCGATCAGTGGAGCCAGTGGAAGCTACCGGGACCGGGCCCGCGAACCTACGCCGTATATGTCGACGAACGCGACGCCGTCTGGTTGAGCGACTTTGGCGCAAACGCGGTCCTTAGATTCGACCCGTACACCGAGGAGTTCGAAGTGTTCGACCTGCCCAGCAATCCGAGCAACGTCCGGCAGATTCTCGGCCGGCCGGGCGAGGTTTGGCTGCCCGAGTCCGCAGCCGATCAGCTTGTAGTGATTCGATACTAAGTCGGCGCAAAAGGCCGAAGAATCGCCACGCCTATTGCGGAATCCCATCCTCGAGCATATCCTCGCGCCAGGCTCGCCACCGGCAGGCCACCCCTCAGGACGTGGTCATCGGATGCGTCTTCGAGCGCACCGGCAAGGGATCTACCGTCCACGCCATCCGGTCGCACAACCGCACAAGCATCGACACCTTCACGTCTCGGTATTCGGCGTCGTTCCAGCGATTCACTGTTTCCGCTGGGTCACGTTGCAAGTCGTACAGCTCGCCGTCGTCCAACCCATGGACCACAACCAGCTTGTATCGCTCTGTACGCACCATGGTCAGAAACGCTAGAGGATCCGGGTCGCTAAACATCACGCTCGCGTTGTAGTACTCGCTGTATACGTCCTCCCGGTGTCGATTCAAGTCTTCGCTTCCGCTCAATAGCGGCCATAGCGACCGGCCTTGCATCCCCGGCGCCACCGGCTGCCCGGCCGCCTCCAACAACGTCGGAGCGATATCCACCGCTTCCACCAGCGCATCGCTGGTCCGGCCCGCCGGGATCTTTCCCGGCCACGAGACAATGAACGGTACCCTGACCGCCGGCTCGTAAAAGAACGGCCCCTTCAGATACAAGCCGTGGTCGCCGAGCATTTCCCCGTGGTCGGACGTGAAGATCACGATCGTGTCGTCCAGTTGGCCGGTCCGTTCCAATGCCGCGACCATCCGGCCGACCTCAGCGTCTATCAGGTCGATCATCGCACAATATGCCGCCCTTATCAGCCTGTGGTCTCCGCCACTCATCTCGCTGAACGCAAACGCGCCCATTACGTTGTAGGCCCCCTTGTGGCAGGCCTGCTGAAACAACGGCTTATCATCCAACTCGCCCGGCACGTAGTTGGGAGACGGGATGTCGTCAAGCCTACCGAGGTATCGCTCCAGGTACTCAGGCGGAGGGTCAAATGGATGGTGCGGATCGAAGGGGTTCACCGAGAGCAACCACGGCGCTTCGAACCCGGCGTTTGCCTCTATGAAGCTGATTGCCTTTTCAGCACACCAGGTGGTTTGATGATTTTCCGATTCGATCCCCACCTCCACGTACTTCGATCCACGGAACGGCGAGTACTCGAACCTTATCCCCTTTGCCCGCAGCCAATGGCTATACTCATTCGTAGGTTGTCCACTCTTGAGGCGCCAGTCTGGGAACGGAGTCAGGGACCAGTGGAAATACCCGTATCCGTCGTCGATCCGACGTTCCGTCTGTCCCTTTCGGGAAAAATCCCAGCCGAGATGTAGCTTTCCGACCAGCCCGCACTCGTAACCCGAGTCCGCCAGCAACTTCGTGACCGGTACCTCAGATTCCGGTATCGCCGTCCCGTTCTGTCTCAGGCGGGATGTGCGCGGATACCGGCCTGTCAGGAAGCTGCCCCGGCTCGGCGCACACAGCGGACTCTGAGTGTAGAAGTGGTTGAACAGCACTCCGTTCCGGGCAATACGGTCGATATTCGGGGTCGAAACGAAATCGTTGCCATAGCACCCCAGGGTATCGAACCGCTGCTGGTCGGTGCAGATCCAGAGCACGTTTGGCTGCTTCGATGCGCCCTTGTCAATCGCCAAGCTCAAGGCCTCCTGGATTGGGGCGCTTCATTTCAACCAAAACTCTCCCCCTCACGACTTGGTGGAAGGGCTCGCGATCGACAAATCCGGCCGGCGGCTACAACCCCAGACCTCCGGCTAGCTCCAACGCATGAACATCGCCGGCTGATAGGCCCAGCCGGCCTCGAGCACCGTCTTCATGATCGCTCTCTTGATGCCAGACACATCGTACTCCGGTGGTCGCCGGCCGTTGCCGTCATCCCCGGCCGATGATTCGCCATCGGTGAGTCCCGAGTTTCTCCAACTCAGCAAGTCCATCCTGAACGCCGGCTTCCGGAGGATCTCCACCTTGGAGTCGCGGCGCCATCGTCCGTTGGTCTTGAGCCTGTGTCCTTGCTCCACAACTCTCACCGCACGCCGGCGTTTGTCTAGCGCGAGCCTAACTGTCAGGGATTTGCTGAGGCCGTATCGGCCAAATAGACCCTGCCACGTCTGGTCGTTCATCCTCCACTCGGCGGCGAACTCTCCCTCGCCCAACCGCACCATTCTCCAACGCTCTTCGTCGCCTCTCATAGACACCAACCGGCTCTCAAGATCCTTGGAACTTGCCGGGTTTCTCGAGGACGATGGCCTGACGGTCAGGGCCCTTGAGACCGCGACCGGCCATAACACCACCGTTGCCAACACCCCGATCGCGATACATATGACCTGGTAGCTTGGTAAGAATTCAGGTAGAGGAATCGGACTGGAGTCGTCTGAGCCCGGCTCCAGGTACGGGAAATGGCGCAACATCCTGTAGCCATAGTACCTGTCCGGAACGTAGAGCGTTCCAAGCCATGGGCCGTCTATCCAGCTATACAGCTTCCACCTGTACTCCCCCATGACGCCTGTCCAGCGACCTCCGACATACATGAAACCCTGGATCGGATTCAGCACGGGCCTGGTCGAACGACGCTCGAACGCCATCTCAATCAGGGCCAATCTCGGGCGCAGTTGGTCCTCGAATTTCATCAGGCCCGTCCATGAACGCACAGGCCTCGCGAGGTCGAGCGTCTCTAGAATACGAACGCCGGCGTGAGAGGACGCCCCCCACTCAGGATCCGGGCTCCTCATCGCGTTTTCCATCAGCGCGGAGCTCTGGGCCGGTCCCAAGTCGACGCTCATCAGTCTTCTACTAGGGTCATCCGGGTCTGCGAACCGCAAATCAGCCAGTTCGACCAACACTTCAATCGGCTCCAGGTCCTGATCGATCGAGACCACCTTCTCGTAGGGCGGCCGCTCCGTACTCCAGAAAAAGACCTGACCGGCCAATGCTCCAGCACACATAAGCAGCACCATCGGCGCCGCCAAGCGAAGAATAGTTGCGTTCATCTCAATCGTTCACAAAACACTGGCAAGAAAAAGGTATCCGAGCGCCAACCGCGTTGGGGCGATTCGTGAATCCTGGGTGGCAATGCCGGACGGATTCTCGTAAACGGTCCATACGACCGATGATCCCCAAGATCGCCGTTAGCTTACAAAAAACTGCCGGCCGACATCAAAGTCATCGCAAATATTGAATGCGGAGGGAGGATGGAGCGGGAGACGGGACTCGAACCCGCGACAGCCTGCTTGGAAGGCAGGAACTCTACCAGCTGAGTTACTCCCGCGCGGGTGCCGAAGGGGAGACTTGAACTCCCACGGGCTAATGCCCACTACGCCCTGAACGTAGCGCGTCTGCCAATTCCGCCACTTCGGCGCTTTCATTTTGATCGGTGGCGTGGCGCTTCTGCGTGTCGCCACCATCGGCTCGAACTATAGCACACATGACAGTGCAATTTCTTGCAATCCTCGTGCTAACCCTGGATTCGACGCCGGGCACCCATCGACCCACCGCCGAAGGACTCGTGCGCCGGCGAAAGGGCTTTTGTATTCTTTAGTGTTGTGGAGTTCTAGAGTGGTTTCCTGGGCCGATAAGTCGTTAGTAAAAGCAATCAACCCGCCAAGGCTATTTTTATAGTCTTCGAACCGCATCTCGTCGTTGGTACCAAGTAGATTGAATCTAATAAACTGTGGTGCCGCCTGTCCACCGGCGAAACGTGCCGGTTTGCGCACCGATAATCGATGGCTGAAGGAAATAATGTAGCGCGGGGGCTTGTCCCCCGCTCCCGGCAGTCCAGCAACCTACCCTGACCCCGAGCCACCGTAGAGAAGACCCGCCAACTGGCGCCCCAAATCTCATACTTTTGGTACGCCGGCCCCTGCCGGCTTGAGCGATTGGTACGAAGGCATATCCTGTTCGTCATGGTCGGGTGTAAAGCTAGTTGTCCTACTGTGGGTAGGGTGGCGGTCTCCGAAGTGCGATCCGGGATAGATGGCTCCACCGGTTTCTCATTGTTCATTGGCGTCATTCCTTCGTCGTTCCGGCGAAAGCTGGAATCCAGAGGAGAGGCTGAAGACAAGACCACGCCCAACCCTTGGGTGACAACGGATGCCACAGAACCAAAAGCCCCTGAACGACGAACATCTCGTCCTTGACCAGCATTGGCATCATCAATACACTCGCACTTACCCTGCCAAACGAATACCCCCGGCTTAGAGAGACTGGGCAGGCAAAATGGTCCGGCTAGAGTCTGAAACGGAGGATGGACTATGCAAGTTGGCGGCGGCGAACACACCTACGAGTGGATTGAAGACTGGGCAAGAATCCCTGACAGCGAGTCCCTACGCGCCGGCTGGGCCCATCACGGTGTAGCTGTTACCACCGCCGGCAACGTCATCGCCTCTCACCCCGGAACCTCCGACTTGCTCGAGTTCAACCAGGATGGCGAACTGCTGCGTTCGTCAACCACCGGCCTGACCGAGTGCCACGGAATCTGCCTCGTCAACGAAGCCGGCGCCGAGTACCTCTGGATCGCCGACACCGGCTCTAAGCAACACAAGACCAGCACCAACGGCACGTTCGAGTACGTACCAAGTGCGAACGAACCCAAAGTCGTCAAGACCACCCTCGATGGCAAGATAGTCGCCACCATCGGCCGGCCCGATATTCCTGCATATCAAGAGGGCAAATACACGCCCACCTGGGTTGCCGTCAACGAAGAACGCTTCGGCGGCAACGGCGACGTCTGGGTCGGCGACGGCTACGGTTCCTCCTTCGTCCACCGCTACGACAAGGCCGGCAACTACATCAGCAGCATCAACGGCGAAGAAGGCGACGCCGGCCCATTCTCCAGCCCCCACACCATCTGGATCGACAGTCGCAAGTCCGAGCCGGAGCTCTACATCGCCGACCGCAGCAACGGACGGGTGCAGGTCTACGATGCCGAGGGCAACTACAAGAAGGTGTTCGGCTCGGAGTGGTTCAGGAGCCCGACCGGCTTCGCCACCCACGGCGACCTCATGGTCATCATCGAGCTACACGCCAGCATGGCACTGGTGGACTCCGAAGACAACCTCATCGCTCAGATCGGCACCAACCGAGCCGTCTGCGACGTCGAAGGTTGGCCCAACGTAAAGAACGACCGGGGAGAAACCATCCGCAACAATCTTCTCCAATCCGGCAAGCTGAACAGCCCCCACGGCGTAGCAATGGACGCCGCCGGCAACATCTACGTATCCGAATGGCTCGTCGGCGGCCGGTACACCAAGCTAGCCAAGGTCTGACCGTTTGTCGATGGCCAGCGAAAATGTCCGCCCAAGTGGCCAGCATAAATGTCACCCGTACTGCTAGTGATGGTATCAGATCATCCCCTCTTCAACGCGGAGCGCTTCATGGGCGGACTCTCAGCCTCCATGTACTTCTTCGCCGTGTCCCGGTGGATGCCCACTTCCCTGGCGACAGCTCGAATCGACAATCCCCCGCGCTTCGCCTTCTGCACAGCGTTCCACCTTGCTTTCTGGAGTGGGGTGGGCTTCCTATGTCGCATGGCAACGGCTTTGCGGACTCTGATTGCACCGTTTGCTTCTACCGTGTCGATCCCGGCGTCGAGTCCTGCCAGGGTCGCCTCCCAGCGCCTGCCCAGTCCGTTGAGGCCGCGATATGGGGGTAGCTCGTGTGAGGAAGAGCCGTTGAATCTTCTGAGTATGCCTGGGCGGGGTGGCGCCTCCTGGCTAGGGATTATCGCTCCCTGGTAACGGACAGCCAGTTGGCCATCCAAGCCTTCCAAGACCTCAACCACCGTTCCGGCGTAGCTGGGTCGTTCCATACCTGGCAGCAGCTGAAGCGTGCGCCAGCGATACTTCACCGTGTTGTCCCTGGCCACTCTGCGGTTGTGTTTGAAGCAGAGCACCGTATCGATGCACACTCCCGATCCCAACGGGCGGTAGGCAGCCTCAGGGTGCTGCGCCGGCACTCCGAAGCGAGCGTTGAAGCGGACAAGGAAGTCCTTCAGCACGACGTTGGCCTCCTCGATGGTGGTTGCGCCTGCAAGCCGAAGCTCTGCCACCAGCCTGTCCTGGAGGGTTCCGGCAGTCCGCTCCACTCTGCCCTTCGCCTGAGGTGACAGCGCGAACACCATCTGTATTCCCAACTCGTCCATCGCGCGGCTGAACTGCGTCGGTGCACCGACGAGCCCGGCCCCGGACACATTCTTGAAGACGGAGTGTCGGTCGGTGTAGAGGGCAATGGGTATTCCGTAGCGCTGTATCAGACCCCTCATCAGGCGGAAGTAATCGCGGGTGTTCTCCTGCTCGCAGAACAGGGCATTAACCACGATGCCCGTGGCGTCGTCCACCGCCAGCAGCAGCGCGAAGGCCGAACCATCCTCTCCCAACCATCGGTGATGGCTGCCGTCGATCTGTATCAGCATGCCCTTGCGCGGCATCCGCTGCCGGCGGACACGGTGTCGCGGTGGCCGGCGCCGACGCGGGCTCTTCAGGCCGGCTCCAACCAGTATGCGCCGCAGCGTAGTTCTGCCTATATCTATGCCTTCGCGCTCCCTGAGTAACTCGCTCAGGTGAGTGTGGTTCGTCTTCGGGTACCGGGTCTGAGCAAGGCGCAGTACCTCCGCCCTTGTCGCCTCCGATGTCAGGTTGGGTGCTCGGCGTCCACGATGTCCGTGAGCGAGTGCGGCTGCGCCCTCCTCCCTGTACGCCGCCAGGATGCGCCTGGTGTGGCGCGTGCTCACTCCCATCAGAGTCGCCGCTTGGTCCAGAGTCATATGCTCTGCCAATAAGCTGTTGAGTACCTGAAGCCTTGCCTGCTCTCTCTGGTTCAATGTCACATTCTCCATAATGTGACATTCTTGCTGGCCAGTTAGTGAGGACGTTTATGCTGGCCATCAACAGACCGTTCGCACCGTTTACGTGCCATCAAACGATGCCAAATTCCGCCTGTGACAAGTGTATGGTGATCCGGCAGCCAACAACAACTCATGCGCTGAACGAAACCTCGCGTGAGACCAAGTGTACAAATCTGGGAACTACCGCTAGGGAGTGTCTATAGCGGACAAGAGTTGTTCTAACGCGTGGCACAAACGGCGGAAAGAGCGAGAGTTCCGGCTCGCCAAGTCCAAGTCTATGCCTCTGCTAAGGGATGCCTGGTGGGTTGTCTCTTTGTAAGCCTGGCCACTAGGCATCTGGTCGCCGAGCCACCGTTTGGGGTTCACTATGGCCTCAGGATCACCGGAAAGGGCAACCGTGTTCGGTATCCCATGCCGGCCCTTGATTGTATTCAGGCTGGCGAGGAGCCAAGACTCATATTCCCGATAGGCACAAACTATCTGCACCGGACATCCTACTCCGATTTGACGACAGCGTTGGGAAAGTTGCTGAGCAAGTTTCACCGGGCAGTCCTTGTCGGCATCCACAAGAACGAGAATTGCTCCGCATTTGGGTTTGTTCTGGGCGTGTTTTAGGAATCTGTCCAGTTTCTTTTCTAGATTCTGCCTGCCGTTGGTCTTAACCACTCTGGTTTTTCCGCGAAGCACAAGAACGTCGTATCGTTTGTACTTCTCTTGGATGATCCTGACCACCAACTCTGGCAGTGCATCAACATCCCCATCGCCTTCAACCACCGGCACGATGGTGAACATTTCGGCGCCTACCCTGTACCCGCGGGTTGGAGGCCCTCCATGCGGTGCAACTCCCCGGCCGAAAACAGGTCTTGTGTCACCGATGTTAGTTGATGGTCGGCGACTTTACCCACCTCAGTGGCGCCGCACTCGGCGGTGACCGCGCGAATGCTCTCGATCGGGAGTCGATCGATCAAGTCTGGGTTGTGGGTGGCCACCACTACTTGCCCTCGGTGCGCCGCCTCCCTCATGTTGTCCGACAACACGGCCATAGCGCCAGGGTGAATGGCCAACTCGGGTTCTTCTAGACCAATCAACGACGGAGCAGGGTCTTGGAATAGAGCTGTTAACAACGCCAACAAACGGACGGTCCCATCGGATTCACGGGACAGGTCAAACCAAGCGCCCCTTTCGTTTCCGCCATTCCTCTTGTGTTTAAGTTCCACTACATAGAAGCTGCCGGCGTGACTGACTCGAATGTCCCGTATTCCTGGGACCGCAAAGGTTAATGCGCCCTTCAACTCGTCGAGAAAGCGGCTTTTCCTCTGGATCATGTCCCGCAGAGTGGACGCCAAGTTTTCTCCTCCCGTCGCTAAAGGATGACTGTCGGCCACTTTCTGAGGGTCACGCAGTGAATTAGGGAAAATGTGGTACAGGCAGATTCTGGCCAGAACGTCTCTTGTCCCTTCAAGGGATTCGCGCCAGAGTGAGGTGGAGTCGTTCTCCCTGGGTTCCGATCCGGCGAGCAAAAGCGTCAACAACCAAGGGAGTGGCGATGGCTCCGGAGACATCAATAGGATGTCTTGTCGATCCGAATCCGCGACGAGTTGATTCACAATGCCCGCCAAACGATTCGCACGTTCAGTGTCTTCCGTTCCCGTCGAATCGGCTCGCTCCAGTATACTCTTGCGGTTGGGCTTGGTAAGTCGTCCATTCGCGAGCGTAACCTCCAATGGGCGAACGCCCGAATCTGTGGGTTCTAGCTTGGCAGACTCGCGCTTGACCTGATACTCGCCTGCGCCCTTTCTCGTCAATGCAACCGAGTAGTCAAGTGTTCCCTCTAAGAATCTATACTGCAGTCCGATTTCTGGGCCCACAACTCTTCCGTTCGGCCTCTTGCGACCAATCCCGTCGATTCCGCCACGGCGCGTTGTCGCCGTCTCAAGGCCATGGCGAGCGGCATCGCCGAGGAACCCAAGTATGTCCATCAGGTTGCTCTTGCCTGAAGCGTTGGGCCCCACCAGTACCGTCAGTGGGTCCAACTCCAGCTCGGCAAACTCAATGCTGCGGAAGTTTCTGGCCCATACCCTCGTTATCGACGGCCTGTGTTCCAATTCTTCTGCCAAGGCTCCCACCTCAATTGATTACATCCTTACTCGACAGTCTAGCATGGCGTTTTGAGAGTGAGCGTTTCATCGGATCGTAAACCCCGCGTGGTCCTTACCCTGCGATGGCAGGGGCGTTTGTCAACATCACGCCTCGCGTGACGCGAAACGATTTACACCACCTATCACCACGTTGGTTCGAGTCGCCCAGTTAAAGCCGCCGCGAGGTCGATTTTGGCAGCCTGGTATCGAGTTTGGATCGGGCGAAAACCTTGGTACTTTGCCCGTTAGGGAACTCGCCAATCGCATCGCGGCGGAAATGTCGTCTCGCAGCTAGCAGCGATGGGGCCGGGCCCTCGTTGGTTCTGAGGCGGGCCTGAGGAGACGATGCTCAGCACCCTGATCCTCGTTTCCATCCTGGCAATCATGCGAGCGTTCAATTGTGACGATTGAATTCGCAGACGTGTCCTGCCGTAAGCTGTATTCCATTCGTGGTACACGACAAACTAGTAGAGATGGAGGCGCCCGATGGCTAAGACGGAAATGATACGTGCCCGCGTTGAACCCAAATTGAAACGCCAGGCTGAAGAGCTCTTCTCGCAGCTAGGCCTTTCAGCAACTGAGGCGATCACGCTGTTCTATAAGCAGGTGACCCTGCATAGAGGTTTGCCCTTCTCTGTGAGGATGCCGAATGCCGAAGCCGTCGAAGCTATGCGACAGGCCCGCGACGGAGATGGACTAACTGAGTACGCAGAGCTAGAAGACCTCAAGGCCGAGCGCGGCTGAACTGTGCGTCTCGTCACCACTACTTAAGCATCCGGCCCTCTCCCGCAGCCCTTCCACCGGCCCCAGCTTGCCGGCGAGCCGTTAACATGGAAATGTCGCAGGTTAAGTGCATACGAGATACCCGGAGGACGAGTCCCGTTGCCCGGACCGGTCTACCAGCGGATCCTCGAAGTAGTCCGCCAAATTCCCGCCGGCAAGGTCGCGACCTACGGCCAGATCGCCATGATCGCCGGTGGCTGCACTCCCCGCATGGTCGGGTACTGCCTTGCCGCGCTCCACGCCGGCAGCGATGTTCCTTGGCAGCGAGTCATTAACCACCAAGGCAAGGTGAGTCCTCGAAGCAGTGGACCCGGGAGCCACCTCCAACGGGAAATGCTCACAGCCGAGGGCGTTGAGTTCGACAGCCAGGGTCGCGTGAGCTTCGAAGAGTTCGGATGGAATGGACCCGGAGCGATGACGAGTTCCTAAGATGCCTGAAGCCCCGGAACTGCAAGTCGTAACCGAGTTTCTGGAAGAGCGCCTGCCGGGTCGCGCGATCCGCAACGTGAACATATTGAAACCCATGGTCAGGTCTCTGGCCGGCGACATGGCCGAGGATGCTGAGGGACGCAGCTTCGAATCCGTAGAACGAAGAGGCAAGTTCTTGCTCCTCGAACTGTCGGGCGACAGAGTGGTCGTTGTCAACCCCAAGCTGACCGGCGCGTTGCAATACTGCACCTCCAACACCAGAATCCAGAAGCGCACTTGCGTTCGCTTTCAACTCAGCGGCGATGTTGACCTCCGGTACATCGACGCTAAGCAAATGGGCCAGTTCTACTACCTCGGCCAGGATCAGGTGAAGGAGGTTCCCGGCCTTTTCCAGCAGGGACCTGATGTCCTTGAGCCGATCGATTTCGACGAGTTCAAGAGCCGTTTGGGAAGATTTCACGGCGAGATCAAAGGCGTCCTGACAAGGGGTCGAGTCATTTCAGGCATCGGGAACGCTTACGCGGATGAGATACTGTTCGCTGCGCGCGTGTCCCCATTCAGACGCCGAAAGGAGCTTACCGAAGATGAGCTCCGGCGCATCCACGCCAGTTCGCTCCAAGTAGTACTTGATGCCATCGACGATGTCAGAGAGCGAATGGGACCTAGGATAGATCGCAAAGTCAGAGACTCTCTCAAAGTCCACAACCGGGGCGGTCAACGGTGCCCAAGCTGCGGGAAGAACATAAGCGAGCTTAGGGCCAACCGGCGGATCACCAGCTACTGCCGGCATTGCCAGCCGGGCGACCTCTTCAAGCACTGATCTCACCGCTCCTTGCAGGCTCGATGGTCGTCACCTCGATCTGTCATGTACCAGTACCTGTACCAGGCCCACCCGCAACTTTCCGAGCATCTACTACCCAGGCCGGCGTCGTTCCGCCTAAACCAACCCCGACCCCCAACCCGCCAGCCCCAAACTTGACTCAAGTGTCAACCGTGGCTACACTCGCGGCCGGCGTGATGTTTTGTCACACAACAGTCAAGACAAGGGGTATGCCAGTGTTTAGATTCTGGGGAATGAAACCCGCAATTCTGGTTCTTTGCGCACTGATCTTAGTCGTCTTGCCGGCCTGCGCACCTGAGGTCGCGGACGCGCCCGACGAGCCCGCCGAGACGGTGATGGAAGAACCCACCCACATGCCGGCCCCCACGCCTATGCCCACCCCCGTACCCGATCCCGTCATATACCAGATGGGCATCTTCGCTGAACCCATCTCCAGAAATTACTGGAACTATTACGGCGGGCCCGCCGGCTCCGTCTGGACCGGCTACGTCCTCGCCGGCTACGCACTGACGCTATACGGCTACTCCGATCAGCGCTTCGATTGGGTACCCGTCGTCGCCGCGGACTTCCCAACCGATCTCAAGAAAGAGACCATCGGCGGTGATGCGTTCTGGACCGCCGAGGTCCCACTGAAGGAGGGAATCCTCTGGAGCGACGGCGAGGAGCTCACCGCCGCAGATTTCGTGTTCACCGTGAACACCGTTCTCGACCTCCAGCTCGGAGCCAATTGGGGAAGCGCGGTCGACCGCGCGTTCCTCGACCGGGTCGAAGCCCTCGATAGTCATCGGATAAAGGTGTTCTTCAAGGCAACCGACCAGGACGGCAATCCCCAGGTGCCCGGCTTGAGCGTCTGGCAGTTCGGACTCGGATTCATGCCCATCCTGCCCGAGCACTACTGGGCCCCGGTTGTCGAAGACGCCAAGGGCGCCGGCGAAGGCGCACAGCAGATAGAAGCGCTCTTCGCCCATGTGCCCGAGGGAGAGCCCACCGCCAACGGCTTTACTTTCAACAAGTGGGAGCAAGGCGCTTTCTTCGAGAACGACGCCGATCCCACCTACTTCCTGAACGGCGCGACCGTTACGCAGTTCGAGAACGGCGCCCTGGAAGAGTCCAACCCCCGGCTCAACTACACCTCTACCTACTTCGGCGAGGCCACCGGCGATAAGGCCCTCGAGTACGAGGTCGGGCCCCACGTCGACGCCGAAATCTTCAGCATCTACGGCAACCAGGACGCGGCGATACTCGCCTTGACCAGTGGCGACATCGACTACGTGTTCAATCCGCTTGGATTGGAAAAAGGATTCCAAGATCGTATAAGGTCCGCACCGGATCTTGAGATCGTGACCAACGCCGACAACGGCATCTTCTACCTAGGCTTCAATACTCGCAAGGTGCCGATGAGCGTCAAGGAATTCAGGCAAGCCGTTGCCACGTTGATCGACAAAGAGTTCGTTGCTCAGACGATTCTCCAGGACGCCGCGATTCCCATGTACTCAATGGTACCGGAGGGCAACGCCCTCTGGCATAACTCCAATATCGAGAAATTCGGCCAGGGATTGACTCGAGTTGAACGCGTCACCAAGGCCGTCGAGTTGCTCAAGAGCGCAGGCTTTACCTTCGAGCAGGAGCCGGAGGTCACCGAAGACGGCGACTTCGTGTCCAAGCGAGGTGAGGGCCTCAAGATGCCCGATGGCTCGGACGTGCCGGCATTGGAGATAATTGCTCCCAGCCCCGGCTACGATCCACTCAGATCGACCTTCGCGATTTGGATCGAGCGTTGGTTAAATGAGGTGGGAATACCCACCAGAGCGAATCTCGTCGGGTTCAACGTCATCGTCGACGCACTGTTCAGCGAAACGGTAGCCGAAGACCTGGACATGTGGATCTTGGGCTGGAGCCTGACACTTTTCCCCGACTACATGGAAGCCTATTTCCACAGCCGGCACGCGCCCGAGAACGAGGAGGGCGGATACAACTGGGGAGGGTATTCGAACCAAGAATTCGATCAGCTAGCCTTCGATTTACTCTCTGAGACCGACATAGACGACGCGCGCGACAAGGCAACCCAAATGCAGGAGTTTCTAGCCGACGAGTTGCCCTACATCCCTCTGTTCACGATTCCAAAGTTGGATGCCTACCGTCCGTCCAGGATCGAGTTTCCCTACACTTCAGTACTTGGTGGATTGGAAGGCCAGGGCGGGATGCAGCAGGTGGCGCTCATAAAGTAGTGTCGAATTGCATTGCCGTCGCCTGTCCGGGAAATGTCCGGCTCAAACCCTTTTAGTGGCGCCTCGCCGGCACACCCGAGTGCCGCACGCAAACCACACTGGCTTCACATAATGCTGGGGCGCGGGGAGAATTCCCGGTTTTGGTACGAAAATGAAATTTCGCGGTACCGAGAGTGCCCGCATTCGTCAACCCGACCTCCCATCCGTCATTCCGGCGAAAGCC
>CAXXUG010000006.1:0-122785 GCA_963664835.2 Chloroflexota bacterium | reverse complement strand
GAACAACGACACGGCTGCGCAGCAGCGTCAGGCCGAACAGGCGATCACGCGAGGCGCCAAGGTCCTCGTGGTCATTCCGATCGACGGCGAGAGCTCGGCCATCATCGCCGACAGCGCGGCAGAAGCGGGAATTCCGACCATCGCCTACGACCGGATGATCAACTCGGAAAACACCACCTTCTGGGTGCAGGCCGACCTTGAGGGCATGGGCTACGATCAGGCGATGCACGTCATAGAGAACACCATGGACGGCGACACGCTGGTCATGCTGAAGGGCTCGCCAACGGATCCCAACGCAGCCGTGATCTACAACGGTCAGATGCGCGCCCTGCAGCCGCTCTACGACTCGGGAGCACGCGTCCTGGGATACGAGAACTGGACGCAAGGCTGGGATCCGGCCATTGCCCGCCGGTCAATGGATCAGGCGCTGACGCAGCTCGACAACAACGTGCAGGGCGTCGTGTCCTCGAATGACGGCAATGCGTCCGCCGCCATTGCATCCCTCGCGGAGCAAGGGATGGCGGGGAAGGTTCCCGTTTCGGGCCTGGACTGCACTGTCCAGGCGCTGCAGTTGATCCTGCTCGGTGAACAGACCCAGTCGGGATGGCGTCCGCTTGCGGACATGGCACATGCCACGGCCCAGGTCACGGCACGGCTCATAAGCGGGGAGGACTTCAAGGACCTCGCTCCCAACACGGTGAAGAACGGTGTGGGTGCCGACGTGAACTTCGTCGCCGTCGCATCATACTCCGCTGTCGGCGAGGAAGGTGTCGCCTACGTGATCGAGAACGACACCTCCATCACCAAGGAGATGGTTTGCGAGGGCCCGGCAGCAAGCACGTCGTTCTGCTCAAGCTAACGGCGCCATGCAACCGGACGCCATCGGCCTGACGGGACGCATGCACAAGGCGGGGCGCCACGGTGCCCCGCCACATCTGTTCGCGGCTGCGGTAAGCAAGCGATTCGGCGGCGTTGAGGCGTTGCGCGACGTGAACTTCGAGGTCAGGCGCGGCGAAGTCATGGCGCTGGTCGGCGACAATGGCGCCGGCAAGTCCACGTTGATGAAGATAATCGCCGGTGCGCTGCGTTCCGACACCGGCCGTTGCTCCATTGACGGAAGAGATGTGCAAATCGCGAGTCCGCATGACGCCTCCGCGCTGGGCATCAGAATCGTCTATCAGGACCTCGCACTCTGCGAGAACCTCGATGTCGCGGCAAATCTGGCTCTCGGTGCCGAAACGGTAAGGCGCGGCTGGCAATTCCTGCCACGCTTCCTGCGTCCGCTTGACGACCTGGAGATGGAGGACACCGCACGACGCGCGATCAACCGCCTGGAGGTCCGGACACTGCACTCGGTCCGTGCCAGGGTCGGCACGCTTTCCGGCGGACAGCGACAGGCAATCGCCATCGCCCGGGCCGTGGGAGCCGACAGCTCCGTCGTTCTCCTGGACGAACCTACAGCCGCGCTCGGCATCGCACAGACCAGACAGGTCCTCGATGTCGTCAAGCGACTGCGTGACACCGATCATGCGGTCGTCTACATCTCGCACAATCTACGCGACGTGTTCGAGATTTCGGACCGGATCACGGTTCTGCGTCAGGGGCGCAACGTGGCAATTTACGAAAGAGATCAGGTGACACCCGACGTGATCGTTGCGGCGATGACGGGCGGGCTCGAAGAGATGGCTGAAAATGGAGTCTGAAACCGGCGCTTCCCTTGGCGAGCGCCTCCGGATGCTGCGCGAGACGCGCTTCGGCGGCTTTGTTCCGGTATCGCTGGCGCTTGCGGCGATCTGGCTGTGGTTCGGGATCACGGAGCCGGCATTCCTGAGTCCCCGGAACTTCTATTTCCTTTTCATGCAGTCGGCGGTTGTCGGCACCTTGGCGGTGGGACTGACCGTCGTCCTTCTGCTCGGCGAGATCGACCTCTCCACCGCGGCCAACGCCGGTGTCTGCGCCGCCCTGTTGGCGGTTCTTCTCATTGGCGGAACGCCTGCCCCCTTCGCCTGCCTCATCGCGGTTTCGGTCGGTGTGGCGATCGGGCTCGCCCAGGGCGTAATGGTCGTTTTCGTCGGCATCCCTTCCTTCGTGGTCACATTGGCCGGACTGCTTGGACTGCAGGGGCTGATGCTCAAGATCCTCGGCATTCAGGGTGCCATAAACATGCGCGATCCGCTGATCCGAGGGTTGACCACGATCGCCCTCACGCCAGCCCTGGGCTGGTTGCTTGGCATCGCCTTCGCCTTGGCCATCGCGGTGTTTTCCCTGCGGCGTCAACGCCAGCGGCGTGCCCGCGGGCTTGAGGCCGACAGCAACACCCTGCTCTGGGTGCGGACCATCGTCATCGCCATTCTCATCCTTGCCGCAGTCGCTGCCCTGAACAACTACCGTGGCGTACCGTTGCTCGTGGTCTTGCTGGTCGGCGTGACTGCGCTCCTCGGATGGATCACCACGTCGACTCCGTTCGGACGCGCGCTCTTTGCCGTCGGGGGAAACGCCGAATCCGCGCGACGGGCAGGCATGAACGTCCGCCGGGTCCGGGTCGCTGCCTTCGGAATAGTCGGCCTCATGGCGGCTATCGGAGGCATTGTCGGCGCGTCGCGGTACGCCTCGGTGTCGTTCAACGCATTCGCCGGCGGACCTCTGCTGCTGGAGGCGATCGGAGCGGCGGTGATCGGCGGCACCTCGCTGTTCGGTGGACGCGGCTCGGTCTGGAACGCGATACTGGGAGCACTGGTGATCGGTTCGCTGGGCAACGGGCTGGACCTCTCGGGCGCTTCGGCCGCCGACAAGCTGATGTTCTCAGGCGCGATCCTGCTGCTGGCAACGGCGATCGACGCTCTCTCCCGCCAGAGTTCGAACTCCGGCCGCGGAGGAGGAGGCGAATGAACCGCCCTCCCCCCTGGAACGACTTCGAGGTCGGCCTGCTCGCGAGTCTGCTCGACGAAGTCATCCCGCCGAGTCCCGACAACCGAGTTCCCGGCGCCGGCGCACTAGGCGTGGCCGACTTCGTCGTCAGCGCGTGCACGTCCGATCCGACACTCTCGTTCCGGGTCCGGGACGGCCTTTCCCGCGTCGCCACGACTGCCGCCGATCTGGGCGGGGAGTTCCGCGATTTGGAGGCGGCCGAGCGCACTGCCGTCGTCAAGACGCTTGAGCGGAATGCTCCCGAAGCGTTCCAGGCACTGCTGCGCACGGCCTACACGGGCTACTACAGCAGATCAGACATTCGTCCGCTCTTCGGCCTCTCTTCCCGACCGACGCAACCGGGCGGCTACGATGTGCCCGACGATGATCCCGAAGAGATGGCCGAACTTCTCGCACCGGTTCTCGCGCGGGGCCGCTGCTACCGGCCGTCCTGATGACGGGAACGCGGCCTCGATGAGCTTTTCCCGCAGCAGAACCGCCGCGCTCCCGTACAGGGCGCATGGGACCTGGACCGACGCCATCACCGGAAACCGGAGGAATCCGAGCTGACCAACGAAACGGTAGACGTGCTTATCGTGGGTGCAGGTGCGTCCGGCGCAGCGTTTGCGTGGTCGCTGCTCGGCTCGAGAATGCGAATTCTCTGTCTCGAGCAGGGACCGTCGATCTCCGACGCGGACTATCCCAGCTTGAAGGAGGATTACGAACTCGATCGCTACGCCGGGTTCAGTTGCGACCCCAACGTCAGAAAGCTTCCGCAGGACTACCCGATCAATTCAAGCTGCTCGCCGATAGCCCCTGTCAATTTCAATGCCGTGGGCGGCTCGACCATCAATTTCCTTGCACACTGGCCCCGCATGCATCCTTCGGACTTTCGCACACGCACCCTCGACGGTGTTGCCGACGACTGGCCGCTGGATTATGCGACGCTCGAGCCGTACTACGCGATCAACGACCGCAACATGGGGGCATCGGGACAGGCCGGAAACCCCGCCTACCCTCCCTACGAACCGCCACACCCGCCAATTCCCATCGGCCGGCTGGGGCGAACGCTTGCACGGGGTTTCAACCGGCTGGGCTGGCACTGGTGGCCATCCGACGTGGCGATTCTCAGCCGCGACGATGACGGACGCGCAAAATGCGTCAATGCCGGCACCTGCGATCTCGGTTGCGCAACCGGCGCCAAGGCAAGCGTTCACCTGACCTACTGGCCGACGCTCCTCCGGGCAGGCGTGGAACTGCGGCCGAATTGCCGCGTGCGCGAAGTTCTGCTTGACGAGACCGGCCGGGCCGCCGGCGTCCTCTACTTTGACTCGGAGGGCCGGGTGCGGCGGCAGAAAGCGGAAATCGTGGTGCTCGCCTGCAACGGAATCGGCACACCCCGCCTGATGCTGCACTCGAAGTCCCGGCAGTTTCCTGACGGCATAGCCAACCGCAGCGGGCTGGTCGGCAGGAACCTGATGTTCCATCCGCTGACCGGCGTCACCGGAATTTTCGACGAGCCGATGGAGGGATTCAAGGGGCCGATGGCCTGCAGCATCCTCAGTCAGGAATTCTACGAGACCGACCCGTCGCGCGACTTCGTGCGAGGGTACGGGCTGCACAGCGGACGAATGACCACGCCGATGACATGGGCTCTCGGCGGCTACGGAATCGACGCGCCGATTCCCTGGGGTGCGGATCATCGGCGGCTGATGGATGACACCTACCCGTACGCCGCCGGGTTGACCGTCGTTACCGAGGACCTTCCGCGCGAGGCGAACTCGGTCACTCTGGATCCGGAACTGACCGACAGTGACGGAATTCCCGCGCCGAAAATCACCTATTCGGTCGATGACAACACCTGGAAGATGATCGCCCATGGCGAAGCCCGTGCCGAGGAAGCCCTTTTCGCCGCCGGCGCAAGACAGGTCATCGGGGCGGGCAAGCCGGTCTGGCGGAGGGCCGGTTGGCACCAGATGGGCACCGCCCGCATGGGTCATGATCCGGAACGGTCGGTGGTCAACGCCTGGGGGCGATGTCACGACGTGCGCAACCTGTTCGTCGTCGACGGCAGCCTGTTCGTGACCGCCGGCGCCGTGAACCCGACATCCACGATTCAGGCTCTGGCGCTCCACGTCGGAAACAGCATTCTGAAGAATGCCGCCACGCTTTACGATTGACGGAGGACGATCAGGTGCTCTTCGAGCAATCCCCGAGACCCGGGACGCCGATCACGCAAGAGACTCGTGACAGGGGGCACCGGCTTCGCATGACGTTTGCGAGGGAATGCCGTGCACCTGCGACAGCGCCCCGTCTGCTGCCGGCCGCCTTCCGCCAGCGGACTCGGCGGTCAATCCGCGACATGAGCCGACAGGCGGTTCTCCTGGAGGAACGATGCACGTGACGACATCTCCACCAACCGGACCGCAATCCCAGGCGGCCCGATCCCGGATGAAGATCACCCGGATCACCAGCCATGTGCTGCAATGCGACATGCCAGAGGAACTCGGGTACTCGCAGCAGTTCTACAGCAAGCGCACTGCGCATCTCGTGGAGGTCGAGACCGACGCAGGCGTAACTGGCTGGGGAGAGTGCTTCGGTCCCGGAACCGTTGCTCTCGCAAACCGCACGATTGTCGAGCAAGTCATCCAGCCGATGGCGCTCGGCGCCGACCCGCTGGACCGCGACGTGCTTTGGCACAAGGTCTACAACATGCTTCGCGATCACGGTCAGAAGGGGATGCCGCTTCAGGCACTCTCAGGAGTCGACATCGCGCTCTGGGACATCGCCGGAAAGGTTGCGGGACTGCCGGTCCACAAGCTGATCGGCGGCGCGCATCGGGAATCGGTTCCCGTCTATGGCTACGGCATGATGCTCCGTCGCGAAGACCCGGCATCGCTCGCCGCACGATTCGCCGACGAAGCCGCCAGGATACGGGAGATGGGCTTCGTCGCGGCGAAGATGAAAGTTGGACTCGGTCCCCGGCACGACATCGCCCTGGCCGAGGCAGTGCGACGCGGCGTCGGCGAAGAGTTCGACTTCATGGTGGATGCGAACCACTGCTACACGGCCGGAGACGCCTTCCATGTCGGCCGGGCCCTGGAAGAACTCGGCGCCCTCTGGTTCGAGGAGCCGGTCGCGCCGGAGGATCTGGCCGGATACGCGGCACTGCGTTCCGGCTTGCGCGTCAACATCGCCGGCGGCGAGGCGGAATTCACCCGATGGGGCTGGCGGACGCTGCTGGAGTGCCGCGGGCTCGACATCGCGCAGCCCGAAGTCTGCGGACTGGGCGGCGTCAGCGAGTATCTTCGCGTTCTCGCGCTGTGCCACGCGCACTTCATTCCGGTCGTGAACCATGTATGGGGTTCGGCGATAGCCGTCGCGGCGAACCTTCAGCTCCTGGCCGCGGTACCTGCATTGCCCGGCAGTCTGTTCCCGAGCGAGCCCATGCTGGAGTTCGACACCACCGAGAACAGCTTCAGGGATCAACTTTTGGTCGAAGCCCTGGACATCCAGAAGCAGATCGCACGCAGCGGGGGCCGGGTGGCGATACCCGATCGTCCGGGACTCGGCGTCGAACCGGATCGCGACTTCATCCGGCACTACGCAGTATGAACGCGCAAGTCGCGTCTCAAGCAGGACGCCGGCCGAATTGTCGCCGGCAGACGTTCCGGTGGACGGCCGCGCCAATCTCTCCAACGCGGAAAACCGGCCGCAGCGGAGCCCGGGCGCGCTCCCCGGTCCGGCATCAACGCCGGGCACCTCCGGCACTGATGCCGATGGCGGCAAGAATGATCAGCCCGGTGGTCAGGTCGCGGTAGAACGGATCGGCGTTCAGGATGTTGAATCCGTTGTTGATGAGCGCCAGCAAAAAGACCCCGGCGACGCTCCGCCATACCGCGCCGCGCCCGCCATAGATGCTGGTCCCGCCGAGAATAACGGCGGCGATTGCCTGGAGTTCCATGCCGGTTCCGGCGGACGCCTGCCCGAGCGAGATCCGCGAGGCGGCGATTGCCGAAGCCAGCCCGGCGGCCAGTCCCGCGATGGCAAAGGTGGCTATCTTGATCCGGTGGGTCCGGATCCCGGACAGTATGGCCGCTTCCTCGTTGCCGCCGACGGAGAACACCCGCCTGCCGAAAGTCGTCCGGGTCAGGGCAAGGCTCAGCGCCACGGCAAAGGCGACCATGATCCAGACGGCAATGAAGATGCCGCCGAACTTGCCGCGTCCGAGCCATGTGAACTCGTCCATGCGCACCGGAATCAGCCGCCCGTCCGACAGGACGATGGCGACTCCCCTGAAGATCAGGCTGGTGGCTATGGTCGCAAGGAACGAATGCACGCTCAGCAGCGTGATCGCGAAACCGTTGATGATGCCGAGGCCGAGGCCGATGACCGGAGCCATCATGAGGCCGAGATAGGGATCGACGTGAAGCGCTATGTAGGCCGAGGAGACGGCACCCATGGCGAAGATCGCCCCCACCGAAAGGTCGAAACCTCCGGCGATGATGACCAGTGTCATCGCGGAGGCCATGATCGCCAGAGGCGAGTTCTGGTTGAGAATGTTCAGCAGGTTGCGAAACGTCAGGAAGCTGTCGGACAAGAGGCTGAGTGCCACGATCAGCAGCACGATCAGGATCAGCACCGCATAGCTCTGGAGAAATCGCTGAACACCGTGCCAGGTCATGGCGTCAATTGCACGTTCCTGCCCTCCCCGGTTCCGGCCCGCGTGCCCCGTGCGGATACTACTTCCGCCTGATGGCGGAACAATGCCGAAAGCACCGTCGCCTCGCTGTGCTCCTGCGGGTCAATTTCCTCGACGGTCCGCCCGCGGTCAATCAGATAGGCCCTGTGCGCGAGGCCGAGGACTTCGCTGATTTCGCTCGAAATCACCAGGACGGCCGTGCCGCGGGCGGCCAGTTCGGCAATGGCCTGGTGGATGCGTTCCCGCGCTCCGACATCGACGCCCCGGCTCGGTTCGTCGAGAATGACGATCCCCGGATTTCCGGCAAGCCACTTGCCAAACAGGACCTTCTGCTGGTTGCCTCCCGAAAACCGGGACACATCCCCGTCCGGATCGGCCGGGCGGACCCGGAAATACTCGATGAGCTCCCGGGTTCGCGACAGTTCCTTCCGCGAACGGATCATTCCGGCGCGGGAGATCCGGGCCAGGTGCGGCAACGTGATGTTGGCCCGGACCCGCATGGTCATGACCAGTCCCTGGCGGCGCCGGTCCTCCGGAACCATCACCAGCCCCCGTCGTGCCGATTCCGCCACGCTCCGCCGACGGTAGGATCGTCCGTTGAGCGCGACATCCCCGGTCCGTGCCGGGTCGGCGCCGATGATCGCCCGGGCGATCTCGCTGCGACCGCTGCCGACGAGACCGATCAGCCCGACGATCTCGCCTTTCCCGACGGTTAGCGATGCGCCCCTGACGCCGGCATCGTTCCCGAGTCCGGAAACGTCGAGAACCGTTTCCGCATCGGCGGGCCGGACCTTCTCCGGAAAGGGCGTTTCCGTCTTGCCCTGACCCAGCATCGCCGAGACCAGGCTTCCCCGGGTTTCCTCCGCCGTCGTGCCGGTTCGCACGTGAACACCGTCCCTGAGAACGGTGACCCGGTCCGTCACCGCCAGGATGTCTTCCAGGTAATGCGACACGTAGATGACGGTCCGGCCCTCGTCCCGGAGCGTGCGCATGGCGTCATGCAACTGGCCGACCTCGTCCTTGGACAGGGACGACGTCGGTTCGTCCATGACGATCACCCGGGCGTCGCGGGCCAGGGCCCGCAGGATTTCGATCTTCTGCTGATCGGCGATCGGCAGGTCGGCGACCAGCGCCCCCGGGTCGAGGGAGAAGCCGCTGCTCCGCATCAGCGCCACCAGGCGTTCCGCCTCGTCCCTCTCGAGAACGCCCAGTCGTTCGTGCTCGAGGCCGAGGAACACGTTCTCGGCCACGGTCATCGCCGGGACCAGCTGCAGTTCCTGATGCATGATGGCCACGCCGTTCGCCAGCGCGGTCGGCGGGTCCCACCGGGTCACCGGCCGGCCGAAGACGACCAGCCGGCCGGTCGTCGCGGAATAGTAGCCGCCGAAGACCTTGCCGAGCGTCGACTTGCCGGCGCCGTTCTCGCCGATCAGCCCGTGGATTTCGCCGGAACGGATGTCGAGCGTGACGTCTTCGAGAACCGGGACGCCGCCGAAGGCAACGCCGATCCCCTCGGCCCGAAGGGCGGCAACCGCTTCAGTGGCGACCGACGGGCCGGTCAGCGTGCCGTCTCCGAACCCGGAGAGTCAGCCCCGGATTTGCCGACATCGACACCATAGTCGCGACGGGCGCCATCGGGCGTCACGTATCCCTGGCGGACGTCGGCGAGAACCGCGTCTCTCGCGCGTTCCCGGGGGTCGCCGTTGCCGCCTCCTCCGCCGGTGAAGGTCTCGACGAGGGTTCCGGACTTCAGGGGCCGGGCGCGCATCTTGAGTGGCGTGTCGACGGTTCCGTCGGGGTGACGTATGGCGATTCGAGGTCCCTTTCCGTCGGCACCGCCGTTGAGCCCCCAGGCCGGGGTCCGGGACCGTTCGAACCAGAGCGCGCAATGGCAGTCCTCGAGCAGCCGGTAGCGCCGGATCACGCCGCAGCCACCCCGATGACGCCCGGCTCCACCGGAATCGGCCCGGAAGGCGAACTCCTCCACCCTGACCGGGAACTTGGTCTCGTAGACTTCGGCGGGAATGTTGCGGAAACCGCCGTTCACCAGATTTATGAGTGCGCTCTCGCCGTCCCCGTCGGCGCGGCCGCCCCAGCCGCCGGCGGTCGGCTCAATGGCGATCCAGTGGCCGCGGCCGGGATCCACCGAAAAGAAGGCGGCGACCATGCTGTCGCCGTAATGGGCGGCCGTCGAGCGTTCGGGCATCGCTTCGGACATGCAGGAAATGAACAGGTCGGCGAGCAGGCCGAGCCCGGTGAAGTACCACTCGCATGCGGCCGGCTCCTGGGCGTTGAACACGCAGGACTCGGGAATCTTCACCCGCATTGTCTCGAAGGAGCCGCCGGTGATCGCCCTGTCCGGGTTTATCATCGTCTTGTATGCGAGCCGGAGCAGCGACTTGGTCTGGGTGGCGCCGCAGTTGACCGAACCGGCAACGGGTCCGGACGACCCGGCGAGATCGACCGTGAGTTCCTCGCCCTCGATGGTCAACGTCAGCGCGACCCGGACCGGATCCTCGCCGATGCCGTCGTCGTCGAGCCAGCCTTCGCGGGACCAGCTGCCGTCGGGGATCGCCGCGATCGCCTCCCTGTCGAGGCGCCGGGCCTGTTCGAAGATGTTCCTGCAGGACGCCCGGTATGTCGCGGCGCCGATCCGGTCGAGCAGTTGGCCGAGGCGGCGCTCGCCGGTGCGGATGGCGGCAATCTGCGCGCCCAGGTCGCCTATGGAGGCATCCGGAAAACGGGTGTTGAGCCGGAGATGGTCGTACCATTCGCGGACCGGGCGCCCCCGGCTGACGATCCGGGTCGGACCGAGCCGGAGGCCCTCCTGGTAGATGCTGGTGGATTCCATCGTCGATCCCGGATCGATGGCGCCGATGTCGTTCCAGTGCGCTCTTGCCGCGCCGAACCCGATCAGCTCGCCGTCGTGGAAAATGGGGCCGACGGCAGTGATGTCGTGAAGATGCGTCCCCTGCATGTAGGAGTCGTTCATTATGAAGATGTCGCCCTCGGCAATGTCGTCGCCGTAGTAGTCCCTGACATGATGGACGCAGGCATCGATGGCGCCGATGAACAGCGGCACGCCGGTTGACTGGCCGAGCATGTTGCCGTGCTCGTCCATCAGGGCGACGGCGCTGTCCTTGCCCTCGTAGATCACCGCCGAATGGGCCGAGCGCCAGAGCGATGCGTTCATGTCCTCGGCACAGGATATGACGAAGTTGCGGACGACCTCGGTGGTGATCGGATCGGCGGCGGCGATCATGAACGGTCCTCCTCGCGGGTCAGCAGCAGATGCCCGCCTTCGATCAGCGCCGCCTTCCAGCCGGGCGGCACCAGAGTGGTTGCGGTCTCCTCCTCGATGATTGCCGGGCCGGAGACGGTTTCGCCGGCCTCAAGCCCGTTGCGGTCGAGGATCGCCGTCTCCCTGGCCTCTCCGGCAAAGCGGACCTCGCGCCGGCCGGGAGGCCGCGCCGGGGATCTTTCCGGAGGGGCGCTGGCGGGCCTCGGAAGCCGGCCAAGGGCCGCCACGCGTATGTTGGCCATCTCGACCCGGTTCTCGGGGCTCGAGTGTCCGTACTGGCGTTCATAGGCCCGGTCGAAGGAACCGCGGACCGAGTCCATGTCGATCGGTCCGGAGGGCACCGGAATGGTCAGGACGTACTCCTGACCGAAATAGCGAAAGTCGATGCCGCGTTCGAATGCGATCGCCTCCGCCTCGATGCCCTCGCCAAGGAGATAGTCGCGCCCTCTGGATTCGAGAGCCTCGTAGGCAGCCGTGAGTCCGACGCGGTCGATCATGTCCCAGAACCCGTAGAGGGTTTCCTTGAAATCGTGGCGAACGTCGGTCTGAAGCATGCCCCAGGCCGAGAATGCCCCCGGGTGGACCGGAACGATCACCTCGCCGATCTCCAGCGCCTCCGCCAGGGCCGCTGCCTGCGCCGGGCCGGCGCCGCCGAATGCGACCAGGGCAAAGTCCCTCGGATCAATGCCGCGGCGAACGGTGATCGTCCGGATCGCATCCGCCATCTTCGCGTTGATGATGTCGACCACGCCTTCCGCCATCGCTTCCGCCGAGAGTCCGAAGCCCGAACCGAGACTTTCGAGAGTCCTTCTTGCCAGATCCCGATCGAGGGTCATTTCCGCTTCGGAGAAATTGGCGCCGTCCAGCCGGCCGAGCACCAGATTTGCGTCGGAGACCGTCGGTTCGCTGCCGCCGAGGCCGTAACATGCCGGTCCCGGGTCCGCACCCGCCGACTGCGGTCCGACCCGGACGGCACCCGCCTCCTCCCAGGCGATCGACCCGCCACCGGCACCGATGACGTGGATGTCGACCACCGACATCTGCACAGGCAGGCCTTCCAGTCTGGTTTCGTTCGACTGCGAAGGGCGGCCGTCAATGATCAGGCTGGCGTCGAACGACGTGCCGCCCATGTCGATGCAGATCAAGTCGGGTCTGCCTGTCGCCGCCGACAGGGCCCTGCCGCCGATGGCGCCGCCGACCGGGCCGGACAGCAGCGTCTGCAGCGGCGTCTCGCGGGCCGTGTCGGCCGTCATGACGCCGCCGTTCGATTCCATCACGTAGAGGCTGCGCCCGGCAGGCAGCCTCTGCTCCAGTCCGGTCACAAGCGTTTCGAGATAGCCGCGGACCACCGGTGCCAGATAGCTGTCCATCACCGTCGTGGACAGTCGGTCGAACTCGCGCCACTCAGGCGAAACCTGGTGCGACATCGCGATGGCAACGCCGGGCAGCCGCTCCGCGAGATAGCGGGCGGCCTCAAGTTCATGCACCGGATTGCGAAACGAAAACAGGAAGCCGATGGCGATCGCCTCGTAACCCCTCTCCGCCGCCGCGTCCGCGAGCCGGTCCAGATCGTCGGTCCGGAGCGGCTCCACCACGTCGCCGGATGCGCTGATCCGTTCCCTTGCCGTGAAGGTGTGCTCAAGTCCGGCCAGCGGCGCCGGCTTGTTCCACCGGATGGAAAAGATCTCGCCCCGGTCGTTGCCCTGGATCGAGTAGACGTCGCGAAAGTTCTCGGTGGTGAGCAGAGCCACCCGGGCGCCCCTGCGCGTGAGGAGCGCGTTCAGCCCTACAGTGGTGCCATGCACGAACAATTCGATTTCGGCGTCGTCGGGAATAGCCGCATCGATCCCGCGAAGGACGGCGATCGCCGGATTCCCCGGCGTCGACAACACCTTCCAGGCGTTGCACGCACCGGTCTCGCTGTCCTGCCTGACAATGTCGGTGAACGTTCCGCCGATGTCGGCGGATACCCGATATCTGGCGCCCATATCGTCTCCCATTCGAAAGTCCGGCCGCGAAACCCTTCGATCGGCCGGATCAACGATCAGGGAACGGCCCGGCACGCCATGCGGAAACCGGGCCGTTCAGTTTCGACAACGCAATGAACCGACGCGCCACACGACCATCAAGGCAGGTGACATGGCAGGTCGACTATTGTTCCCATTCGCCCCGGAAATCCGGGTTGGCATCCAGAACGGCCTTGTCGATCATCGCCTGCACCGGGCCGGCGTGATCCATGTTGATGATCTGGGTCACCGGCTTGCCTTCGATCGCGTTGGCGACCTGTTCCATGGCCAGCGCTCCCATGGTCTTGGGGAAATAGGCAAGCGTCGCATCCCAGCGGCCTTCGCGGATGGCGTCGATGGCGATCGCCGCCGCGCCGCCTCCGGTCATGTACAGGTCCGCGACCGTGTAACCGGCTGCCTCGAGCGCGATTTCCGCACCGGCGAGATGCTGGTCGGCATTCGACAGCACCACGTGGACGTCGGAATTTGCCTGAAGGATGTCCGTCATTGCGGTGAGCGAGGCATCCGGCGAATACCAGCCTTCACCGACGGCAAGGACCTTGATGTTCGCATGTTCCGCAAGGACCTTCTGGAAGGTCTCGAGCCGGAGATTGTCGAACGGGAATATCTTGGCGCCGATGATGATGACCACGTTGCAGGGATCGCGACCTTCGCATTCGGCAACCACGGCGTTGGCCTGGTGGGTTGCGCCATCGACCGGCGGCGAGGCAACGGTGGCGGTGATTCCCTCGACCTGCGGCTCGAGCGTGGTCAGGTCGGGTCCCACGGGAAACAGAACCGTGGCGATGGGCACGCCGGCGGCAATGACCTGTTCGAAGGCACCGGCAATGCCGACCGTATCGTTCGGCGCGACGATGAAGCCGGCATAGTTGCCGCTGGCAAGCACGTCCTCGATTTGGCTGTACTGGTGCGCGGCGTCGAACTTGCCGTCGAATATGGCGGCTTCGTAACCGAGTTCGGCGGCCATTTCCTCGACGCCTTCGTACGTCGCCTGGTTGAAACCGTTCTGAGAACTCGCCGCGAAGAACGCGATCTTTTCTCCGGCCGCGTTCGCGGTCGGCGCCATGGCGGCGGACAGGCCGAATCCGAGGCCAATGGCCATACCGGCAGCCGCGCGGGCGGACCTTGAGAATCCTGTGTTGGGTCTGTTGTTCACCTTCGTTCCCTCTCCTGCTGAATTGACAGCCTTGCTGCCTTACATTATACAAACATTATGCAAACACGTCCTCGCAATGCAACTGCGAAATTCGCCCGCGGGACCGCCGGAAAACGCGGGGTGCCCGAGCCGGGCCGGCAGCGGGGTCCGGGCGCGGCCCCGGTCCGGCGCCTGCCGGCGCAAAGGGGACGGCGGGGTGCGCTCCAGGTCCACGAGCTGCTCCGCGAAGACATTCTCTGGCTTCGAATCGAGCCGGGTTCGGCGCTCGACGAACTCGCGCTTGCGGAGCGGTTCGAAGTCTCGAGGACGCCGATCCGGGAAGCTCTCCTCCTGCTCGCCGGCGAGGGCTTCGTCAATTTCCTTCCCAACCGGACCACCATCGTCGCGCCCATGTCGATGGACAATGCGGGCGACTATCAGGATACCCTGCTGATCCTTTCACGGGCAGTGGCGCGGTCGGCGGCCATGAGCGGACGCGCCGGCGCCGCGGGGCTCGACGACCTCATCCTGAGGTATTCCGATGCCGTGAAGGCGGGCGACCACGAAGCGGCTCTCAAGGCGGACCACGCATTCCAGCGCCGACTTGCCTCGCTATCCGGCAACATGTTCCAGAATCGGTTCTTCGACCAGATTCTCGATGCCGGTGTCCGCATGCGCGTGCTGCATTATTTCGTGAACTCGACCCGGGAAGAACTAACTGCGGCGGCGGGACGGATGCGCGCGGTGGCGGAAGCGGTCATCGATGGCGACCCCGATCGAAGCGATGTCTGCATGACGCGAATGATCGCGGCCGACATCGCCATCATCGCGCGGTCGCTGGAACCCCGGTTCGGGCACGAGATGGCAATCGGTGCTCCGTGCCGGGCCTGACGGGCATGACGTTCACGCCATCCCGTCTGCAATCGCGCGGTCGGACTGGAGCCAATGCGTCGCGGGTTCGCAACGCATTGGATGCCGGCAGGTTCGGCTGCCCGCCCGGCACGGCTTCCGGATGCGCGGGCGCGACCCCGGCGGTCGAAGGGAACGACGAATTCCCGGGCATGCGGCAATGACCGGAAAGCGGCGGCAGAAGGCGGTCGGCCTGATGAGAAATGCCGGGCTGGATGCCCTGGCTTTCGTCCCGGGGCCGAATTTCCTCTACCTGACCGGACTCAATTTCCATCTGATGGAACGGCCGACAATCCTGATTCTCGACAGGGACGGCGGCATCACCGCCATCATGCCCGCCCTGGAGCGGCTCAAGTGGTCGACGGCCTTCCCCGACGCCGCGACCTTCTACTGGCAGGACAGCGACGGGTTCGAAACGGCCTTCTCCGGCGCCGCGGCGGCCCTGGGCAAGGTCAACATCGGCGTCGAGGGCGGGCGGATGCGGATGTTCGAGTCCGACGCCCTGCTCCGTCAGGCAAGGGGAGGCACGGTGTCCAACGCCGACGCCGTCCTCGCCGACCTCCGGATGATCAAGGAGGAAGACGAGGTCGCGCAGTTGCAGGAGGCGATCAGGATCAGCGAAGCGGCGCTCGAGGACACCGTGGAGGCGGTCCGCGCCGGCATGACCGAAAGACAGGTCAAGTCCATTCTGCTCGGCCGGATGCTGGCGCGCGGCGCCGAGGAATTCTCCTTCGACCCGATCGTGCTCGCCGGCGGCAATGCGGCAAATCCCCACGGGAAGTCCGGCGACACGCCGCTCGAACCGGGCGACGTGATGCTGGTGGACTTCGGTGCCCGAACGGGAGGCTACAACGCCGACATCACCCGCACTTTCTTCATCGGGCATGCGAGCGACGAGCATGCCGAGATCTACGCCGCGGTGGAAGCGGCGAACGCGGTCGGCCGCAACGCGGCAGTCGCCGGGATGCCGGCCCACGACCTCGACTCGCGGGTCACGGAATGCCTCGCGGACTCGCCCTTTGGAGACATGGTGGTCCACAAGACCGGTCACGGGTTGGGGCTGGACGTCCATGAACCCCCGCAGGTGATGATCGGCAACAGGCAGCGCCTCGATCCCGGAACGGTGTTCACCATCGAACCCGGGCTCTACCGGACCGATGACATCGGCGTCCGAATCGAGGACAACGTGGTCATGACCCCTCGGGGCGCCCGATCACTGACCGGCTTCGACCGTCGCCTGCGGACCATCGGCTGATCGGGGGGACAATGTCCGAATCGCCGGCACGCGCCGGATTCATGACCGTGGCCGCCGCCGGTCCCGCGGAGCGGGTCTTTCCCGCGTTCGACGACATGGTTCAGGCGGAAGTCGGGGCGATCATTTCCACCTGTACCACGTTCGACATGGCGGCAGCGCTGGCTTGGCGGGTCTTCACCAACCAGCCCCGCAGCATATCCGCTCACCAAGCCCAAGCCGATCACGCCGAACCACTGGACCCGCAGGGTCCTCGAGCAACGGCAGGTCTTCGTTGCCAACAGCCTGGAAGAGATACGGACGGTGTTTCCCGACCACGAGGTCATTCGGTCGCTCGGCTGCGGTTCGGTCGTCAACATCCCGGTCTCGCTCTCCGGCGTTTTCCTCGGAACGGTCAATCTCCTGCATGAACCCGGTTATTTCTCGGCGGAACGGCTGAAACGCGCTGCCGGTCTGCTACCGGCGGCGACCCTCGCTTTCGCCGGCCTGAGAATTGCCGAAGCCGCATCGGCCCCCAGAGAGTCGGCTGTCGGGTGAAACCGCGCGAATCCAAGGCGCGTCGGCCTCTGCCCTCCGATACGGCCCGGATTCCACGAGAACCCCGGGTTCGCTTCCCTGCCTCCGCGCCCACGTCGGCGAAATAGCGCAGTGCCAACGCTGTGCCTACCTCATAGGCAGATAAACCGTACTCCTTCGGCTGCTCGGCATTTACGGAACGGGCGGCCTCGACCACTTTACGCGTTAGCGCGACGAAGGAATCCGGGTCGATCGGTACGCCACCAACCTGGATACGCTCGCGGAAGGAGTGGAGATGGGGCTGGCTGTACAGGCCGGCAACCACACCGGCGGCCTTGAGAATACTAGCAACCATCGCACTGGTCGAGCCTTTGCCATTGGTGCCGGCCACGGTAACAACGCTGAAGGCTTGCTGAGGCGAATCGAGTCTTTCGAGGAGCCGGCGGACCCGTCCCAACTCAATGCCGGCGCTGGCATAGGTGTGGTCTGAGCGTTTCTCGAAGTAGTCGCCGAACGACCAGACCGACTCGACCGCGTCTTGATAATCTAACATCGCAGTCAATTATAGAATTGATGGCGGATGGGAATCGAAACCCGAGGGCTAGGGAATTGTCGATAGTTCCGATAATCTTCTGTGACGGCAATAGTGAGTCACGGCTGGAGTCGATCGTCCGCGATGCAAAACGGTCGGCGGTCATGGCGACGTTGAGGCGGCTCGCAAACCTGGCGGAGGTCGGCAGGCCCACGGTGGTCACTGACGATGAGCTGTTACTCGCCTGGGCGACCAATGAGGGCGCGGAGGTCTTGCGTACCGACTCGGGGTTTCATTTTGGGAAGACGTTAGCCAGCATCGCCGACAAATACCCTCGCGAAAAGATTCTTTACATCGGCGGCGGGTCGGCGGCACTCATGGGCGAGGAAGACTGGAGATGCTTTATAGCACTAATGAGTGGCGACACCGGGGTTGTCGCGAACAATCCGTTCTCGGCGGACTTCGCGCTCTTCGGGCCGGCGGAGGCGATTGAGCGGATCGATCCGCCGGCCATCGATAACGATCTGAGTTTTCGGCTGGCGAAGGCTGGATTGCCGGCGAGCCACCCGGAAAGAACGATAGCCAATCAGTTCGACATCGATACCGCCGTCGACGCGGTCATTGCGACGCACCATCCCAATTGCCCAGAGGAGATTGGCAAGCTGATAGATCGCAGCGACCTTGACCTCGCGGGAGTTCAAGCGATCAAGGCAATCGTGATCGATCCGGACAAGGAACTGCTCGTGAGCGGCAGAATCGGGGCGGGAGTCTGGAGGATCTTGGAGACGGAAACAGCTTGCCGGAAACGCGTTTTTTCGGAGGAGCGGGGCATGCGGGCAAGCGGCCGCCAAGAAGCTGGAATGGCTCGATCGGTATTGGGGATTCTCCTGACAACGTTTGGCCCGAAGGGTTTGCTGGCAAAGCTCGGCGAACTTGCCGACGGCGCCGTGATCGACACACGCGTACTGATGGCGCACATGGGATGGGAACCCAGTACTGGAGATCGTATGGCGTCGGACCTGTTGGAGGTGGAGAGCATCAAACACGCCGAACTCCGAGAGTTGACGCACGAGATTCGGCAATCGAGTTGGCCCGTGTTGCTCGGTGGACACAACCTGATCTCAGCTGGCCTGTGGACGCTGGCGGAGAACGCTTGGACCGAGAATGACGCGGTGCAGTTGCGCGCGGCCGGCCGGAGCTAGTCGATGGGCCGCCTGTACGTAGTTGCGGGGCCGATTGGCAATTTGGCAGACTGCTCGTCGCGGGCCGGCCGAGTCTTGGAGTCAGTCGATCTAATCCTCGCGGAAGACACTCGGACCACCAGGAAGCTGATCGACCACCTGGGCCTTACGGCCAAACTGCTTAGCTACAACGAGCACAATCACAGCCGGAGGATGCCGGCGGTGATTGCGGCGCTCTCGGCCGGCGACGTCGCATTGGTCAGCGACGCCGGCACACCGTCGATCAGTGATCCCGGTACCAGATTGATCGACGAGGCGTGGCGCGCCGGATTCGAGGTAACGCCGATCCCTGGCCCCAGCGCGGTAATCGCCGCCCTATCCGTATCCGGGTTCGACGCGTCGCCATTCGAGTTCGTCGGATTCTGGCCTCGTTCGCCGGGACTCGCCTCAAGACTAATTGATCAGCTCAACGTCGCGGATACTACGGTTGCCTTCGAATCGCCAAGCAGACTTGCGGGGACGCTGCGGGCCCTTGCGGAGCACCTGCCGGAGAGACGGCTCCTGATCGCGAGGGAGATGACGAAATTGCACGAAGAGCTATTGCGGGGAACGTGCGGCGAACTGGCGGCGCAGCTAGCGGACAGAATGTGGCGTGGAGAGATAACGATCGTCATAGATGGGGCGACAAAGCTGACCGGCGGTGACGCGCGAGTAATTGAGTCAGAGAAGGAGGCTGAACTCAAAGAGAGGGTCCGGCGCATTAGCAAGCACACCGGAGTCAGCCGGCGGGAGGTGCGGCGAGTTTTGTTGGCCCTGGGAAATAATGATAATATCTGAGCTTGTCTCAAGGTGGACCGCACGGCTTAACAACCGCCGGCGACCTGCACCCTCAGTTGAATCACGAGGTTAAATGTCCAGGTTCTACATCACCACCTCTATACCGTATGTAAATGCAGCGCCGCACATCGGCCACGCACTGGAGTTCGTCCAGGCAGACGTGTTCGCCCGCTATCACCGGCTGGTTGGAGATGAAACGTATTTCCAATCCGGCAGCGATGAGAACAGCCTGAAGAATGTTCAGGCGGCCGAACGGGAGGGCGTATCCACCGAGGAGCTGGTGGATCGCTACGCTCAGTCGTTCATCGATCTTATCGACGCGTTGGACATCTCCAACGATGACTTCATTCGGACGTCGGTGGAGCGTCGCCACATTGCCGGCGCCCAGCTACTTTGGAAACTTTGCGCCGAGAGAGGCGATATCTACAAGAAGAACTATCGAGGGCTGTACTGCGTCGATTGTGAGCTGTTCTACGACGAGGAGGAGTTGGTAGAGGGAAAATGTCCGGATCACGGGACCGAGCCCGACGTGGTCGAGGAGGAGAACTATTTCTTCCGGCTGTCGCGCTACCAGGACCGGCTGGCCAAGCTCATAGCAGATGGCGACCTGCAGATCATTCCTGAAAGCCGGCGCAACGAGGCCTACTCCTTCGTAGCGCGAGGACTGGAGGACTTCAGCATTTCACGAACTCGGGACCGGGCACGGGGATGGGGTGTCGAAGTACCGGGGGACGCAAACCAAGTAATGTATGTCTGGTTCGACGCATTGACCAACTACATCACCGCCTTGGGTTACGCTTCGAACGAAGACCTGTACCGCCGGTTCTGGCAGGATAGCCCGAACAGAGTCCACGCAATAGGCAAGGGCATACTCAGGTTCCACGCCATCTACTGGCCGGCGATGCTAATGTCGGCTGGCGTACCGATACCTTCAACCATATTCGTCCACGGGTATCTGACCATCGACAACCAGAAGATCAGCAAGTCGTTGGGGAACGTGGTAGACCCGGGGGATTTGGTAGGGAAATACGGCGCGGACGCTGTTCGCTACTGGCTGCTCAGGGAGGTTCCGCCGACGGACGACGCGGACTACACCGGAGACAAACTCGAGCGGCGGTACACGGCCGATCTCGCCAATGACCTTGGCAACCTGCTGAATCGCAGCGTGAATATGCTGCATCGGTATCGAAAGGGCACCGTTCCCGCGCCGGCGTCGCCCACCAGCGATGGCGAGGATCTGGCGCAAATCGCTTCGGGAATCGCCGGCAGGGTCCAGGCTTCGATGGGCGACGATTACGATCCTCAGTCAGCACTCGCGGCGATATGGGAGCTGGTGGTCAGAGCTAATCGGTACGTCCAGGAATCCGCCCCATGGACTCTGGCAAAGGCGGAGCGCGCCGGCGACGCTGAGGCAGGCGGCAAGCTCGATACGGCGCTTTATCATTTGGCCGAGACGCTTCGATTGATAGGCGAGGCGGTGCGGCCGTTTCTTCCGGCCACAGCGGACCGAATTGCGCACGCCCTTGGCGCCGATGGACAAGAAAAAGACTGGCTGCAATCTCTGGAGTGGGGGGCCGGTGGAAGCGGTCAGGTGATCGCCCATGCCGGGAAGGTCCTATTTCCCAAGATTGACTGATTCTCTCGGCCTGTTCGACACCCACTGTCATCTGACCGACGAGCGGTTCCGGGACGACGTCGAAGATGTCTTGGAACGTTCCGCCCGTTCCGGAGTGGCCGGTATTCTCTCCGTCGCCATAGACTTGGAGGACGCGAAGCGCAACCTGTCTCTGGCAAGAGATCGGAATCAACTGCGCGTTGCTGTAGGCATACATCCGAACTATGCATCTAGTTTCGACCCGACCGCGATCGGACTGATCAAGGACCTGGCAGACAGCTCCTCGGTAGTGGCGATCGGGGAGATTGGTCTCGATTTCTACCGAGATTTCACGCCTATGGACAAGCAGATCGAGGCATTCGAGGCCCAACTGAATCTGGCGGCGGAGTTAGGTCTACCGGTTACGGTGCACAATCGGCAGGCTGACGGCGAAGTTATGGGACGGCTTGAGGGACACAGTCGAGCAGCCTCCTGCAAGCTGGCCGACCGACCGCCTGGAGTGCTGCATTGCTTCAGTGGCGGCAGGGAGTTAGCGGCGCGCGCGCTCGACGCTGGATATCTGGTATCATTGGCGGGCAATCTGACCTACAAGAGCGCCGGCAACTTGCGCTCGGTCGCCCGATGGCTTCCCGCAGAAGCGATTCTCATCGAGACAGATGCACCATACCTTGCACCGGTACCCTTCCGGGGCAAGAGGAACGAGCCGAAGCATCTGGTGGAGACGTTCGGGGTCTTGACCGAGATCAGGGAGACTACGTCGGCGTCACTGGCCAGGCAGTTGCGATCAAACTGTCGCCGAGTATTCGGGTGGCCTGTGCGGGGGGATCAGAATGCCGACATTGAGCTATAGCTGAGGCGCAACTTGGCCGATATAGTATCGAAGCCCTCCGTAAACCTGACCGCGGAGCCCACTCTAGGCGAGATTCTGGCACCGGTTCGGCAAGGCCTCGAGAAGGTGGAGCGAGAGATCGCTCAGATCGCCGAGGTGGAGTTTCCCATTCTCGGTTCACTTCTCGAATACGTACTTTCCAGCAAGGGCAAGCGAATTCGGCCGGCGATAGTGCTTCTGGCCGGGGGATTCGGCACCAATCCCAATGACCGACTGTTCAAGCTGGGGGCCGCCTTCGAGTTGATGCACACCGCAACTCTGATTCACGACGATCTGATCGATGACTCCAAGGTCCGACGAGGCAGGTCGTCGTTGCACTCACTTGTCCCAACGAGGGCGGCCGTCCTCGTCGGCGACTACGTCTTCGCGACGGCGGCGGAGCTTTGCACGCGGACGCACAGCAACAGGGCAATGCGCGCTTTCGGCCAGACATTGATGGCGATCTGCGACGGGGAATTGCGACAGATGTACTCGAAGGCTGAGCCGGATTTCAGCCGGGAAACGTACTTCAAGAAAATAGGAAGCAAGACCGCCTCACTGCTGAGCACCGCCGCGGAGGCGGGCGCGATCGTGAGCGAGGCTGACGAGTTTACGATCACGAAGCTGCGGGAATGCGGTTACAACCTGGGATTGGCATTTCAGATCGTGGACGACGTGCTCGACTTCACCGGCGATGAGAACGACATGGGGAAGCCGGTCGGGAGCGACCTACTTCAGGGCAACATCACATTGCCGGCTATACTCCTTGCCGAGGCCGACGTCGGTGTCGATCTACTGAATGGTGTGATCGAGAGGCCAGAGCACCGCGAGGAGTTGGCGCCGGAGCTCGTGCGGCTCGTCAGAGAGTCGTCCGCTGTGGTCGAGGCGACCGAGCAGGCGGAGCAATTCTCCGAGCGAGCGAAAGAGGCCCTGGACGAGCTACCGGACAATCGATATAGAGACTCGCTTCTGCAACTGAGCGAGTACGTCCTGAGGCGCCGGCACTAGCGCGCCAACGTTTCTACCGTCCTCATACGCCATTCTCACGGCTCTGAATCAGCCTATCAGGACTTTTTAACCGTGCATCTGGCTATAATCGCCCGATGTTTACGAACGCACCGACAATCACCGAATCGCCCCCAGGCAATTTCCACCTTCAAACCGTCGACGACGCATCCGCCTGGCGTCGGTGGGTGACTCAGCAACCCGATCAGAACATCCTGCAGACCTGGGAATGGGGAGCGCTAAAGAGACGCTACGGTTGGCGACCGCTGCGCCTGCAACTGATGCGCGACGACGTTCCGGTCGCCGGCGCACAGGTGCTGTTGAAGCAATTTCCGATTGGGTCGTTCGCCTACGTGCCCCGTGGCCCTCTCCTTTCGACCGACAACGGACTACTCATTCCGTTTCTAGGCGAATTGGACTCAAGGTTGGCCCAACTTGGTTGCCTGGCGGCAAAGATCGAGTTGCCGGTAGAAAGCTCGGCGATCTCGGAACGGGACCTGACATCGGCCGGTTGGGTTCGGGGCGACGAGGTCCAGCCACGAAGTACGCTCGTTGTGGATCTGACGGCGGACGTTCCGACTCTGCAATCCCGCCTTTCATCTGGCACTCGCTACAATATTCGGGTGGCGGGCCGGCGAGGAGTGACGGTAAGGTTAGGCGACCACCAGGATCTGCCGTGCTTAATGAAGATGTTATCGGCGGCCAGCAATAGATCGCGCGTTCCGGTTCGCGACGAAGAGTACTTGAAGGCTTTGTGGGGCCAACTTGCGCCGGCCGGCAACGCAAAACTGTTTAAGGTGGAGCACGAGGGGCGAGTTATCGCGGCGACGCTGGTGGTTCTCTCAGGAGATCGCGCCTACTATCTGTACGGCGGTTTTTCGAACGCGACCAGACATCTGAAGCTGAACGACCTGATTCAATGGTCGATAATCCTTCATCTCAAGGAGATGGGATACACCTCCTACGACCTCTGGGGCATACCAGATGAAGTGGGACGTACGTTCAAGCGCGAAGGGCACTCGTTGCCGTCATCAAACGGGGAGGCCGGTCATCTATGGGGTGTTTACCACTTCAAGCGAGGGTTCGGCGGAAGTGTTTTCAGATTTGCCGGCGCGTTCGACCGCATCTATCGCCCGATGGAGTGGTTTGTCGCGACGCGAGCCTGGCGGGCCTGGAGATTGGCATGTGGCAAGAGTAACGAGTTGCTATCGCGATGGCGTCCGGTGCTGACCAATGTCCCAGATTTCACTCGACCCAACTGAGCAACCTCGACCTCAAAGCCTGGCCGCGCTTTTCGAACACGTTCGGGTCGAACGCCTCGTCGACCTGGACTCGAGAGTCGAGGTCACCGATATTACGTGCGACTCCCGCGAGGCAAAGGCAGGATCTCTGTTCTTCGCAATCCCTGGGACTTCAAGAGACGGCCTGAGTTACGCCGGCCAGGCCCTGGAACGAGGTGCAATCGGAGTCGTTTCCGAGGGGGCGAACCGGCGCGCCGGGCTTCCAGGGGCGATCGTTGACGATGGACGGGCTGCTTGGGCAAGGGCGTCATCAGCCTGGTGGGGACATCCGACCCGCGAAATGACTCTAATCGGAGTTACTGGCACCGATGGCAAGACGACCACGTCATCGATGCTCTATGAGTTGCTGAGCAGAGTGGACCGAAGAGTCGGCGCAATCACCAGCGTGTCCGCCGCGTACGGGGGACGCGAAATGGAGACCGGACTCCACACCACGACGCCGGACGCGTTCCAGCTTCAGGCGTTACTCCGGGAGATGAGGATTAATGAGGTCGAGACCGTCTTATTGGAGACGACTTCCCATGGGCTAGCCCATCGCCGGGTGTTGGGTTGCGAGTTCGACGTGGGTGTGGTCACTAACATAACCTCCGACCATCTAGACTTTCACGAGACGCTGAGCCAGTACGTCGAGGCCAAGGCGCTCCTCTTCGACGGGCTGGGAGCCACTTGGAGAAAACCCAATCAACCCAAGGTCGCGGTCCTTAATGCGGACGATGACAATTTCGAGAGGCTAACGCGAACCACCGCGGACCGGATAGTGACCTACTCGGTCGATGTCCAATCAGAAGTGAAGGCTATTGGCATCGAACTCGGCGGAACCATGTCGAAGTTTCGGGCGATCACGCCGGAGTGGCGACGAGACTTCGTCCTGAATCTGCCGGGAGGCTACAACGTAAAGAACGCCCTAGCGACAATCGCCACCGCGTACGCATTAGATATCGATCCGGATGAAATCGCCGCAGGGCTCGCCGGCTTCAAGGGCGTCCCCGGTCGGATGGAGCAGGTCGAACTGGGCCAATCGTTCCAGGTCAGAATCGACTTCGCCCACACGTCGAGCAGCCTGAACGAGGCTCTGATCGCGGCACGAACGATGGCGCCGGCGAATAGAGTAATCGTCGTGTTTGGCTGCGCCGGCCTGCGCGATCGGGAGAAGCGCCCGGTCATGGGAAGAATCGCGAGCGAACGAGCAGACATCGTAGTCCTCACTGCAGAAGACCCACGAACGGAGAGCCTGCCGGCGATTATCGACGAGATCGCGGCCGGCTGCCTGGAGGCCGGCGGTGTCGAAGGCGAGACGGTCTTCAAGATTGAGGACCGGGCGGACGCGATCCGGCACGCGGTCGAGATAGCAAACGACGGTGACTGCGTGTTGGTATGCGGAAAGGGCCACGAGAGATCGATGTGCTTCGGTGAGGAAGAGTTTCCCTGGAGCGACCGCGAAGCGGCGGTGGACGCCCTCAGGCTGGCGGGATTCGGCAGCTAGGACGGGCGGGCGCAGCCTGTTCTTGGAGAATCTGCGCCAACTCTGTGCTTTCGGCTGCTTGTACAGGACCTTCATTACGTCGCGACAGGCCACATAACTCTGTTCTGGCGAGGATACGTGACACAAGGCCGACCGGACGGTCGGCGGGACGATCCTTGCATTTCACTTCGGGCCATTGTTCAATGCAATGACAAATCAAGTGTCGAGAGGTGTATTTGGGAATGAACGCGAAAGTGAGCGAAGATATCGACCTCACCGGCAAAGTCGCTCTGGTGACTGGCGGCGGCAGCGGAATCGGCAGGGCAATCGCATTGCGGATGGCCAAGGCGGGCGCCGACGTCGCTGTGAACGACTTGCACGAGGAATGGGTGGCCAACGTGTGCGAAGAGGTTCGTGGGCTGGGTCGGCGAGCGCTGGAGGTGCCGGCGGACATGACGTCCGTGAAGCAGATCGACCAGATGGTCGACCGTACGGTGGAAGAGCTTGGCCGGCTGGACATCCTCGTAAATAATGCAGGGTTGCTGCGGGCAAACCCGTTTGGCGAAGTCTCAGAGGACGACTGGGACATGACGATGGCGGTGAACGCTCGAGGGGTCTTCTTCTGCATGCAATCGGCGGCCCGGTACATGATCGAACAGCGAAGCGGGACGATTGTCAGCATGTCGTCGGTGGCCGGCCGCGGCACTCACAGCCTGTCGCCGCCGTACGCCGCGAGTAAGGCGGCGGTGAGAAGTCTCACCCACCAAGCCTCGAAGGCGCTGGCGCAATACAACATTACCGCCAACGCGGTCTGTCCCGGTGTAGTCGATACCGCGTTCAACTGGCGGTTAGACGACGAGATTGGAGTCAAACAGATGGGATTGCCGCCCCGCGAGCATCTGCGCCAGCGCCTGGGCATCGTACCACTCGGCAGGATCGCTCAGCCGGAGGAGATCGCGAACGTGGTGACCTTTCTGGCCTCGCCGATCGCGAGCTACATCACGGGACAGTCGATTACGGTGGACGGTGGCATTCTCGTAAGCTGATTCGAACGCAATATCGGAGAATCGGGTATAGCAACAGACCCGTCGCTGTGGTATGCTAGGGGGCAGTAGAAAGGAGGTGGTGTGCAGTATGAAATGCTCTAGTAGTCGGGGCGGTAGCGCTCGGCTAAGAACTGCGCGTCACCCCGGAAGGGCGAAATCCTAGGAGACTCTTCCGGGTTGGCAAGATCGGTCTAGCCGAGGCTGCCGCCAGGCTAGAGACGCCGGATAGCTCAGGCTATCCGGCGTTTTTCATTTGGGAGAACGGGAAGGTGCAGATCGAAAGTCTGTCGGCATCTAGGATCGCATCGATCGCCGGCGGTGGATGGGAGATAGAGGTTCTCTCGTCCGTCATCTCCACTCAGGACGTGGCGAAGGAATTCGCGTCGTCGAGACCGGTCAGTCGGTTAGCTGTAGTCGCGGACCACCAGGAACGCGGGCGAGGACAGGCAGGTCGGACTTGGATCGCGCCGGGAGGGCGTTGCCTGCTGATGTCGGCACTGATCCGGGCCGAGGTATCAGGCGAGCAGGCCGGAGTGCTGCCGGCGATGGCTTCCCTCTCTGCATCCGATGGAATTCGCGACAGCGCCGGCGTGACGGTGGGACTTGCCTGGCCCAACGACCTCATGATCTGTGCGAAGAAAGTGGGTGGAGTCCTGACAGAGGCGAGTTGGGCCGGCGAACAACTCGAGTATGTGGTGATCGGGTTCGGAATCAATGTGAACGTTCCTGGCGACGAGGTCGCGGAGCTTGCGCCTAACGCTACGAGCCTGCTAGGGGAGTTGGGCCGGCCGGTCGAGCGTAATCACCTGGCGGGCCATATCCTGATGCAACTGGGGCAGCGCATTCGAGGCCTGCGGGATGAGAAGAATGGGGCTCGTGAAATACTCGAAGGATGGAGGCTGCGCCTGAGACTCGATGGCAGGACAATCCGGGTGAGCGCCGGCCAACACCTCGGCGCCACGGGTCGAGTCGAGGCAATAGGAGCCGACGGGACGTTGTCGGTAAACGCCGGCGGTAGGCAACTGGAGCTGAGGGCCGGTTACTCCTCGATCGAGGTGGTCGACTAACGGTACCGCCGGCGGTGCTTCTCTCGCCTTCGGTAATCATCGGCCTTAATCTCGATGACTTGAGAGAGATTCTTGTCCTGCATCCTCGAAGCGATACGCTCGTCCAACTTGCCAAGAGGCTGGTTTGTGGTGATGACAGTCGGCGACCCGTCGTTGTATCTATGGTTAATGATCTGATAAAGTTTTTCTCCCGCCCAGGGAGTTGCATATTCCGTACCCAAATCATCTAAAATCAACAACTGTGTCGCCCTGACGTTCTTAAACAACTTGTCATCCCCGGTATCGCTGCTCGGCGAGAAGGCTGATCTCATATGCTCTAGAAGATCGGGAACGGCTCTGAAGAGTAAGGTAACCTTGTTATCGAGTGCAACGTTTGCAATAGCAGCAGCCAAGTGGGTCTTGCCGCTACCAACGAGACCGTGAAGAACTAGCCATCCGCTCGGATCACGTGCGAACTTGCGAGCTGTTTGATAAGCCCTGTCGACGCCCGGGACTCTCGCATCGAAGTTCTCAAAAGTCATTTCATTGAGTTTGCCCGGCAACGCCGACATTTCCCGGAGATCGGCAAGCCTGTCCCTATCCAGCTCGTCCATGAGGCACACACATTGCACCGGCATCCCAAATGAGCTGTGCTGGACGCTGACCTCTCGACGCAACCAGCCGGCTCCCTGACACAAGGGACAATCATCCTGTTGGATGGCCGGGGAATCGCTCATAGTCGGCCGGGGAATATCGAATTTGCGCAAGACCCTGCCAATCGATTGACTGCTATCTTCCGTCAAGGGCCCACCGCTCCAACATGGCTTGGACATAACGCCAACTACGCTTATTGTATTTCGCGGCCAACACGAACGCTTCCTCGATCCAGTCTGGAGGATACAACCTAGCCGCTTGGCGCAACTCATCCACTATGAGCGGTGAGATTGGGCCAACGGCATCCTCGTAGAGACTGAATATCTTGGTCGGTTTATCCCGAACAGGATATGAGTGATGATATCCAACGAGCTTGCGGCCGCGCTCGGAATTCAATGCGTACCGCATCTCGGATTCGCCCGGCGCGGTCACCTCGATAACAACTCCCCTTCGGAGCAGCCGGCCGAGGGTGTCGGAGATTGACTCCGAATTCGCGGCGGTCTGGCGCATTAGCCTGATCGCGGGCTCCTCTTCCAGGTTTGCCAGGGTAAAGGCCGGCGACCGCTTCCACTTGTCGATCGAGAGCCGAATCAGAGCCAACGCAAGCTTGAGTTCGTTGAGAGAGTCGATAGATGGCAAGAGCTCGTCGAAGAACTGCTCGGGGACGGGAACAGCATTTTGACCGCCGGCGTCGAATCCGGGAAACCTTCCACCAAGGGAGGAATTCGGTTTGCGTTCACGCACAGGATAACAATCCGAGAACTACCGTAAACTGAAGTGACGGCTCGTTGAGCGGGTGCGTACGGTCGCCAGACCATGACGACCAGGACTGTAACTGCGGCAGCGAATCGTCCAACAATCTAGCTCTGCGCGCCTTGCTCAAACTCCGCCTTTCCCCTGTCGCCCTCTTCGATCAACATGATCGGGATATCGTCGCACACCGGGTATCGGCGTCCGCACGCCGTGCAGACGAGTGTGTTGGTGAGATTATCTAACGGCGCCTTGCATGCGGGGCAGACCAGTATATCGAGCAATTCCTGACTCAGTGGCATCTGGAGTTTCACCCGCCGATCTTTTCAGGTATTCGGACCGGGGGCCGGCCCGTTGCACACACAATTCTAAGTGGATTGCTCCCACTGCGCTAGTGCATCTGTTGGTGCCGGCTCATTGTCGGGCAGTTGGCAAAATGGGACAGCTCCCACGGTCAACCGCGGGCTATCCTGGGAGGAGAGTGGGAGTTTGCTATAATTTTTTGACGTTCATCTAATGGCGAGGCGCTCTTGATCCTCACTGGGAGTGGCGGACAGGTTTCCCAAATTCTGGGTGATGATACGGCCGCGTCGTTCGAGGGGAAGCTATGAATAACTATGCTACATCGGCGATTAGAAACATTGGGCTGTTTTCACACGGGGGGCGCGGGCAAGACTACGTTGGCCGAGGCGTTTCTCTTCAACTCGGGGGTAACCAGCCGGCTCGGCAAGGTGGATGAAGGCAACAGCACGTCCGACTACGACCCGGAAGAAGTCCGGCGACGAATGTCGATCCAGCTCTCCCTGATTCCATTCGACTGGAAGGGGTCGAGGGTTAACGTCATAGACTCGCCCGGCTTCTCGGACTTCATAGGGGAAATCTACCAAGCGTTGGCGGCGGTTGACGCCGCGTTGATACTGATCGACGCCGCGAGCGGAGTGGAGATCGGCGCCGAACTGGTGTGGAGGCAGGCAGAGCAGGATGAAATTCCCCGCTTTCTGACCATCAGCAAGATTGACCGCGAGAACGCCGACTTCGATCGAACTCTTGACCAGATACAGGAACGATTTGGCCGCAAGGTCGTTGCGCTGCAGATCCCAATCGGCGAGGAATCCGACTTCCGTGGAGTGGTGGACCTTGCCAGCAAGCGAGCATTCGATGTTGACGGAAATGAATTGGCCCTCCCGGCCGAACTCTCGGACAGGGTGGACGAGGCTCACGAGAAGTTGGTCGAGGCAGTGGCGGAGAACGATGACGACTTACTGATGAAGTATCTCGAGGGCGAAGCGTTGGAAGAGGAGGAGATTCGTGCAGGGCTGCGACAAAGCGTGCAAGACGGCCTTGTGGTTCCGGTCGCAGTGTGCTCGGGACTGAACAATCACTGTGTGAAAACCCTGATGGATGCGTTAGTGGAGTACTGCCCCTCGCCGGCCGATCGCGAGCCGGCGGTTGCTACTAAGGCGGACTCAGACAAGTCCGTTCAGCTCGGTTTCGAGACAAACGGACCCCTGGCGACGCTGGTATTCAAGACGACCGCGGACCCATACGTCGGCAAGTTGACCTATTTCCGGGTGTTGTCTGGCGCTATCAAGAGCGACAGCCACGCTTTCAACTCGACCAGCCAACGGGAAGAGCGGTTGGGTCAGCTGTTCAGCGTTCGGGGCAAGACTCAAGAGCCGGTCGCGCAGATAATTGCCGGCGACATAGGAGCGGTCGCCAAGCTGCAAGCCACGAGTACCGGCGACACGTTGTGCGCTAAGGACGACCCGCTGCGCATCCCTTGGATCGACCTGCCGGCGCAATCGTACTTCGCGTCTCTCGCTCCGAAGTCCAAGGCCGATCTGGACAAGATGAGCGAAGCAATTTCGCGTATGTCGGAAGAAGACTTGACGATCAAGGTCTCCAAAGACCAATCGACCGGCCAGACTATACTCGCGGCAATGGGCGAGCTGCATGCCGATGTCACAGCCGCCAAGATGAAGAACAAGCTCGGAGTCGAAGTCGAGCTAAGCCTTCCGAACGTACCCTACAGAGAGACCATTCAGCTGGCCAATAACTCAGAATACAAGCACAAAAAGCAGAGCGGCGGCCACGGTCAATACGGACACGTGTATCTGGAGTTGGAGCCGCTTCCGCGTGACAGCGGGTTCGAGTTCGATGATCGCATCGTTGGAGGAGTCGTACCGAAGCAATATATCCCCGCAGTCCAAAAAGGCGTCGTGGAGGCCCTCGCGGACGGCGTGTTGGGCGGATTCCCGGTCGTGGATCTCCGGGTTACTCTTTACGATGGATCATTTCACTCTGTCGACTCGTCGGAGATCGCATTCAAGATCGCGGGCCAACAGGCACTAAGGAAGGGGCTGGCCGAAGCGAGGCCGGTCCTCCTGGAGCCAATAATGCATGTGCAAATAGACATCCCGGATCAGTACGTGGGCGATGTCTTGAGCGATTTGAACACTAGGCGGGGACGAGTTCTCGGCATGAATCCTCAGAACGGAGTCAGTACTATAGAAGCAACGGTGCCGATGGGCGAGATGCTCAGGTACTCGGCGAGTCTTCGAGCTCTGACCCAGGGAAGGGGCGTGTACCAGATGTCACAGGACCACTACGAAGAGGTGCCGGCCCACATCGAGCAAGATGTCATTGCCGAAGCGAAGCAGGAGAAGGCGGCGGTTTAGACTGCCGACCTAGGCGGCCCACAGCTCCAGCATCCAGCGAATCGTGCCGTATACCAACCACTGGTCCATCAACTCTTCTACGGACAGTCGCAGGTTGGCCGGATTGGCTGAGCCCTGGTTGTGGGCTCCTCCATTTCCCAGTGAGGAACAGGCCAACCAGACCCAAGCGGCGCCGGATTCATCCGTTTCGATCCCTGCGACCGACCGGTAGTGGAGAGCCCAGGAAGGCGAGCGGGTAAAGTCGAGAGGTCGGATCAGAACGATGATAGAGTGGCCGGCCTCGAGCGCGCCGGTTAGGTGGTCTAGAGAACCGCGCCAGTTGACCCTGCAACTGTATCCGAGTTTTCTCGCCAGCCAGTGTAGCGCCCATGGCGGCGTTGCTAGAATTAACGGGACCCTTTGGGGAGACAGCAGCCGGCTCGTCTGCTCAGGCGTCGGTGCCGGACTACCCAAGCGACTGAGAGCGATCGAGAGGGCGGCCGGCCCACAACCGTTCGTTCGGCCCTGATAGTAGTGCCTATAGGGGGGCCACAATGAAACGCCTTGTTGATCAGGTTTCGACAGCTGAGACACTTGTCCGGACCACTCTTCAACCCAGCGGCTGTCGCTTGAGAATGCGTCGAGCCGTCTTCACGTCGACGGCGATTTGGCTTCGCAGATCTTCGACGTCGGCGAACTGACGCTCACCGCGTATGGACTCAACAAATGCGACATCGAGCTCTTGCCCGTAAATGTCATCGGCGAAATCAAACAGATGGACTTCGAGGAGGCGAGCGCTGGCGCCGAACGTCGGCCGGACGCCAAGGTTCGCGACGCCGCCGTAGGACTTGCCGGCACAACGTGCTATCACCGCGTAGACGCCATCGCGAGGCATTAGTTGACGGCTCTCTGGAACTACGTTCGCCGTTGGGAAACCCAGCAGCCGGCCGCGTTTCTCGCCTTCGGCTACTCGGCCAACGATTTCGAATCTGCGGCCAATCATCGAATTGGCTTCGACAATCTGCCCCAGCTCGAGTGCGCCTCGGATTTCACTGCTGCTTACGGATCGCTCGGGCAGATTGAAATACTCGATCGATTGAACTTCAAATCCCAATTCGTTTCCGATCTGGGAAAGGCGCGACATGTCTCCCTCGCGACGGTGACCGAGCGCAAAATCTGGGCCGGCGATAAGAAGGCGCATCTGAAGAGTCTCAACCAGTTGCTTGCAGAAATCGAAGGCGCTGATGAGTGCGACTTGAGGGGTGAACTTCAATGGCATGACTTTGTCGATGCCGCACCGCTCGATGAGCTCGCGACGATAGGTCGGGCTGGTAAGCAACGTCCAGGATTCAAACCCTTCCAGCACGGTTTGGGGAGGTGGGTGAACAACAATCACAACCGGTGTGAGCGACCTGTCCGCGGCCATCTGTGTCAACCTGGAGAGAAGATGTTGATGCCCGAGGTGAACTCCGTCGAAGACGCCTACCGTCACGGCGCTAGGGCTAACGTAGCCCACCTGACTGAGATCGAGCAACTCACGCACTCACGGGAACAGGGTTGCCGGAGAGTAGCTTCGCCGGCGCCAGGTCTCGAGATCCAGACGGGCGGGCGAGAACGAGTTGGTCGGTAGGCGGATCCTGCAGGACGACGAAATAAGCTGCGGACAGCTCAGGAACCGGACCATCGAGATGCACTATTTGCCCTTGAGTCAGGCGAACGAAGAGTGAGGATGGCAAGGAGAGCCTGGGGAAATCGACCATTGCGTCAAGGCAGTTGGTCACGAGGCCGGCAACATCACCGCGGTTACAAATCGCCTCAATTTCATCAATTGTGCTCGCGTCGTCCACCCTGAATTGTCCGCTGCGAATCCGCCGCAGGCTGCTCAAATGACCGCCTGCGCCGAGCCTTTGACCCACATCGCGGGCCAGGGCACGGACATAGGTGCCGGCACTGCAACGGATCGAGACTTCGAATTCGGGCGGCCTCCAGTCCAACAGTTGCAACCGATGAAATTTCACCTCACGCGGCTTGAGCTTGAATGTCTCTCCCTTTCGGGCGCGTCGATATGAGCGAACCCCATCAACCTTGATCGCCGAGTAGGCGGGGGGCACCTGCGACTGCCGGCCAACGAACGATTGTAGAACTCGCTTCACGTCCTCGTGGGATGTGTCTGTCGGGTCCGCCTCGGCAACGATCCTGCCTTCCGCGTCGTCCGTGTCGGTCTGTCGCCCCAATCGAACCGATGCGACATAGTCCTTGTCGTGCAGGCTGAACAGATCCGCGAGCTTGGTAGCCGAGTTGAGGCACACAACCAATAGTCCGGTAGCCATTGGATCGAGAGTACCGCAATGGCCAACCTTGCGAGCGCCAAGGAGACGGCGCAGCTTTGACACGACGTCGCTCGATGACCAACCCTGATCTTTGTCGACTAGGATGACGCCGGCGGACTCCATGGCTTCAACTTTCGCTCTGAGCCTGCGTGGTCGAGATTCGCGCAGCGTCGATCAGCTCTGAGATCCGGTTACCGCGATCGAGGGTATCGTCGAAATAGAAAGTGAGCGAGGGCGTGCGCTTCATCACCAGCCGGCCAGCAAGCTCTCTGCGAACGAACCCTGACGCTCTGTTCAACGCGCCGAGCGCGTCATCGCGTGATTCCTGGTCGCCAAAGACGCTGAAGTACACGTTTGCGGAACCCAGGTCCGGACTGACCCTGACCGCCGTGAAGCTAACCACGCCTGACAAACGAGGATCGTTCATCTCCCGGTGCACGATTTCGCTGATTTCTTGACGCAGCTGCTCATTGACCCGCTCTTGGCGACGGCTGGTCATACCCTTGCCGACTCGTCAACGGAGCCACTGCCAGTTTCGTTATGGAACACTTCGAAAATGTCTCCCTCGAGAATATCGTTGTATCCCTCAATGGCGATACCGCACTCGTAGCCCGCTTCCACCCGGCGAACGTCATCTTTGAACCTCTTGAGGCTGGCCAACTTTCCTTCGAAGACCTTTTTGCGGTCACGAAATACGCGGATGCCACAGGATCTCAATACCAGGCCATCCGTGACGAAGCATCCGGCAACGGTGCGAGTCCGTCCCACTCTGAATAGCTGCCGCACCTCAACGTGCCCGTCGATTACCTCACGGGAGACCGGTTCTATCAATCCCTCGGCCGCGGCCTGCAAATCCTCGATGATCCTATAGATAACATCGTAAAGCCGAATTTCGACGCGATTGAGCTCGGCCGCATTGTTGGCGCCGGGTTCGACGGATGTTCGAAAGCCCACGATCATCGCGTTCGAAGCCTTGGCCAAGAGGACGTCTGGTTCGACTATCGCTCCGGCCGAAGCGCGAATGACGCGAACGCGCACATCATCGGTAGATACGTCGGTAATAGAAGACTGAATTGGTTCCAGAGAACCTTGTACATCGGTCTTCAATACGACGTTCAGGTCCCGAACTCCCTGGGCGCCCGTTTGGGCCGAAAACTCGCTCAGCGACATTGCGTCCGCGGTATCGGCGCTGGTGGCAGACTTGGAAGCCAGCTGCGCCGTCGAAGCGCGAGCCGACTTTTCGTCGGCGAAGGCCTGGAACTTGTCGCCCGGTATCGGCTGCTCGGAGATTCCGAGAATCTCGACCGGCGTTGATGGGCCGGCGGACTTGATTCGCTTTCCACGGTCATCGAACATGGCGCGCACACGACCAACGGAGGCGCCAACCGAGACCGTATCGCCTACGTTGAGTGTGCCGGATTGGACGAGCAGCGTGGCCGCGACTCCACGGGCGCGGTCTACCTTGGCCTCGATAACCGTTCCGTAGGCGTAGCCGGTGGGGTCTGCCTGCAACTCGGATAAATCGGCGACCAAGAGTATCATTTCGAGCAACTCGTCGACACCGGTTCCGGTCATGGCCGACACCTGGGCCGACACAATGTCTCCACCATAGTCCTCGACCACCAGGCCGGCTTCCGCCAACTGTTGCTTCACGATATCAGGGTTCGCGTCGCGTCGATCGATCTTGTTGATCGCAACGACAATCGGTACCTGGGCGGCACGGGCGTGGTCTATCGCCTCGAGAGTTTGGGCTTGAACGCCATCGTCGGCGGCGACGACGAGCACTGCGATATCGGTTGCCATTGCGCCTCGTGCTCGCATAGCGGTGAATGCTTCGTGGCCCGGCGTGTCCAAGAACGTGATCTTTCTTCCATCCGACTCGACCTGATATGCACCAATATGTTGGGTGATACCACCGGCCTCGCCTTCCATCACGTTTGTGCGCCGGATGCGGTCGAGCAGACTGGTCTTACCGTGATCTACGTGCCCTAATATGGTCACCGCCGGAGGACGGTCAATCATGCGGGATGGTTCCTGGTCGGCAGCCCTTTCCGTTGGGCTAACCGTTAACTCCTCCGAGGGTTCTTCCTGTAACTTTGGTGTGAATCCGAGTTCTTCGGCAACCGGGGCGCTTTCCTCGTAGCTGACCGTTTGGTTAATGGTTGCCAAGACACCGCTCATAATCAACGCGGTGATGACACGGCTCGGACTCACCTGCAACAGGTTGGCGAGGTTTTGGACGGTAATCTTGGACGGGATTTCGATGTCGCCGCCAGCCGGAGGGCCAACCGCGGTCGCTGCTAGGGAAGCGGACTGATCGCTTCGAGTGTTAGGACCTCTACGCTGACGCCTGCGATTAGAGGAGCCTCTGCCTCTTGGTCCGGGTCGATATCGGTAGCGCCTCGGCGCGTTTCTAGGACTCATTCATCCCTCCTCAAACAACAGGCTCCGTCTCTGCGAACGGTACCAGCGCAACAACCAATGTCCTTTTACGCCAGGTTAGTTACATCAGCGGCGGATCAATTCTCATGTTCGCACGATTTGCGCCCGCGAGTCGTTGGCAACTCAATTCAAGAGCCAGCCATCGGTTCTAGTTTCTTATTCGCATATTCGGCCAGTCTTGCAGTCTCGTCAACAGTCAGCTTCCGGCGGAGCGCTCTTCCCAACCGATCCGACTGAGTTGCCTTGTCCCAACATTCAGCACGCCGGCAGAGATAGGCGCCGCGGCCATTCTTGCGGCCGGTTGGATCCACCTCGACGCCGGCATCCGCCCGGACTATGCGCACTAACTCCCTTTTCGACTGAGTAGCACCGCAGGCCACACATGTGCGCTGCGGCGGTTTTCGGACCCGCCTGTTGGGCTTCACAATCGAATCCCACCTGAACTACCGAGACGCGCGCGCGACGCATCGACGGGAGTGCCCACGTGTCACTCTTCCGTAACGTCGGGGCGGCAATCGGTGTCGCTCTCGGTCGATTTAATGTCGATCCGCCAGCCTGTCAACTTGGCCGCCAGCCTCGCATTCTGTCCGTCGCGGCCTATCGCAAGGCTCAACTGGCGCTCCGGCACCGAAACGGTCGCCGTCCTCAACTCTTCATCTAGCTGCACGGAGTTGACTTGGGATGGGCTTAACGCCGCGCTGATGAATTCTTCGGGGGTCTCGCTCCACGCAACGATGTCTATCTTCTCCCCGTTCAGTTCGTCGACAATATTCTGGACGCGAGCGCCCCTTACCCCTACGCAGGATCCGATAGGATCTATACCCTCCTCCCGGGCGGCAACAGCGACCTTGGACCTTAGGCCCGGCTCCCGGGCAATCGACTTCAACTCGACAAGCCCTGAGGAAACCTCCGGCACCTCAAGCTCGAACAGGCGCTTGACCAATCCCTTGTGGGTCCTGGAGATGACGAGTTGAGGGCCCTTCGGAGTCCTCATGACCTCAACCAGATAAATCTTCAGCCGTTGGCCAGGTCGATATCTCTCGGTGGCAACCTGTTCATGAGGTAGAAGAGCCGCCTCCGCCTTGCCGAGGTTGATGACCACGGAATGTTGTTCGATTCTCTGGACGATGCCGGTGATAAGCTCATCCTGTCGATCGATAAACGCCCCGTAGATGAGATCACGTTCGGCCTCGCGGAGACGTTGCAGGATAACCTGTCGGGCTGTTTGAGCGGCGATGCGGCCAAAGTTGTCGGGGGTAATGTCGACGGCCACTGTCTGTCCCATTTCGACCCCAACATCCAGACGGGCGGCATCTGCCAAGGAGATCTCCTCATCGATATTCTGGACCTGGGCGACCACCGTCTTTAGATTGACCACGCTCACCCGACCCGTTTCACGATCAATCCTTACCTCAAAGTTGGGCGATACAGCACCATAATTTCCTTTATAGGCTGATGCCAACGCACCTTCCAGAGCGGAGATAATTACTTCGGGCGCGATCCCCTTTTCGGCACTTACGCTCGAGATGGCGGCCATGAAGTCTTCGGGCGCCAGTTCCTCAATCCTCTCAATCAATACCAGCGTCGCCGCCCATCTGATGGGCCGCTGTCCAGACCTATGCAGCAAAAAAAGTGGGGCGTGCCCCACTTTTCATTCTGGGCGCTGATTTTCAGTCACTAACTTCAGTTTACCACTTTTGGCGGAATTCATTCAAACCCCTCCGGCGTCACCCGCGACAGGCCTGCCCGGACAATGTGCTTGTGTCGATGGCCGGTTGGCGGACGGCGTGTGTTTGTCGGCGCGCCTGCGTCTGTTGGATTCCAAACACCGTGACGAAGATTAGGTTTAAGGCCAGCAGGTGTGAGCGTACGGCGACCGGATGCGTCATTCTTTGTGGTGGCCCATCGCGACGTCAGTCGAATTAGACAGAAAACGCACGAATCGGTACTTGCAGGGTCTAGACCGATCTACCTGAAGAGGCCTTCGGTTGGGATTGGACTCACCACATCCAGGTAAGTGACCACGAGAATGAGGGATAGGAGAAACCGCGATTCCCATGCTGTGTATGGCACTTTCGCGGCGCGGATCGACCCTTTGACCGCGTAAGGCTTCGATGATGACGAATAGCAGCCGGCCTCCGTCAAGCGCAGGAATGGGCAGAATGTTGAACACTGCCAGAGCCGTGCTGATGAACGCGGCGACCGAAAGAGCGTAGAAGAGCCAGCCGCTGTCGATCGTCGCGGACGTAGCCTCTGAGGTTATTTGAACGATCCCGACTGGGGCCCACCGGTCGTGCCATTTCGGGCGGTATCAAGCCTCGCAGCACCATTGAAGGTACCGCGAACGTCAACCCTACGGTCTGATAGGTTTGCTCAACGCCGAGAACCAGAGCCTCCGGAATTGGATGGGCAACGCGATCGATCCGAGCGTGTTCCAATCTTATGCCAATGGGCCCCTGCCCCTCAGGAGGATTTGCACGGGGAGTGACCGGGCGCGTAAGCGTGACTCGCTCGCGCTGGACTTCGATAGGGACGGAGCGACCGAGATTCTGCTCTGTAACTTCTCGGAGTTCTAGAAAGGACCGCACTTCCATCCCCGCAAGTGAGAGAACCACGTCGTTCGGCAGCAGGCCGGCTTCGCTCGCCGGTGACCCTTCGGCAACCTGGGTAATCTTAACGCCGGCGCCGGTCGGCCAACCGGTTGCATAGGCTGCGGCGAACAGAAGAATCGCCAGAGCCACGTTGGCGGCGGGGCCGGCCAGCAATACCGCTGCGCGCCAAGACTTGGTTTGGAATGCGAAGCTGCGCGGGTGGCGGGGATTCTCCTCACCCAACATCTTGACAAAGCCGCCCAACGGCAGTGCGTTTACCGAGTAGCGAGTCTCGCCGTGGCGAAAGCTGAATATCCGAGGCGGAAACCCGAATCCGAACTCTTCAACCTTGATTCCGGCCCGTTTGGCAACGAGGAAGTGCCCTGATTCGTGAAAAAACACCAACAGGGTTAGCACGAACAGCCCCAACAGGACGAATGCGGCGCTGCTGACTAGTTGGTCCAACTATGTGTTGTCTCCTGTCACCCTGGTCTCGACTCGCGGAGCGACGCTCACTCGAACAACTCTCCGCCGATGCGGTTTCAGCGTAGGACCGCGGACCCAAGCCGGTGGGTCTCTTCCCGAGCCCACCCATCGACCTCGTCGATGTCATTGATGTCAAATTCGTCCAGTGTTCGGTGCCGGGACATTACCTCTTCGATCAACTGGTGAATTTGATCGAATCTGATCCGGCCGGCAAGGAACAACTCAACCGCGATCTCATCTGCCGCGCTCAAAACGGCGGGAATGGTCGAGCCGATCGCCGTCGCCTCCAACGCCAACTCAAAGCAGGGATAGCGTCCCTTTGGAAGTGGACCGAAGGTCAGACCTCCCACTTTTTCGAGCTCCAGATGCTCAGCGGGATTGCTCAGGCGTTCAGGGTAAGCGATTGCATACTGAATTGGCTGGCGCATGTCGGGCAGACCTAACTGTGCCTTGACAGTGCCGTCGACAAACTCGACCAATGAATGCACGATGCTCTCGCGATGAATTATGACATCGATTTGGTCGAACGGAATACCAAACAACCAGCGAGCTTCGAACACCTCGAAGCCCTTGTTCATCAGTGTAGCGCAGTCGACCGTTATCTTCTTTCCCATGTCCCAAGTGGGATGTTTCAACGCCTGTTCCGGCGTGACGGCGCTGAGCTGTGAGGGGTCAAGATCACGGAGAGCGCCTCCGGAGGCGGTCAAGATGAGGCGCCGTACGGCTGTATTGGCGCAGTCCCACCAATTCTCGGTCTCGCCCTGAAGGCACTGCCAAATCGCGTTGTGCTCACTGTCGATCGGCAGCATTCGAGCGCCGGTCTTCTCTGACAACTCTCGCAGCAGGTTGCCGGCCATAACGATTACCTCTTTGTTGGCCAACGCAACGTCCTTGCCGAGAGAAAGCGCCAATGCCGATGACCGCAGGCCCACGCTGCCGACGGTGGCAACGACGGGGAGATCGTACTCCTCTGTGGAAATCATCTGGTCAATTGGCAGCACTTGCAACTCGCCCCCGTCGCCGCTCAACAGATTCGGATCGTTGCACCAGGCGTAGCGAGGCGTGAATTCGGATATCTGCTGATTCAAGAGCTTCACATTATCGCCGGCTGAGAGTCCTACTATTTCGAACTTGTCCGGATTACCTCGCACAACGTCAAGCACCTGTCGGCCGATGGAGCCTGTGGAGCCGAGGAGAATGAGACGCCGGCGGTGCCCGTTCTTCAAGATGAGACGCTCCCAACAAGATTAAGAACATGGTAAAGGGCCGGTGCGGCGAATATCAAACTGTCGACCCGATCGAGCAAACCACCGTGACCGGGAAACAGAGTGCCGGAGTCTTTGACATCAGCAGCACGCTTCGCCAAGGATTCGGCAAGATCTCCAATTTGAGCAAACACGCCCACGATCAGGCCAACCGCAATTGCTACTGGCAGATCCACGCCGATCCACGTGTTCAGGCCAGCTGCGACCAGGCCGGCCGCGACGAGGCCGGCCACGCCTCCTTCGACAGTCTTGTTGGGGCTGATGCGTGGCGCAAGAGGCCGGCGGCCCAAGAGACGGCCCACAATGAATGCGGCGGTGTCGCCGGCCCATACTACCGCCAGCAAGAACAAAATGCGCTGATAGCCTTCGGGCTCGCCGAATATGGACTGCAGATTGGGTGACCGAAGCAGGAGAAGGTGGCCGGCCCCAATGCCGAGGTAGATTGTGGAGGCCATTGCAATCAGGAAGCCTGTCAACGATCTCTTCAGATCGGCGGAAGCAGCAATCAAGGACATCAGCCAGAGCGCGAACCAGCAAACTACCAGTGTCTCCGGCAATCCGATCGTGTCTGGAAATGTAATCGCCGCCGAGACCGCCAATCCGGCCAAAGGGATGGCCAGATGCCAGAACGGTCGGCTCGTTAGCCAGGGACGGGACATTCTGGTGACCTCTATCCCACCAACCAGGACCATCACAGCTACCGTCAGGACGAGAGCAATATCGCCGAAAATCGTGATTGCCAATACGCAGGGGATTGCGACTGCGGCGGTCAGTACCCGTTTGATGGGAGTTTCCCGGGTGCTAGTAGAGCAGGGCGGCAGGTCATGTCGATCAGCTGACAACTCCGCCAAACTTTCGCTGCCTTGCCGAATAGTCTTTCACGGCCTTCATGAGCTCGTCACCGTCAAAATCGGGCCAGAGCGTGGCGGTGGAGTAGTACTCGGCATAGTTCGCTTGCCAGATGAGAAAGTTACTGAGACGCATTTCGCCGGCTGTTCGTATAACCAGGTCGGGGTCTGGTTGGCCGGCGGTGTACAGACAGTTAGAGATTGCCTCTTCGTCAATCGACTCGGCGGGACACCCGTTCTTGACGAGCTTGCGTACGGCGTCGACTATCTCGGCCCGGCCTCCGTAGTTCCAGGCGATATTCAAGACCAGGCGAGAGTTTCGGGATGTCAACTCCGTGGCCCGGTGTATTGCTCGAATGAGATCGCCAGGTACGCCATCAGGCCGGCCCAAGTGCATGACCCGGACACCCTCTCGGTTCAGCTCGGCCGCCTCTCGTTCTATGACCTCAGCGAGAAGCCGAAACAAGCCTGTGATCTCGGATTGGGGTCTGTTCCAATTCTCGGTCGAAAAAGCGTATAAAGTCACATACTTGATGCCCAGCGTCACGCATTTTCGCAGGATTCGACGGATGTTTTCGGTGCCGGCACTGTGTCCGGCCTGACGGGGCAACCCTCGCTGACTCGCCCAGCGTCCGTTTCCATCCATAATGATGGCGACATGTGCTGGAATCTGAACGTTGTCGCGAGACGATTCGGAGGATTCTATATCCAAACTCCTAGAAGGTGGATGGCTTTCATAAAAGTGTACACCTATGTTGGTCCGTACTCGCGGAATGCCAGTTAACTAGTCGACGCCAGCCGGCTCACGTCTCCATTATCTCAGTCTCTTTAGCGTCACCGACCAGGTCTATTTGGCCGATATAGGAGTCGGTGATATCTTGAAGATCATCCTGTCCGCGTTTTGCTTCGTCCTGGGAGAATAGCTTCTCCTGTTCAAACTGTCGCACATCGGAAATGGCATCGCGCCGCCGGTTTCTGACCTCAACTTTCGCCTCCTCGACGCGCCGGCGGGCCAGCCTTACCAGGTCACGGCGACGCTCCTCGGTCAGGGGTGGGATATTGAGCCGAATCAAGGTCCCGTCGTTGTTCGGCGTCAACCCCAGATCGCTCGCGAGTATAGCTCTCTCGATATCGGACATAGAGCTCTTGTCCCAGGGTTGGATGACCAAAAGTCGAGCTTCGGGCGTCGATATCGTAGCGAGTTGATTCAAGGGAGTTGGAGTGCCGTAATACGAAACCTGGAGCCGTTCGACCAAGGCGGGGCTGGCTCTACCGGTGCGAACCCCGGCCAGATCACGCTTGAGGGCTTCGATCGCATCGGACATCCCAGCGCTTGTTTCGGCCAATAGGTCTCCAAGCATCTGTCGTTCTCCTTAGATGGCCTTTGTTCAGTGATCTAGTGGATCAGGCTCCCGATTTTCTCGCCCCGAACAGCCTTGATTATGTTTCCCTCCACGTTGATGTCAAATACGACGATTGGGAGGTTATTTTCCATGCACATCGAGAGGGCTGTGGCATCCATCACGCCGAGGCCCTGGTTAAGCGCCTGTGAATATCCCAAACGGTCGATCTTGGTGGCGCTTGGCGTTACCCTGGGGTCAGCATCGTAAACACCGTCGGTGCCATTCTTGCCCATCAAGATTATCTGTGCTGAGATTTCGACCGCGCGGAGGGCTGCGGCGGTATCTGTGCTGAAGTACGGATTGCCCGTTCCGCCGGCGAATACGACCACCCTGCCTTTCTCGAGGTGTCTAATCGCCCTTCTCCTGATATAGGGCTCAGCAACCGAGTATACGTTGATTGCCGTTTGCACTCTTGTGGTCACTTGAGATCGCTCAAGTGCATCTTGGAAGGCAAGTGCGTTGATGATGGTTCCCAACATGCCGGCGTAGTCTGCCTGGGCCCGGTCCATTCCGAATTGAGCGGCTTCCGTGCCACGCCAGATGTTACCTCCACCAATCACCACACCGATTTGCACGTCCAACTCCAGCCTCAAGCGCTTGATCTGACTCGAAATCGCCATCAAGGTTTGCTGGTCAATTCCGTAGCCCTTGGGGCCGGCTAGTGCTTCGCCGCTCAATTTCAATAGCACGCGGTGATAGGGGCCTGCGGGTCCTTTGAGATTCGCAACCTCGCTGGCGGGTTCCGAGACGTTGAGGTTCATCGAGCCGGCGTCCACTGCCCGAACGGCTGCTTACCGACGTCTCGACTCAGCACTGCCAAAATGTGGATAGTCTTGCTAAAGTTCGGCATGTCAAAACCCTCAAGGTGCGGAATCAAGTCGCGATTTCGTGATCAGCTCGAAATAGTTAGCTCCGAGACGCACCCACCTCGGAGTCTATCGCGTGTCAGCCAATCTGAAAACGAGCGAAACGACGGACCCGGATATTCTCTCCAACGATTGCGATGCGCTGCAGGATCAACTGCTCGATAGTCTGTTCAGGGTCCTTGATGAAGGGCTGGGCCATCAAGCACACTTCCTCGGCGCTCTCATCGGAATCGGGAGGCAACTCATCAACATTGACGTATTTCGGAGACGTGGCAGCCACCTGCATCGCCAAATCGTGGGCCAGAGCCTTGAACTCTGGAGTCCGCCCAACGAAATCGGTTTCGCAATTCAACTCGACCATGGCTCCGATCCGGCCGCCGGCGTGCAGATAGGACTCGACCAGTCCCTGAGTGGCGACTCGGCCGACTGATTTCTCAGCCCGAGCAAGTCCTTGATCCCGCAGTATTTTCGCGGCCTCGTCGTGATCGCCATTCGCCTGATCCAGCGCGCGCTTGCACGCCATCACACCGGCGCCAGTTTCTTCGCGCAGTTGCTTGACTGCGGCAACAGTAACTTCCAAATCAATCCTCCAAGGAATTCAGTAGGCCAGGAATCGGCGAAGATTCTCGTGTTCCAAATTCACATCAAGCTTAGGCGCCTCGGCCCCATTGGCACTAGGTAGATGCGGAAAGCGTAACCGGGAGCAACTAAAGCCGGCATTGGATCGAACGTACATTTTCCTGCCAGAAAGTATCTGTGTCTCGAGTAGGCGACGAAAGATGCGGTTCAAGAATGGTTCCCGGAGCGAGAGCACCTGCAGGACCGCCGGCTGCGATTGCCGGTTTACTGAATCTTATCCGGAACGAGCGGCGGTTTCCGCGCTCTCGGCGGTCGAATCGCGTGTTTCGAAAGCCTCGGACAGGTCGCTGACATCGGAAGCCTCGGGTTCCTCTTTATTCTCCTCATCCGCTTCCGAATCGGCATCTTCGAGAACGGATTCGTTTTCTTCCAACTCGCGTTGGGCTTCGGCTTCTCGTTGCGCCTGCTCTTCGGCCAACTGGACTTCCCGTATGCCAATTCCCTCGACGGCGGCATCGGCGATCTTTGTCGTCAGTAGACGAATTGCGCGAATCGCGTCGTCATTTGCCGGGATTACGTAGTCTATTTCCTCGGGGTTGCAGTTGGTATCGACCATCGCAACGATAGGCACCTCCAGCCGGCGGGCTTCGGCTACAGCCAAACGTTCGCGATTAGGATCGATGACGAATACCGCGGCCGGTAACTCGTTCATGGTTCGGATTCCTCCGAAGAGGCGGAGGAGTCGGGCCATCTCGTCTCGGAGTTTGCGGGCCTCTTTCTTCGGCAAACGCTCGAACTCGCCGGAGTCGTGCCGAGCCTCCAATTCCTCTAGTCGCTTGACTCGACTCTGAATAGTGCGGAAGTTCGTCAACATTCCGCCGAGCCACCGACGGGTGACAAACGGCATGCCGCAACGGGCCGCCTCCGATTGGATCGACTCGTGGCCCTGCTTCTTCGTGCCGACGAACAGTATTGTCCGGCCAAGCGAGGCCAACTCGCGCACGAAGTCGTATGCCTCGTTGAGTCGAGCGACAGTCTGCTGGAGATCGATAATGTGAATACCATTGCGCTGGGTGAATATGAAAGACTTCATCCGCGGGTCCCAGCGACGCGTTTGGTGTCCAAAGTGGACACCGGCCTCCAGCAACATTTTCATAGACACGACGTTTGCCATCAACTTCTCCCATTCGTTTCTCCGAGCGAACTAGACGCCCAGACCTCCGCCTCCATCATTCCGGCAGGTCATTCAAACCCAAATTAGAACACAGCCCGGCCGGTCAGAAGGCGTGTGAAATTGCAACCAAGCGGAAACCAAGAATGGAGTATAGCACAGGCTCTAGGCGCCGGAAAAAGACATCGTGAGACCCAGGAGGCGGACTCGATTAGCTGCGCCGGCGCAAGGCCTCCTCGGCGCGGGCGAGCATCAGCCCGGCCGGCGCCTTCTGGCCGGTCCACAACTCGAACGACATCGCACCTCCGTACACCAACATCGGCAGACCACCGAGAATTTGCGCGCCGACTGTGGCAGCGTCGGCCAACAAGCGGGTCTGCTCGGGAGTGTAGACGATGTCGTAGACCATCAGGCCGGGATGCAACGTGGAGACGGGAACGGGCGAGTGGCCTTCAGTCTCGCTGTGAAGCATTCCAACCGAAGTTGTATTTACAAGGAGGTCAGCGGTTGGGATATACCGGTGGCAGGATTCGGCTGTCAGCACGTCCGCGTCAACTCGATCGCGCATACTGTGGGGAAGCTGTTCAATTAGAGCCTTCGCACGGTCCAGAGTTCTATTCAGCAGAGTCACAGTTAGCGCGTCCCTCACCAAGAGTGCCCAGACACACGCCTTTGCGGCTCCGCCGGCGCCGAGCACGACGACACGCTTGTCGATAGGACTGTATCCACGCTGCAGCTCGAGGGGAAGTGCAAAGCCGTCTGCGTCGGTGTTGTGTCCGGAAAGGCGGCCTCCACTCTTGACGATTGTATTGACAGCCCCAATCTCACGGGCGGTCGAGTCGATCTCGTCGAGATAGGGGATCACGGCCTCTTTATGGGGGATCGTGACACAAGCGCCGATGACCTCGGGTTTGCGCAGGCTCGCGACCCTGGCCGCGACCTGCGCGGGCGGAGTGTTCCACAGTTCGAAGCGGCCATCGATACCGTTGAAATCCAAGGCGGTCTGTTGAGTTACGGGCGATAGGGAGTGCGAGATTGGGTAGCCGATCAATCCCAATAACTTTGCTGGCATCCGCCTGCCTCCGCTATCGCTGATATCTTCGAACGTTCATGTTGTGCTCTTCGAGAGTTCGTGCGAACGCGTGAGAGCCGTCCGGCCGAGCGACGAAAAAGAGGGCATCGGTGTCGGCCGGCATCAGGACAGCCCGGATTGAATCCAAACCGGGCGAGCAAATCGGTCCTGGCGGCAGTCCAATGTTTGAACTGAGACGGGTGTTGTAGGGGGACGGGTTGTTCAAATCATCGATCGTAAGCTCAATCTTCCAGTAGTTCTCGCGCGGAACATCATCGCCAATCAGCGCGTATTGGGTAGTTGGATCCGCCCCTAATGGTATCGACTGCTCAAGGCGGTTTAGGAACACTGCCGCAATCATGGGCCGTTCAGCGGGCAATACGGCCTCCTTCTCCACGATGGATGCCAGCGTCACGACCTCGTGCACGCTCCGACCCATTTCGCTCGCCTGCACCTGCAGGTCCTCATCGAACCGGATCAGGAAGTTTTGTATCAACTGAGCGATAACAGCCTCGGCCTGCTGATCTAGCTCAAAGTCGTAGGTGTCAGGAAATAGGTATCCCTCCAGTCCGGCCCCAGGTGGACGGCCGGTCACGTCTTCGACCCATCGTGCGTTGCCGATTGCCAATCGAACGAAACTGTCACGATCCGTGACCGAGTTTTCGGCAAGCTCATCGGCGATTTCAGCTATCCGCAGTCCCTCCCGTAACGTGACGCGGACCGTCCTAGATCTACCCCTTCCCAACTCCACTAATATCTCAGATACAGACATGTCCGGACGCAGGTAGTGGACGCCGGCTTCGAGCGCGGTGTCCGCGGCGCGGAGCCTGGATATCAGGCTGAAAGACATAGCATTGCGGATTAGTCCCGCTTGTTCCAATCTCCTGGCAATCTCATCGGCGCTTTCACCCGACTTGACTTCGAATTCGATGGACTGGGGCCTGATTTCAGACGTTGACGCCGGCTGGTCTAACCACGAAACGAGGCTGTCTTCCAAGAATTGGTTCACCGAAAGCGAGGATACAAACCCGAAGACTACAAATGCGCCGGCGAGAAACGCGAGAAGCCCGATTGCCGCAATGAAACGCATCTCTATCGTTGGCTCTTGGAGCTAACTTGAGAGAGATGGCCCTCGAGTATGAGGGCCGCAGCTATGGCGTCAATAGGATGTTTGCTGGAGCTCTCGCTAAGGTATTCGGAGGCGACAACGGTCGTGTGACTCTCATCGACAAACTGCACGTCCAACTGAGCTTGACGGGCCAACTGGTTGGCGAACCTGCGAATCGGCCGTGCCTGCTTGCTGCCACCGCCATCCGGCGACGTAGGCACTCCAACAATGAGCAATCGCGGTGAGATACAGGTAAGCAGGTCGCAGAGTTCTACGCGAGCCCGCGGCCGGCGGCGGTCAAACGTGGCGATGGGGAGAGCTATAGTCTCAGTTTCATCGGTTTTCGCGACCCCAACCCAACGCGCCCCTACGTCAAGGCAAACTAACATCAAGATTGCGCATTCTGAACTTGCTGAGACGCACCATCATCCTTTATGTGTACATTCACCCGTAAGCTGATGCCGGGCCAACTTGGATAAACTGACACAAGCGGTGGACTCGCCAGGGGAAACTTATCCATCAGGGCTTCGCGGGCTTCAACGGCCGGCTTCAGTCTAACAGTAGAAACCACCTCGCTATCCATGATATCGCGTGCGGCGCGGCCGCGGCTGGCAACTGTCAACTGGATGGACTCTTCCTCAATCCGAGGGGTCGTCTCGATTAGCTCCACGGAGGATGGCTTGATAGACCATCCTACTGGCAGATTCTCGTTCCAGAGGTCGGAAACGGCTTGCTGCAGTTCGAACGATGAAACTAGCGGCGTTCTTACCAGAATCTTCGAACTGACATGCAGCTTTTTGCTTTCCTCGCCAAGTTTGTGGCTGAACTGCTCGTCGACCACACTCAGCCTGCTGAGAGCTACGATCGCCAGCGTGTCGGCGTCTTTCGTCGACGCGATCTCCGTGATCGCGTCATCGCGTGCCATTTCCAAGACCCTCGATCGCAGACTGGCCATATCGGCCTCGGCGACAATTTTCACCGAGAACAATCCCCCGCCCTCCGTAGCCTGCTCGTTGAACACCGAGACATGTTCGGCAAACCTGTCATCGACTTTTGTGATGCTGAGACGGGGCAGATTAGCCGACTCACCCGGTTCTTCAGCAATCACATTAACCCTGACCTTGCTGTTGACACTGGCAGGGAGATCGACCGCAGCGTTTATGAAGAAGCGCACACCGGACTCGCTCCATAGAGACGTGCCCGCCGGAATGGTAATCGCCTGATCGCGCCTATTTGCCAACGTAACGACGCCTCTCGACTGGCGCTCCACCTGGTGAAGCACGCCCGTGGTTTCGATCTGGTGGTTTATTTCGACAACCTTCGCGTGCTCTCGCACGCTGATCTGCCCAGGTTGGACCGGCAACTCATAGGACAGACCCAGATCGAGGGTTCCTTCCACCTGACGAGACATTGGCTCCAAGACCACTTCGGTCCAGGTGCCAAACACGAACGTCGCCAAAAGCAGGCAAATTATTCCTAGGCCGGTCGCGCCCGCAATTGCGACTCCGGCTGTCCCCAAACCGGCTCCTCGTGGTCCGTAATTGCCAGCGGCGATGGCATGGCTGGCTTGGGTAAACGACTGGTGAACATTCAGACCGGCGAGCCGGCCGGACGCTTGAATCTCGGGGTCCGGTGAGACGATCGCGACTGCCCCCTCCGGCGACACGGTACGACGTACCAATCGCATCGCCGCAACGCTGCGAAGGACCCGGCTACCGTTCGGAGCCAACAGGATCACGTGACCGTCCGGCAGGGATTCTACCGTCGAGCGAATTTCCTGGAGATTCTGGTCCGGTTCTATATGAACAGTGTAGGCCTTGCTATCCGCCACTTCCACCCATCGGGCGCGCTTTAGTCACCGCCGCCCCTCCCTCTCGAGCATCTCCTCCACGATCCTTGGCACATTGGCCAAGGCCTCATCAATCTTCGCCAGATCCCCGCCGCCGGCCTGGGCGACATCGGGCCGTCCACCGCCTCTCCCTCCGGCGATCGACGCGACGTTATTGATCAAGCGTCCGGCGTGCAATCGAACGCTGGACGAAACCATCCCGACGAAGCCGGGACGCGAATCAACCGAGCTTGCCAGTACCAGCACGGATTCTCCCAATCTGTCGCGCAACAAATCGCCCAACTCGCGGATTTCGGCAAAGCTGCCTACATCTACCTTTGCCGCGACGACCTTCAATCCGTCGACGGATTGTGCCCGAGAAGCCAACTCTCCGACCCAGGTCGAGGCTTGCTCGCGCTGTATCCTGTCCAACTGATTCTTCATTTCTCCGAGCTCATCCCGTATGTTTCGCAGACGAGCCAAGGGTTGGCTTCCAAGCTCGTCGGTCAATCGGGCCAACAGGTTCAGTCGGTCGCGAACGAATAGATCGGCAGCATCGCCGGCCAGCGCCTCGATTCGCCGCACGCCCGCACCGACGGCAGTCTCGGACCTGATCAGGAAACTGCCTATTTCTCCGGTCCTCCTGACATGGGTGCCGCCACAGAGCTCGCGACTGAAACCGTCTATCTCGAGCATCCGCACCTCATCGCCGTATTTCTCGCCGAATAGCGCCATGGCGCCGGCCTTGATGGCTGCGTCGTATGTCGTGTAAGTCGCGCTTACGGGTCGATCAAGTCTGATTTGTCGGGCTATCAAGGCCTCGATTTCAGCAATCTGCTCCGGCTGAATCGGCGCGACGTGAGTAAAGTCAAACCGCAAGCGATCGGGAGCGACCAGCGAGCCGGATTGGTGGACGTGCTGACCCAACATTTCGCGCAGAGCCCGATGCAATAGGTGCGTCGCCGTGTGGTGCCGGCGAACCCGTTGGCGCCGCTCGGCGTCAATGGTGGCGACGACGTTTTCTCCCTGGGATAGCTCGCCTTCGACCAGTTTCGCTCGGTGGACGATCACGCTTTCGACCGGGCGCTGGGTATCCAAGACTTCCGCACGACCGCGCGCTCCAACTATGGATCCAGTATCGCCAACCTGACCGCCGGCCTCGGCATAGAAGGGCGTCCTACGAAGAACCAGAGTCACGGATGCGTCGGTGCCGGCGCGGTCGACTCGTCGGCCATCCTCGAGAATCGCCAAAATAGTCGAGTCGGCTTCGTCGGCATCGTAGCCAACGAACTCGCCACCCTCCGCGATGGACCTCAACTCCTCTGTCTCGTTGTCGTCTCCCTCGGTGAACCTGGAGGCCGCGCGAGCAATCTCACGCTGCCTCTCCATCGCCATGGCGAAACCAGACTCATCAAGTTTCAAACCGGCTTCGGCGACCAACTCGGCTGTCAGCTCTTTCGGGAAACCGAACGTGTCGTGCAGGCGGAAAGCCTCCTCGCCGGTCACGGTATCGCCGCCGCGCTGGCGCACGTCGTCTATCAGGACTGCCAACTCGTTCATTCCATGGGTCAGGGTGCCCCTGAAGCGATCCTCTTCGCCATCGATCACCTGCAAGATGAACTCCCGCCGGTGGGCAAGCTCGGGATAGGCGACCTTCATCGTCTCAATCACCGAGTCGGATATCTCGCCCAGAAACTGGCGCTCAACCCCTATTGTTCTCCCAAGCCTGATTGCTCTTCGAAGGATGCGCCGCAGCACGTAACCCTGTCCTTCGTTGCTGGGCAGGACCCCATCGCCGATCAAGAACGTCGACGCCCGAACGTGGTCGGCGATTACTCGGTGGGAGAACCCGCGGCCGTCAGTCTGGTACGGTCGATCGGAGACCTCTTCGATCCTTCGAATAATTGGGCGGAACAGATCGGTATCCCAGTTGGTGGGAACGCCTTGGACCACCGAGGCCACGCGCTCGAGGCCCATTCCGGTGTCGATACTGGGCTTAGGGAGTGGTGTGAGTTCGCCGTTCTGGTCGCAGTTGTACTGCATAAAGACCAGATTCCAGATCTCAAGCCAACGGTCGCAGTCGCACTGGCCGATGCCGCACTCTGGTACGCCGCATCCGTGATCGGCTCCTCGATCCAGCATGATCTCGGAACAGGGACCGCACGGACCGGTATCGCCCATCGCCCAGAAATTGTCCTTCTCACCAAGCCGGACTACGCGCTCGGCCGGCAGTTCGGCGATTTCCTGCCAAAGGGAGTTCGCTTCCTCGTCGCTTTCGAAAATCGTAGCCCATAGGCTATCTTTCGGCAGATTGACGACCTCGGTAATGAACTCCCAAGCGAACTCGATTGCATCGCGTTTGAAGTAGTCACCGAAGGAAAAATTCCCGAGCATTTCGAAGAAGACGTGGTGGCGCGCCGTGTGTCCTACTTCGTCGAGATCGTTATGTTTGCCGCCGGCACGCACGCACTTCTGGGCCGTAGTAGCACGGTTGTATGGACGGCGCTCGGTTCCCAGGAATACGTCTTTGAATTGGACCATGCCGGCGTTGACGAACAATAAAGTCGGGTCCCCAATGGGAACCAACGATGAGCTAGAGACGATCTGATGATTCCGGTCCGCAAAATACTCCAAGAATGCGGATCGAATCTCGTCACTTGATACTGGGGATGATTTCCACGCCACCTGTGTGTACCCTACCGAAGTTGATTCTCAGCGGTCTCCGACTGCGCTAACCGTGCGACCTCTTTGTGCACGCTCGAAAACGGCAGACCAACGCGCGCGGCGATTGCGGCGACGTCTTCATACTCTGGAGAGGGGCTTCGCTCCTCGCCGACCAGTTTCCATTTAATGCGCGCCGGGCCCCACGGCGTCTCGATCGTCTCCAACTCGCGCCGGGCCATGAATCGCGATTTCGTCGACCAGCGGACTCCCAGGGTGCTCATTTGGCGAATCATTGACTCGCTGAGCGGGCGCAGGTCGGCCGGATCAGCTATAACAGAGATTTTAGTAGCGGGTCGGCCTTTTTTCATTTGAATCGGCGTTAGAAACACGTCAAGAGCGCCCTTCCTCATTAGATCCTCAACGGTCCAGCCGATCGCTTCGGCAGTCATGTCATCCACATTCGCCTCGATTTCCACAACCGTACCGACCTGGAGATCTGAGTTAACGCCCGGTTGATCGGCCAGCCAGACGCGCAACATGTTCGGCCACTCGAAGCGCTTTTGTCCGTAGCCCACTCCTACTCCGCTCAGGGCCATATCCGGCTGTTCGAATTGAGCCAAGCTGGAGAGAATGGCGACCCCAGTCGGCGTTGATAGCTCACCTGGTCCGAGACCTGGCCGGCTTGGAATCTTGGATTCGGCCATCATCCAAAGAACGGCAGGACCGGGCACCGGAATCAGGCCATGAGCGGTGCGAACCGTGCCGGAGCCGGTCGGCACCGGTGAGCTGAAGACCGCGTCAACGCCCAATCGGTCGAGGCACACGGCGACACCGACTATGTCTACAATCGAGTCGACAGCACCGACCTCGTGAAAATGCACCTGGTCGATTTCAACGCCATGGACGGCGGCCTCTGCCTCGGCGAGATGATTGAACACCGACAACGCCGTTGCTTTTGCCCGGGCAGAGATTCCCGAAGCATTGATGCCAGAGGCGATATCTCCTAGGTGCCTCTCTGGTTGGGCGTCCGCGACGTCGACCGAGAATTGAGTGCCAATAAACCCGTTGTGCTGGACCCTGTGGGATGAAAGGGTAAAGCCGGAAAACGGCAGAGTACTAAGCTGGTCGTTCAGATACTCTAGAGGTACGCCAGCGTCGAGCAGGGCTCCCACTGCCATGTCACCGCTGATGCCGGAGAAGCAGTCGAAATAGGCGACACTCAAGATATGTTTCGCCGGTCGGTTGTCGCTACGCGGTTCGCTATAAGTGCCGCGCTGGCGCCGGCTCCGACGCCGTTGTCGATGTTGACAACGACGAGTCCCGGCGAGCAGGTCTGCAACATCGACAGAAGAGCCGCGCGTCCCTTGCCACCAAGGCCATATCCGTTCGACGTGGGCAAACCAATAACTGGCAAGTGTACAAGGCCGGCGACGACCGACGGTAATGCGCCGTCCATCCCAGCTGCGACGATTAGCACGTCAACGTCGGCATCGAGAAGCTGGGAAAGCGGCTCCACCAACCTATGAATCCCTGCAACACCAACGTCGCTCACTATTTTGACCTGGCAACCCATTTCAGTCGCCATGACCGCGGCTTGCTGGGCCATTGGCAGATCGGAAGTCCCTGCGGTAATGATTCCCACCCGGCCGGCGGTTCTAAGGCGCTGGAAGCTCTCACCGCGAATCACCGCCATCCTGGCCAACTCGTGGTATTCCATACTCGAGTCAGGAAACCGGCCGGCTACCTCGCCGGCGCGGGCCGCGGGGATATCACTTATTATCGCTCGGCCAACCGTCGATACGAATCCATCTACGAGGTCGACGATCTGCTCCGTCGCTTTGTTGGTCGCGAGGATCACCTCCGGTATGCCCTTGCGCCCTGCGCGCTCGTAATCTGGCCGGGAATGTCCACGCGCTATGGCCCCGTCGACGAGCATCTCGATTGCGGATAAGGCATCGGCAGGTTTATTGGCTGACTCGTCCAATTCGTTCGATCCTGACATTCTCTTGGCTTGAAAAATCTAGCACGCTGTGCCGGTCGCCGCAAGACAAGCTATGAGCGATCACGTCCGGTTATGAGATAAGATGAAGAGGACTATACACGATCAACTATAATCCTTAGTTAAACACCTGGCGAACGGGAGATATGAGGACGTGCTTGTATTCAAACTGGTGGTCTGGGGGCTGTTACTAGCCATGCTCGCGTTCACGTACCTCGTGAACCGGCGCAAATTCCGGCAAATAATCGCCGTGGTTGCTGTCGCCTATGGTGCGATTGTACTGGCAAGTTTCGTGAATCTCCGCGAAGACACCGAGACGTTAATCACGATTGGATCTGCGCTGGGTGCCCTCGTGGTCGCATACCTGATTACCTGGGGCGGCGGCCTACTAGTCCTTTGGCGCGGCCGGCGCAAGAGGGCAAAGAACTAGCCCCGCACACAGTCGTTTCCCAGTTCTTGACAGGCCGTGACCGGCAAACCTAGAATGCGTCCCGCCGAGCGGCATTGACTAATCCTATACACTACGGAAAATAGGTGCTCGGTATTATCATTTTGCATAGGTTTAATCCGAGAGACCTTAGGCCAACCCATGTCCGAAATCGCAAGGCGATTGGACAAAACCTGCAAAAATCGAAGGTTAATTCGCCCATGAGTCCCGCGCATAAGACATGGAGCGTAGGGATCTCGCGGCGCCATAGGTGCTTGAAGGGATACCAAACATGATTGTCGTAATGAGGAAGTCCGCGGCAGAGCGCGAAGTCAAAGAAGTTGTTTCTCGAATTGAAGAGCTCGGCTACCGCGCTCATTTGTCGGCCGGGGAAGAACGGACCATCATCGGAATCATCGGCGATGAACGGCCGCTAATCGCTGAGCCATTGGAGGCGCTGCCAGGAGTCGAGAACATAATGCCGATCCTGGAGCCATTCAAGCTGGCCAGCCGTGATTTCAAGCCGGATCCGACCGTTTTCGACGTCGATGGAGTCACGGTCGGAGGTGACGAGATTGTCGTAATAGCCGGCCCCTGCGCGGTGGAAAGCCGAGAGCAGCTTCTCGAAACGGCTTACGCGGTCAAGGAAGCCGGCGCAAAGATGCTGCGGGGCGGCGCCTACAAGCCTCGTACGTCGCCCTACAGCTTTCAGGGACTTGGCGAGGCCGGCCTCGATCTACTTTCGGAAGTTAGCGAAGAGGTTGGGATTCCGACAGTTACCGAAATCCTCGCATCGAATCTCATAGAGCCCGTCGCGAATCACTCTGCAATGCTTCAGGTGGGGGCTCGCAACACACAGAATTTCGCACTGCTGCATGACGTGGGCAAGTCGGGCAAGCCCGTGATGGTAAAGAGGGGGCCGGCGTCGACCATCCAAGAACTCTTGATGTCGGCGGAATACGTTCTGTCGAATCGCAACTACAACGTAGTGGTTTGCGAGCGCGGAATCAGAACATTCGAAACGGCGACCCGGTACACATTCGACATCAACGCGGTGCCCGTCCTCAAGCAGCTGACGCACCTGCCGGTTTTCGTCGACCCGAGCCACGCTACCGGCAAGTGGAACCTTGTTGGCGCCGCGGCCAAGGCTGGCGTGGCAGCCGGCGCCGACGGCCTCATCATTGAAGTGCACCCACACCCGGATCGGGCGCTGTCCGACGGGCCTCAGGCGCTGAAGCCGGAGATCTTCTCCCAACTCATGACAGAACTTAAGGGAATTGCCAAAGCGATTGGCCGAAAGATCTGATCAGAGGCGCGCAACTCCGGTTCCAACGCGTCTGTCTCTCACGCTTGGATGGTCAAGAGCGTTCGCTATGACGGCAGGTAGAGAACCCGGTTCAAGCGACTTATGCGATAAGGTCGTGGATCGATGCCAAGGCTAGTCGGGGAACTGGAAGTTCCTGGCGACAAGTCCATTTCGCACCGCGCGGTACTTCTCACTACGCTCGCAACCGGCAAGTGCGCGGTCCACAATTTCGTCAGATCGGCGGACTGCCTTGCCAGTCTCGACTGCGCCCGTCAGCTCGGCCTGGAGGCGGAATGGGAACGCGACATGCTGGTCTTGGACGCGCCTGGCCCACAAGGATTAGCGGAACCATCCCGGGTGCTGGATGCGCACAACTCAGGCACGACGATGCGCCTGATCAGCGGCATCCAAGCTGGACACCCGGGGTTCTCGGTCATCGATGGCGATGGGTCTCTGCGAAGTCGCCCAATGGACCGGATCATACGCCCCTTAGCAAGGATGGGGGCGAGAATGTTCGGCCGAGAGGGAAATCGCTTCGCCCCGCTGGCGATCATTGGGGACAGGCTTTCGCCGATTGACTACGAGACTCCCGTCGCGAGCGCGCAGGTAAAGTCGGCGATCCTATTGGCCGGATGTCAAACCGAGGGCACAACCCGGGTGACCGAGTCGCCGGCGAGCCGCAATCATACCGAGCTGATGCTAGGCGCGATGGGCGCTTCGCTGCGCGTTAATGGGACCAGCACCGAAATTGTAGGTCCTTCAGACTTGAGAGCTGTAGATGTCACTGTCCCAGGCGACTTCTCGTCGGCAGCGTACTTTCTGGCGGCCGCGATGCTCCTGCCCAACTCAGAGTTGTTGATCCGCAACGTAGGGATCAACCCAACTCGCACGGGATTCATTGACGCGATCGAGGCGATGGGAGCCTCGATACACCTGGACGATCGGCGGGAATCCGCCGGCGAGGCTATTGCCGACCTGCGAATTGAGCCGGCCGAACTGAGCGCGATTACGATCGACGGGGATCAGGTCCCGGCAATCCTGGACGAACTGCCATTGCTCGCGGTTGTGGCTTCTCAGGCACGAGGCCGGACAGTGGTGACGGGAGCGGCCGAGCTCAGAGTCAAGGAGACCGACCGAATTGAGGCTATAACGAACGAACTCACGAAGTTGGGGGTGTCGATAGAGTCGCTGCCGGACGGGTTCGCGGTCGAAGGACCTTCGCATATTCGGGGAGGTACGGTAGACTCGCACGGAGATCATAGAATAGCAATGTCGCTGCGGATAGCTTCGCTTCTGACCGAGGAACTGGTAGAAATAGTGGACTATGAGAGCATTGCAGTGTCTTTCCCCGATTTTGAGCAGCGACTCCAACTCGTGATGGATGGGCAAAGTTGACCGATCTGAGATTCCTGACCGCCGGCGAGTCCCACGGTCCTTCATTGACCGGCATAGTCGAGGGCGTGCCGGCCGGCCTGGAAATCGACGAAGACTACATCGCCCTTCAGCTCGCCCGCCGGCAGCACGGCTATGGCCGCGGCGGCCGGATGAAGATCGAGAAGGACCGGGCAGTCATTCTGTCGGGCGTTGCAAATGGAAAGACCACCGGTGGGCCCATCACGCTTCGCATCGACAATCGCGACTGGGAAAACTGGAAAAATCGCAAGATGGCTCCAATTACGGTACCCAGGCCAGGCCACGCGGATTGGGTCGGCGGCGTAAAGTACGGGCACGACGACATGCGGCTCGTTTTGGAGAGATCAAGCGCGCGCGAGACTACGACGAGAGTGGCCTGCGGAGCGGTGGCGCGCCGGCTCTTGTCGGAGTTCGGGATGGAGGTTTTCAGCCACATCGTCCAGATAGGTCGGGTCCGCGCCGAATCCTCTATCACAGGCGAGGCCGAGCAGTTCGGCCAAGTGGACGAGTCACCGGTCCGGTGTATCGATCCAGATGGCGAGGCCCGAATGATCAGCCACATTGACGACGCGAGGAAGAGAGGCGATACGCTCGGAGGCGTCTTCGAAGTGGTCGTGACGGGCATGGTGCCCGGGATGGGCAGCTACGTGCATTGGGACCGGAAGCTGGACGGCCGGCTCGCGCAGGCGATCCTGAGCATTAACGCGATAAAGGGTGTAGAGATTGGCGGTGGATTCAACACCGCGGCGCTATACGGAACCGAGGCCCACGACCAGTTCTACGCCGATGATGGCAGGGTTGTGCGCGGGTCGAACCGTGCCGGCGGCTTGGAAGGCGGGGTCACGAACGGTGAACCGTTGCTGGTGCGCGGCGCGATGAAACCCATATCGACGACGATCAAGGCGCAGAACTCGGTTGACCTAGCGTCAGGGCAGAGCAGCCCGACCAAGTATCAACGATCGGACGTGTGTGCGGTACCGGCGGCCGGCGTTATTGGCGAAGCTATGGTTGCGTTAGTCGTGGCCGGCGCGCTCATCGACAAGTTTGGCGGCGACAGTGTACGCGAAATCCGCCGCAACTTGGACGGCTTCTTAAGTGATTCGAGACATTGGTTCGATCTGGCGGAGAGATCGAGCCGGTAGGTGCGTTCAGGACGTCGCGTCTTCGTCGGCGCGACGCTTGTACTTGGGAATCAACCCCAACGTCGCGCGCTCGCTCATCATCGCCACCAACCCACAGCCGAAAGTCGCTATGATCAGCGGGAACCCGAAGAGCATGGGGATGAGGGCGATAAAGATGAACACTATCAAAAAGAATACCGACAGTATGATATTGTCCAGTGCAAGCAATAGCGAGTTCCTTAGCACGATAAGGACTCTCTTATCCTCCTGCTCGATCAACATGGGAAGCATGTAGGGTTGCATCATTAGCCAGACCAACATCACCCAGCCGATAAACACCGCAACACCGGTGAATATTGGGCTCTCCTGTCCCCTGTCAAAGTAGAAGCCCATATTGACAACCAGGATGCCTGTTACGCCAAGACTGATCAGAAACAAGAGTGTTGCCTTGCGCCAGAACATCCTCAGTCCTTCCCAAAAGAAGCTGAAGTGAAGAATCTCTTCCTTCGCTATGTGGCGAGTAAAGTAGTGCAACCCCGCCGCGGCCGGATTTGGTCCTATGACAAGCAACAATCCAGCCACCGCGGTCGCGAACCCTCCAACAAGTGTTTCGCCCCAAATGATATTGGCTATCCCGCTAATCACCATAAACAACAGCGCGGAGGCAGCGAACCACATCAGGTTCATGCCTATGATTCGATAGAGCTCATCATAGACATCTTTGATCGAGGTCCAAGTCATTGCTAGTGGATTCATCTACTCGTATCCAACCTCATCGAACTCCAGAAGACGACCCTCGGCATTGCGCACCTGGCGGTCAGGCCGGTACTCTATGACATTCGTGCGCGGTTGAGATGATGGGTCAGTCGTCGATCCTACTTAGATTTCCGGGTCCAAGCGACGCCCGCAACGCAGCCAGAAGGCGCCCGTCTAATTCTAACCCCAATCTGGCGCTGTTGTCCGACGATACCTCGGCGCTCGCGTGAAGTAGGGTCCCCGTCGAAGTATGATAGGGGCTCGCGCAGGCACACGCGGCGCACTGCCAACAAATCTCGAAACCAGGTGGGACACTGGCTCAACCCAATTGACTCGGCATGGCAGATTCGCCCAGGCGGTGTGCTCAGGATGCCGGCAAACGCGTTGGAGATGGAAGATTCTCTCGTGGGTAGCACCATTCACGAGGAGATCCAATATTCTGTAGCGGTACGCAAGGGTCCTATCTCACGCAAATGAGATGCGAACCGAGCAACAAGATCTAACGAGGGAAATCGAGTTAACGAGGAGATCAGGCGAGGTTAGACGAAGTGATTACAAGAGAGTCGGGATGGGCCTCGAGCAGGCCAAAACCCCCAGAATGAGAGTGCTCAGATGCACCTCCTCCCCCGGCATTTCCTTTGACCTGTGGCAATAGGCTTGCCTTTGAGCACTCCCACTCTTCCACGAAAACCAGAATAAATCTTTGCGATTAAATTGGGGTAAAAGCATTGCCCCAAGTAATTAAAATAGCGTTAAAGGTAGCTCAAATGTATATACGCATGATCGTGTCCGATCTGGACGGCACGATCTTCAAATGGGGCAGTCCCCTGCTCAAGCGCACGATCGCCACGGTGAGCCGCCTGACCGCGGCCGGCAAGCTGTTCACGTTGGCCTCCGGCCGGATGCCCGGTTCGCTCTCGCCATTCGCGCGTCGTCTCGGAACGAACGCGCCGCTCATATGCTACGGAGGAGCGTTGATCTACGATCCCGCCACCGATTCCGATATCTATCAGCGAACGATCCCAATCCAAATTTCCTCAAGCGTGTTGGAGGAAGCTAGGCGGAGAAACTTGGCGCTAAACGTTTATCGGAGGAACGAACTGCTTATCGAGAGCTTGGATGAATCGTCACCGGCCTACGGGAGCTGGACGCGAAGCGGCGCGATGGCGGTTGGCGAGTTGAGCGGCTACCTAACTCCAGAACCTCTTCACTTGTCGATAATCTGCGACGAGAGCCGGACATACGCTTTGACCGAGGAGTTGCGGGTCAAGTTCGCTGGTCGGGCCCACGTGTCGAGCGGACATCCAAACATGGTCGAATTCAATCGGATCGGTGCCAGCAAAGGAAGCGCGCTTGCCTGGTTGACCGCGCACTTGAGAGTAGACCGGTCGCAGGTGCTCGCGATTGGCAATGACCTGAACGACCTCGAGATGCTGGAATGGGCCGGCTTGGCGCTTGCTGTATCCGGTTCACCGGCCGAAGTGCATTCCGTCGCGGACGAAGTCGTGCCTGCGGGGACTGACGTCCTCAGCTACGCGATCGAGCGTTTCGACCTAGCCGGCTAGACGGCAGCTTTCTCCGGCTGTTGAGCCTTTTCCGGGACACCCGCGAACATGTAGCCGACCCCTGGCTCGGTCAGGATCAACCTCGGATTCGAGGGTTCGACCTCGATCTTCTGGCGCAGATATCGAATGTAGACCCTGAGGTACTCTGTCTCGTCCCTATACTCACGGCCCCAAACCTTGGTCAGCAGGTCTTGGTGCAGAACCACCCTGCCATGGTTCGTAACCAAGTGGTAAAGGAGCTTGTACTCGGTGGGACTGAGCTTGACCTGCCTGCCGGCAGCGTGCAGCCGGCGCTGGGCGAAATTCATCTCAAAACCATCGCATTTGAACGCGGGCTCGTGGCGAGTAGCGTTGGGAAGGCGGGTCCGCCTGAGGACAGCCCTGATTCGGGCAATAAGCTCCTGTACGCTGAATGGTTTAGTCAGGTAATCGTCGGCGCCCAGTTCAAGACCGCGAATCTTATGGGGTTCCTCCTCGCGGGCGGTCAGCATGATTACCGGGACGGTGGAAAACTCGCGCAGCCGGCGACACACCTCGTAGCCATCCATGCGAGGCAACATGAGATCCAGAATAATGAGATCCGGCTCGTTCATCTCGGCGGCATTCAGGGCGCTTTCGCCGTCCTGTGCCGTAATAATTTTGTAGCCGAGCTTCTCAAGATTGCTGCGCACCAGTCTGAGAATCTTGGGCTCATCGTCAACTATCAGTACTTGTTCACGTGTCATTTTATTTAGCTGTCTCCATAACCAAATTATCCTCCTCCTCTTCGACGCGAGTGATGGGGATCGAGAACGTAAACACGCTTCCTACACCGGCATCGCTGTCCACCCAGATTCGGCCTCCGTGGGCTTCGACAATTCCCCGACAGATAGCCAGTCCCAAGCCGGACCCACCAGTTTCGTACGAACGGGAATTCTTGACACGATAGAATCGATCGAAAATCAATCCGATCTCTTCGTGCGGTATTCCTATTCCCTGGTCAGCCACGCTTACCAGAATCACTGAGCGGTCTTCTTCGACTGACACTTTGATTTTGCCACCGTCCTGCGAGTACTTGATTGAGTTTTCCAAGAGGTTGCTGACGACCTGCTCGATTCTACGGGCGTCGATCGCCGTCTCGCTCAACCCGGGCTGTACGTGACAACTCAACTTGTGTAGTTGCGTGTGCGCCCTTGTTCGCTTCACCAGCTTTTGGGCCAACTTACCCACGTTGGTCATCCGGCGGCGAATTTGGAACACGCCGGCCTCGATCGCGGACATTTCAAGCAGATCGTCGATCAGGCTGCTGAGGCGGTCCGCCTCTTCGTCGATCATTCCCAGGAACTCTGTCTGCTCCTGTTGGTCCCATTCGACGTCGCTACGGAGAAGAGTCGTAGAGTAACCCTTGATCGAGGCGAGCGGCGTGCGCAGCTCGTGGGACACGGTCGACAGCAACTCGGTCTTCAAACGATCGAGTTCGCGAAGCGCGTCGACTTTAGCAGCCTCGGCGTTTAGATGCACGTTGTGAATCGCAACCGCGGCCAGGCCGGCGACTGACGCCACCAGGTGCTCGTCGCTCTTGTTGTACAGAGAGGCCTCATCGGCCCCGATAAAGAGGACCCCGTGGAGCTTTTCGTTAGCGGCTAGCGGCACTACCATTTGCGACAAGAGCTCGCCCTGCTCGCTTTCAATCCACGCCTGATCCGAGAAGTCTCGGATGGTGAGGGGATTACCCGTCCTCAACGGCCATGTCAAGATATTTCGGCGGCTCAGCTTGGCGACATCAATCGCGTTGAACTCACGTATGTAGTCGCCAACGAGCCGGACATTGCGCTTACGGTCGTATTTCGCCGCAAGCACCATGCGTTCGCAGGGCTCCCCTTCACACAAGTACACCTCGACCAGAGAGAAGTGAAGTTTGTCCTCAAGGGTCGCGATCAGCTTGCCACAAATCTGCGGGGCTCCCAGATCTCGTGTGATGTAGCTCGCGAGCTCTCTTAGTATCTCGGATTCACGCTGCAAACGAGCGTTCTCTAGCGAAAGGTGGTCGACCACATCGCGCTGATGTCCGATTCGCGCCTCGGCGTCTGAGTGGCCACGAACGGTTATCATTTCGAACTCGGCCAGAAGTTGACCCAGTTGACGCAGGTGCCTTGCAGCCGGGTTCAACTCCGCGAAGACTTCCGTGGGCACGGGAGTGTCGAAGTCGTAGCCGGCGAGACGCCGGACCGATCGCTCGATCTGATGAATATCACGCAGCGGCCTCTGAAACACCAGGTGGGTCAGTACTAGCGCAGAGATTGGAGACGCAAGCAGCCAAACGCCAACAAACGGGAGAAACCAGGCCGGCAGGGGCTCGAAGTCGAGCAATACGAGGCCGCCAAAGACCCCAACAGGCAGAACCAGGGCCAACCAGACCACAAATTTCGCGCGCGTGCCAAGTCCAGCCGGGATTGATGCTGACGTTCGGCGCCGCTGACCGGTAACCGCAACCGATTCCGCGCGAGTGGCCGAAGATGCAGCTAAAGCATTTCCGCGAAAAGCAGCCATAAAGTGCCCTGGACAGTCTCCACAAAATGAAACACCGACGATTTGGAGGAACGAGGGATCGAATGTAACGCCGATTGCCGGCATTTCCGCCCGATCTAGCCCAAGGAATGTGGACGCCGGTAGATAGTGGCTCACATTTTAGACAAAGGATATCCAGCCGTCAATAACTAAGTTGTTCGAATAAACTTGTTTTTGATATCTCCGGCCAGGATACCACGAACCGGCTGGGGATTCGTTGCCCGCAAATGCGCGGCGCCCTCGGTCTATAATGTCATTGAAATGGCCTTGCGCTCCAAGACTACACACCACGGACGGGCCTATTTCAAGTAGAACCGAGTTCGGAGGCGATCATTGTGAATGCGCTCATAAGCCCATCGGACAAGACTGGGGTCGATCGGTTAGCTCTTGGACTAAAGAGGTTGGGCTACGGATTGTTCGCGACGGACGGGACGAAGGCATACCTTCAATCGATTGGCGTGGACGCCACTGCGGTTTCTGATCTCACCGGCTTTCCCGAAATGCTTGGCGGCCGGGTCAAGACCTTGCACCCGAGGGTTCACGCCGGCCTGCTAGCCAGGACCTCCAACAGCGACGATGTTGCGGAACTGTCCCGCATGGGCATCGAACCGATCTCGGTCCTGGTGGTCAACCTATACCCGTTCCGTGAGACGGTCGAAAAGCCGGAGACCTCGCTCGACGAAGCGATAGAGCAGATCGATGTGGGCGGTGTGGCCATGCTCAGAGCCGGCGCAAAAAATTTTCGGAGCGTTCTGACTCTTGTAGACCCATCCGACTACGACGACGCACTCGCGGCGCTCTCAGAAGGCGGACCCTCACTGGAAATGAAGCGATCGATGGCTGCCAAGGCATTCCAGCACGTAGCGGCGTACGACACGCACGTCGCAGGCTACCTGCGCAGCAACGATCTGCTGTTTCCGGATGAACTGACTATCTCATTGAGCAAAGTGGCAGACCTGCGCTACGGCGAAAACCCCCACCAGGAGGCGGCCCTCTACCACCAAGCGCCAAATCCCCGAACTGCGGCCTCGATTGCCGGCGCGGAACAGCTAAATGGGAAGGCGCTCTCGTTCAACAACCTACAGGACGTGGATGCCGCCTGGAGATGTGTTCGCGAGTTCGCTCAACCCTGCGTAGCAATCATCAAACACAGCAACCCATGCGGCCTGGCTTGCGCCGAAAACCTGCCGGCGGCATACCGAAGAGCCTACGAGGGCGATCCGATGTCCGCGTTTGGAGGGGCAATCGGGCTCAATCGCGAGGTCGACGCGGACACGGCCGGAGAGATAGCCAAACTGTTCTACGAAGATGTCATCGCGCCGGATTACTCGCCGGAGGCTCTGGCGATTCTGAGGAAGAAGAAGAACTTGCGGGTGCTGGCGATCGCTCCCGACGAACTCAGCAAGTCCGAGCGTCGGGTTGCCCCCACCGGGGGCCTGGACTTTCGACGAATCGACGGAGGTTTTCTGGTCCAAACGGAAGATTCGGCGCCTGGGACGGAGATCGGCTTCACCGTCGCAAGCGATCGGACGCCAACGCCGGAGGAGCTTATCGACCTCGAATTCGCATGGAGGACGGTCAAGTTTGTAAAGAGCAACGCGATAGTCCTGGCGAAGGGTCTCTCGGTTGCAGGCGTAGGCGCCGGCCAGATGAGCAGGGTGGACGCGGTAGATATCGCGGTTCGCAAGGCGGGCGAACGCTCTGCCGGAGCAGTTCTCGCATCCGACGCATACTTTCCAATGCCGGACGGCGTGGAGCACGCCGCATCAGCGGGCGTTACCGCGATTATCCAGCCCGGTGGATCGATTAAGGACAAAGAGATTGTACGTGCCGCAAACGAACATCAGATTGCGATGCTATTGACCGGCGAACGGCACTTCAGACACTAGTCTCCCGACAAAAATTGGACAGCCGGCGACCGCCGTAGCCCGGACTCAGGTTGGCCGGTAGCGAATCAACTGAGTGCCGTTCGCCGGCAGCGTGAGGGGCAAGCCTTCCTCCAGCAGAATCCGCCCGTCTACCAGGCGGGTTGTGCCAGCATATGGATCTTCCAGCGCATAGGTGCGCGCGGCATCCAATCCCCTCAGCCGCGGACTAGCTTGCTCAAGATCAGACTGAACTCGGAATGCCAGGACGAATCCTTCCCCTGTCGCAGGATCGTGAAACTGCCATCCATCCCATTCCCGCAGGCTCTGGGGTTGGGGAAACAAAGGATAGAAATCCTCGGCCAACAGGTGGCGGACCGACTTGTACACTTCAAGGTGCTTGCTCGCCCTCTTTTTCAAATCGCCGGACCAGTTCTCGACCCCTTCAGTTATGTTGAGCAAGCCGGCAAAATGTTGGTGGAACGCCTCATCCGGATAGTCGTCCCAACCACGGCAAAGGCCGTTGATCATGATGTGTCCCGGCAGGACGGTGTTTGCGCCGCTGAACTGATAGCGAACTGCATCGCCGTAACGGAACTGATCGCTGATGAAGTTACAGTGGGCCCGGCGGAGAGTTCCCAGGTCGATCCGCCGGCCGCCTGAAGAGCAGTTCTCTAACACGACGTTCGGATGGCGGCGCCGGACCTCGTCCCAGACCCGCCAAACGCCTCGGATGTAGTCGTGCTGGAGCCGGCCGAGCCGGTGAGCCGGCTGGTTCGCGTCCCAATACGGCCTGGGATCGATGTTGTTGTCGTAGAAGATCCATTCGACGCCGTACTCATCGATCAGGCGATCATATACGGCGATGGCCCAGTCCTGAGCAGCCGGGAGAGCCAGGTTGAAGAGGCCGGTCGGAGACGGAGGCGTCCCCCGATCACCGGGCACATACAAGACCCACTCCGGATGCTCACGCGCAACTTCGGATGTCGCGTGCGCCACTTCCATGTCGGTCCAAAGGCCAAACCGGAGCCCCTTCGATCGAACGAAGTCGGCAAGTGATTTCATGTCAGGAAAACGCGCTGGGGCCGGATGCCAGGTCCCCCGCGAAGAGCCTGTCGCTCCCCAGGCTTCAGGCTGGCCGGGCAGGTCCTGGAACCAGCACTCGATTACGTAGAACTCGGCGCCGATCTCGGCGTTCGCCTCTGCGTGAGCCCTGCATTGGGCGTCATTGGTAAGGCTCGGCGGGCAGATGTAACCACCAGGAACCGCCTGAATGAACGGCATTTGCCGGCCGTCGGACAGGGCCGGCGCCCACTCACTGATAAACCTGCGCAGCCGGTTGCGGCCGGCTTCCAACGGACCCTCGTAGAACCCGAGAAGAACGCGCGGAGCGCGGAAGGTCTCACCGGGCATCAGATTCAGGTTGACTTCGTCCATTCCTCCCTGGATGGACAACGATTTATCAGGGCCAAGCTGTCCGTAGTGGATTTGATGGGGCTCGTCTTTACGAATGAAATCGAAATGCCAGAGGCCGGACCATTCGATACCCCCAAATATGCCGGAGGTCCGGTCACCATTCTCCACGTAGAAGAACGGCAGGTCTTTGTTCGAAGACCGCCCAGAAGGCCCCGAGTCTATTGTTAGAACGTTAGGTCCGGCAATATACGATTCCTGGAGCCGGTAGGCCATTGGCGGATAGAGCATATGGGTCACGCCGCCGCCTATAGTGTGCACCGCTGGGTTACCGAGAGACTGTAGTGGCTCAATTAGCAGGTCATATGAGCGGAGGGCGCCCAGGTGTTCGATCACCTCGTGTCCATTGTTCTTCAAGCAGGCCCCGTACACGACTGAATCGTGCTCCGGGTAGTAGACGTACTCCAAAGTCACGACAAGACCGACTGCGGCATCTGTGAGTTCGACTCGCCTCGTTGGATGATCCGGGTCAGAATCGTCGAATTCGTCGTCGGTGACTTTGAGGCGGGACAGGACTTCATCGTTGGACAGGCCGGCGTAGGAGAACGATAGGCCGGGTCCGTCCGCCAGATGGCTTGGGAATTGTCCCGGCGGCGGGTTGGTAAATACGGCGAGCAATCTCACCGACGCCGCATCATCCGATCGATCTGGTTCCAAGGTTTTCGCTCCTCGCGGCTATCGCGCCCTTACCTGCTAAGTAACCATATTGGTCGCCAATGCCCGAATGCCTCCAGACGGAAAACTCCACATTGGAGAGCAGAGATCCAGATCGGAGATCTCACCACGGATTGCCGAGAGATCGCGTCCTAGGACGCCTCAAACTGGCAGTATGCCGCCACAGACGTTGTAGGCTTGGCCGGTGACATAGTTCGCGTCGTCCGAGGTAAGGAACGCCACCACGTTGGCGACATCGTCCGGTTCCTGGATCCGGCCCAACGGGATGGACGCAACCGCGCCGGCCTTTACGGACCCGACCGGTACTTCCTGAAGCTTTGCCACCTCGCGGTCAATCAGATCCCACATCGGGGTGTCAACGATGCCCGCGCACACGCAGTTGACCAGGATCCTGTGGGGAGATAGCTCCAGACCCATTTGTCTGGTGATAGCCACGACAGCGTGCTTGCTGGCGGCGTAGGCGCCGAGAGGAATCGCCTGGCCCGGCGCGATCTTGCCGGCGCCGGATGCGTTGTTGATGATTCGGCCCCCTTCGCCCTGGGCGATCATTTGCCTGGCCGCCGCCTGCGAGCAGAGCAGCGTACCCTTCGCATTCACGTTCATCAGGGCATCCCAAGTAGACTCATCGGTATCGATCAAGGGAACGACCGCGCCGATGCCGGCGTTGTTTACGAGAATGTCCAGCCGGCCGAAACGGGCGACCGCATCCTCGACCATCTTGTCGACGTCAGCCTTACTTGTTACGTCGGTTCGCAACGAAGTAGCCGTACCGCCGGCGGCCTCGATTTCGTTTGCCACACCGGCCGCGTTATCCACGTCAAGGTCAGAGATGGCGACGCTGGCGCCCTCCTGCGCCAGCCGGCGGGCGATGGCCCTGCCGATTCCCCTGCCGGCGCCCGTCACTATGGCTACCTGTCCATCTAGATCGTATCTTGGCATTTCAGTCAACCTCGGTTCGTATCAAGTCTCAATAATACTGGCGTTGCCTCAGTCGAAACATCGAAGGGCTGTCACTCATTGGGTATATTGTGAGCCACCTCAAATTGCCGGAACGACTGCGTTAAACAATCGCCCACGCAATCCTTCGATCACGCGAAGATAATACCAAATCATCGAATGGGCAGATCAATAGGGCCGGCACCTACGCGCGGTAGCGCAATCAGAATAGAGACAACTGGTTGGGCTCCTCTCGGACCGGCGGCTCGACGCGCGCCTCCAACTGGTCCAAAAGATCGCCCACTTTCTTGAAATCGTCCTCGATTACCGAACGCAGCCGAGGATTGTGCAGGGCGGCTGCCGGATGGTACATCGCGATCACGTACCGTCCGTCTCTCAGTCGTGATTGTCCGTGTATGCGGCCGATAGTCTGGCCCGGGAAGAATTTTGCCATCGAGAAACGGCCAAGCGTGACTATGATCTTGGGGTCGAGGAGCTTGATCTGGCGTTGCAGATACGGGTCGCAGGCCGCTATCTCACCGGGCATGGGATCACGATTGCTTGGTGGCCTGCATTTCACTACATTGGCGATAAAGACTTCGGTTCTGTTGAACCCTATCGTGCCCAAGAGCTCTTCCAAGAACTTGCCGGCGGGGCCAACGAACGGCCGGCCCTGCTCGTTTTCGTGAAATCCGGGGCCTTCGCCGATCAGCATAATCGGCGGGTTGGCCGGCCCTTCGCCCGGGACAGCCCGCTTTCGACCCTTGGCGAGGGTGCAGAGGGTGCACCCTCGAACTTCCTCGGCAACTTTCTCAATCGAGTCCAAGATGGCCGACCTCCTCTGGCGAAACTAACTCTGCCTGTAGCAAGAACGGGGGTGGAGTTGCCGTTGTTTGTCCTGGCCTATATGGAGGCCGCGTCACGAGGTTCCGAAAATCTGGGAACCAACCGCCTCCCACCACCCATGAGTGCGAAGAACAGAGCAGGATGGGAAGTGCTAGTGATCCGTTTAGGCAGGCTCACGCTCGGAGCTACTCTGGTGAGCCAATCGGTCTATCTCGTCATTCAGCTCTCGAATCTTCTGATTCAGACGCAATACGTATCCACCGATCACCAGCCAAACCGCAGTGAAGCCGGCGAAGAGAAATATCATCCCTGTATCCATCAGCAGATCGCCTCCTAGATACCGTTCACTAACTAGTCTCGTGGGTTTCGGACAGCCTTTCGCGCAGGTCTTCGATTCTCAGGCGGGTCCGTAAGAGATATACGTACACCAAGGAAAAGGCCACAATCGTTATAAACATCGTGACAATCATCGTAGTCGGCATCGCCGGACCGCCCTCTCTGACCACGGTCGGCTCTGGATGGATTGACCGCCACCAGACCACCGAGAAATGTACTATCGGTATCATCGCGGCGCCAAAGATGCCTATCACCGACCCGAATGCCGCTCCGCGATGATCGCTGCCGGCGTACGATCTTAGCATCAGATACGCGGCATAGATGAACCAAAGAATCAGCGTAGTCGTCAGTCTGGGGTCCCACGTCCACCAAGCGCCCCAAACCTGGCGCATCCAGAAAATTCCGGTGATGAGATTGAGGGAAATAAACATCACTCCGATCTCCGCGGACGACCGAGCCCAAGCGTCGATTTTCAAGCTGCGCTTGAGGAGGTAGAGGACACTCCCAACCAACACCATCACAAAAGAAGCGTAGGCAAGGTATGCAAACGTGATGTGAAAGTAAAACAGGCGTTGTACTACGCCCTGAAGCCGCTCGGTTGGCGCCAGGATGAAGATAGCGAACAACGCTATCGTCAACGAAAGGATCGCGATCCAACCCAGCCAATCAATGCGAGATAAGGCGCCTGCGGATCGGCTCGAAGCTTCTTTCTCAAGCTTCAGCTCCTTACTGATCAGTGGCCTTACTCCTCTACGACGAACTCGAAAGAGATAAATGAGAGAGCCGCAAATACTATATCAAATACGATTAACACGCTGAACCAAATCCCCCACTTGTCCACACCTTGGCCATCCATCGAGAACTCGGTTGCCCGCACTGCCGCTATCACAACTGGCGTCATGATGGGCAGCATCAAGGCCGGCAGAAGAGCCTCACGGGCCCGTGTGCTGGTCGCCATCGCCGCCAGAATCGTACCCACGGCGGAGAGTCCTATAGACCCTAAAACCACCGCAGTTGCCAGTCCCACCCACTCAAAGCCAATGTTGAAGAAGACAGAGAAAGCCACTGCGCTGATCAGCGCGATCCACAGCATGTAGAGCAGGTTCACGAAAAACTTTGCGGCAAAAATAGTCGACCGGTCTACCGGGGCCATCCGCAAACCTTCGAACGTCGAACCCTCGCGTTCCACGGCGAGCGATCTGTTCAATCCCAGCAACGCGCTGAGTATCATGGTCACCCAGAATGCACCGGGCACGACCTCTCTCGCTGCGTCAAGTCGGAGATCGAGAGCAAAGCTGAAAGTGAGCGCCACCAATAGGGCGAAGAGAGCGGTGCTGGTGAGGACCTCGCGAGTCCGCAGCTCAAGGACGAGGTCTTTCCAGACGATCGCGGCTACCGCGGACATTGGATTAACGCTCAGCCGACTCGAACGGCATGGTCCGGCTGGTTCGATGCGTTGCCGGCCATGCGTCCGGCCTCCAATCGTATGACGTCGCTACTCAGCGGCTCGAATCGGTCGAGTGAGTGAGTGGCAATCAACATAGTCCAATCGCGATCTTGGAGCATTTCGAGCATGGTCGCGGCGGCCGCTTCGTCGAGGCCGGCGTCCGGCTCATCCAGAAGAAGGATTATCGGATCGTGTAGCAGGGCGCGGGCCAATGCCGCCCGCTGTTGCCATCCACGAGATAATGTGCGTACCCGCTGGTTGAGGAATTGGTCCAGATCGAGGGCATCGACTAAGAACTCTAAGGAACCGTGCGAGCTACCCATTCCGTACAGGCGCGCATAGAACCGGAGATTCTCCTGGACGGTGAGATCGCCGTACAGGTAAGTCTGGTGGCCGACGTAGCCGATCAAGCGCCGCACATCAGCGGCCTCATCCGTGACGTCGTAACCCGCGACCCTCGCATTCCCGGCCGAGGGTCTGGCCAGCGTGGCCAACACCCGCAACAACGTAGACTTGCCGGCACCATTTGGGCCTAACAGCAGTGTTCGGCTGCCCCACAGGAGATCGAAACTAACGCCGGCAAGGGCCGGCCGGTGGTCGAAACGTCTATAGAGTCTATCGACGGAGATCGCAAACTGAGCGTCTTGCGGGGCCTCACTCATCGCTTGGCTCGGGTCCGGAACCCCCTTGTCTCGACACAGCGGGCGGATTCTGTTGACCTGAGCTGCGGCCGGATCGATCCGGCATGCGCCCTGACATTAATCCGGTCTTGGCACGAACCGTATAGAACCCAATAGCACCGAGAGCCAGCAAGAGCAGGCCTACCGTCAAGATTCGCAATGCTTCAAAATTTAGCCGAGCGCCGGCCGGCTGCACAGGTAGTCCACTGACCTGCAGCCGCACCACCGTGCCGGGAGACAGGTTGGTGCCGAACAGCATCTGGTAACTACGTCCCTGAAGCTCAGTCAGGCCTGCGGCCTCCAGGTCTGGACTGTCCACCCGCGCGCCTATCTCTGGCATCAATACTCTTAGCAAGGTGGTCTGATAGCTGAGCGGACGAGCGAAGAGATGGGCGGCAAACGGATAGCCAATTTGATACGAGTACACGATCTGGCGACGCCCGGGAAACACCGGTTCGGTAAAGTAGAACTTGCCGGCACTGGGGATGAGGTCTTCCGAGCCCAGGCCCCGCTGAATCTGAAAGCTTCCGGCGCCCTCCGGGAGGTCGACGGTCAACGTGCGATTGCGCACGCCTGGGACGCCGGTGCCCGGCTCCCCTCTCTTGTCGCCAATGTACACATTGGTCGACTCGTTGACCAATGTCATCATTTCCAAGACGGTCATCTGTTGCTGCTGCGGATCGATCTGGGCGATCACGATCGTCGAGGACTCGACCCTTATCACGGATTCGTCGTCGGTAGTCGGAAAGACTGTAATCGGCAGCAACGCAACTGGCCCGTCCGCCGGCACATTGATGGGGTCAGTGAAGTAGGTAACCCCTTCATAGGAGACCGATACAAACACGCTGTTATTGGGTCGCAGCGGCAACTCCACAACGTAGCGTCCCGACGCGTCGGGTTGCGTCCGGCCGACGACGGCAAATCCCTCGCCGAAACCGGCGTGCACGTTCACTATCAGGTCCGCCGGCGACATTTCGGAGTCAGCCACCTCTACTTCTCCGGTCACCAAGACGGCGTTGCCAGCCGCCTGTGCCGCACCGGGATTTATGAGCAACGCAGTAATGGTGGCCGCCAAGACCAAGCAACCCGGAAGAATCGAACGCAAATGTAACGACATCTTGAAGCGCTTGTCCTCGCTATCCTAGTTCGCTGAACTGCCTATTTGCGGACATACCAGGCGTGGTTGCTTCACTCGACTCAAAAGGTCACGGCCGGGCCCACTCTCCGGCCAATGTACAAACCCCCAGACCTTAAGGCGTGTCATCGTTTCCCACAGGTCAACCAGGGTTCGGTTGGCCGTCTTCGCCGAGCCGGACGCCACAGTTGGAGCAGAAATTCGCGGATGGACCCGCCGAAAAACTGCAGTTTGGGCAGATGCGGGAACCCGGTGATGACTCGGCACCGCCGCGCGAGGCGACCTCAGCGTTGACTAGCGACATCTCGGTCTCGGCAAGCGGCCGCACCTGATCGATCTCCCGGAGCAACATCGCCGCCCGTTGCCGGCTCTCCGCGAGCAAGGGCGCATAGTCTTCCTCGCTGATCTTGCCAAGATTGCGGTCGTCGTCAAGATCGACAAGCTCTCGGTAGGCCAGGTCCCTCTGGGTTTCCAACTCTCCCAGTCTCAAGGACATCACGCGCGAGTCTCGATGATTCCTGGAACGCCACAAAGGCCAGGCGACGAAGACCGCGGCGCCGATACCGGCAACAATGCCAAGCTCGACCCACACTAGCCAGGTCCTCGTTGAATCGCCCTCAGTTCCTCTTCCACTCGCGACTCGTATTCATCATCTATCGATGAGGCACTGTGTTGCATGGCCGGTGCGCGCCTCCGGCCGAGGACGCGGCCGATCGCGAAACCGCCGGCCAACAGGGCCACGGCTGGAAGCACCCAGATCAACAGATTCAGCCCCCGGGCGGGCGGATTGAGCAGGATGGAGTCGCCGTACCGATCGACGAAGAACTGGACTATCTCGTCCGACGATTCACCCTCCTCGAGCTTCTGTCGAATTACCGCCTTGGAATCAAGGCAGGTCGGCGTCTCGCATCCAAACAGGGGCCGCATATTGCACTGGATGCAACCAAGCTGATCGACTACCTCTCGGTACTCCTCCTCGGTGTAGGGCTCCGACTCCGCGAGAGCCGGCGAGCCAAATGCAAGCATTGCGATCAAAACCGCAGCCAACGCCAGCCCGATGCGGGCCACCGCGATACCGCGACACCAGCCGATCGATGGAGGGTAGGTTAAGCGGCTCACTTCAGGCCTCAGCCGTGGTCCGGCGGACCGCCCGTGTCGGGGCGGACGACGCGGCTATCGAGCGCAATGGAGACCTTTCGGGCCAGATTGTCACCAGTCCTCCTAGCAGTAACACAGCGCCGCCGATCCATAGCCACATCACCAGGGGATTCACGTACATGAAGAAGCTGGCGTTGCCGGCCGCGTCCCAGCTTGCCAGGACTACGTAGAGGTCCTCGCGCAGGTCACTGCGAATTACGATTGTCGAGGTAGGCTGGCGCTCGAAGTTGCGCCTGAAGCTCCGGGCCGGCTCGATCTGGCCAATCGACGAATCATCTTCCGTTAGGCCGAGGTTGGCTGAGACTATCCGCCGGTCCGGCAAGACCTCCTCGGCAAGTCCATTGTAGGTGAGCGTATACCTGCCCAGAGATATCGATTCGCCGGGTGACAACGACACCTCCCGTTCGATCTGATAGTGATTGGACCCAACTATTGCGACGCCCATCAATATTATCGCGATGTGAACGATGTATCCCCCGTATCTCCGTCGATTGGAAGACAGCATCGATGAAAGTGCGTTCCCAAGATTTCGCCCAGCGCGCAACCGGACTCCTATCCCTCGGTAGTATTCCAGGCCGACGCCAAAGGCGACGAAGCCGCAACTGGCAAGGGCGATCAAGGGCAGGAATTGGCGAACGCCGGCCGCGAACATCACGATCGTCAGAATGGCGGTTGCGATAACCGGCGGCGCGAAATTCTTCCAAAGCAAATGACGGGACGCCCTTCGCCAGGGTAGCAACGGGCCAATGCCCATCAGAACTATCAAAGCCAGGAACATAGGTCCATTGACCTGCTCGAAGTACGGCTTTGCCACCGTGATGCGAACTCCCTGGACCAACTCCACGAAAAGTGGGAACAGCGAACCCAGGAAAGTGGCGAATGTGATCCCCAGGAACAGTAGATTGTTCAAGAGGAATGCCCCTTCTCTGGACAGTGGCGAATCGAACTCAGCTTCAGAACGCAACGCGCCTAGTCTGCGGGTCAACAGAATTAGCGAGCCAATCAAGCTGAACGCCAGGAATCCCAGGAAATAGGGACCTATCCCGGATATCGCGAACGAATGGACCGACTCGATCAGCCCGCTCCGTACCACGAACGTGCCGTAGATGGCCAGATGGAAGGTCGTGATCATCAGTGCCATGGTCCACACCTTCAGCATTCCTCTGCGCTCTTGGATCATCACGGAATGCAGGTAAGCGGTACCAACGAACCAGGGCAAAATCGCAGCATTCTCCACCGGGTCCCAACCCCAATATCCACCCCATCCGAGTACGTGATAGGCCCACCAGGCGCCAAGAAGATTGCCGATGCCCAGAACCAACCAGGCAAATATCGCGTAGTTGCGGGTTGTCCTGACCCACTCCGTGTCCAATCGGCCGCTTGCCAGCGCGGCGATGGCGAACGCGTAGGGCACTGCCCAGCTCATGTAGCCGGCAAGCAGCATCGGGGGATGAATGAGCATCCCCGGATCTTCCAGCAACGGCATCATGCCAAGCCCATTCGGCGGCGTATAGAGTAGCCTCTCAAACGGACTACTTACGAAGCCAAGCAGGAATAGGAAGTAGCTCTGTATCCCCAGAAGCACCGCCGTCACGTAGGGCATCAGGTAGGGATGGCGCCGACGATTCTGGAGGATTACGACGGCGGTCAGGATCGAGAGCGTGGTAGTCCAATAGAGCAATGAGCCGGCCTGGCCGGCGTAGAAGGCGACAACCTTGAGCGGCAGATCGGTCTCGTAGCTTGAACGCTCAGCGACGTACCCAACGGTGAAGTCGTCGGTGACGAAGGCGTGAATAAGCGCGGCCGCGGCCAGGACTGACAGCAGGCAGACCGAAAGGGCGGCCCGCTGTCCGCTGACCACCAGCGGGGACACGCCACGCAAGTGACCCACTATGGAGGCCGTTGCCCCGAAAACCGCGACGACGAACGCCGCCAGAATCACGATTGCGCCGAGGTCTGCCAATGTTCTTAGCTAGCTCGTGTTCAATTGGCCTTCAAAACGAGAAGGACACTTCGCCAGGAGAGTAGTCGAGTGGAACTCGTCTCCAGTGTATACGCCTTCGACGACGACTTCCACGTGCTCGGCGAAGATGTCCGGCACCATGCCTTTATGCACCACCGGGAGCCGACCGCTCTCGTCATAGACCACGAATCTCACGCTCGAAGTGGCGACGTCACGCTGCACCGTTCCTTCGGCGACATTACCCGCTATTCGCACCCTCTCTCCCTTGAGAGTGTCGGAACGGGCCTGAAGCTCACTCACGGTCAGATAATATACCGTGGTCTCTTTGATGCTGGTAAATACAAGATAGCCGAGCGCCAGGAAAACCAACAGGATGCCGACAGCAAATCGGTATTGCCGGTGCGCTCGTGTCGACCCTTTGGCCATGGTGACGGAGGGAACTGCCGCTTCACTCATTGCAGCGCCTCCTCCAGGAAGTTTCGTAGCAGGCGCTCGTCGATGGGCCCAACGTGCTTGCGGAGTACTTTGCCGTCGCCGGCGATGATGAACGTCTCGGGTACACCGGCCACTCCGTACATAATATAGACTGAGCCATTCAGGTCGCGGCCGTTGGGATAGCTCATGCCGAATTCATCGATGAACGCACGGGCATCGTTCTCCGCGTCCTGCATGTTCACGCCCAGGAAGACAACGTCCCGGCCACGGTATTCTCGGTGCAGTTTTTCAATTACCGGCGCTTCAGCCCGACAGGGAATGCACCAAGAAGCCCAAAAGTTAAGCACTACTACTTGGCCCCGATAGTCAGACAGTCGGACCGTGCCAGGGTCGAACGACGGAATCTCAAAGTCCTTAGCTTCGGGGATTTCGGGAAAGACGACCGACCGGGGAACCAAGAGTCCGGCGACAAACAGCCCAATGATAGCCAATACGCCCGACCAGCCTGCCCATATCGCCCATTGAGGCACACGCCGTTGAGCGGCGAGGTCGTCAATCGCAGCGTTTTCGGCCAATTTATGACCCTTTTGGACCGTTGCCGCGCCACCTTCGGATGAGATTTCGTTGTTTGGTTGGAATCGACTTCCAACATTGATTGTATCAAACTTCCGGCTACTCTAGGCGCTCGACAAACCACTCGTAAGTGACCGCGCCGGCCTGAACTTCCTGGATTACACCCTCTTCGTCAATTATCAACGAGGTCGGCAACGCCGCTACCCTGTACATCGTGGCAACCGCGGCATCCGAATCGAGCAATGGAACCAGCGTAACGCCGATGTCATCGAGGAACGGACGAATTTGCTCCTCGCCCTCTTCGAGGTCAATCAGCAGAACAGTCAGCGTGCCCTGGTGATCATGGGCCAGCCTCTCCAGATCCGGCATTTCGGCCCGACACGGGGGACACCACGTCGCCCAGAAATTCAGGATCACCTTCTTCCCACGATGTTCCGAGAGCGTAACCTGGTTCCCATCTAGATCGGTGAGACTGAAATCGGGAGCGTACCTCCCCGGCCGAGGCGCCGGGGACCGATCGAACAACGCGATCAAAGCCTCTCCAGAGACTACTGCCCTCAGGCTGCCAATGGGATCGCCGCCCTGTAGCCAAATTATGCCGGCCACGATCAATGCCATTATCAGAACCAGACTTGCCACTCTCCGCAGTCTGCCTGCCAACGTGGGCGGGCTCTCGGGAGCGTTCTCAGCCATCAAGACTCCTGCCGTTCTTCAGATAACCCTGGAGGATTTCGCGAATGAAAACCGTGCCACGGGAGATTATATTCCGGGCCGGAACATCCGCCACGTGTTGACCGCAGTGAACCTGGGTAACAGCCTCAGAATCCTCAGTCGAACCGGCGGATCCCGCCTGGCACATCGATCGGGGCGGGCCCGCATTGCATCTGTTCCAACTTATTTCAATTCCGGAGCAAATCTGGGCGATTTCAGGCAGCCCAAGTCTCACGATTGCCGTGGAGGCGGGTTTGAAACCCGCCTCTACCAACACCAAGATGCCGCGCACATGATTCGGGATGATTACGCAAGCACCCAACCACGAGTCCATCTGTTCCGACCTATTCCAATTCCGGAGTATATCTGGGCGATTACAGGACTCGGGTTGCCTCCCCGAAGACCCCGACACTAGAGTCATGTCGAATTCGCGCCACTCCAGGGCGCGCAACTGGCTCTCAGAAGCGTGTGAGAAGGTGACACAATCGTGATTCTTGCCCTCGCCGGCCGAATCAGTTGGAGCAGATGGACCGTGTTGACACCCGCCGGCGGGTAAGCCTAGAATCCGGCTGGCGGACTCCCGGACCAACAAAACGAACCGTTCCCCGCGACCCAAAACCTGTCTTAGGACAAAGCAAAAGAGATTTCGGAAGGTTCGGACGAAATCGACGATGGAGGCCTAGAAGCCATGATGGAGCAAGTGCGAGATTCGTCTCGGATCAACCAGCTAGTTGACAGTGCTTGGGACTCGCGGGCGGCGACTCTGAATGCGCTTGTGCGAGTCGCGCCAATGGATCTTGAGCACAAGGTCACCTGGCGCGACCAGGAATCCAACATTCGCCACCTTCTGATTCGGCTATGTGATCACGATTATGAACGCCGGCTCAATATCCGGCTTGCCCTGGCGGCGTCTGGGTGGGGGCCAAGCGAGACTCAGCTGCTGCTGGCAGAGGGCAGCGCTGCGCGCGGTGAGACACTGGCGCTGATTGCCGGCTTGGACGAAGACGCGCTCGACCAGAGGCCGGCAGTCGATGAATGGTCGCCACGTGAGACCATAGGACACCTGGTATTCATCGAGGAGCGCTACACTGCGAACGTCGAGTACTCGGTTCGCAGGTATCGCGAAGGCGAGGACACAACCGCGATTCCGCCCAAGATTGGGCCCCTCGAGGCGACTATCGAAGGCGACGTGGCCGCCATTCGTGAACAACTGGTACGGGGCCGGGAGCAGATTAACCGGGAGTGTTCGGAACTGCCTGACGACCTGCTCGTCGCCTCAACCACGTGGAGCGATTGGGAGGTGGACTTGCGCTTCCGCCTTCACCGGTATTCGGCGCACGAGCGCGAGCACGCGAACCAGCTTCGCAAAGCTCTCGCGGACATCGGATACAAGCCTACCGAGGTCGACATGCTTCTGGGCCAGGCGGAGATCGCGAGGTCGGCGATGCTGTCCGAGTTGATAGGCGTACCCGACGACCTCCTACAGTCTCAAGGCCCAGAGGGCACAACGTTGGAGCAATCCCTTGCCAGCGCCTCAACGGACGAGGCCGGGTTGGTCGCAGGAATCCTCGAAAACCTGTCCTAAGGCGCTTTGGAGCCCTGGGAAATGACGTGGACGGCGGTCGCCTTGAACTGGCCTACCACCGGCTGACCCGGCGCAATTCCCAGCTCGCCGAGAGAAGCCCTGGTCACCAGTGCGATCAGCCGGCTGCTCCCAACCCGCACGGTGACCTCCGCAACTGCACCCCTGGGCCTGATGTTATCAATGACGCCGGCGATTCGGTTGCGGGCGCTGCTGGCGAGAGTTTGTGCCGGCGTCAACGTGACGTCGTCGGGTCTGATGCAGGCCAAGACTGATTGGCCGGCCGCCATGCTTCCCACCGCCTCGACCTCGAACTCCGTTGTCTTTATCGTGGTCATGCCCTCGATGGAACTCCCAACTACGCCGGGAAATACATTTTCGACGCCGACGATCTCGGCCACCTGGGCGTCGGCCGGCCGGCTGAATACTTCCTCGGGAGGGCCGATCTGCGCCAACCGACCCCCGACGAGCACCGCTACGCGGTCGCCAAACAGCAGCGCCTCATCTCGATCGTGGGTGACGAGGACGGTGGTGGTGGCCGCATCCAGCATCGCCCGTTGAACGTCAGTCTGTACAGCCGTACGCGTCGCCGGATCGATACCAGCGAACGGCTCGTCCAGTAGCAGCAGTTGGGGGGACAGCACGAATGCGCGGGCCAGGCTGGTCCTCTGGGCTTCTCCGCCGGAGAGTGTGCGCGCCTGCCGATCGGCCAGGCCGGTGATGCCAAATCGATCCAACCATGTATCGACCCGCTGTTTCAACTCCGGGCCGGAGACTCCTCGCAACCTGAGTCCCAAAGCCACGTTGTTGAATACCGTATTGTCCATCAACAATGGTTCCTGGAATACTACGGCCGTCTCGCGTCGCACAGAGACCTGGTCAACCGCCGGCGAAGGATTGAAAACCGTACGGTTGTCGAATGTGACAGATCCGGAAGTGGGCTGCTGGAGCATTCCCAGGACCCGGACCAGGGTCGACTTGCCCGCGCCATTGGGGCCTATTAACGCGAGCGTCTCGCCCCTTCGGATTTCTAGCTCCGGCACATCGAGCAGCGCGCGGCCGGCGTTCTCGATCCTGAGCCCACGGACCTCGATCAGCGGGTCCGACGGCGAGGAGGCTTGACCTCTTGCATTTTCAGATTCGGGATGCTCGGAGCCCTTATGAGTAGGTCGCAACGCTAAAGAGGCCTTGCCCGCTGTTGAATCGAAGTCAGCATGAGGTTCACAAGGTAAACGACCAGCATCAAGATTGCCCCCAGCGCGATAGCTAGAGCAAATTCGCCCTTGCCGGCCTCCATCACGATAGCGGTTGTCAAGACGCGGGTGTGGCCCATTATGTTTCCGCCGACCATGATCGCCGCACCCACCTCGGAGATGACCGCGCCGAAGCCGGCCATTGTGGCTGCCAACAGGGGTAGACGCGCTTCACGAGTCAATAGCCAGAAATACTGCCATCGGTTTGCGCCCAGGGACAAAATCTGCATCCGCAGCCTTGGATTGACCTGTTGCATCGCGGCCAGCGTGATGCCGGTGATGATAGGGGTTGCGATCGCGAACTGCGCTATCACGATCGCCCATGGCGTGTAGATGATGTGGGTAAACCCGAACGGTCCGCTTCGCCAAAGCATGATGACGCCGACCAGCCCGACGACGGTCGGAGGGACGCCCATGCCGGTGTTAACGAGACTGACCACCAGGTTACGCCCGGGAAACCGATTCAGCGCCAACGCGGTTCCCAAGGGCATTCCCACGGCCAGGCTCAGGGCGGTTGCGCCGATAGACACCTGTAACGAGAGGAGGGTAACTCGCACGACTTCAGGATCTCCGGCAAGCAGAAGCCTCAACGCCTGTACCAGTCCCTCGAATATCAAGTCCATTCTGTAACACCCCAATCATTCTCGGTACGAGGACCGGAGGGAGATTGATCCACATCTGTCAGCCAATTTGATGCGAGCCTCGAGCCAATGCCCGGCGTGTCCCTGAACCGCCCCGTGCTGCGAAACGTCTTCATCAGGGGCCAGGGATTGGCAGGCGGCTACCGCAAATCACTCGGAAATCGGGAAAAAGAGCGGCTCGCCATATTTGTCGATTCCAAACTCTCCGATCAACTCCTGGGCTCTTGGTGACACGAGAAACTCGCTGAACGCCGCGGCAGCGGCGGAATTGACTGCCGGGTGCGGTGCCGGATCGACCTCAATCACGTGGTAGACGTTCCGCAAACTGTCGTCTCCCTCAAAGACGATACCCAACCGCAGGGTCGCTTCGCGAGCGAGAAAGGTGCCGCGATCGACCAAAGTGTACCCGTCTTTTTCGTTAGCGATATTCAGGGTAGCCCCCATCCCCTGGCCTGTTTCCTGATACCAGTGGCTACCGGCCGGATCGATACCTGCCGCGCTCCAAATCGACAGCTCACGGGCGTGGGTGCCGGAGTTGTCGCCCCGGCTGATGAACAGAGATTCCGTTGCGGCGATCCGCGCGAATGCATCGGCCACCGCCGAGCTGTCCTTGATTGCGGCCGGATCGGAGCTGGGACCGAGGAGGACAAAGTCGTTGTACATCACAACCTGTCGCGAGCTGCCGTGACCGTCCGCCATGAAGTTTCGCTCTGCATCAGGCGAATGGACCAGAAGCACATCCGCTTCGCCCCTCGTGCCCATCGCCATCGCTTGACCGGAGCCGACCGCGATTGGCTTGACGAAGTAGCCGGTCTCCTTCTCGAACTCTGGCAGCAGGACATCCAGAAGGCCGGAGTCTCGCGTGCTGGTCGTTGTAGCAAGAATCAACTCGCCTTTCCCATCTGGGAAGGGCGACGCACACGACAAGCCGGCTAGAGACGCGAAAACCAAATAGAAAAGTAGTCGCCGCAGTTCGGGGAAACTCAATGTGATCTAGAAAACTGGCTTGTCGAGGCTGATTCCTGCTCCGGGACTTCGCCACTCGGCGACAAGGCTATCAGATCACATGCGATGTGTTCCATCAAGAAAATACAGCGGCGGTGCCCAATCCGGCTGGTTGGGCCGGCGAGATATTGACACGACCACGACTATGGCGAACAATGGGTAAGACCATCGTTGCCGCGGAAGCTACGCCGGCCGCGACCGAAAGATCGGATTACGGTCGAAGCCTCCACGACTGCGGCACAGTCCGAAAAACTAACGGAGGTAGGTTCAATGAGAGCGGTAGTGTACCAGGGTCCATTCGAGGTCACGGTCGAGAACGTAGACGATCCCAAGCTGCTCCATCCCAACGACGTGGTAGTGAAAATCACGTCGAGCTGCATCTGCGGTTCAGACCTGCACATGTACGAGGGAAGGACCGCTGCGGAGCCCGGCATAGTTTTCGGGCACGAGAATATGGGTATAGTCGTCGAGGTAGGTAATGCCGTAAAGACGATCAACCAAGGCGACCGCGTGGTCCTGCCCTTCAACGTGGCCTGCGGGTTCTGCCGAAACTGTCAGCGCGGGTTCACCGGGTTCTGCCTGACGGTCAACCCAGGATTCGCCGGCGGCGCCTATGGTTACGTGGCAATGGGCCCCTATCCCGGCGGTCAGGCCGAGTATCTGCGGGTCCCGCATGCGGATTTTAACTGCCTTGTCCTGCCTGAAGGCGACGAGAACGAAGCCGACTACGCGCTATTGGCTGACATCTTTCCAACCGGATACCACGGCGCGAATCTTGCCGAGGTCCAGCCGGGCGAGTCAGTTGCCGTATTCGGCGCCGGGCCGGTAGGCCTGATGGCGGTATATAGCTGCATTATCCGAGGCGCTGCCGAAGTCTACGCGGTCGATCGCGTCCCCGAACGCCTCGAGGCCGCCGGAAGTATCGGCGCTATTCCGATCAACTTCGACGAGGCGGACCCCGTCGACCAGATCGTGGATATGCGGAACGGCGATGGCGTAGATAAAGGAATCGACGCCGTAGGATATCAGGCCCACGACACCAACGCCGCCCGTGAGATTCCGGCGGCTGTGCTGATGGCCCTGAGCCGCGTGGTGAATCCAACCGGAATACTCGGCATCCCCGGCCTCTATGTCCCATCCGACCCAGGCGGCGTGGACGCGAACGCGAAAGAGGGCCTGTTGCTGATACCATTCGGCAAGATGTTCGAGAAGGGTCTTGTACTGAAGACCGGTCAATGCAACGTCAAGCGGCATAACGCCTACCTGCGCGATCTGATCACTGCCGGCAAGGCCAAGCCCAGCTTTGTCGTTTCCCACGAAGTCCCGCTTGAAGACGCGGCAGACGCGTACGACAAGTTCGATAAGCGGATAGATGGCTACACCAAGGTTATTCTGAAGCCATAACTTTGGAAAACCGCGGCGGGTTGCGCCGGCATAATCGGTGGTATTAGCGGAGTAGCGGCAGCGGTCTGCGAGGTTTCAGTCGGGACTACTCCCGGGCCAATGCCAACTGGACCGCGTCTACCGCCCGCAGTTGGCGGGTTGCGCCGGAGCGGAGCATTGCTACATCGCCGGACGCTAGCTCGAACTCCGTGCCATCGATCTCCAGGACAGTTGAGCCGGACATTGCCAGCCAGTACTCGTTGACGCCAATCCGCTCTTCATCGATTACCGTGCCGGCCGGTAAGGTAACCACGCGTAGCTCGCTCAATGGGCAACGCGATCCTCTGTCAGGGAATGGCCCAGTATTGTCGGCGCCGGGCGCGACGAAGCCGGGTACGGTTGGCACCGGCGAGCCATCCTCCTCGACCAGAATATGCTTGGCTCTTTTTTGACGTTCCATGCGGCTTACGACGGCCACCGTCTCGAATGGCACAAACATCTGGAAACGATGAACCGCGCCCATGGGCGTATAGACCGCCGTGTTGGCGGTGAGCCTGTGGGTTTGACCGTCGATCCAGGCTTCTCCATGTCCCTTGGAAAATAGCCAGAACTCGTCGCAGTCGTGATAGTGGGGCTCCACGCCGTGTCCGGCCGCTTGATCGGTGAAATAGCCAATCGTCAGCATGAACGTCCAATCCGGATAGGGACCTACCTCCCAATAGGAGTTGAACGGGTCGTTTGAGTTATGGGACATGACCACATATTTGTCAGTCTGGGCGATCATACTCTCACTCCTGGGATCGAACGTCGTTCAACCGGCGTAGGTCAAAGGTCGAAAAACTCTACGGCATTGTCACGCAGTATTCGCCTCGCGATGCTCAATGCCTCGGACTCACTGAAGTAGGACTCGGCGACAAGCTGCCCAAGGGCGAGCGCAATCTGGCGCTTTGCCAAGAGCAGATGTCCATAGGTTGGATCTGCGATCCTGACATCTCCGCCGAAGGCGAATATCTTGTTGACTGGGACCGATGTCAGGTAGCCAAGGAGGGCTTGCCGGCTCGCGTAGGGATCGATGATCCACGCCCAACAGAAGTTGAGCCACACGTTTGGATAATTCTTGGCAAGGGTACCTAGCTCAACGTGGTATGGATAGCTGATGTGGAATATGTCGAACCGGGCATCCTGATACTCGGCAAATAGATTCGTCAGGTCCGCCGCTCGGATGCGGTTAACGTCCATGCCCCAGTTACCGGCCAGGTACCCGGTGTGGATTTGGACGGGCAGATCGTACTCGACAGCCCGACTGATACAGTGCCGGAACGTCGCGTCCTGAAGCGCTTTTGTCTCCGCTGCCGTTACGCTCTCACCCTTCACGTACTGGCGTTCGAATATCGCGGCGGCGTCCTCGTCTCTGACCGGATCGAATCTCAAGCTGCGCCAGTAGGCGCAATTGTTCTTGATCGCGACCGCATCCTCACCGTATTGCTCGAAATACCAGTCAATGACTCTCTTGTATGCGGACCAAGAGTCAGGCGTGATGCCAGTCGGGCCGGCCAACTCGGGCACCATCGTCTCCTTGCCTAAGAACCTGGCTACGACTATCACCTGCTTGAATAGACTGCGATCAGTGTCCACTCTGAAGGGATACTCTTCCCCGTCCAGGTTGTGGACAATGCACCAGTCGATTCCCGCCTTGTCGTGCAGCACGCTTCGCAGCACGCCGGGTTTGTTAGCCGCCCGCATTCTTTCGGTGACTGGCCCATAGGTAGAGGCGCTCAAGTCTTCAGCGCCGTAAAGGTCGCGAATCGTTAGACGAATTGCAGTCGAATAGCCGGTATAGCGAGCCGCGTCCCAATACGGCGCGAATAAACCCCCATTTCTCATCGAGGTCGGTATCCGGCGACATGAACCGGCCAAGTTCGGAGGCCGGCATGCCGGCGGAAGCGAGATCGTGGCTCGCGTAGGCGTCGAAAAGGGACGAGAAGTCGGGTTGCGAGGCCAACCGATCCGGCTCTTCGACTAGATGCTGGTGCGTATCGATGGTCCGCAATGGTCTCGATTTGCTCGTAGAGCCCCTCGGCAATTTCCAGGTATCCTCTCACGCCTCTGACTCCTATGATCTGCTATCGAAACGAGCCTGACTCAGGTGCAAAACACCTTAACCGAGGGTGTTCAGACGGTCAACCAGTCACCGAATCTCAAACGCCTGAGACTGGTTGCGTATCAGACGTGGGTTGCCATTTCGCTCGGCCGTATCAAATGTGGGAAAGATTCGGCGAGCAGCAGGTTTCAGTTCGTGTTGACATTTGGCACTATTGGGGCGAAAGTGGGAGTGACGTGGCGAGCGGTTGTTGAGTGCTGAACGAGAGATTTGTCGCAAACACGATCGGGCAGAATCACCGTGGTCAGGAGTCGACAACTGACCCCAGCCTTTCGGTGATCCCGGAGGCTCTTGGGCCCGATGGCCTGATTCGATTCAGGCGTCGGAGAGGATTGAGCCCGGCCGATGTCTCGGGAGCCCAAACCAAGAATAGTCCAGTACCCAAGTTGACCCTGACTCGGAGGAGCTAGAATGCGGAGCGCTGTTTGGCTTGGCGATTACAACTTCGAAATCCAAGAGTCGACGATTCCCGAACCCGAACCAGATCAGATTCTGGTCCAAAATCCATGGATGCGGCATATGCGGCACCGATCTGCATGCCATGCAAGGACTCTTCGACCTCTATCAACCTCCGAAAGTCATAGGACACGAGTACTCCGGCAAAGTCGTCGCAACAGGGCCGGGGGTAGACGCGGTTGCGGTAGGAGACTTTATCACTGTGATGCCTAGCGTTAACTGCAATTCGTGCGTGAACTGCATCGCGGGGTTCTCGATAATGGAGTGTCTCCGGCCGATGCGGTCCGGCGGTTTCACAGAGTACGCCGTTGTGCCAGTCCAAGCCGCGGTACGCTTGCCAGAGGGTGCGGACCTCTCCGTCGCGACGCTGCTGGAGCCCCTCGGCTGCTGCGTACGGGCGATGGATGTATCTGGCATGCGATCAGGCGACAAAGTTCTGGTGATCGGAGCCGGCCCAATCGGACTCATGGTGGCACAGTTGGCAAAACGCAGCGGAGCCTCTATCGTCCTGGTATCCGAACCAAACCGGGCGAGGCGCGAACTGGCGAAACGCCTGGGAGCGGACATCGTGATCGACCCGAGCAAAGAATCGGTGTTAGAGGCGGCGCGGGACCTCAGTGGCGGGCGGGGCGTCGATGTGTGCTTCGAAGTGGCCGCCGTACCCGCGGCTCTCAACGAGGGACTTGAAGCCGTTCGCCATCATGGCAGGGTAGTAATGGTAGGGGTGCACGCCGAATCAGCTCGCTTAGAAATTCCGCTGTACCGGTTCCACAGACGCGAGCTATCCATTGTCTCCATCTGGGGAGCATGGGGCGCATTCGACCGGACGGTCAACTGGCTGGTAGCGCTGAATCTGCGGCCCATCGTCTCCCATTTCTACGGGCTCGACCAGATTGAGGCAGCGTTTGACAAGGCAAGGAGCCCGGACGCGATCAAGGTGCTGGTCGGTGCTGGCGTGGCTGAGAACTGAGACAAGTCACCCTCCTGGGCAAAACGCTCCGAGGTTTCAGCGCCGTCCAATATCTGCGGCTTCCGCCTTGCCCGATTAGGTCCAGACCCATAGAATTTTGAATCGCGATCAAACCCAAGCTACGGGGACAATCATGCTGGCAGAAGCGGCGATAGTTCGGAGAGATGACTGGGAGCGTGCCTTGTACGAGGCGCTCGACGGCACCGCGACGGTTGCGTCGAGCGCGGGGCAGGCGGATCTGGTATTCCTTTTTGCCAGCCACGCCTACGCCCCCAATTTCCCTGCGATGGTGCAACGAGCACAAACAACCACCAGGGCACGCGTTCTGATTGGATGCAGTGGCCAGGGAATCATAGGCAATGCCCAGGAGATCGAGGGTAAGCCGGCAGTATCGGTGCTCGCGTCGTCTCTGCCGGGAATTGAGATGCGTCCGGTCAGGTTCACTCAGTCGGACCTCGAAGGGTGCGTGAACCCTGGCGATTGGCACGACTTGACTGGAGTGCGTCCCGACGATGTCAACGCCTGGCTCATGTTCGCGGATCCCTTCACATTGGACGCCGAGCGATTGATAGGAGCACTCTCCAACGCCTACCCCGACACGCCATTGGTCGGAGGGCTGGCTTCAGGTGACTTCCGCTCTCAACAGACTCACCTGTTCCAAGGCGACCGAGTCCATGGCGATGGGGCGGTGGCAGTTGCGCTGGGCGGAGACTATACGGTTCAGACGGTGGTGTCGCAGGGTGCCGACCCAATCGGCGAGACCTGGACGATAACGGCGGCCGACGCAAACTTGGTTCAAGAAATCGGTCACAAACCAGCGCTGGAAGTAGTGGCCAAGACTCTAAATGCACTGGCGCCTGAGGAGCAGAGTCGGGCTCGGAACAATCTCCTCGTCGGTCTGGCGATGGACGAATACCGTGACGATTTCAATCGGGGTAGCTTCCTAATTCGCAACATAGTCGGCGTCGATCCTAACTCCGGCGCAATCGCCGTCGGGGCGCGGCCGCAAATAGGCCAGACCTTCCAACTGCATTTGCGGGACGAACGCGCTGCGGACGCGGACCTGCGCGCGCTCTTGGGACAGGCAAAGCTTGACCTCGGCGATCGAAAGCCGGTTTGTGCCTTGCTATGTTCCTGCAACGGACGCGGCGAGGGCCTATTCGGATATCCTCACCACGACGCTCGGATGATTTCTGAGCAACTTGGCATCGACCAACTGGCAGGTTTCTTCTGTAACGGGGAAATCGGGCCGGTGGGATTGCAGAACTATCTCCATGGCTATACCGCCTGCGTCGCGCTCGTAGTCCCAAAGGGTCGAGAAGCGACTAGTCAATAGGGGTCGCCGGCCCCCATCTCCACAACCCCAATGAATCTGGCCTTTCGTGCCGCACGGCTTCGGACCCTTAGGCCCGCGCCCTCGATTGGAAAAGGGCTCACAACTACTATTCTTGTCACCAGACTCCGTCGGACGCTTTAACACTTTGTTTACAGACATCTAACCAAGTCTCATTGAATGGAAGACGGACAGGGTCCGATAATGAAGCAACGGGCAGATTGGACGAACCTACTACGTCAACACCAATTGTGTGGTCGTGGGAACAAGATGACGCCAATCTGTGTTTAGACAAATTAGAGCGTTGATTTACAAAACAAAAACCCGGGAGGTGCGAAATGATCAAGAGCTTCGTCGAGTCTGACGGGGTTGTTACATTCCCGGCGGAGACCCGACCCAGTCGCGGACAGGACCTGGAGAGTTTGATGGGTTCGAGCAGCCCATTTCAGGGAGTCGAAACCGTCCAGCCGGTCCGGGAATCGGGCAACGGACTCGAGTCCGGCTCGGATGGCTCCGGTGACGACCGAGACGACGGGAAGACAGGATATCACGAACCCAGCAAGGACTCAGGCGTCGGCACTCCGGCCGCCCTCTATCTGCGCGAGATCAGCCGCGTACCGCTGCTGAAGGCGAAGGATGAGGTGCGCCTGGCCCAAGCAATCGAACACGGCATAGAAGCGTTGGACCGGCTCGCCGCCGGCCCAGTTCCCCCGGACGAACTCAAGCCGTTGACCAACCAGGTCCGGCAGGGTGAGTTGGCTCGCAAACGACTGATGGAGTCCAACCTGCGGCTCGTTGTCAGTGTCGCAAAGAGGTACCTGGGGCGAGGCGTGCCTTTGCTCGATCTGGTCCAAGAGGGCAACATCGGGCTTAACAGGGCAGTCGAAAAGTTTGACTGGCGCAGAGGCTACAAGTTTTCGACCTATGCCACCTGGTGGATCCGACAGGCCATTACCAGGGCAATTGCGGACCAGGCCAGAACCATCCGCATTCCGGTTCATATGGTCGAAACTATTAACAAGTTGATCCAAGTTGCTCGCCGGCTGCAACAGGAACTGGGCAGAGAGCCAACGCCGGAGGAGGTGGCCAAGGCGACCGGCTTCACTGTCGAGAAAGTGCGTGACGTATTCCGAGCCTCGCAGGTGCCGGTTTCGCTGCAAGCGAGAGTTGGGGAGGACGAGGAGTCGAGCCTGGGGGAGTTTATCCCCGATCACGTCACCCCGCAGCCGTCCGAAACTGTAGCCCAAGAATTGCTGAAAGAGCACATCGACAGCGTGCTTCAGAATCTAACAATGCGTGAGCAAATGGCGCTGCGCCTTAGATTCGGTCTGGAGGATGGCCGGCGACGCACGCTGGAGCAGGTCGGATCGGAACTTGGAGTCACGCGAGAGCGCGCCAGGCAGATTGAAGCCGAGGCGCTGCGCAAACTCCGGCACCCTCGCTTGAGCCAGATTCTCCGCGATTACCTGGACCACTAAAGGACCGGCGTTCGCTACGATTCCGCGAATCCGTAGGGGCCAATCAGCGGCACGAATCGAACGGCGCCAAGGTCCGTTCTGACCAGCGAAGATTCCACCTTCTTGATTAGGGTCAGGCGCTGCTCCCGACGCGAACCAATCGGGATTACCATTCGGCCGCCATCGGCCAACTGATCCAAGAGCGGGGGCGGTGCGTCGGGAGCCGCCGCCGCCACGACAATACCATCGAAACGTGCGTAGTCCGACAACCCCAGGCTTCCGTCGCCAATCACGAACCGGACGTTGTCGATACCGAGGTCTCTGATGCGGGCCCGTGCGGCACTCGACAGCTCTGGAACTACCTCCATCGTCAACACTTCGGCGCACAGGCCGGCAAGAATTGCCACCTGATAACCCGAGCCTGTCCCCACGTCCAAGACCCTGTCTCCCTGAGCCAAGGCTAAAGCCTGGGTCATCATCGCGACCACGTAGGGCTGCGAGATAGTTTGCTTGAACCCAATTGGCAACGCTTCATCCATGGATGCAAGGTGGGCAGATTCGGGGGGCACGAAGAGATGCCGAGGAACAATTCGGATCGCTTCCAGTACGTTCTCGTCCCAGATGCCTTTTCGGCGGAGCTTCTTCACAAGTTCCCGCCGCGCCCGAGATTGGTCCACGCGAAGACCCTCACTAGCTCCTAGGTGTTGTCCCGCATAGCGGGCGCCCCTGGGATGCTCTCCTCGTAACCCGAAAGAAAGGTCGACGGTTGCCTTCGCCGACGGATGCTCAACGGTCCCAGTTTTCTGGATACCCGGCCGGCGGCTGCTCCTCCGCAACTAGCGCCCGCTGCGGCACGACGAGCACCTGGAAACGCGCGTCGCATGCATGCCTCATCAGCCACGAACGCCGGATTCTACTACCGCGCCATCCTCAATGACAGCATATCTCCAACCGGTGACAAAAACAAACGGTGCCACCCAGCGCTACTTGCCCCTCGATACCCAGTCCTCTAAAGCCGAGTCCAACAATTCCTTGCGTGGTTCGCCGGCGGTGAACAACCCAACATCTTTCGAAACGCGAATGGCCCCACTCTGCCGCATTCTTTTCTTCAGTAATTCTCTGAATCTGTTCAGTCGTCTCCCCGAAAGAGCATCCCGAGCGATCCCTGAGATCGAACTTACGTAAGCCACCAGCGCTTCGACATCGGTTATCAATAGGCTATCGGGAAACTTCCTGACATCCACGTCACGAAACCATTGTCCCAGCCGAGAACCACCATTTTCTAATCCGAAATTCCTGTGGCTCAAGCCAAACCCGTATAGTCTTGAGTCAAACTCTTCGGTAAACTCCACGAGCTCTTTCATATGATCGGTGCCGTTTGTGGCAGCGAATAAGCGACCCGTTGGCTTCAGTACCCGCGCCAACTCGGACAACGCCATGCCCAATTCCTCGACGTGGTACAGCATGTGATTCGCAATAGCCACGTCGAACACGTTGCTTCGAAACGGAAGTTTTGTCACGTCGGCCACCGAGAACCGAAATCTGCCGGTCGCGTCACTAAGGTTGACCTTGGCCGCCTCGACCATGCCACGAGATCGGTCGGTGAGACACAAGGAACCGGAAACTGACAGTTCGTTTAGATTTTCGCCGAAGAGGCCCCCATTCCCGCATCCAACCTCAAGTACACTCTCCCTTCCATCTAAATCTATCTGCTGGAATACCCATTTCTGAAAACTGATCGGCGAAGTGCTGAATCTTGAGTGCAGACTGATGCGATCTTGAAGGTTCCCATCAGTGCGGTATTGCTCTTCAAGCGGATCGCCAGGCATTATCAACTGAGTCCTGAGTTCATCACAAAGTCGCGTCATTCCGAGAATGGGCCCGATTCGAATTGGCAGCACAAGGAGAATTCAATCGGGTGGGGATGTTCGCCACTTGCCGACGTCCGGCGAGTCCCCATCGATGCGCGTAAGAGTTCCAATCAATCACTTTAGCAACCCGCCGGCCGTTGGGGTATCAGTCGAAGGAATTTCGCCATCCGCAATGTGTCGTCACTCTCCAACTCAGGAATCGATGTTTCTAGCACCTCCCACTCCGGCAACTCCGAGTGTTTGATGTCGTTACACTGGGCCAGCCCTGTCGTGCCCAACGACTACCTTCCTGCGAATTATAGTGGAACTCCGACTTAGGAAAATTGTGCCTCTTCAGCCGGTCCGACGCTCATGCGGTCGATTGGGTCAATCTGAGAGTTCGGATTCAATGCCACCTCCACATAACTACGGGCAAAATCGCCAGGACGATACGACGTTAGACCGGCAATCCAAGAAGCAATGAACTGCCTGGTCAAAGCCGGTAGACTCACAACCGACGGGAAGATCGCGGTATACTCACGGTCAGTAGCGGGCGCGGAGCACACACGATCGAACGAATACTCGGGCAACGAATTTGACATCGACCAAGGGAACTAGCGTTTGAAGCCAAACCAGCAACCCAATGTGGCCGCCGGCGCCGCTACAGGCCTGTGCCCTCGTCGGAGAGTCGCGGTGGTCTTCAACCCTAAGCTTGAGCATAGTAGGGAGTTGGCAGCTACGCTGTCGTCGATAGTTCGACGAAATGGCGGAACTTCCAAGACCCTGTCCAGCCTGCCAACCGACGAGGACGACCAACCGACTCTAGTGGCGGCGAAAGAGCTATCGGACTGCGATCTGGTCGTTACCCTGGGAGGCGACGGCACGATATTGAGGGCGGCGCGGCACGCTTGGCCGGCACGTGTTCCAATTCTCGGAGTCAATCTTGGGGAGCTTGGGTTCCTTGCCGAGCTGAGCGCGGACGAGGCCGCAGAGAAGCTGCCGGATTACCTCGATGGAGAGGGTTGGCTCGAGGAGCGCTCCGTGCTGCGGGTGGAGGTGACGGACCCTGATGGTACCTCGCGCGGTCAATTCGCCGGCCCATCATCCGAAGACTGTCCGTTGATCGCTCTGAACGACATCGTCATCAGCAGAGGGGCTTTGTCCAGGGTGGTCCGAGTTCGCGCCACGATAGACGGAGCGAGGTTTACGACCTATTTCGGCGACGGGGTAGTTGTCGCCACGCCGACAGGATCCACCGCATATTCCCTCGCGTCGGGAGGGCCAATTCTCCACCCGGAATCTAGCGATATATTGCTCACTCCAATCGTGCCTTATCTCACATTCTCGTATCCGTTGGTGATTCCGGGCGGCAGTTCCATCGATTTCGAGGCTTACAGCGAGGTCGAAATGCTCTTGACCGTCGATGGCCACGTGGATTTGAGGCTCAGAGAGGGACAGCTAGTCCGGGTGTGCGTCGATGAGCACCCTTCGATATTCCTGCGTAATCGGCCACCAGGGTATTTCTACACGACGCTAGTCAGCAGCCTCCGGGCCGACCGATTCTGGATGGGACCTGACGACTGATTCAAAAGGGCGACGCCATTGTTAGGTTGGCTATCGATCTCAGATTTCGCGGTCATAGATCGGGTCGAACTGGAACTCGAGCCGGGCATGAATGTACTGACCGGCGAGACCGGGTCCGGCAAGTCGATTCTGGTTGACGCTCTGGGTGGATTGCTCGGCGAGAGGTTAGGCGCAGACTTCATACGCACCGGCGCCGACCGGGCGCGAATCGAGGCAGTCTTCAGAATCGACCAGAACGATTCGGCGCTTGCGGACTTGGAACAGAGAGGCTTCGAGACCGAGAGTGGTGAGCTAACCGTAAGCAGAGAGATTGTTGCATCAGGCCGCAGCGTTGCGCGCGTCAATGGCGTCTTGACCCCGTTAACCACCCTGCGAGAGATCGGAGCCACGCTCGTCGACATACATGGTCAAAGTCAGCACCTTGGCCTGTTGCGGGTGGCGGAACACTTGAGGTTACTCGACGAACTGGCTGGATTGACCGGGGAGCGCATGAGCTTCGGCCGGCTGGCCGAACGATTGCGCGAAGTAGAGCGGGAGATCTTTGAATCGGACCGACGGGCTGAAGAGTCAAGCCGGCAAACGGAGTTGCTGCAATACCAGTTGGAGGAGATCCGCAGTGCCGACCTTACGGAAGGCGAAGAGGATGCCCTTCTGGCGGAACGCGAGATCGTCGCGAATGCCGTAGCCCTCGCCGGCGGCGCCGACGCGGCGTACAGAGTTCTCGTAGGCGATGATGGAAACTCGGCAATCGAGCTATTGGCACGGGCGGTCGATCGCCTTTCAAGCATAAGCCAGTTCGATCCTTCGCTTTCCGAGCGGATCTCCCAACTCGAAAGCAGCCTTTATCAAGTTGAAGACTTGGCCGCTGATCTGCTCGCCTATCGTGACGGCATCGAGTTCGCGCCGGAGAGATTGGCTGAACTCGAAGAGCGACTCGATCTGATACAGGCCTTGAAGCGGAAGTACGGAGATAGCATCCAGGCCATCCTGGCACACGCGGCAACCTCCGAGGACCAGTTGCGTCGGATAGCCGGCCGCCAGGAGCGCTCAGGACAAATGCAAGCCGAGCGTGAGGAGTTGCGCGAGGAATTATCGGTTCTAGCCGGTCAACTTTCGGAGAAACGACAGGCGACATCTGTGCAGATGAATTCGCAGATCACCGACGAACTGGAGGAGCTCGCCCTCTCCAATGCCAGATTTGCCGCAACAATCGAACAGACCGATTCGCCTGAAGGACTTCTTCTCTCGGATGGCCGCCATGTGCGGTTTGACTCTACAGGGGTGGACCGGGTTGAGTTTCTGGTGTCGATGAATCCGGGCAGCCCGTTGCGTGGACTCTCAAGAATCGCCTCCGGCGGCGAAACCTCGCGCCTGATGTTGGCGCTAAAGTCAGTGCTCGGCCGAGGCGCCGGCTTGCCGGTGCAGGTTTTTGACGAAATCGACGCCGGAATCGGTGGCAGAGTCGGTCGAATTGTGGGGCAGAAACTCTGGAACCTGGGACAGGAGCGCCAGCTTATCTGCATTACTCATCTTCCCCAAGTGGCCAGCTTCGCCACGAATCATTTCCTGGTCAGAAAATCGGCGGATGACCAGCAGACCATTACCTCGGTCACCTCGCTTGATTCGACTCAGCGAGTCGAAGAGTTGGCCGCGATGTTGTCCGGCGTCACCGGCAGCGCCGCGTCGGAGCGAAACGCACAGGAGATGTTGAATCGGGCGCACCGATGGAAACAAACCCCACAAGCCGCCGTTACGAGGAGATAAGCGAAGTGAATGAGTCCCTGCTCTCGTCCGAACAGGTCTTTCGCGGCAAAGTTGTCGAGCTTACCTTGGATAGAGTCGAGACCGCCAGCGGTATTGCGACGGAACGGGAGGTCGTGTCGCATCGGGGAAGCGTAGCAATGGTCGCCCAAGGACCAGATGGCCGCATCGCCCTGGTCAGGCAATACCGCCATCCGATCCGGCAGATTACGCTTGAGATTCCGGCCGGTACTCGTGAGATCGGCGAGTCGGCACTGACCTGCGCACTCCGGGAGTTGCGGGAGGAGACCGGCTACCGGGCGAATAATATCGAGCGGATCGCCGGATTCTATCCGGCGCCAGGATACTGTAGCGAGTTCATCGAGGTCTTCTTGTGTACGGAGCTCTCGGAGGATCCACTGGGGAAAGACCCAGACGAGGAGATCTCCATCGAATGGCATACTCTGGCTGAGTGTCTTGAGTCGATCGAGCGCGCCGACATACTCGACGCCAAGACCATGATTGGGATCTCCGCCCTGATCCGGAAGTCCGCCGGATAACTGGGAGAGACTCTCCCGATCTATCATCTCAGGATCATCAACCGCCGTCACGTCCGGCTTGCTAACATGCACGACAGCCGGACAACACTGCACACATAACCAATCGATAGGATGTGAACCGTGCTCGACCTATCCGGCGAAGGCCGTGTTGCTCTATCAACCGGAATCGACCTAATAGAGATCGACCGTATAGCCAAGGCTGTCGATCGATTCGGCGACCGTTTTCTCAACCGCATCTATACAGCCCGGGAGATCAGATACTCCCGCCGGCGTATTCCTGAACTGGCGGTCAGATTCGCGGCCAAGGAAGCCGTCACCAAGGCGCTTGGAACCGGCCTCCGAGGGGTTGGTTGGCGGGAAATCGAAGTGATTTCCGACCGGCGCGGCAAACCGCACATATTGTTGCACGGCGGCGCAGCGGCCCGAGCCGAGAAAATCGGACTCAATCACTTTGCCGTTAGCCTAACTCATAGCGTGGAACTCGGCGCCGCATTCGTCGTCGCATCTCATCAGCCGGAAGCAGACACCACCGAGACCCATTCATGACGAAGCAGTTGAATTACCGAATTAAGACAGTAGGACATACGCCGTTCCATACTGAACGAAACAGTGAGGGCCGATGAAAGTCGTTTCGAATAGCGAGATGCGCCGGCTGGAGGACATGGCCGGCGAACTGGGCTTACCCGGCCCCGCGCTGATGGAAAACGCCGGCCGAGCCTTCGTCGATGCTCTGGCTGAGAGATGGGAATTGGCCGGCCTGCGTACGGTTGTGCTCTGCGGACCCGGGAACAACGGTGGGGACGGGCTTGTCGCGGCCAGACACCTCGCGGATCGTGGCGCCAGGGTCTCGGTGTTCCAGGTTGGAAGACCTCCCTCCAATGACGCCAAGATAATGCTCTTGGTCGAGAGACGCGTCCCGATCCGCCGAATGGAAGATGGACTGTCACCTCTGCCGGCTTGTCTCGAAACCGCGGACTTGGTGGTAGATGCGCTGCTGGGCACCGGCCGGCGGCGCCCAATCGAGGGCTTGATGGCAGAGGTCCTGGCAACTGTACGGGGAAACAAACGCCGGGGATTGAAGATTGCCGCAATGGATCTGCCCTCCGGCTTGGCCGCCGATACCGGCGAGGTCGATCCTGCGACCCTGCAAACCGATGTAACCGTCACCCTCGGCGCCCCGAAACGTGGGCTTTACCTTCTACCAGGCGGCTCCTTAGTCGGCGAGATAGTAGTAGTCGACATCGGGATTCCATCCTCGCTTACAGATTCGCTCTCGCTAGACTTGATTGATCGTCGGTCGATTCGAACGCTAGTGCCGGCCCGCCCAACGGCAGGTCACAAGGGCACGTTCGGCCGGCTGCTTGTCGCCGGCGGGTCCAGCAGGTACTTCGGAGCCCCCTGGCTTTCGGCGATGGCGGCGCTGCGGGTCGGGACCGGCCTGGTTGGTCTGGCCGTGCCGGCACCGAGCGTTCCGGTGCTGGCGAGTCGTTCGCCCGAGCCAATCTTCCTGCCATTACCACACAATGATGGCGACCTCGACGAGTCGGCGGCGGACAGGTTAGTCGAGGGGTTGGAAGGCGTCGCTGCGCTTGTCGTCGGGCCCGGCCTGGGCGCCAGCCTGAGCAGTAAGAGCTTTTTGCTCAATATCCTGGAACAGCTAAGGAGGGCAGAAGGATCTCCCAAAGTCTTGATCGACGCAGACGGATTGAACCTACTCTCAGAGATCGAAGAATGGTGGAAGCTGGTCCCAGCCGGCGCCGTGCTGACGCCGCATCCTGGCGAGATGGCCCGCCTGACACGGCGACCCACGATACCCGATCGGATCGAGACCGCTCGCGAGTGGGCAAGTTCGTTCGGTGGCGTGCTGGTGCTAAAAGGCGCTTACACGGTCGTCGCTAGCGGTCTGATGACGGCCGTAAGTCCGATCGCCACGCCGGCTCTGGCGACTGCCGGCACCGGCGACGTCCTGACAGGGGTGATCGGAGGGCTGATCGCCCAAGGCACAAACCCATACGACGCTGCCCGGGCTGGCGTATACATCCACGGGAAGGCAGGGCTCAATTTGGAGAAATCTGTGGGGCCGGCCGGCGCAATCGCCGGCGATCTGCTAACCGAACTGCCAGTTGTTTTGAAAAACCTGCTGGGTTAGCCGGCCGGTAATATCTGAGCAGAATTGCGCAATTTGGTTATCCGGCCTATCTTTTCCTCTCAATCGAAAATGCCCGAGAGATGCAGCGAGATTCAAAATCAAACAGGGGGAAGACACATTGGGAGCTTTGGAAGGCAAACTGTCACTGGTTACCGGCGCTGGCACGGGGATCGGCCTGGGCGTGGCCCAGAGATTTGCGGAGGAAGGCGCGTCCGTGGTGTTCCACTACGCCAGCAGCGCGAAGGGAGCCATCGACGCGGTCTCGGAGATTAACGAGCGGGGAGGCAAAGCATTGGCGGTCCAGGCCGATTTAGGCTTGGTATCGGAGTGTCGACGTCTGGTCCAAGAGGCAGTCGACTTCCTGGGAGGCCTCGACATTCTGGTCAACAACGCCGGCGTGACACTGACCAAGTCGTTTGAGGAGACGACCGAGAAGGACTATACCGACCTATTCAACGTGAACATGCGTGGGTACTACTTCTGCGCCCAGGAGTCCTTGAAACACATCGAGAAGCGGACCGGCGGCAGCATCTTGAACTTGACCTCGGTCCACGCCTTCGCCGGCTATGCCAATCACACTGCATACGCCGCCACCAAGGGCGCCAACTATACTTTCACCCGGACGCTCGCGACAGAGTTGACGCCCAAGCGCGTGAGAGTGAACGCGATCGGGCCGGGGCTCATCGAGGTCCCGCGGTATTTTAAAACGATGCCGGACTATACGACCGAGAAGGGACAGAGTTGGGTGCCCTGGGGAAGGGTAGGGCTGCCGGAAGACATCGCGTCGGTGGCGGTCTTCCTGTCGTCCGAAGGGGCAGACTTTATGACCGGCCAGGTGATCTACGTCGACGGAGGGCAGACTGCCAAGATGTCCCTGCCGCGAGATTGACCTGACACGGGATGCTCTTGGGTTTGGCCTTCTGGTAACCGTGGCGACCCGACCGAGACCAACCGATCCAACGAACACCGCACCTTAACGCATCAAACTGCCGCCGTTCACGTCTATGGTCGCACCTGTGATAAAGCTGGCCGCATCAGACGCCAAGAACGCGACTGTATCCGCGACTTCCCGGGGTGTACCGATACGACGCATCGGGACGCTCTTGGCTATGCTCTCGAAGAGCTCCTCATCCCAATCCTTGGTGAGGTCGGTTCGCATCAGAAACGGTGCTACCGCATTCACCGTGACGGCATAAGGAGCCAGGTGAGTAGCGAACGATTTGGTCATACTCATCACCGCACCCTTGGAGGCTGCATAGTGCGCCGCCCCGATCAGTGTGCCGGTGTGGCCGCCAATCGAAGAAATGTTTATGATGCGCCCGGTCCTCTGCTCCTTGAAGATAGCCGCCGCAGCCTGCGAGCAGAAGAAGACGCCTTTCTGGTTGATGTTCTGAACGCGGTCCCACACCTCCTCTGTCGTATTCGGTATGGACACCATCGGAGTGATCCCGGCGTTGTTCACGAGGATGTGCAACCCACCCAGGCGGCTGACCGATTCCGAGATGAGGTTCCGGCAATCGGCCACCTGCGTGACATCAGTGTGGATGTACACGCTGCGCCGGCCAAGTTCCGCCAACTCCGAGGCTGCCAACGAGCCGGCTTCCTCCTGGATATCGCCCACAACTATGTCAGCGCCCGCTTCAGCCAAAGCCTGGGCGATCTCACGGCCGAGTCCGCGGGCGGCCCCCGTTACGACTGCAAACTTCCCACTCAACGAAGCACTCATGGATCACGATTCTCCTAAGACCAGATTTGAAAGAGTCGAACATCTCCTATCGACCATTCCACCATTCATAGTAGCACCACGATTCGATCTGCCATTCCACCTCCTCCGGCAGCAATCCGGCCAACTCGAACCTTAGAGGTTGTTCACTATGCACCGGCTGGACCGGCAAGCGAAATATGAGCCAGGGACTGCCCGGCCCGTTGGCCAAATAGTAGCCGGGAATTGTCTCATGCCCCAGATCCTGCCCTCCAACATGGGCGCGTAACGTCATAAGCCCACGAATGTCCCGGTGATACCAGTGTGCGCCACCCCTACTCAGCCGGACGACCAACGCAAGCGCACGTGGCTCTTGAAGGGTAGGGAGCAAGAGCTCGCCAGTCATGGCACGGGCGGCAAATGCAGTAACGTCGGTGCGGTCCGGCGGGGGAACCGTCAAGTGGACGGCGTCAGGCGACGCGGCCTGAGTTTCGGCCGTCAGTTCCTGGCTGTCAGCGATTGTTGGTGCCGACCAAGCCGGCCAACCGGACGTATCCAAGTCCTCGCCGACCTCCACGACAGCCACCTCGAACGGCCTCAGCGGCAGGACGACGGTCTCGCCGAATGCGTGTCTGGCGGCGCCGGAGGGCGACAGCACGCCCCTCCGCGGGTAGCGCTGCCGTACCAGGAAGCCACGGTCGCTCGGTTGTAGACCGATCCTCTTGTCAAGCCGCAGGCTGATTGCCGACGCATTGAAGCCCGGATTGCTCACTGTCACTACGGCGTGAGTACCGTCGCCGCCGGCGTAGCCATATACCTCTGCCTTCCAGGGATCTCCAAGAACGAGCCGCGTGTGCAGGTAAAGCCGCCAATTCTCCCGCATGAATTGGTACCACTCGGCCAAAAAGTCGAAGTCTTCTTCATCGAATAATCCTAAGTTGCCCCACGGCTGGGATACCAGATTGCCTCGGGCCAGATCCATCACCCAGGCATCCCGCCAGTCATCTTTGCCCAAGCCATTTGCCCAATTCCCCTCGCCGATCCAGATTCCAAGACTGTCCTGGGCGACGAGCGGCGTGAACTCGGCGTAGCTAGCTGCTTGGTCCAGATTCAGGCTTACGCTCGACCGGAACATCGGGTTCGGCGGGCTGGCTACGGCTGCTGCCTCCATGCGCAGCCCTTTGTCGAAAACAGTGTCGCCATACAACATCCAAAAAGGCGACTTATATCCCCAATACCAGATCAGAAACAGGTCGGGGCAGGCTCGGATTGCTATGCGAGCGGTTTCTACCATAGCGTCCATTTGCGCTTCTAGCGAATACTTGCCCGGCAGGTGGTCGTGCCCTGTGCTGTTGCAGTACAGGCGAGCCATGTCAATCTTTATAGCCCGCACATTGTTCTCTCTGATGTGGTGAAGCAACGCGTTGCGGAAGATAGTGCGGTACGGCTCGGCCGCCATGCATAGCTCGCGCTTCGACCTCAGGTGATATTTGGAGCCATGAGGGGTGGTGCAATCCTGCACCGGCGGATAGTGCCCACATGATGCCGGCGCATTATTCGTTGCAAACCACAGGCCGAAATTGACGCCGATCTCGTGTAGCGCCTGGACCAGCTTGCCAGGTCCATTGGGGAATGCATCGCGCTTGAACCAAGTGAGGTCGGAGGTCTCATCGGTCCACCCATGGTCGATTATGTAATAGTCGAAGGTGATCCCGCGCGCACGAAGCTCCTTGAGCATTTCGACGGTATCGAGCGCGATTTCCTCGGTGAGGAGGAACATAGGGTCTCTTGGATTGGTATAGTCGTGGAGACCGAATGGATCGTAGATGGATATCCACTTGTCTTGACGCCGGCCAGTCTTGCGCAGATATTCCAGGAAACCTTCACGGGCCGCGCCACGCTCGCTTACGCCGAATATCGCCGTTTTGCTGGTGGTCAATTGCTCGGGCGCAAGCGTGAAGGCCGGATGGTGCCGGAGGCGAACTCCATCACCAAAACCCTGGTTCAGCCCCGCCGGATGCTCGATCGCGCAATACGCTTCGTCGCCTATCACGATGGGCAGCCCCTGGCCACCGTCTGATGTAGTGCCATCAATCTCGAAATCTTCCACGTCTACGTCAAGCAGTAGCCGGGACGATGCGCCCGTGTTCTCGACCTCTACCCTCTTGCGTACTATCGGATCGCCGGCGCGAACCTGGTAGTTGTATGCGACGCGAATCTGCTCCGCCTCGTTCTCAGCCCAGAAGGTGGCCCACAGCCAGTGTCGGTCGCCCCCAAAAGCCCAGTCTTTGAGTTGAAAATCGCGTATCTCCTTGGTCGGAGGCCCCACGGTGACGAACTGGTCTGATACTCGACTCATGAACAGGTAGTGTTCAGCTTCAGCCGGGATCATGCCGGGCAGCATCTTGTTCAGGCGGCCGGCTTGGATAACGACTAGGTTATCGTCGCCAAAACGGAGCGCGGAGTAGGCGGGATGGCTTGGATCTAAGGTGAATGGCCTTGGCTCGCGCCAGCGACCGCCCAGCTCACGCGAACCGATCTCCTCGCCGTTGACAAACAACCTGTAGCTCTGCCAGTCCTCGTGGTCATAGCCTCCAAGTCCGAACGCAATTTGCCAGCCGGCGCCATCCGACGGAAGATTGAATGGAGCTCGAAACCAGCCATAACCCGGCCAGACGGAGTCGGTCGGTTCCGTCGCCGCGTTGATGCATTCGACTTCTTTCCAGTCTCGGTCGTCGAAGTCTGGTTTGTGATAGCCGGCCCTGAATCCGACGTCGTCCTCAGGTGGTCCCGGCTCGCGATTTCCCGGTGTGTAGCGCCATTGTGGAATGTCGATGCGCGAAGTTGCCGCGCCGAATCTCAGAGTGACCTCGGCGCGGGTGTTCAGCCGCCAAGATTTTCCGGTCCGCTTGTTTACAATTGCCACCGTCCGCAAATTGCCGCCTTCGCGAGAGAGAACACGTTCCACCAATGAGTTGCCAATGTGGATGGCATCGCCTTCCTCCCGAACGTAGCACTCCTCAGATCGCCAGCTTCGTCGAAACATTTCCAACTCCTCGGCAATTTGCGCCTGCCCTTTGCCCGCACGTGCTAGACGAGCGAAAGTGACAGCGAGTTGATTCTTTAATAAGATATCCGATAGTCGCCATGTTATGTCGCATATTCTACTATTGGCGGGCGCGCTGACGAGTGCATCGGGACAAAGGAGGTGATGACGAGATAAAGAAACTCGGCTCGATCCGCGCTCTATTTGGGTGGTGACTTTTTTTGCCTAAGAGGAGAGAGAGAGTTTATGTTTGACAAGATATTGAAACGCAACTGGTCGCGTCGTTCATTTCTGGCGGCAATGGGAGCGGCGGGCGCGCTGCCAATCTTGGCCGCGTGTCAGCCTCAAGTTGTCACCGAAGAACGGGTCCAAGTAGTCGAAAAGGAAGTCCCGGTCGAGAAGGTCGTGACCCAGATCGTCAGAGAGGAAGTCGAGAAGGTCGTTACGGTCGAGGTTGAAAAAGCGGTCGAAGTAGAAAAGGTAGTGACCGTCGAGGTTGAGAAGGCGGTTGAGGTCGTAAAGAGAGAAGTAGTCGAGGTCGAGAAGGAAGTAATCGTCGAAAAAGAGAAGGTCGTCACCGTCGCGCCGGTAATGATGGAAAAGAAGGTGGTGACCTCTTGGGGTTGGGTCCACTTCGCGACAAATGATGGATTCAAGAAGGATGGCCAGTTCATGGGTGAAGCCCTCCTGGAAGACACCGGTATCACCGAAGAGCACATTCCCGTCGATTACCCGAGGTACATTGACGCCCTCAAGGCAGCGGTCCCGGCCGGCGTCGGGCCCAACGTGTTCGAGAACAACTGGAGCGTCCTACAGCCTATGGGCCGCGAGGAACTGATCGTCCCTCTACAGGACTATGCATCAGCCGAATGGGGGTCCAATTGGAAGGATAACTTCGTTGCTGGCCCCATCGACGAGTTCGAGAAATTCGGCCAGATCGAAGGCAAGGGAAACCACTACCATCTGTCCGTCTACGCGCAGGCGTTGGGATTTACCTATGCCAATCTGGATCTATTCACGGAGCACGACCTGGAGTTGCCCACAACGTGGGACGAATACGTAAGAGTCAATGACACGTTTACAGAGGCCGGCGTCCCCGCTCTAGCAATGCCGATGAAGGCCCTCTGGTGGGCTAACTCGTACTGGACGCTCCTGCTGGAAACCGCCGCGCCGGGCTATCGCGACAAGATCGACTGGGAGGGAACCGGAAGGTTCGACAGCGACGAATGCCGCGAAGCGCTGAGGCTTTACACGACGATCTTTGAAAGGAACTGGACCCAGCCCAACCCGCTGGCCGTCGGCTACCAGGATGCGGTAAAGATGTTCATCGAAAAGAAGATTGCCGCGTGCATGGGTTGGAGCGGATGGTGGGGCCCGGGACGAGCCGGCGAGGCTGGGGGGCACGGTGAGCAGTGGGGCATCATCGAGCCTCCGGACGGGAAGACGCTCGCGTCATCGGCAGCCGGCTGGGCGATGACTCAGACAGCAGACAAGGACCGCGCCTGGGATCTGATCAATTGGTACGTGGACGGCCCCGGGCAGGATTTCATCGCGAACAGGCCCTCTCCACCGGCCAAGAAGGGCGTTACGATGGGAAGTGCCTTCCCGAACTTCGACAAGAACGTCATTGCGCCAACGATGGCTATCCTTAACGAAGGCAGGACTATCTTGCGGTGGACGAAGTGTACGGCTACTGACGAGTCGCTCGCTCCGGGAATGCAGGGGTTGATAGATGGTCGTACGACGATCGACGAGGTTCTGGAAGAAGCACAGAAGGTCTGGGAGACGAGGTGTAACTAGGAACCAGGAATCGCAACAACCCCAAGGTTCCCGTCAGCATCATGCTATTGCAAGACCCTGGCCCGCAAAGGCCAGGGTCATCCCAACAGGGGTCTGATACTTGAGCCGCACCCGACTTTGGACTCCGTCGCCGACTTCTCGGGCCGGCGTCAAGGCGTCAATCCTCCGATTCATCAGACGCTCTCATCTGACGAATTTTCTCTTCATCCTGCCGGCCGTAGCCGTATACCTCCTGTACGTGGCTTGGCCCATATTCAGGTTGCTGTACGATAGTCTGTTCAAATGGGATGGTTGGATCGAAGAAACCCGCATAGGCGTCGGCCTGGACAACTACATTGAGCTGTTGACCGCCGATAAGTGGTTCCTGGCCTCAATCAAAAACAATCTGATTTGGTTTGTAGTCTCCGTTGGGGCAGGACTGGTCATAGGGTTCACCGCGGCCTATATGCTAAATCGGAAGATCAAACTGCGTGACGCCTACCGCACCGCAATCTTCCTGCCTCTAACGACATCTGCCGTAGTGGTGGCATTCGCTTGGGACCACATCTATGAGCCAAACCTGGGTCTATTCAACACCATACTGAGGCCGTTGGGTATCGAGCAGCAATTCCTGGGCGACTACAAGTTGGCGTTGCTCTGGATTATCCTGGCCGCGGTCTGGCATTCGGCCGGGTTCTCGATGGTGATATACCTGGCCGGCTTGCAGACTATCCCTTCGGAGCTAATCGACGCGGCTCTGGTGGATGGGGCTAATGTCTTGCAGCGAATATGGCACGTCGTCATACCCATGCTATGGCCATCGACCGCGGCACTGCTGATCTTCGGCGCGATCGGGTCCGTGCGCACGTTCGAGTATGTTTTCATACTGACCGATGGGGGGCCATTCCACGCTACCGACGTGATCGCTCTCACTATCTACCACGAGGCATTCCGGCACCAGCGGACGGGCTATGCGTCCGCGGCTGCGGTGGTCCTGCTCACCGTGGCGATGATAATCACGTACTTTCAACTTCGCATGTACAAGGGCGCTCACCAGGCATAGGGGAAACCGCGAATGTTCGTAAGAGCAACTCCATCTAGTCAAGCGTCCCCGAGATGGTTGTCGAAAACGACCAGGCGGGTCCTGGTCTCGGTGAGTACCCACTCCGTCCTTTTCTTCGTCTCAGCACTGTTTCTGATTCCTCTCCTTTACATTCTCTCAACCTCGTTCAAAGCACCCGGCGAGCACCTGACCAGCTCTGATTTCCTACCGAGGACATGGGAATTCGCAAAATACATGGAGGTTTGGAACAAGGCGAACGTCGCACTTACGGGAAAAAATAGTCTGATAATTACAATCGTGACCACGGGCATCGGTCTAGTGCTGGCATCGCTGGCGGCGTACGGATTCTCGCGGCTAGAGATTCCTGGCCGGAATTTCTTTTTCTTGCTCATCCTCACCGGTCTTATGCTGCCATCCGCGACGTTGATCGTGCCGCTATTCAGGATGAACCTTTGGCTGGGAGCGTTAAACTCTTACGCCGCCGTAGTAGGTCCTTACGTGGCGCTGGGCCTGCCCTTTTCGATTCTGCTGATGAAGTACTACTTCGACACGCTGCCACGAGAGATCGAGGACTCCGCCCTAGTCGACGGCGCGAACCGGCTCACGATCTACCTAGCGATCACGCTGCCTTTAACCCGGCCAATCCTCGGAACAATGGCGATCTTCATCGCCATGGGGACGTGGAATGAGTTCCTGTTGGCAATGCTATTCTTAACCGATCCGGCGATGAGAACGCTGCCACTTACGATAATTCAGTACACCAGCCAGTATTTCTTCGCCTGGGAGCATATCTTCGCTCTGTTGGTCATGATGACTTTGCCTGTCATCTTGCTGTTCCTGGTACTACAGAAGCAGTTCATCGCGGGACTCACCAGCGGCGCCGTAAAGGGCTAGTGATTCGCCCCGCTAAAGGAAATTCACGTCTCAAGGTCTTGCGGCCTTCGTGGGTTCCTGACCCTCTCTGCTCGATTCTAGGATATTAATGTGCATTTGGCCGCATCCTATCGCCGGACCTAGAGCCGCACGAAAACGCGGCGTAAAGGGTATCGACGGATCGGTTCGAGTTCGAGACGTTGATAGAATACCTTCGGCGACACGACCAAAGTCATCAATGCCGCTCTAAATCGCCGCGCCCCAGATTGGATATTCTTCGCCAACCAAAAGCCGGGCGCCGTGCGGCGCATTCCAAGGAGAGTTCTTTGACAATCCCTGAAATCTCTACGCTGACACTAATAGGATCCGGACTCATGGGGTGGCAAATCGGCCTGGTCTGCGCTAAGTCGGGCTATACCGTACGCCTCCACGACATCAGAGACGAGGCGATGGACAACGCAAAGCAGCAGCAGTCTGCAAAGCTGGAGGAGTGGGCTGCCGCCGGCGAGTTGGACGAGCCGGCCGCTGACGTATTGGATCGCATTAGCTACCACTCAACCGCCGCAGAAGCGCTTGCCGGCGCTCAGTTCGTGCTTGAGACCGTTACCGAGGACCTGGAGATCAAGAAACAGGTCTTCTCCGAGTTGGACCAGATTTGCGACCCATCGATACCGATTGCGACTAATAGCTCATCGATCCAGAGCTCTCGACTGATTGCCGGACTCACGAACCCGGAACGCGTACTGAACATGCACTTCCTGAACCACCCCTGGCTGCGGCCCTACGTCGAGACGATGACCTGCGGACAGACCCAGGAAGAGCACCTGGAGCTGACCCGCCGGCTGGGCCAGAGTCTCGGACTGGCATCGGTGCGGATCCACGGCGAAGTCCAGGGATTCGTTTTCAACCGCCTGTGGCGTGCGATTAAGAAAGAGGCAATGTTCCTGGCCGACGAGGGCCTGGCTTCGATCGGTGACATAGATCGCGCATTCATGATTGGCCTGAGGGCGGAGAAGGGCGTGTTTCAGATGATGGACCGGGCCGGCCTTCACATCCAACTGGCCATCGAAAAGCAATGGTTCGCCGAATCGGGAGATGAGAGTGATCGACCTCGGCCGGTGCTCACCGACAAGATTGAGCGTGGCGACCTCGGAATGCCCTCCGGCAAGGGGTTCTACAGCTACCCTAATCCCTCATTTGAAGAACCAGGCTGGATTTTCAGTGGCGATGACTAGAACGCCCCGCGCGTCTAGTCTCCTAAGACTCAGTCGGGCGTAGGACTAGCTGTCTGGTCAGACCCGGGCGTGGACTGGCGCGGGAAGCTTGAAGAACCGGACGGCGTTTTCGCCCATGATCTTCGACTTCACCTCGGCCGGTACTGGAATATTGAAAACCGTCCTCGGATGATCGAAATCGTGGTGGGGCCAGTCTGAAGCAAACATTACGCTGTCCTCGCCATCGAACAGCTTGATCAGCGTAGCAACGTCGGCCATGTCGGCCGGCTCCTCGATCGGTTGAGTCGAGACCACGAACTGCCGTTTGATGTACTCGCTCGGCCGGTCGGTGAGGTGGGGCACGTCGCGCCTGCGCTCGCTGTACTCCTTGTCCAGCCTCATCATCATAAAGGGCACCCAGGAGATGCCGACCTCTTGCAAACAAACGCGCAGGTTGGGGTAACGCGCCGGCACGCCGGTAGAGATCATGTGAGTAAGGTTTGCCATTATCGAGAAGGGATGGGCGAGGGCGTGCCTCGCGAACTCGGTTTCGAACTGCTCCAATTGGTAGGGGAACGCGTTGTGGGTACCTCCCACCGCATGGAGAATCAGGGGAAGATCCATCTGTTCGGCGGCTTCGAAAATCGGATCGTACTTGCGGTTCCCGTATAGCGGATACACGCCGCAAGTCGGCAGGAATACCGCGACGATCTTTTCCTCGCTGCCCAAATGAAGTATTTCGCGCCCGGCGCTCGCCGGGTCCTGGGGTGCGGCCAGAAGGGCGCCGTAGAGCCCGTCGTTGTTTCCAAGCCATCTGTCAATTAGCCAGCGATTGTAGGCCCGGGCCAACGCCTCGGCATACTCTGCGTGGGCTATCAAGGCAAACTTCAGGAAATTATCGGGAATCAGTATTCCCAAGTCGATCGAAAGATCATCCAAATCTTCCCGCATCTGCTCCGGGGTGAATACCATCCGGCGGTTAATTCCCCCAGGGAAACTGGGCGTATAACCACCGCTTCCCGGTCCGCCGGGCGAGAATCCTGGAATGTCGAGGTAACGCTCAGGTACATCCTTTATCGCCTCGAGCGACTTTCGCCAAGGCATATCGCAATATTCGATCAAGTCACCAGGTGTTTCATGAAGATGGACATCTACATCTACAATGAACGTGTCCTCAAGACGAAGCCGGCTTTCAGCAACTGCCATCTTATTGTTTCACCCGATACAGAATGTTTTGAACGTCCAGCGAGACAATTTCCGGATCGTATCATATCCTATACCGGCGAACTACGAGAGGAGATATCGGACGTGAAAAGCGGCAGCAACGGCCAACGGGCGGCCAGGGCTATTGAGATTCTGGGCGACCTGGTAGCCATCGAAAGTGTGAATCCATATTTCCCAGGTGGGAAACGGGCCGAAGCGAGGATGAGCGAGTACCTGGCAAATTTTTTCCGCGGGCTGGGCTTGACCCCACAATTCCAGGAGGTTCTTCCCGGCAGGTCTAACACTTGGGCGGAGCTGAAGGTTGCCGGTGCCCGGCGGACCCTTCTCTTCGACGCCCATATGGACACTGTAACGCTGGAGCCAGTCGGTGCCCGTCTGCTCGAGCCCAGACGGGAGAACGGAAGGCTCCTTGGACGAGGCTCCTGCGACACAAAGGGATCTCTCGCCGCGATGTTGGCCATGTTCGAGACGCTGGTCGAAGAACCAGGCGGCCTCAACGTGAACATCATAATGTTGGGATCTGTCGATGAAGAGCACAAGATGCGCGGCATAGAGGCGTTCGCAAAGCACGGACCGCGAATCGACGCAGCAATCGTTGGAGAGCCGACGGAGCTTCATGTCGTCATCGCCCACAAGGGCATGACCCGCTGGCGATTACACACGATTGGAAAGACAGCCCACTCGTCTCTACCAGAGTTGGGCGATAACGCGATCTACCAGATGATTACCTGCGTCCAAGAGATTGTCGCCGCATACGAGCCAATCTTGAGCAGCCGATCTCATCCGCTGCTCGACAAGCCAACTCTGACCGTCAACACCATTCACGGGGGTACCGCCGTCAACATTGTCCCTGGCAGCTGCGTCATCGAGATCGACCGGCGAGTACTACCGAACGAGGACTATGCCCAAATCACACCGGAACTGCACCGAATCGTTGAAGGCATCCAGGGCCACTTTCCGGCACTGAACGTCGAGATCGAGGACCCATTCGAGGAATTACCAGGCATAGACACGCCGGTCGACTCGGAGATCGTGCAGATCACCACGAATATCGCTGGCGACTTGTTCGGGCACCGGAACGCCACCGGCGTTCCTTACGCAACCGACGCCGGTTGGCTTGCGCACTCCGGCATTCCGGTAGTAGTACTCGGACCCGGTGACATCGCCCAGGCCCACACTGACGATGAGTTTGTCGAAATCGCCCAGGTCGAGAATGCGGTCGAACTCTATCGCCAGATCGCTCTCGAATATCCAGGATAGAGAGAGTTTGCAAATCGTAATTCCTATGAGAGTACGTTGTCTGAGTAACCCTTCATCGTCATTCGCGGCCTCCCTACCGTCATTCCGGCCCCCCGCGTGGTCATTCCGGCGAAAGCCGGAATCCAGAAGGGGAGGAGGGGGGCGAGGCCGCCGTTTAATAGGTATGAGACAGGCGTCTCACGCTTTTCATCCTCTTAGGTGGCCTTCGCAAGTCCGTACGCAATTCTGAATATGCGCAGTATGACGCGAGAACCCAAACGGTATTCGGCCGCGCAGCTAGACTCATTCGTGAGGCAGGTCCTCGCCAAATTAGGGGTGCCCGACGAAGACGCCGGCTTCGCCGCCGACGCGCTGGTCCATGCAGATCTCCTCGGCGTGGACACCCATGGGGTCCGGCGACTGGAAGGCCATCCCGGCTTCCTGCCAGGACTTGAGCGCGGATTGATCAACCCGGCTCCCCACGTTCATGCCATACGAGAGACCGCCGCCACGGTCCTGCTCGACGGCGATAAAGGCCTTGGAGGCGTCGTTGCGACCAGGGCGATGCGCCTGGCCATCAAAAAGGCCGGCACTGCCGGCATTGGCGCCGTGGCAGTAATGAATACGCACCATCTAGGCATAGCCTGCCACTACGCCATGATGGCATTGGACCATGGGATGATCGGTATAGTGACGAACAACGCCTATCCGCAAATGGCCCCGGCCGGCGGAGCGAAGGCATCGCTCGGCACGAACCCATTCAGCATCGCGGCTCCATCCGGCGACCGGCCCGCGTTCATCCTGGACATCGCCAGCAGCGTCGTATCCTACGGCCGAATCGTGCTGGCGCACGAAGCAGGAACTGCGTTGCCGGACGGTTGGTTGATCGACAAGGATGGTGAGCCGAGCACCGATCCCAGTGACATCGAGAGCGGGGGAGCACTGTTACCGCTTGGCAGTCGTCCTCAAATGGGGAGCTACAAGGGGACCGGCCTGGCAATTATGGCGGACGTTCTCGGCGGCGTCCTCTCGGGCGCCGGTTACAGTTCGATCATGGACCCGACCAGTTGGACCACCGGCCAATTCATGCTTGCGATCGACGTCGAGGCATTTCGGCCGCTGCTGGACTTCCAGCGCATGATGGATGCAATGGTAGACGCTCTGAGGTCTACTCCGTCGCTTTCCGGCGTACACCGTGTAACCGTGCCCGGCGAACGCAAACTCGCCACCAGGACCGAGCGCAGGCGGACGGGCATAATGTTGCCACCGTCGGTTGTGGAGTCGTTGAATCGGGTCGGCCGGCGGTACGGGGTATCGTTGACTTCCGATTGTCCAGACTCAACTTAGCCGGTCCCATCGCTTGGTGTTTGCGCAGAAATGCCTGTCATGTTGGCACCTACTCGCTCGGTCCACGCTAGGCAAGCGAGCGAACCTGATATCCTATAGATAGAATCGCGAAGCTCTGACGTAGACGTGCCGAGGTGATTTGAGCAAATGGGAAAAAGTCTCACACATAAGATCCTGGAAGCCCACCTGACGGATGGCGAGATCGAGGCCGGACAGGAGATCGGCATTCAAGTAGATCAGGCATTGATCCAAGACATCACCGGAACCATGGTGATGTTGAACTTCGAAGCCATGGGGCTTCCGCGAATCAGGACAAAAGTAGCCGTGGCCTACGGCGACCACAATGTCATCCAGGTAGATCAGCGCAACACCGAGGACCACCTTTACCTGGCTAGCTCGGCCAAGAAGTACGGCATCTGGTGGGGCAAGCCGGCGACCGGCATCGGGCACCAGATTCATCAGGAGCACTTTGCAGTCCCAGGAGAGGTAGCTCTGGGAGCAGACAGCCATACGCCTCATTGCGGCGGTCTCGGAATGATCGCGATTGGCGCCGGCGGACTCGACATCGCGGTGGCTATGGGAGGTGGCCCCTATTTCTTCACGATGCCAAAGGTCGTGAACGTTCACCTGACCGGCCAGTTGGGCCCTTGGTGCACGGCCAAGGACGTCATCTTAGAACTGCTCCGGAGAATCACTGTCCGCGGCGGTTTGGGCAATATCTTCGAGTACACCGGGCCTGGAATTCGGGCACTCAACGCTCAGCAGCGGTGCACCATAACCAACATGGGGGCGGAGGTGGGCCTGACCACGTCAATTTTCCCTTCAGACGACATTACGCGCGACTTCTTCGAGCTCGTAGGCCGGGGAGAGGACTGGCGTGAGGCCCTGCCCGATGCCGATGCTGAGTACGACGATTCCATCCATCTCGATCTCTCCGAGGTCGAGCCCCTGGTCGCGTTGCCCAGCAACCCGGACAAGGGTGTGCCAGTATCTCAGGTCGAAGGCACGAAAATCGACCAAGTCGCGATCGGTAGCTGCACCAACGGCGCGTACATGGACTTGAAAGCGGCGGCACGCATCATGAGGGGAAACCAGGTGCATCCGTCAATCGATTTCGTGATTCACCCGAGTAGCCGCAAGGACGTTGCCGAGTTGACGAGAGAAGGGTTACTGACTGATCTCATCGATGCCGGCGTCAACGTTGCCGAGAATACCTGCGGTTTCTGTATCGGAACTGGTCACGTGCCGGCCGAAGGCACCAAGTCGCTACGGGCGATAAACCGCAACTTCAAGGGACGTTCCGGGCTGGCCGAAGACGAGGTCTATCTCAGCAGCTCTGAAGTCGCGGCGGCCAGCGCGATTGCCGGAGTAATTGCCGATCCGCGAAAGTTGGATATCGAGCCACCTAGCCAGGACCTACCGACTAGGTTCTCGCAAGACAATCCGGGTCTTGTCCCGCCTGCCTCCGAAGATGAAGCGGCGGACCTCACGATTGTTCGCGGGAGCAACATCCAACCCGTCACCGTCAACCCACCGGTATCAGGCGATCTCAAAGGCGCTGTCGTAATAAAGGTTGGGGATGATATTTCAACCGACCACATAATGCCGGCCGGCGCGCACATCCTGCCGTTCCGATCGAATATCCCCAAGCTCTCCGATTTCGCCTTCGGCCGCATCGATCCCGAGTTCCCTGATAGGGCTCGTCGCGAGGGCGGCGGGTTCATAGTTGGAGGTTCGAACTACGGCCAGGGCAGTTCGCGCGAACATGCCGCGATCGTCCCGATGCACCTCGGTGTCAAAGCGGTCTTGTCGAAGAGCTTTGCTCGAATCCACCGGGCCAATCTGATCAACTGGGGAATCTTGCCTTTGCAGTTCGCCGATCCCGGCGACTATGAGAGCATCGACCATGGCGATCAGCTCGCAATACCAAATATGAGCGGTCTCTTGAGCGAGAATGCTGAATCCTTGGACGTGGAAAATGAAACCAAGGGGGATACAATCCGAACCACAATCACGGTGACGCCAAGAGAGCGCGCCTATCTGCTCGCCGGTGGCAAGCTGGCCTATACGAAGTCTCACCCATCCGGTGGCTGAGAGGCCATTTCGGTCCTGTGATTGGGCGTTTCCTACCTCTGCCAGATGGGGTGCCTAGCTCAGGCCTCGTGTTTCCGAGGGTTGGGGGAAACTGGCAATCCGTGAGGACCCTTGCCTGCCTCGCAATCGTCCTCGTGACAGTAGTCGCCGGCTGCGCTGGCGATCTTTTGCCTCTACCTGAAACTGTCGCTGACGTCCAGTCCCCCTCGCCCAAAGCTGTCGCGACCGCAACCGATATCGCCGAGCCGACCGAGGCACCATCACCGATCCCGACCGCGACCGACGAGCCACGTACGCCGGCGCCCACCCCGACTTCGACCGCGGTCGACATCGAAAAGACAGCTACACCAGTCGAACTCTCACCAGCGGTGGCGACTGACACGGGCACTGCCACACCGATAACTACAACGCCTGACGCCACGACGCCCATCGCCGAGACGACTGTCCCGCCAACTCCAACGGAGGCGCCACGGGAAACGGGCATCCCGGTCATGGTCGGCGACGAGGTCGATTTTCCTGCCGGCTTTGCCGCGATTGTCAGTGTCGGTTGTGCCGATTGTGAAGGCGGGACCAGTGGGCTGATTCGGGTACATGAGAACCCGGATGGCGAGCTCTTGGTCACCTCGCTCTTGTCTGTTGACAGCTTGGACCTGCCTTCACGCTCGGTCGTGGTTGACGGCGAGTCCATCGATGAGGAGCCCTACATCCTGGGCCCGCCGGCGATCAGCAGCGATGGCGCCGAATTGGTCGTCGGAATCTGCACCCGCGGACGCTGTGGCCCCGATGCCGCTACGGTCACATCAGACGCTCAAGTCACTGCATACCGCTCGGTCGACGGCGGAGTAAGTTGGTCCAAGATGTTGGACCTTGACGGCGCCCATGAAGTCGTAGAGGTGGCTCGAGAAGGCGTCATTCTATTTGGGCCGTTGGGGAACGATGAAACGACGCCGAGGTTTGTGGTCTATCCCGGCGGCGAGACAGTGCGTCCGCCTTGGGCAGGCGGAAAACCGATCGCGTTACGGGACCGAAAACTGATTTGGCAGGGTAAGTCAGATCCGAGCACGCTTCGGCGCGGTGATGGCAGCAAGTTCATATCTCTCGCTTTAGCCAACGGCGCCACTCTCCTGGACTACTTGCAAAGCCCATTTGACGACCAGATCGCGCTACGTTGGACAGAGACGCAGCAGACAATAATTGGACTTGCAAACTCGGAAGGACAGATTACGCATTTGATCAACTTTGGCGAGAAGATGGTCTCGTTGGGCGGATGGTTGAATGCCGACCAGTTGATCGTCACCGCTGATGTCCCCGAAGACAGGCTTGAGACTCCGGCGGTCTCGCCCTATTCTGGCAGCCTGCCTGGTTTGCTAGATCTCGATACTGGACTATTGCGCCCTGTCTTGAGCCCCTTTTCCAAAGCTGAGTTTCAACAAGGACGGAGTCGGATAGTAGCGACTGTAAGGGGCCCCTTCGCCCGGGTGGTCAACACGGGCGGCTGCCTGAATGTTCGGGCCGAGCCAAGCTTGGATGCGGAGATCGTGGGTTGCGTGGCCGACGGCGTGATATTGCTGGATACAGCTGAGACCGAACAGGCCGGCGACGTGACCTGGCTCAGAGTCGTCGCCCCGCTGGGCTTCGAGGGTTGGGCAAGCACCGCATTCCTCGAAAGATAGCAAGTCCCCGCCCGAATTGATGCAACGCCCCCCTGCCGCCCCTAACCGGCTTTGCCGATCAACCGCGGAAGGGCAAGGGCCTATTTCTTATCGGAGTCCGATTGGGCTTGGATAGCCGTCTCCGCCGCAGCAGCCATTCGATTCCTCCGCCGGCGGGACAGCCACCGATAGAGGAAGATCAGCGGAACCCAGACTGGGATGAACACGACCACCCAAATCAGAACGTTTACCACGGCGACGGCAGTTTGAATCAGGCCCCGAACTGCCGAAGTCGCTACGTCTGTAACGTCCCAGCCGGCGACGAGCAGTGGTCTTGCCCGCTCGGTGGTCGAGATATTGAGGTTGACCAACGACAGGGCAGTTGTCTGGCGTAGGAATCGCAACCTTCCCTCGGTGCTCTCGATTTGATACCGAACATTCTCCAGCTCGCGCTGAACGTTCAGAGTATCTTCGACAGTCTCGGCGCGGGTCAGCAGATCCAGATACTTTGCCTCGGTCGCCTTGAGGGAGTTGAGGCGCGCCTCCGTATCTATGAACTCTTCCGTCACGTCTCTCGCGGAAGTCTCCTCATTCTCGACATTGCTGGCCCACTCCCGGATCTGGGCCAAAACGGAGTCAAGTTCGTCGCTAGGCACACGGAACGACATACTGGCGCGTTCCTCGTCGCCGGTTCCGAATCTGCTTGAGTGGACTACAAATCCTTGCTGGGCGGCAACCAACGTAGTTACGCGCGAGACGACTGTGTCGATATCGTCGACGACGATGCTTATGTGGGCGTTGCGGACAATCTTGCGCTCGATTGTTGCCGCAGCGTCACCACTCGAGACCATGGCGTCGGCCGAAGCCTGCGCTGGCACTGCCTTGGCAACCTCCCTCTCGACCGCGACTTCTCGAATCACCTCAACTTCGCGAACCGCTTCTTCCAACGCCTGCGGTTCACAACCGAGCGCCACCACCAGCAACAACAGCCCGCAAACAACTGCCACAATCCGCATTCTTGCCTCTAGCATTGTTCTGCCCTCCCAGGTGCCAGATCCCTAGGAACTGCCACTCCAATGACTCACATTCACTGGAAACATAGACGCAACTCGATCCAAATTCGTTCCACAGTATAGTTGAAACATCAGCGACCTCTAATTAAGGGTATTAGAGGGGTTCGGATAGAATCAGCCAATATCGATCAATCGTTTGAAATCCGACCGTGCGATACCGAAGAATCGGAGTGGCAATGAGAACTCTAAGTGACAAAGTTGTGATCGTCTCCGGTGCAAGCAGCGGCATGGGCAGAGCCTGCGCACTCGCGTTCACGCAGCAAGGCGCCAGGGTATGTGCCCTTGCTCGCCGCGAGCAAGAGCTGGACACCCTGGAGAGCGAAGCTCGTGCCGCCGGCGGCGAAATGATCACCATACCCGTCGACGTCCGCGACCGACCCGCGGTAATGTCCGCCGTGGAGAAGACCCTGGAGCGCTACGGGAGAATAGACGTACTCTTGTACGCGACTGGTACAAACGTAACGAAGCGAGACGTGGCCGTGATCGAGCCGGCCGATTGGAATGCCGTCATCGACACCAATCTCAACGGCGCCTACAACTTCGTCCAAGCTGTGTTGCCGGCGATGCGTCGTCAGCAGGACGGCCAGATCATCATGATTTCGTCGGTATCGGGGAGGTGGACCGATTTCTCCGGCTCGGCATACCAGGCAAGCAAACACGCGTTAAACGGGCTCACCCACGCGATCACGCTGGAGGAACGAAAGAACGGAATTCGTGCGACCACCATTCTTCCAGGGCTATGCCACACGCCAATTGTGGACACGCGGCCGATCCCACTGCCGGACGAAATAAAAGCTCAGATGATGAAGACCGAAGATATAGCCGCAGCCTGCGTATTCGTAGCGAGCCTGCCGGCCCGGACCTACGTAGCCGAGATGGTCTTGTACCCAACCGCCCTGCAGGGGATGGGCGAGACGATCGTCAAGTAAGATGGTCGAGTCTGCAAGGCTGGAGCTATATCCGCGACATCTCCTCGACGACGTTCACCACCTGCTCGCCACGGAAGTACCGGTTCATGTTTGCGACTACCACCTCCATCCGCCGGTCGATTGTCTGGGCCGTGCTGCCGGATGTGTGCGGCGTCATAATGACGTTGTCCAAGTCCGCGAACGGGAACCGGGATGGGGCGACGCATTCGTCGCTCTTCGGATAGGCCCACCAAGGATCGAGCCCAGCGCCGGCAAACACCTTATCGCGTAGTGCTTCGTAAAGGGCCTGCTCATCGACGATCTCGGCCCGCGCCGGGTTTATCAGAAACGCCGTAGGCTTCATCAAGCTGAGCTCTCGCGCTCCGAGCATGCCTCGAGTCTCATCGCTGTACGGAGCCGATATCACAACAAAGTCGGATTCTCCCAGGAGCCGATCCAAGTCCGATAATCCTCCGATCCAGTCTATATCCAACGACGCTTTGACATCATCACCAATTGGAATGGCGTCAACCGCTATTCGTCGCATGTTGAAACCGGAAGTGAGCTTTGCTACGGCTTTGCCGATCCGGCCCAATCCGATGATTCCGATGGTTTGTCCGCCCAGCTCCGGAAAAAATGGATAGCCAAGAGCGGGAAACAGCCTCCAGTTGCCCTGGCGGATCGTTCTATCTGCCTCGAGCAACTCTCGAGCGAGCGCCAGGCACATCATGAGTACGTATTCCGCTATACCCTGCTCGTGTTCATAGCAGTTCGCGACCAGGACGCCCTCGGGAATTCCGGCGGGGTCCATCTTGTCCCAGCCGGCGCCGGGCATTTGTATGAATCGAAGGCTATCTGCCGCCTCGCCCATCGACTTGGTCCAGTGGCTCGTGAGCGCAATTTCAGCGCCTGGTAAGAGAGGACAGGCGTCTTCCTCGCGAAAAGTGGGCGATGCCGCGATTTCCACAGGTACTATGAGATTGTCAGCAAACCACTGCTGTCGATCATTCAAGAAGGGGGTAACCATTACCATCTTGACTGCCATCGTTAACTCCTCATTCCATTGCCTGACGTACTAACAGGATCGCTCCCGCTCGACGATTGTTCGCGAAATGGTCTAGACCACGATTCCATCCCGGTCTCCGACGGCGCCGGCGACCTTTGCTGAGCGGAGACACCAAACTTGAATCCAAGGGGTATTATGCACTACCGGACGCTGGATGGAACACCTGGCAACGCGGGCCGGCTTTCACTTGCTGATCGTGGGTGGGGCTTACTATCGAAATCGCAGAGTATGTAGGCTAGACTCTGAGCAGCAGCAGAAGGGCGAACTGGAGGAAAGAGGTCCATTTGGCTGAGCGAGTAGTGGTCGGAATGAGCGGTGGCGTCGATAGCGCGGTGTCCGCCGCCCTTCTCAAGGAGCAGGGCTACGACGTTATTGGCGTGACGTTGAATCTCGCCCCCAAGACTGACGAGGACGAATCTCTCGCCCGCGAGGATGCATGCTGCACGCTCGCGTCGGTTGAGGATGCCCGAAGAGTCGCCGATCGCATAGGCATACCGTATTACGTGCTCAACATGCGCGAGCACTTCGAGGCGCACGTGATCAACGATTTCGTCGACGAGTACCGACGTGGACGTACTCCGAATCCCTGCATCAGGTGCAACGACCACGTAAAGTTCGGTACCGTCTTGATGCGCGCCGCGGCTCTGGACAGCGAGCTCGTAGCCACCGGCCATTACGCCCGGATCGGCCGCGACGGCGACTCGGGCAGATACACGCTCGTTCGCGGCGTCGACAGGAACAAAGACCAGTCCTACGTCTTATACGTCCTTACCCAAGAGGAGTTGAGACGCACGATCTTTCCCCTGGGCGGAATGACCAAGGACGAAACGCGTGAAAAGGCGCGCCAACTAGCCCTGCCCGTAGCCGACAAGGTCGAGAGCCAGGACATATGCTTCATTCCCGATCGCGATTACCGGCGGTTCTTGCGAAACAAGGCTCCAGAACTTGCCCGGCCGGGCCCGGTTCTCGACTTGGACGGCCGAGTCGTTGGCGAGCACCAGGGCGTGGCGTTCTTTACGGTCGGTCAGCGGCGAAACCTTGGGGTCCAATCCACAGTGCCGCTATATGTCACTGAAATCGATGCCTCGCGCGACACGGTGGTCGTCGGGCCGGCGGACGCACTGTTCAACAGCCGGCTGCTTGCGTCCGAGGCCAACTACGTGGCGCTGCCGCCGGATTCTGGCCCCATTGAGTGCCACGCCCAGATTAGATCCAGGACGGAGCCAGCGGTGGGGGTTCTTCATCCGATTAACCAGCATTCATTCGAGTTCGAGTTCGATCACCCTCAGAGAGCGATCACCTCTGGGCAGGCGGTAGTGTGCTACAAAAATGACACCGTCCTCGCCGGCGGCGTGATCGAACGCAGCCTCGCCACGGCCTCGGAATCGACATGCGACGCAGAATCAGCGGGGATTGCCTGAGCTACCGGCGGAGTGCCCAATCTGCGACCCGGTAACACGCCCTCCTCTCGCCCAAGCAAGCGCCAGGAACACCAGGCCGATGATCGCTCCCAACGACGCTAACGTCTGAGTCAGAGAGAGACTGAGCAAATAAGCCGCATCGTGGCGGAAAAAGCCGGCTCCGAGCCGGCCGACAGAGTACAGAGTGAAACTCGCCCAAAACAAGACGCCGGCTGGAGCCCTGCCCCGGCGCCTCCACGAGATCCCGGCAAACAACAAGTCCCAAATCATCTCGTAGCCGGCTGCCGGATGGACGGCAGCATCGCCGGCGGCGAGAGACTCCGGATGCGTGTATCTCACCGCCCAGGGCAGACGCGACGGTACGCCGGCGTGTTCTCCGCCGAGCAACTCCCCGATCAGCGCTATGCCGTGGCCCACAAGTAACCCCAGTCCGGCGGCATCTGCCACCTGCGAGAGGGGCCGAACGCGCCTGCGCAGGTACAACCAACCGGCGAATCCCCCGCCGATGATACCGCCGTAGGTAACCATTCCGCCTTCAGTGAGGAGAGGAATCAGCCAGGGACGCTGGGAATAAAACGGCCAGGAATCCAGAACGTGCAGCAACCTGGCGACACCCAAGCCCAGAAGAATCGCCAGGAGAATCCCGTTCAGTACAGGCAGAATTGGGATGCGGTCGTTCCCGGCGCGTACAAACGTAAACGCGACTCCCGCCAATAAGCCCAAGCCGGCCATAAGACCCTGCCAGGCCAGAGCAAGAGGACCTACCGAGGCGATAACGGGATCAATATGGATCTGGATCAACTGCACTTCCGCTGTGGGACATCACCTACAGGTCCCCTACGTGCCCCGACGGGCCCGATGGAGATATGAGGAAATCTTAGTCCTCAGGAAGAAGACGCCAATGCCTAGCGGCCACGACTATTTGAGAAGACGATCCCGCGACCAATATCAAAAAAAGAAGGAGGGCCCACGGGCCCTCCTTCTTCGATTCTGCGAATCTACAAGAACTGCCTAGTCGTCGACGTAGGTCGCGCCGAACTCCTTGCAGCTCGCGTCCAACGTCGGCCAACCACTCCTTGGTCCGTTGTCGTTGTAACTCTCGATCGCCTCGCGTCGGCCTACCGAGTCGGCCTTCTCTGCGAACTCCTCGTAGCTGATTTCGCCGAGAATGAAGCCTTCCTTGAGTCCGCCAACCGAAGCGGATCCCCAATAGCCATCCAGACCGAAATAGCGATTGCCGCGATGTTGAATAGAAGGATGGCGCACCTGGAACGCCTGTGTCAGGCGGGGATCCATCAGCTCCATAACATCTGGGTTCTCCGGTACGTCGCCATTCTCGACTACAACTCTGGCCCCGTGGATCGAGGTATGGAATTGCAGGAAGTCACGGATGATCTCGTCAGTCGCGTCGCTTGGCCCGCTGCGTCGGTACCTCCCGTTGGTTGCTAGGAACTGGTTGAATCCGCCCTGCCAGTTGTGGAACCGGCCATCGAAATAGATCTTGAGCGAATCGTTGAACAGGTCCTCCTGCTTCAAAGAGGGAGTGCGGCCGAAGGAGAACTCGTCTACGCCAAGAACTCCCTCGTCCTCAGCGGCCCTGATCTGATTGAACTCGACCGTGGCCGCCATCCAGAATGCGGCCTTTCCATTCAACCATCCCTGACCGCGACCCGCATGGATGTAGCCCTGCGGTATCGACGCATAGAAGCCGGCGGCGCCGCCCTGGAATGAATTAAGGAAGCGCGCCGTCTGCATCCACGACTCTTGGAGCTCAGGCTTCGAGTAAGTCCAGGTGCCATTGCACCAGTTCGCGTACATCTGTTTCCGTGGGAAGAGATGCTCGCCCGGGTTGTCGGGATGACCACCGCCTTCAAGCCAGAGATTGTGTCCCAGCACGATATTCATTTGCTCGCCTGGGAGGACGCCCTGCCAGTAGCCTTGCCAGGCCTGTATGCCGTCAGCCTCCATTGCCGCGAACACTTCGTAGGCCTCGGTGAAGGACAACTCGCCCAGGTCTCCGTCCTTGACGCCGTACTGCTCGGCCAAGGGCACGTTTGTGAAGACGGTGCGAATCAGCATCTGGTTGTGGATGTGGACCCAGTACTTGTCCACCTCTGAGTTACCCCGGCTGAAGAGCAGGTTGTTGTCAACCCAGTCGTTCCTCCAGGGACGACCGCCGCTATAAGGATTCGGCTCATCCAAATAGTCGAAGAAGTTCAGTACTTCCTGCTCAGTGCCTGCCAATACGGCGCCTACGCTGGCGCTAGCCGGCTCGGCATCGACGTGGAGGATGTCCGGCGCCTCTCGGGCGGCATACATCGCGGGTCCCCAAGCGCTCCATGAGGTCGGTGGGACGTCGGTAAGCTCTACCTCTACCTCTGGATGGAACACCTTGTACTGCGCCATAGCGGCTGCTAGAGCCTTTTGGCGCGCTGTCGGTCGCTGGCCGGCCAGTGGCTTGGAGCCTCTGTCCATGAACCAGAGCTTGCCTGTAAGGGCGCGCATCGACCCGGGCATCATCACTTCTACTTCCACTTCTCTCTCTACTACCCGGGTGACCTCTTTCTCGACCTCTCTCTCAACCTCGACCTCTACCGTGACCGCCTTCTCGACCTCGACCGCCCGCTCGACCTCGACGGTGACTACCTTCTCGACCTCTACCTCAACCGCCTTCTCGACCTGGACGGTGACTACTTTCTCGACCTCTACCGGCTTCTCGACCTCGACGGTGACTACCTCTTGCACGACCTCTCGGACGACCTGAGTAACCACTCTCTCGACCGGAACCTCTTTTTCGACTACCTGGACCTTCTCAACTTCGACAACTTCTGGAGCACAGGCAGCTATGATCGGTAATGCAGTCGCGGCACCCAATCCAGCCATGAACGAGCGACGCCCGAATCTACGTGAAAACAACTTCATTGACATTCTTGGTAATGGCCCCCTCTGGAAATTCTGTGTTTGGTACGTGGAAGACACCATCTGCCTAGGAACAGTTCCTAGTACTTGTCTAATCGATCTTGCTGAGCCACCCTCCTTTCAAGAACACCACCAGATTTGCCTGGCGAAATTAAAATCGCGTAAGAGTTCCCTAGTATCGTAGGATTTGCCGAAGATGTCAATTAAAGAGGCTGGAAGTAACTGTTCAGATTTGGGTGGGCGAGTTTCGTGGCTGGATAAGAGTGAACTAATAACGCTGCTCTAACGTCATCGTGTGATGCGGAGGTATAAGGTTGA
>CAXXUG010000005.1:0-36236 GCA_963664835.2 Chloroflexota bacterium | reverse complement strand
TCTTCCTCTCATAAAGACTAGGTTGGGTTTCACACCGAGGGAGGCCGGATTCTGACGTTTGGCCCGATTATATATTGAGGGCTTGTGGGTGGGGTATGTAGCGCGGTCGAAGACTACCTGAGGCGAGGGTCTAGTCCCCATGGGCGCCAACTAATTCGGCCGGTGGGCGTAAGAATGACGATTGTATGAACTGTACGTACCCGAAACCTGACCCAGGGACTGAGGGCAGTCGTAAGGGCAAAGCTTGTGGTCACATGCTCCAACTTATTCCAAGTCCGGAGCAAATCCGGGCGATTTCCGGCAGACCATGCCTCACGATTGCCGTAGAGGCGGGTTTCAAACCCGCCTCTACAAACACCAAAATGCCGTGCACACGATTGGGCATGATTACGCAAGCATCCAGGCACGCGTCGCCCTAATTCGAATCACCCGTGACATAAGGATTCTCCGGGTCTTCGTTCCAGCGTGCCGGGTTATCCAAAATGTATTGGCGAGTACGATTCAGATCCGCATCATCCCGGATGATATGCTCGTAATAGTTGCGTTGCCATGCTGGCGTACCTGCTGTACCGCGAGCCGCATTAATGCGCCGAGCCGAGAACGTCTTGAACGCCCTGACGATTTCCGGCAGACCATGCCTCACGATTGCCGTAGAGGCGGGTTTCGAACCCGCCTCTACAAACACCAAAATGCCGTGCACATGATTGGGCATGATTACGCAAGCATCCAATCTTACGTGCGCGTAGTGGTCCGGCAACTCGTCCCACACCCGCCTCCACCAACCGACCGTACTCATTCAGGCACATCTCCCCGTTCGCAATATCGCCAAATAGGCAAGCTCGACTCTGAGTGCAGATAGAAACGTAGTACCAGCCGGGCGCGGCGTAATCATAACCGCGCAAACGGACCACCCGGCGACGGCGACTAGCTGGAGTGTAACGCCCCACCACTAGCTTCCGACGCCCATACAATCTCCTCCACAGGCCCCAACGGCACCGGCCTGTAGAAGTACCGCTTAACGCTCATTTGCACAATTAACTTGATCCAACCTATCCGGCATCCTATCAAGTGGCGACGCTTGCGTCGCCGTGGGGTGGTGATCCCACGCCACGTCGCACTGATTCGACTCACGCGCGACAGCCGAACGGCTAACTCGCCTTCGCCTGTGCCCGTCCGGCCGCCGGCTCTACCAGCCGCACCGACACGACCTTCGAGACGGCCTTGTCGACGATCGCCAGCCCGTAGAGGGCGCTGGTGGCTTCCATCGTGCGCTTGTTGTGGGTTATGACCAGGAACTGAATCCTCTCGGCGAATTCGCGCAATATCCGGCAGAAACGGCCGATATTCGCGTCGTCGAACGCCGCGTCGACTTCGTCCAAGACACAGAAGGGCGTGGGACTGGTCTCGAGAATCGCGAAGAACAGTGCCGACGCCGTCAAGGCTCGTTCCCCTCCGGACAGCGCTGTCAGGCTCTGGGTACGCTTGCCCGGCGGTCGCGCGACTATCTCCAGGCCGGCCCCTTCCTCGTCGCCGGCGATCTCGATTCGGGCCACTCCTCCGCCGAACAACGTCGAGAAATACCGCGCGAATGCCTTGTTGATCGCCGCAACCGCTTCGTCGAAGCGGCGCTGCATCGTCGCCTCCATCTCCTGCACGCTCCGGCTCAGCTTGCTCGCCGCCTCGCTCATCTGGGCGGCCTCGCTTTCCATCTCCTCGATTCGCTGCCGTTCTGCGTCGTACTCTGCCGGTGCGCCGGCGTCAATCGGTCCAAACGATCGCAGCCTTCGCCGAAGTGCTCCGGCCGATTGCTTCAGGTGCGCCTCTTCATCTTCACTGGCTGGCTCGAATACGCGGCGACTCTCAAGCCTGGTGACCACCAGCGAACATCCATCTGGTGCCGGCCCCACGGCGTCGGCCTCCATCTCGCTTGCGGCTTGAGCCATCAGGCTCTCTACCTTGGCGGCATTTGCCGTTATCTCGGAACGCAGTTCGGCGCGCAACTCCCGCGATCTCCCCAGCTCGGCGCCAAGCGATCGGACCTGCTCACGCATCCGCCGGCACGCTCCGGCGATACCTGACAGCTCTTCCTCAGCCTCCTCCGCTGCCGACTCGGACGACTCGAGCTCTTCCGTGGCTTCGGTCCTCCCTGCATCGGTCGCCTCAATTTGCCCTTCGACTTCGGTTAGAAGACCGCGGCGTTCGCCAATCAGCGACGCGCACTCGGAGGCCGCCTGCTCTTCCTCGTCGATTATGCCGGCCATTGCCTTGATCCTCGAAGTGGCCAACCGCGTACGCTCGCGATTCGCCGTCAAAGCGACCGTGCAGCTGTCGCGCGACGCCTGTAACGGCTCGATACGGTCCCCTTCCGCCATTACTTCGGAGTGCAACGTGGAGAGTCGACTCGACCCCTCGTCTATACTCGCGCGCGCCGTCTCGATCTCGTCGTCAAGCTGCCGGCGAGTCGCGTCCAACTCCGCCAGATCGTTCTCATTGCGTGCCAGGTCTGCCGTATGTTGCTCCTTGTCGCGGCCGGCCCGTTGTACGCTGTCAACCACCCGGTCGTACTCGCGCTGAGTCTTTGTCATCTGCGATGATGCGTCCTGGAGCCGGCGAGAGGTCGCGTAAAGCTCCCGGTCCAGTTTCGCCAGTTCGGCCTCCAACTCGGCCAGCTCCGAATCGCGCTCTGCCAGGTCCGACTCGGCCGAGGTGAGCGAGTTCGGTAGCTCTCGCGCCTTCCTCTCGCGCTCGAGCAGACCTCCGTTCCGCCGTTTGATCGAGCCCCCCGTTACCGCGCCGGTGCTGCGAACCAGCTCGCCGCCAACCGTGACAATCTGCCAGCCGCGAGGACATCTCGATACCAGCTCCCGCGCGGTGGGCAGGTCGGAGACCACCATCGTGTGTCCCAACAGATAGTCCGCCACAATTGCGTAGCGCCTGTCGCACGTCACCAGCGACGACGCCACACCCATTACGCCGGGACCGCCGGCCGGCTTGCGCCCGTTGCTGACCCGTAGAGTATCGAGAGGCAGGAACGTCGCCCTCCCCACGCCAGCCTGCTTAAGGTAGCTGACGCACGCTTCGGCGTCCCTCCATCTCTCAACGACAACGTCCTGCAGGTGACCACCCAGTGCGACTTCCAGCGCGGTCTCGAGCTCCGCCGGCGCCTCTATTAGCGAGGCGACGACCCCGACAATGCCACGCAACCTTGCCGGCCGGCGACCGTTTTTGGCCGCTGACAGCACGCTCTTCACTCCCAGGTAGAGTGATTCGCCGGACTCCCGACTGTGGTTAAGGGCCGCGATCTGCGCCTGGAGTGCGTTGAAGCGGTTACGGGCCTCGGAGCATCGTTTTCTCACCTTCTCGACGTTCGCGATGGTCTGCTCGCGTTTTTTCCGGATCGATCTCATCGACTCCGACGACGCTGTCTCGGCCCTTTCCATCTCCGTCCGCCGGCCGGCCAACTCCCTTTCGGCCGCACCAGAGACGCCCAACCGCTGTTCGCAGCCGGCCAGCGCCTGGCTCAAGCGGCTTTGACTCTGCAGGAGCCTCTCTCGGTTTGAGTCCAGCGCGGCGCGCCTGCTCTCCAGCTGTATCAGTTCCCTGTCGCTCTCGGTCTGGCGCTCGCTGAACTCACGCCGGCGCGACTCCAGCTTTACGCGCTTGAGACTCGTCTGGTTCAGCTTTCGGTCCAGCGACTTCAGCCTCCTGTTCAGCTTGGTAGCCTCGCTGCTCGCTGAATCGAGCTGTGCCTGCGCGCCATCCCGCTCCTGGGAGAGGTTGGCGATGCGCGCCAAAGTGCGGTCGAGGTCCTTTACCAGAGAGGCGACTTGCTCCTTGGTCGCCGACCGCCTCTCCGTCAAGATAGCGGCCGTTCTGTCGGCGTCGACCAACGTTTCTCGCTGCCGGCTGATTTCGCCTCTCAGATCGGACAGTCGTCTCTCAGCCGCCATTTCTCCTGCGACCGACTCCCGCAGCTTCGCTTCCAGTTGGGCGTACTCCGCCTCCCGTTCCGCGACCGATGCCTCAAGTTGGGCGAACCTGTCGTTGTCTCCTGTGAGCTTGGCGGAGAGCTTGGCAAGCCGGCGTGCGAACAGCCTTCCAAGCGATTCGTGAAGCTCGTCCCTGAGTCCCCCGTATCGCTGGGCGGCATTGGCCCGTCGAGACAGCGGCGCCAGCCTTGGTTTTAGCTCGGCAAGAAGGTCGGCCGCCCGGGCCAGGTTTTCGTTCGTCCGGCCCAATTCGACCCGGGCTTGGGCGAGCTTCGTGCGACTGTGCGCAAGGCCGGCCGTGTCCTCGAAGAATGCCCGGCGTCGGTCCGGCCGGAGCGAGAGCACGGAGTCGATCATCCCCTGTCCTACCACTATAGATCCGGTCTCCGTCAGGCCGGCCTGGGCGAAGAGTCGTTGGATGTCCTTGCGCCGGATCCTCTGACCGTTCAACAGGTACTCGTTTTCGCCGGAGCGGTAGGCCCTTCGAGCGATCTGGACCTCCTCGTAGTCGAGGTCGAGCCAGCGATCGCAATTGTCGAACAGAAGGTTCACCTCCGCCATCCCGGCCGGCGGCAGGCTTGCGCCACCACCGAATACGACCTCCTCGCTCCGCCGGCAACGGATCAGCCTGGGATTCTGCTCTCCCATTGCCCAGCGTATCGCGTCGACGAGATTGCTCTTGCCGCTCCCGTTGGGTCCAACGAATGCGACGATCCCTTCGGGCAGGTCGAACTCCACCCGCTTCGCGAAGGTCTTGAACCCCTGAATCTCTATCCGTCTCAACCGTGGCTGCGGCATCGCTACTCTGAGTCTCCCTCCAGATTTTTCAACGCCATCCTCGCCGCCTCTTGTTCGGCCTTGCGTTTTGACGCTCCCTCGCCCATGCCCATTTCCTGGCCGCCGACTCGAACCGCCACTGCGTAGGAGCGGGCGTGGTCAGGGCCGGATACCCTTACTACCTCGTAGGTGGGAGTGGATCCATCCACTCGCTGAGCCCTCTCTTGCAATTCGCTCTTTGGGTCCTTCCTGCCGAGTTCGGCCGGGTCTAGTTTCAAATGTCGGTCGAGCGCCTCTATGGCGAATCTCCTCGCCGATTCCAAGCCCTGGTCCAGGTAGATGGCGCCGATTACTGCCTCGAGCGCATCGCCAATCACACTCTCCCGCTGCTGTCCTCCGCCGGCGCTCTCGCCTTTGCTCAGCAACAGCCATTCGCCCAACTCCAGTTCATTTGCCGCCTCGGCCAGAGTCTCGGTGCGTACCAGCGCCGCGCGCCGGCGCGTAAGCTCACCCTCGCCCAGGTCGGGATAGTCGCGCACAAGACTCTCGCCTATCACCAGGCCCAGCACCGCGTCGCCCAGAAACTCCAGCCTCTCGTTCGAAGCCATGGAACTTTCGGGATGCTCGTTCAGATACGAACGATGCACAAGGGCTTGCCGCAGTAAGGCAAGGTCGTCGATCTTGATTTTGAGGGAAGCCACCAACCGTTGGATGGGCCGGGCGTCGCTATCCACGCAGATCAGGAAAGGGAGTGCCGGTCAGCCTCAGCGGTAGTCCGGCGCCGCAAAGGCCAGCGACGTGTTGTGCCCACCAAACCCAAGCGAGTTAGAGATTGCGCAACGAACCTCGGCTTGCCGGGCCATATTCGGTACGTAGTCCAAGTCACACTCGGGGTCTGGATTTTCTAGGTTGGTGGTAGGGGGTACGATGCCGTTCTGGATCGCAAGTATGCAAATGATCGCTTCGATGGCGCCTGCCGCTCCAAGCAGGTGCCCGGTCATCGACTTGGTGGAGCTTACCAGGAGCTCTCTACTGTGTTCGCAAAACAGTTGTTTGATCGCCTGAGTCTCGGCTATGTCGTTCAGCTGGGTGGAAGTACCGTGCGCATTGATGTAGCCCACGTCGGTCGGTCGGACACAGCCCTGCTTCAACGCGATCTCCATCGCGATTCGGGCCCCGGTGCCATTCTCCGCCGGCGCGGTTACGTGCGAGGCGTCGGCCGTAGCTCCATAGCCCACAATCTCGGCCAGGATTTCGGCGCCGCGGTCCATGGCGTGCTCGAACTGCTCGACAACCAAAACCGCCGCTCCCTCTCCAAGCACGAACCCGTCCCGTTTGGCGTCAAACGGCCGGCTCGCCTTCTCCGGTGGATCATTCTGCGTGGACAGAGCGCGCATCGAGTTGAATGTCGCTATGGCTATGGGCACCACCGGCGCCTCGGTGCCGCCGGCCAGCATCACCTTAGCGGCGCCTCGCCGGATCGACTCGTAGGCTTCACCTACCGCGTGGGCCCCGCTCGCGCAGGCCGATACCGTGCAGTAGTTCGGACCCTTCACGCCCAGTTGAATCGCGATCTGGCCGGCTGCCATATTCGCCGTCATCATCGTGCAGAGGAATGGGCTCACCCGGTCGGGCCCCCTCTTCTCCAGCACCTGGAACTGCGAGGATAGTGTCTCGATTCCGCCGATCCCGGTGCCAATGATCGTGCCTATCTGGTCGGCGTTCTCTGAGGTCACTTCAAGGCCGGCGTTGTCCAGTGCCTGTTTCGTTGCGGAAAGCGCGAGCAGCGTGAACCTGTCCATCCGCCGGGACTCTTTCCGGCTGACGTAATCGGTAGGGTCGAACCCCTTGACTTCGCAAGAGATCTTGGTCTTGAAATCGCTCGCGTCAAACCGAGTGATGTAGTTGGCGCCGGACCGGCCATTGACCAGTCCATCCCAGGTGGATGCCACGTCGAGGCCCAATGGCGTCACGGCTCCAATGCCGGTCACCACTACGCGGTGCTCCAATCAATCTCCTCCCGTTGCAGGACCCATGCCGATCGTGAACGGTGATCGGCGCGCCGAAGCCAGATTATACTCTCGCTGTTCATTGATGCCAAAAGAACTGCCAACGGTTTTCAGTATACCAGCCATGTCGCCGGCGGTGGTTCGCTCCGACACGCGAGTCACGCCCCACAAATTCGCCTTACCTGTCTGCCTGAGCCGGACCATAAACCGGCTTTCCCACCAGCGCTCGACCCGCACCATTCATTCCTCACCGCCGGACCCGGTCGGAGCCTTCTTCCTCGCGATCAACAGGTACTGCCGTTCGACCAACTCGCGAGGCCCGCTCGCCTCGAACCCGGCCCGCTCCAGCAGGTTTGCCATCGCCTCCGGCTTCATGCGCTCCTTCTCGTTGTCCCCTGGCTGTGGAACGTGCTCGATGAACAAGACCCGACCTCGCGGCTTCATCATCCGTCCGATGTCGCGTACCATCGCCTCCCGGCCGGCTTCGTCGGGGCAGTAGTGCAGGACCAACCCACATAGTCCGAAATCGGCGACCCCGTCCGGCACAGGTATTCCCTCACCGGCGTTGAATACGGTAGTCACGTTGCCGAGTCCGGCTTCCGCGGCACGCTTGTCGACCAGGTCCAGCATCCGCTTCTCGATGTCGACCGCGTAGACACGTCCATTCGGGCCAACCAGCTTGGCGGCCGGCAGTGTCATGAATCCTGGCCCGCAGCCGACGTCGACAAGCGTGTCGCCGGCGCTCAAGCCGGCCTGCTTCAAGAAGTCCCTCGGCGAGACACCTCCGAGACGTCTCTCTGAGTCCAGCATGTTGCCGACCCACTCGGCGCTGTAACGGTTGCTCACCAATCCACCGAATCTCCCAGTAGTTTGAACAATTATCTCACCGCAGGCCGGCGATACCCGTTAAAGCGTGGATAATATTGGGGATCTGAAAAATCCTTCGCTAAGGCAGTCGGGCCTTCGTTTGTTAGCTGGGTAGGCCGGCCGGTGACCCACCGTCGGCAGCCCTCGTTGCACGCCAAGGAGTCGGTGTACAGATATACTAAGCTAACTCGTCTTACGGTAGACGAACCCCAACAAAGTCTGCTGTAACTTGTCGTCTTGTGGACGATCTAGCGTGAGCACCCATTTGAGTGTCCCTGAGAAATGCGCCTACTCCAACGCCCTGCCCCGGGCTTCCAAGGCGTCGAAGGCGCTCTGCCGGATCGGATCGGTAGGTAGTTTGTCATCGGGCACTCTGCTTATGTCATCTATCCTAGCCCATGTGGACACCTGTCGGTTGACCCGACGATCAATCTGGTGCTCGGTCATGGGGCAGACTCGTGCTCCCGCAGGTCACGCGTCCAAGCCTTCCTTCCCACCGAACTGATTGGGTCGATTGCACCCTCGTGCTCCGGCCCTGAGTCCATCAGCGAAAGATAGACTTTTCCGTCCGTGGCCACTACAGCGATGGGATGTTCGTGCTCAATTGGTTCTGCCATTACTGCTAACTAACCTCCTTTTTGGATCTTGTACTTCGGGTCGCGTGTCGATGTTGAGGGTGGCATCTCCGTCCGGAGTGGTTGGTGTTATCGCGATTGACATTCTTACGCGGGGAGAGGGTGCCTAGATTCTCTCCCCGTAACGGGGTCCGGGCCGGCCTTCGTCCGCGAGAATGACTGGGCTTGCAGTTTCAACGGATTCCGCCTCTGTTCGTCCCAATCGCTTATGCCGCATGGGCCGGCACTCGCAGGACATAGAAAATGAGTGTGCCGGTTGAGGGAGTACTTTAGGGTTCACGGGATTGTCGGAGGCAGGATATTATTTAGTGGTCGAATAGGTGCGCGAGGATGTGATATTTGCTGAAGCAGCTGTCAGTTGAGCCGGAGCTGTATCAGTTCGACGCACTTGCGTCACAGGCTGGGGTTGTACACGCGATCACCGGCCGTCGAGGCGGGACAAGCCCAACGCCGTATGACTCTCTAAACCTGGGATACGGCGTGCCCGACGAACCTGAGAACGTGAGCCGCAACCGTGTGAGGGTTGCGGACGCGCTAGGAATTAGTCTCAATAGCGTGGTTACGACCAAACAGGTTCACGGCAATGCAAGCGCGGTTGTTGAGGAGGTAGACGCCGGTCGGGGCGCCCTCGATCGAGCTACGGCATTGGACGGCTTCGATAACCTGGTGACCAAGGAGCCGGGGGTTTACCTGTGGATGTCGTTCGCGGACTGTGTGCCGGTGCTACTTTACGACCCTGATACTCCGGTTGTAGGGATCAGCCATTCAGGCTGGCAAGGGACACTGGCGGAGGCTGCCGGCTCGGCCGTGCGGACAATGACCCAAGTTGGCAGGGGGTCGCCGGCTAACTTCTCGGCCTATATCGGACCGTCGATTGGCCCATGTTGCTATGAGGTTGGCCCAGAAGTGTGGGGGCGATTTGCAGAGCGTTGGCCGGCGTCGGTGGACCCAGCTCCGAGACCCGGGAATCGCCGGTTACTTGACCTGTGGACGGCAATACGAGCAACGTTGATAGAGGCCGGCCTGACTGCCGAGCGTATTCATTGCGCCGAGACGTGTACCGCGGACAACCGAGACCGCTTTTTCAGCCACCGGGGCGACAAGGGTAGGAGCGGTCGCTTCGCGATGATTGCGGGGTTGACGAGTGATCAATAGCTCGCCCACGGTCGAACAGATTTCGGCGAACCTTGCCGACGTTCGTTCACGCATTTCTCGGGCAGCCGATCGTGCCGGGAGACAGTCCAACGAGATTCGACTGATCGCGGTTACGAAGGGATTTCCGTTGGAGACGGCCGCAGGCGCAGTAAAAGCGGGCATAAGGGACCTGGGGGAGAACCGAGTCCAAGAGGCGGAGCGAAAGATTAACGCGTGGCCGGCTGGATCAGAGAGGCCAACCTGGCACCTGATCGGGCACCTGCAGACTAACAAGGCGAAGCGGGCTTGCTCCCTGTTTGATTACATTCATTCGGTCAGCAGCGTTCGACTAGCACGGGAGATCAGCCGGCGGGCGGCGACGATGGATAAGAGGGCGAACTGCTTGCTGGAGGTCAACGTCGCGGGGGAAGCAAGCAAGCAAGGATTCAGCCCGCTTGAGATGGAGCGAGCAACGCCGGAGATCGCGACGTTGCCGATGATCGACTGGCTTGGGCTCATGACAGTCGCGCCGCTAGGCGAGCCGGAGAGCAATCGGGGTTACTTTCGACAGCTTGTCCAGCTTAAGGATCAATTGGCCGCGTGTTTCACGGATCATCAGTGGAGCCGGCTATCTATGGGGATGACGAACGATTTCGAGGTGGCAGTCGAAGCAGGCGCAACGGACATTCGCATCGGCCGCGCTTTATTTGGCGCGCGTTCGGACTGATTTCGAAACCTCGAGTCAAGGGAATGGGACGCCTCTGTTAAAATACGCATCGTGCCGTCTAGAGTTGCCTAAGCGGGGGAGTGTATTTGGAATTCATAGTAGCGTTTGTCGATGTACTCTTCACAGTTCTCTTCTGGGCGGTCATCGCTCGAGTGCTGTTGAGTTGGTTTCCTATCAAGCAGGACAATCAGATAGTCGTTCTGCTACGAGAGGTTACCGATCCCTTGCTGGGTACGGTGTCCCGCATCTTGGGCCCGTACTCCCACCTAGGCATGATCGACATCACGCCTATAGTCACGATTGTCTTGCTACAAGTGCTGAGGTCGCTGATCGTCGCGGCCCTCTTTTCGGCCGGCTAGCCGCTCGGCGATTTCCTCCCATTCGAGAACGGCACTTATGTCGACTACCTTATTTCTGCCTGTCGAGCCGGCGCATATCGAAATGGCGGACTTGGGCACTCGCAACCGCTTGCTCAAGAGGCGAATCAACTCCTCATTCGCCCGGCCACCGATCGGGCGGCTGTTCAATCTTGCCAGTAAGCAGCCGTCTTCCAAGACTTCGATCCGGCGGGTGCCGGAGCCGGGAATCACCTTTACTCGCAGCAGCATTGATTTCCTCAACGGTCGAGATGTATCTGATATTAACGGTTCGCCCGGTGGAGTTCGATGAGGCTTGACGTTTCGTGGATCGACCCGCCAATGGAGCCGATGAGAGCGATTGCGGAGCGCAAGATAAATGAGTGGATCGACAACGGCGGCCTGATCGATATACCGGGCAGCGGCCGGCCCCAGAAACTCGACGATGATCCGTTCGTTCCTGACGATTTGAGGCTATCCTTCAAGATCTTGAAGAACGCCGGCGTTGTACCTGACTGGGCGGAGTTGGGCAACGCAATTGATGTCGAGCGAGACGCAATTGACGATTGGATCGAACGCAACGTGCGGGCACTGAATGAGAGAGAGTATTCGACCGGCGGCGGGGTCGGCAATCTGGCAGCGGTGACCGGCCGGGCGCGGGCGCGCCGAGTCAAGTCAGTGGTCGCCGCCTACAGGCAGAGGTTGGAGAGACTAAACGCGCTGATCGATCGATTGAACGTTGCCGCGCCGGTGAGCATTATCCAGCGCCAACCGGTGGGGATAAAGCGCGCAGTCGCAAATCTGCGGACCGCTTTAGGCGAAGGAGCGAGTTGACGCCGGTGACGGAGTTGGGCGCAGATTTTTTCCGACGCGACACCGCGATCGTGGCGCGGGACCTCCTTGGCAAGCGGCTGATCCGCAGGTTGTGCGACGGCCGCGTCCTCGAAGCGGAGATTGCTGAGACCGAAGCGTACCGAGGGCGTCTCGACCGAGCCAGCCACGGAAGCCGGCGACAGACCGAACGCAACCGGGCGATGTTTCGCCGGGCCGGCACCATCTACGTATACGTGATATATGGCATGCATCATTGCCTGAACCTGGTTACGGAAGAGAATGGATACCCGGCCGCGGTATTGATACGGTCCGCCAGGTTTGTCAGCGATGGAAGTTGGCTGGGAGGCCCTGGCGTGGTGTGCCGGGCTCTTCAAATCGATCGCCGATTGAATGGATCGATGCTTGGACAGGCGCAGCTCTGTGTGGAGGAGGGCGAGACTGTGAGTCGATGGGTCACTGCCCGTCGGGTTGGGGTGGACTACGCCGGGCCGGCGGCGGGCTGGGGATGGAGGTACTTGACGCCGGAGGCGAGCGGGAGGGTGAACGCCCGACTGACTGGAGCCGACTTGTGGGCGCGCGAGGCCGGGTTTTGACACTGTTAGGTTGCTGTGTTAGAAACTCATCGAGAAGGCGCTTGCGGCAATCTCCTCACAGCTAACCACTAAGATTCTTCGATGTGACGTAACAGGTTATGGCAAGAGTAATTTTTGACCGCGTAACAAAGGTCTTCGGTGAAGTCGTCGCCCTCGATGATATGGAACTCGAGGTCCATGACCGCGAATTCCTTGTGGTTGTAGGCCCCTCAGGCTGCGGCAAATCGACGGCGCTCAGGTTGGTTGCCGGCCTCGAGCAGCCAACTGCCGGCCACATCTACATCGGGAATCGGCTGGTGGATGAACTGGCGCCAAAGGACCGCGACGTGGCGATGGTCTTTCAGAGCTATGCTCTTTATCCCCATATGACGGCGTTCGACAACATCGGCCATCCCCTGAAGCTCAGGGGCTTACCAAAGGTTGAGATAGAGCAGAGGGTCCAAAGGGCGGCACTCATGCTGGGAGTTGCGGACCTGCTGTGGCGGAAGCCGAGCGAGTTGTCCGGTGGACAGCGGCAGCGAATCGCTCTGGGCCGGGCGATTGTACGCGACCCCGAGGCGTTTCTGATGGACGAGCCGCTGTCAAACCTCGACATGAAGCTGCGAATCAGGACGCGGTCGGAGCTGTTGAAGCTACATGAGCAGCTGCGCGCCACCACGATCTACGTTACTCACGATCAACAAGAAGCGATGACGATGGGCGACCGCATAGCCGTGTTGAATCAGGGCAAGCTTCAGCAATTGGGGCAGCCGACGACTCTTTACAACCACCCTTCAAACAGGTTCGTGGCCGGATTCATCGGGAGCCCGGGGATGAACTTTTGGGACGCGCGGGTGGTTGGTGACGACGGCCATCTTTACCTCGAGTCTAGGGGACTCTTTCGATTGAGGGTTCCGCCGGAGAGAGTAGGGCGGTTGGACCAGCATGTAGGTCAAGAGGTTACGGTCGGCGTTCGGCCGGAGAACCTGTTCATAGAGTCCGAGGTTGAGGGACCACCACCAGGTTCCCGGGTAGAAACTACGGTAGACTTAATAGAGCCACTCGGCAACGAGACTCTGACCTATGTCCGCCTGGGCTCGGATACGTTGACGGTGCGGGCCAGTCCGGAGGTGTTGTTGGAGCGAGGGGAGCGCACAGGGGTCATCGTCGACACGAGCAAGTTGCTGTTTTTCGATCCGAAGACGCAGTTCACGATCAACCACTAGCAAAGACTCAAAGAGACCGACCGGTCGGGTCTCACACACCGATAACCTGCCGGACCGCTCAGTGGTGGTCGACCCGGGGGCGGTATTCCCTTTCCTTGAGGCTCGATCAGGAGCTGAGAGAAGTTGTCTACAACGGCGTCCACTATAACTTTGCCCTTTTCCGGCGTTGCAAGGGTGGCGTCACCTTGAACGCCGGTGCGCGAGTGGCGACTCCATTGCTCGTTGACCACCACAGGCGAGCTGGACCTCACGTCGCGCCACAGATACTTGGTGGCCGGAAATCCATACTCCCGCACGGCTTTACTCATATCTACCAAGTCGGGACGCAGGTGTAGCAGCACCGAAGTTTCCAACTCGCAGGGCGTGTGACACGGCCCTCCGGGAAACTCGGAGGTGAGCTGGGTATCCAAGACTTCGTTGGGAAATCAGAGACCACCATGAGACAAGCGCCGAGAACGCGTCGGTCCTGTTGCAGACCTCGCGCGCCGCGACCTCCAAGAATGGTCGATTGGAGCCGTGTCCATTCACGTAGAGAACCTTGTCAAACCCATGACGGACGAGGCTGAGTCCGATGTTGGTGGTGTAGTTGATGAAGTCCTGGCCGGGAATCGCTATGGTTCCGGGAAAGTCCATGTGATGCTCATTGAAGCCGTAATGCACAGTCGGCAGCAGAATGGCGTCGGGCGATACGTTCCGGACCGCTCGCTCGCTGAACTCGGTCGCGGTTACGAAGTCAGTCGATAGCGGTAAATGGGCTCCGTGTTGCTCAACCGTGCCGCAGGGTATGACGCAGACCGGGTTGTGTTTCGCCAATTCCCGGATCTCCGGCCAGGTGAAGTCTTGGTAGCGGTATTTCATTAGGAATCGCTCCGTTTCCCGCGTTGTAGCTCCATCAGCGCATCGCGGCAGACCGCCAATGTCTCGCTCAGGTCGTCGTCGGTGTGGGCAAGAGACAGGTACATTTTCTGACCTGGGTTGACGAGAATGCCGCGTTTTATCAACTCGAAGCCAAATCGGGCAGCCAGGCCGGAGTCGGGCTCCCATGGTATCGACGTGGCAATGGATCGAGTTTGCGGTGAAGAATACTTGAAGGAGCGGACCGTCGCCGATCGCTTGGAGAGGGATTCCTAACTCCCGACCGAGAGCGTTCAGGTCCGTCGCGCAGGCGGGGCGCCGACGTGGTGGAGGCGGTCGTAGACGCCTGGCTGTCTCAGTACCTCGAGGCCTGCCAGGCCGGCGACAGAGCCGATGGGGTTGCCGTTGAATGTCCCACTTATCCAAGAATAGGTGGGGTTTGCCTCGGTGCCGTGGGCCGGAGACCTCCAAGATGTCGGACCGGCCGGCGATCGCGGCGACAGGGAATCCACTGGCCAAGGCTTTGCCGAGGACGGCAATGTCGGGTTGAACATCGTACCGCTCCCTGTGCGCCGCCGTAGGCCAGCCGGAATCCGGTCACGATCTCATCGAAGATCAGAACCGCGCCGTTTCGGTCGGCAAGTTCTCGCAGGCCACTCAAGAATCCGGGAGCCGGGGCGAGAGCGCGTTGCAAAGGCTCGACGATGATGCCGGCCAAGTCGGCTTTTTTCTCAGTGACGATTTGCTCGGTCCGATCCAGATTGTTGAATTCTCCCAACAAGACGGAGGACGAAACAGCGTCGGGGGATGCCACCGCTGTCGGGCACCGGGTTGGGGTAGTCGATGTCGCCATGTGGAAACGTGCTCTGGGCGGCGTAGTCGTTACCGCCGTGGAGGGCGCCGGCGAATTTGACGGATTTTGGATCGGCCGGTGAAGCTGCGAGCGAGGCGCAGCGCGTACATGGTGGCCTCGGTGCCGGTGCTTACGAATTTGATAGTTTCGGCGCAGGGAACCGCTTCGACGACCTTCTCGGCGAGCTCGATAACCGCCGGATGCATGAAATTGAATGTCGATCCACGTTCCAACTGCCGGGCGACGGCGTGGTCCACTTCCGGCCGGCGATGTCCGAGTAGCAGCGGGCCGGAGCCCAGGTGGTAGTCGATGTACTCTCGACCGTCTACGTCCCAAACGCGGCTGCCTTCGCCTCTTTCGAGGATCAGGTTGTACTCGTCCGGGAAGGACCAGAGTGACAGGGCGCCGCCACCAAATACCTGCTTGGCTCGCCGGCGGTACTCGGACTGGCTTATGCGACTACGTTGCAGGGTCATTCGCCGGCTACTTGGTTGAATGATCTTCGTGGGGCCTTGGCCAAAGTCCCGCAACTCCTAGTTGGTAAAGAGGCTTATCTGCAAGTGTTGAAAATGTAATCAGCGAAGGGATGGATGTCAATTGATAGGAATGGCTCATGCCGGCTGACGCCGGCCCGGCGAGATATGAAAAGCCGGAGGTGTGGGGTTGGTAGAGCGGGTTGGCACGGCAGGGCCTGTGCGGCCCCCCACCCCTGCCCCAGCGGGGGACAAGCCCCCGCGCTACATTTCTGGGTTCCGTAATCGACCAATGGTCAACAATCTGGCCGGTTACTCCTCGTCAGGAGCCTTGTAGAGCTCGTCGCCTCGGTACAGGCGCGCGGCGATCGTATAGGTCTGGTTTCATCGCGCGATCGGTGGGTGAGTGGGCTGCCAGGTATCGAGCCACCGCGACCAACACGTGGCGCGCCGCTTCCGGCCGGCCGACCTTTAGCAGGTGGTATTGGCGGACTCCGGCTTCAAACATCTGGTAGGTATGGAAGTCGGCGTCCTCGCGCAGGAGTACGTATCCGAGGGTCTGGATTACTCGGCGGTCGTCGTTTCCGAGCGAGAGATAACGGTAGACGACGGACGCAGCCGCCTCAACCTCGTGTTGGCGATTCGTCAGGTCGAGCAAACGATCAATGAGAGCATCGGCGTCCGCCGGCTCGTTTCGAACGCTGCGCTCTTCTGGCAAACGTTGAGAGGGCATGTTCAAGAAGCGGTCCAAGTAGACGGCCATCGCGCCTGCCAGGAGCCCGCGCGCCAACTCAGGTGCAGGGGTTCGTCTCAGCAAGTGGTCGAGTGCGTTGCAGTAGGTGAACGTGTGCAGTACAGAGACCCAGTCGCCGAACTCGTTGCTGGTGTGGAACCTGGCTACTCGCAAGGCGGCGGCGTAGCACAACGCCTGACTAACTTGGAGCGGCGAGGCTCCCTGCTCGAATGCCAGAAGCATCGACTGAGTGCCGGATGCCGGGTCGTCGGCGAGCACTGCTTCGACGGTCGCGTCGAAGCCAGTCCAAGCACTTGACTTGCCGTTGGAAGAGGGATTGATCGAGAGTCGATGCTCGGCATCCTGGAGGATCTCTATCAGATCGACCGGATGCCGCCAGGAGGAGCTTTCCTCGTTGCGAGAGGCGGTGGCGGTCTGGTTCACCAGGCTGGGTAGGATGGTGCCGGCGTGCTGCCAACCAATCCGGTCTAGATTCTCGAACGCCTTGTTCGTAAAGTCCGAGAGTGTGTCCGCCACTGATGAACGGGTGATCGGTGACGGCAGCTCCCATCATCGCGGCGACTTCCGAAGCCGGCGCATCTAGAGCCAGGGCGCTGCGCAGACAGCGTTCGGCGCCATTCGAGTGTCGCACGTCGATGAACTCTCGGTACCATTTGGCAAGTCGAGGCAACGGCGCCTTGAGCTCCGGCAGAGGTTTCAGGTTGAAACGAGGCTGTTGTCCGGACGTATCGCGGGCGACCTGAACGAGACCGTGGTAGAGGGCAAGAGATTGGTGCTCGGGGCTAAGGGTCGCTCAACGTGTTGGCCAAAGCCGTCATGATTGTTAGACCTTGTCCCCAGCCCTTCTCGACGAAAGCGAGCGCCGTGGAGGCTGGCGGTCAACAGAATCTCGCTCGCCGGCACATTCAATCCTCGAAGTGCGAGTATGCTCTTTGCGGTGACGAGTGAGAGATTTTGTTCCTGCCCATCTTGCAACCGGGCAAGCCACCTCGATTTCAGATTTCTGGCGTCCGCGGTCGTCTCCACCCAGATCTCACCATCGCGCACCTCGACCCCGTAAGCGGGAACGTCATCGGCGAAGGGATCGAACGTTCCGCCACTCTGCAAGTCAAATCGGGCGTGGTGCCAGTGACAGGTGAGGACGCCGTCGCGAATGGTGCCACGGCTAAGCGGAAATCCCATATGGGGGCAGCGATTGTCGACGGCGTAGGGGGCACCTTCATGCCAGAAAACGACAATTCCGTGGTGGCCGCTAGAGACGGTAACGAACCCACGTTGACGGAGCTCTTCGACGGAGCCGGCCCTCACCAAAGAGGGCTTCAATTCAGCATGGCCAGAGACCGTATCCATATGGGACCTCCTCGCTCTGATTCTGGTCAAGTGCCATCCGGTTGACACAAGGTTCCTTCAGTGCATAGCTTACCCTTAGCGCTGTTGGATCAACAATGCGAAACCTTCATTGTTTTCGCCAACGCCGAGTGGATTGGAGGCGAGAGGCAGCCTTCGCGATCGCATAGGCAACACCGATCAGTGTATAGAATGCCGCATTTGTGAGGAACTCCGTTTGTTAGACACCCATGCGCGGCGATACGTTCAGCCGGCTTTTGATGCCGGCGCGGCGTTGGCGGAACGGGCCGGGATCACGCCAGTCCAGCTGACGGTGATTGCATTCGCGATAGGGTTGGCAGGGGGCGTCTCAGTTGCGCTGGACCAGGCGCCGGCGGCGATAGCGCTGCTGTGGCTGTCCGGCTACCTGGACGCGGTGGACGGCACGCTGGCAAGGAGGGCCGGCAGAACATCCGCTTGGGGCACAGTCCTTGACATCACGTGCGACCGCATTGTGGAGTTCGCGGTGTTGGCCGGATTGGCACTGCGGTTTCCGGAGTCTCGAATGGCGATAATTGGGTTGTTGGGCGCAATAATATTTTCGAACGTAGTGTTCCTTTTGGTCGGGGCGTTGTCCAGAGAAACGTGGGGAGAAGGCGTTTTACTACCAGGCCGGCTTGTTGGAGAGGACGGAGGGTTTCATTCTCCTGAGCTTGATGATCGCGTTGACGACCGTCCTTTTGCCGCTGACATACGTGTTCATAGTCTTGGAGACGTTTACAGGATTACAGCGGTTGCGCGAGGCCCATGGTTTTTTTAGAGATAATTAGGGGCTGGGAAAAATTGCCCATGCCGTTCGCGGGCGACACACTTGGGAATCACCGTGGCCTTGCGACGGCCGCATAAGTGAATGAAAAGGGGCCCGGGATTCCGCCGATTGTTTGTCGGTTTCCCCCCTCTCCTCTGGACTCCGGCCTTCGCCGGAGTGACGATTGGGAGCGCCGGGTGGAAGATAATGGCGTCGAGAGCCGGTGCCAGGGTCTATATTCATAGCAATCGCTCATGCCGGCTGGAGCCGGCACACGAAGGGATGAAAATTAGGTGCCACCCACACTTCCCCTCCTGGATTCCGGCTTTCGCCGGAATCACCATCGCCTTGCGAAGGCCGCATAAGAGGATGAAAATGTCGGGACGCCGGGTGAGCAAAGTGCGCGAGCGAGCCGCTCCCCCAGTCGAGAACAATCCTCAGCGCCACAATCCCCTCCCTGCCCCTCTGGATTCCGGCCTTCGCCGGAATGACGGATGGGGGGCCGGAATTACCGGCGCCCGGGAATGGTGGGACTCGAAGTCACGATCACAGACGCGTAACATCATCCCTGATCGGAGCCCGGGACCTGCTGTAGTACCAAGCGACAAATCTGGCTCTGGCGATGCTGCTATGATTTCCAGCAGGCGAGAAAGGACGGGTGAGAGTAGATGATAGTGACCACCACGTTTAATGTGGAAGGTAAGGCGATCCGCGAATACTTGGGCATTGTGACAGGCGAGGTAATAATGGGGGCAAACGTCTTTCGGGATATTCGTGCATCCATTACGGACATCATCGGAGGGCGCTCGGAGGCCTATGAGGAAGAGATGGTGCGCGGTCGACAGAACGCGATCGACGATATGATCACCGATGCGGACCGGCTTCGCGCCGACGCGATAGTCGGGGTTTCCTTGGACTACGCGACGGTGCGTGAAGGCATGATAATGATTGCCGCCAGCGGTACCGCCGTTCGTTTAGGGTAGCGCTCAGTAGCCGGTAGGTATCAGGCACAATGACCACCCAGCCTATGTTGGTTTCGGTGCAACACCAACGGCTCGCCAGGGCGATCCGGCCGGCCTATTTATTCCACTATTTCCGCCCCATGCAGACGTAGAGGTTGAGGCAGTATACGTATTCTCCTCTTTCGCTTGCCTCCGCGAGTTCGGTTTGCCAGCGCTCAATGTCATGCTGATTGAGATCGCTGACCCCCGAGACGAGCTCTGCCGAGAACTGAGCGTGTGTCCATCCCAAGAGCGGCTCGCGGTACTCCGTGTTGATCAAAGGTAGGACACACAGCTTGGGTTCAGAGAACCCTGCGCCGCGGAAAAGCGACCAGATTCTTCGGCCCATTTGACCATCGGATGCGGCGTAGCTCTTGAAGGTTGAGTCGGCGTAGGCGCGCACGACACGCCGGCATAGCTCGCGGTCAGAACCGGAGTAGGCTTGGCTTTCGTAGTCGTCGTGCGCGAGGAGGATTCGACCACCGGGTCTCAACACGCGTCGCATCTCCTCGACCGTCCGTTGCCGGTTTTTTATCGCTTCCAACACGTTCACGCAAAGGACTCCGTCGAATGTTCCCTCTGCGAAGGGAAGGGCTTGCGCATCGCCGACCAAGCCAACTGGGGACACGGGCCCGTCTGACTGCATCGATTCATGAACGGCGACCACCTTGTCCAGATTTGACTCAACGCCAATTGCGCGACCGCTCGGATGCACTCTATGGGCGATGAACGCGAGAGCTTGTCCGCCGCCGAACCCGACGTCAAGTATTGTCTCGCCGGGCCGTGGGGAAAACCAGGTCATCAGTTGACGCCACCTCTCCAATCTGTCCGGTGCGGACCAAATTCCGCTGGGCTCCGGCAGGGGATGGGCGTTTGTAGGCAAGATGTCCTCCTTTGATAGGTTGCTTATAAGAGAGATTGGCAAATGTTTTGCGCGCTTGTCAACATGTATAATATATTCATGCAAAACGAGCACCGCATTCTTGCAATTTTTGTCAAAATCCGGGGAATGGTATTGCCTAATAGGTTTCTGCGCAACTGGATTGGTTGGTGACGTGAAACACAGTAATTCCCAATTCGAAAGCCTGCTGAAACACCATCTTTTGAAGAGCCGAATAACGCAGAAAGAGCTGGCCGAAGCTATTGGTAAGAGCTCGGCCTTCGTCAGCCGGCTGATGAGCGGGCAGAAGCTGGCGACGCTGAGAATTGACGATTTGCTGAAACTCGCGCGTCAGGGTTTGCGCTTGTCGGCGGTGGAGGAAGACGAGCTGATAAGGAGCGCCTATGGCTTGCCGGTGATGGGCGACGTCGAAGCATACAGGCGTCTTCTACTGCACAATCCGTGGTTTCTGGAGAACTTTGACAAGAACAGTGATGCCAAAGCGGCACTGGCGAACCGGATGCTGACCGATGACAACTTGCTTGGCAAGCCTGATCCGGGAGAGAGCCTGTTCTTCGACGGCGGGTCGACCTGTAACGCGGTGGCGCACGCGATCGTGGACCACAGGAGTTCCGTGGCGTTCAATGACGTGTTTACGAATAACTTTGTGGCCGCGTTTTATATGGCGAGCCACGGCATCAGCTGCTGGCTAATCGGGGGACGGTTGGACATAGGCGCGGTGCCTGAAGCCTACGGCGCGCTGATCGGCGAGTTCGCGCTCCACGCATTGGAATCCGTCAGCTCGGACATCACAACGTACGTGATTTCGGCCAATGCCTTGGCGCCGGAAAAAGGCCCCTACGCACGTGCGCGCTCCTTGGAGTTCAAACGGAAAGCTATAGAGAACGCGCTCAGAAACCAGATGCGACTGATATTCATAGCCGACTTCAGCAAGCTATTGACCGTGACACGAGTCGACCGTCCGATCGTGGATGACGAGAGGTGGAACGATGAACTGCTGGAATATGAAGGCATGTTCGTGGTAGTCGGTGGATCCCCCAAAGAGAAAACGCAGAAACAGGCACTTAACGAAAAGTTGCAGGGATTCCAGGAGAAGCTAGGGTCGAGGTTCATCCACGCCGGCGTTAACAGCGACTAACTCCTCGTAGGCGCCGATTTCCCTACAAGACAACCGGATCGAATCCGTTCATCATGGCGCAATAATGCCGTTCTTTTGTTGCGTTATTGACAGATTGGCGTGCGGCAGAGTATATTATCGAAGTTGGATTTGCGTATCGTGCAAGTTTGCGCCCATTATGTTGCGTTGAATAGCCCTAGTGCGAGCTTTTTGCACGGAATCGGTCTATTACACAAAGGATTGGGGGAACATGCGAGTAACGCTTTCACTACTAAAGGCTGATATCGGCTCGATAGGCGGCCACACTCAGCCATCTTCTAAGATGATCGAGATCACCAATGACGCCGTGCGACGGGCGGTCGACAGCGGACTGGTCATCGATGGGTTCGTTTCGCACACCGGTGACGATATCGCGATCCTGGTGTCTCACACTCGCGGCGCTAACGACACAGAGATTCATCAGTTTGCCTGGACGGCTTTTCTCGACGCGACGTCGATCGCCCAGAAGGACGGTCTGTATGGTGCCGGCCAAGACCTACTGACGGAGGCGCCGTCGGGCAACATTCGCGGGGCGGGCCCTGCAGTCGCGGAGATCGAGTTCGATCACGATCCGGTGAAAGACAACAAGGTGCGGCCGGCTGAATCGTTCATGATGTTCGCGGCTGACAAGTGCGGACCGGGGGCGTACAATCTCCCGCTCTTCCTGGGCTTTGCCGATCCGATGTACTGCGGCGGACTTATGTTGCCGAAGATGATCAAGGGATTTACCTTCCGGATTATCGATATGGACAATACCGATGGCGACAGCATCGTCGAGTTGAACGCGCCAGAGGACTACTACCAAATCGCGATGCTATTGCGGGACAATGAGCGATTCGGGATAGAGGCGATTATTTCCAGGACAGACGGCGAGCCAGCGGCTGCGGTCGCCGCGCAGCGGTTGCACAACATTGCCGGGACCTACACCGGCAAAGATGATCCGGTCGCTTTGGTGCGCAATCAGGGAATCTTCCCGGCGCCGGAGGAACTGCTGTCACCGTTCGCCAAGGCACACTACGTAGGCGGCGACGCGCGAGGGTCCCACGTCATGCCCTTGATGCCGGTGGCGTTGAACACGCCGGTTACCGGGTATTACTGCCTGCCCTTGGTATCCTGTGTGGGCTTTTCTCTTGACGTCAACGGCCGGTTCTCAAGCAGCTATGCGGACTTCTTCGACAACGTCGCGTGGGATACGGTACGTATCAAGGCACAGGACAAGGCATTCGCAATGCGCGAACAGGGCTGGTCCGGTGCGGCGATGCTGCCATACGACGAGTTAGAGTACAGCGGTTTCCGTGACACGATGGAGGGCATAATGGGCCGATTCGAGATCAGGAACGGCCAGCATGCTGACGGCCGCGCGGCTCTGGAAGTTGCTCGATAATAGGCCCGCAAGCTAGCGTGCCGGGCGGACGCGGTGCACGCGGAGCAGGGTACCTTCGGCGCCGTCCAGGCAACTAGACTCCGGCAGTTGCCGCGGTCCTAGTCCTTGCCTTTAGCGCCGGCATGACCTCCTGGCCGAACCATTCCAGGTCTTGCCTTATGATGCTCGGCGGAATTCCGGGTCCCCCTATATGAACAAATACCCGGTCAAGACCTGGGAATCGCTCTTCGAGCTCCTGGATCTTGTCGAGTATGTGGTCGGGCGGTCCGCAAAACCAAGTTCCTTCTTGGATGGCGTTGTGGATCGTCGGCAAACCGGCGTGTGGCGCCTTGGCCGGGTCTTCGGTCGCACGAATTTGATCTTCGGTCAGGCCTCGAATCCTGTCCAGTGGCGCCAAGAGCTTTAGCAACTCCTCGTAGAACGGGATTGACTCGGCCTCAGCCTTCTCAACGGTGTCGGCCATATGAATCTGGAATCCGACCGCCAGATCCTCACCGAGCTTCGTTTTGCGGCCGGCGCGGGCGAGGGTTTCCTGGTACTGTCTTGCCATTTTCTCCGCCGGTCCTCCGGGCGCGGAGCCGCCGGCCAACACGCCCTTGATCCCGTGTTTTGCCATGAAGTCGTACCCACGCTGGGTGGCGCTTGTGATCGGTTGCCAGACTTCGACCGGAAGGTTGAGAGGACGTGGGACCAGGGTGATCTCCTCCACCTGACCGCCGCGATAGGGGACCCTGGCCGGAAGATCGTAGTGCTTGCCGTGGTGGGAGAATGAGTGCTGATTCCAAGACTTGAGAATGATCTCGACCTGCTCCTCGAACAGCTCCCTGTTCGCTTCGTTGTCGAGAAGCGGCGAGCCAAGGGTCTCAACCTCACGGGCTATGTAGCCGCGGCCAATACCAAAGCGGAAGCGTCCGCGAGTCAGGATATCGGCTGTGGCGACGTCTTCAGCGAGGCGGAGGGGATGCCACGCCGGTACGGTGTTGAAAAAGCTACCGAAACTCAAGCTCTCGGTATGTTGTGCCAAGTACACCGCCAGCATCGGGATGCTGGGTATGCCACCGTAGCCTTCTCGTTGAAAGTGATGCTCGGCCAGCCACAATGTATCAAACCCGTGCCGATCCATGACCTGGGCGATCTTTCGCGTTTCATCGAAGATGCTGGCGAGATGCTCGTTTGACGGGTTTCTCTCCAGAAGCGGTGTGGCGTTGAATCCGTTAGTCTCGAACTCGATGTGTCCACCAAAAAAACTGTCGATCTTGGTTATCAATCGATTCCTCCAGAGTCAAGATGACGCGGCCGCAGGCAGTTGCGTCGTTCGAGGTTGTAGTTTGGGGTGCTCATGGTACGACGAATGTCTGAGTAACTCAACAGAGGTGCCGAGGCGCAGCGGAGGGCGCCTGCCCGGTCCGCTGACCAGACATCCGCCGGAGCCGTTGGTTGCCGGCCTGCATTCCAGAGCGAGTAGAATCATGGGAGGAACGCTGAGTCCAAGAAACTTCGAATGTGGGGTCGATTGATTAAATGGTAGAGAGTTCGTCTGCTCCAGAGCGGGTTATGGTCGTAGTGGCCCACGCCGATGATGCCGAGTACGGCGTGGCCGGCACGGTAGCGAAGTGGGTGAAAGAGGGCACAGAGGTGACCTATCTTATCGTCACCGATTGCAGCAGAGGCACCGATGACCCTAATTTCCTGCCGGCGGAATTGTCCAAAGTCAGGAAGAAGGAGCAGCGCGCCGCCGCTGACCGCCTTGGAGTCAAAGAGGTGGTGTACCTGGACTATCAGGACGGTACCATTCAACATACCTTGGACCTGCGGCGCGACATTGTAAGGCAAATACGGAAATATCGGCCCCATATCGTGATCACGATGGATCCCACGCGCAGATGGTTGGGTCAAGGGTACATCAACCATCCGGACCACGTCGCTACGTCCGATGCTACGCTAGCGGCTGTTTTTCCAGCGGCGCGCGACTATTGGAATTTCCATGAACTGATCGGCGAGGGGTTGATGCCTCACAAAGTCGAGGAAGTGTACCTTTACGCCGCCGAAGCTGCCGACGTTTGGATCGACATCGGCGACACGATCGAGGACAAGATCGCCGCGTTGAAGGAGCATCGCAGCCAGGTGGGCGACTCGGACGTGGGTGAGGGTGTGCGGAGTTGGGCGCGAAACACGGCGGAAGGCAAAGAGATGGAATACGCTGAATCTTTCAAGATTTTCAGCCTCGGTTGAAACGCTGGAATGGCCGATGGCCTCGCTAAGGCCACGAAAGGGGATGAAAAACGCGCCGTTCCCCATGTATGGTTGGAAACTAGAGCAGTAACTACGGGATTCCCCTACCCCTGGACTCCGGCTTTCGCCGGAGTGACGAGTCGGGAGGCTATCCTGGATCAGAGTCCGGGACATTTTTTCATAGTAATCGCTCATGCCGGCTTGCGCCGGCACACCAAGATATGAAAATCAGGGTGCTGGTTGGCCGGCCTTCTCTACGGGGCTCGGAACTAGGCTCGGCTACTGACCTGCCTTCGGCTGGGGACAAGTCCCAGCCATACAATGTCCTCTTCCGGCTGGAAACGAAGTCCCAGTTAGAGGAAGTTAGCTAGTCCGGCCATTTTCGTACCAACGACGTTGCCAGAGCGTTCAGATGGTGCCGCCTATTTTCGTGCCCATCAGGGATCTGCGCGCGGAAGGGCTGGCCGTGCAGCGTGGCCGAAATATTGAGGTTGTGGGAGCGAGTCGCGAATAAGGTGTGAACGGGTCTGATCGGGGGTAACTGCTTGAGTGAACTAACGACACGGGAACGCTTTCGCGGGTGCCTGCTTGGGCTGGCGACGGGCGACGCTCTGGGCACGACGCTGGAGTTCGAGCCGCCGGGCAGTTTCGAGCCGATAGACGACATGATCGGAGGGGGACCTTTTGGCTTGGAGCCCGGGCAGTGGACAGATGACACTTCCATGGCGCTGTGCCTGGCCGCGAGCCTGATCGAAAGCGGTGGGTTCGATCCTGTGGACCAGATGCGACGCTACCTGCGTTGGCGGGATGAGGGTTATCTATCATCAACCGGGAGATGTTTCGACATTGGGAACACCGTCTCCGGCGCATTGGCGAGGTACAGCAGTACTGGAGAACCTTTCGCCGGCTCATCCGACCGGTGGTCGGCAGGGAACGGCTCGCTGATGCGGATTGCTCCGGTGGCAATGTACTTTTGCGGCGATGTCGCGGAGGCGATCGACCGGAGCGCCGACAGCTCCAAGACCACCCACGGGGCTGAGGAAGCGGTTGACGCCTGCCGATACTTCGCCGGCCTGCTTGTCGGCGCGTTGAACGGCATCGACAAGGAGGCGCTGCTTTCCGCACGATATTGCCCGGTGAAGGACCTTTGGGAAAGACGCCCGTTGGCGGAGAAGATTGCGGAGGTCGCCGAGGGATCGTTCAAGTATCGAGAGCCTCCGGAGATCGTGGGATCGGGTTACGTAGTCAAATCTTTGGAGGCGGCGCTGTGGGCATTCCACAGGTCCCAAGACTTTCGCGAAGGAGCCCTGCGGGCCGCCAACCTGGGTGACGATGCCGACACCACAGCGGCGATCTACGGGCAGATCGCGGGGGCGCATTACGGAGTTGATGCAATCCCGGCAGAATGGCGGGAGCGACTGACGATGGCGGCCGAAATTACATCGATGGCCGACCGCCTCTATGACCACGCGAGGCGGTCCTTGGCCGTTGATTTGGATGATGAGAGGGTGTGATGAGGACGGAGGTAGCGGAATTCACGGGTGATATTCGGGGCGTGAAGGTGCGCTTTGTCAAGGTCAAGTTAGCGGGTCACGTCGTGGAGCAAGTCCTGTCGTACGACGTTGCTGAGGCGGAGGCTGTGCATGGCCGGCCGTTCGATGGCGAGTTGGACCGACACATCCAGATGGGTATGTTCGCCACAGACCGGATCGCTTTGGGCGAAGTCATGCACAAGGTCGCGTCTGCCACCAGCTACGTTCTAGACGGCAAGTGCATCCGGACCGCGAAGATCGAGCACTGCAGAGAGACCGAGCCGGCGAGCATCGCATCGCGCGTCTTCCGGCCGGACGGCAGCGAGGTTGAACAGGAGCCGTGGAGCTGTGTTCCGGGGACGCCGGCGATTTCGCACAAAGATCTAAAGTGACGTCGGGCCGAGGTCTGTTGTTGACGTGTAGTCAAGCCCTAGCCGCAGCGTTTCGGCCGGCTCATTGAAAGGCGGAGTCCGTTGGTCTGTTTTACTCGTCGCTCGGCTGCGGCAAATCTCGGAGAGACCACACAGGCGTTAATAGAAGCCAAATGACTGCCGCTATTTCGCCGCCGGCAGAGATAAAGAGAGTTGGGCGCACACCCAGCGTCTGTCCTAATACGCCGCCGATCAGCGCCCCAATTGGCACAAGTCCAATCGTGAGTGAGTGCATTATCCCGTTTATACGGCCCTGGAGCCGAATCGGTGTAACGGCCTGTGTGATGCTGACTTGGCTGACTGAGTAAGCCACAATGCCCACGCCGAACATGAGTTGTGCACAACCAATCAACACGGCTACGGCGACGACCGGACCCGAGGCCAAAGGGATTGCCAAATCGCTGAGCCCAAGAATTACCACACCAATGACCATCGCACGACCCGGACCAGACCAACGTATGAATTGATCTGCTAAAGAGGCGCCCACCAAGAAACCGACACTGCCGGCGGACATCGCTAACCCTAGAGTGAATGGCGATATCTCGAGCGTTCTAATCACGTATAGAAGAAACGCCGCTTCGAACATGGCATTGCAGACGGTGAGTCCGGCGACCGCGCCGGCAATCGCTAACAGAACTGGGTTCCGCAGGATGAGGCCGCCGCCTTCGCGTGCTTCACGAAGGAAGTCAGGCCCCTGCGCGGGCCTGCTGGGCTCAGGCTCCTGAGCTCTAATTGACCCGATAGACAAGGCGGATACGACATAGGTCGCGGCGTCCACGATAAGAGCGGCGGGCGCCGAGAACAGTTGAACCAAGACTCCGCCGACTCCGGGGCCAGCTACCTGGGATATCGAGTAGCCAATTGAGAGCTTGCTATTAGCTTCAACCAGCTCTTCCCTGGCAACGAGTGAGGGGAGCATCGATCTGTTGGCGACACCAAACAATAAGGTCAGGAAGCCAACGCCGGCTGCGATGGCGAACAGATGCTCGATGCGAAGAATTTGGAGAGCCGCGGCGATCGGCACCGCGAGCAGCAAAAGCGCTCGTCCATAGTCCGCGGCGATCATCAGAGGGCGCTTCTTTCGACGGTCGACCCAAACGCCAATACCGAGTCCGAATATGAGGGCCGGCATGCTCCCCGCCGCTGCAAGCAATCCTATTTGGAGAGGGGACGCATCCAACACTAGGACCGCCACGAGGGGAAGGGCCAGGAAGGTGACCTGGGAGCCGAATTGTGAGACTGTCCCTCCTACCCACAATTTGACGAAATCTGGCCGGCGCCAGAGGCCGGTGAGACGCGGGCGTATCATGGACCCAAGTACGCGAGAAGAGCGAACCCTGAACCGCCCGGGATCAACGCAGGTCCACAACAGAGGTTCATCAGTTGACCCTCCTCGATGCGACATGGTGGCTGGCTGTCGTCCCCGTTCGAACGGCAGTTTGATCCGTGTTCATTCGCCAGTGATCCGGTTCTTCCTCAATTCCATGGTCACTAGCCCTCCGAGATAGGAAAAGAGAAGGAATGAGACGAGCATGCCTATTGGAAACCAGAGTCTTGCCGGAAACAATATGTAGAAGGAGTAGAGGGCCCAAAGAGAGAGTAGCCCGCCGATGGCAAGGGTCACGGTGGCTGTTTTATCTCGGGCGACTACGGCGCCTGTGATGCCGGCGATTACCCCCAAGACCACCGCAAGAATCTTTCGCAACGCGCTTTCGCGCACGTGGGCCGCCTCCGTTTATCTCCGGTTGGTCTTTCGTGGCCGGGCTGATCAACTGTGGCGGAGATGCCGTAACAGTTTAGCCGGCGCGGGGAAAGAGTGGGTGACAAGCCACTCGCCTCGCGTAGTCTTCGACCGCGCTACATTTCCCATCCCCTCCCCTCTGGATTCCGGCTTTCGCCGGAATGACGAATTCGGCGCTGTGTACGACGACTCAATCCCATTCTCGTACAAGTCGCTCATGCCGGCTGTCGCCGGCACACCAAGGAATGAAAACCGGCGCACCGGTTGGCGGGTCCTCTATACGGTGCCTAGGGACTTAGGTTGGTTGCCGGATTGCCGGGAGCGGGGGACTAGCCCTCGCGCTACATTTCCCATCCCATCCCCTCTGGATTCCGGCTTTCGCCGGAATGACGAATTCGGCGCTGTGTACGACGACTCAATTCCATTCTCGTACAAGTCGCTCATGCCGGCTGTCGCCGGCACGCCAAAGTATGAATATCGGGGCGCCGGTTGGTGGGTCCTCCATACGGTGCCTCGGGACTTGGGTTGGGTGCCGGACCGCCGGGAGCTGGGGACACCCCCCTCGCCTCGCGTAGTCTTCGACCGCGCTACATTATGTTGTTCCGATATCGACCATCGGTCTAGAATTCGGCACATTTCGCCGCTACAGTTCCCGTCCCCGGCCTTCTGGATTCTAGCTTTCGCTGGAAGCACGAATTTGGGGTTGGGATGCGAAGGGGAAGTCCTACCTTCTTACGAACGACTGCGCAAGCCGGAGTCTAAGTCCGTTTTCGGTATGCCGGCCATCGGTACCACACGATCAATTCCAGTTCGTCAACACGCGGTCTAGCGCCTGGTTCCGAGGAGCCTCAGGATGATGAGGAACAGGTTGATGAGGTTGAGGTAGAGCCCGATGCTGCCGAGGACTGCCACCTGCGCCGCGGCCCTCTCGTCGCCGCGCGCTGCTGCCTCCCCGGCGAGCTCCTTCATCTTCTTGGTCTCCCAGACGGTCAGCCCCAGGAAGATAGGCAGCAGCACGACGTTGATCAACGTGGCCAGAACGCTCGAGCCCAGCAAAAGGAAGTTGACCAACATCACGATTATCGCGCCAAACAAAGCAATCATCAGGATGGGACCCAGCTTGGAGATGTCTCTCTTTGTGGTCATGCCGATGATTGTCATCGCGACGAACAGTCCGCCGGCCAGGACGAAGGCCATGGCGATGGAATCAGTCGTGTAGGCCATAAGAATGGGCGACAGAAACAAGCCCCAAATGCCGGCAAACGCTAGGTAAACGGCGGTCCCAAGTTCGATTCTCCCCGCCATAACGGTCTTGTTGGCGATTGTGAGTAACCCGAATGAGACGCCGAAAAAAACGAGTACGCCGATGAGGCCGAATTCCAGGACCCAGTCGCCAATGCCGAGCATGTCGCCGGCCCAGATTGTGGCGGCAGTCGTGAAGATGCCCATGGCGACGAGTGCGTACATGCGACTCATCGCGTCCGTATAGATCGCTTCGGCTCGGGACCGTTCGATTGGTACGCTGGACTGCTCGGTAGCCATGGGGGTTTCCTCCTGTCTAGGTTTGGTCTTAGTCGCTGCCGCCACATCGGAGTTCGCGTGCCGGCGGGTTACGGGTGATCATTTGACACCCGTGTCCGGGGTCTGTGAGTGCATCGTATCAGATCAGTCGTAGGGTCGGTGTGTCGATTGTTCACCGACTTGCGCAGGTGTCAAGGGCGTCGTCGTTCACGGCACGAAATCGTAGCAGGTGATGGCCCTAAGTCTCTCATGAGCAGATTCACCTAATTTCATTCGCGAAGGGTACGCTTCCTTTGCGAATGGGCAATTACCAAGCCTCCAAGATAGGAAAAGACAAGGAAGGAGACTAGCATTCCGATGGGAAACCAGAGTCTTGCCGGAAAGAATATGTAGAAGGAGTAGAGGGCCCAAAGAGAGAGTAGACCGCCGATAGCGAAGGTCACGGTGGCTGTTTTCTCTCTCGCGACTACGGCGCCTGTGACGCCGGCGAAGAATCCTCCCAGTGCACTGCCAAGGAGTACGAGTACGAGTCCGGCTGCCTCGGCGGTAGCCACTCGCAGCGCGGTAACTTCGGGGGTTTGAGGGTTCAGCAACTCAGGTGGGGTCGGGTAAAAGCGGTCGGCGGCTATGCTTACGAGAAAGAAGACGGCGTTGCCGGCGGCTACACCGAGGAGCACCGCAAGAATCTTTAGTAACACGGTCTTGCGCACGTGGGGAGCCTCCTTTTAATCTCTAAGTGGTAGTTCTTGGCCGGGCTGCTGAACGGTGCTGGGGATGCCGTACCAGTTTAGCCGGTGCGCGGGATGGCAGGCAGCCGGTTGGAGGTCGGGGGGTGGAATTGGCCCGTTGCCTGGCGTGGCACACGCCTTTGTAGACGGGCTACAATTGAAACCGTGTCGGAGGATGTGGGTAGGCACAAACCCCCGTAGTCGTCTCGTCACCCGTGGGCATTCGGATTCTCGATGCGCGCGTACGCGGATTTCCATTCCGCCAGTGCTGACAGAGGTTTCCGACCAGGGGCCATCACTCGACACGCCGTACGTGATAGTGTCACAATGTAGCTTGTGAGGCCCCTCATGGACAATCGATTCTTCGAAAAACCCATACTCAACTCCCCTTACGGGTACCCGGTGAAGCACTGGGAACTTGATGATCAGGGCCAACCCACCCAGCGGATCATCGAGAAGCGGCGTGGCGCAGAGTTCATCACACCTATCCCTAAGCCCAAGAAGCAGGGAGCCGCAAGCGCTCAGCGACAATTGGTCTTCGACGAGGGCAAGGGACTGTCCACGGAAGAGCAACAGTACGACGTCACGGCGATGGTCAATGATATTCGCCTTCAGGTTGACCGTTGGAGAGATTTGCGCAACCCCAACGACTGGCGCGTCACTCCTGAAACCGCTCGGTTGCTCCAGCACTGGCGCTACCATGAATTCAGCGACATCAAGCCCTTCTTCTGTCAGGTAGAGGCGGTTGAGACGGTCATCTGGCTGACCGAGGTTGCGCCCAAGGCTGGGCAGGTCGGCAGGCGTGTCCTCGACCGTCTCACCAACGCCAATAACGACGCCAACCCCGAGCTATCGCGCCTAGCGCTGAAACTGGCCACCGGCGCTGGCAAGACAACAGTGATGGCCATGATCATCGCGTGGCAGACTATTAATGCCGTCCGGCATCCGAACAGCAGACGCTTCACTCGGGGCTTCCTTGTAGTTGCGCCGGGCATTACGATCAAGGACCGGCTGCGCGTGCTTCAGCCAAACGACCCTGACAGCTACTACGCCAGCAGAGAGTTGGTGCCCAAAGACATGCTAGGCGATCTCGAGCGTGCAAGGATCGTTATTACTAACTACCACGCGCTCAGGCGCCGTGACCGCATGGAGCTTTCGAAGGGCGGCCGCGCGCTCCTACAGGGCAGGGGGCCCGAAATCGAGACAGTGGAGACCGAGGGGCAGATGGTCCAGCGTGTGATGCCCGATCTTATGGGCATGAAGAACGTCTGGGTGCTGAATGACGAGGGACACCACTGCTACCGCCACAAGCCTGGCGACGACGACGAGGGCACTCTGAGAGGCGACGACAAGAAAGAGGCTGATAAGAACAACGAGGCCGCCCGCGTGTGGATTACTGGTTTGGAGATAGTCAAGAGGCGGTTGGGCGTCAGACAGGTGGTGGATCTGTCGGCGACTCCCTTCTTCCTGCGCGGCTCCGGCTATGCCGAGGGCACTCTGTTCCCGTGGACAGTGAGCGACTTCTCGCTCATGGACGCCATCGAAAGCGGTATCGTCAAACTGCCGCGCGTCCCGGTGGCCGATAATATTCCAGGGGGCGAGATGCCCAAGTACCGCGTCCTGTGGGAGACCATCCGCGGTGCCATGCCCAAGAAGGGCCGGGGCAAAGCGAAGGGACCTCTCGACCCGCTCAGCCTCCCGGTGCAGCTTCAGACCGCTCTGCAAGCGCTCTATGGGCACTACGAGAAGACCTACGACACTTGGTCCGAGGCCGGGATCACGGTTCCGCCTTGCTTCATAGTGGTATGCAATAACACATCCACCTCCAAGCTGGTGTACGACTACATCTCCGGCTTTCACCGTGAGAACGAAGACGGGTCCGAGACCCTGGAGCAGGGGCGACTCGGCCTGTTCCGCAACTTCGACGAACACGGCAACGCATACGCCGTACCCCGCACCGTCCTGATAGACAGCGAGCAGATCGAATCCGGTGATGCACTGGACAGAAACTTCCGCAGCATGGCCTCCGACGAGATCGAGCGTTTCCGCAGGGAGAGGGTAGAGCGCACCGGTGACCCCCGCGAGGCAGAGAAAATAACCGATCAAGACCTTCTCAGAGAGGTGATGAACACCGTCGGCAAAGAGGAACGCTTGGGGCAATCCATCCGCTGCGTCGTGTCGGTCTCCATGCTCACCGAGGGTTGGGACGCAAATACCGTCACCCATGTTCTCGGCGTGCGAGCCTTCGGGACCCAGCTTCTGTGCGAGCAGGTAATTGGCCGCGCCTTGCGCCGGCAGTCCTACGACCTCAATGACGATGGATTGTTCGATGTCGAGTATGCTGACGTTCTCGGCGTGCCGTTCGACTTCACGGCGAAACCAGTCGTCGTTAAGCCCCAAAAACCTCGCCAAACTGTGCAGGTAAAAGCGGTGCGGCCGGACCGCGACCATCTAGAAATCCGGTTTCCCAGGGTATCGGGCTATCGTATCGATCCGCCCCGGGAAGAGCTTGCCGCGGAGTTCAGCGACGACTCGTATCTGGTGCTTACGCCTGAGTTGGTGGGGCCTTCGAAGACTTGGAACGAGGGCATCATAGGCGAAGGTGTCGATCTCAACTTGTTGCACACCGGCGATATGAGGCGCTCAACTTTGCTGTTCCATCTCACTCAGCGACTTCTCTACACGAAGTGGCGCGACTCAAACGAAGATCCCAAGCTACACCTTTTCGGTAGGCTGAAGGCAATCGTCCGACAGTGGATGGACCGCTACTTAGTTTGCAAAGGTGGGACCTATCCGGCGCAGCTCATGTACCAAGACCTGGCCGACAGGGCTTGCGAGATCATCACGGCCGCAATTACCAACAGCCGGACGAACGCCTATCCAGTCAAGGCGCTGCTCGATTCATTCAATCCAACGGGGTCGACTGCGCACGTGAATTTCACCACGTCCAAGACCAGCCGCTGGGAGACGGACTCTCGCAAGTGCCACGTGAACTGGATCGTTCTCGACAGCGGCTGGGAGGCCGAATTCTGCCGCGTGGCCGAGGCTCACCCTAAGGTGAGGGCCTACGTCAAGAATCACAACCTGGGTCTGGAGGTGCCGTACCGGTCCGGCTCCAACTCTCGCACCTACATCCCCGACTTCATCGTTCAGGTAGACGACGGGTACGGGCAAGACGACCCTCTCTACCTGGTGGTGGAGATTAAGGGCTATCGCAACGAAGACGCCAAGGCGAAGAAGCTCACCACGGAGACGTACTGGGTACCCGGAGTGAACAACCTTCGCCAGTACGGGCGCTGGGCATTCGCCGAGTTCACGGACGTTTACGATATTGATGACGGGTTCGACAAGTTGATACGGGAGGTCGTGAGGGAATCTGGAATCCCTGACTACAGCGCGCTCAGCGCCAAGGAGTTACTTGCGTCCTGCCCCATTGACGGGGAGTACTTGGTGCGGCCTCGCGAGTTCCCAAGAGACATCGATTTTTGACGTATCTGCTCGATACTAACGTCATCTCGGAGCTGCGCAAGGGCGACCGCTGTGACGCCAACGTGACGGCTTGGTACGCAGGAGTAGAGGAAACCGACATTTTTCTTAGCGTACTGGTGCTTGGTGAGATGCGCAGAGGCATCGAGCGGATACGGCGGCGTGATCCACAGCAGACCGTTGTTCTGGAACGCTGGCTCGAAGAGACCGCCCTGAAGTTCGCCGGCCGGATACTGCCCGTCGACGACATTATTGCCGAGGTATGGGGAAGAACATACTATGTACGCAACGTCCCGGTGGTTGACGGCCTGGTGGCCGCCACCGCAATGGGCGCATGATTTGACCCTGGTAACTCGAAACGTGACCGACGTTGAAGGTCTAGGCGTCCGGGTGCTTGACCCCTTCAGTGGAGACGACGATTCGCACGAACTAGTCCAATAGAGAGGACAACGACTCTCATGCCCAAGGGGGCGAGCCAAAAAGCCAAAGTCGATCGAAAACCTCACGCATGAGGAAGCTCGGCGCAAGAACCTCCCCAGCGCCGAGCTGATTCGAAGCGCGGAGAAACTTTCCACTGACCACTCAACTAAGCTTGTTCACCGGCGTCTGTCAGGTAGACGAAGATTTCAATAAAATGATCCAACAAATGCGAGCCGATAATGCCGCCTGTTAACTATCACTACGACGACTTCCCTCCACGCGATCTCGATTGGAGTCAGCTAATCCCTCTTATTGGGCCGGCAACGCTCGCTTTAGGTGATTTCAGGGGTCTGCTCAACGCCATCCCCAATGCCGACGTTCTGCTTGCTCCATTGTCGGCTCAGGAAGCCGTTTTATCTAGCCGCATTGAAGGCACTCAAGCAACCCTGAATGAAATCTTCGAGTTCGAAGCAGGTGGTGGGGCGCAATCAAACGGCGGAACGCGTCCAAGAGATCCGGGAGGTGAACAATTATCGCCGGGCGATACATATTGCTGCCCAGCGCCTGTCTGAGCTCCCCATTTGCGGCCGGTTCCCTTAAGGAGGCCCACACCATACTGATGGAGGGTGTCCGCGGCAAAGACAAGCAAGTAGGCGAGTTTAAGTCCTTGCCAAACGCCATCGATCCACCCGGCTGCACTCTAGAGACCGCCAAATTTCTCCCCATCACGCCAGAGAAGCTGAATGAAGGAGTAAGTAAGTGGGAAAAAATTTCTTAACAGCGACCAGCCTGACAGCCTTGTTCAGCTTGCGGTGGTCCACGCGGAATTTGAAGCGCTCCACCCGTTCTACGACGGCAACGGCCGCATCGGCCCGCATGCCTATTGCCTCTTTTTCTATATGAGCGCAAATTGTTGAGCCACCCAGCTTTTTATCTGAGCGAATACCTCGAAGTTCATCGGGACGAATACTATGAGCGACTTCTGGCGGTTTCGCGTGATGGCGACTGGACCGGATGGTGCCGCTTCTTTTCTGCAGGCAATAGAAAAACAGGCTAGAGAAAATACTCGTAAAGCCAAAGCTATTCTCGACCTATACGAGGAACGAAAGAGTTGGATTATCGACAAGACACATTCCCAATTCAGCGTGCCCTCTTTGGACTTCGTTTTCCACTATCCGATCTTTCGAGCATCGGATTTCGGAAAAGCTCAAGGTGTGCCTCGTGCCACCGCGCACCGCGTTTTGGGCAAGATTCGTGATGAATTGTTTGTCGAGTTGTTTCCGGCATCTGGGCCACGCCCGGCGATTCTGGCCTACGCAGAGTTGATCGACATCGTGGAACGGAGGCAAAGTTTTTAGTTGCGCGCAGGTGAGCAACAAACCCTGCTTGTTGCTCACGAAACGGAAAATATGAGCAACAAATCGGTTTGTGTTGCATAGATGAGCAACTAACCCCGCTTGTTGCTCACGAAACGGAAAATATGAGCAACAAATCAATTTGTGTTGCAC
>CAXXUG010000004.1:0-297186 GCA_963664835.2 Chloroflexota bacterium | reverse complement strand
CCGGCCCGCGGCGCGTTGGGCGGCAAACCCCCGCCGGCCCGGCTAATTGCCCAACCTCATTTGAAAAAATGTAGGGCGGGGGCTTGTCCCCCGCCTTGTGGTTGCGAATGACGGGGATGCTCGTACTCCGGATCTCTGGTGTCGGAGCACCTACGGCTGGGGACGAGCCCCAGCCCTACATCGGCCCCCTTACCCTCCTCCCCTCTGGACTCCGGCTTTCGCCGGAGTGACGACCCGGGAGGCTATTTCCATGAGAATTACAACGTCTTGGCGACGCCAATAACACTCGAACGCCGCCATCGACCGGCATTCTGCGGACTCTCCTATTCCTTAATCTACTGCCCACCCACCAACGAAACGCGCCGGCGACGAACACCGGGCCGACCAACACAACGCCTGCATCTCACGAACCGCCGGCCGCCCCTGGCGGGGGACAAGCCCCTCGCCTCGCTTAGTCTTCGACCGCCCTACATTATTCCATCCCGCCATCGAAACGCGCCGACGACGAACACCGGCCGACCAACGCAACGCCTGCATCTCACGAACCGCCGGCCGCCCCTGGCGGGGGACAAGCCCCCGCCCTACATTGGCCCCCCTTACCCTCCTCCCCTCTGGACTCCGGCTTTCGCCGGTGTGACGACCCGGAAGGCTGTTTCCATGAGAATTACAACGTTTTGGCGACGCCAATCACACTCGAACGCCGCCATCGACCGGCATTCTGCGGACTCTCCTATTCCTCAATCTACTGCCCCGGCCTCACTCTGACACGCCTTTTGGACGAGTTTCGAACATTTTTTCTGGCAAAGGTTTCCACTTTGGGGTGCTAACTGCATACTATATATAGAAGGACTAGAACACCTGTCCGCTATTTGTGCACTAGGAGTTGAACCATGCACCGACCAAACGACGACCTGATCCAGAACCTGCCTCCCATTACCGGCCAGACTTCGGATACCGAAGCCAGCGTCCCTCTGCCTTCCGCCCGGCGCATGGGCGCCGCCGGCGGCCGGTTGGGCAGCGCCGACGAACGCGTCGCCCTGGAGGTGCCGGCCGGCGTCTTTCCCCAAGACGTCGATGTCTCCGTCACCGCGGTCGACGACAAGGAGGACCTCGTCATCGACGACAAGCGCCGCTCGGTCATACAGCGCGTCATACTCGACGCCACGCGGCCCGACGGCCAGACTTTCGCCGGCAAATTCGGCGCCAGGCCCAAGCTCAGCATCCATTACACCCACGATGACCTGCGTGGCAGCGTCAGCGGAGAGGTGTCCATTCACGGCCGGCGCTCCGCCAATGATCCCTGGCAGGAGATTCCCTCGGTCAACGACCGCGACCGCCAGGTGGTCACCGCCGATTTGCAACACTTCAGCGAGTACCTCGCCAACGTTGCCGCCGACCAGTCGATCGTGCCCACCGTAGACGCCTATCAGTCCAATCTGCAGACCGGCGCTTCTTCGGTATCCATACCTATCAAGCTGCCTCCCGGCGTCAACGGCCTGACCCCAATGCTCGCGTTGAGCTACTCTTCCGCCGGCCCTAACGGCGTCATCAGCGAGAGGCACAGCTCCTACGAGAAGGCCCAGGGCTCCTGGGTCGGCATGGGCTGGAGTCTCGACGTCGGCCACGTTGAGCTCACCGACGCGGAGAACTCCAAGGTTCGCGGCAGTCTCGTTCTCAACGGCCGCTCCCGCCAGCTCATTCATACTTCGAACGACCGGTTCAAGACCCAGCAGGAGAGCTTCCTCAAGATCGACAGGGTCGATGGAGAGCCGTCCCGGGGCCACTACTTCATGGTCAACTCCAAGGACGGGACCAAGTTCCGCTTCGGCTATGAGGCGGCCAATCCCGCTTACACCAGCTCTTCCAACTTCCACCGCCAGAGCGGCTCTCGCCAGGACGGCTACTGGGAGTCAACCTCCGGTTACTGCAGCAGGGGCGGCAAGACCTGGCGGCCCCTCGAGTTTCGCTTCAACCTCGACCAGATCGAGGATACCTCCGGCAACAAGGTGGAGATCACCTACCAGGCCGACGAGGGAACCAAGACCAAATCGAGCAACTGCGCCGACACAACTGTCCGCTTCGACAGGGCGGTCTACCCCAACGAGATCCACTACTCCCTGAACGACGCCGGCGGCTACAAGCGCAAGGTCGTCTTCGTCACCTCCGATCCATCGACCAACGCCCGGGAGGACGCGCCGGCCAACGTTACCTACTACGAGACCCGCCGGCTGGAAAGGGTCGAGACCTACGTCGCCGACTCCGCCGGCACATGGTCCCTGGTCCGCAAGTACGTCTTCGACTACGACTACGTCACCTATGCCTCGGAGGGCAACAAGAAGTTCCTCTTGCTCAAGAAGGTCACTGAGTTCGACGGCGCCGGCAACGCCCTCCCGTCCACCTCTTTCGACTACTCGCCGCAATCTGGCGTGACTCAGTACGAGGGTTGGATCAATCATTCCACCCAGAAGTGCCCCATTCCCCTGCTCACCAGGGTCGACAACGGCTACGGCGGCGCGGTCGAGTACTCCTACAGAGCCTACGCCTGGGCCGGCAACGGCGGCAGCAGCGCCAGGAGGACCCGACAGTGGGTCGTAAACACGAAGACCAGCCACGACGGCTTGGGCAACTCTTTCGTCACCTCCTACAACCGCTCGGCCCCTTCGCCCTCCGGCAATCACGTCGCCGGCTTCACCACCAAGCTGACCAGCAGTTCCTATCCTGTCTTCCGGGGCTTCGGCATCGTCGAGGTGGTCGAACCCACCGGCCACAAGCGCGAGCACCGCTTCTTCAGGGGCCTGGACGACGGCGACAACAGCAATAAAGTCAAGGTACAGAGCTACGACGGCCTGACCACTCTCCTCGACGAGGAGCAGTACAAGGGCACTGAGTTCGAGGTCATCTATAAGAAGGCCGCCGGCGAGTCCGGCACGGACCCGATCGAGAGGCGCTGGTCCAAGTTCGAGACCAAGGCCAATCCCTCTAATCACCGGCCCTCAGGCCTCTCCTCCAGCGACAAGCGCGACTGGCGCGTCTACGAGGTCTATCTCAAGAAGCAGGAGACCCACCGCGGCTCCGCCTCGACCAAGTCCGAGTTCGCCTACGGGACTTACGGCAACACGACCAGTATCAAGGAGTTCGAGAGCGCATCCGACGCCAACTGGACCCGCCACACCAAGCGGGTGTTCCACCCTCTAGACGGTGACGCCAGCTACATTGTAGATCGGGTCGCCCAGGAGACTCTCTACCGCTTCGACTCCGCCAATCCCACCTCTGATGGGATTTCCCAGCGAACTACTCAGTACATCTACGACTCGAACACCGCCTGGAACCAGATGGCCACCTCTCCCGGCCGGCTCACCCGCCGGCGCAATGCCGTCACTCGCTCAGGCTCGACCAAGTACGTAGACGCCGCCTTCGAGTACGACACTTACGGCAACCGGACCAAGGAGACTGTCTACAACGAGTACGCCGGCTCTACCGCGGCATCGAGCGATCCGCGCTCGACGACGATAGCCTTCGACGCCACCTACCACACATTCCCGCTCACGACGACGAACGCCAAGGGCCACGTCGAGTCGCGCACTTTCGACGCTGCCTTCGGCGCGCCGCTGACCGTCACCGATGTCAACGGCCACGTCACTACGATGACCTACGACGGCTTCGGCCGGCTCAAGACATCCCAGGGGCCCTCCGCCGGCTCGCCGGCCTACCGCAAGGAGTCGAAGTACTCCTACGCCTCTCCCAAGACGATCATGGGAAAGACGACCACCTCTGTCGCCGTCGAGCGGCGCACCGACGCCGACTCCTCCTCCAAGTCCTGGCACAAGCTCTGCCGCATCTACGACGGCAGGGGTCTGCTCGTCCAGGAGTACTCCGACACCGACAAGGGCCAGCTTGTCGTCAACCGCCACTACGACGGGAGAGGTCTGCTCACCAGCGAGTCCTCCCCGCGCAAGGACGTCTGCCTCCTCGGCAACTTCTCAGAACGCCTCTGGCGCAACAACCGGGGCTTCAAGTCCACACATACCTACGACACTCTCCGCCGGCCGGTGCTGGTCACTCTGCCGGACGGCGAGACTACCGAGCACCGCTACGACGGCTGGGCCCGCTCGCTGGTCGATCAGAACGACCACCTCAAGCGCTGGGACTCCGACGGCCTGGGCAGGATGACCAAGGTCTCCGAGTACACTGGCTCAGATCCTAGCGTCACTCTTTATGCAGAGACCCGTTACGAGTACAACGTCGCCGACGAGCTTACGAAGGTCACCGACGCGGCCAACAATCTGACGACGATCTCCTACGACGAGCTGGGCCGCAAGACGGCTATGACGGACCCGGACATGGGCTCCTGGTCATACTCCTACGACGCTGTCGGCAACCTCACCAAGCAGACCGACGCCAAGTCCCAGGCCATCGAGTTCGACTACGACAAGCTCAACCGGCTTACCCGCAAGTGGTACCAGCCGGCCTGGACCAACTCCGTTGGTTTCTCAGTCTATGACCTGATGGAGTTGAGGGCAGCGATCGATACGGTTCGGGCTTCAGCCGGCCTGAGCACTGGAGGCTGGACGAATCCGGAGGCATTCAGCGTTCTGCCGGCTCACCTCACCGAGCTGAGAACCCGGCTGCAGGGTCTCTGGACCGCCGCCTCTTTGGGCGCTGTTCCCCAGTACACCGCCGGCGACAGCGCCGCTCCGTCGAGGCAGGTCGCGGCCAGCGACCTGGCAGATCTGAGGGGCTGGCTCTACGACTCCAACTCGAACAACACCAGCTACGAGACCAGCGCCTGGGCCCAATCCAGGAGAGCCCGGGCCTTCTACGTGTATGACGGAACGTCCGCCGGCTCGGGCAAGGGCCGGCGCACATCCATGTGGGATGCCGCCGGCAGCTCCTCATGGTCCTACGACGAGTATGGCCGGGTCACCAGCCAGACCCGCGTCGTGGACGGCAAGTCCTACGCCAGCTCACACAGCTACGACGCCATCGATCGGGTCAGGAAGATGACCTATCCCGACGATGAGGCGCTGACCTACTCCTACCAGGCCAACCTTCGGTTGGATCGGATCCGGTCTTCGATCGACAGTCTCGATATCGTCTCCGACGTCGTATACAAGGACATGGGTCTGCCGGTCAGCTACACTCTGGGCAGCAGTCCTGCGACGGCTACCCAGTCCTTCGAGTACTGGAAGCTCGACGATGCGACTCGCTCTCCCTTCGCCGCCGTCAAGCGCATCAAGCTCTCGAAGGGCTCGACCGACCTGGTCGACCGCGAGATGCGGTACGACGCCGCCGGCAACGTGACGAAGATTGTGGATGGGGTCAACTCAGAGACCGTAGACTATACTTATGATGACCTGGACCGGCTTCTGACTGCGTCGGTACCGGCCGGCGAGTCGTTCGTCTACGACAAGATCGGCAATATGACTACAAAGGCCGGTACGACTCTCAACTACGGGACTACCGCGCCCAAGCACGCGGTCAAGTCCCATGGGAGTACTACATACACCTACGACGCCAACGGAAGCATGACTGCTAGAGGCACTCAGACGATCAAGTACGATCCGGAGCAGCGGCCAATCCGGATCCAGAAGGGCAACGCCGTCTCCCGGGCGTCCTACGACGGCGACGGGGTCCGCCGGAAGCGGCAGGACAGCAACGGTACTGTCCACTACCTGGGCGGATACGAGCGCAAGCTGGCCGCTGACGCCGACTCTTCCGACACTATCACCAAGTACTACAGCGCTTCATTGGGTGCCATGAGCCGGCCGGTGGCATTCCGCCGGGGCGGGACACTGCACTGGGTGGGCTCAGACCACCTGGGCGGCACTATCAGGGTGTTGAACAGCAGCTTCACGGCTCTGGACGGGATGCGCTACAAGCCCTACGGCGAGGACCGGGACACTGGGTCGAGTCTGAACACCGACCGCAAGTTCACCGGCCAGACTGAGGACGAGGCCGCCGGGTTGTACTGGTACGCATCCCGGGCCTATGACCCGGCGATTGGCCGGTTTGTCTCGCCGGATTCGATTGTGCCGGCGCCGGGGAATCCTCAGTCGTTGAACCGCTACGGCTACGCCTACAACAACCCGCTGAAGTACGCCGATCCTTCGGGGCGTACACCCGAAGCCGAAGGCTGGGATGAGGATTGGGCAGATGAATATGCGAGAAATCACCGTGGCCGAAGGCCGACGTGGGCAGATTGGCAGGATCGTCAGTTCAGTCTTCTGAATCGTGGCAGCGGTCCAGATGGGGATTGGACAGATCGAGACTGGGAGTCCCTTACCAGACTCAAAGAGGACCTTGCTGAGAATTACAATCCCACCATCGTGCTGGGGCCTCAGGCTCGTGAAGATTTCCTTGCTGAGAATGTCAACACCACCATCCAGCCACGCGACCCCTTAGATGCGACGCCGGAAAGCATTTTCGATCAAGTGATTTCCGGCATACCTGACGTAAAACTAGGTGCAAGCCACTCAATCCAAAAGGCGATTACCGACATCTCAATTGACAGGTTGGCCAAGAGCGTCGACGTGGATGATTTTGTGCGCCGTGGCAAAGTCGTAGCACAACGTGTTGGGCCCTTAGGACGTGCGTTTGACTATGGACTGACGCTCAAGGAGGAAAAGGAGGCCGGCTCTTCGAATGCTCGAGCGTTCGTCGTGGCACTCACAACGACGGTTTCTGGATGGGGTGGAGGTGCTATTAGCGGCACTGTTGGTACTGCCTTTGGAGGACCCTTTGCACCGATTACCGGCCCCGTCGCCACACTTGGAGGTGGGTACGTCGCAAGCGAAGGTGCTAAAGCTGGAATCCGCGCGGTGTTAGATTTCTTCAGATTGAGGTAGCCACTCATATATGTCAGAACAAGATTTACGAACTTTGCTTCTAGTCGATTTGGTTCTTCTCACGGTAGCAGTGTTGGGGGTGGCCGTATGGACCGGTCGGTGGCGTAGCTGGGTGGAGCTCGAGCCACATTATCGAGATGGCGGCCTTCTTTTCCCTTGGTTTACACCGTTCGCCATCATAATAAGGACGGCTCTTTTCCTAAAACTATCACTCGGTATTGATCTCTTGATATACGAGATGATTGCGCTGGCGACCGGCTGCATGGTCATTGGGCTTAGTGCGGCATCACTACATTGGCCTAAGTGGGCGCTGCCTCCTTGGTATCGTGAGTATCTGAATGAGAAACAGTCAAAAAGGGACGGTCGAGATGAGGCCGCCCGGTAGCTCTCCGCAGTTATCGTATGCTGTACGGCACGGGTGCAGACCATTTGAACAGCATTATTCGTGTGACGGATAGCGGCTTCGCCTCAGTAGGCTTCGGCAAAGCCGGACGTGAGGCAAGGACTCTTATATGTCGGAACAAGAACAACAATTCTTAGTATCGATTGCGGTAGATCTGGGACTTCTGGCATTCGTCGTGTTGGGTGTGCTCGTATGGACTGGCCGGTGGCGTGGGTGGGCGAAGAGCGATAATCCCAGCCATGAGGGCATTGCCGGCGTACCGTGGCTTGCCCTAACTGCGATTATGGTAAGGGCCGGATATTATCTAGAGCCACCACTCGATTTTGGTCTTCCTCCGGAGGCTAAGCATGTGCTTGTGTTGGCCTGCTTTGCTGTAGGGATCATCGCCCCTTATTGGCATTTCCCCAAGTGGGCGTTGCCACCTTGGTATCGTGCGCACCTCAAAATGCGGCAGGCTCGAAAGGATGGCGGAGACGAGACCACTCGGTAGCCTGACCGGCGGGGCGGTACCATCGACTACTCATCCCGATCTCCCTTCGCCGCTATAAAGCGCATCAAGCTCGCCAAGGACTCGACCGACCTGGTCAACCGCGAGATGCAGTACGATGCGGTCGGCAACGTCATCAGGATCGTCGATGGCGTCAACTCCGAGACTGTAGACTATACATACGACGACTTGGACCGGCTGCTGACCGCGTCGGTCCCCACCGGCGAGTCATTCGCCTATAACACTATCGGCAACATGACCAGCAAGGCCGGCGCCACCCTCGACTACGGGACTACCGCGCCCAAGCACGCGGTAAAGTCCCACGGCAGTACTTCGTACACCTACGACGCCAACGGCAGCATGACCGCCCGTGGAACTCAGACAATCAAGTACGACCCCGAGCAGCGGCCCATCCGGGTCCAGAAGGGCAACGCCATCTCCCGGGCGGCCTACGACGGTGACGGGGTCCGCCGGAAGCGCCAGGACAGCAACGGCACTGTCCACTACCTGGGCGGCTACGAGCGCAAGCTGGCCGCTGACGCCGACTCTTCGGACACGATCACCAAGTACTACAGCGCTTCATTGGGGGCTCTCAGCCGGCCGGTGGCGTTCCGCCGGGGCGGGACTCTGCACTGGGTGGGCGCCGACCACCTGGGCGGCACGATCAGGGTGTTGAACAGCAGCTTCACCGCTCTCGACGGGATGCGCTACAAGCCCTACGGCGAGGACCGGGATACTGGGTCGAGTCTGAACACGGACCGCAAGTTCACCGGCCAGACTGAGGACGAGGCCGCCGGGTTGTACTGGTACGCCTCCCGGGCGTATGACCCTTCCATTGGGCGGTTTGTGTCGCCGGATTCGATTGTGCCGGCGCCGGAGAATCCCCAGGCGTTGAACCGCTATGGCTACGCCTACAACAACCCGCTGAGGTACACCGATCCCACCGGGCATTACAGCGTTGAGGACGATGAAGCGTGGTATAACGAGTTAGTGAGTTGTACGGAGTGGCGCCGACCGCAAGCGATAGAGCGTTTCGACAATACTCCATGGAGGCCGAGTTGCGAGGAGACGACTGGTCGGTCCGGGAGTGGGTGAGCAACAACTACAGTGCAACCCCAGCACCGGCGCCCACGCCGGATCCGAGGCCGGCGCCTTCTGGGAACACACACCGACCCACGTCAACGCCTGCATCTGCTCCGAGTCCGCAGCCGGCGCCTACGCCGGATCCGGCATACTCATCTGGCTCCAGCAGCGCCGCACTACAGATAGATACGCCATCGGCAGCGTTGTTGTCCCACGGGTCAAGTGTCCTTGGGATAGTTGCAGACGACGCCATCGATTCCTTGGGCAGGGTGGCGAACCTATCCGATGAAGTCATCGGCCACACCAAGAGGGCGACGACCGGCGTGCTCAAAGGTGCTGGAAAAGTGTTCGGGTACGCTGACGCCTATCAAGAAGAGATTGCAGCTGGTAAGTCTAAGGGCCGGGCCCATTGGGTTGGTGTGACGGCTGTTTCCGGGTCGATAGGTGGGGAAGTACTCTTCGCACGCTTCGGTGGCCGTTTAGTGGGGAAAACTTTGGGTAGAGTCTCTGCTCTCAATCCAAGTGTTGGTAAGGGCATTGCCCGGATTCCAATACTTGGTAAGATCGTTGAAGGTGGCGGCGCGGCAGCAGGGGCACATGTCTCAAAGGAATTCACTCGATGGCTCCTTGACCAAGCAGGACTTCACTAAGGATCTCAAGTGTCGCCGCCATACGCGTTCATTTTGTTCGATCTGTTTGTGCTTGTCATGGTGTATTTGGGTGCGTCAGTCTGGTTCGGCCGATGGCGCACCTGGATCGACCGCGTCGGATGGTACAAACGATGGCCCGCCCTACCCTGGCTAGCTCTTGCGATTGTATACTTTCGACTCATGGTGATATTCCACTCGGTTGATCCCATTCTCTTTGCTCACCTTCAAGATTCTCATCCGGATCTGCTCACAGTACCTTCGTACATCCTTGGGGGGATCGGGTTGAGTGCCATGTCGTTCAGATTCCCGAAGTGGGCCATGCCGCCTTGGTACCGCGAGCAGTTAAAGGAACAACAGGCCGAAAAGGATGGCGGAGATGAGTCCACTCGGTAGCACTCCAACTGGGTAGGCTCAGACCACCTGGGCGGCACTATCAGGGTACTGAACGACAGCTTCACCGCCCTCGACGGGATGCGCTACAAGCCCTACGGCGAGGATAGAGATACCGGAACTGCCTTGGTGACGGATAGGAAGTTCACCGGCCAGACCGAGGACGAGGCCGCCGGCCTCTACTGGTACGCACCCCGGGCCTATGACCCGGCGATTGGCCGGTTTGTATCGCCGGATTCGCTGGTGCCGGAGCCGGGGAACCCCCAGTCGCTGAACAGGTATAGCTACGTCTACAACAACCCGCTGAAGTTCGTTGATCCAACAGGCCAGAGACGCGAGCAAGAGGGTTGGGACAGTGATTGGGCCGATGAATATGAGAGAAACCACGGGGAGAGACCAAGTATCAAGGATTGGGAGGCCCGTCAGTTCAGCCTTCTGAATCCTGGCAGCGGTCCGGGAGGTTCATGGACCGAACAAGACTGGATCGACCACTACTATCGTCAAGCCGCCAACAAGCCGACGACCAATCAGAGAGCCAAGCACTTCGTCGGCGCGGCCGGGCAGGGCGGCTCTTTCGATCACCTCAGTGAATCTGACCAAGCTGCCATCCAGTTCAACATCCCAGTCGGAGTAGACCTAGAGGAGAACATTCGAATTTCCGAAGCCGGGCCCTCTGCAGTTCTGCCCATCACTTTTGGAAGACTGCCTCTCGAACCCTCTTCTAATGTTCCCTTCGCTGTTGCATCCTTCGCTGTTGCATACGGTCCTTGGTTCGAGCGTATACTTCCATATAGCGAATGGGACTACAAGAGGCGACTGGATGACCACGAGGTGTACCAGGATTTCGGCAACTTCAACTTCGGCATGACTGGTGCTGCCGAGGGCCTTCCTTTGAATACTTTGTTGTGGGGAGCCGGGGAGCTACAGAAATTGATGGATTTCGCCTATGGCCGGCCCGGGCCTGCGAATCCAACTGAGTATGGCGATCATCCACGCGATGACGCTATGATCAGGCTTGGCTATGCTTTCTATATGGCTAGGCAGAGAGCACGGTGAAGGATGTCGTTCGCGCACTTGGATCGTAGGCTGCGATTTCTTCCGCTGGGGCTGATTTGGGGTGTGGTCGCGGTCGCGTTTCATACCCAAAGTATCCTCTCTCCTAGGGACGGCTGTGATCAATGCAGCTGGCTGGTTCCCATCGGGACAGTCGCCTGCACTTGTCTGATTGCTACGCCCTTGAGCAGCGCTATGCTGAAGCTCGAGATCTCATCAATACGGTGGGTTATCAATTGGGTGGCGACAGGCATAGCATCTTGCATAGGAGGGGTTGTGGTTTTCTATCTGACGGTTGTTCTCTGGGCGGTCTTGCAATGGCTGGGGCCGTTCCATTCATCATCGTCCGATCATCCACCCAGTGTTGCGGGCTTAATGTTATTCTGGGTCTGGATTTCCCTTGGTCCTGCGATGCAGGTCGCTACTGGGTCTACCATCGTGGCTCTACTGTTGGCTCCGTTCTCGCTGCTTGGCCGTTGGCTCATCAGGCGTCGAACATGTGCGGCTGAAACCGCCGGCGGCGCCTCCCAAGCCAAGTCCTGATGACATAATAGCCGGCTAGGTTTCCCCCGCATGGGGGACTAGCCGGCACAACATTCCTTCGAGTACTGGAAGCTCGACGATGCGACTCGCTCTCCATTCGCCGCTGTCAAGAGGATCAAGCTCTCCAAGGACTCGACCGACCTCGTAAACCGCGAGATGCAGTACGACGCCGCCGGCAACGTGATGAAGATTGTGGATGGGGTCAACTCCGAGACTGTAGACTATACCTACGACGACTTGGACCGGCTGCTGACCGCGTCGGTACCGGCCGGCGAGTCGTTCGCCTACGACAAGATCGGCAACTTGACTAGCAAGTCGGGTACGGCCCTGAGCTACGGGACTACTTCGCCAAAGCATGGTGTGAAGACCCATGGGACTACCACCTACACCTACGACGCCAACGGAAGCATGACTGCCAGAGGCACTCAGACGATCAAAGTGCGACCCTGAGCAGCGGCCCATCCGAATCCAGAAGGGCAATGCCATCTCCCGGGCGGCCTACGACGGCGACGGGGTCCGCCGGAAGCGGCAGGACACCAATGGCACCGTCCACTACCTCGCCGGCTACGAGCGCAAGCTGGCCGCTGACTCCAACTCTTCCGACACTGTCACGAAGTACTACAGTGCTTCACTTGGAGCGATGAGCCGGCCTTTGGCCTTCCGCCGGGGCGGCACCTTGCACTGGGTCGGCGCAGACCACCTTGGCGGCACGATCAGGGTGCTGAACGGCAGCTTCACGGCCCTCGACGGGATGCGCTACAAGCCCTACGGCGAGGACCGGGACGCCGGAAATGCGCTGGTGACTGATAGGAAGTTCACCGGCCAGACTGAGGACGAGGCCGCCGGCCTGTACTGGTACGCCTCGAGGGCGTATGACCCGACCATTGGCCGGTTTGTGTCGCCGGATCCGATTGTGCCGGCGCCGGGGAATCCCCAAGCCTTGAACCGCTACAGCTACGTCTACAACAATCCTCTGAGATACACTGATCCTTCGGGTCATGACCCACTTGATGAGGTTTGGGAAAACGAGTGGCGCAAGAATCATCCTGGGCAAGTGCTCACAGACCACCACCGGAGGCTACGCCTTATTTCCCTACTAATCAAAGGCAGCGAAAAAGACGGCTCATGGAATGATAGTGACTGGGCAACATTCCACGACATTCATGAAAGGAAAGTGTCTGCTATTGACCCAAGCAACGAGACAGGCGTGGAACGATTTGCGAGGTACACCGAAGAACTAGCAAGTTGGTATTCACCAAGCGAGACGGAAAAGTTCGTTAGAGCTTTCGGCAACCTGTTTGCAGATATACCGCTATCGGGTCCTTGGGACGAGGCGTTAAAGAAAGCCGGGACTCCCTATAGGAAAGCGAAGTACCTAAACATTGAACCAACGGGACTCAAGACAGAATATCTAGGAGGACCGGGGGAGACTCAAACTCACCACTATGCGGCTTTTGTTGTGACCGGCTACTATATGGGCGCTGAACGAGCGAAGTTTCTGAATTGGTTCCGCGAGCAGTTTGGCTGGTTCCAAAATCGTGGTAGCTATGATCCTGGAGATATCGATTTAGGATATCTCGCTTCCAATCACGGATGGGCCCTACGGGTTACTGATGACCCTGCTAACCTCGTCAACCTGATCCGCAAAACTCTTCCCAAATGACCTCTTACAGCGCCCCGCAAATAGGATGGTGATCAGATATGAAGTTGCCCCCTGAGATGCTGAGTCTTTTGGGAGTGCTAGTACCGCTCCTGTTATTCGCGGGAGCAGTGCTACTTTTTCGACGATGGATACGCGATAAGAGTCGAGATTCATCGATGATTCTCTTTATCGTTACAACCGTATTTGCGGTCAATTTGCACAGCTGGGTGGTTATCGCGTTTCCCACTCTGATGGTCGTCTTGGATCTTTTAGCGGTGCTAGTAACGCTCCTGTTATTCGCGGGAGCGTTACTACTTCTTCGACGATCGATACGTGATGAAAGTCGAGCTTCATCGATAATTCTCTTTGTCGTGACAACCTTATTTGCGGTCATATTGTCCAGGTTGTTGATTCTGGATATTATATTAGACATTGAGCGAGTTGCAGCGGCAACGGAGCTTGGAGTGTCGCTTAATGATCAACAGTACCTACATGATTTCCCCGCAGACTATCTCCAAGGACGCCTTGTAAAGGGCGTGACCACGCGAGCCCAAGTTCACGAATTGCTCAAGCTTGCCAAGGCCCGTTACCAATGCGCATGGGACGAGAAGTATTTCTTTATTTCGAGTTCGAGATATAAAGCCGTGATATTAGACGTGGTGTATGACGGCGATGTATATAGCTATTCTGTGGTTGAGGGCAATTCGGGAGGGCTCATATCGATAGAGAGTTGCACCTTAGATTCTGACTGGCGTTAGGCGTCAATCTCATTAAGACTGTATAGGATACGCGTGCCGATTGGGTGGAGTTCAAATACGTATGATTGAGCCGCTACACCTACGACGACCTGGGCCGCAAGACGACTATGACGGACCCGGACATGGGCTCATGGTCCTACTCCTACGACGCTGTCGGCAATCTCACCAAGCAGACCGACGCCAAGTCCCAGGCCATCGAGTTCGACTACGACAAGCTCAACCGGCTTACCCGCAAGTGGTACCAGCCGGCCTGGACCAACTCCGTTGGTTTCTCAGTCTATGACCTGATGGAGTTCAGGGCCGCCGTGGACGCGGAACGCGCAGCGGCCGGCGATAGCGCCGCTCCGTCGAGGCAGGTCGCGGCCTCCGACTTGGCAGATCTGAGGGGCTGGCTCCACGACTCCAACTCGAACAACACCAGCTACGAGACCAGCTCCTGGGCCCAATCCCGCAGAGCCCGCGCCTTCTACGTGTACGACGGAACGTCCGCCGGCTCGGGCAAGGGCCGGCGCACTGCGATGTGGGATGCCGCCGGCAGCTCCTCATGGTCCTACGACGAGTATGGCCGGGTGACCAGCCAGACCCGCGTCGTGGACGGCAAGTCCTACGCCAGCTCACACAGCTACGACGCCATCGATCGGGTCAGGAAGATGACCTATCCCGACAATGAGGCGCTGACCTACTCCTACCAGACCAACCTTCGGTTGGATCGTATCCGGTCTTCGATTGGGAATCTGGATTTGGTCTCCGACGTCGTCTACAAGGATATGGGTCTGCCGGTCAGCTACACGCTGGGCGGCAGTCCTACGACGGCTACCCAGTCCTTCGAGTACTGGAAGCTCGACGACTCTACCCGCTCTCCCTTCGCCGCTCTCAAGCGCGTCAAGCTCTCGAAGGGCTCAACCGACCTGGTCAACCGCGAGATGCGCTACGATGCCGCCGGCAATGTGACGAAGATAGTCGATGGGGTCAACTCAGAGACCGTAGACTATACTTATGATGACCTGGACCGGTTGCTGACTGCGTCGGTCCCGGCCGGCGAGTCGTTCGCCTACGACAAGATCGGCAACTTGACGAGCAAGTCGGGCACGGCCCTGAGCTACGGGACTACTGCGCCAAAGCACGCGGTCAAGTCCCACGGCAGTACTTCGTACACCTATGACGCGAATGGCAGCATGACGGCTAGAGGCACTCAGACTATCAAGTACGATCCGGAGCAGCGGCCCATCCTGGTCCAAGATGGAGTCTCCATTCACCGGGCGTCCTACGACGGCGACGGTGTCCGCCGGAAGCGGCAGGACAGCAATGGCACTGTCCACTACCTGGGCGGCTACGAGCGCAAGCTGGCCGCTGACGCCAACTCTTCCGACACGATCACCAAGTACTACAGCGCTTCATTGGGTGCCTTGAGCCGGCCGGTGGCGTTCCGCCGGGGCGGGACTCTGCACTGGTCGGCGCCGACCACCTTGGCGGAACTATCAGGGTGCTGGACACCAGCTTCACGGCCCTGGACGGTATGCGCTACAAGCCCTACGGCGAGGACCGGGACACTGGGTCGAGTCTGAACACCGACCGCAAGTTCACCGGCCAGACCGAGGACGAGGCCGCCGGGTTGTACTGGTACGCCTCTCGGGCCTACGATCCGGCGATTGGGCGCTTCGTCTCGCCGGATTCGATCGTTCCGGATCCTCTCAATCCGCAGTCGCTGAACCGCTACGGCTATGTACGCAGTAACCGGCTCAAGCTCTCCACAAAGGAAATCGCTCCTGCGTGCGGTGTTCGACCAACCACAACACTCTCCGTGAAGATCCCCAATTAGCACGACCTCTTGCCCGCTCAATTACGCGGGCATAGAATACTCGGGTGCACAATCGGGCGCTCCAAGACTCAACAGATAGCCAATGAATAGCAGGCGGTTGCTACGGCGATTGAGTCAAGGCGCGGTCCACAACGTTGCGTTCAACGACCTGATTGCATTGCTGGAAGGGCTCGGATTCAGACTCGTCCGCACCGCTGGCCGGCACCACATTTTCTCACGACCGGGCGTTCCCGAGATGATCAACATCCAACCCTTGAGGGGCGAAGCTAAGCCCTACCAAATAAGGCAAGTTCTCCGTCTGGTGGAGCGCTACAACCTGCAGCTAGAGGACTAGGTAATGAAGGACTACCATATCAACGTTTTCTACAGCGATGAAGACGAGTGTTACGTGGCAGACATCCCAGATCTTCAATACTGCTCCGCATTTGGCGATAGCCCCGAGGAAGCGCTTGTAGAAGTCAGGAAAGCAATGACAGTTTGGATTGACTCTGCCCGGAAAGAGGGCAAACCAATACCCAGGCCCCGATATCGCCCGGCCATCTATCAGTCCGCCTGACCTCTCCGACCACCTGGGCGGCACCATCAGGGTATTGAACAGCAGCTTCACCACTCTCGACGGGATGCGCTACAAGCCTTACGGCGAGGACCGGGATACCGGACGTGCACTGGTGACTGATAGGAAGTTCACCGGCCAAACAATCGTAGATACCTATGAGAGTATTTCCACACCGGGAACCCACTACATGGTCAAGAAGCCGGACGGCTACGAGTTTGCCGGCGGAGAGAACACGCGTGTCTTGAAGGTTGTTAATGTTGGTGTGAAGACCCTTGGACTAGATGAAGGGATCCGAGCGGCGGTTCCTTTCCAAAACGAGGTATGGCCTGCGGGGCCAGCAGAATATGGCATTAAAGAGATCTGGCACGAGTGTCAGCACGTTTTTGCAGATCAGAGTAGTGGAGACTATACGAGCAGCTTCTCCGAATGGCCCTAGAGAAACCGGGGCCGGCCTCATAGAGGCGCAAAAGATCCGTCCTTTCGAGGTTCTAGCTAACCGACTTGCTGGGCTGCCAGATGCTTGGATCCAATCCGGCCTTGGAGATTGGCTCGCACCATAGATTCACGCTGAGATGTGAAATGAGAGATAAGCACTCCATAACGGTCGTTCGTCCTCGGTTTGTTACGTCTCTTGCGTTCATTGGTTGGGGCGGAATATTGCTCCCTTTCACATACATGCAACCGTATCAGCGCATATACGGAGATGCGTTCATATTTGCTCTGTTTTATCTCCCTGAATTCTGGCGATCGATGCTCATATGGGTCGTCACCGGCGCAACTCTGGTTGTACTCGATTATTTTCGCTCAAAGACGGTAGTTGAGTGGATCATCTGGAGCATCGGGCTATTAATATGGACGGTCGCGATATTCACCGCGCTCGTGCGGAACGTCAACCAATGGTCACAATGGCTATACAGAACCGAGCCCGGTTTCATCGATTCGATGATTGTGGACTTTATGGGGGATTTAGTGGTACTCGACTTCTTCATAGTATTGGTCTTACTATTGCCACTCCATGTCATGCGTCTGTCATTTCTGGCGATAAGGGCTTGGCTCCTAATACTTAGGCGTCGCTAATCTTCGAACGGTTCTGTCCTGATACTAAATGCCTCAGCAGGCCGGTCGCGTTCCGCCGGGCGGCATCCTCCACTGGGTGGGCGCCGACCACCTTGGCGGCACCATCCGGGTCCTGAACGACAGCTTCACGGCCCTCGACGGTATGTGCTACAAGCCCTACGGCGAGGACCGGGACACTGGGTCGAGTCTGAACACAGACCGCAAGTTCACCGGCCAGACCGAGGACGAGGCCGCCGGCCTCACACGTCCCTTAGGGGCTTGCGTCCTGAAATGCCGTTTGATCCCTGCGGACTGCTATATAAACCATTGTTCCTGAAGAGACGGTGGTGTTACTTGTCGGCATCTGGCTAAGGACATGACCCACCGGCACGGAGTTCAGGGCGTGATCCGGGATGTCGCCGGGGCCCTGATAGTTTACATACGTTGTCCTGAGGCCGGCGTCAGTGATCAGCCGCTGGGCATCGTCCTCGGGCAAGCCGACCAGGTTCGGGATCCGGATCCGACCATCCGGTTGCCGGTAATCACTTGGGCGCGGAGATGGCGTGGCCGTTGGCAGCAGTGGGGTCGCCGTGGCTGTTGGCAAGAGCGGAGTCGGAGTGGCTGTTGGCAAGAGCGGGGTCGGAGTGGCTGTTGGGGTTGCCCCTTTCGTACCGACCAACCACACGTTGCGCGACGGTAGGTATCGGTTCACGAATTTGTACGTCGTTAAGACGTTCCCGTCTTGGTCGATCACGTTTCGGGTGGCGGTTATCTCGAATCCATCCTCGGCGTGCTCGATCATCATTGTCTTGCCAGCCGGCATCTCTGGGTCCTCGCGTATGATCTCATCTTGGCTCGCCTTGATCACATCTGTGATCAGGGGCTCGGTGGAGACAACCTTCCAACCCGGATCGACTCCATGGATGGTAAAGGTAATCGTCTCGTCGTCATACTGCGATTCGATCCAAATCCAGTTGCCGGTCGTATTGCGAAATTTGAAATCAACCCACGGATCATCGACCGTTGTGTCCAATCCGGTAAAACCGGATGGACCCTGACCATAGCGGTCGATCCAATAATAATGAGGCCAGCGCTCGACCACTTCAAGGCCGGCCCAGTAGACCGCCTGAAACAACGTGGTAGCAACCTGGCAGATACCGCCGGCCACGGACTCGACCGTCTCGGCCTGCCCGCCGCTCAGGATGATGCCAAACCCCTTCTGGAATCCAGCATCCAGGGTGGTTGGACCGACGAACTCATTGAAGGAAAAGACCTCGCCTGGAGCTACCATTGCCCCATTCAACCTGGATGTGCCCAAACGCACGTTGTGGGCTCGAGGAGGAACGGAGCCGGCGTAGGACGTTGTCGCGGAACCGAGCACATCTTTCAACTCCGATGGATCGGTGGGTATAGTCGGCGTCGCCTCGATCGAAGACTCGGGTTCGATTTCGATTTCATCGAGAGAGCCAGGTACGCTCACGTTGACCCTTCCTACGCCGGAAGCCATCACCAACGCACCGAGAAAGCCGTAAGGTGGAAAGACCTCCGGGGGCGAGTTGGTCAGGACATTTGGCGTAGCTGCGGCCGGCGGCGCCGGCGTTTCATCCGCCGGTGGAGAATGTTCCCGCGACTCGGATTGTGGCGCCGGCGTTGGCGTCACGCTGGCGCCGGCTATTGACGCGTCATTCTTGTCGTAGGGCGTAAGCAGCACCATTCGGGAGGACAAATCGGCGTCGTCGCAACCGGCGACCAGAACGATGAGAGCTAACAACGTCGCCATTAGCGCGGTTGGCACCCGACGTACAAGGGGACTAACGGCCGGCAGAGTCAAATTAGGGTTGTGGGCGATCGAGGTCATTGACTGCGCAGCGGGCGCCTCCGTGTGGGCAACTCTGGATCGGGGACGCTCGCATCCAACTTGTGGGCAGGCGGGCACGGGCGCTGGACCGCGACTTCTGTGCCGCGACCGACCGCCGAGCAGCCATCACTTGTCATCTGCGTCCGCAGAGTCGCCATCAACGACTTCGGAAACCATCTTGTAGGCCTGCTGAAAAGCGGCGGAAAGAGCGAGGTGCTTCTCACTCGGATTGCCGTCTATGCCGGGCTCGATATCATCCCGGCTCCACTCGATAATCTTGAGTGTCGCTTGAATCTTCGCTTGTCGAATGCCTTGAGATCGAGGTTCGTCAGTCTTTTCTTTTTGCATGGCAGGCGGTTCCTCTTTGGTAAGATCAGGATCAAAGGGCTTCTTCGAGCCTTGGGGGGCCGCCCGGTGAAGTGACGCTGGTAGGATGCGGGGGCGACCATGATTATACGCCAGATTTGCTTGCACGGTAACTAAAATATTTGTGAAGAGGCAACATTCCCTTAGTTGTAGAGGTCAAATGACAAGAATGATTGAGCGGACCTACCACCGGATACCTGAATCCGCCGCCCGCAAACTGGCGCAAGTCAGTTGCGCCACATTGACTTCGGTCCTGGCGAAGCTGGGCTACAGTCGCATTTTCGCCGGCGGCGTGAGGCCGTTGACCCCCGGCGCGCGCCTAGTGGGCCAGGCACTGACGCTGAGCTATTTGCCGATGCGGGAAGATTTCTGGCCGGTGCCGCCGGAGCAGATGCCGAACTATCCCCAGAGGGTCGCGATCGAGTCGATACAGCCGGGAGATGTGTACGTCGTCGACGCCCGTGGGAATCTAAACGCCGGCGTGTTGGGAGACATCCTGGCGGCGCGGATTAAGGCGCGCGGCGGCGCCGGCATCGTCGTCGACGGCGCACTGCGCGACTCGCCGGCGATAAGGGAGATCGACATGCCCTGCTACTCGCGGGGAGTGCACGCGTCGGCGAGCATGAGCGATCTGTTGGCCATCGACGTGAATCGGCCCGTACAATGCGGCGGCGTTCTGGTGATACCGGGTGACGTGGTCGTCGGTGACGAGGAGGGAGTCGCGTTTATTCCGTTGGCTCTGGCCGAGCAGGTCGCCGAGCAGGCCTGGGAGCAGGAGCAACTCGAGATCTGGGTCCGGCGGAGGATCGAAGCCGGCGGCTCGACCTCTGACTACTATCCGCCGACTGAAGCGGCCCTGGCCGAATATCGTCGATGGCAGGAGGGTGCCAAGTAACGAAAATCGAGCCTGTGCCAATCGACCCCTATGGGAATCACCATGGCACTGCGAGGGCCGCACAGGAGGATGAAAATCTGGGCGCGTCGGTCGAGCAAGGCGCGCAAATGTACCGATCCCCAAGCTGGGACCATGACACGGCGCCGCGACCCATCCCCGCCCCTCTGGATTCCCGCCTGCGCGGGAGTGACGAACGGAGGTCAGGTTGACGAATGCGGACGCTCTCGGGACCGAGAAATATCATTTTCGTACCAATCGCCCATGCCGGCAGGGGCCGGCACACCAAGGAATGAAAAGCCGGAGATTGTGGGTTGGCACGGCGGATTGTGCCACGCCCCACCGCCACCCCAGCGGGGGACAAGCCCCCGCACTACATTCCCCACGCCCGCCCCTCTGGATTCCGGCCTGCGCCGGAATGACGAGTGTGCGAGCCGTGGAATTCCGGCACAATCGAAGCCGCGTGAGATCATCCCGGATCGAGGTCCGGGACGTGCTTTCGTACCAATGACGCTAGCCACGGTGAAGCACCGGCAGCCGGACGTGCGACGGATACCGGGTGTCGTGAAAAATACGCTGCATCGCCGGCTCCAACCGCGTGTCGGAGCCGGGCTGCGCTCCCGTATTCGAGTTGCGGTCGAAACGCGGGAAATTGCTGCTGGATATCTCCAGCCGTATCTGATGGCCGGCCTTGAACAGGTTGCTAGTCGCCCATAGATCGATGGTGTACTCGTACACGCGCCCCGGCTCGATCATCTCCGGATTGGTGCGCGAGTCGCGATAGCGTGCGCGGATAATGCCGTCGATCAGGTTGCGGGCAAACCCGTCCGGCTCGACGTCGACGAGCTTGGCGGTAAAGTCAGTGTCTGGGGCGCTGGAGGCCGCCCACAGCTTCACCACTATCGGGCCGGTGACTTCGAGGTCGCGGTCCAGAGGCGGGGTACTGTAGACCATCACGTCGGACCGAGCCTCAATCTCGCGTTGATCGAAAGGACCGGGCGGAAGGCCTGTCGGGTAGCAGCAGAGTCCGCCTCCTCTCGTCGGCACCGGATCACGCGGGTCGTACAGATAAGCGTCGAACGGCTCATCGCCTGCGGGCTTCTCCGGCGACAACCCTCCCTCTTGACGTAAATAGTAGGGTAGGTAGGTGATATCGGCCGGCGGCCAATCGTCCTCGTCCCGCCAGCGGTTCAGCCCCATCACGAATATCTTTACCGGCGGCTCTTCTTCGGAGCCGTTCGACTCACCCTTTAGCCAGCGGTCGAGCCACCGCAGTCTGATGCCATCCACGTCGAGGTTGGACCATTCGGCGCGAATTCCAAAGCCGTATTCGCCAGCGCCGCCTCCGGCGGTGGCATGGTGTGCCCAGGGGCCGACAAGTAGGCTGGTGCCGCTTCGAGCCCTCTCGTCTTCAGCGAGCCGGCGCGTCTCCGTGTAGTTGCGCAGCGTACCCCCCAGGAAGATGTCATACCAGCCGCCAATGTTGAACGATGGCGTCTTGATGCCCGAATAGTGGTCCTCGATACACCATTGGTGCCAGTACTCGTCGTCGTTCGGATGCTTCAGCCAGTCGAAGTAGTAGCGGACCAAGTTGGGCCGGACAACGCTGGGCACTTCATGCAGAGGAAGGTGTGCGAGCTGTTCGTCAAGTCCGTCTAGCGCGTCAAAGTTAGCCTCCCATAGTGAGCCGAAGTAGGGCAGCCTGCCGCGGTTTCGGGCCAGGGATTCGGTCTGGAGTTGATTCAAGGTCCAACTCAGATTGAAACCCAAGCTGAATGCGCCGCCCTGGTAGGTCCAGTTCTCGTGATAATTCGAGCCGGTAACCGTGGGCATGATGGCCTGGAGGTGGGGCGGGCCGGCGGTTGCCGCAAGCCACTGTGTCGCGCCTACGTAGGATGCTCCGAACATGCCCACGCGACCATCGCACCAGTCCTGCGCGGCCACCCACTCAACCGAGTCGTAGCCGTCGTTGATCTCGTTGGCGAAGGGGTAGAAGTCTCCCTCCGAGTCCCACCTGCCGCGCACGTCCTGGATGACGACGGCATAGCCGGCCCGGACGGCGCGACTGATATCCAGCTGGCTGGCAACCGCGATCGGATTCGAACGGTTATAGGGCGTGCGCGATAGCAGGGCCGGATAGCGCCCCGGCTGGGCCGGCCGGTAGGCGTCGGCCGAAAGAGTGACTCCGTCCCGCATGGGGACCGGGACCGAGTAGTCGATAACCGTCTGTCGTTGAGCCATTATCTTTTCCTCCGTGCTGGCGAATCCAGCGGTGTCATTCCCCTGCCAGCCGATTTGAGCGCGTTGCTCCGCTATCCGGCGGATTCCCGGCCGGTTAGCCTGCGAATAGCGTATTATTCAAATGACTCGGGTGTACAGCAGCGCCGGTTGCAACCGCCGGGTTGGATATTCTCCAGCTAGCAAGGATCTGTGAAATGCACATGCAAGGTCGCGGTTGGTGGTCCTACATTCGCCACGACGAACAGCAAGATCAACCCGAGGTGAGCTGGACTCTGGTTCGGCGAGTCGCCACCTACGGCCGGCCGCATCTATTGCGCATCACCGGCGTTTTGGCGACGATCCTGGTCATCACGTTGCTGTCCCTGATCCCGCCCCTGCTCTACCGTGACCTGATCGACAACGCCTTGGCCAACAATGACGCCGGCCGGCTGAATCTGCTCGCACTAGGCATGATCGGAGTGCCGTTGGCCAACGGATTGCTAGGCGTCCTCCAGCGCTATCTTAGCACCACCGTCGGCGAGGGGATCATCTTTACCCTTCGTAAGGAGCTCTTCTCACATCTGCAGTCGATGTCCCTGCGCTTCTTCACGAACTCGAAGACGGGCGAAATCATGTCGCGCTTGAACAACGATGTCGTCGGTGCTCAGCGGGCGATTACCGGCACGATAGTCAGCCTGATATCAAACCTCGTCGCGCTGGTGGCGGTGCTCTCGATAATGATTACTTTGGAGTGGCGACTGACACTCATCAGCATCGCGATTCTGCCGCTGTTCATTTACCCGGCTCGGCACGTCGGCAATCTGCTCCGCCGGCTGGTGCGGGAACAGATGAATCTCAATGCCCAGATGAACTCATTGATGAACGAGACATTGAACGTGAGCGGCGCCCTGCTGGTGAAGCTGTTCGGCCGGGCGGCAACCGAGGACCGGCGTTTCGGCGAGCGTGCGGCCAAGGTACGCGACATCGGCGTGAGGCAATCGCTGGTCGGCACGTGGTTTTTCACGGGCTTGAGCATCGTGAGCGCAATTGGGACCGCCGTCGTCTTCTGGCTGGGAGGGCACATGGTGCTCAGTGGTGAGTTCACTATCGGCACCATCGTCGCGTTTGGCGCTTACCTGACCCAGCTATACGGGCCTCTCTCGTCGCTGACTAATACGCGAGTGGATTTTGCGACCTCTCTCGTAAGCTTCGAGCGAGTTTTCGAGGTGCTCGACCTGCCGGTCGATATCTACGAGCGGCCGGACGCTAAGACGCCTGCCAACATCCGCGGCCGGGTGCGTTTCGACGACGTGTGGTTCAGCTACTTGGAGGGCGAGGACGCGAACGGAAAGACCACGTTTGGATTACGCGACGTGGAGCGCTTTAGCTGGGGCGGTAGGGGTCGCTTCGTCAGCCTCGCTGAGGGCGAGGTCGGCACGCCTAGAAGACCGAAGCGCCGTGACAAGGATCAAGCAGAGGAGCCGGATCGTCCGCGTTGGGCGTTGAAGGGAGTCAGTTTCGAGGTCCAACCCGGTCAACTGGCCGCTGTCGTAGGACCCAGCGGAGCCGGCAAGACCACCACGACCTATCTACTGCCCCGTCTCTACGATCCGACTCGAGGGCGGGTTCTGATGGATGATCACGACCTTCGCGATCTCAAGCTGAAATCCCTTTCCGACGCCATCGGTATGGTCACCCAGGAGACGTACCTGTTCCACGACACTATCAGGTCAAACCTGCTGTACGCCAAGTCCGACGCCAGCGAGCGGGACCTCGAGGAAGCGTGCCGGGCGGCGAACATTCATGACTTCATCCAGACGTTGCCGGAACGCTACGATACCGTCGTCGGCGAGCGCGGCTACCGGCTCTCGGGCGGGGAAAAACAGCGGGTCGCGATCGCCCGGGTGATCCTGAAGGATCCGCGCATACTGGTCCTGGACGAGGCGACTTCGCACCTGGACTCGGAGTCCGAGGCGCTGATCCAGGAGGCGTTGAAGCGGGTCTTGGAAGGCCGGACCAGCGTCGTCATAGCGCACCGGCTGAGCACGATTCTGGCGGCCGACGTGATACTGGTTCTGGACCATGGCGAACTGGTAGAGCAGGGAAACCACGCCGAGCTTGTCGAGCAGGGCGGCCTTTACTCGAGGCTATACAAGACCCAATTCCGGAGCATAGTGGGAGAATCGGCCGGCGCCGAAGCGGGCGCCCGCAGGCGTGTGTTCGACCCCGGATGGGCGACGCGCAGTCCGTCGGAGTAGGTTCTTTCCAGGGTGACCCAGGAGCAGCCGGATGTTTGGGTACAGGTCAACGTTCCGAACGGTAGTCTTCATCTGGCTCATATTGCTGACGTTGGCCTGGGTCGCCGCCGCGTACGTCGGCTACAGTAATCTGATCGGACGACTCGATCAACGCATCTCCCGGCTGGAACGGGTGACCCCGGTAAGCATCCGCATCAACCAGGGCCAAACCACCGCCGATCCGGTCTACGAGAACCGGAGAGTGCTCCTGGTGAAGGGCCGGAACGATGATAACGCCCATCTACTCCAGCAGCTTCAGATTCAAGGCTGGGACATCGTCGACGCCGAAACCGGGGAGAAGGGGGTGTGGGTCGACCTCCGCCGGGAGCGATGATATGGCGAGAATCTGCTACTGAATCGCCCAGTTCTTCAGGGAACTCAGTCCTAATAGAGGGTCTCGTGAAATATCACGGTTAGAGGTGCGTTATCCGATAAGTTTCGAGACAGCAACAGCCAGGCCGGCTATCCCAACGATTATCCCAAACATCCGCCTTTCGAGTGCGTGCAGATCCTCCTTTATTTCTCCCCTTAGCTCATGAATGTCCTCTTTGACTTCCCCTCTCAGTGCTTGTATGTCCTCTTTGACTTCCCCTCTCAGTGCTTGTATGTCCTCTTTGACTTCCCCTCTTAGTGCTTGTATATCCTCTTTGACTTCCCCTCTTAGTGCTTGTATATCCTCTTTGACTTCCCCTCTTAGTGCTTGTATATCCTCTTTGACTTCCCCTTTTAGCGTACGTATGTCTTCCTTAGTGGACAGTCGGTCTTCCGTCGTCTTCCCGATGGCCTTGACGATAGCCTTGGCCTGGGAGTCTTCAAGCCCCCCATCCGTTAATTCCTTGATAGCTTCTTCATACGCATCGAAGCCAATGGTTGCCATTCGGATTCTCCGCCCTTCTCGATTGCCACCTCTTCATATTGAAGCCTATCTTCATATTAGCATCAGCAATTATCTGGTCAAGACCGATACAGATCGACAGAGATTGCCAGACCCCTGGCATACAGGAGGCCTGGGTAAAAGATGTTGCGCTGGCAATGGTGACTTGGCGGAAGTCTTGGGCGCAATTATGTATAGTAAGTATCTAAGAGGATTCAGCGCCGATATAACACTTCGAGGAAGATCGTGGTTGCGAGTGCGTTTGCTTTGACGCGGGGTACGAGCATTGCCCGCCTTCGAATGCGATGAGCTCAACGAACTAAGCGCGGCGGGCCAGCCTGATGGGTGTGGCGAAGCATGGCCTGGCCGGCGTTACGACGATCGGCTGGATCGCCGGAGCGGCTTATCTTGGTCAGCTAGCAGGCGACGCAGCGCTGTCGAACAGGCCGCCGTTGCTGCCGTTTGCCCTGTTAACTTTCTTGGCTGGCTTCTACTACGGTCAACGGCGGGCACCAACCGGATTCTACTACGCCGGCCGACGCCGGGAGGAAATCTCGGCTTGGCAGGTCTGGCTCGCCGGCCTCACCATTCCCGTGGTTCTGCACTGGTTTGTCGATCGACTGATTATTGAAGTCAGTGTCAGTTCCACCGGCGTCTCCGGCCTCTCTGTTTTCCTAGACTCAATTCTCCTCATGACCACCTGGTGGTGGGCGGTCTCGACGAGCACCGAATTGCGCGGCCTGGAAGTCCATCCTGAAGAACTGGCTGATAACCGAGGGTTCCGATATGAGCATCCGGCGGCGTCCGTCCACAGGCGCAGGTGCTTTCGCCGGCTGCGCGATCGGTGGATAGCGGGCGCGGCTCTATTGGCCGGCGTCATCGCGGTACTAGGCTCGATGAACAGCGAGTCTTATCTGCCGGTGCTGGAAGCTGGTCTGTACTTGGTGGCGGGATTTGGTCTGCTAGCACTCTCTAACCTGCTCCGAAACCGAGCGATTTGGCAGATCGAACAGATTGAATTGCCAGAAGCTCTGGCACGGCGGTGGCGGAGCAGTGCGGTAATGTTTGTCGCCTTAGGCGCGGCATTGGCGATGCTGGTTCCAACCGGCTACGGCAGCAATCTTTCAGGGATTTCCACGCTATTGGCCGGGGCGCTCAATAGCGTGTCGATAAGTCTTCCCTCGCCCCCCACGCAGCCCAATAGAGACTCCGGAGTAGTATTGCCGCCGTCGGACATGAGGTTGGTCGACCCACTACAGCCGGCAAGGCCGCAGACGCCGGCCGACGACCCGCCACCCGCGTCCGTTGCGCCAAACGCGCCGTCTGAATTGGGCCTGTCAGAGCCGCTTCTCATGGTCGGTTTGCTAATCGTAGCGATGGCTCTTGCTTACTCGTTCGTTCGCGTCGCCTGGAAACGTCGAACTCAATTGCGCGTCCTGAAGGCAGCCGACCATCTAGCCAGACTCTCGTGGCTGGTACTCTTGGCGGTCATCAGCGTACTGCGCGACCTGTTTGACGTCGGCGGCCAAGTTGCTCAGTCAAGTATCGCCACGGCGTCGACTCGCCGGCCGGCGTTTCGCGTCCGGGTGCCCGCTTTTCGGCTTCGAAGCTTAGATGAGCGGGAATGGCTGGAGTACATGGTCCTAAGCCTGTTTCGCCGGGCGGAAAAGCTGGGCCACCACCGGCCACCTAGTCTGACTGCCGGCGAGTACGCATCTCGCCTCCAGACCGATATCGGGATTCCCGACCTTGAGTTGTCGCTGCTCATCGATCGCTTTCATCATACGCGCTACGGCGGGCATTCCCCCTCGACCGATGAAGTCAACGAGGCGAAACGCTGGTGGACTCGACTGAAGGGAGCGCTCCAACGCGTTCGAGTACGCGTATCAAGGGGAAAACCCAGGCCACGGAAAACAGGTACGGCAGTGTCTGCGGACCTGGCGCGGACTGACACCCCGCTCAAACCAAATTCGGGCGAGCCGACTGGCTGGTTCAGAGTCGTGGTCATGACTCTAGGGATCGGCCGGGCAGTAATCTTGTTGGCGTTGTTTGTCGTTGGATTGGTTGCGATCTTTGCTATCCCGGCGATGTTGGCCTGGGTCCTGGACCCTGTAGTCTTCGTCCGATAGTAGGCCGATTGTGCGCACGTCGCACCGCGCGCTACGTTGCACAGGGGCAGCTTGTGGCAGCCACACTCCGGTCTAGCCGGCCAGCGGCGCGATACATGCCGGCAGATCGTTCCTCGGAGAGTTGACCAGCCGAGATACTTCGTAAGCCTCCATCTCCTCGGAAAGGATACGGCGCGAGTAGGCCGGTCAGGAGATCGGCATCCTCTATACCCCTATCCAGCCAGGGCGACTCAGCGTCTCCGGACAGGGTCACCGGCATCCGATTGTGCAGGAGCGAATTGCCTCACCGGCGCGGTGCCACCAGGTCTCCCACAATCCGGCGAAGGCGAATGGCTCTCCTGATTTCAGAACGACGCGAACCGGCATCTTCTTGCCGGCGCGGGCGCGCCACTCGTAGAAGCCATCGGACAAAACCAGGCAGCGTCGACGCTTCAGCGTCCGCCGAAAGCTGGATTTCTCGGCGACGGTCTCGGCTCGGGCGTTGATCATTCGGTTTCCGATTATGTGGTCCTTTGCCCAGGGTGGAATCAGTCTCCAGCGCAGGAAGGCCGGCTGGACTTCATCCTGATTGATTAAGGCGAGAACCTGCTGCGTCGGCGTGACGTTGTAACGAGGAGCGTAGAGCAGATCTTCATCCATAAAATTGGAGCATTTTTCGAGATGGACACGCGACTACACAGTCGCGAGCGTCCCACGAATTGCGCGCCTCTTGTTAAAATTGCGGGCTGGAATGCGGGTCCGCATAGCACCAGAATGATGGAGGAATCGACGATGCGTCTCAACGATGCGCAGGTGAACCACTTCAGGGCCTTTGGTTTCGTAGTTGTGCGGAGCTTCTTCTCCGAGGACGAGGTCGCCGGCCTGAATCGCGAGTTCGACGAAGTCCTGGTGAATGATCGGGACGGCCGGCCGTTCGATGGGGCGAAGCGGCATACCGTCCAGGGATTTGTGGAAAAGCGCCCTCTACTGACCGAGCATCTCGAACAGAGGATTTGCGAACCTATCCAACAGATCCTCGGACCCGACTGCGTCTGGATGGGTTCCGATGCGAACCTGTACGTCGGAGACACGGGGTGGCATCCCGATGCCTGGTGGCCGGACATTCACGCGGATGGATCGCAAATGGAGTTGAACCGAATCAAGATCTCGTTCTACCTGGATCCACTCAACAAGGAAAATGGTTGTTTGAGAGTGATCCCGGGCTCACATCGATACCCATTCTACGATGCGGTCAAGCCGTTGCGAGCCCAGAAGAATGATCCGGCGGTAGACCCTTTTGGGGCGTCACCAGAGGAAGTGCCGGCGTTTCCCATCGAGACCGATCCCGGCGACGCCCTGGTGATGGACCAGAACGTATGGCACTCATCGTTCGGCGGGCGTGCCGGCCGGCGGTCGTTCACTATCAATTTTGCCGAGAACCCGACCAGCCCGGAGCAAATGGCGTATTTCGAAGCCATCCATCAGTTCAACCTCGACTACATAAAGCAGGCGCAGCACAAGCAGACCGCCCAGGTATATGACGATTCCTTCTTGGAGATCAAAACCCCTCGAATCGCTCCAATGGTGTCTAGGTTGGTGGAGCTGGGCCTCAGGTAGGGCCGAACGTCTCCGCCGGCATACCAAGTTGTAAAAGCCGGGGCGCCGGTTGGCGGTAATCTCTAGGTTGGATCGGGAGTAGGTTTGGTTGCCGGACTGCCGGGAGCGGGGGACAAGCCCCCGCGCTACATTCCTCTTTTCCGTCCAGAAACGAGTACAGGCTACAAGAAGACAGCTGGCCGGCCATCCTCGTACCAACTCCTAATCGCTATGTGTTCAGCTTCGGCCGGTATTGCAGGGCCTCGGCCAGATGAGCGACCTCGATGCGCTCGGCTGCGGTCAGGTCGGCAATCGTGCGGGCAAGCTTCAATACTCGATGAAAACCCCGCGCCGAGAGCTTCAGCTGTTGCATAGCCGACTTCATCAGACCTTCCGACGCGGAGTCCAACGCGCAATGCTCTTTGACATCGGCCGGCCCCATCTCGGCGTTGTTCTTGATCTTGGGCGAGCCGGCGAAGCGTAGGCGCTGCCGCTCGCGCGCCTCTTCTATCCGGGCACGTACCGACTTCGAAGGCTCAGCCTGCTGCCGGCCGGAGAGCTTCTCATATTCGACTCTCGGCACTTCTACGTGGATGTCGATCCTGTCGAGCAGCGGGCCGGATAGGCGATTCCTGTACCTGACAATCGAGCTCGATGAACAGCTGCACGATTGAAGGTTGTCTCCGTAGAACCCGCAGGGACAGGGGTTCATCGCGCCCACCAGCATTACCTTCGCGGGAAATGTCAGCGATCCGTTCGCCCGGGAGATAGTAAGCAAACCGTCCTCCAATGGCTGCCTGAGCGTCTCAAGCAGGTAGGTACCGAACTCCGGTAACTCGTCGAGAAAGAGGACCCCGCGGTGGGCCAGGGTGATCTCGCCGGGACGGGGAAACTTTCCGCCTCCGATCAGGCCGGCGTGGGATATCGTATGGTGCGGAGCGCGGAACGGCCGCTCGAGCATCATCGGCTGCTCCACTGGCAGAATGCCGGCTACGCTGTATATCTTGGTGACGTCCAAGGCCTCGTCGACCGACATACGCGGCATGACCGACGGTACCGCTCGCGCCAGCAGCGTTTTGCCCGCGCCCGGAGGTCCCATCATCAGCACGTTGTGGGAGCCGGCGGCGGCGACCTCCAACGCCCGCTTGGCGTGCTGTTGGCCGGCGATGTCTCCCCAGTCCACCACACTGTCTGGCACACCGCCATCCTGGTCGACTTCGATAGGCTTCGCCGGGGACAGCTGCTCACTTCCGCGCAGATGCTGCACCAGCTGTGCCAACGACTCGACCGGATAGACCGTGACACCCTCCACGAGTCCCGCTTCGTGGGTATCTTCGGACGGCACATACGCGGTTGTCAGCTCGTGCTCTCTCGCCACGCTCAGCAGCGGGAAAACGCCCTGAGTATGCCGGACATTCCCATCGAGAGATAGCTCGCCCAGAAAGAACGCCCCAGATTCCGGCGGCGGAATCTGGCCGGAGGCGGCCAGCATCGCGACCGCAATCGGCAGGTCATAGCCGGGGCCCTCTTTGCGCAGGTCGGCCGGCGCGAGGTTCACCGTCAGGCGTCGCAGGGGGAACTCGCAGCCGGAGTTTCGAATCGCCGATCGGACCCGCTCGCGAGCTTCCTGTACGGCAGCGTCGGGCAGACCGACCACGTGGAACGCCGGCAGTCCAGCGCCAACGTCGGCTTCTACCTCAATGATCTCGCCTTCCAATCCCAGGATCGCGCCGGTGAGGACTTTAGCTGTCATCAGTAACCTCGCGGACTCTAATATAGCACAAATGATAGAGATAACGCGGGCCGGCTGTCAACGAGCCGCTGCCGCGAGGCGAACTCGCGCCATCGCCTTGTAAGACTGATCAGGGTCCGCAGAATGTGTTATCGTAAACTCCGGAATGTTTGATTGAGGAGTTCGAGCGAAGGGCTCTGTCAAGCGGGCGTGTGGGAATGGCGACGAATCGCGTGTTTGTAAACACGATCAGTTTGAACGCCCTATCGCAGATCTTAGGCGAGGTGAATGGACGGAGATGAAGACGCACAATTGCGAACCGACTCTGACGGATAGCCAGGTGCTTGAGTTCTGCAAATCAGGTATCTTGAGGCTTGAGAGGGTTGTGCCGGACGAGATCAATCGCCGTGTGTACGATTACCTCGGGGAGCATCCGATTAGGGAGCCGAGTGAGCTCCTGACCGATGAGCCCTGGTTTGTCGAGAATGTCATCCTCAACCCGGAGGCGGCCGGCCGTACTGCTCCGAGAACTCACCATACCAAGCAGTGTCGTCCTTGACGTTGTAGTGCCCCGTGGGATCCGTGTAGTTCAGCGGGTTGTTGTAGACGTATCCGTAGCGATTTAACGCCTGGGGATTGAAGGGATCCGGCACAATCGGATCCGGCGATACAAACCGGCCAATGGCCGGGTCATATGCCCGGGAGGCGTACCAGTAGAGGCCGGCGGCCTCGTCCTCGGTCTGGCCGGTGAACTTGCGGTCCGTGTTCAGACTCGACCCCGTGTCCCGGTCCTCGCCGTAGGGCTTGTAGCGCATCCCGTCCAAGGCGGTGAAGCTGCTGTCCAATACCCTGATAGTTCCGCCCAAGTGGTCTGATCCCACCCAGTGCAGAGTACCGCCCCGGCGGAACGCGACCGGCCGTCCCATGGACCCGAAGGAAGCGCTGTAATATTTGGTGCCCGTATCGGAGGGGTTGCCACCACTGGCCAGCTTGCGCTCGTAGCCGCCCAGGTAGTGGACGGTTCCATTGCTGTCTACCCGCGGAACCCGGTTAACCAGAGCGCAGAAATAAGTCCCATGAGCGCATTGCTCGATATGTCAGCAACAACGTGTAGATCGGATTACCGATTAATGCCGTTATGACGAATAGAGTCGTCAGAATGAACTCTATTGGATGGGGCTGGTACGACACGACTCTCATGAGCCCTGTGATACTGCTAATAACCATCCAAGCCGCAGACAATCCGAACAACACTACCGCGACGCGCCAAGCGGTTTTTTCCCAACTCGTCTTTTGTCGGAACGTATCCAGAGCTACCAAAATCACGCCGAATATGAACCAAATCGCCATGATGACACCCACTCTGCCGAACCCATGGTAGGCGAAACCAGGGTTTTGGGATTGCTCAAAGACTCTTTGAACCTCGGGAATCACCACTAGGCTCGTCCAGCCTAGACAAGCCATCACGGTGACAAACAACGGTTTAGACGGTCTTGTTTCGTCCAATCCTCAAATTCCGCACCTTAAACTTGCCGCTCGGTGATCCCGCTTCGAGCTTGACCGGTCCAAAATCCGCATTTGGGGATTCGCCGGCGCCGGCACAATCGGATCCGGCGACACGAAGCGCCCAATCACCGGGTCATACGCCCGGGATGCGTACCAGTACAACCCGGCGGACTCGTCCTCGGTCTGGCCGGTGAACTTCCTATCAGTCACCAAGGCAGTTCCGGTATCTCGGTCCTCGCCGTAGGGCTTGTAGCGCATGCCGTCGAGGGCCGTGAAGCTGCTGTTCAGCACCCTAATCGTGCCGCCAAGGTGATCGGCGCCCACCCAGTGCAACACATTGCCCCGGCGGAATGCCACCGGCCGGCTCATCGCCCCAAGAGAGGCGCTGTAGTACTTGGTCACCGTGTCGGAAGAGTTTGCGTCAGCGGCCAGCTTGCGCTCGTAGCCGCCGAGGTAGTGGACGGTGCCGTTGCTGTCCTGGCGCTTCCGGCGGACGCCGTCGCCGTCGTAGGTGTAGCGGCTCGATGATACGCCTTTGAACCCCATTCAGTCGGCACGCGTATCCTATTCAGCCCTCGTGAGATTGACGCCTAACGCCAGTCAGAATCTAAGGCGCAATTCTCTATCGATATGAGCCCTCCCGAATCGCCCTCAACCAAAGAATAGCTATATACATCGCCGTCATACACCACGTCTAATATCACGGCTTTATATCTCGAACTCGAAATAAAGAAATACTTCTCGCCCGATATGCATAGGTAACGAGCCTTGGCAAGCTTGAGCAATTCGTGAACTTGGGCTCGCGTGGTCACGCCCTCTACAAGGCGTCCTTGGAGATAGTCTGCGGGGAAATCATGTAGGGACTGTTGATAATTAAACGACACTCCAAGCTCCGTCGCCGCAGCAATTCGCTCGATGTCTAATCCGATATTCAGAATCAACCATCTGGACAATACGACCGCAAATACGGTTGTCACGACAAAGAGAATTATCGACGAAGCTTGACTTTTATCGCGCATCCACAGTCGAAAAAGTAGCACTGCTCCCGCGAATAACAGGAGCGTTACTAGCACTGATAAGAGATCCAAGACGAGCATCAGAATGAAAGACTCCGTAATCAGCCACCTGGACAATATGACCGCAAATACGGTTGTCACGATAAAGAGAATCATCGATGAATCTCGACTTTTATCGCGTATCCATCGTCGAAAAAGTAGCGCCGCTCCCGCGAATAACAGGAGCGTTACTAGCACGAATAGGATTTTCAAGACGAGTATCATAGTGGGCGACATGATGTCTGATCACCAGCCTACGTGCAGGGCGCTGTAAGAGGTCATTTGGCAAGAGTCTTGCGCATCAGGCTGACGAGGTTAGCAGGGTCATCAGTAACCCGTAGGGCCCATCCGTGATTGGCGCCGACAATTCCTAAAGGGATATCTCCGGGATCTCGGAACCGGTCGAATAACTCGCGGAACCAATTCAGAACCTCCGCTCGTTCAGCACCCATATAGTAGCCGGACACAACAAGAGCCGCATAGTGGTGAGTTTGAGTCTCCCCCGGTTCTCCTAGATATTCTGTCTTGAGTCCCGTTGGTTCAATGTTTAGGTACTTCGCTTTCCTATAGGGAGTCCCGGCTTTCTTTAACGCCTCGTCCCAAGGACCCGATAGCGGTATATCTGCAAACAGGTTGCCGAAAGCCCTAACGAACGGTTCCGTTTCGCTTGGTGAATACCAACTTGCTAGTTCTTCGGTGTACCTCGCAAATCGTTCCACGCCTGTCTCGTTGCTTGGGTCAATAGCAGACACTTTCCTTTCATGAATGTCGTGGAATGTTGCCCAGTCACTATCATTCCATGAGCCGTCTTTTTCGCTGCCTTTGATTAGTAGGGAAAGAAGGCGTAGCCTCCGGTGGTGGTCTGTGAGCTCTTGCCCAGGATGATTCTTGCGCCACTCGTTTTCCCAAACCTCATCAAGTGGGTCATGACCCGAGGGATCAGTGAATCTCAGAGGATTGTTGTAGACGTAGCTGTAGCGGTTCAAGGCTTGGGGGTTACCAGGAACAGGCACAATCGGATCCGGCGACACAAACCGCCCAATCGCCGGGTCATACGCCCTGGAGGCGTACCAGTACAACCCGGCGGCCTCGTCCTCGGTCTGGCCGGTGAACTTGCGGTCCGTGTTCAGACTCGACCCAGTATCCCGGTCCTCGCCGTAGGGCTTGTAGCGCATACCGTCCAGGGCCGTGAAGCTGCCGTTCAGCACCCTGATAGTTCCGCCCAGGTGGTCTGAGCCCACCCAGTGCAGAGTCCCGCCACGCCGGAATGCGATAGGCCGGCTCATGGCCCCCAATGAAGCGCTGTAGTACTTGGTGATAGTGTCGGAAGAGTCGGCGTCAGCGGCCAGCTTGCGCTCGTAGCCGCCCAGGTAGTGGACAGTGCCATTGCTGTCTTGCCGCTTCCGGCGTACGCCGTCGCCGTCGTAGGCGGCCCGGGAGACGGCATTGCCGTCCTGGATCCGGATGGGCCGCTGCTCCGGATCGTACTTGATAGTCTGCGTTCCCCTTGCGGTCATACTTCCCTTGGCATCGTAGGTGTACGTGGTACTCCCATGGGACTTGACCGCGTGCTTTGGCGCGGTAGTCCCGTAGCTCAGGGCCGTACCCGACTTGCTCGTCAAGTTGCCGATCTTGTCATAGGCGAAGCTCTCGCCGGCGGGGACCGACGCAGTCAGCAGCCGGTCCAAGTCGTCGTAGGTGTAGTCTACAGTCTCTGAGTTGACCCCATCCACAATCTTCGTCACGTTGCCGGCGGCATCGTAGCGCATCTCGCGGTTGACCAGGTCGGTCGAGCCCTCAGTGAGCTTGATGCGCTTGAGAGCGGCGAAGGGAGAGCGAGTCGCATCGTCGAGCTTCCAGTACTCGAAGGGCGGCAACGCGGTCGATCTGCCGCTGCCCAGTACCCTGATTGTGAGGCCCGAAGAAGCCCTGATCCCCTCGTCGACCTAAGGCGCTACGCGGGGCGTTGTTCCTACCATTGCGTTTCCTCGCCATCGTCCTCTAGTTCACGATACCAGGGAGGCAGAATCCAATCGGGCCATTGAAGATAGGCTGCACTCATACCGATTACCAAGCAGGTACACAAGACGATTGCTGCAAACTCACCCGGCAGATTGATTCCCAGCGTTCTCATCACGATCATAATTCGCACAATCACAAAGCCAAGGGTGACCCAAGGAATACCAAGGGGATAGCCCCGGTGGCTGTGCTCTTCGTACGCCCAACTTCGCCATTTGCCTAGCCAAATTGGGATAGCCATTGCAAGTCCTAGAAGAACAATTATGTCCAGCGCGAATAATCCCACAAGTGCCCCCAACTTTAGAGTCCAAGAAAATCAGCAACAATCGGGCCAGCCTCCTTTCCGAATTCGCCGCCGAAATAGCCTGCTGCGATGGTTCCTGGTGGACCGGCCATTACAGTCCCACCCCACGCGAATAACGCCGTGGAACCCAATTGAGTACCCGCGACGACAAGCGCACGCACCTCCGAACCTCCGCGTCTTCTTTCCTCTGAATACGTGGAGACGAAATCAACAGCTGACCCGATAGGCTTTACAGCCTTACCTGTAGATTTAAGGAATTGGACCCCTTCCTTAGGAATCCCATAAGTCCTTCCCGCTTTATCAACAAACTTTTCAAACGCTTCGACGCTCACGTTAAAGATAATAGACTCTGCTTGGCCAGTATCCATTGGTACGGGTGAAGGGTCACGTGGCCGAATGGTGGAGCTGTAACTCTCAGCAAGGTCAGCTTCACGAGCCTGATCCGCCAGCACGATGGTGGGATTGTAATTCTCAGCGAGGTTTGCTTTGTGATCCTCAATGTTCGGTTGAGGTTGAGGTGCGGGTGCCGGCGTCGGCTTGGGCGTTCCGGTGTTGTGATAGTTCACCCAGTCTTGATCGGTCCAAGAGCCGCCAGGGCCACTGCCGGGATTTGTAAGACTGAACTGATAGTCGCGCCAATCTGCCGTGCCTGGCTGCTTGCCATTGTGGTGTCTGGCAAATTCTCTCGCCCAAGCTTCATCCCATCCTCCAGCCCCGGGCGTAAGGCCTGTTGGATCAACGAACTTAAGCGGGTTGTTGTAGACGTAGCTATACCTGTTCAGCGCCTGGGGATTGCCCGGCTCCGGCACCAATACATCCGGCGACACAAACCGGCCAATCGCCGGATCGTAGGCCCGCGAGGCGTACCAGTACAGGCCGGCGGCCTCGTCCTCCGTCTGGCCGGTGAACTTGCGGTCGGTGTTCAGACTCGACCCAGTATCCCGGTCCTCGCCGTAGGGCTTGTAGCGCATCCCGTCGAGGGCGGTGAAGCTGCTGTTCAACACCCTAATCGTGCCGCCCAGGTGGTCGGCGCCCACCCAGTGTAGGGTGCCGCCCCGGCGGAAGGCCACCGGCCGGCTCATCGCCCCTAGTGAAGCGCTGTAGTACTTGGTGATCGTGTCGGAAGAGTTGACGTCAGCGGCCAGCTTGCGCTCGTAGCCGCCGAGGTAGTGGACAGTGCCATTGCTGTCCATCCGCTTCCGGCGGACGCCGTCGCCGTCGTAGGACGCCCGGGAGACGGCATTGCCATCCTGGATCCGGATCGGCCGGTGCTCAGGGTCGTACTTGATAGTCTGAGTGCCTCTAGCCGTCATGCTGCCATTCGCGTCATAGGTGTAGGTGGTAGTCCCATGGGTCTTCACACCATGCTTTGGCGCGGTAGTCCCGTAGCTCAGGGCCGTGCCCGACTTGCTAGTCAAGTTGCCGATCTTGTCGTAGACGAAGCTCTCGCCGGCCGGCGCCGACGCAGTCAGCAGCCGGTCCAAGTCGTCGTAGGTATAGTCTACAGTCTCGGAGTTGACCCCATCGACAATCTTCGTCACGTTGCCGGCGGCGTCGTACCGCATCTCGCGGTTGACCAGGTCGGTCGAGCCCTTCGATAGCTTGATGCGCTTGAGAGCGGCGAAGGGAGAGCGGGTAGAGTCGTCGAGCTTCCAGTACTCGAAGGACTGGGATGCCGGCTAGTCTCGCGTGCGGAGGAACCTAGCCGGCTTCTGTGGCTTCAGGGCTGGGATTGCGACACACTGCCGGCGGGTTCAGCGGGGAATAAGCCGGCGGCCTAGCAAGCAAAGCGGAGCCAGAACTAGAGCCACCACAGCGGACTCGACGACTATCAAGACACCAAAGATTAGGAAGCCTACTAGACTGGCGACAGTTGCGATCGCCAAGCTTCCGAGAGTGTAAATGGGATTTGTCAACGCCGCAGGGGGCAGCCCCTGAAAGAGCAAGAAAAGAAGCGTACCTGCCATCCAGAATATCGCCACCCCTACGAGGCTAGACAAGACTCCCGTTTGGACCCAAGCGCCAACCCAACTTCGTGCCGACAGTCCAGGTTTCAGCAAAGCACTGCCCAGGAGGGTAGCCGTAGGGCAGGTGCCTGCCATCACAAGGAGCGTGGGAAGAATCAACTCGCTGAGTTCCACCCCGTGATAGTAGACGGTTCTCTCGTCGTCGGCCATGAGCGTGTGGAATGTATTAAATCCCCCCGCAACCAAACCCCAGAAGAGGCCCAGCGGAATGAACGGTAAGCTACGGTCCAGCCGTTTGGACAAGGGCAACTCGCGCCATTCCCCCTAGATAGATGTGGCAACGCGATAGAGCGTTGGGCCAACAAGAGGTCATAGCTTGGTTGCTTGTCGCACGGCAAATGCGCGCAGTGCGTGGTAAAATTGTATCCCAAGCCTGATCATGGCCACGTCACGCTCCTGATCTCCGAACCAAGTTCGGTCCGAAGAATCGATCGGTCGCCGCGTTAAGAACCGCAAGGTATCCGCGCCGCTTTGGGCGAGAGCGGCTCCCGCCAACAACTCGAGCTCTGAAAACCCTTGGGCAGCACCGGTCACGCCAAAGTTGAAGTTACCGAAATCCTGGTACACGTTGTGGTCGTTCAATCGTCTCTTATAGTCCCACTCGCCAAATTCGCGGACGCGATTTATCCAAGCGTGGTGGTCAATAGCCAAGTGCGTCGCAACACTCCCGGCAAGCTTTCCGAATCCAGCGGATGGTGTTCCAGATGCCAACGCACCAAAAAACGCAGTAGATACACTAAGAGTAGAAGATTCCCTTGCATAGGAGATTCGAATATTCTGACCCAAGTCTACATTGACTGGGATGTTGAACTGAATTGAAGACTGGTCCGATGGGCTGAGATGTTGGAAAAAACCGCGCTGATCGGCCATGGTGAAGAAGCGATACGCAAAGTCGTTCACAGTCGGTTCAGCGCCGCCGTGCTCCCTCTTGAAAGCTTCCACCCACCAGTCGCTGAACCAAGTGGACGGATGGTTGGTGGCGGGATCTCCTCCCGGCTGATGTCCGGATGGATCAATGTACTTAAGCGGGTTGTTATATACGTAGCTGTACCTGTTCAACGACTGTGGGTTCCCCGGCTCCGGCACAATCGGATCCGGCGAGACAAACCGGCCAATCGCCGGGTCATAGGCGCGGGAGGCGTACCAGTAGAGGCCGGCGGCTTCATCCTCCGTCTGGCCGGTGAACTTCCTATCAGTCACCAGCGCATTTCCAGCATCCCGGTCCTCACCGTAGGGCTTGTAGCGCATCCCGTCCAAGGCGGTGAAGCTGCTGTCCAATACCCTGATAGTTCCGCCGAGGTGGTCGGCGCCGACCCAGTGGAGTGTCCCGCCCCGGCGGAACGCCACCGGCCGGCTCATGGCCCCCATTGAGGCGCTGTAGTACTTCGTCACTGTGTCGGAAGAGTTGGAGTCAGCGGCCAGCTTGCGCTCGTAGCCGCCGAGGTAGTGGACAGTACCATTGCTGTCCTGCCGCTTCCGGCGGACGCCGTCGCCGTCGTAGGCCGCCCGGGAGACGGCGTTGCCCTTCTGCATCCGGATCGGCCGTTGCTCGGAATCGTACTTGATAGTCTGAGTGCCTCTAGCCGTCATGCTGCCATTCGCATCATACGTGTAAGAAGTGCTGCCGTAGGACTTGACCGCGTGCTTGGGCGCGGTCGTCCCGTAGCTCAGGGCCGTGCCCGACTTGCTAGTCAAGTTGCCGATCTTGTCGTAGGCGAAGCTCTCGCCGGCGGGGACCGACGCAGTCAGAAGCCGGTCCAGATCGTCGTAGGTATAGTCTACAGTCTCGGAGTTGACGCCATCGATTTCGGCCAATACGGGTCGATGATTTGGACCTCCACTTAGCTGAGACTGATCCAATGATGAACGGCCGAGGATACGAAGAGCCTTCCTTTCCTCGGCCCGGCTTCAGCAAATGCAACTATGCAGAAGTAGTGACACCTGAAGCCTTAGAACTAGCACTCATCATCTGTAGCACCGGGAACAATTACTTCCAGATTCCAATCAGCCCAGGTGCCCTCTCGGAGCTCCGGCGACGCCTCGATCGTGAGAACGATCCGTCCGTTAAAGTCACGAACCACCCCCTCCACCACTTCCCCGGGCCTGAACGAAATCTGGCCGAGATTTCTCGTCGAACATCCGTCTACGATCTCATGCCTCCAGCCCAGTAGGGATACATCGACAGATACTACAACCGCCTCCTTGCTACGATTTTCGACAATGAGTCGATACCAGGCGTCAGCAAGTCCACAACCAATGAAAAACAGTGCAAATATGACCGCTATAAGAAGCAGAGCCGACAGGTAATCGTATAAGAGAAGGGAGCGCGTCATCTGCCAGCCAGAGGGAAGTGCCAGGGTGCAGGCAACCACGAATTCTGTTCGTAAATCAGTTGGATCCTCTGTGCCTGTTGCTCTAGGGCGACAGCGTCTAACGATATAAGATCCATTATTAGTGGATTTAGCACACTTCGTCTCGTTGTCCAGTCCACAAGAGGTTTAAGTGGCTCGGGCACCGCATGGCTAGGGATGAACCGCCATGGATCTTTGCGATACTGTAATACATGAATGTACTCATGTATTACCCTAGCCCGCATTACGTCAAAGTTCTGATCAGGTCTTATATAGAAAATGTTCCCAAGTGTTATGCCATTATATCCGGGGGGAATTATCGGATGATGACCTACGACGACCGTCGTCCCGTCAGGTCCACCGACTTCTTGCGTCCCAATGAAACTCTCGTTTCGAACTGGTACAGTGGGGTGGGTCACCTGTTTTTCTTGGGGTTCACGGAATCGGCTAAGGTCAGGCTCATGGTGTATGTAGTGACGAAGCGGTTTATTCGAGTCATTTGAGGTGCCCACGTGTTCGAGGAGGTCACCAAGCTCGTCTCGAACTCTGGTATATGCTACCCAGTTTTGGTCTGTCCAAGTCCCGTTTGGCCCAGTGCCAGGGTGCTTGAGACTGAACTTGTAGTCGACCCAATCTTGCTCGGTAATTACTCGACCTGGGTGCTCTTTCTCGAACCTCCCTACCCAGTCCTGGTCCCAGTCTTGGCGAGCATAACCCGTCGGGTCAACGAAGTTCAGCGGGTTGTTGTAGACGTAGCTGTACCTGTTCAATGACTGGGGATTCCCCGGCGCCGGCACAATCGGATCCGGCGACACGAAACGCCCGATGGACGGGTCGTACGCGCGGGAGGCGTACCAGTAGAGGCCGGCGGCCTCGTCCTCGGTCTGGCCGGTGAACTTGCGATCGGTGTTAAGACTCGACCCAGTGTCCCGGTCCTCGCCGTAGGGCTTGTAGCGCATCCCGTCCAGGGCGGTGAAGCTGCTGTTCAGTACCCTGATCGTGCCGCCCAGGTGGTCGGCGCCGACCCAGTGCAGAGTCCCGCCACGGCGGAATGCGATAGGCCGGCTGAGAGCCCCTAACGAAGCGCTGTAGTACTTGGTAACAGTGTCAGATGAGTTGGAATCAGCGGCCAGCTTGCGCTCGTATCCGCCGAGGTAGTGGACGGTACCGTTGCTGTCCTGGCGCTTCCGGCGGACCCCGTCGCCGTCGTAGGCCGCCCGGGAGACGGCATTGCCATCCTGGATCCGGATTGGCCGCTGCTCGGGGTCGTACTTGATAGTCTGAGTGCCTCTAGCCGTCATGCTGCCGTTGGCGTCATAGGTGTAGTTGGTAGTCCCATGGGTCTTCACACCATGCTTTGGCGAAGTGGTCCCATAGTTGAGGGTCGTACCGGCCTTTGTAGTCAAGTTGCCGATCTTGTCGTAGACGAACGACTCGCCGGCGGGTACTGACGCGGTCAGAAGCCGGTCCAGGTCATCATAAGTATAGTCTACAGTCTCGGAGTTGACCCCATCGACAATCTTCGTCACGTTGCCGGCGGCGTCGTACTGCATCTCGCGGTCGACCAGGTCGGTCGAGCCCTCAGTGAGCTTGATGCGCTTGACGGCGGCGAAGGGAGAGCGGGTAGAGTCGTCGAGCTTCCAGTACTCGAAGGACTGGGTAGCCGTCGTCGGGCTGCCGCCCAGCGTGTAGCTGACCGGCAGACCCATGTCCTTGTAGACGACGTCGGAGACCAAATCCAGATTCCCAATCGAAGACCGGATCCGATCCAACCGAAGGTTGGCCTGGTATGAGTAGGTCAGCGCCTCGTTGTCGGGATAGGTCATCTTCCGGACCCTGTCCAGAGCGTCGTAGCTGTGTGAGCTGGCGTAGGACTTGCCGTCCACGACGCGGGTCTGGCTGGTCGCCCGGCCGTACTCGTCGTAGGACCATGAGGAGCTGCCGGCGGCGTCCCACATCGATGTGCGCCGGCCCTTGCCGGAGCCGGCGGACGTTCCGTCGTACACGTAGAAGGCCCGGGCTCTGCGGGATTGGGCCCAGGAGCTGGACTCGTAGCTGGTGTTGTTCGAGTTGGAGTCGTAGAGCCAGCCCCTCAGATCTGCCAGGTCGCTGGCCGCGACCTGCCTCGACGGAGCGGCGCTATCGCCGGCGGTGAACTGGGGAACAGCGCCAAGAGAGGCGGCGGTCCAGAGACCCTGCAGGCGGGTTCTCAGCTCGGTGAGGTGAGCCGGCAGAACGCTGAATGCCTCCGGGTTCGTCCAACTGCCGGTGCTCAGGCCGGCTGAGGCGCGTTCCGCGTCCACGGCGGCTCTGAACTCCATCAGGTCATAGACTGAGAAACCAACGGAGTTGGTCCAGGCCGGCTGGTACCACTTGCGGGTAAGGCGGTTGAGCTTGTCGTAGCCGAACTCGATGGCCTGGGACTTGGCGTCGGTCTGCTTGGTGAGATTGCCGACAGCGTCGTAGGAGTATGACCAGGACCCCATGTCCGGGTCCGTCATAGCCGTCTTGCGGCCCAGCTCGTCGTAGGAGATAGTAGTCAGATTGTTGGCCGCGTCGGTGACCTTCGTCAGCTCGTCGGAGACGTTGTATTCGTAGCGAGTTTCCGCGTAGAGAGTGGTCGTCGGGTCGGAGCCAGTGTACTCGGATGCCTTGGTCATCCTGCCCAGGCCGTCGGAGTCCCAGCGCTTGAGGTGATCGTTCTGATCGACCAGAGAGCGGGACCAGCCGACGTATCGATGCTCGGTAGTCTCGCCGTCGGGCAGAGTGACCAGCACCGGCCGGCCGAGAGTGTCGTAGGTGTGGGTGGACTTGAAGCCCCGGTTGTTGCGCCAGAGGCGTTCGGAGAAGTTGCCGAGGAGGCAGACGTCCTTGCGCGGGGAGGACTCGCTGGTGAGCAGACCTCTCCCGTCGTAGTGACGGTTGACGACAAGCTGGCCCTTGTCGGTATCGGAGTACTCCTGGACGAGCAGGCCCCGGCCGTCGTAGATGCGGCAGAGCTTGTGCCAGGACTTGGAGGAGGAGTCGGCGTCGGTGCGCCGCTCGACGGCGACTGAGATGGTCGTCTTTCCCATGATCGTCTTGGGAGAGGCGTAGGAGTACTTGGACTCCTTGCGGTAGGCCGGCGAGCCGGTGGAGGGCCCCTGGGATGTCTTGAGCCGGCCGAAGCCGTCGTAGGTCATGGTAGTGACGTGGCCGTTGACATCGGTGACGGTAAGCGGCCGGCCGAGTTATGCGCGATTAGGAAAGAACCTATCAAAGATTAGGCGTATGAATCTGAGGAGCCAAGCTCTTATCGCAAGAAATGACAGGTACACGACATATATCGGTGTCAGTAAGAACACTGTTGTGTCGAACGCGATTTGGATTAAAGGAGCTAATGCTAATCCAGGCATACGGTATGTGAACGTATCCAACCATCTCATCCCAAAGCCCCAATCCACAAATGCAATCAATACCACCACCGCCCAGAACGGTATTGTGATAACCCAGCACCCTCTTTCACTAGCTGTCTTTAACCGAAAGGCATCGAGTGTAACTAACGTTAAGCCGGTAACAAACCAAGCTACCTTTACGATGAAGCCACGCATCCAAAGTAGCAACTCGTATTCGTGTGGATACCAGAGCATGTAAGCAATCGGAAGTGATATTCCAACCCAGCCAACGAGAGCTAGAAAGGTAACTGACCAAGGCCGAACAATGGCTTTTCCGGCGTCTGAACTCTTCACCTGAGGGCTCAAGGTGAATCTAAGGTGGGCGACAAGTTGATCTGGATGGCTATTCGCGAATCGAGGAATCGCGCCGCATTGGCAGGCAAAGACAGCCTCTAACTTCCCTCGTTCATTTCTATCAACTTCGAAGGACTTAACCGTTGTCTAAAAGTAGAATAGAAAATACCATTTGGGACACAATTGTTCTCGCCGGCCACAATATCCACCAACCATTGTTGCCCCTGAAACTCACCATAAGAGTATTCTCTGCAGAATACTAACGCGCCGGCCGAATCTAGCGCCTCCACCATCATCCCAGATGCGTCGTTCCCGTCAACCTTGGTGGGCCTTTTCGTCACCTCACCTGCGGCGAGGGTGCCAAGCGGAGCATAAAGGCCAGATCTGTAAACTACGACCGATACACCTGTGGAGTTTCGATAGTGGATCATAGGGCAGTTGTTTTCTCCATCTACTATTTCCACCATCCAATCTAGGCTATCCAATTCACGGAAAGAAAAGAATCCGCAAAACACCACCGCCCCGGCTGAATCTAGGGCCTCTATCTTGACCCTCCAATTCTTACCTGCCGAACCAATCAGGACTGCATCCTGTGCAACCTCGCCCGGGCCAAGCTCTACGCTTGGCCCGGGGAAGTCAGAGTTGAATATGGACACTCTTTCTCCGGTGAGATTGCGATAGTAGATGAATTCCGCTGGATCGCACGACACTACCGAGAAGAGGTACAAAACGGAGGCCAAATACAGTACGAACAACATTGAAGATCGAGTCACGTATCACCTCGATGGACGCCAATAGGGCGGAAGGCCCACGATCAGATTGGCGGTGATCTCCATGGGATGGTTCGTATGAGAGAAGTTGGGATCGTACTCTCCAGTGAATTTTTCGGCTAACCACGCGAAGCCCTCGAGGACAAGGTACCCTCCTCCGTATGCGGGCAGATAACCCGGTCCCATGAGAAAGGCTTGCACTCTGTGACCCTTTTCGTGCTGCATGATGAGTGGGTAATCGGAAACATTATAGGTTGAGATTGTCAGGAACCACGTAAGCACAACCGTGTTTCTCTCACGGCCAGTGAGCTTTAAGAGATCACCAAGCATCCCCCCTGCGTTGTTTACAACCATGCCCCCATTTACTATCTCAATGTAGGTGGACGGGTTGGCGGGTTGCTCAGCTACGGTAGGCGCCGGCGTAGCCGGTAAGGGGTCGGGTGGACGGATGGTGGAGCTGTAACTCTCAGCAAGATGATCTTCACGAGCCTGATCCTGCAATTGTGTGCGGTCGTCCGCGCTCGCAAAAATGTGCTGTTCGACATACTGACTGGTCTGCTTGTTCTTGGTGTAGATCTCCCAGTCCTGGTTTGTCCAAGCGCCGCCTGGCCCGCTCCCTCGGTGCAAAAGAGAGTACTGATAATCGGCCCAATCTTGGTCGTTGGGCTTTCGGTCGTGAGCCTCCTTAAACCTCCCTACCCAGGCCTGATCCCAATCCTTGGAGACATGACCCGATGGATCGACGTTCCCCAGCGGGTTGTTGTAGACGTAGCTATACCTGTTCAGCGACTGAGGATTCCCCGGCTCCGGCACCACTACGTCCGGCGATACAAACCGGCCAACCGCCGGGTCATACGCCCTCGAGGCGTACCAGTACAACCCGGCGGCCTCGTCCTCGGTCTGGCCGGTGAACTTGCGGTCGGTGTTGAGGCTGGTCCCGGCGTCGCGGTCCTCACCGTAGGGCTTGTATCTCATACCGTCGAGGGCCGTGAAGCTGCTGTTCAGCACCCTGATGGTGCCGCCAAGGTGGTCTGAGCCCACCCAGTGCAACGTCCCGCCCCGGCGGAACGCCACCGGCCGGCTCATGGCCCCCAATGAAGCGCTGTAGTACTTGGTGATAGTGTCGGAAGAGTTGGCGTCAGCGGCCAGCTTGCGCTCGTAGCCGCCGAGGTAGTGGACGGTCCCGTTGCTGTCATCTCGCTTGCGGCGGGTCAAAAGATTTGAAGGAAAGCAAGGCAATCGTCATCCTGGAGTCCTAAGCCATGCTGTTGACGAGCGTGGATTAGCCTTTGCATATCGCTTAGCAATTAGAAAAAAGAGTACTGCAGTAATCAAAAGGCCCAAGAATTCAATGGCAATCGCCTGTATCGTCGAGTAATGAATGTCCAACAACTGCGTGCCATGGATATCATTTATATGGAATGGCATTTCCACAACCATGTTGCCCGCGACCCAACCTACACTCAGCGCGCTACTTATCCAAAGAGATCTTGTGATCATAAACGCGTAACCCAACAAGAGGCCAAGAAGAAAGAGGGTTACGGTTCTATGATAGTAGGGTCCAATTACAAGGTTCGGTGCCGAAAACAGTAGTGTCGATAATACCAGAGCTGATTTGGACCCCCACGACCGTTCAAGAACCTGCAGAGCGTATCCTCGAAACGATATCTCTCCAGCCACACCTGCTGACATGCTTATGAAGAGCACGCCAGCGAATGCCCCAGAGTAGGTTAGAGGCTCTTCCCAGTTTAGGTTGTCGAATGATCGGTTTAGACCCATTGCCAATCCTGCCGCGCTGGGTGCAAATCCCGCGAGCAAGGCTAATGGCGCAAATAGGGAGCGCGGTGGGCGTCGTAATCCCAGTTCGAGTAACGAGGCCCGATGGATGCGAGTCCAGAATAAGCAGGTTACGCCAGTTACCACAAAAAGGGGAATAACAGCGAGCGGCGAAACAATTATGAACTGTAGCGCATAGTTGCCGGCCAGTCCTTCAAGCAAAGAATCGATTTGTTCGGTGTAATTGGTGGATACGCTGAGTATCTCCAACGCTAGTGCCACAATCAGTACCATACCGATGATTGTTCCGACGGTGATCGTCAGAAAGTAGATTAAGACGAGAGCCAACGACTTGGCTCGTCCGAGTCTGGGCATGCCCTCAGACGAGCCGGCATCGGAGGCGTACGGCATGGCGTTAGTGGGATCACTCGAATAGTTCATCTGCTTTGGAGTGGTCGCATAAAGAAAGGAGGTTCGGGAGGTGGTCCCCCTCTGCGGACTTGAATTGGGTTACGCCTAACCCATTCGGCCACCGCGCTGATCGTACCGCCAAGAAGTTTTAGAAGCGGGTGCGGTGCACTTGAGACACGAGTACCAACAAAGCTGGTAATATTGGCATAGACCAACTGTCGCTGACGTTCGGCGTCGGTCGGCATTCGGTGTATTCGCCCCCACCTGAGTTGGGACTGCGCGGCTTCCCATTCAAGCATAGACAGTGTATCCCCAATCCAGCGCTTCTCCAACTGAATGCGGTTTATCTCCTCTTGGTCGGCCAGAGTCACGCCTCCCGGGGGAGGATCCCCGAAATAGTTCGAACGGCCTCGCAGGGGAGCGCGCGGTTCGGGAGCGTCGGTGTAAGTCTCATCAGGGTAAGTTACATGAGTAGGCTGGGTCGCGTCAGTGTAAGACTCGTCAGGGTAAGTATTGGGAGTTTGAACGGTGGGTTGGGATGTTGTCACAGTTGATGTCGGTTCCGGTGTTATGCCGTAGTGGTAGTTCACCCAGTCCTGGTCCGTCCAATCCCCACCTGGACCGCTGCCAGGGTTCTCGAGACTGAACTTATAGTCGAACCAATCTTTATCGGTAATCTTTCGACCTGGGTGTTCCTTCTGAAACCTCTTTGCCCAGGCCTGGTACTGATCTTGGGGCACATAACCCGAAGGGTCGACCATCCCCAGCGGATTGTTGTAGACGTAGCTGTACCTGTTCAACGACTGGGGATTTCCCGGCGCCGGCACAATCGAATCCGGCGAGACGAAGCGCCCAATCTCCGTGTCGTAGGCGCGAGAAGCGTACCAGTAGAGGCCGGCGGCCTCGTCCTCGGTCTGGCCGGTGAACTTGCGGTCGGTGTTCAGGCTCGACCCAGTATCGCGGTCCTCGCCGTAGGGCTTGTAGCGCATGCCGTCGAGAGCGGTGAAGCTGTCGTTCAGCACCCGGATGGTGCCGCCCAGGTGGTCTGAGCCGACCCAGTGCAAGGTACCGCCCCGGCGGAAGGCGACCGGCCGGCTCATGGCTCCTAACGAAGCGCTGTAGTACTTCGTCACAGTGTCGGAAGAGTTGGAGTCAGCGGCCAGCTTGCGTTCGTAGCCGCCTAAGTAGTGGACAGTACCGTTGCTGTCCTGCCGCTTCCGGCGGACGCCGTCGCCGTCGTAGGTCGCTTGGGAAATGGAATTGCCATCCTGGACCCGGATGGGCCGGTGCTCCGGATCGTACTTGATAGTCTGAGTGCCTCTAGCCGTCATGCTGCCGTTGGCGTCGTAAGTGTAGGTGGTACTCCCGTGGGACTTGACCGCGTGCTTGGGCGCAGTGGTCCCATAGTTGAGGGTGGTACCGGCCTTTGTGGTCATATTGCCGATGGTGTCGTAGGCGAAGCTCTCGCCGGTCGGGACTGAAGCGGTGAGTAATCGGTCCAAGTCATCATAAGTATAGTCTACGGTCTCTGAGTTGATCCCATCGACTATCTTGGTGACGTTGCCGGCGGCATCGTAGCGCATCTCGCGGTTCACCAGGTCGGTCGAGCCCTTCGAGAGCTTGATCCTCTTGACGGCGGCGAAGGGAGAGCGGCTGGCATCGTCGAGCTTCCAGTACTCGAAGGACTGGGATGCGGGCGACTCCCAAGTTGGGGGGAACCAGGCCGGCTCTTCTGGCATCAGGGCTTGGCTTGAGAGGCTCCGCCGGCTGGTTCAGCGACACGTGTGTGGCGGAGAATCAGCCGGCGGCCCAATAGTGACAACGGAGCCAGCAATACGCCCACTCCAGCAGACATGAAAGCCATGGGTACCCATAACGCGGGCGACACAACAGACCAAACGCCCAGGGTAATCGCAACGCGCCATCCAAAATCGGGCCATGATGTAGACTCCCCGTGCCAGTATTCCCAACCAAGTGTGACCAACAACGCAATCACAAAACATCCGACGCAGAATGCGAAGCCTCTGAACAAGCAATTGGCAGCCCATCGATTGGGTGTCAATTTTCGTCTCAGTCTAACGACATTTGCGAGTGAAACGATTGCAAATCCAAAGGTTGCTGAGAGTATCAAGTATATGAATGTTAGTGGCGCAACCACGGAGAATGGCAACGCCGAAAAAGGCGGCCGAAGAGGCATTGCAAGTAGAACCACGAGAAAAAATATTACTACTCCTCCGACGCAGGACACGATGCCTGTGGCCACCCAGCTAACAATCCATCGCTCGGTCGTTAGCTCGAGTCTTAGCATTGCGCTACCGACGAGAGTAGCGATTACGAAAGCACCCGGCATTGCCCCCATCATTGCCCAACCGGTCGATCCAGCATTGCCGCCAGATGGATGCACCAAACTGGCGACAAGTCCCCAAAGCAGGCCCAAGGGAATGAATTGCAGCCTTCGGTCTAGCCTAGTGAAAAACGACAGTTCAACGGGCTCCCTTCACACAGGTATAGTCGGTGCCGATGGCGCGGCCTAGTTGACCCGAAGCTGCATCGAGTGGTTTTTCACCAATCTCAACAATCATGAGGGTTTCGTACGCTGACAATCCCGTAGTTGAGAATGGGTCTTGGAATTCAGGTAGATTCGCTGCGGGACTCCAGCACAGCCAAACACATCCTTGATCTTGATGTACACCATTCGGGGCTCGAAATGTAGGCAATTGATGCGTAGCACACATAGCCCGAGATCCGCCCGTATCATAGTTTGGCCATTCGTCGCACCATAGCGACACTCAACGCGTGGTAGAATTGCATTCCAAGTCTTATCCACGCTTGATCTTTGGGATCGTCGCCGTAGGGCGCGATTAGAAATGGAATTCCGTCACCGCCCCTGGTATCGCGGAGGTGTTCGATCCCTGCTCCCATCAAGAGTATTTCATTACCAACCTCCTTGGGGAGGGGGACAGGCACGGAAGTACGCGCCCCAGTAGATACAGTCATAGGGACAGGAAGCGTAAATTTGGACATGAAAGCGGCTCCAACCACTCCAAAATGGAAATTGCCGAAGTTTTCTAACCTCCGCGAAATTGTGTTCTTATAATCCCACTCACCGAACGCCTTGACCAAGTGTACGAATCCTGGGACATCTCTATTTGCCCCAAGTTGGCGTGCTTTCCTGATGTTGGCGCCAAGGTCAAACTGGTCTCCCTCCGGCCAAACGAATCGCATATCATAGTCATGACTCAGCGGCCCAAAAATCTGCTCTTTCAACCCAGTCGCTGCTGCCATGGTTACGAATCGATAAATGTAATCGCCATCCTCTGGCTCCTTATTGTGCACCAGTCGGAACTCGATTCGCCACGCTTCATTGAACCATTCCGGCGAGTTACCCGAAGGATCGGTGTACTTAAGCGGGTTGTTGTAGACGTAGCTGTAGCGATTCAATGATTGGGGATTCCCCGGCGCCGGCACAATCGAATCCGGCGACACGAAGCGCCCGATGGCCGGGTCATAGGCCCGCGAGGCGTACCAGTACAGGCCGGCGGCCTCGTCCTCGGTCTGGCCGGTGAACTTGCGGTCGGTGTTCAGACTCGACCCAGTATCCCGGTCCTCGCCGTAGGGCTTGTAGCGCATGCCATCCAGGGCGGTGAAGGTGCTGTCCAGGACCCGGATGGTGCCGCCCAGGTGGTCTGAGCCGACCCAGTGCAAGGTACCGCCCCGGCGGAACGCCACCGGCCGGCTCATGGCCCCCAATGAAGCGCTGTAGTACTTGGTGATCGTGTCCGAAGAGTCGGCGTCAGCGGCCAGCTTGCGCTCGTAGCCGCTCAGATAGTGGACGGTACCGTTGCTGTCCTGGCGCTTCCGGCGGACCCCGTCGCCGTCGTAGGAGGCTCGGGAGATGGCATTGCCATCCTGGATCCGGATTGGCCGCTGCTCCGGATCGTACTTGATCGTCTGAGTGCCACGAGCAGTCATGCTTCCGTTGGCGTCGTAAGTGTACGTAGTACTCCCGTGGGACTTGACCGCGTGCTTGGGCGCAGTGGTCCCATAGTTGAGGGTCGTACCGGCCTTTGTAGTCATATTGCCGATCTTGTCGTAGGCGAAGCTCTCGCCGGCCGGCGCCGACGCAGTCAGCAGCCGGTCCAGGTCGTCATAGGTGTAGTCTACAGTCTCTGAGTTGACCCCATCCACAATCTTCGTCACGTTGCCGGCGGCATCGTAGCGCATCTCACGGTTTACTAGATCTGTCTCGCCCTCAGTGAGCTTGATCCGCTTCAGAGCGGCGAAGGGAGAGCGGGTAGAGTCGTCGAGCTTCCAGTACTCGAAGGACTGGGTAGCCGCCGTGGGACCGCTACCAAGCGTGTAGCCAACCGGCAGGCCGGTGAATCTGCGGTCACACTATGGAGGTCGGGTTCTTGAATTATCAATCCATATAATGAATTCCCCATAACAGAATCGACGTCTCGACCCCGATAATCATGACCGGAATTGACAGTACGAGCATCAGGACAATTGTCAAAGCAGCCCGGCCACTACCTCCATCTCGCTTGAACACGCTAGCTCCTAGAACGGCCAAGAGGAGATGATAGGGTACCGCACCAAGCCCAAATATTGAGAGTAGAGAAACTGAATTATCATACATCGACCTCGTCTCTGTCAGGTGAAAGCCGAGTACGAAGATGCCAATAGCAGTTGTGGTAAACAAGATCCAAGAGCCGAGACTGAGCAAACACCATATCACCACCAAGGAGACGGAGCCGGACAATACGCGGGCAAATCTCAGAGAGAATAGTGCGTGGGCGAACAATACGCTCATGGCAAAGAATAATGCTACTAAACAGCCTATGCTTTGTTACCTCATTTCTGCATTCGGTAATTCAAGGAGCCCTGCTGGTTAGAGTAGAACTTCTGGGGCAGCGCAGGGACCCGGGTTGTTTCACAATTTGCGCTTGCCCACTCCCCACTCTTCTGGATCTTCGAAGACTTCCGACATTGGCAGGGTGTCTAAGGGTAGTGAGCTGTTCGGCGCGGTTGACCCAAGTAGACTTTCTCCAGTCTCGAAGAGCTGATCACCATTTGTCGTCAGTTGGCACAAGACGACCTTCCCTTATCTCGACGAGTTTGCCTTCACTTATCGCTAGAGCCGTCAACTTGCTCAGATAATTCCTCAACAGCTTAGGCGCAAATAGCCAAGCCCGCGAAACATTTCCTCTAGCAATTTCGCGGCCGACTTCGTTATTGATCAGATCCATTGCCAAGTCAATTGGCTCCTGAGCGTGCGCCATGTTCCATTCTTCATGCTCATCTGTAATCTCTTTTGCCAATTCAGATCCACCTACTACAGTCATCAGCGCACTCCAATATGCGTGCTTAAAGGCATTCTTTTCTGATCTATCATCTGCACCAGGGTAGAGGACTCTAGACAAGAGGTCGGCTTCAAGGCCAGCTGTATGTTTGAGAATCACCTTGTTTGCGTTCCTTGGAAGGTTCGCAAGCTGCTCACCTGCATTCATCCATGTGGTATTGACCTGCTCAAGTGCATTTAACATAGGCGAATCGCCATAGTCCGGCGTAGGCGGCGTCACAGGATTTGTCGGAGTTGTGTTGGCAGGGTGGGTCTTCCAAATATCGAGGGACCAATCGTCGCCTCGCGAAGTGGCATTCATCGAATGGTATCGATAATTGATATCGCTCTCATCCGGATCTCGTTTGTGCACTCGCTTGAACTCCTCTAACCAAGCTTTGTCAAACCATTCCGGCGAATTACCCGATGGATCGACGAACCCCAGCGGGTTGTTGTAGACGTAGCTATACCTGTTCAGCGATTGCGGATTGGAAGGATCCGGCACAATCGAATCCGGCGATACAAACCGGCCAATCGCCGGGTCATACGCCCGGGAGGCGTACCAGTACAGGCCGGCGGCCTCGTCCTCCGTCTGGCCGGTGAACTTCCTATCAGTCACCAATGCGGTGCCGGTATCTCTATCCTCGCCGTAGGGCTTGTAGCGCATCCCGTCGAGAGCGGTGAAGCTGCCGTTCAGCACCCTGATAGTGCCGCCGAGGTGATCGGAGCCGACCCAGTGCAGAGTCCCGCCCCGGCGGAACGCCACCGGCCGGCTCATCGCCCCAAGAGAGGCGCTGTAGTACTTCGTCACAGTGTCGGAAGAGTCGGCGTCAGCGGCCAGCTTGCGCTCGTATCCGCCCAGGTAGTGGACAGTACCGTTGCTGTCCTGCCGCTTCCGGCGGACCCCGTCGCCGTCGTAGGACGCCCGGTGAATGGAGACTCCATCTTGGACCAGGATGGGCCGCTGCTCCGGATCGTACTTGATAGTCTGAGTGCCTCTAGCAGTCATACTTCCGTTGGCATCGTAGGTGTACGTAGTACTCCCATGGGACTTTACCGCGTGCTTTGGCGAAGTAGTCCCGTAGCTCAGGGCCGTGCCCGACTTGCTCGTCAAGTTGCCGATCTTGTCGTAGGCGAAGCTCTCGCCGGCCGGTACCGACGCGGTCAGCAGCCGGTCCAAGTCGTCGTAGGTGTAGTCTACAGTCTCTGAGTTGACCCCATCCACAATCTTCGTCACGTTGCCGGCGGCGTCGTACCGCATCTCGCGGTTGACCAGGTCGGTCGAGCCCTTCGAGAGCTTGATGCGCTTGACGGCGGCGAAGGGAGAGCGAGTCGCATCGTCGAGCTTCCAGTACTCGAAGGACTGGGTAGCCGTCGCAGGACTGCTGCCCAGAGTGTAGCTGACCGGCAGACCCATGTCCTTGTATACGACGTCGGAGACGATATCGAGACTGTCGATCGAAGACCGGATCCGATCCAACCGAAGGTTGGCCTGGTAGGAGTAGGTCAGCGCCTCATCGTCGGGATAGGTCATCTTCCTGACCCGATCGATGGCGTCGTAGCTGTGTGAGCTGGCGTAGGACTTGCCGTCCACGACGCGGGTCTGGCTGGTGACCCGGCCATACTCGTCGTAGGACCATGAGGAGCTGCCGGCGGCATCCCACATGGATGTGCGCCGGCCCTTGCCCGAGCCGGCGGACGTTCCGTCATACACGTAGAAGGCCCGGGCTCTCCTGGATTGGGCCCAGGCGCTGGACTCGTAGCTGGTGTTGTTCGAGTTGGAGTCGTAGAGCCAGCCCCTCAGATCTGCCAGGTCGCTGGCCGCGACCTGCCTCGACGGAGCGGCGCTATCGCCGGCGGTGAACTGGGGAACAGCGCCCAAAGAGGCGGCGGTCCAGAGACCCTGCAGCCGGGTTCTCAGCTCGGTGAGGTGAGCCGGCAGAACGCTGAATGCCTCCGGATTCGTCCAGCCTCCAGTGCTCAGGCCGGCTGAAGCCCGAACCGTATCGATCGCTGCCCTCAACTCCATCAGGTCATAGACTGAGAAACCAACGGAGTTGGTCCAGGCCGGCTGGTACCACTTGCGGGTAAGCCGGTTGAGCTTGTCGTAGTCGAACTCGATGGCCTGGGACTTGGCGTCGGTCTGCTTGGTGAGGTTGCCGACAGCGTCGTAGGAGTATGACCAGGAGCCCATGTCCGGGTCCGTCATAGCCGTCTTGCGGCCCAGCTCGTCGTAGGAGATCGTCGTCAGATTGTTGGCCGCGTCGGTGACCTTCGTAAGCTCGTCGGCGACGTTGTACTCGTAACGGGTCTCTGCATAAAGAGTGACGCTAGGATCTGAGCCAGTGTACTCGGAGACCTTGGTCATCCTGCCCAGGCCGTCGGAGTCCCAGCGCTTGAGGTGGTCGTTCTGATCGACCAGCGAGCGGGCCCAGCCGTCGTAGCGGTGCTCGGTAGTCTCGCCGTCCGGCAGAGTGACCAGCACCGGCCGGCGGAGAGTGTCGTAGGTATGTGTGGACTTGAAGCCCCGGTTGTTGCGCCAGAGGCGTTCTGAGAAGTTGCCGAGGAGGCAGACGTCCTTGCGCGGGGAGGACTCGCTGGTGAGCAGACCTCTCCCGTCGTAGTGGCGGTTGACGACAAGCTGGCCCTTGTCGGTGTCGGAGTACTCCTGGACGAGCAGACACCTGCCGTCGTAGATGCGGCAGAGCTTGTGCCAGGACTTGGAGGAGGAGTCGGCGTCGGTGCGCCGCTCGACGGCGACAGAGGTGGTCGTCTTTCCCATGATCGTCTTGGGAGAGGCGTAGGAGTACTTCGACTCCTTGCGGTAGGCCGGCGAGCCGGCGGAGGGCCCCTGGGATGTCTTGAGCCGGCCGAAGCCGTCGTAGGTCATCGTAGTGACGTGGCCGTTGACATCGGTGACGGTCAGCGGCGCGCCGAAGGCAGCGTCGAAAGTGCGCGACTCGACGTGGCCCTTGGCGTTCGTCGTCGTGAGCGGGAATGTGTGGTAGGTGGCGTCGAAGGCTATCGTCGTCGAGCGCGGATCGCTCGATGCCGCGGTAGAGCCGGCGTACTCGTTGTAGACAGTCTCCTTGGTCCGGTTGCCGTAAGTGTCGTACTCGAAGGCGGCGTCTACGTACTTGGTCGAGCCTGAGCGAGTGACGGCATTGCGCCGGCGGGTGAGCCGGCCGGGAGAGGTGGCCATCTGGTTCCAGGCGGTGTTCGAGTCGTAGATGTACTGAGTAGTTCGCTGGGAAATCCCATCAGAGGTGGGATTGGCGGAGTCGAAGCGGTAGAGAGTCTCCTGGGCGACCCGATCTACAATGTAGCTGGCGTCACCGTCTAGAGGGTGGAACACCCGCTTGGTGTGGCGGGTCCAGTTGGCGTCGGATGCGCTCTCGAACTCCTTGATACTGGTCGTGTTGCCGTAAGTCCCGTAGGCGAACTCGGACTTGGTCGAGGCGGAGCCGCGGTGGGTCTCCTGCTTCTTGAGATAGACCTCGTAGACGCGCCAGTCGCGCTTGTCGCTGGAGGAGAGGCCTGAGGGCCGGTGATTAGAGGGATTGGCCTTGGTCTCGAACTTGGACCAGCGCCTCTCGATCGGGTCCGTGCCGGACTCGCCGGCGGCCTTCTTATAGATGACCTCGAACTCAGTGCCCTTGTACTGCTCCTCGTCGAGGAGAGTGGTCAGGCCGTCGTAGCTCTGTACCTTGACTTTATTGCTGTTGTCGCCGTCGTCCAGGCCCCTGAAGAAGCGGTGCTCGCGCTTGTGGCCGGTGGGTTCGACCACCTCGACGATGCCGAAGCCCCGGAAGACAGGATAGGAACTGCTGGTCAGCTTGGTGGTGAAGCCGGCGACGTGATTGCCGGAGGGCGAAGGGGCCGAGCGGTTGTAGGAGGTGACGAAAGAGTTGCCCAAGCCGTCGTGGCTGGTCTTCGTGTTTACGACCCACTGTCGGGTCCTCCTGGCGCTGCTGCCGCCGTTGCCGGCCCAGGCGTAGGCTCTGTAGGAGTACTCGACCGCGCCGCCGTAGCCGTTGTCGACCCTGGTGAGCAGGGGAATGGGGCACTTCTGGGTGGAATGATTGATCCAACCCTCGTACTGAGTCACGCCAGATTGCGGCGAGTAGTCGAAAGAGGTGGACGGGAGGGCGTTGCCGGCGCCGTCGAACTCAGTGACCTTCTTGAGCAAGAGGAACTTCTTGTTGCCCTCCGAGGCATAGGTGACGTAGTCGTAGTCGAAGACGTACTTGCGGACCAGGGACCATGTGCCGGCGGAGTCGGCGACGTAGGTCTCGACCCTTTCCAGCCGGCGGGTCTCGTAGTAGGTAACGTTGGCCGGCGCGTCCTCCCGGGCGTTGGTCGATGGATCGGAGGTGACGAAGACGACCTTGCGCTTGTAGCCGCCGGCGTCGTTCAGGGAGTAGTGGATCTCGTTGGGGTAGACCGCCCTGTCGAAGCGGACAGTTGTGTCGGCGCAGTTGCTCGATTTGGTCTTGGTTCCCTCGTCGGCCTGGTAGGTGATCTCCACCTTGTTGCCGGAGGTATCCTCGATCTGGTCGAGGTTGAAGCGAAACTCGAGGGGCCGCCAGGTCTTGCCGCCCCTGCTGCAGTAACCGGAGGTTGACTCCCAGTAGCCGTCCTGGCGAGAGCCGCTCTGGCGGTGGAAGTTGGAAGAGCTGGTGTAAGCGGGATTGGCCGCCTCATAGCCGAAGCGGAACTTGGTCCCGTCCTTGGAGTTGACCATGAAGTAGTGGCCCCGGGACGGCTCTCCATCGACCCTGTCGATCTTGAGGAAGCTCTCCTGCTGGGTCTTGAACCGGTCGTTCGAAGTATGAATGAGCTGGCGGGAGCGGCCGTTGAGAACGAGACTGCCGCGAACCTTGGAGTTCTCCGCGTCGGTGAGCTCAACGTGGCCGACGTCGAGACTCCAGCCCATGCCGACCCAGGAGCCCTGGGCCTTCTCGTAGGAGCTGTGCCTCTCGCTGATGACGCCGTTAGGGCCGGCGGAAGAGTAGCTCAACGCGAGCATTGGGGTCAGGCCGTTGACGCCGGGAGGCAGCTTGATAGGTATGGATACCGAAGAAGCGCCGGTCTGCAGATTGGACTGATAGGCGTCTACGGTGGGCACGATCGACTGGTCGGCGGCAACGTTGGCGAGGTACTCGCTGAAGTGTTGCAAATCGGCGGTGACCACCTGGCGGTCGCGGTCGTTGACCGAGGGAATCTCCTGCCAGGGATCATTGGCGGAGCGCCGGCCGTGAATGGACACCTCTCCGCTGACGCTGCCACGCAGGTCATCGTGGGTGTAATGGATGCTGAGCTTGGGCCTGGCGCCGAATTTGCCGGCGAAAGTCTGGCCGTCGGGCCGCGTGGCGTCGAGTATGACGCGCTGTATGACCGAGCGGCGCTTGTCGTCGATGACGAGGTCCTCCTTGTCGTCGACCGCGGTGACGGAGACATCGACGTCTTGGGGAAAGACGCCGGCCGGCACCTCCAGGGCGACGCGTTCGTCGGCGCTGCCCAACCGGCCGCCGGCGGCGCCCATGCGCCGGGCGGAAGGCAGAGGGACGCTGGCTTCGGAGTCCGGGGACTGGCCGGTAATGGGAGGCTGGTTCTGGATCAGGTCGTCGTTTGGTCGGTGCATGGTTCAACTCCTTGTGGACAAATAGCGGACAGGTGTTCTAGTCCTTCTATATATAGTATGCAGTTAGCACCCCAAAATGGAAACCTATGCCAGAAAAAACGTTCGAAACTCGTCAAAAAGGCCTGTCAGAGTGAGGCCGGGGCAGTAGATTGAGGAATAGGAGAGTCCGCGGAATGCCGGAGTCCAGTGGGGAGGAGGGTAAGGGGGGCCAATGTAGGGCTGGGGCTTGTCCCCCGCCTGGGGCGGCCGGCGGTTCGTGAGATGCAGGCGTTGTGTTTGCCGGCCGGTGTTCGTCGCCGGCGCGTTTCGATGGCGGGTGGGAAGTAGATTAAGGAATAGGAGAGTCCGCAGAATGCCAGTCGATGGCTGCGTTCGAGTGTGATTGGCGTCACCAAAACATTGTAATGCTCATGGAAATAGCCTCCCGCGGGTCGTCACACCGGCTAAAGCCGGAGTCCAGAGGGGCGGAGGGTAAGGGGGCCGATGTAGGGCTGGGGCTTGTCCCCCGCCTGGGGCGGCCGGCGGTTCGTGAGATGCAGGCGTTGTGTTGGTCGGCCGGTGTTCGTCGCCGGCGCGTTTCGTTGGTGGGTGGGAAGTAGATTGAGGAATAGGAGAGTCCGCAGAATGCCGGTCGATGGCGGCGTTCGAGTGTGATTGGCGTCGCCAAGACGTTGTAATTCTCATGGAAATAGCCTCCCGGGTCGTCACTCCGGCGAAAGCCGGAGTCCAGAGGGGAGGAGGGTAAGGGGGCCGATGTAGGGCTGTCGAAGACTACGCGAGGCGAGGGGCTCGTCCCCAGCCGTAGGTGCTCCGACACCAGAGATCCGGAGTACAAGCATCCCCGTCATTCGCAACCACAAGGCGGGGGACAAGCCCCAGCCCTACATTTTTTCAAATGAGGTTGGGCAATTAGCCGGGCCGGCGGGGGTTTGCCGCCCAACGCGCCGCGGGCCGGGACCGAAAAATGTAGCGCTGTCGAAGACTACGCGAGACGAGGGGCTAATCCCCCGCTCAAGATGCACCGATCACATAAGATGCGTGTACACTGGATCGCCGGCTATCCTCCGGCGCCGGAGTTCCTTGAAAATCGCACAAATATGTGCTGAAATGGATTCGTGAACGATAGAGAGTTCGTCAGGCGAGTCCGGCGGTATGCTCGCGGCCGCCGGCTGGACTTCGACTTCGTCCCGAGCCGAGGTAAGGGTAGCTACGGAGAGATGCAGCTTGGTCCTTACAGGACTACGGTCCCTCACGGCGAGATTGCCACCGGCACGCTGGCCTCTATGTTGAGGGACCTGCACGTCGATAGAAGGGAGCTATAGATAATGCGCTACGCCTACCCATGCAACATCGTCCGCGATGAGGAGGAGGAGCGAGCGAGTGGGAGGGAAGCCTATGTTGTGACTTTTCCAGACGTGTATGGGGCCAACACCGGCGGATGGTCCCGGGAAGAAGCCTTCGAGATGGCCAAGGACTGCTTGGGAGTTGCCCTCGGCATGTACGTCAAGGGGCGTGAAGATATCCCAACGCCCAGCCCATTGGAGGAGGGTCAGGTACTGGTCTCTGTAGCGCCAATCGTCGCGGCCAAGCTCGCCCTCCACACTGCGATGCGCGAACAGGGCATAACCAATGTCGCGCTTGCCGCTCGTCTGGGTCTACAGGAGAACGCGGTCCGTCGGCTTCTCGATACTGGGCACCGATCCCACATTACGTCGGTAGAGAAGGCTCTCGAAGCTGTTGGGCGTTCCCTGGTGGTGGAGGCTAGGGCTGCCCTGAACCACTCCGAAATCCCTGTGCTCAAACGTTGAAGACTGCACCCAAATCGGCTTAGCGTGGCGGAACTGACGATACGGGTCCGGCAGGCATGACTGGCCCATCCGCTGGCGGCGCCGACTCCCCACTCCGGCTGTCTTCGCGAATCACCGGGCCGGCGATCATTCTGATCCTCGCGTTCGTCGCCAGCCGGCTGACCGGCCTGTTGCGCGACGTCGCAATCAGCTATCAGTTCGGCACCGGCCGGGAGCTCGACGCCTATCTCGCCGCGATACGACTGCCGGACCTGGTGTTCCAGGTAGCCGCCGGCGGCGCTGTGGCGGCGGCTTTCATTCCTATATATAGTGGCTACTTGGTCGACGAACGCCTGGCCGAGGCGCGCCGGCTGCTGGCGGCCATCTTCAACCTGGTTATCGCTGGCCTGATACCGGTCCTGGTCGTCGTCTGGATCGCCGCGCCGACCCTGATCGGCCTGATCGCGCCGGGCTTCGAGCCGGAGGTCAACGATCTCTCCTGGCGGTTGGCGCGGATCCTGATAGTATCGCCGCTGCTCTTTACCCTCGGTTGCTTCGCCACCAGCGCGCTGAACGCCCATCGGCGCTTTGCCGCGGCGGCGGTTGCGCCGACCATCTACAACCTCGGACTGATCTTCGGAGCGCTGGTCCTGTCCCGCTGGCTCGGCATATACGGTCTGGCCTGGGGCGCCGTCCTTGGCTCGGTCCTCTACCTCGCCGTCCAGGTGCCGGGCGTTGCCCGGATCGGCGCCAGGATCGACCTGGGCGTCGGTATCGCTCACAAGGGTCTCGTCCAGCTACTCAAGCTGATGGTGCCCCGCACCCTCGCGCTGGGAGCACTCCAGGTGAACTTCGTCGTCGTGCTGGCGCTGGCCTCGCCGATTGCCGGCGCCGTATCCGCTCTCAACTACGCTTGGCTGCTGATGATGATACCCCTGGGAGTGTTCGCGATGGCGATCTCGACCGCCGCGTTTCCGCGATTGGCCAGCGAGACCGCGGCCGGCGACGATGCCGCGTCCGAGCGCACCGTCGGCCAGGTGCTGGGCGTCATTTTCTACCTGGTCATACCCTCGACACTTGGACTGATAGTCGTAGCCGAACCGCTGGTAGCGCTGCTGTTCCAGCGCGGCGCCTTTGACGAAGCTTCAACGATTGCCACCTCGGTCGCGCTGCGCGTCTATGCGATCGGGCTGGTAGGCCTCGGCGCCACCGAGATACTCGCCCGGCTCTTCTACGCGAAGCAGCAGGCGCGAAAGCCGCTAATCGCCGCCGCCGCCGGCATGGTCGTCAACGCCGGCCTGGCTGTCGCCCTGGTGGGACCGTTCGGCCCGGCCGGCCTGGCCGGCGCGGTATCGGCCGCGTCGCTGGTCGAGGCGGTCTGCCTCGCGGTTATGGTAAAGGCGCAGGGCTCAACGTTGATCGGGGCCGGCCTGCTCTGGCGGGCGATACGGATGCTCGTCGCGTCGGTCGCGATGGCCGCGCTGGTCTGGGCGGTCCTGGCAGTGATGAGAGGTTTTCTCGGAACCAGTCTGCTCGAGCTGTTCGTCCAGGTCGTGGTCGCCCTGCTCGTCGGCGTATCGGCCTATCTGCTGTTTACGACCCTGGCCGGCCTGCGCGAGGCGAAAGATCTGCGCCGGCTGGTGGCCGAAAAGATGGCGACCCGGCTATGACTCGCGTTTTCTCCGCTCTTCCAGCCACTGCATCGACCGGTCGTACCAGGTCACGTGGATCAGGCCGGTCTCATAGTAGTAGGTCAGCATTGTCCTCAGCTTGAGGATGGGGATGAGGTTATAGCCGCGCTGGTGTAGCCGCTCGGCCGCGTCGGACGACCGATCGACGAGAACGACCGCGTCCCGCACTTCCATGTTGAACTCCTCCAGCATCGCCGCCGTGCGCAGCACGCTGCCGCCCTGGCTGATCAGGTCGTCGATTATCAGGACCACCTGGCCGGGCCGGAAGCTGCCCTCGATCTCGTGTCCCTTGCTGCCGATTCCAGCTGGCCGGACGTAGACCATCGGCACCTCGGTCAGCAGCGAGAACGCGGTCGCCAGGTGCAGTCCGCCAAATGGGACGCCGGCGACGAGGCTGAATGGCGATACCCTCGGCCGCCGGCGGGACTGGGCCGCCTTCACCTCCTGCTCGATCAGCCGGGCGATGCGCTTGAGTACCGCCGGCTCGGAGATGAGCTTGCGCGGATTGACGTAGACCGGCGAGTTCTTCGTCGTCTCGGTCAGGCTGAAGTCGCCGAAGCTGATGCCGCCGACGTCGAACAGGGCGCGGGCCAGCCACAGACTGGTTTCGTCGCGGTCGTCAAACAAATAGCTGCTCCGTTGGAGAGGTTCGGCCGGGGAGAAGGGGTGCGCTGATTCTAGCATGCCGTCCGCTCGGGCAACGCCTGCGAGGGTTTGGGCGATTGTTCAGACTTGGCGGGACAGTCTCGTCGGCTTGTAGTCAAAGCACCTCTCGGACTTCGACCCGGGGCCGAACCCAGATGGAGCGGAGGCAGAAGATGTAGGGCGGGGGCTTGTCCCCCGCCTGGGGCGGCCGGCGGTTCGTGAGATGTAAGCGTTGTGTTGGTTGGTGGGAAGTTTATCGCTGCTACGTCTCTGGATTTCCTAGTTGGTTTACCTCATGCGCCCCCAAATTGCGCCACATTGTCGGACGTGAGGAAGGTGAGATATACATTGGCCCTCATTCGATCACGAATTGCGCGCGTGTGGGACGGTTTACCCTGAAACCTGAGCGGTCGCGGGTTTGGATTTCAATCCGCGCCGCCTCCTCGCGGCCGATTCGCCAGTGGCAGATTGCCCCGCTGGGTATGTCACTTGAATATTCTTTCCTTCAATTCGAACAAATGTTTGCTTTTTTCAAAACAGCGTGGTATTGTTGCACGAACATACGATCTATATCTGTATCGAACTAAATACGGCCCCATCCATGAGCGCCAGGCGAGATAAGAAAGGAGATAGCCGGACGGATAGATGAGGCAGGGTAAAGATCGGATGAGCACAACTTGAGAAACGCAAAGCACAGTAACTGACGGGAGAACTAGAAATGACCGAAGCGCAAACACAAACTGGAACAAGCGAGCAGACAAATCCCACTCAAAACGTCCCACCATCGTTCCACGTGCCGGCTGAAGCTGACTGCGTCGAGGATTGCGACGACGCGCCGCTGGGTTGGTCTACGCCGGCGGTGGGCGCCGCCAATCTACCAACCGGCGCCCAGGGCGGCGGAGCGGACATGATCGGCTGCTGGCAAGTCGCCCGGACGGCAGACCCGCATAGCGATTCGGCCACCTCCGGCCAAAAAGAGATAATGCAACTCTACGTATCGGCCGATGGCGCCGGTGGCCACGAGGGTATCTGGTTCCGAGGCCCGTGACGGATCGTTCACTAGTTGGACGAGTCTGAGCACGGCTACGCTTCCAGGCACGATCATCGACTTTGCCGGGAACCAGCGCGCCGGCTGGCTATCTCGTCTGCGATGGCTCTGCCGTTACGCGCGACACATATCCCGCACTATTCGCCGCCATCGGCACCACCTGGGGCTCTGGGGATGGGGACCCTCCACCTTCAACCTGCCCCAATCTGCAAAGCCGGTTCCGTTGGGGCGCGGGCGGCGATCAAAACGTCGGTAGTGTCGGCGGCGAGGAAGACTTAGTGCTGAATACCTCGCATATGCCCGCTCATACGCATAGCGACGGAACATTGGCTACCACTTCCGCCGGTAGCCATGTACACGGTAACAGACAGTACGCGGGCGGCAACTCTGGCGGGGCGGAGTATGACATCGCACAGGCAGAGGAGGAACTCAACGACATACGCAATCCAGAACACTGAATGGGCCCGGCAGCCACTCGCACGGGCGTTACCGGCAGCACCGGCTCGCGCGGCGGCGCGCCAGGCCCATAACAACCTACCGCCCTATGCGACGATGCTGGTCTGCATCAAAACGTAATGGAGTAGATATGCCAGAGACAATTGACTAACTGGATGCGAAACTCCCTGAGGCGGTCCGAAAGGCCGGCCAGGCACTGCTTGGCCGGCCTATGTTTTTGCAAAACAAACCAAAGTGAATCCACACTTCCTGAACTAGCCGAACGATGGTCACGCCCGCCGGCCGCGTCGAAACAACCCCCGGCGGGATCCGAGGTACAGGTACTCCTGGGCCCAGCCGGCCGTTCCGCCGAACCTTGCCTGAAAAAGCCGGACGACTCTCTCGTAGGTCCTCGGCGTGAGCGTCTTTGTCGTGATCTCGCCGGGGAACATCCGGCGGGCCAGGTTCCAGGTGTGAACGTCGATTGGCACAGCCTCATCGAAGCCAAGGCCAAACAGGCAAATCCAATCAGCCGTGGCCGGCCCCGACGGATGGCAGCTTGATAAGCTCCGCTTTCGTCTGCCAGTAGTCGAGACCCTCGAGCCGGCCGTCCATCGCCTCCGGATGTTCCTGGAGGTGGCGCACGAGTCGAAGCAGGTTCGCGGCCCCGGTAGTCCAGCCGGCAGTCCACCGCCAATGTCCGCTCGTCTGCGTCCGCCAGGGTGTCGATCGTGGGAAAGTCATACCTTGGCGCACCATCGATTTCCGCGATGAGACTGCCGTATTCCCGGCACATCAGCTCTGCCGACTCGACGATAGCGGCGAAGGTATTGCCGGCCGAAATGCAGAACGTGAGCGCCACCTCGAGCGGGTCCTGCTTCAGGAGGCGCAGGCCTCGAAATTCCGTCCGGGCCGAGTCGAGATACCGATCGCGGCCGGCCATCTCCCGGTCCCAGGCGGGCAGATCGAACTCCATACGGAGATAGTCGGCCAACGCCGACGCCGGCCGGGCCGGCCAACTCTTGAACTCTATTCCCGCTGACCGCTGCCGGATCGACCAGGCCGTCCCGCCGAATATCCCCTGCCAGTCGCCGGACTGGCTCTGGCTCCAGCGGAATGCTTGTCCGCAGGTGAGGGTGTGCTCCAGGTCGAGATCGCCCGGCCGGATGGGCAGGCTATCCGCCGGCAGGTCATCCCACGACAGAGTTGGCGCGGCGGTCAATAGCTCATCGATCCCGTTTGGATCGTCGGGCCGGATGGGAGCCTATTCGCTGAGCCTCTTGAGCTCCTCTTCAAGCTCCTTGGGAATCTCGGTCGGCACTACGCCAAGCCTGACCTTCGCACTCTGAACCTGCTTGCGTATGTCCTCTACGATTTCCGGATTGGAGAGCGTGGTCGTATCACCCACGTCGAGAAAGTTCGATATCGACGCGATTACCCGGCGCATGATCTTTCCAGACCGCGTCTTGGGCAGGTCTTCGGCGACCCAAACGTGTGTCGGACGGGCGATTGGCCCGATTATTCGGGTTACGGCCGCTTTTGCCTGGTCGACGACGTCTTCGGTGGACTCGTAACCGGGCTTGAGCGAGAGATAGATCTCCGGCACTCTTCCCTTCAGGTGGTCGAACGCCGGCACCGCGGCGGCCTCTCCGACCGCGTCAACGGTCAGGACGGCGGATTCGAGCTCCTTGGTGCCCAATCTATGGCCGGCCACGTTGATGACGTCGTCTACGCGGCCGAGTATGCGGAAGTAGCCGTCGCCGGCTTCCATCGCGCCGTCGCCGGTCACGTAGGGCCAATCGTGCCAGTCCTTGCTATCCGGATCCTTGGTGTACTGGCTGAAATAGGTGGCGACGAACCGATCTGGGTCGCCCCAAATTGTCTGCATGATGCCCGGCCAGGGATTTCTGATGCATATGTTGCCTCCCCTGCCGCTGCCGCCTTCGACCTCGTTACCCTCGTCATCGTAGATTTGCGGGAATATGCCGAGCGCACCGGGGCCGCAGCTTCCCGGCTTCATCGGCTGTAGCGCCGGCAGCGTAGTCCCAATGAAACCTCCGGTTTCGGTCTGCCACCAGGTGTCGACGATTGCGGCCTCTCCCTTGCCGACGGCCTCGTAGTACCATTTCCAGACCTCCGGCTCTATCGGCTCGCCAACCGTCGTCATGTGTTTGAAGTGGTAGTCGTACTTGGCCGGCTCGTCGGGTCCGGACCGCCTGAGCATTCGTATCGTCGTGGGCGCCGTGTGGAAGATATTCACGTTCAGCCGCTCGGCTATGCGCCACGGCCGGCCGGCGTCGGGATAAGTAGGAACGCCTTCATACAATACGCCGGTCGCCGCATTCGCCAGGGGGCCGTATACGATGTACGAGTGGCCGGTTATCCAGCCGATGTCGGCGAAACACCAGTAAACGTCTTCCGGATGGATGTCCTGGTAGTACTTCGCCGTGCCGGCGACGTAGGACAAGTAGCCTCCGGTGCTGTGCTGGCAACCCTTGGGCTTAGCCGTCGTTCCGCTCGTATACATCAGGAACAGAGGCGCCTCGGAGGGCATGGACGCGGGCTCGACTCTTCTTCCCCGAAACTCCCGCAACAGGTCATCGACGAAATAGTCGCGTCCTTCTACCATTGGTGCCGAGGAAGAGTATTCGCCTGGATACCTTCGCCAAACCAGGACCTTATCCACCTTGACTCCACTCTTCTCCGCCTGCTCCACCGCTTCGTCAGCCTTGATCTTGTGGTCGAGAAGTTGACCGTTCCGCCGATAGGCGTCCATCGTGATCAGGATTTTGCTCTCGGAGTCGACTATGCGGTCCCCGCAGGCTGCGCCGCTGAACCCGCTGAATACTTGGGAGTGAACCGCGCCGAGCCGGGCGCAAGCAAGCATCGAAACCGGAAGCTCTGGCAGCATGGGCATCTGGAATGTGAGTCGATCGCCCGCTTCGACGCCGGCGAACTCCCTCAGTAACGCTGCGAACTCGTTGACCCTGACGTACAGGTCCTGATAGGTGACGACGCGGTCCAACTCGTCCTCTTCCTCTGACACCCAGATAAACGCCGCCTTGTTTCGATGCTGTTCCAAGTGTCTGTCAACGCAGTTGTACGATGCGTTGAGTCGACCTCCAACCCACCACTTCCAGAACGGAGGGTTGGACGAGTCTAGTGTGGTGTGCCAATACTTGTCCCACGAAAGCAGATCGGCATATTCTCTAAAGCACTCCGGAAAGTTCTTCTCGCTGAACCTCTCCAATGCGGACTCGTCGGCCAGATTTGCTTGGGCAATGAAGCTGGAGTTGGGACGTATGAACTCTTCCTCTCTCCAGTGAGAGGCTATCTCGGCCTCGGTTAAACCTGCCTGTTCATCTACCTCTGACATCACTCATACCTCCAAGTAACGGTTGCCACCATTCATGGGTATTTTACTCATTGACAGGACTTGGCGTCGCTAGTCATTGTTTGCGAGCTGAGGCAGTTGCTGAGCGTGAATCGCGCCGGCCGGCCGTCGCCTGGACGCTGAGGACTTCGGATAGGTCGCGGCCTCACGCTCGTCGTGTTTGCTCGACAGCGAGCCGGATATGTTGAGATACGCTGTCTTGCTTGACTGAATTTCTGAGAATGGGTAGTTTGGGAGTCATGAAGACCACGCTTGACATCCAGGGCGAGTTGCTAGCGCGGGCTAAACTACACGCTCGAGAGACTGGCCGCCCACTCAGTGCAATTGTCGAAGAGGGTCTCCGGCATGTCCTCTACGCGACACCGGTCCGCAACCGGTACCGACTGCCAGACCTGAGTGTGGGATATGCGAGCGATCATGATCCACTGGAGTCGTACACTTGGCGGGACATCCGCGACATGGTTTACGATCGGGAAGACGCCCGGTGATCGCTGTCGATGCGAATTCTCTCGCATGGGTTCATTCGCCTGCAGGTCATGATTGACGGGAATTAAGTGGGTGTGTTGATTACAACCCCAAGTCAGCGTTCCCACGTCTGTTACCTTTCAGGTGATAGCGTCCCGTCCGGATTCAACCCGGAGTCTTAAGAAAGGCGCGATAAGTCCCCCGCGTTGACGCCCGCATTTTCAGCGTGTTAGCATCGCTTGCTGGCCCTCGCCGGCGTAGAGTTTGTTCGTTCTGCCTGGCGCAAGGACCATTGACCATGAAGATCGCCCGTTTCACTGACAGGGGAACGGTGGTATTCGCTGACAACACTCGAAACATCTGTTCTGCTGTACCCAAGGAGCCGAATCGCGGATCATGAGCAACGTCTATAACCCCGAAATCGAGGCGATGCCGGTCGAGAAGCTCAAGGAGCTCCAGTTGAGCCGGCTGAAATCTTCGGTGGAAAGGGCCTATCACACGAGCGATTTCTATCGCGGTCTCTACGATAGGGCCGGCGTAAAGCCGGCAGACATACGGCGCCTCGAAGATGTCCGTAAGCTACCTTTCCTGGAAAAGGCGGCGGTACGCGGCGCTTATCCGTGGGGAGCCGTTACCGCTCCGCGCGAAGATCTCAGAGAGATGCACAGTACCTCTGGTACGACCGGCGAGGCTGTGTTGATGTTCGCCACCGAAAAAGACCTCTCCACCTGGGCAGAGCTAAACGCTCGAGAGCTGTGGATGGTCGGTATCCGGCCCGGGGACAAGTTGCTGAACGCATACGGCTACGGTCTGCCGACCGGCGGATTCGGTTTCCATTACGGCGCCCGGGCGATGGGCGTTCTTGCAATACCGACAAGCTCCGGCCAAGCCGAACGCCAGGTATCTCTGATCAACGACCTGGAAATCGACGCGTTCTGCATGACGCCGTCCTTTGCCCTCTACTGTGGTCAGGTGGCCCAGGAGCTTGGACTCAACCTGGACGAGAAGAGACATCCCCGCACCGGCCTCTTTGGCGCCGAGCCCTGGCCCTGGTCGACACGCGAAAAGATCGAGCAACTCTTTGGCATTACCGCATACGATGAGTTCGGAATGACCGAGTTCCTTGGCCCGGGAATGACGTGCGAGTGCGAACTCCGTGACCGCGAGTTCGGGATGCACGCCTGGGCAGACGCGTTTCTGTGCGAATGCATCGACCCTGAAACCGGCGAAACCGTCCCGGACGGAGAACCCGGCGAGTTGGTCTGGACCAACCTCATATTTGAAGGCACGAGCTTCATCCGCTACCGGAGCCGCGATCTTTCCGCCCTGACTTGGCGTGAGTGCGGATGTGGGAGAACCCACCCTCGCATCTCCGCTATCAAGGGGCGCAGCGACGATGCGGTGCCACTGCGCGGACTGATCGTCTTTCCCAGTCAAGTAGAGGAGGCCCTGCTGCGATTTCCGGAGGCCGGAGCCAACTTTCGCATGTATATAGGGACAGATCGTCGCGGTATGGACAGTTTCAAGCTGCGCGTCGAGGTGAAGGACACGGACTTGCTGGGAAACGGTACCAGGATCGCAGAACTCGCCGCGGCGATGCGTCGGGCCGTGCGAAGCGTAACGAGTGTGAATCCGAATAGCGTCGAACTGGTTGCGCCGGATAGCCTTCCGAGAGTGACCGCCGGCGAAGGCAAGACGGCAACCGCGCGGGTCGAAGACTCGCGGAAAAAGGAATAGCCTCGCAGTTTGTAGTCGGCCGAGGTTCTTTCCAGATCGACGGACCGGCCGGGCTGGGTTTGTTTGCCATTGCCAGCCAACTCCTGCCAATCAACTCTTCGACTGCGCGATTGGGCGCCGATAGTACCCATGGGGGATACATCTGTCAGTGGAATGAATGATCAGACCATCGGCCCGTTGTCCAAGTCAAAATCGGTCGGCCGGCCGATGACTGAATCCCCGCTTGCGCTTAGAGTATCGGTCACAAGGAGCCGGATGCACATTACAGCGGCGATGCGGAAGAACAAAGCGGACAGATTCTGCTGTGCCTGAGGATAAAGGTCGGGATCGCAGTTGTGTGAGGCCCCACAACTCCTCCGTGTTGTGCTGAAAAATGTGGCGTTTCCGGCTGGGGTTACTGTATGTTATTGGTGATTTAGAATAGATATTCCATAAATCAAATTAACTCGACCTGGTAACGGGCAAATTTCCCAAACGCAGCGCGAAGACATCGTCTTCGGCTCTTTGGTTGACCAATCCGCTACGACGTCTCGGTCGCGTACCCGGGTACCGTGTGGATACGCCTGCACCAATGGATCCAGAGGAAAGGTGTGCGAACTTTGAAAATCCGTCGTTGGCTCATAATCTTGCTTGCAATCATCATACTCGCCGGCATAGGCTACGCGGGTTTCACTCTGACCCGTCCTCAGGAAGAAGCCGAGATGGCTGGAGAGACGGTCATGGTGGAGCGTGATGTAATCGAGTCAATAGTGACCGTAAGTGGTACAACCGCGCTTGGCAGGCGGGCGAAGATCATCTACGGTTCGGGCGGCGTAGTGCAGGAATCGCTCTTCGGTGTAGGCGACCAGGTCGAAACCGGGCAGGTGATCGTCCAATTGGACACCGAGCAGGCCGGGTTGGAGCTCGATCTCGAACAAGCCCAATCAGCTTTGAGAGTAGCAGAGCTAAACTACGAGAACCTTACATCGAGAGCCTCCGAAGATGAGATAGCTGCGGCCAAGGCCTCGATGGACAGCGCCCAAGCGCGCTATGATGAGCTCTTGGAGGGAATCCCCCAGGAGGACATAGACACGGCCACTGCTTCGGTCACTGCGGCCGAGGCGAGTCTCCGGAGCGCTCAAGCGAGTTTGGACTCGCTAAAGGCCGGCGCCACCCTGGATGAAATACAGGCCGCGGAAGCATCTGTCAGTGCGGCCGAGGCAAGCGTAAGGAGCGCCGAAGCTGCACTCGAGTCGTTGACGTCAGAGTCAACCGAGTTGGATCTCAAGGCGGCGATTAGCGTTGCGGAGGCAAACCTGCGCAGCGCCGAGGCTGCATTAGCTTCATTGAAGGACGGCTCGACCGAACAGAGTTTGGTGGCGGCGGCCGGCGCGGCGGAGGCAAACCTGCGCAGCGCCGAGGCTGCATTAGCTTCATTGAAGGACGGCTCGACCAGGCAGAGTTTGGTGGCGGCGACCAGCGCGGCGGAGGCAAACCTGCGCAGCGCCGAGGCTGCATTAGCTTCATTGAAGGACGGTTCGACCAGACAGAGTTTGGTGGCGGCGGCCGGCGCGGCGGAGGCAAACCTGCGCAGCGCCGAATCCAATCTTGCCACTCTTCTTGATGGCCCCAAAGAATCAAACCTGGCCTCCGCTCGCCAGGCAGTCATTTCGGCAGAGGCCGGATTGGCTAGTGCTCAATCCGCTCTTGAAAAGCTCTTGGCCGGCCCTACAGAATCCGAAGTCAACCTCCTGCAAATCAGCCTTGACACCGCCAGGAACAGCCTCTGGTCCACCCAGATCTCGCGGGATGGGACCTGTGGTCGTTTCGGTGAAGACAGCGCTAGCTGTCGGTCCGCCGACGCTGGAGTAGCCAATGCTCAGGCCGCTGTCCGTCAGGCTGAGCAGAGGCTGGCGGACCTGAAGGCTGGCGCCGATCCGTCCGACGTAGGCAACGCCGAGAGAGCGGTCGAGAGTGCCAATGCGCAGTTGGAGAGCGCCCAGGCCAGCCTGGACCAACTCGTGGACGGGCCGACGGAGTCCGAAATAAAGGTTGCGGAGGCCGCGGTCGAGACGGCCCGAGCCAATCACCAATCAGCGCTCGGCAATCTGGCGAGCTTCGATGCCGGGACCGATATCAAGTCGGCTGAGGCGGCGGTCGAGACCGCTAGGTCGAATTACGAGTCTGCGCTCAACAATTTGGCAAGCTTCGACGCCGGGACCGATATCAGGTCTGCAGAGGCTGCGGTTGGGACGGCAAGGGCCAACTACCAGTCGGCGCTTAGCAACCTGGCGAGCTTCGAGGCCGGGACCGATATCAGGTCTGCAGAGGCTGCGGTGGAGACCGCTAGGGCCAATTACCAGTCGGCGCTTAGCAACCTGGCGAGCTTCGAGGCCGGGACCGATACCAAGTCTGCCCAAGCCACCCTCGAGTCGGCAAAGGCCAGCTACCAGACTGCGCTCAGCAACCTGGCTACCCTCAGGACCGGCGCAAAGGCTTCTGAGATCCAGAGTGCCGAAGCCGCGATAGAGTCGGCCCGGGCGAGCTATCAGCGCGCCGTTACCGATCTCGCTAGTCTCAACGAAGGCGTCAAGCCGGCGGATATCCAACAGGCACTCAGCACTCTCGCGAATGCCAAAGCCACATACAGCGAGAAGACCGGGACTGTTAGCGATATCGAGCTAGAGCTGTCCCGAGAACAGGTCAGGCAAGCGCAGATCGCGGTCGATCGGTCCGAGCTCAACATTAGCCGGTCGGTAGTCACTGCCCCATTCACCGGCGTGATAGCTTCGATAAACGCCAATGCCGGCGAAGAGATCTCAGCAGGTACCGAGGCCGCCGTAGTCGCGGACACCAAGTCCGTTCGAATCGACGTGGATGTCGATGAGACAGACGTGCCCAAAGTGGCCGTGGGTCAGAACGTCACCCTTTCTATAGAGGCCCTGCCGGATGCCGAGCTTACCGGCACAGTCTCGTCGGTCTCGCCGATCGCCAACGTGGAGCAGGGTGTGGCGACCTACCCGGTGACTATCGAGCTGACCAACTTGAATCAGGTCTTGCCGGCTGGTATGACCGTGATCGCTGATATAGTTGTCCTACGCAAAGAGGGGGTACTGGTGTTGCCTAATCGGGCGGTGCGGCGCGATGGAGAAGACCTGTTTGTTGACGTGGTCACTGCTGAAGGCACCGAAGAGCGTAAAGTTACGACTGGCATTCGCAATGAACGCTTCACCGAGATCTTGAGCGGATTATCTGAAGGCGAAGAGGTACTTCTCAGACCTACCAGGACTCAGTTAAGTGTCTCATTCGGCGGTTAGAGAACACGGCGAGGAATATCTCAGATGATCAGAATCCAAGATGTGACCAAAGTCTACAAGATGGGCGACGTGGAGGTTCATGCCCTGCGCGGCCTATCTATAGACATCCAAGCCAGCGAGATGGTCGCCATCATGGGGCCGTCCGGCTCGGGCAAGACAACGCTGATGAACATAATTGGCTGCCTCGATCAGCCTACCAGCGGCAGCTACAATCTTGACGGGCAGGAGGTATCGACGCTTTCAGACAACCAGCTCGCCGGCGTCCGCGGACAGAAGATCGGTTTCGTCTTCCAGAACTTCAACCTGCTGCCGAGAATGAACGCTATCGAGCAGGTTGAGCTTCCGCTCATATACACTGGTGCCCCTGATCGCCGGCAGCGCAGTTTGGAGGCGTTGGAAATTGTCGGCCTAATAGAGCGGAAGGACCACAAGCCGACCGAGCTCTCCGGCGGCCAGCAACAGCGCGTGGCCATCGCTCGAGCGATCGTAACCAATCCGGCTATCGTTCTCGCCGATGAGCCCACTGGCGCACTCGACACGGTCACCAGCCGGGAGATAATGGCGATCTTTCAACGACTCAACGAAGAGCGGGAATTGACTACAGTCTTTGTTACCCACGAACCCGACATTGCTCTACATACCAAGCGCACCGTGCAGATCCGCGATGGCAAGATCGTGTCGGACGAGCAGGTCGCGGATCGGTTGTTCGCCGGGGTTGCCGCCGGAACAGCGCAGGTGACGCCATGACCCTGGGTCTAGCCCTAGGTGTCGCTTTACGCGCGATGGGCGCAAACGTGTTGCGTACGCTGTTGACCACGCTGGGGATCGTTATCGGCATAGGCGCCGTGATCGGACTGATGTCGATCGGGCGGGGCCTAAATGAGCTATTTACCGGCCAAGTCCAAGGACTTGGAGCGAACTTGCTATTCGTAACCCCAGGTAACTTTGAACAGGGAGGCGTTGCACGCGGGCAACGCCCTACGCTAACGTATGACGACGCGCTTGCCCTGAACCAGAGCTACGCGGCGCCGTCCGTAGTAGCGGCTGTTCCCAATGCGTTCAGAGGAGCCCAGCTAATCATCGGGGGCGAAAACATCTCAACTCAAGTCACCGGGACCACCCACTTATACGAGTCGGTAAGAAACAGTCCGGTCGAGTTCGGCGAATTTATCTCGAGAGAGCACGTTGAAGGGCGATCGCGGGTCATGGTGCTGGGAAGTGCAGTGGCCGAAGACCTATTTGAAGATGCCGACCCGATTGGCTTGACCGTGAGAGTCAGCACTTTTGGCCGGCGAGGTGTACCTTTCCGAGTGATCGGTGTTCTGGAATCAAAGGGTGGTGGAGGTTTTGGCGCCAACCAGGACGATATCGCCATCATCCCGATTACGACCATGCAGACCCGGTTGGACCCGGCTCGCACCACCGGGGGCCAGATCAATGTTGGCTCGATTGCGGTAGAAGTGGTCAGCGAGGACGAACTGGAAGATGCCACCGAGCAGATAGGGCAAATCCTGCGCGAACGTCACGGCGTTGTCGAAGACGATTTCACCATCCAGAGCCAGCGCGACATACTGGGATTCGTCAATACGTTCACCACTGGGCTCACCATATTCCTCGGTGGCATTGCCGCTATTTCGCTGGTCGTCGGCGGTATTGGAATTATGAACATAATGCTGGTATCGGTGACCGAACGGACCCGAGAGATCGGCATCCGGAAGGCGCTTGGAGCCAAGCGTCGCGACATTTTGTTCCAGTTCCTGTTGGAGTCCGTCATAGTCAGCGTGATCGGAGCAGTGATTGGCATAGGCTTGGGTGGCCTGCTGTCGTTCATAGTCTCCCAGATCCCTCTTGGCGATGACGTTTTTCTGCCGACCCTAGTCGCCGGCGATGCCATCCTGTTGGCGGTGGGCGTCTCCATGGTCATAGGTATGTTCTTCGGGATCTACCCGGCCGCCCGGGCCGCTTCGCTGAACCCGATAGACGCCCTTAGGTACGAATAGGAGAACCGATACGCCAGTCGCGACTACGCTGGTGCCGGTGAATACACTCGCACCGGGCTTCAGCCTGCCGGCGTTGAACGGGGGCGAGATCGCCTTGAGCGACTATCGTTGGCAGCGAGCCGTCGTCCTTGTTTTCCTTCGGAGCTTCCTTTGACCGTTCTGCCGCAGGCACCTCCGCCAGTTGTCGGACCAGTACCAGGAGTTCAGATCGGCCGGCGCCGAGGTGCTGGCAGTCGTCCACGCTTCCAAGAGGTACGCCGAACGATTCGGTAAGGCGTTGAATCTCCCGTTTCCCTGCCTGGTTGATACCGAGCATGCCGTGTTCGATCTCTACCAGATCGAAAGCCGCCTAATCTCTTTGGGACAGAGGCCCGGGCTTTACGTCATAGATCGTCAGGGTGTGGTGCGGTTCGCTCAAATAGGCTGGCAACAATGGGAAATTCCACGTAACGCCGAGGTACTCAAAGTCTGTGGATCGCTCGCGCGGGACTAGCGTGTTCCTATTCTTCAATCACTCACGAAGTGACCGCGCCTTCGGTTGCCGAACGGACGGTCCTGGCGTACTTGGCCAGAACCCCTCGAGAGACTCTGAGCTCCGGCTTTTGCCACTCTGCTCGCCTGCGCGCTATCTCGTCATTGCCAACCGCAAGCTTCAGCAGCTTGGCATCGGCGTCGATCGTGATCGGGTCGCCATCTTTGACGAGCGCTATTGGACCTCCTACCCAGGTTTCCGGCGCCACGTGACCGACAACCAGCCCGTGACTACCGCCTGAGAACCGGCCGTCGGTGATCAAGCCGACTGACTCGCCAAGGCCCTGTCCAACCAAAGCTGCCGTGACCGAGAGCATCTCCCGCATCCCCGGGCCACCAACAGGCCCCTCTCCACGGATGACGACGACGTCGCCGGCCTTGATCTCGCGTCGATCTATCGCTTGGAAGCACGCTTCTTCACCATCGAACACTCGTGCCGGCCCTGTGATACTTCGCCGGCGCAGACCAGCGACCTTCGCGACAGCTCCCTCAGGGGCCAGGTTTCCATGGAGAACTACCAGGTGGCCCGAGGGATGCATGGGGGAGTCCAATGATTTGACCACCTTCTGCCGGCGCCGGAAGACGCTCCTCACGTCGGAAAGGTTTTCTTCGACGGTCCGGCCGGTGCAGGTCATGCAATCCGGATGAAGGAAGCCGGCATCCAACAGTGCTTTCATCACGGCCGGCGTGCCGCCGGCCTCGTGCAGATCGTTCATCACGTAGCGGCCGCCGGGCTTGAGATCGGCCAGATGTGGGACTCTATCTCCTATCCGGTCGAAGTCCGCTAAAGTCCAATCGACGTCCGCTTCCTTGGCAATCGCCATCAGGTGGAGAATCGCATTAGTGGAGCCTCCAAGGGCCAGCACCACCGTGTAGGCGTTCTCCAACGACTCTCGAGTTATCAAGTCCCTTGGCGAGATGTCTTGTTCTATGAGGTTGACTAAGGCTCTTCCGGCCAGGAACGCTTCGCGCTCCTTGGCGGACGAGACCGCAGGATTGCTGGCGTCGTAAGGCAGCGACATCCCCATCGCTTCGATCGCGGAGCTCATCGTATTGGCCGTGTACATTCCTCCGCAGGCGCCGGCGCCGGGGCAGGCCTCGCATTCGACCCTATAGACACCCTTCTCGTCGAGCTTGCCGGCCTGATGTTGACCCACCGCCTCGAAAATAGAAACGATGTCAATGTCCGCGCCGTCGTCTCCAGTGCCGGGTAGGATGCTTCCGCCGTAGATGAAGATACTGGGAATATTCAGGCGCGCCATCGCCATCAAGCAACCTGGCATATTCTTGTCGCATCCGCCCAGCGCAATCAGCCCGTCGTGATTCATCCCGCCTGCCACGACTTCGATACTATCGGCGATGACTTCGCGCGACACCAGGCTATATCGCATCCCCTGGTGGCCCATCATGATTCCGTCCGAGGCGGTTGGAGCCCCAAATATCTGGGGAACTGCGCCGGCCGCCCGCAGACCTTCGTACGCCTCACGTGCGAGACGGTCCAAGTGGGCGTTGCAAGGAGTAATGTCGCTGTAGAGAGAGGCAATTCCGACCATTGGCCGGTCGAAATCATCGTCGTGAAACCCGACCGCGCGCAGCATGGCGCGATTCGGTGCCCGGCCAATACCTTCGGTCGTCAACCGGCTACGGCGATTGCGGGCATTCGCCATGGTTTACCCCTCCAAAGCGTCGTGAGGCCGCCCATCTCGAAGATCGAGCGGCCAACTTGATTGCTCCCGAAACTCTATCACACTGCAATCTACCCGCGGTGCCGAGTTCGGCGTTTGCAACTCACTTGTCTCATCCTGTGATAAGCTGGCGGCGGAATCGGAGCGAGCAGAATGTCCCATCGACCACCGAGCGCGGCCCGATCGATTCGTTCGGCTCAGCGCAAGAGCGATCCGCCTATCCAAGACTGCCCAAGATGTGGCATGACCATGAATGCCATCGCCGGCAGTAAAATGGCCGTATGCGGCAACTGCGGGTACAAGGAACCCTGCTGCTAGTTCGATCGGGGCAGAAGGCGACGGATGGTCGCTCCTGATTCGGTCGAGCGCGGACAGTCGCCTCTTGCCCCACCCTTCCTCATCCTCGCCGGCCTTTCTGTAGCCGGCAGTTTGCTCGCCGGCATTCTATGCGCCAGTCTGGGAGTCCAGATTCCGGTCGAGCCGGTCGCAGCATTTGTGATTGTCCTCACGATAGCTCTTCTCTTTAGTCGCAGGTATCAGGTCCTCTTGATCCCAGTGGCGATATCTGTCCTGTATCTCGGCGCGGATCGTTATTATCAGCACATCAATTGGCTAGACGCACAGTCGTCGGAATTGAGCGAACACATAGGCTCGGAGGTTATAGTCGCCGGCACCGTCAGGGAAGCGACCTTTGACCGTTACGACCAGGCGCGTCTGCGCATCGAAATCGATGCAATCGAGGGCCCGATCCCGGCAGGTGGATCATTGATAGCTTGGGTCTATCGCGACGATGATGTTGAAATCGGCGACCAAGTAAGGGTTCAAGGTCGGTTTCAGATCCCCGCGGCGAGCGATTCCTTTGATCCAGCTACCTACCTTCGTGCGGAGGACGTGGCCGGCCTGATACGCTCGGCCACGGTGCTGTCCCGCTCCCCAACAGGTCCCAGTTTCCTTGCCTGGCTCGGACGAATCCGAGCTGCAGCGAGCCGTATCCTCGATCGATATCTGCCGCAACCCTCCGCTGGCCTCGCCCGTGGTGTCCTGCTCGGAGAACGGGGCGGGCTCGATCGCGACTTGCGCGATTCGTTTGCCAGAACCGGCCTCATGCACCTGATAGCCATATCTGGACTCAATATGGTGTTGGTTACCGGGTTGATTGTCGGCCCTTGCCGACGGACATTCGGCGCCAACGGCGGCGTGTTGATCGCCGTTGCGGCGGTAACGTTCTATGCCTTGTTGGTAGTGCCGGCGCCATCGGTGCATCGGGCCGCGGTGATGAGCGTGGCGTTGCTCATCGCCAATCGTTTGGGACGCCCGGCCGATGGGTTGACCCTCCTCGCAATTTCAGGTGGTGGAATGGTCTTGCTTCGGCCTACTCTGGTTCACGACGCGGGGTTTCAGCTGTCGTTCGCAGCGACGGCCGGCATAATCCTGTTGGGCCCATCGATCCAGCGTCAACTCTCATTCTTGCCTCGATTCTTCAGCTATCAGCTTTCGACCGGGCTATCCGCCAGCTGGCTGACCATTCCAATCCTGATAGGGACGTTCGGCGCGTTCGGTCCGTGGGCGATTCTCGCCGGCGTTGTCGCCGTACCGCTGCTGAGCTACGTGATCATAGGATCGGCGGCGCTGGTAGTGGCCGGCACGATCTGGGGCGTGGCGGCCACCGTCGTTGCCGCTTTCGCGTGGATTCCTTTGACGCTGTTGATACAGGTCGTAGAGATCGCCGATCTTCACACCGCACCGGTTGCAACGTTCGGACTCGCCGGCGGCTCCATCGCCGCTTACTACCTGCTTGTAGCCCCATTGACCGCTCTATTACTTCCCGACGTGCGCAACCGATGGCCGACGTTCCAAGTAGCTTCGTTGTTCCGCCGTTTGCCGACGGTACCAAGCCTGATTGGGTTACTCTTGGTCGTGGCGGCGGTTTGGATTTCCGTGCTGCAGAATGAGGGCCAACGAAGTACGATCACACTGCTCTCGGAGCGCGGCGATCCGGCCGCGATTATCAGTAGCTCCAACGGGCGAGTCGCCGTCTTCGGCCGGATGAATCGAGAGCTGATCGACGCCATATCCAGACGCCTGCCAGTCTTGCGCCGCACGATCGATCTGTTGATAGTCGATCAATGGGATCCGACGGCGCTGAGGCACTATCGGCTGGCAAGTGAGCGTTTCGAGATAGAAAATCTGTTGATACCAATCCAACCCCCGCCGGCAAGCGAAGCCGGGGAGTGGCTCATTGACCTTCGAGATAACGACACAAACATCATCGAAGTTGAGACCGGGCTCAGTATCCGGATTGGAGAAGGCGAGACGGTGACAGTGTTGGCCGGCCCGGTCGAAGAAAGGCCGGTGATAGGCGCCATCCAATTCAGCCACGGGAATATCCGTACGACCCTGTTCTATGATCCGGCGGCTAGCGACCAGCTTCTTAGTACCGCACCATATTTGAAGACACATCTCTTGCACCTCAGTGAGTTGCCGCCGCCTGAAGCGTCCAAGCTTCTAGACGAGATGTCATCGCGAATCATTGTCTCAGCGGGCGGTCGCGGTTATCAGTTGGACCAACCAGAGCGGGCGGAGTTGATTGACCAAGCCGCCTCCGGTCCTGTCGTCATCCTCGTTCAAGACGAACGCCTGTTGGTGCGCCGTACTTACTAGAGTAGTCGAGGGACAGACTCCAATTCTGCCGGCTCACCATGATAACTTGGCGTCTGGAGCGCAGCCCGGATACATCGGTATGACCAGGGATTCGGGAGTCTTCGCTGAACTCCGATGGCATCTTCCCGTCCGTCGGGTTGCAAGTTTATGATCCGTCCAATAAACTTCTCCCTACCCCCGACCACCCTGGCAGGCTACTGTCTGTTTATGTCGCTGCCTGCTTTCGTCGTTCGCCGCCTTTGTATGGTGAATCCACCCCCAAACCCGTATTCGAGCCGGATTGGCGGTGCCGATCGAAGTTGCGTCGCTCCGTTGCTGGGCATCTTGCGACGCGCAACCTTCGATCTCAGTTGAATAGCCTGGAACTTACTCGGAGTCTTGGAGAGATACTTGTCGGATCAGACGACATTCGTTGGAATTGACGTAGGCTCGTCAAAGATCAGCACTCTAATCGCCGAAGTCGATGAGAACTACACCACCCACGTGATCGGCGTCGGAGACGCGTCGGGAGGCGGCGTTCGCAACGGCGTCGTCGTCAACATTGATGAAGCCGTCAAGACCGTCCAAGCCTCGGTGGAGAAGGCGGAACGAGTGTCGGGATTCAAGATCATGAGCGCCTACCTGACGGTCTCCGGCTCCCAAGTCGAGTCGCTGAACAATCGCGGCGTCGTAGCGATCGCCAATGATGACAAGACCGTCGATTCCGAAGACGTTGCACGCGCTATCGAGTCCGCCCGAATAATAAACTTGACTCCCAATCGAGAGATTGTTCACGCTCTCCCGCGTCACTTCATGATCGATGGCCAGGACGGCGTGCGCAATCCGCTGCGCATGATCGGTTACCGTTTGGACGTTGAGACCCACATAGTCACGACCGCGCTAACATCTATACGGAATCTGACCAAGTGCGTCCAGCAACTCGGAATCGAAGTAGACGAGTTGGTGGTTAGCTCTCTCGCCGCCGGTGAGGCCGTTTTGACGACGGAGGAAAAAGAGCTTGGCGTGATGGTGGCCGATGTCGGAGGAGGAACCACGGACCTGGCAATATACAATGAGGGCAGCGTGTGGCAAACTATGGTTCTTCCGATTGGTGGCGACCAGGTCAGCAAAGAGATTGCCGTTCAGTTGCGCACGCCATTGGCTGAAGCCGAGGCCCTGAAGGTGCGCCACGGGGATTGCCGGCCATCCGAAATGGACACGGGAGAAGTGATCGACGCCGAGATATTCGGCCAGGGCAGGTCTGGCAAGATAGGGCGCCGCGGGCTTTGCGAAATCATTGAGGACCGCTCACGACATTTGATCCAGCAGATTGACGGCGAGATAAAGAGGCTCGGCACAGATGCTGTGCTGCCGGCTGGGTTAGTCTTAGCAGGTGGGGTTGCGCGAACGCCCGGCTTGGCCGAGCTCGCGTCCGAGGTCCTGAACTTGCCGGTCAGAGTGGGCACGCCCAATAATCTCAGTGGATTGACCGACAACATTACCAGCCCGAGCTACGCAGCCGGCGTCGGCCTGGTTCTCTGGGCGGCAAAGCAGGCCACCAGTGGAATGCCGGCCCAACAGCCCGGGACAGCTAGCTGGCAGGATGGAGCCATACGTGACAACAACGATACCGACTTCGCAGGAAAGTTCAGAACTTGGCTCAAAGCGTTTCTTCCATGATTTGTCCAAAGGGAGAGACTGCACAACAAGATTTTGAGTGTCGGAAGGTACGTTATGAATAATGACATTATATCGATGTCCGAGGTTATCACCCTAGCGAATATCAAGGTTGTGGGCGTAGGCGGCGGTGGTTGCAATGCGATCAATCGCATGATGCAGGCCGAGATCAGAGGAATCGAGTTCATCAGCGTCAATACGGACGCGCAGGCGTTGGGCAGAGTCGACGCCGACCAGGCAATTCATATCGGCGACAAGTTGACCAAGGGCCTCGGCGCCGGCGGAAACCCGACCATTGGTCAGCGGGCCGCTGAGGAGACCAGCGACCAGATCTACGACGCTCTAAAAGACTCGGATATGGTGTTCATTACCTGCGGTATGGGAGGAGGCACCGGCACCGGCGCGGCTCCGATCGTCGCCCAGATCGCGAAGGAGATCGGCGCTCTTACCGTAGCGGTTGTGACCAAGCCATTCTCATTCGAGGGCTCTCATAGGCGCGGCAATGCCGAAGAGGGGATCGCCAATCTACACGATAAAGTCGACGCCTTGATCGTCATCCCGAACGACCGCCTGTTGCAAGTGGTTGAGAAGAAGACCTCGATGGATCAGGCATTCCGGGTGGTCGATGATATCTTGCATCAGGGCATCCAGGGCATAGCGGAGTTGATCACGGTGCCCGGCCTGATAAACCTCGATTTTGCCGACGTGCGCACGATCATGTCCGGTGCCGGCTCGGCGCTGATGGCAATTGGCCGTGCGGACGGGGACGAGCGAGCGATCGACGCCGCAAGAGCGGCCGTGGCCAGCCCGCTGCTCGAAGTCTCGATAGCTGGCGCCAAGGGAGTGTTGATCAACGTGACCGGTGGGCCGGACCTCACGTTATTGGAAGTTACGGAGGCTGCCGACGTTATAGTCCAGGCCGCCGATCCGGACGCAAAGGTCATTTTCGGCGCCGTGATCGATCCCAGGATGCAAGGCGAGGTCAAGATCACCGTCATAGCCACCGGGTTCGACGGTCAAGTGGCCACCCCGCAGGACTTCCTGAAGCATAGCGTCGAGACACGTACCGGCTCAAGTCCGAGCCTGCCGTCTCCGAGCGTGCCGGCCGACGACTTGGACATCCCAGCCTTCCTACGCCGGCGGTGACAGCGGGTAACCTCTCTCTGGGTCACCCCGGTTAGGCATTTCACTTTCCGCCATTCTTCACCATAGTTGTGCCTAACGAGCAGAATGTGCCCGCATCTGTTCACCAGAATGGCCCGTACTCCTCGGGTGATTGGTCGTACAAGCCACCAGTAGAAGCGCCGGAGCTGTAAAGCGATTCGTAGGAGTGGCCTCATTCCAATCCGAACCCTTTCTATGAATGCGCTATTATTGTCCCCTTAAGGTGTTAGCATAAGTACTGAGGACGAAAGATGCTCGACACTTACGAAGCGGTAAAGCAATTGATGGCGACTGGCATGAGCGAAGACCAAGCTGGTGCCGTGGTCAGGGTGGTCAACTCTACCAGCGACAAGCTAGCGACCAAGGCGGATTTGGAACAGCTCGAAAAGCGGTTTCTAGAACGTTTCGCGACAAAGAGCGACCTGCTGTTCCTAGCCGGATTCCAAGTAGCGGTCATCAGTTTGGCGGTCGCGATAATTAAGCTCTTCTAGGGGTGAACACGATGGCGACGAGTCCAATCAAGCAGCCAGATCGAACTGCCTGATGTTGGCGCGACACTCCCTGTTCGCTACCACTTGTTGCTGGGCTCTCTTTGCCCGAGCCATTCTTCGACCCTCCGACGCGTCCCGGGAGAAACTCCCTCCGGCAATGCGCTTGGATCGAAAAAAATCCTACCTTTCTATATCGAAATGGCGTTTTTCCTCAAGGGCAAATGAATCTACCGTAAACACGACGACCGTATCGATTTTGTATTCGTAGGTGTTTCGATACTCTCCCAACTTGTTCGCGATTGAGATTTCGGTGATGCCAAGCTCCTCCTCAAGTTCGCGTCGAAGGGCCTTAGCATCTTCCTCATTCTTCTTGACCGCCCCTCCAGGCAGAAGCAATCCTTCACCATAGTTGTGGCGAACGAGCAGAATGTGCCCGCGTCTGTTCACCAGAATTGCACGTACTCCTCGGGTGATTGGTCGTGCAAGCCACCAATAGCAGCGCCGAAGCTTCAGAGCAATTTGTAGGAGTGGTCTCATTCCGGTACTGACCCATTTGAAGAATGAACTATCATTATTCCAGACTCCGCCGGCTGAGACTCCGTGAGTTGCCATAGCGCGATGCCGATTCTTGCTTAGAAAACCGACAGTTGAAGATTCTGGACCGCGTTTGATCGACCTTACTTTCGAATCCGTCGTACCTTACTGCCTCGTATACCTCAAGAACCAGGGCGAGGTCCTGCTGATCAGGAAAGCCCATGGGCGCGTTTATGAGGGTCAATGGATCGGCCTAGGCGGCAAGCTCGAGCCTGGTGAGGATCCGGCGTCTTCGGCTATTCGGGAGTTCAAGGAAGAGTGTGGCCTGATGCTCGCGGATCCAAAGCTCCGTGGGACTTTCATTTGGATTGATGAGGTGAGATGTGGGATCGTGCATATATTCACGGGGACCGAATGGACCGGACGGCTGTCCGAGTCCGATGAAGGTCAGCTCCAGTGGCACCGCATCGCGGATTTAACCAAATTAGAGGGTCTGGTTGAGCATCAGCGCCTGTTCCTGGATCGAATCTTGCTAGACAACAACCACTTCTACTCAGGTATCGCCGTCTACCAAGAGGACGAGATGGTCGAATACGTGGGCGGCTGACCCGTCGCCGCCGGCCCATACCAAGATCCGTCTTACCAACTGTTGCTTTGAGAATGCGTCGGTCTCGTTGGTCCCTTGAAGTGCGCCATCAGGGTGACCACAGATTTCAGCGTCACCCAATCTTCCGGTCATTGCCCGGTCTCGCCGGCCCATAACCGCCGCATCTCCTCCGAAGTCTCCAGCAGGAAATCCAGCTTGCCCTGTGACTCCACCTGTCCGTCCCTCAGTAGAATGATGTGGTCGGCCCGTTCGAGGGCCATCCGCCGGTGTGACGCCACCAACACAGTCCTATCATTGTGCTCGGACAACCTCTCCCAAAGGACCCGCTCGGTCTCGGCGTCCAGACCGTTCGAAACGTCGTCCAGAACCAACAGATCCGGCTCGCGAACGAACATCCGGGCCGCGCCCGAGCGCCGCTGTTGCCCACCCGAGAGCTTCACTCCTCGCGGACCGACCAGCGTGTCCAAGCCGGCCTCCAACTCGTCGATGTCTCGTTCCAATACCGCGGATACGATTGCGCCCGGCAGATCGACTCGTTCCTCGGGAAGTCCCATCAGGATATTGGCTCGTAGCTGCTCGCTGAACAACCTTGGGATCTGTGAGAGATACGCACAGCGAGGCGGCACCAGGACGCGGTCAGTATGATTAATCTCTTTGCCATTCCAGTTAACTCGCCCACTCTGCGCAGGCAGCCACCCTACAAGGGTTCTCAACAGCGTGGTCTTGCCGGAGCCCACTCGGCCTGTCACGACGGTGAACTCCCCCCGGTTGAGCCGGAAGCTTACGTCGCGTACGCCATCGTCGGTATCCGGGAAGACATAGCTCAACCCCTCTACGACAAGCGAATCGAGCCGATCCTCCGCCACCTTCGCTGGTGGCGCTATCTCCGGCAGGTGGCCCATCAGATAGCTCGGAGTCGGTTCGACCAGCGCCTCTGGTGCTGACCCGGGCATGAGTTCCAGGAGTCGGTCGACCGAAACGCCGACACGTCTGTATCCCGTCATGAGGTTTCCGATCATCTGGCTGAACGGTTGAACCCTCGCCAGGTAAAAGACGAGAAGAGACAGGTCTCCCACAGTCAGGTCTCCTTCGCTCATCGCGCTAGCTAGTACTGCGAGTAGGATGCCGGTGCCAACGTGGTGGGCGTTAGAAGAGAGTGTATTCAAAGTCTCCTCCAACACCTTGTCCTTGAGAGAGGTCCTTCCTCTCTCCTTGTTGACCCGGTTGAATTCCTCGAGAACCCGGCTCTCGGCGTTCGAGACCTTGACCGTTTCGACCATTCCGAACATCTCGCCGATGAAGCCGGTTACGCCTCCGGTCGCCTCGCGAGCTTGCTGTCGGTACCACTGAATTCTGCTGCGCATCGAGTGGATGATCACTGTGACCGCTAGCAGCGGTAGGAAAACAGCGAGAGCCGACACCGGGCTGATCTGGACCATGATTGCTATGGCGACGACGAAGAACAAAACGTGGGCAATCAACAGATCGAAGTCCAGCATGTAAATGACCGCGTGGCTAGCGTCGCCCCGAAATCGACTCACCGCCTCTCCGGGGGACGCCGGAAGAGGGCGATTGCCCCTGAGTTCCAAAACGTGGTCAAACGCGTTTCGTCGCAGCAAAGAAGACAGGTTGAACCGGTTGAACCGGTACAGCAGGTCGTCGCCCAGGAATGTCACCGAGTAACCCAGGGCGAGGCCTACGAGGATCGCGCAGAGCGTCCAGACTCCAAGCGAAGTGCCGGCGTCATCGGTCAGCGTGTTGAAAACTTCCCGCTGCGCCAGCGCTACGGCGTGTTCGATCGCGACCATGGAGACAATCGCGGTCCCGACCTGAAGCGTGAAGGGCCACTTGTTGAATAGGAAGAGCCGCCACATGAACCACGACGTACTCATGCCGGCTCTTCCTCCAACCCCGTCCGAAGAAGGTGGTGGAAGCGGCTGTTGGGGTTCGCCGCGAGGCTCTTGCGGTCTCCTTGCTCGACGACGCGGCCGTCCTCTAGGACCAGGATGTCGTCGCACCTCTCTACGGTCGCAAGGTGATGGGCGATGATCACGACGGTACGTCCGGCCACCAGTTGATCCAACGCCCGTTCGATCAGTGCCTCGGTTGCGTGGTCCAGTCTGGAGGTCGGCTCGTCGAGTACGACTACGCTCGGGTCCTTGAGTAGGACCCGGCTCAACGCCAGCAACTGGGCTTGGCCCGAAGACAATCCGGTCCCGCCGGACGCCAATTCTGTGTCGAGGCCGTCAGGCTGCGTCTGGTACCAGGGCATGATCCCGAGCCGGCCGAGCGCATTCAGGAGCTTCTCGTCCTTGACCCCTCGGTCGTAGAGCGTCAGGTTGTCCCTTATGGTGCCGTGAAAGAGGCGGACATCCTGGGTCACCATCGCGATGCGTTCACGCAGGCCGGTCAGGCCATAGTTGCGAAGGTCCCTGCCACCCAGCAATACCCGGCCTTCCACGGGGTCGTATAGACGTACCAGAAGCCGAGCGAGGGTCGTCTTGCCGCTGCCGGTCCGGCCTATTACTCCCAGGACTCGGCAGGGACGAAGATTGAACGATACGTCCCGCAGTACCGGCTCGCCCTTCCCGTAGCTGAACGACACGCCTTCGAATCGTACGAGCGGCTCGTCGGCGGCCAGAGTTTCCGTGCCATCAACAACCGTCTTCTGGTATTGCAACAGCTCATGGATTCTGATCAGGCTCGCCGTCGCCCTCTGCAATTGATTCACATGTCTCGCCATGCTCTCGATCGGTCCGATGAGCAGACTCGTGTAATGGAAAATCAGGTACACGGTGCCGATGGTGGCCAGCCCGCTCAGGAACAGGTAGGCGCCAACGGCGAGCGCGACGGCACTGCCTACCCTGAACATGAACGCATTCGTGTTGAAGACGATGCCAGTCATCAGTCCGGCCTTGAGCTCCGCGCGGAACCATTTGCGCATCAGCTCGCGAAAGCGCCGGTCCACGTACGGTTTCGCGTTGTTGGCCCACGTCTCCTCTCTGCCGGAAAGGCGCTCCTCGACGAAGCCGTACATTTCGGTGCTGGCATCCCGCTCCGCCTTTGAATGAGCTACGGAAATGTGGCGCATGCGTACCAGGACGGTCATTACTACTGCTGTAAACAATGTCAACGCCAGCCCCGCTCTCCAGTCCTCGAGGAAAAGAAGCGCCAGTATCCCAACCAGCAGCAACGCGTTCGCCAAGAGATTGACGACGAACGTGGAGAAGAACCCACCCAACTCGTTGGCGTCGCCGTCGATTCGCTCGATCATCTCGCCGGGCGCGTGATCGTTGTGGAATGACATGTCCAAAGACAGGCAGTGCTTTGCGAGGTCAGCCCTGAGGGCGTTAGTCGCAGACCAACCGACGCGGCCGCCGGTGTAGGTGGCAAGTACGTCTACGACCTGCTGCAAGAGCGCGATCGCGGTGAACAGCCCGGCTGCGCCGATCAGCCGGCTGACCGGACTGCCGGCAAGAGCCTCGTCGATGAAGTACCGGATTATCTGGGGGTTGACGAGCTGAAGGCCGATGCTGGTGAACAGCAACACCGTTACCGCGGCCACCAGGCCCACCTGCGGCCGGAGGTAGCGGGTTAACAGATCGACATACTGCCGGAAACGCATGCCCATCCGGGGCTCGGATAGAGACTTGAGAGTCTGGGCCAGCATGGCTTGTTTCTTGATCCTCGGTGCGAACTAAAGCAACGGGCCTGATAATACAGTCTCATTCTGCGAACAGGCAGGAATATCAGGCCCCAGAATCAGTTTCCACGGGCCGGAGTCCACCGACGCCGGCGACGACGTGAGCAGCCCTCTGGTAGGGTTGAACTTGGACTTGCCGGCGTCGCTATGCAGATCGACAATAGTACAATGTGGTGGTATGAGGAGGCCGGAATGTCAGACCACGAAATCACTTTCCAGGTTCGGGAATCCGTCGAAGGTGGATACGAGGCCCGGGCCGTCGGTTACAGCATCTTCACCGAAGCCGATGACTTGGAGAATCTGAAGGAAATGATGCGGGACGCCGTGCTCTGCCACTTCGAGGAAGGGGAGGCGCCCCGCTCGATTCGAGTCCATCTGGTGCAGGATGAGGTCATCCCGGTGTGAGGTTGCCCCGCGGCCTCACAGGGATGGAGTTGGCCGCCCTGCTACGCCGGCATTACGGCTACAACCTCACGCGGCAAAGGGGCAGTCACATGAGACTTACAAGCACCTACCGGGGGTATGAGCACCACGTTTCCGTTCCCCGACATAATCCGATGAGAGTGGGCACTATAGGCGGTGTACTTGGCGACGTGGCGGACTATCTGGGAATTGACCGAGATCGATTAGTGCGGGAATTATTCCGCTGATAATCAACTAGTCGAATCGTGATGCGTAACCAATAGAGGGGTATGAGTGGTGGGAGCACCGCGAGAGAAGTTTTCCAGTCAGGCTGCGCCGGAGTTGCTGGCGGCTATGCGGGCGATTGCACGTAGCGAAGGCCGGCACTTCCAAGCTGTGCTGGAAGATGCCATGAGCGGCTACATCGAATCCAAGGCGCGGCAGAAACTGCGTCCCGAGGTAATGGCCCACTACCGGGCCAGCGTGGAGAGAAACCAGCGGCTCTATGAGCTGCTGGCCCAGTGACCAGCGTCTTCCCAACTATCGAAGAGGTTGTCGTGATCCACGATGACCTGATAGCGGAGCTCGGCGGCGCTGACCGCGTACTACACGTTGTCCTATCCCGACGAAGATAAGAAAACCAACCATCAATGCCCACAAGACCCCTCTAAACTCCCTCTCCCTCAGGGAGAGGGCCGGGGTGAGGGCCCCCGGCCTTCTCAAGACGACCAAATACTCCCGAAAGATTCCGGTTAGCCAACTAAACGCCCACGACCTGCCTATGAAGCCGGCAAAGCGTTATCATACCCGTTAGGTTAAACGGGCCGGCCAAGGGCCCAGCATGCGCTTTCCAAAGATATGACACCCGAAGAACAAGCCCGCGAGAACATAGACCGGCTGCTGGAGCAGTCGGGATGGGTCGTCCAGAATACCGACTCCATTAACCTGTACGCCGGCGCTGGGATCGCCGTGCGTGAGTTCCCTCTGAAGCCCGGCCACGGCACCGCTGATTACCTTCTGTACGTCAAACAAAAGGCAGTGGGAGTTGTCGAAGCCAAACACGAAGGATTTCCCCTGACCGGCGTGGAAGTCCAGTCGGAGAAATACGGCGCCGGCTTGCCCGATACGCTTCCAGCGTTCGTGCTCCCACTGCCATTCCTCTACGAGAGCACCGGGACGGAAACCCAGTTCACCAACGGACTCGATCCCGAACCCCGCAGCCGCCGGGTTTTCTCGTTCCATGCGCCAAGTACGTTGGCCGCGTGGATAGAATCCCCAGCATACGGCGCCGGCAGCGTTCAACGACAGGTAGCCGAACCGGAAGATACCTACCTGGATCCGCATACCCTACGCAAAGGCTTGCAAAACATGCCGGCGCTGGATGCCTCCGGGCTCTGGCCGGTCCAGGAGCGGGCAATCCGGAACCTTGAAGAATCGCTGGCCGCCGGCCGGCAGCGCGCGTTGGTACAGATGGCGACCGGAAGTGGCAAGACCTTCATGGCCTGCAACCAAATTTACAGGCTGATCAAATACGCGAAGGCGCGCCGTGTGCTGTTCCTTGTCGACCGCAGCAATCTGGGCCGCCAAACCCTGCGCGAGTTTCAGGGATTCACGATCCCTGATGACGGCCGCAAGTTCACCGAGCTTTACAACGTACAACTGCTCAGGTCGAGTAGCATTGACCCTGTGAGCCGGGTCTGCATCTCCACAATCCAACGGGTCTACTCGATGCTGCGAGGCGAGGAGCTGGATCCCGGGTTAGAGGAACTCTCCGGCTTTCACGCGGCGTCGTCTCGCCCCGAGCCGGCCCCGGTTGAGTACAACCCTGAAATCCCCATCGAGACATTCGACTTCATCATCACCGACGAGTGTCACCGCTCCATATACAACCTGTGGAGGCAGGTACTAGAGTACTTCGATGCCTTCCTTATAGGTTTGACCGCGACTCCATCCAAGCAGACCTTCGGCTTTTTCCAGCAGAACCTGGTGATGGAGTACAACCACCGACAGGCGGTCGCCGACGGGATCAACGTCGACTTCGACATATACCGGATCCGCACGCGGATTACCGAGCAGGGCTCCACTATCGATGCCGGCTACTACGTCGACCGGCGGGATCGCCAGACTCGTAAAGTCCGCTGGGAGCAATTGGAGGAAGACCTCCAATACACACCTAACCAACTCGACCGGGACGTTGTGGCCGAAGACCAGATTCGCACCGTCGTTCAAACATTCCGAGACAGACTATTCACCGAGATATTCCCCGGCCGCCGGGACGTTCCCAAGACCATCATCTTTGCCAAGGATGACAGCCACGCGGATGATGTCGTTCGCATAGTCCGGCAGGAGTTCAGCAAGGGCAATGAATTCTGCCAGAAGATCACGTACCGAACGACGGGGTTGACGCCGGAAGACCTGATTGCATCCTTCCGGAACAGCTACAACCCTCGCATCGTCGTCACCGTGGACATGATCGCGACCGGCACAGACATCAAGCCGGTCGAGGTGGTCTTCTTCATGCGCAACATACGCAGCCGGAGCTTCTTCGAGCAGATGAAGGGACGCGGCGTGCGGACCATCTCCTCGACCGATTTCAATGCGGTGACTCCCGACGCTCCCAACAAAGACCGCTTCGTCATAGTGGATGCGGTCGGTGTAACCGAGACCGAGTTATCTGACTCCTACTCCCTAGAACGACAGCCGACAGTGTCCTTCGACAAGCTCCTGGATCTGGTTGGCATGGGCAGCCGCGATCCTGAAGTGCTCTCCTCGTTGGCGAGTCGCCTGTCCCGCTTGGACCGCCGGCTGACGCCTCAAGACCGCCAGGCGATAGAATCGGCTGCCGGCGGAACGTCGCTCCACGACCTTGTAACGGGCTTGGTCGAAGCCACCGATCCGGACACTGCGCTGGACGCCGCGCGGCAGGCGACCGGCCAGGACGATCCGCCGGTAGAGGCGGTCGCCCAAGCCAAGAAGCAACTGTTGGAAGACGCCGCCCGGCCCATTGCCGAGAATCCTCAGCTGCGGCAGCTGCTCTCGGATACGCGGCGCTCATACGAGCAGACAATCGATACCGTCAGCGCTGACCACCTGATCGAGGCCACCTTCTCAGACGCCCAGGCCGGCTCGATTGTGCAGTCCTTCGAGCAGTTCATTAGCGACAACCGCGACGAGATCACCGCTTTGCAGGTGCTCTATGCGCGTCCCTACCGCCGTCGATTGAGCTACCCAGACATCAGGGCCCTGGCCGATGCCCTGGGAACGCCGCCCCTGAGTTTGACCGAGAACCGGCTGTGGCAGGCCTACCGGCAGTTGGACAAGTCCAAGGTACGCGGCGCCGGCCAGCGCGTGCTCGCCGACATCGTATCGCTCGTGCGGTTCGCCATCGGCGAGGCCGACGAACTGATCCCATTTGCCGATCAGGTGCACGAACGCTTTCAACGCTGGCTGGCGACGCAGCAGACCGGCGGCCGATCCTTCACCGAGGAGCAACTCCGCTGGCTGGAGGCCATCCGCGACCACATCGCCGGCAGCGTCAGCATAGGGCCGCAGGACTTTCAGTATGCCCCCTTCAATCAGCGGGGCGGCTTGGCCCGGGCACACGCGTTGTTTGGCGACGACTTGAGCAACCTGCTTGAAGAGTTGAATCTGGAGCTGGTGGCGTGAGCCGGGCGAAAATGTTTGACCGTAAAGCAGTTTTTGCCAACTACGACTATCTGATGTATCTTGCCTTTGGCTTGGGATCGCTTTCCCGTGGTTCGCCGATTGGCCGGCGGGCGCCGTAGGGCAAGCCGAGTTGGTATCCTCGCTTCTTCGCTTGCGGCATACCCGCAAGTTTTGCTCGGTTTTTCTCAAAAACTTCTCTGGCGTCGGGGTTTTTCTCCAGGAGCCCATCAACGTCCAACATTTCGCTCTGCCTCCCTTGGTTCACGCCCATCGCTGCCCGTCAAAGATATCACGGGTTTGGACCACGCTGTCATGCCCTCTCTTGAGCAAATAATCCGACACAAGCTTATGATGATCGCGAACCGAAGTCCTCAAGCTGGGGTTTTCTCCAAAGTCATCAATATGGAGATTGAGTTCACTGCGAAGAACTTGCATGTTGATGCCAAGTCCGTGCGAATTCCATCTACGTATGTCGTTCAGTTTGTTGGCGATCTCAATAGCCCGGTCTTTCCTCATAGCTTGGGTGACCGGCATCTTTCTCGTCTCCGTTATTGTCCAGTTTTTGAATTTGTAGCTTGCCAACCACTCCTCTAGGAGCGCTACAGATAAATCGCGCGACTGAGTGTATGAGTACAGCTCGCCTTGATCGAAATCTAGCAATATCTGTAGCTCCGCTGCATTCGCCTGACCTGTGTTCGCTTTTTCCAAGAGGTCTTCGTATCTAACCAAGTATCCGAGCGCGGGCACCTGTTGCCCGCCATCCCGGCTTGGCACCTGCGGATCGATCGGGCCGAGCACGGAGTAATAGTCCATCCAAATGGCGTTCCCAGACAAGGCCAAGACCGTTCCAGCCGACATGGCGTGACTAGGTATAAGAAAATCGACCTCTTTATAGTGATGCCTAAGAGTGTCAGAGATCCGACGAGCGTCTTCGGCAAAACCACCGGAGGTTTCCAAGATAAAAACGAGCTTATGCCTACGATCTTGGAACCCTTCTACGGCGTCTCGAATTCTATCGTCCGCGCGAAATGCTATGGGCCCCGTGTAGAAAAGGCAGTCGGCCTTCATCTCGTTTTCAATTCCTAAGAGAAGGTCGGCAAGGTGTGCCTCTACAAGGGAATTAGCCTCCCTCAATGAGGTCATTCTCTAGTCCAGTGTGCCTGCACCGCGTTGTATTATGCTTCAACCTGGATATACCACCCAATTATTGCCGGCAACGATGCGAGCGGTCCATTCTCGATAACATGTTCTAATATAAACGTTGTTCATCCGTCTATAGTATATAGCTATAGACCTCGAACTGAGAAGTTGGCGAGGAATCTTCGGCTCGGAACTATCATCGTTTCAAGATGCAATCAGTGGTGGGCTGATATGGATATGCCCGGCTTCCAGCATACCCCCTTCTCAACAAGCAGGGCGGTTTTTCTGGTGCACTATCTAAGAGGATTTGCCTTGAAGTACGATGTTGTAATCGGGAAGAGTCACAATGTTTGTTCGGCCTATCTGCCCGACCTGCCAGGCTGCATTGCCGCCGGAGACACTGTGATCGAAACGGAGGACTTGATTCGGCAGGTCGTCATCTATCACCTGTAAATGCTTCGAGAGGGTCGCGACCCGATACCTGAACCCCAAGCGATGACTATATTGGTTGAAGTCTAGGGCTGTCTTGGCGGACGGTCATATCTGCGGGGACTATTGATCGGCGTTTGGGAATTACTTATGTATCCAGGGTAATAACCATAGCCGGCAATGCAAGGACCCTTCAACTCAGGCTCAACCTGAATTCAATAGCGTGAATGGAAGATTGGAGATATGAACGAAACTCTAATAGTGATATTCACTGGTGTGGTCGCCGTTTCCACCGTGTTCTACGCCGGCCTGACCTGGAAGCTGGTTTCGGAAACACGTACTTTGCGGAAAGCGCAAACTGATCCAAGGGTTAGTGTACGGGTACAAGCTAATCACACCGGTCATCCTGGGTATGAGCTAATTATCCGGAACGACGGCCAGGGCGTGGCAAAGAGCGTGCGCTTCGAATTCGAGGGAGACCCGAGCTATTTTCGCAGTAGTTGGGTGGGCCGACCCCCGCCCGCAATCAACGAGTTGTCCATCATCAAAGACGGGCTAGATTACATGGAGCCCAATCAAGTGTTCAGATTTCCACTAGGCACGGTATCCAGCAGGGAATTTGAGCGCGCTGTTGAAGCTCCCTGGACTTTTCGTACGCAATACGAGGGCTTAGATGGCAAGCGCAAAACTGATACTTATACAGTGGATTTCTCCCAATTCAGAGGCATGTTCTTTGACCGAAATTACTTGGGTCAAATCACCACCCACGTGGATTCCATCCAGAAGGACATTCACAGGATGACAGAGGGTTTCGCAAGTCTCCAAGTCGTTACGCAAACTAAAGACCAGTTTCTGAAAGAGCGCGAAGAGTATCGAAAACAGCTTGACAGTGAGGTTGACGCCAACACCGAAACGCAATCAGGTGACAATGGCTAACCCAACTTAATATGACTTATAGAAGACTCCCTTTGGGTTGGGTGGAAGCTAACGTTGACGCTCTCTGCGACGTTATTGGCGGAGGCACTCCATCCACGCGGATGAGCGACTATTGGGATGGAGACATACCTTGGATAACCAGTGCGGACATCCACGCCATCGATGACATACGGCCTCGGAAGTACATTAGCCAACGCGCGATAAAGTCATCTGCCACCAATCTAGTGCCTACCGGCTCCATTGTCGTCGTGACCCGTGTCGGGTTGGGGAAGGTGGCACTTGCTAAAGAACCCCTTTGCTTTAGTCAGGACAGCCAAGGATTGGTCTTTTGCAGAAATAAGATCAATGGTTTGTATCTCACCCACTATCTGAGTACGGCTGTCCAAAGGTTCAAGTATGAAGGAAGGGGAACCACAATCAATGGTGTGACCAAACGGCAATTGCGTGAACTGCCCGTACTGCTCCCGCCCCTCCCGGAACAGCACCGAATCGTCGCCGAAATCGAGACGCAGTTCACCCGGCTGGACGCCGCGGTTGGCGCACTAAAACGGGCCCAGGCCAACCTGAGACGCTACCGGGCCGGCGTCCTCAAGGCCGCCTGCGAGGGCAAGCTCGTCCCCACCGAGGCGGAGCTTGCCCGGGCCGAGGGCCGGGACTACGAACCCGCCGACCGGCTGCTAGAGCGCATCCTGACCGAGCGCCGCGCCCGCTGGCAGCCCTCGAAGAATCGCCGGCGCAAGTACAAGGAGCCGGCCGCGCCGGACACCTCCGACTTGCCGGACCTGCCGGAAGGGTGGGTCTGGAGCAGTATCGGCGAGAGCTTCGAAGTTTTCGTTGGTGCCACCCCCAGAAGGTCGCGTTCAGATTACTGGGACGGAGACATATCGTGGGTCAGTAGCAGCGAGGTCTCGTTTACCAGAATCAAGAGCACGCGTGAGCGCATAACCAGTGATGGACTAAAGAACAGTAGCGTTGACATACACCCCGAAGGTACGGTCCTCTTAGGAATGATAGGCGAAGGAAAAACGCGAGGCCAAGTATCAATCTTGGATATTCCTGCTTGCAATAGTCAGAACTCCGCTGCCATCAGGGTCTCGCAGACAGGGTTACCGCCCGAGTATGTGTACTACTTCCTATGGGGTCAATACAGCGTTACACGTCGAATAGGATCAGGCAATAACCAGCCCGCGCTGAATAAGTCGCGCGTCCAAGAGATTCCGTTCCCACTTCCGCCACTTACCGAGCAACATCGCATAGTCGCCGAGGTAGACCGCCGGCTGTCCGTAATCCAGCAGGCAGAGGCCACCGTCGAGGCCAGCCTGACGCGGGCCGGCCGGCTGCGGCAGAGCATCCTCAAGCAGGCATTCACCGGCCGCCTCGTTCCCCAGGACCCCAACGATGAGCCGGCCTCGGCACTACTCGAACGCATCCGCGCCGAGAGAGCCGCGGCCGAAGCCGCCGCCAAAAACAACCGCCGTCCTCGTCGCCGCCGGCGCCCGAAAACTCCCTCTCCCACTGGGAGAGGGCCGGGGTGAGGGCAGCCCCCATGCAAAAACCCAACCACCCACGCTACATAGTAGGACTAGCGCGCAAACTCCGCCAGCGACAGACACCTACCGAGGAGATACTCTGGACCCGTCTAAGGAACCGGAAGCTAGGCGGCGCCAAGTTTCGTCGCCAGCATCCGTTGGGTCGCTACGTCCCCGACTTCTATTGCCACGAGGCGGGACTCGCCATCGAGCTTGAAGGCGGCATCCACGAGCAAGCATACCAACGGGAGTATGATGACCTCCGGCGGGAGGAAATAGAGCAGAGAGGAGTGCGAGTGCTAGTTTTCAAGAACGAAGAGGTAACCCAAACCCTGGAGAGTGTACTCGCTCAAATCCATCGCGTTATTATGTCCCGGCAGAAGCAACAAGAAAGCTAATCAACAAAGAACAATAGCGTGCCTATCTCCCACTCCCCGTGAGAGAGGGGTGACGTGGGCGCGCACAGAGCCATCTCCCTCTCCCTGTGGGACAGGACCGAGGTGGGCGCGCACAGGGCCATCTCCCTCTCCCTGTGGGACAGGACCGAGGTGGGCGCGCACAGGGCCATCTCCCTCTCCCTGTGGGAGAGGGCCGGGGTGAGGGCAAAAACGACCAAATGAACACTTCCACCGACATCGGCCAGAAGCTATGGAACTACTGCAACGTCCTCCGCGACGCCGGGCTCTCCTACGGCGACTATTTGGAGCAGCTTACCTACCTGATTTTTCTCAAGATGATGGACGAGCGCAGCCGGCCACCCTACACCCTGTTGCCGGACTACCAGCCTCCACCCATACCACAGGGCCACGACTGGACTAGCCTATTGGCGCGTGACGGAGACGAGTTGGAGACCCACTACCGCCGCACGTTGGAAGCACTCGCCCGTCAGTCCGGCACCCTCGGGGTAATCTTTGCGAAGGCCCAGAACAAGATCCAGGAGCCGGCTATGCTGACCCGGCTCATCAAAGAGCTGATCGACAGCGAGAACTGGCTCGCCCTCAGCGCCGACGTCAAGGGAGATGCCTACGAGTCGCTGCTCGAACGCAATGCCCAGGACGTGAAGACCGGCGCCGGCCAGTATTTCACGCCCCGCCCCCTGATTCAGGCCATCGTCGACGCAACGCGCCCCCGGCCGGATACTACCATTTGCGATCCGGCCTGCGGCACGGGCGGATTCCTATTGGCAGCCCACGATTACATGGTTCGCCATCATCCAAGTATGGACCAGGGCCAACTTGTGCACCTCAGAGACCGTGCCCTCCACGGCTGGGAGATCGTCGACAGCGCCGCCCGGCTTGGCGTCATGAACCTGTACCTGCACGGCATCGGCGGGGACGAGACCAACATCAGCGTCGATGACAGCCTGCGAAACCATCCCGGCGTCAACTTCGACCTGGTCTTGACCAATCCGCCCTTTGGAAGGAAGTCCAGTCTGACCTTTGTCAACACGGAAGGGGAGTCCGAGCGCGAGACCCTGTTGGTGGAGCGCCCCGATTTCTGGGCCACGACCAGCAACAAGCAGCTCAACTTCCTCCAGCACGTCCGGACACTGCTGAAGACCCACGGCAGGGCGGCGATAGTAGTGCCGGACAATGTCCTCTTCGAGGGCGGTGCCGGCGAGACAGTGCGGCGCCGGCTGCTCCACGAGTGCGACGTGCACACGCTGTTACGGTTGCCCACCGGCGTCTTCTACGCCCAGGGGGTCAAGGCCAACGTTTTATTCTTCGATCGAAAGCCGGCAAGCGAGACGCCATGGACCAAGGACCTGTGGATCTACGACCTACGCACCAACCAGCACTTCACCCTAAAGACCAATCCGCTAAGCCGCTCCCACTTGGATGACTTTGTGTCCTGCTACAACCCGGAGAACCGCCACCAGCGTCAGGAGACGGAGCGATTTCACCGGTTCAGCTACGACGATCTCATGAAGATGGACAAGGCTAACCTGGATATCTTCTGGTTGCGGGACGAGAGCATGGAGGACTCCGCCAGCTTACCGCCGCCGGATGTGATCGCGGAGGAGATAGTCGAAGACCTTCGCGCCGCCTTGGAGCAATTGGAGGAAATCGCCGGCGATCTCTCGCCAAGCGCAACTTCCAGTAACGATGCGGTTGGTTAGCAGAATCGAGGGTGTTTTGAGCACCGGCAAAGAGTCTCGGTTTAACTCCCTCTCCCTCTGGGAGAGGGTCGGGGTGAGGGCGACCCGCCCTGCGTGGGCCCGGCGTCCCATTCGGAGTGGAGATTGCTCGCACTCACCTGAGACAGCATGCCGGCCAAGCTAGTGCCCCACTTCAAGATACGCGACTTTGCATCCATATCCTTTTGCATCCATATCCTAACGACGCGTTCGTACCGCCTGATTAGTTTGCCGGTGTCTACTTTGTTCCCTCTCCCTCAGGGAGAGGGCTAGGGTGAGGGCCCGCCGGCCGGCCCCCTTCAGCGCTTCCGGCCCGTGGAACGAAGTATCCAGTAGACGTTCAGCACCGCGATGCCGGCCGCGACGATCCAGAGAACCGTGCCAATGATCGGATTGAACGCCAACCCGATGCCCAGCCCGAGGTAAAACACCACGACCGCCGCCACGAACACCAGTACGTGGACCACAATTTTCAAAGGACCGCGCATAAGTCGCACTCCTGATTCTGTCGAACACTATGGTAAGGGGTCGCCGATTTGCGGATTCCTGGTACCCCTGGAGGGACTCGAACCCCCGACGCAAGGCTTAGGACGCCCTCGCTCTATCCAACTGAGCTACAGGGGCAAAACGACACGAACCGCCGCCGTGTCGGTTCGAATTATACTCCCTCGTTGCTCGGAGGTTGGGCCGGCGTCGATCAATCGCTCGGTCCGCCAGATCCGCTCAAGGCGCCGTGTTCATCCGACTTGAGCTTGATGACCCTGACTTTCCTGATCCGCCGGCCGGTTGTGGCCGTTACGACCACCGTTGCGCTGTCCGCCGCAACAGAGTCGCCAACTTTCGGCACCTTGCCCAGCTGCTCGTAGACCAGTCCCCCGATTGTGTCGACGTCGGTGCTCTCGAGCTGAGTTCCGAGCGCCTCGTTCACGTCGTGCAGGCTGACGGTTGCGTCGAAAGTCGCCTCGCCTTCGGCACCGTGGACGATCTTCGCCTCCTCCGCGTCGTACTCGTCCTGGATTTCGCCTACGATCTCCTCAAGCATATCCTCGATGGTGACCAGGCCGGCGGTACCGCCGTATTCGTCCACAACGATCGCGATGTGCACCTTGCTCGACTGCAGCTCTTGCAGAAGCTCGACGACCGGCTTTGACTCCGGCACGACCGAGGGTTCGCGCAGGTAGTCGTCCACCGGGTCCTCCGACCGGCCGGCCGCCAGCACGCCGAGAAGGTCCTTGGCGTAGGTGAGGCCCAGTATGTGGTCGATCGTGCCTTTGTACACCGGCAGTCTCGAGTAGCCGCTCGCTTCGATCCTGTCAACCGCGTCACGCACGGTGGCGCCCGATTCGACCGCTACAATGTCCATTCGCGGAACCATGATCTCACCGGCGTCTCTGGCATCCAGGTTCAAGATGCTATCGATCATCTCGCGCTCTTCTTCGACGATGAGGCCCTGGTCTCCGCCGGCCGCCACAAGTTCGCGCAGATCTTCAGCGGTCAGCGCGGCAGGCGTTGGTGATTCGCTCAGACTGGAGTTCCTGGTGATCGCCGCGAACGCCCACTGGAAGACTTTGCCGACCGGCCAGAGCACGAATCGGCTGACGCGAATGGGCAGAATGAGCCGGCTTAACGTCGCCTCCGGCGATCCCGGCCCCAGAATCACCGACAGTTGCCCCACGGCCACTATTAGCAGAAAGACGACCAACGCGGTCACGAACGGACTGATTACGGGAAACGCGGCCTGGTTCAAGAGCGTCGCGGCCACCGTGGTGAGCACTATGGAGAGCCATCTGAGAATCCGGATGGCCCTTAGATGGGTACCGCCGGCGTCAATCAGGGACTCTAGATCGCGCCCCAGGTAGCGATCTTGCTCGCCCAGCCTGTGGATGCGCCCACGGCTCGTCGCCGACAACGCGGCTTCAGCCAGCGTCGCAAAGACCGATATTGCCAGGCCGGCGATCACCAGTCCCGCGTATGCAAGGATTTCGGCGCTCATGGCTTCGCCGCCCAACCGCTACTTGGGGGATCCTCTAGACTCTCAGCGCTCATCTCGTCCATTTGAATCCTTGCGGCGTTTGCGTACCACTCGCGCGGGCACTCCGTGCGCGACGTCGTCCGGGGCCAGGTCGTGAGTCACCACCGAGCCCGCTCCGGTCAGTGCGCCTCGACCTATGGTTCTCGGCGCCACCAGCATAGTATCGCTGCCAATGGAGGCCTGGTCCCCGATGATGGTCGCGGACTTTCGGCCCGATTCACCATCGTAGTTGCAGGTGATCGTGCCGGCGCCAATGTTGACCTCCGCTCCCACGTCTGCGTCGCCCAGGTAGCTGAAATGGGGCACATTGGTCATCGGTCCGATCCGGGAGTTCTTCAGTTCGGCGAAGCTGCCGATGTGTACGTCGTTGGCAACTGCGCTTCCGGGTCGCAGATGGGAGAACGGTCCGATAGTGACTTTGTTCCCGATCGTGGACTCCGTGACGACCGACCAGCGAATTATGGAGTGAGAACCGATGGCGCTATCCGCTATCTCGGTGCCGGGGCCTATGACTGTTCCGCTGCCCACCGTCGTGTTTCCCCTCAGGTAGACGTTCGGCAGCAGCGTCACGTCTGCGGCCAGGTCCACCGCTGGTTCGATCCAAGTCGTGGCGGGATCGTCGATTGTCACTCCGGCGAGCATGAAGTCCTCGTTGATTCGCGCCCGCAGATGCCTAGCCGCCTCGGCCAACTGCGCTCTATTGTTCACGCCTGCCAGTTCCGCAGAATCGGCAGTTATCTCGGATACTTTGGCTCCCTCGCGGTAGGCAATCCCGAGCAGGTCGGTCAGGTAGTACTCGCCAACCTGCGATGGGGACAGCTGATCGAGCCAGCGCCAGAGATGGCGGCCGGAGAAGCAGTAGAGACCGCTGTTGACCTCATTGTTCAGGAGTTGGTCTTTGTCCGCGGCTGCCTCTTCCACGATGCCGCAGGGTTTTCCGTCGGTGTCGCGCTCTATCCGGCCATACCCGGATGGGTCGGCGGGTTGGCTGATCGCCAGCGCCATCGCGGACGACGTGTCTTCTTGGGCCTGGACCAAGCCTGAGATGGTAACCGGGCGGATCGATGGGCTATCGCCGCAGGCAACAAGTACCGGCCCGGGCCATTGCTCGAGCTTGTCGCGCGCACAGGCGACGGCGTGGCCGGTTCCAAGAGGTTCCGTCTGTATAGCGAATTCGATATCGTTCGAGCGAAGCGCAGCGGGGACTCGCTCGGAGGAGGATTGTGAGAGAACCACGACAATTCGGGCTGCGCCGGCGGTCCTGAGCGCCTCGACGACCCACTCCACCATCGCGCGTCCCAGGATTGGGTGGAGGATCTTGGGTGTGGCGGAACGCATCCGCTTGCCCTCGCCGGCGGCTAACACTATCGCGTTCCAGCTACCGGTCGTCATCGGGCCGGGGATTGGGAGCCGGCGTAGCACTCTCCAGGGCGGTCAAGCGGGTTGGTGGGCGCCGCTGATCGTTCCGCGCCGGACCTACGGCTACAATCGGCTGGTTCGTTAGGTTGTTGATCTGAGGTATTCAAACTGAGTCGGGTACTACTTCGACGGGCGATAGCCCCCAAGGCCGCTACGAGATCTGGCGAATCGAGAAACGTGGTAGCTATGGTAGTGGCAGACAGTGCCGTGGGTCAACCCGTTTTGTTTGGGGAATCTCAGATCGTCGCGCTCAGAATCGCATCGATTCCTCGTGACCGCAACGCCCCGGCGGCCTCGCGGGCGTCGGACCGGCGGTCGAAGAGGCAGAATAACGTTGGGCCGGCGCCGGCAAGGTGGGCCGACCGGCCGGTGATCTCCCTCAGCGTGTTGGCCCGCACCCGCAAGCCTGGAATCAGCTCGGTTGCTACTCTCCAGAAGCCATTGTGCATCAGGTCCTCGTCGAAGTCGCCCGCCCCCTCCAGCGACCTACTAATCTCCGCCACTATCGAGCCGTCCGTGAACTCCGACCGGCATAGCTGCTTGTACATCCGCTCAGTCTTTCGAGCCAGGGAGTGCTCTGTCGGCGTCAGCACAAGCCAGCGCCGTCTCGGAGCCGGAAGCTGCCGCACGATTTCCCCCAAGCCGGCCGCGAGGACCGTAGTACCGGTTTGCAGCGCCGGCACGTCAGCGCCGGCTTTGAATCCGACCCGGCACAGCTCATCGTGTGTCAGTCCAGTCCCCCAGAGTCGGTTCAGCAGAGCTAACGTGGTTGCGGCGTCGCTGGATCCGCCCGCCAGTCCGGCCGCGATCGGAATTCTCTTGCGGACCTGAATGTTGGCGCCGGCTGTCACCTGGCAATGTCTCGACAGCAGCATCGCCGCTCGATAAGCCAAATTCTCCGCGCCGGGTATCTCCTGGAGCGTCATCCGGACATTCAAGGACTCCGCCGGCTCGACCGAGATCGAGTCGTGCAGGCGAATCTTCTGGATCACGGTCGCGATGTCGTGATAGCCATCGGAGCGCCGCCCCAGGATCTCGAGACCGAGGTTGATCTTCGCGTGGGCCGGGGATTCTAGCGGTTCTCTATGCAATCCTGAGCCACCCGGCTACTTCTCGGGGAGGGATGCTCCGGTGTCTGCGCCGGCCGTACGGACCATCGATATCGACGTCGCCGGCGTACCCGCAGGTGATTTGAACCCATTTCAAGCTCAATTCACAGGATCCCATTTGCCAGGAGTCGATCTCGCAACCGGACCCAGTCATCTATGGTCAGGTTCTGGGCCCTCAGCTTGGGATCGATCTTTGCCTCGATCAGTGAGTTGTGGATCACTTCCGGCGGACTCCAGAGCACACGCGGGATCGAGTTATGAATCTGCTTTCGTGGGTGGGCAAAGCCGGCGCTGACAATACGGAAGAACTCATCGCGGCGGTCCAGCACCAGCGGAGACGCTCGCACCTCGAGGCGCATCACCGCGGAGGAGACCTCCGGCACAGGGAAGAATGCGGTCGCCGGCACGTCGAAGCAGAGCTCCGGCTCGGCGTATACCTGAACCGATATTCCAAGGAGATTCAGACGTCCGGGAGGGGCTGCCAGGCGCAACGCGACCTCGCGCTGCACCATCGCGAGAACCTGCGTCGGAGGGTGGCTGCTTTCCAGAAGCGTTCGCAGAATCGGCGCCGCTACGGAGTAAGGCAGATTCCCAACGACCCTGTAGGTCTCGCCACCGGTGAGGTCAGCCGTGTCCATGCCTACGGCGTCTTGGTGGACGACCTCAACGTTCGCTCGATTGGCGAATCGATCCTCCAACAGATTCACCAGCTTCGGGTCGATCTCTACGGCCAGAACCCGCCGCGTCTCTTGGGCGAGCCGTTCCGTCAACTCTCCAGTGCCGGCTCCGATTTCCACCACAAGGTCATCAGGGTTCAATCTAGCGGCCGAAACTATGCGGTCCAGGACGGCCTGGTCTATAAGGAAGTTCTGTCCGAGGGATCGGCGCGTGTAAATGTGGTAGCGGCGGAGCAGTCGCAGCAACCAAGTAGGGGGGCCATTTCCCTGCCCGCGCCTCCTCGGACTACGGGTGCGCCTGCGCTCGTAGGTGTTTCGCATGGTTTTCCAGTGGGTTGCCTTTGGGCCCGTTACGGACGACTCAGCTTGAATCGATTGTTGGCCAATAAGCAAAAAAGGCTCGACCGTCATACGTCGAGCGTCGCACATGGCAGGGTCGAAAGAAGGCCGTGCCTCACCCTCGGTTGCGCCAACTGACCACGTGTTAGCCGGCCAACTCAGACCGGGTTGCCTCGTAACACCCGCGGTTCCTGCTTACCGTTGCTTCCTTCCGGACCTGGCGGGGTTCACAGACCTACGCCGTACGAGACCCGATCATCAATGCAGGTCAACTAAGACAGAATCCAGCGGGCGACGACCTCACGATGAGCGTTCAGCCCCGCTGTAGCGGATTGCGGGTTCAGGGCACCGCTAGCTCCCCGCCTAGCACGGCCGGCTAGATACTACGCCCACACGCATGTGAGGTCAAGCACACGCCGGCGGCGGCCGCCACGAGCGAGTGGTGCGAAAATGCGCATCCGATAAACTGTTACGCCGGCTATACAACGGGGAAACGTCCCGTATTGCAAACCGATGGTCGATCGCGGGACGACAGAATGTAGCGCGGGGGCTTGTCCCCCGCTCCCGGCAGACCGGTAACCAACCCTGATCCCGCGCTACCAAAGAGAAGGCCCGCCAACCGGCACCCCGATTCTCATCCCTTGGTGCGCCGGCGCAAGCCGTGACAAGAGATTACCCTTGAAGCATTTCCCGGACTCCGATTCGGGATATCCTACTGACTCGTCACTCCGGCGAAAGCCGGAGTCCAGGGGTGGGGGAATCCCGTAGTGTCGGCACTCGCTCCCAACCATACCTGCAGAACACCGCGATTTTCGTTCTCTTCTGTAGCATTCGCAAGGCCATTGCCGATTCCGGCGAAGGCCGGAATCCAGGAGGGGCGGGGATGGGAAATGTAGCGCGGTCGAAGACTACGCGAGGCGAGGGGCTTGTCCCCCGCTTCCTCCTCCGCGCGTTTTCACCATGCCTCTCTCATCCTCTTTCGCCCACCCAACCCCCCGGCGGCTGGGGACAAGCCCCAGCCCTACAGCGGTCATTCCAACCCGCCTCACTAATCCACCACGGGCGGACGCCTAGTGACGCGCGGGGCATTGTTGGGCAGCCCTGGCCGGATCTGCCGGCTAACACCCCCCGCAGTTAGTGTAGCGCGGGGGCTTGTCCCCCGCTCCCGGCAGACCGGCAACCAACCCTAGTCCCGAGCCACCATAGAGAAGACTCGCCAACCGGCCCCTCGATTCTCATTCCTTGGTGTGCCGGCGCCACCCGGCAGGGGGAATTGTTACGAAAGCAATGCTCCGGACCCGGGATGGACTCCCGCCACTCGAAAACCTGCGCCCTGGGCAATGCCGGTCGCCGGCTGTTGAATTACATAAACGAAGTTGATAAGGTTACTTACGTCAAACGTGGCGGCAACGATGAGATCTTGATTCGCCTTATGATCGATCATGGTGCCACGTTGACCCGTTGGCCGGCGAATCGGGCCACGGCTGTCGCCGGATTCCGTCGATATTGACTGGGATCGTCAAAAGTAAGGAGGGATGGCCAATCGCAGATCGAGCGTGATCAACGGAGTATTTGGAGTGAAACCTGAATTAGTAGCATTCAGCAAACGCAGAGGAGATGTGAATTGTTGAGCGAATCGTTGAAACGTAGTTTCTCTCGCCGCTCGTTCTTGGCCGGCATGGGTGCGGCAGCGGCTTTGCCGGTTCTGGCCGCTTGTGAGCCTCAAATCGTGGAGGTCGAGAAAGTCCAAATTGTCGAAAAAGAGGTTCCTGTAGAGAGGGTAGTAACTCAAGTCATCGATAGGCCCGTCGAGAAAATAGTCACGGTTGAGGTGGAGAAGGCCGTCGAGGTAGAGAAGATAGTCACGGTCGAAGTAGAAAAGCCTGTCGAGATGGAGAGGATCGTCACTGTCGAGGTCGAGAGGGCGGTTGAGGTCGTCAGGGAAGTCGAGAAGGTAGTTACGGTCGAGGTAGAAAAGGAGACGATCGTCGAGAAGGAGACGATTGTCGAGAAAGAGACGATTGTAGAAGTCCCGGCCGAGCGGGGCGAGGTCGGCGAGCTCAGCATGCGATTCTGGTTCCACGAGAGGATCGGCTGGTACGCTCCGATTATCTCCGCCGAAACCGGCATCGTAATGCGCGCGGATACCTACTCCGGTGATTTCTGGGGCAAGCTCACGGCCGAGTTGGCCGCCGGCACCGCCCCCGACGTTCTTTATCTGAACAATGCAAACTGGGGAGATTTCTTCGCCCTTGGCGTCGTAAGGCCTTATGACGACTACTTCCGATCATTCGATCTCAGGAAAGAGGATTGGGCTGCCGATCCCTGGTTGGAGAACGGGTTCCGTGGCAAGCTTCTAGGCTTGTCGGTGCACAATCAGGCCGCGCTGGGTATCTGGTTCGATGGGGACGCTCTCGACAAGTATGGCATCGGTGAAGACCTGCCAGTGTGGGGAAGCTCGAATTTCGATGACTGGGTCATGGACGACATGATCCAGTGGGCCAGAGATGCGACCATCAAGAACGGCGACGAGACCGAAGTCTACGGTTGGGAGTCCGGCCTTGAGTGGTTCTGGTGGGATCCGGCCAAGAATGCGGTTCTGTCCAACGGAGGCGCATGGTCCGAGGACATGTGGGGCTACGAACCCGACAAGTGTCTCCTCAACTCGCCGGAGGTGGTAGAGGCGCTGCAGCCCTTCGCCGATCTGATGCACGAAGGGGTGATGGTCGACCGGCCCACCTATGTAGCCGGCGCTTCGGCTGGAGGTGACTGGGCATACCTGTCCAAGAAGTCCTTCAACTGGAATTTCCAGCTAACTTCGAGAGCCTTTATCGAAGCCTACAAGGACAAGAATCAGAAATACATCATGTACCCGCCCTGGCAGGCCAGCATGAAGCCTCAGTTGATTGGCTGGGAGATGATGGCGGTCAACGGAGGCGGCCCGAAACAGGACCTTGCCGCAGAGTGGATCAAGGAGTTCACCACCAACCCGCGAGTCTGCCAGGAGAAGGCCAACACCTGGCGGCTGCCCACCTACCAGACCCGACGGTGGGTCGAAAACCAGGAAGAGGGAGAGGTCAAGATGCTCAACCTCATGACGCTGGTTCGACTCCCGGCAACCTCGTCCAAGCCGGAATATGCCCAGGACACGGTCATATGGCCTGGACACATGGGTCTCAAGGGCTGGAAGGTCCGCGAGGTGGAGAGCAGGATCTTCGGTGAGGACGTGTGGGTCAAAGACGGGACCAAGACCGTCCAGCAGGGCATGAACGAGTTGGTCGACGAGGTGAATGCCGAGTGGGGCAAGGGTTACAACGTGAAGGAGTACAAGGGCTAGCTCCTTCAGCGAAGGCACCCTGCGCTGAATACCACAATCGACGCCGTGGGTTGCCGCGGCGTCGATTGCTATTGTGGTGACTCCACTTGGCGACAAATGATACCTTGAAGGGCATGGAAAGCGCATCGGCCCCGACCGCTAGCCACAGTCTGAGTTCACGGTGGTGCCGGCGGGCGATTTTGATGTGTCTGCTGCTGCTCGTTTCGCTGGGCTCCATCTCCGGGGCCGGCGCCCAGCTAAGTCCGATTGACTCCTACACTATCGACGCCCGGGGCTATCGGGTGCCGATACCCCAACCCTATGTTCTCGATCTGGTAGTCAACGGCATTGACATCGGAAGCGGACCCCTTAAGTCACCCGGCGACCTGTTCGTAGATCGCGATGACAACCTCTACGTGGTCGATACCGACAACGACCGCATCCTCAGGTTAGACCCGGAGATGCGGCTTTCGCAGACTATTGGCGAGGACTTGGATCTCAAACGTCCCCAAGGCATATTCGTCTCCCCTGATGGCAGTCTTTTCATCGCCGATACCGGCAATCAACGCATAGTTCACGCCGACAGTCGGGGTCGTTTCATCCGCGAGTACCTCCAGCCTGAAACGCCCCTGTTGGAGCAGAGGCGCACCGGCTTCCGGCCAACCAAGCTGACAGTCGACCAGAGAGGCTATATGTACATCCTGGAGGAAGGGTTGACCTCCGGCATCATTCTTCTGGATGTGGAGGCTACCTTTCGCGGTTTCTTTGGAAGCACCAGGGTGGGGTTCGATCCTCGAAGACTCCTGATATCCCTGGTTGCCACGGAAGAGCAGAAACAGCAGATCTTCTTACCCGAGCCAACTCCGCACAGCAACCTGTTTCTCACGCCGGACGGTTTCCTCTACACGGTCGTCACCGGCGCCACTAACGAGCAGGTCCAGAAACTCAATCCAGTCGGCGTCAACGTCTATGGCGCCGGCCTCCTGGCCAGGTATGCGCCCTTTGGCGAGTTGGAAAAACCGGGACAGAGGGCCGTCGCCGGCGCCAGTCCGGTGTCGTTGGAGCTTGACGAGTCCAGCTTCGTCGACGTTGCCGTGGATGAGTTGGGCATCGTTACGGTCATAGATAGCGGCAACGGTCGTGTCTATCAATACGACCAATCGCGGAGACTGTTGGCAGTCTTTGGCGGGCTTGGAGATGGCCCCGAACAGTTTCAGCTGCCGGCGAGTATCGCGGTTGATAGCCGGGGCAGAATGTATGTCGCGGACAAGGCCCGCAACACAGTCTCCCGCCTGATACCCACTCGCTTCATCCAGTTGGTGCACGAAGCAAGCCAACTATATTTCGATGGCCAGTACGAAGAGGCAGTCGATCTCTGGCAGGAAGTCCTCAAGCTCGACGCCCGCTACGAAGTTGCCCACGTTGGGCTGGGTAAAGCCCCACCTCCGCCAGGAAGATTACCAGTCGGCCATGACTGAGTTCCGACTGGCATCCGACCGCCTGGGATACTCGAGAGCGTTCGGCGAACATCGCCATGAATGGCTTACGCAAAACTTTGGCCTGCTCACGATCGGGTTTGCCGTCCTGCTGACGGCCATCATCACGCTCACCACAGCCACACGCCGGTTGGCGACGACAGTCCGTCGGGGCGCTTCGGCGAACTGGCTGCGGCCCGTAGGAGGGATCTTGGGCGACCCGATAGAGACATTCTGGGAGTTACGCGAGCGCGGCAGCCTTTGGGCGGTGCCAATATTGCTGCTGCTTGCTTGTGTCGTGCGACTCCTCAGTCCCACGTTGATGGCGTTCCACATGGTATCGGTCCCGCAAGTTGGCGAAATATGGAATCTGCTCACACCCTATAACCTGATCACCTACTACCACCTCCGCGAGCTGGACCCTGACCAGGTCAACATTCTTCTGGAAGTCGTGCGAGTCGTCGGCCCCTGGGCGCTCTGGGTCGTGGTCAGCTACGGCGTCGGTATCATCTTCGAGGGAGAGGGTTCGTTCCGGGCGTTGTTGATCACCAGCGCCTACTGCCTGGTCCCATATATTCTCTTCATGCCGCCTGCCTTAGCGATGACCCACGTGCTGACCCAGGACAATCGGGGCCTGCTGGACTTCATCTTCAATGCCATCTACCTCTGGTGTGCGGTACTTTTCTTCATCCAGACCAGGACGATTCACGACTTCGAGTTTGGCAGGACCGTCCGGATGGTCGCGACAATGGCTTTTGGTATGGCCGTTCTGTTCGGTTTCGTCGGTTTGCTCTATCTGATAGGGAGCCAAATGGTGCATTTTGCCTGGGAAGTCCTCTATGAGACCCGCGTCATCTAGAAATCGCCCAGCCACTGTTGCAAGGCAGCGAGGCCTCGTGCGCTGGACGTTTCGCACAAGGAACATTCGCGACGGCTACCTGTTCATCAGTCCCTGGCTGGTCGGATTCGTCCTCTTCGTCGCCTATCCGGTGCTGTTCTCTCTCTGGCTGAGCGTTCAAAGGATCACGGATATCCAGGGTTTGCAGGCCGAATTCGTGGGAATCGACAACTACAAGGAAGCCTTCGTCGTGGACGTGGACTTTGGACCGCTGATCCTGGACACCTTCTTAAACCTGGTGCTGGACCTGCCGATCATCATGGTGTTCTCTCTGGGCGTCGCCCTGCTGGTAAGCGGTCCTCTGCTTGGCCGCGCATTTTTCCGTGCGATCCTGTTTATGCCGGTGGTCATTGGGTCGGCTTTCGTGATCCACGAACTGGCCGGCCAGGGAGTCGGCGGACAGGCGATCATACGGGAATCGCAGGACTTGGAGGGGTTCCTCAGCACCTACGTCGGTGAGGGCAGCCTGGCTCCCCTGCTCACCCTAATCAACCGCATAGTGTTCGTTTTGTGGCGCTCCGGCGTGCAGATTCTGATCTTCGTCGCCGGCCTGCATAGCATCCCCCAGACACTTTACGAGTCGGCCAGGGTGGATGGCGCCTCCAACTGGGGCATCTTCTGGAAGATTACGCTGCCGCTGCTCTCGCCATTCATCTTGGTAAACATCATCTACACGATCGTCGACTCGTTCACCGAACCATTCAACTCCACCCTCAATTACATACACACCACCGCATTGAGTCGAGAGTTCCGGCTCGACTACGGCTCGGCGATGGGGCTGATCTATTTCGCAATGATATTTGTGATCCTTCTTGTAGTGGTTCTCTGGTCGCGCAAGTTCGTGTTCTACATGGGCGAAAGACAGTGACGTCGCGAACGGGGAAATCACGACCCCACTCAAACTTGGATGACACCTGGGGATCCGGTATTGGCAGCTATGACGGTCGCTAGGATTATCAGCGTCGCGGGGCGGCGGTCCCGATGACCGCGACGGAGCAAGTGCTGGCGCGACTGCGACTGTGGATAGATCCACTGGTCTGGCAACGACGCGCGTTGCGCCTGATCGGTAGGGCGCTCACTTACGTGATCCTGCTGGAAGTCACCTACGTGTTTTTCTATCCAGTCCTCTACATGGCGTCCACATCGCTAAAGTCTGCGTCGGACATCGCCGACATCACCGTCTATTGGGTTCCGACAGAGCTGTACCTGGACAATTTCGACCTAGCTTTCGAAGCCCTGGCCTACTTTCACGCCATCAGGAACAGCCTGATCACCAGCGTTCCGTCCGCGGCCGGCCAGGTTCTCGTCTGTGCCTTCGTCGCCTACGGCTTTGCCCGGATCAGATTTCCGGGACGCGACTTTCTATTCCTGATGGTGCTGCTGACGTTCGTCATCCCCCCGCAGACGATACTAGTCCCGCAGTTTTTCCTGTATCTGAAGCTTGGCTGGCTTAACACGTATCTCCCATGGATAGTGCCGGCTTGGCTGGGCCACGGCGTAAAGGGCGCTCTTTTTGTATTGATCTTCCGGCAGTATCTGCGTGGACTGCCCTGGGAGTTGGAGGACGCAGCCTTTGTGGACGGTGCAAGCAGACTGAGAGTCTTCTGGCAGATCATTTTGCCGATGGCAACGCCGGCTATTCTAGTTGTCCTGCTCTTTTCTCTGGTTTGGCATTGGAACGACTCTTTCCTACCCCTGATGTTCCTGTCGGACCTGGAGGAGATGCCGCTGCCGGCCCGATTGGTGCAGGTCGTGAGCTACTTCTGGCGTGGGTCGGAAAACTACGGCTTACAGTACAGCGAGGGACTGTTGATGGCGGCGACGGTTCTGGTCGTTCTGCCACAGATAGTTCTCTACATATTCGTTCAGCGCTACTTCGTGGAGAGCATCAATAGAACGGGCTTGGTTGAGTAAGTCGGCGGTTAGGAAAACTGCATTGCCGAGTGGAGAGTCCGATCTGCCATACGTCAAGTGCGAAAGAAAGCTAATGTAGGCATGGAGGTTGGCTCCATCTGCTCCAACCTAACTGTTCAGATTTGGGTGTTTTCTTCTCCTCAATGCTCGCAACCTAACACAGCTGAATCGCCATTCGGCAATCTCAGTCGACGGTCGGTGGAGATAGAAGCCTGGTGACGTTGATCGCGGAAGCCTGACGACCTCATCCCCCTGGCCCCCTTCTCCTCGCCAGGAGAAGGGGGAACTATATTGTGGGGGACACCCCCACGTCCCCCGTCATCCGCCCGTGGCGGATCGCCCTTGACCGGGAGGGAGGTCAGTTATATTATGACGATTGCTGGCGCATTCACACTTCGGTTTGCAGTACCGTCACATTCACTATGCCTTGGAGAGGGGTGATGCCATTGGTGTAAACCTTGGACCGGTCGTTACTGCATTGGGACTCGACGGCCAAGCTGACAAACTCGTCTGACCGAATTAGGAGAGTAAGGGATTTGTTAGAACGCAACATTAGTCGTCGCGCATTTCTAGCTGGACTGGGTGCGACCGCCGCTTTGCCGATACTGGTGGCTTGTGAGCCAGAAGTAGTAGAGGTCGAAGTCACCCGTGAGGTCCAGGTAGAAGTAGAAAAGGTAGTCAAAGAGACCGTTGTTGTCGAAAAGGCAATGATGGATGACCCGGTCGATGTAAATGAAGCCGGCATGGATATACCGGCAGGTACCGAGATCAGATTCCCGAGCTGGTCGGTGCGGAACTTTGGCTTCTACGCAGACATAATCAAGGATCGAACCGGCGTAACCGCCAAACTCGAGTCCTATCCCGGCGACTTCAGCGCCAAGCTGTTGTCCGAGATCGCAGCCGGCGTCGGGCCGGACATGATGATCATCGACGCCTACTGGTACGGAGACATCTTCCGCAAAGGTATCCTGGAGCCGTTCGAGCCTTACTTCAAGGCCTTCAACCTCGACCGTGCCCGGTTCGCCGACGATCCTTGGAAGGACAGTGTCTACGAGGGTATTCTCTACGGGCTCTCGCTCTTCCCAGGAATGGAGATGGGCGTATTCGTCAACTGGGACCTGGTGTCCAAAGAGGGAGTTGGCGACAGCATGCCCGTCTGGGGTGCCGAGAACTTTGACCAGTGGACCTACGCCGACATGTTCGCGTGGTCACGAGAGGTGAAGAAAGAATCCGGCGGCCAGGTCGAGCACTATGGCTGGGATGCTGGTATCAGAGGAACCGGTTTTGGAGACAACCACACCTTCGCCGTATACCAGAACTTGGCAAAGTTCTTTGAGGATCCTTGGTCCTTCAGTTCAGACAAGTGCACGCTGGCTTCAGACGGGGTGGTCGAGGCGCTACAGCCTTTCATCGATGGCGTAGCGGACGGGGTGATACCCGATCAGGCGACGGTGCAGGCGGTTGCCGGCGGTCTGTTCAAGGCGCAACGAATCATGTCCCAAAGCGTCCACTGCAACCCGGGCGTTTTCCGCGAGCTTCGCGGCGAGTTGGACATGCGAATCATGCTGGCGCCCTGGCACAAGAAACCCGGCCACATCAACTTCAGCAACCTGCTCGTTATCAACAAGGACTCCATGAAGAAGGACGCGGCCGCATCCTGGATAGTCAGCTTCACCACTGATGACGAAGTCAATCAGAAGAAGCTGACCGGCGATACGACTTGGTTCGTCCCACTCTGGGATTCGCTGAAGTACGTCGAGAATATGGAGGACGGATTCGCCAAGGACATCAGCCTGGCCAGCCTGGCCAGAATTGATGGCATGAGCACGAAGCCAATGTTGGCCGCACAGGACAGGGTCCACATCTTCCCGAGGCACTATGGTGGTAAGGGAAGGTTCTTCCAACAGGCGGCCGGTGCCGCCATCGACGCCGCTCAGGGCGGAAAGATGACTCTGAAGGAGGCCTTCACCGAGGCCGAGAACACGGTCAACGCCGAGCTGGCAAAGGGCTTCGACTAGTCGACCCGACCTGCGGGTATTTCACGTCATCAAGTCTGCCAAGCGCGGAGGCGAAATCCTCCGCGCTCGGGCGGGCAAACACTCTAGTGTATGACTGAATACCTGCCGCACTGACAGGCTGAGTAGACGTCGACTGTCCCAGCAACTCGCTCGTCGTAATCGGTGTCTCTCAGCCAACTGTCCAAAGATGATATCGACCCGGGAACAGGTTCGATAAGAGCCCTCAACAGCGTCAAGACGCAGTAGTGAGGTGATCAAGCTTTGAGACGATCTGCTGAATCAGAGGATATTGCAAAGCCAACCACTACAGGATCCATAGGCCCAGGTGGTGTGGCCACAATAGCGCCGACCAATTGGTGGCGTACCAGGGATGGCAAACAGGCGATCGCTTTCTATCTCTTCTTATCGCCTTGGATTATCGGCTTTCTCGTGTTCCAGGTGGCGCCGATGATTGCCTCGGCAGGTCTACTCTTCGCTAGCTATGACATCCTCAGTCCTCCCAAATGGACCGGCTTCGACAACCTGCGCACAATGTTCTTCGAGGACAAGCTCTTCTGGAAATCCTTGAAGGTGACGGCGGAGTACACCTTTATCGTCGTGCCTGCTACCACAGTGGTGGGCTACTCACTTGCGCTTCTGCTGAACCGCGACGTCGCCGGGCGTTCGCTTTGGCGAACAGCCTACTATATGCCGGCCATTGTTCCGGTCGTGGCAACTGCCTACCTTTGGGGTTGGTTGCTGAATCGTGATTTTGGCGCCATCAATGGCGCGTTGTGGGACGTCTTTCGGATCAAGGGCCCCAACTGGTTGGGATCCGAAGATTGGGTAATGCCGGCGTTCATTCTGATGACCCTCTGGGCCTCAGGGGGTGGGATACTACTCTATCTTGCCGCTATGCAGCAGGTCCCAACCACCTTCTACGAGGCCGCCAAGGTAGACGGCGCAAACATGTGGCAGCGACTGATCAACGTAACAATTCCAATGACCTCGTTCGTCATCTTCTTCAACATCGTCACCGGTCTGATTACCACCTTCCAGATTTTTGCTGCCGGCTTCATCTTGACCGATGGAGGACCGAATAACGCCTCACTCTTCTACGTCTTATACCTCTATCGAAATGGCTGGATATTCCTGAAAATGGGTTACGCGGCCGCGTTGGCCTGGTTCCTGTTCTTCGTGATTCTGATACTGACGATCATCATCATGCGAATGGCGCGGCCTTGGGTCTACTACGAAGGCCAGGAAAGATGACAGGGGGTGATAACGAATGAGTTCTAGTGGGATTGCGTCACCTTCTGAATCGACTTTAGCCAACATTCTGCCTAGCAGTTGGAGGAAAAGGCCCTGGTGGTGGACGCCTGGGCGTATTCTCCTCTACATCGCCGTCGCATACATGGCCTACATCTTTGTCTGGCCGCTCCTGTGGCTGGTTTCTTCGTCGCTAAAGGGTCCTCTGGAGATCTACCGATTTCCGCCCACCCTGATCCCCGACTCGCCCGATTGGTCCAACATCCCAACCGCGCTCGCGGACTTCAATTTCCTACGCGGCTTGCAGAATACTATGTTGATCGTCGTGGGCGTCCTCGTTGGCCGGCTGATAAGCTGCAGCCTGGTGGCCTTCGGCTTCGCCCGGCTGAACGCCCCGTTTAAGAACGTGCTGTTCTTGATCGTATTGTCCACAATGATGCTGCCCTACTATGTCACCCTGATCCCGCAGTTCATCTTGTTCAAGGAGATCGGCTGGCTCAATACGTTCTATCCTCTCATCGTCCCGAGCTTCTTCGCCACCAACGCGTACATAATCTTCCTGTTACGGCAGTTCTTCCTCACGATTCCCCGGGAATACGACGATGCCGCCGAAATAGATGGGTGTAACAAGTTCGGAGTCTATTGGCGAATCATCCTGCCACAGGTGTTTCCTGCCCTGGGCGTAGTGGCTATCCTCACCTACATGAGTGAGTGGAACGATTTCCTGGCCCCATTGATTTATCTGAATGACCAGGAAAAGATGACCCTCGCGGTCGCCATGAAAGCGTATCAAACCTACCTGACCCAGCCGGGTTCGGACGTGATTCCGACCGTGTACATAATGGCGGTCGCTTCAGTCATGACCGTGATACCGGTAATCGTCTTCTTCTTCGCTCAGCGATACTTCATCCAGGGCATGGTAATCAGCGGCATTAAGGGATAATTGAGAAGAGGCGAAGATCCCCATAATCTCCGCTGAGACAATCGCCAATTGGCATGATTTGGCTGCCGCCGGCGGAATTCTCACAATCGAACGGCAAAGGAATGGATGATGCAAAGCACCCAAACCAAGTATGACCTCGACCTGAAACTTGCCGAGTTGAAGATCAATGGCTACGTGATGTTCGAGGACTTCATTCCGGTCGACAAGGTCGACCGCATCCGCGACGCATTCATGCCGCTCTTGGAAGAGGTAAAACGCCGGAACGATTCCAACGAGTACGGTGACCGCCGCAAGGGCGAGGGCCGGCTCCAGAACGTGAACCGCTACACTGTCGAAGTCCCTTGGGAGCCGCCATTCTCCGATCCAGAGATCTACGAGAATCCGGTCCTGATTGAGTTCTTGGACCGTTATTGGGGCGACAGAGATTACCTGATCACGCTGTACTCCTCGAACAATCCATATCCAGGTAGTGAATACCAGCGCTGGCACCGCGACATGCCCCTCTTAGCACCGCACGAAGGCCTGGAGGTCTGTCCTCATTTCGGCGTCAAGTTTCCGCTGGTCGATACCTACGAGGAAAACGGTAGCTTCGAAGTAATCCCCTGCACCCAGTATTTGGCGGATCCGGCGCTAGAAGGACGCTACGATGGAATCGTCGAGAAAGGCTCATTTCCCAAGCAACGGCTGAACATGGACAAAGGCACTCTTTGGATTCAAGACCCACGTCCACTCCATCGTGGCACCCCAAATCGCTCGGACCATGCGCGCCCCGAGCTGGTCATTGCATACTCGCGACCCTGGTTCGCAAACTCCCGGTACATCGAAATGGCCCAGGCGGAGTTCGACAAGCTCTCAGAGCGCGGCAAGAAGATGCTGAGCCAAGCTCGGATTGTTCAATGAGATACGCGGCTCGCGGCATTCCCTAGCGCGGGCCCCTCAAGTGCGGACAGATCAAGGGAATAATGCTATTTCGTTGGTACGAGAACAGTGTTCATCGGTTTGGATCGTGCTTCAGACTCCCACCAACGACTCTCGAAACCACTTTGTACGACCTGGCGCTCCCTGTCGTCACTCCGGCGAAAGCCGGAGTCCAGAGGGGATGGGATGGGAAATGTAGCGCGGGGGCTTGTCCCCCGCTCCCGGCGGTCCGGCAACCAACCCTCATCACGCGCCATCGTACAGAAGGCCCGCCAACCAGCGCACCTGTTTTCATACCTTCGTGTGCCGGCGAAAGCCGGAATCCAGAGCGGTGGGGGATGAACGTGAACAAACGAGCGCCCAGAGGCCTCGACTATTACCTAACAATTCCATTCGAGTGAACCCAACACTATGTTTTATGTCATGTATGGAGAGTGATGATGGCTACCGCAACCGAGTACGACGTCGACCAACTGATGCAGGAGTGGCGGATCAACGGATTCGTGGTATTCGAAGACATGATCCCCTTGAATACAATCGATCGCATCCGCGAAGCGTGGATCCCCTACCGCGATCGCATGATTCGCGAACGAGACCCCAACATGGAGCGGCTCCGATATAACGTTCGGGTCCCGTTTGAGCGCCCGTTCCTCGACGAGAGTATCTTCGAGCACCCAGCGCTTGTTGAGTTCCTAGAACGGGCCCTTGGTCCTGACTACGTCTGGACCCACTTCGATTCAAATATGCCATTCCCGGGAGTTGACTACCAGGACTGGCACCGGGACGGACAAACCGCACTTTTCCCCGGAGTAATGACGCCGGCATTCTACGTCGGAGTCAAGTTCCCACTCGTCGACACGTTCGTAGAAAACGGCAGCTTCGAGATAATTCCCGGCACGCAGTACGTGACCGACCCGGACCTGCTCCATAACTTGAACTCGGTGTTCGGCAAGGGCGCGAAGAAGATCGGCAGGTATTACCCGATACGCCTCAATCTCAAGAAGGGCTCACTGTGGGTCCAGGATGGGCGTGCTTTCCACCGCGGTACCCCGAATCGGTCCGATCACGTCCGAGACGAGCTCTGCATGGCGCTCAGTTCGGCCTGGCTCCACTCCGAATGGTCGCATCAGAATACCAGTGAGAAGATCCCACGCGACATCTGGGACGATCTTTCCGATCACGCGCGCCAGGTGTTGCGCTGGCAACGGGTAGAAGACTGACGTCCGCCATTGATCCGAAAATGACTCTACGCGCCTTTTACCGTGACTTCGAAACCCATCAAATCCCGCAATCGTCTTTCCTGCGGAGGCGGGAATCCGTGCACGAATCCAACGCGGCAAAACGTCAGTCGAGAAATCGGCGACATTCTCCCCAAGGCCAATGTAGGGCGGGGGCTTGTCCCCCGCCGGGGCCGGGGGCAGAATCCGCGGCGCCAATTCGCTGAACTAACCCACGACTCCCGATTTTTATCACTTGGTGTGCCGGCCCAAGCCGGCATGAGCCATTGGTACGAAAATGACGTTTCGCGACACCCGAGACCCTCTATCCGGCCCCCCATTCGTCATGCCGGCGACGGCCGGAATCCAGAGGGGGTGGGGGAAGGCAGGACCACCTCCAACCTTTGAGTCACAACAGTTGTTAGAGAATGAAACCCCCTGCGTCAAACTAAGGGCCGGCGACGCCGCCACACCTAGCGATATATACTATTGCCATTATGTAGATTGAAAGCCGACCTGATGTGGTCTTAGGAGCGGAATTGCGAAACCAGAGGAGGTAGCTCAAGTGATCAGGACAGGCGCACACTATATCGCGGACTACATAGTCAAAGCCGGCACCCCCTACGTCGTTGGAATCCCCGGACACGGGAGCTTCCAGCTAACCGATGCTCTTTTCGACCAGCAGGACAAGACCAAGATAATCCCGGTCATGCACGAGCAGAGCGCAGTGCACCTGGCCGACGCCCATTTCCGAGCAAGCGGCATACCGCTGGTCGCCTTCACCTCGATCGGTCCCGGCGCTACCAACACCATCATCGCGATGGCCACCGCCTTCGTCGATTCGAGTTCGGTCCTGTTGCTGACCGGCGCTCCCCACTCCTATATGAGGGGACACTCGATCATGCAGGAGCTGGACCGAAACCACTGGGCCGATTTCCCCCGCGTCGCCGAAGGCGTCACCAAGAAGCACTGGGAAATAACCAACGTGGAGCAGATACCGTTCGTAATGCATCGCGCCTATAACGCGATGCTCTCCGGCCGGCCCGGGCCGGTTCACGTGGAGATCGCGCTGGACGCCTACGCGAATCCCATCGAGAGCCAACTGCCGGACCATGATTTTGGCAGGTGGTCCACAGGCCGCAGCCATCCGGATCCCACGGACGTTGAGAAGGCGGCCGATCTGCTTGTTAACGCCCAACGCCCCGCCATCGTGGCCGGCGGTGGCGCGATCTCAGCCTGTGCCAGCGAAAGTTTGGTCGCTCTCGCCGAGTACGTCGGCGCTCCAATCGTCACTACTTTCAATGGCAAGGGCGCAATACCGGAAGACCACGAGCTGAACGGTTGGTACGTAGGATCGATGGGGAGCACCTGCGGCAACGCCCTCACCACCAACGCGGACGTATTGCTCAGCGTGGGCTGCCGTTTCGTCGACTGGACCGCCGGCTCTTACAAGCAGGGAGTCTCCTACAGCATTCCGCCCACCAAGCTCATCCAGGTGGACATAGACCCAACCGAGATTGGCAAGAACTACCCGGTCGAAGTCGCGTTGCTGGGAGATGCGCAAGCGGCGGTCCAAGGGCTGCTTCAGGCGGCGCGGGACAGGATGCCGGCGCGAGACTACCGAGAATCGAAGTACTTCGCGGAGCTGGGCAGGCTCCAGAATGAGTGGAACAACGACGTGCAGGGACCGCTGCGCAACTCGAAGTCTCACCCGATGACCCAGCAGCGGGCAATGACCGAGTTGCGAAACGCGGTCGACCGGCGGACCATCGTCACCGCCGGCGCCGGCATGACCCAGATGATCGTCCATCAGGACTTTCCGGTCTATGAGCCGCGAACCCACCTGTCCAGCGGCGGCTTCTCGACGATGGGGTTCACGGTGCCGGCGGCCATAGGTGCGAAGCTGGCCCAACCGGACCGTACGGTCGTCGGCGTGGCCGGCGATGGCGATTTCATGCAGACGATGCAGGAGTTGGCCGTGCCGGCCATGCTGGACCTGCCGGTACTCTTCGTCGTGATGAACAACTGCGGTTGGCTCTCGATCAGAAACGGACAGGATGCCCTGTTCGACCGGAACGTCGTCAGCGAGTTCCGTCGCTCGGACGGGAGTTGGTACACGCCTCATTTCGCGAATATCGCCCGCGAGTTCGGCCTGCACGGAGAGCGAGTCGACCGGCCCGAGGAAATAGGGCCTGCCGTCAAGCGAGCGCTTGCCACCGACGGGCCGGCCCTTCTCGAGATAATGATCGTCAGCGAGGGTCCGGAGGCGACCTACACGATTCCAGGTTGGTGGGACCTGCCGGTGCCGGCCGATCGGACCGAGCTTCGCGAGGATTACCTGCAGCAGCGTCAAGGCATTCAGTTCATGTAAGGCAGGTCGTTCGTCCCGCCTCGATCGGCGTAACTGACAGTAAGAAATGGGGGTGCATCGGTGGCAAAGTGGCGCATAGCAGCCGGCGGCGTAACTTGGGGCAGCGAGGCGGCCTACTATTGGCTTGAGCCGCCCGAGTTCGAACCCATGCTCGATCAGATCGTCGAGGCAGGCTACACGGCCATAGAGCGGTCGTCTAACTTCCCCGAGGACCCGTCACTAGTACGCCGTCTGTTGGGCGAGCGGGGACTTGACTTCGTCGGGGCCTGGCGTTGGATAGACGTGTTAGATCCGGCGAATCACGAATCCGAGTTGTCCCTCACAATCGAGTTTGGCCGACAAATCAAAGAGATTGGCGGAGGAGTGATCATACTCTCCGAGGTGATCCAGCCCCACAGAAATGAGGTGGCCGGCCGGGTGACCGAGGCCGACTCTCCCTCCGACACCGAGTTCGAGGCCTTGACCGGTTGGCTCAACCAAGCCGGCGAAGCTCTGCGGGGAATAGATCTCCGAACGGTGTACCATCCACACGCCGGGACTTCTATTGAGAGGCGATTCGAGTTCGAGCGCGTTCTGGCGGCAACCGACCCTTCGTTGGTCGGTTTGTGCCTTGATACCGGACACATCGCCTATGCCGGAGATGATCCGGTCGCGGCTTTCGAGGACCACTCCGACCGTATAGCGCACCTGCACTTCAAAGATGTAGACGTACCGGCGTTGGCCCAGGCAAAGGCCGAGGGCGTCGACTTCTTGGAGATGATCAGGCGAGGTGTGTTCGCTGCCTTGGGCAAAGGAACGGTCGATTTTGCGAAGGTTCTCGGCGCACTGGAAAAGGTCGACTACGATGGATGGATCGTCATCGAGCAGGACGCCGCCGCCAACCCTTTGGAGGACGCGATAACTAGCCGGCGGTTCCTGGAGGCGTTCTCATCCGCCGGGTGAACCCATTGCCGACGCGGTCGGAAAGGTCAGGCATCGAGGTGCAATGACACGAGTCCAATTTGAAGAGCTGCTTCCCCACGAGTACGTGGAAGCTCGCACCAGGAAACCGGTCGCCTATCTGCCGGTCGGCACCCTCGAGTGGCACGGCGAACACGACTGCCTCGGCCTCGACGCGGTCAAGGCCCACGGGCTGGCTGTGCACTTCGCGAAGCAAGTCGGTGGCATCGCCTTCCCGGCGCAGTACTGGGGAGACAATCGCGAGTACATTATGGAATCTCGCGGCGATCCGGAGGGCAAGATCGCCGCAAGATTCGGGTTGCCGAAATCGACCTTCGCCCCTGGCTACATGGACAAGACCTGTACCGAGCAGGAATTGTTCCACATCCAGCTATTGCTTCACATGATGCGGACGGTCGAAAGCTACGGATTCAAGGTCATCGTAGTTATCGCCGGCCACTACGGCTTGCGGCCCCACGCCGACTCCGCCGTCAGCCTGTTTGCAGCCGGCCATCAACAGGTAAGGAGTGCTGTGGGGTGGGTTTGTACCGGCTTCGAGCTGGTCCGGGACGTACTGCCGGACGCCGGCGATCACGCCGGAAAGTGGGAGACCTCGCTGATGCTGGCACTGAGGCCGGACTGCGTCGACATGAGCCGGCTGCCTGCCGATCCAAACGAGGAGCTACTCGGAGTCGGCGGTAACCGTCCTCCACAGGAGGCCTCGGCCGAGTACGGCCGCCGAGCGGTCGACCTCATCACGGAACGCGTGCAGGCGAAGGTGGACGAGCTGTTGGCGACTTTTCCCTGAGTTACGAATCCATTGACTCGTGAGAGCATCGCGCGTCGCAGTCAGAGGAGGCGGCGAATGAGGAGCTCCAACGAATGAGACTTAGCCAGTCCCAGATCGATGACTATTACGATCAGGGCTACCTTCAGTTGGAAGGCGTTCTCGCACCCGGCGACCTGAACCCGGTCCGGTGGGAGTTGGAAGGGATCGTCGACCGGAATGCCCGCCGGCTCTTCGCCGAGGGCAAAATCACTTATCTGCACGAGCGCGAACCGTTCGAGTACCGCGTCGCCCAAATTGCGAGGGAGTCGTTGGAAATCCTCGGTGACGTGAGTCCCCACCAGTCGCTGGGACCGGCCATTTTTCACCTTATGTGCAATCCCAAGCTGCTTGCGATCATAGAGTCTTTGGTAGGCGCGGAAATCCTCTGCCATCCGATCCATGTGCTGCGAGCTCGCATCCCGGACAGTATCGGTCCCTGGGCCGGCAATCGTTCAGGATTCCATCAGGATGTCGCCGTGATTCAGCCCGATGGCGAAAACACTTTGATGGTGACTCTTTGGATACCGCTCGTCGATGCCACCGAGGAGAACGGCTGTGTGCAGGTCATCCATGGCAGCCACAAGCATGGTCTTCGAAGGCATCAATGGACGCACACCTACCTGATCGCCGATGAGGACCTTCCGCCCGGCGAACGTGTACCGTTGGCGACCGAGGCCGGCGGGGTTGCCGTTTTTCACCCCTACCTGTGCCACGTTAGTGGTGAGAACCGCTCGGAAGGCGTGCGCTGGACAACCGACCTCCGCTACCAGGATCCGTCGCAACCAACTGGCCACCCCTACCTGTCAGGGTTCATAGCTCAAAGCCGGTCGAATCCGGCAAGCGAGCTAGCGTACCCTGAGTGGGTTACCATGTGGGAAACGGCCCTGGCCGACGATACTCCGAAACCTCAAGTCGAGCGCTGGCCCAGACCGGAGGTGATCGTATGAAAATGCGAAGTCTCCGGTTGATGAACGCAAACATTGCGGCATTGGTTAGTCGCTCCCGCGTCGCCTGCATCCTGGCGACTCTGTTGCTGGTGGCCGCCTTTGCGGTGTCGGCCGAGCCGAAGCCCGCCAACGCCTCACCAATTCGTCCCCTACCTTCGGCCGGTCCGGCCTCTCAGCAAGTTGTCGATCTCGAGCCGCGCTACCTCAACGTGCGGGACCAATATCTCCAAGCTGGCATGCGGCCTACCGAGGGAGTCCGCATTTCGATTCCCGCACCCGACTTCACCTCCCGGTCGTCCGTTGGCGATCTGGATGTGGTCGATAATTTTGAGGGGCGTTCAGGACCCACGCTAATCTGGCAGGATGATGTCGAGTGGGTTGAGTGGACGTTCGATATCGAGAAACCGGGCCTGTATAACATTGTGGTCGAGTATTACCCGATCGCCGGCAACCGATCATCCATTCACAGAGAGCTCAAGATAGATGGCGCGTACCCGTTCCTGGAAGCAAAGCGGACCATCTTCTACCGGGTTTGGCGCGATGCCGGTCCGCCGGAGCGCGATCGGGATGGCAACGACCTGCGTCCCCCACAGCGAGAGGCGCCCCGGTGGATGGCGGAGCGCCTGAAGGATGGCGAAGGTTGGTACTCTGAGCCGTTCGAGTTCGCCTTTCACGTAGGCACCCACACGCTCCGACTCGTCACCGTCCGTGAACCGATCGCGATCGGCGCCATTCACATTGTCTCCCCGAGAGATGTTCCTACCTACGCGGACGCCAGGGAACGCTACCGGCAGGCAGGCCTTTCGCCGGTCGCTGAGACTGTCGAGATCAAGATTCAAGCTGAGTTGCCCAGCAGCAAGGCCGATCCGACCGTTAGGGGCGAGGTCGAGTACGGGCCTTTGACAGAACCGCAAGCGGAAGGACTCTACCGCCTCAACCAGTTTGGCGGATGGCGTTGGCGTTTGGGAGGCCGCTGGGTCGAGTGGACGTTCGACGTTCCTTCAGATGGTCTGTACCAGCTCTTCTTCCGAATGTGGCAGGGTTATGAGAGCGGACTGCCGGTCCCGCGATCCATCGAGATCGATGGCCAGGTCCCGTTCCAGGAGTTCAGAGAGGTCTTCTTCCCGCGAGACCGGCAGTGGCGGGGATTCCGCCCCGAAACTCCCGATGACGAGCCGTATCTGGTGCATTTGACCAGGGGCCAGCACGTAATCCGGCTTACCCCGGTTGTCGGGCCGCTACGCCATACGCTCTGGGCCATGGACGAGGTGACGCTGGACATGTCGCTCATGGCCCGCGAAGTCACGATGGTCGCCGGCGCGCAGCCGGATCCTAATCGTATTATGTGGAAATTGGCCGACAGGATTCCCGATCTCGTCGGCCGGCTCGACCGGATGGCGGATTTGCTTGAGGTCGAGTCGGATCGCCTCGTGGAGATAAGTGGATATAGACCCAATGCCGCCAACAGCCTGCTGGCGGTGGCTGACCAGCTTCGGTCGTTGGCCGACCAGCCGGACACGCTGCCGGGACGAATCGAGGAGTTTCGTGGTAGTCAATCGATTATCTCGACCTGGCAGTTGACGCTGCGCGACCAGCCGCTCAACCTGGATTACCTCTTGTTCGCCTCGCCGGACGCGGAATTGCCCCGTGCGACTCCCAACATATTTGAGTACATCTGGTCGACGATCGCCAACTTCTTCGCGTCTTTCCAAAGAGACTACATCGGAATCGGCTCCCGGTACGAGGTTGGTGAATCCGAAGCTCCACTGATCACAGTCTGGGTTGCACGTGGCCGCGAGTGGGGAATGATCATGAAGGACATGATCGAGGACGACTTCACCCCCAACACCGGCATCCGCGTAAACGTCGAAGTCTTCCCGCCAAACCAGGTCGCCGCCGGCGGTCTCAACGTAATCCTGCTGGCCGCCGCGACCGGAAAAGCGCCCGATGTCGCGACCGGCGTCGATCCGAACCTGCCGGTCGAGTTCGCGATTCGCAATGCTATCGTCGATTTGTCTCAGTTCCCCGACTATCCCGAGGTCGAGCAACGCTTCCGACCCGGAGCCATCACTCCGTACCGTTATCAGGATGGGGTCTTCGGCATACCCGAGTCGCAGGACTTCAACATGCTCTTCTATCGGGTCGATATCCTGGCCGAGTTGGGTTTGGAGCCTCCGAACACGTGGGAGGAAACTTACGACGTCATCTGGCAACTGCACCAGCACGGGCTTGACTTCTACTATCCCCAGGTGGGAGAGGCGACGATTGCTACGGGCGCACTCGGTCAAACCCCGGGATTCAATCCCTTTCTCTTCCAGCGTGGCGGCCAGTTCTACAGCGACGACAAGCGTCGTTCAGGCCTGGACACGCCCGAAGCTCTGGCCGCGATCAAGGAGTGGACTGGTCTGTATAGAAACTACAAGATCCCACTGCAGGCCAACTTCTTCAACCGCATGAGAACCGGCGAAATACCCATAGGCGTATCCCACTACTGGGACTACATCTTATTTTCTACTGCTGCGCCGGAACTTATTGGCCGGTGGAAGATGGTGCCGTTGCCTGGCACTCCCCTGCCGGACGGAACGATCGATCGCTCGTCGGGCGGCGAAGGACGAGCGGTAGTGATGCTGAAGTCCTCCAAGTTGCAGGACGAGTCCTGGGAGTTCATGAAGTGGTGGATGTCCGCGGAGGTCCAAACGCGCTACGCCCAGGAGTTGCAGGCGCTGATCGGAGTCGAGGCCCGTTGGAATACCGCCAACGTGGAGGCGTTGGAGAACCTGCCCTGGCCCAGGGAGGACATTGCCGCTATCCAGGAACAGTGGAAATGGTTCAAGGAGCGCCCGGTCGTGCTCGGCGGGTACTTCACAGATCGGCACATTGTGAATGCCTGGAACCGCATAGTCCTTTTGGGATGGAGTGAGCGAGAGGCAGTGGAAGAAGCTGTTCGGGACATCAACCGCGAGCTAGAAAAAAAACGAGAAGAGTTTGGCCTGGAGGCCAACAGATAGGTTTCTGAACCACAGATCATGGGTAGATCAGCTTGAGCCGGCTTGTCGGCCGCGCGCAACCATTCGGTGTATCCCCGTCGGCTTCGGTGGCAGTCGCCCCGGCCCGGCAACGTCGACTCATCAGCCGAACAGCGCAACGGCATGTAGTCTCTTACTTGTTTGTTGCTCCTTTCTTCGCGCTGTTCCTGGTGTTCATAGTGGCTCCGGTGATCGCCGCCGTCTATCTTAGCGGGACCTACTTCAACCTCCTGGAGGCGCCCGTCTGGTTGGGCCTGTCTAACTATCGCCTGCTCTTCTTGAGTGACGACATTTTCCTGATCGCCGTGGCAAATACGCTGACCTTCGCGGTCATCACCGGCCCACTTGGTTTCATTCTGTCATTCGTCCTGGCCTGGTTCATCAATCGAGTCCCGATCAGGACTCCCTATACCCTGGCCTTCTACACACCTTCGATCACCAGCGCTATCGCGATGGCAATAGTCTGGAAGTTCATCTTCTCGAACGATCGCTATGGTCTTTTGAACAACGTAGGTATGCAGCTGGGAGTCCTGTATGAGCCGTTTCCCTGGCTCTCTCACCAGGACACGATCTTGCCGGTGATCATGTTCGTGTCCCTCTGGATGAGCATGGGGACCAACTTCCTGGTCTTCCTGGCCGGCCTGCAGAACGTGCCCACCGAGCTGTATGAAGCCGGCCGCGTCGATGGCATCTCCAGCCCGGTCGTCGAGGCCTGGCACATTACGCTGCCGATGATGCGTCCACAGCTTCTGTTCGGAGCAGTGATGTCCATCGTGATATCGTTCACCGTTTTTCAGATCGCTCTTCAGTTGGTCGGATTGCCCAGCCCTCTATACGCCGGCCACACCATCGTGGCCCATCTCTACGACTACGCCTTCATTCGATTCGAGATGGGATACGCTTCGGCAATTGCCGTAATCCTGTTCCTGTTTACATTCCTCCTTGGGCGAACCGCGATGCGACTGTTTAGCAGCGAGGACTAGAGAGAATGGCTCAATCACAGTTGGCCCGCCGTTGGGGCGTGGTCAGCGCCGGCGAAGTCATTACGATGTTTCTCCTCACTGCGCTGGCGGCTTTCATGGCATTGCCGCTGGTCTACATGGTCTCGACCGCGTTCAAGCCGCTCGAAGAGCTGTTTCTCTGGCCGCCGCGCTTTATCGTTCTCCGGCCGGTTACGGACAATTTCGAGGCCCTGCTGATATCCACCTCGGCGCTCGCTGTTCCCTTCTCACGGTACATATTCAACAGTTTGTTCGTGGCGGCCGTGGTTGTTGCCGGCGTCATAGTTCTGGCGAGTCTCGCCGCCTACCCACTGGCGAAGCACCGAGATATGCCCGGGCGCAACTTCATCTTTCTGACGGTGATAGCTGGGTTGATGTTCGCGCCGGAAGTGACCCAGATTCCTCGCTACATAGTCATCGACTCGCTGGGCATGATCAATACGTACTGGGCGCTGATATTGCCGCTCCTTCCCAGTACCTACGGACTGTTCCTCATGAAGCAGTTTACAGAGCAGGTGCCCGATGAGCTTCTTGAATCCGCCCGCTTGGATGGAGCCAGCGAGTTGCGAATTTTCTGGCAGATCGTCATGCCATTAGTCCGGCCGGCCTGGGCTACTCTCACCATTATCACCTTCATATTCGCTTGGAACGAGTTCTTCGGTCCACTCGTATTCACCCGGACCGAAGCCATGCGTACGCTGCCGCTGGCGCTGCTAACCATAGGTCAGGATACGATTGCGCGGTGGGGAGCGGTAGCGGCGGCGACAATGATAACAACCGCCGTGCCCATCATTATCTTTATCATCTTCCACAAGAAAGTGATGGAGACGATGGCCTATTCCGGCCTCAAGGGATAACCAAGACTCGGGAGACAGCCTTGATCTTAAGCGCCGACAATTACATGCTAGTGTCCAAGAATGTTTTCCCGTCGGAGTGGGACGAGCATCTCTATCCCGATTGGGCAAAGATCCGGCTGCTCCGCCATACCCCCGACCAACGCCAGGGCAACGGCGTTGAGCCCCACTATCACGATTGCGACGAGTACTGGCACTTCATCACCGGACACGGCGAAGCCTGGTTGGATGGGCAACTCTACGAGATAACGCCCAATACCACAGTCTATACACCCATGGGAGTCGTGCACCGGTTCCAGATGTTCACCGACTTCGACACAGTCGACGCGCCGACCCTTCACGAAGGCCGGAAAAGACGAATTGGTCACCTGATCGTAAAGGACGATGGCATTCCCATCCCTACAGCCGACGGCTTTGTCGTCGCCGGCGCCTCCAACAATCAATCGTTTCCCGACCGGGGACCCCGCTCCCCGTTGAGCGAGCTGCGAACGATCGCCATTCCCGGCGATGAACCCGAGGAAGGCCAGCTCGCCGTGAATGAGCATTGGGTAGTCCTGGAGGGCACAGTCCACCTGTCTCTTGACGGGACGGATTTCGAGCTCTCGGAGGGCGACGTGGCCCTGCTAAAATCCGGCTTGTTCCGGCGGATAAGTTCCTCCGCCGGCGCCCGCGCGGTGGTAGCGCGAGAGTAGATCGGCCGGCCAGGAGGATTTCTTTGCGCATTCTCATCACCGGAAGCCATAGCCTCTTGGGCAGAGCCCTGGCCAATGCCTTCGCCCTCGAGCACACCGTCGAGACGATGGATCTCGCGGCGGATGGTGAGGGGCCTGAGCCCACCCACGTTGGCGACCCAAGAGACCGTGATTTCGCCTCGCAGGCCACCGCCGGCTGCGATGTCGTCATTCACTCGTTGTCGATGGTGGACCCCGACGACCCACCGCACGAGGTCCTCGACGCCGCCGCCCGGCAGACCTACAATCTGCTCTCCACCGCTACCTCGGCAACCCGTTTCATTCTCCTCAGTTCCCTTGGGATGTTTGAGCGCTACTCGGCGGAGTGGCGAGTCTCCGAGTGGTGGGCGCCCAGGCCCACGACTGACATCGCCGACTTGGCCCCCTACGTCGCCGAGTTGACCGTTCGCGAATCCGCGCGGGTTATGTCGATCAAAGCGATCGGTCTGCGTTCGGGCGAGATAGTCGACAACGACCGCGTTGCCGCGGACACGCCCGACCCTCGATGGCTCCACGTTGAAGACGCGGTGCAGGCAGTCCGGCGAGCGATTGATTTCAAGCCATCTCCGGACGAGCAGGAGATGGGCTGGTGGGTTTTCCACGTCGTCGGAGCCGGCCGGCGGACCCGTTTCCCGTTGGGTCTGGCCGGCCAGCCGCCGTTTGGCTATTCTCCCCGGCACGACCTCTGCGCGGACCTGCATTGGCCTTCTTCATCTGCGACCGCTGTCGAACACGCGTCGCCAGAGCCCGCGGGGAGCACTCCGGCCAGCAAACCGATTCGCCGGGTGGTGATCTTTGGCGCCGGCGGTCCCCTGGCCTCGGCCACGACCGAAGCGCTTGTCCGCGACCACACTCTGCGCCTGACCGATCTCCGCCCATTGGAACGCATAGTTGCCGAAAACAAACCCCAGTCAACCGGGGCGCCGCTCCCCAGAATCCTGGAACCTCCCCACGAGTCGGGTGTCGTCGACGTGTCCAATCCCGCGCAGGTGATGGAGGCCGCTCGCGGTATGGACGCGATAATCAACTGCACGGTGACCCGTCGCGACCCTATAAACGACTTCCGGGTCAATTTGGTCGGCGCATACAACGTCATGCGGGCGGCCGTTCACCACGGCATACGCCGCATCGTCCACACCGGGCCGGCTCAGGTCACCCACAATTTTCCGTCGGGGTACTGGTACGAGTTCGGCGTTCCGCCGGACGTGCCGGCACGTCCCTGCGGCGACCTCTACGGCCTGACCAAGTTCCTCGGCCAGGAGATCTGCCGAATCTTTGCGGAGGAGCATGGCTTGGAGGTGCCGGCCCTGCTGTTCGGCAACTTCAACAACCCGTCGAACCCACATCCACCGCAGCCACTTGGCGCATGGGTGATGTTGGTGTCCTGGCAGGACGCCGCCGAGGCGGTGCGTTTGGCTCTCAAGACTCCCTCCCTTCCCAGTCCCTTTGAGGTGTTTCACATAAACGGCGACATGCCGCACGGCAAGTTTCCCAACGACAAGGCCAAGAAGCTGCTCGGCTGGCAACCTCGCGACCGCTTCGAGGACCAATGGCTGCGCCAGCCATAAACGGCGCACCGCCCCAGAGGAGTCACCCAGGGCAATAGAGCCGGCTCCTCCATTTCGTATGTGGCGCGAAGTGTGCCCTCCAATCGCACTTGATGCCCGCTCTCCACAGGCAAGGCCTGCCGAACTGTCGACTGCCGGCCGAGCGCGGAACGAGAGAATGTAGCGCGGGGGCTTGTCCCCCGCTGGGGTCGGGCCTGGGCACGGCAGAATCCGCCGGCCAAACGAGAATGCTTGACGCTCAACACAGTTACTTCGGCGAAGGAAGGAATCCAAAGGGGCGGGGACGGGAAATATAGTGCTGCGACTTGTCCCCAGGCAAGGACCGGGTGTCGCATCGATCCTGTCTCCTTTCGCGGACTTCCCGGGACCAGTGCGTTCCCGCATTCACTCAACCAGGCCGGTCCGGTCGATGCTCTCGACGAAATACCGCTGTAGGAAGACGTAGATCAGTATCTGCGGCAAGACAACTAGGACCGTTGCCGCCATCATCAAGCCGTCGTTCACGTGGACACCGTGCGCCACTCCTTCGTCCTTCCCCGACCCCTGGGAGAAGAAGTAGCTTACGATCAGAAGCAGGCGCGCGGGCAGAGTCGCATTGTCCAGACCGCCGTGTAGAAACACAGTTGGCATGAACACGTCGTTCCAGTTCCAGACCAGCGAGAACAGGAACACCACCAGGATCGCCGGCGAAGCCAGCGGCAGGATGATCTGCCAGAAGACCCGCAGCCGGCTGGCTCCATCGACAAACGCCGCATCCTCCAACTCCACCGGCAGGCCCCGGAAGAACTGCCGGAATATCAACACGAAGATCGCCCCCTTCACCCCATGACCCAGCCAGGCCGGCGCGATCCAGGGCCAATACGTGTTCAGCCAGCCAAGCTCCAGGTAGAGGAAGAACAGCGGTACGACGACGGTCTGAGGGGGAATGATGAAGGTAAAGATGACGAGCAGGAACAGCAGATCCCGGCCCGGGAAGGGTATCCGGGCGAACCCATAGGCCACGAACGAACAGATGAGAACCTGCCCGATGGCCGCGGGCAGGCTGGTAAGCACACTGTTTCTGAGCGAATGAAAGTAGTTTGTCGCCTCGATGGCGACGTCGTAGTGCTCTAGGTATAGCTCGGTTGGTATCCAATAGACGGTCAGATCATACAGGTCGGCCGGCGACTTGAACGAGGTCGAGGCCATGTAGACCACCGGGTACAGGAAAACGTAGGTGACTTCGGCGAGCACGATGTACGTCAGCGCGCGGCCCAGCCAACTCAGTCCCATCCGCTGAAGCGCTAAGGGATCAAACCAACGGCGGAATCGTGCCGGGGTCCGCGCCCTAACGGCCAAGATAGCTACCCTTAGACCACGTGAGCGACCGCACCTTCTGATCCCCGATCGAATACTGTTCTGGATTCGTCATCCTAGTCCGCACCAACCCTTCCGACCCGATAGATAGGGTCGTCGCGTAGCCCAATCCAAGCTAAAGGCGCTTTCCGGAGGCCCTCGGCATATCAGCGACGCTGGCCGGCTACATCCTATATTATGGTATGTAGTCGCTCAGAGCTTCGACTTTGGGAATGGGAGGTCGTGCATTGCATATCAAGCGACTTGTGCGCGGCGCTGAAGTTGAGTTGGAATTCGACCTCAATCCGCCTGTGTCGGAATGGCGGCTTGTCTCTCAGAGCGAGAGTGGCGCCAGCGCGACCTATCAGGCCGATGGATATACCCTCGTCTTGGAAGAGACTCGCGAAAAAGCCTACACGCTGGGCGAGTTCAGCTTGCGGCGCGATTCCGGCCACGCGTTCACTTTGCATCGTTACACACTGGATTCGGTGAGCAGCAGTGTGGACTTGCAGCAGGTCTGGATGCCGTGGCAACTCGAGACTCACCTCGAGTTTATCGGCCTACAGCGACGTCCACCGCGGACGCTTGGCGACCCGGAACATCAAACCATGGCCGACCGCAGCATTCCCATCATCATCGGAAAGAACCGGCAGGGCGCCACTACCCTTGCGGTTGCCTTCCTCGACCAGCGGATTGAGACAGAGTTGGAACACCAGGTGACCACCCATGTCCCCTCCGGCAGCCAACCTCGCGGAGTCGCCAATTTCAGCTTGCATCGGCCGATAAATGGCCACTCTGTCGGTCCCGTCAGCGAACATCGTGATGGCTTCTTCGTCTCCAGCGGCTTGTCATGGTTCGATACTCTCCGGCTATTCCGCTCAGTCCACGACGAAAAAGTCGGCGCCCGATTTCGTCCCAGCCCGGATCCTGCCTGGGAGCCGGTGTGGGCCCCTTGGGGAGCCCCAAAGGGCGAGTGGGATTTCAGGCGGCCAGAGAGCATAGGTCCCGATGAGCTGTCGGAGGTGGCGCCGGTATTGAAAGAGCTCGGTGTGCGGGGTCTGATCAATTGGCTTAGCTGGTTTGGCGACGTGGAAACGAAGTTCAAGGGTAGGGAGATGACCTGGGGATTTCCGGAGTACGTCGGCGACTTCGAGGCCAGTCCCAAGTTCCCCGACCTCCCAGGCTTCATCGGCAAGCTCAAGAGCACGGATCTGCTGAGTATGCTCTGGATTTCGCCCTGGATGGCCGGCCGGCAGACCAAGGTCCGCCAACAGCTTAGTGAGGCGTTGGTCGAGCTCGATATCGATCCGGCCGATCGGCAATACAATGTGTTCACCTCCTATCTTTGCCCGCGAAACCCCATTACTCAGCAGTATGTTCCCGAGGTCATGGCGAGGGTGCTGAGAGAGACAGGGGCGGACGGTTACACCGTCGATATGATCGACTCCACCAGCCTCGAGCGGTGCGTTGCCGACCACGAGCACAACTACTCGGCCATCGGTCTCGCCGTCGCCGACACGTTCACTCGCATCCGCGAGGCGTGTGACGAGGTCAATCCCAATGCCGTAATCGAGTTCAGGGCCCGCTACTCGAACATCAGCAACATCTACAACGCCACTGCCCACCGTTCGCCGGATTCCGGCGAGGGTGGCAGCTACGACATGAATCGAAGGCAGTGCCTCGTTCTCCGCTCCTACATCCCCCCTGGCGTCGCCGTCCACAACGACCCGGTCTGGTGGCACATCGAGGAGAACGATCAGACAGTTGCCAAGATGATCTCAACAATGGTCGCCTCCGGCGTCCCCCAGATAGGCGCCGACCTGATCAACATGACCGACGAGCATCGTCGAATACTCAAAGCCTGGTTGTCCTTCTACCAGACGCACAAGCAGGACTTTCGCTACGGCCAGATGAGACCGGTCCAGGATGATTCGATGTCTTCGACGATCCTGATCGAGCGCGATCGGAAGGCGTTCGTAAGCTATGCCAGCTATCCCGCGTTGAAAGTGCCGCTGCGTGCAGATGCTGATGAGGTCTACCTTTTCAACTGCACCGACGAGGACTCTCTCTACACCATCCTCTTGAACATTGACGGAGGGTTCCGGGCGACGGTGCACAACTACGACCTATCGCCGCTGTCTGAGTCGACATTGACGGGCGCCGACGGAACCCTATTGGTTGATCTGCCGGTGCCGCAGGGAGGATACGTTTCTCTGCGCAAGTAGAGTATCCGAGGGCGGCCGCCGGCTTGGCCGGATTCGTCATACGAGAGCGTTGTTCGCGGAAATGGCCTGAGCCTTTAGAAGGCGTAAGCTTTGCATGGCTAGGAGAGGTCTGCATGAATGGTTCAAGTGAACACGTTGACGACCTTCTCCAGCACTTCCGATTAAGCGGCTACGCGGTCATCGAGGGATTCGCTCCGGCGGAGAAGATAGAAAACATTTGGGCCGCCTACCGACCCCTCTTGGAGCAAGAGATAGCCCGTGACAACCCAGATTCGCGGCAACGCATCGACCGGATCGGCAGGTACGGGGTCCAATTTCCCTGGAGGCCGCCCTTCGACGATCCGGCCATCGTCGAACATCTTGCCCTGATGGCGTTCCTGGAGAAGCTGTGGGGGCGCGACGATTTCCTCTTTACCTGGACCAGGTGCGACGCTCCGATCCTTGGCAGCGGGTATCAGCGCTGGCACCGCGATATTGGCTTGGAGGTCGAGTCTCCCTACCCCGAGAGGTACATACCCCCACCGGTTATCGGTGCCAAGCTCGCCTTGGTGGACATTGTCGAGGAGAACGGCAGTCCGGAGTTGATTCCCTCCAGTCAGTTCATGCCACATCCAGAATCGAACTCACAATACTTCGGTGCCGAAATGCTGGAAGCCGCCGGCGTTCCAAGCCGGCGCGTAAATCTCAAGAAAGGCTCGCTCTGGATTCTGGACCCACGGGTAATCCACAGAGGAACTCCCAATCTAACCGTTGATCCCAGGCCATTGGCTACCCTTGTATTTCACCCACCGGGGTTTACCCACAATCACAACGTGGAGATGAAACGATCGGTCTTCGATCGGCTCTCGCATCGCGGCAAGCGCTTGCTGCGCAACTGCCGAATTTTGGAACCTGTTTGACCGTCGCTAAAAACCAGTTCGGGGGCGAGTAAAGGTTGCAGTCCATGCAAACTCAGTACGACATCGACAAGATGCTCATCTGTTTCAAGATCAATGGCTACGTCGTATTCGAAGATTTCACCACACCGCAAAAGGCCGTTCGGATACGGAAAGAGCACGAGCAACTACTGGACGAGTGGCTAAAGTATGAACATCCCGAGTCCCTTCCGGGAGGCCATATCGATCGACTGAATCGCTATAGCATCCAGTGGCCCTGGAGGATGCCATTCAACGATCCAGAGATAATCGAGCACCCGGCCTTGATGGAGTTCCTGGACCGCCTCTGGGGCACCGACGACTACCTCCTCTCCGGTATCGCCTGCGACACTTCGATGCCCGGCAGCGGGTACCAGAACTGGCATCGGGATACCGCCCTGACCTTCGATCCTCCATATCCCTCGCAGTATTCGCCGCCAAGAGTGGTCGGCGCCAGACTGGCCCTGCTCGATATCGATGAAGTGAACGGAAGCACCGAAGTGGCGCCCTGCACCGAGTTTCTGCCCCATCCGACCATCTCGTCGTCCCACTTTGACGCGAGGATGTTGGAGGAAGCCGGCGTTCCGACGCGAAGGGTGGACCTCAAAAAGGGCTCCATGTTCGTCAAGGGGACCGCGGACACTGCACCGAGGGACTCCCAATCGCTCTCAAAAGCCCCGACCCTATCCGACCAACACCTATCACACTCGTGATTTCGTCCATAACCGGCACGTGGAGGTTACCCAGGCAGACTATGATCGTCTATCGGAACGAGGGAGAAGGTTGTTGGGAAACTGCCGCATAGTCGAATCCGTCGCGTCCGTTCCCAGGCCGTTCAGCGATACTGACCCCGCAATGGGGCGCAAGAATCAGTGACGATGGATACTCTTTGCCTAAACTCGCCTGTCCGTCGTTCTCGCCGGAGCGCATCCAACTTTGCCGTTGGAACAATCCTGAATAGCCCGAATTCCAGATGACCCACAACGAGAGTTTCTGAGGAATCGACGTTGACCAGCTACAACATCCGGCAGATGCTCGCCGAGTTCAAGATTAACGGTTACGTGATCTTCGAAGACCTCTTACCGGCGGAAAAGGTCGATGCGATTCACGCGGCCTTCCTGCCCCTATTGGAAAACGTGAGAGCCATGACCATGGGACACGAAACGCCGGGCCCAGAGTTCGAGCCTACGGTTGTCGGCGACCGGCCCACCGGCCAGGGCCGGCTGCAAAACGTCAATCGCTACAACGTGGAGGTGCCTTGGCAGCCTCCTTTTTCCGACCCCGAAGTCTACGAGAATCCGGTCCTGCTCGAGTTCTTGGACCGTTACTGGGGCACCGACGACTATTTGATCACGCTCTATTCTTCGAACAACCCGTATCCCGGCAGCGAATACCAGCCCTGGCACCGCGACATACCGCTTGTTTCCCCCCACGTCGGGATGGAGGTCTGTCCCCATTTTGGCGTAAAGATCCCACTCGTGGACACGGTGGAAGACAACGGCAGCTTTGAAATCATCCCCGGCACCCAGTACCTCGCCGATCCGGCAATGGAGGACCACTACGACGAGATCGTCCAGAACGGTGATTTTTGCACGCGCAGACTGAACATGAAGAAGGGCGCCCTGTGGATCCAGGACCCACGTCCGATTCATCGAGGGACGCCAAACCGCTCGGACCATCCCAGGCCGGAGCTGGTCATCGCCTACTCACTGCCCTGGTTTACGCCCGCCCAGTATGTCGAGATGACCCAACAGGACTTCGACGGACTATCGCAGCGCGGCAAGGCAATGCTGCGCCAATGCCGAATCGTCGACTAGACAGCGCCTTAGAGCTTGGAGGTCCGGCATGGATATTCGCAAACACCTGGAAGGCTTGGTCTACCAGCCGGCGGAGGTCGACAGGTGGCTTGCCGGCGAGGAGTTCCCGTTCTCCAAGTACGACCCGGAGCTTGGCTACCTTCATCGCACCCGACGCCGCCACGATGGAATCGACGACTCGACGTCCGTCTACACCTATGACGCCATCGAAGCCCGCCGCACCATAAGATACGCGGAGCTTCTCTGCCGGATCAATTCCTACGGCAACAGCTTCACCAACTGTGAACAGGTCAGCGATGGCGAAACCTGGCAGGAGGTCTTGGCCGCCCATCTCTGCGAACCGGTGCGTAATTTTGGTATCGGCGGCTACTCCGTCTACCAGACGTACCTGCGCATGAAGCGCGAAGAGGCGCGCGCGCCGGCTGAGTGCATCCTGTTCGGCGTCTTCGAGGACGACCACTTCCGTAGTTTCACCAGTTGGCAGAGCATCTACACCGGAAAAAACGACCAGCACATCGCGCCGACACTGCCTCACATCGGAGTGGATTTAGCGACTCGCGCGGTCGTAGAGTACCCGAACGCCTGCCCAACTCCCGAATCACTCTACAATCTCTGTAATCTAGAGTGGGTCTTCGAAACGTTTAAGAACAACTTCGACCTCCGTACAAGATTGCAGTACCTCGAACACGTCAAGGAGTTCCCCGGGGACAGCCTGCTCGATTTTGGCGAACGGACCGATTACACCGAGGCTGCACTGTTCGGCAGCATGAAAATCATCGATAAAGTTGCCGAGTTTGCCGAGTCCCGCAGGACGAAGTTGCTCATCGTCCTGTCATATGGTGCCCGGGCCATCGCTAAGGCATTCAAGGACGGCCGGCGGTTCGATCAAGAGTTCGTTGATCACCTCAACGACCGGGGACTCGCCTACATAGACCTGCTGCAGGCCCACGAAGCGGACTTCGCCAAGTTCGACATAGGCCTCGAAGATTACCTTTCGAGATACTTCATAGGTCACTACAATCCGCTGGGCAATTTCTTCACCGCCTTCGCGATCAAGGACAAGTTGGTAGAAATGCTGGAGCCTAGACCCATCACCTACCAGGACCCGTAAATTGGGCAGTCGCAGGGGCAACCCCTGGTGGTTGCCCTCGTCTGGTCGCTGTAGTTCATGGCGTCCACAAGCTCGATCAGGCATATGAGCCAATCCGATCCTGAACTCGCCCAGATATGCTCCGGAATTGGGATTAGTCGGCACAGAAGGACGCGTGCTTGGATGCTTACGTAATCATGCCCAATCACGTGCACGGCATTTCGGTGTTGGTAGAGGCGGGTTTCAAACCCGCCTCCACGGCAATCGTGTGGCGTGGACTGCCGGGAATCGCCCACATATGCACCGGAATTGGAAAAATTGAAGCAAATGATGGGGGGTGGCCCCACTATAAAGTTTCCTTTTCTCCCGGCCCGGACAAGCGGGGCAGGTCGTAGACTCGACAAGGAGAGGGGATGAGGTCGACCAGATCGCGGAATTGACCCCGATAGAGAGATCGAAAGACTCTGATTAGCCGCAGACCGTGTTTCCGAACAGCGGCCGCGTCGTTCCAGTCCACGGGCATGGATCAAAGAAAAAACGCTCATATGTCAGCGGTTGCTCGCCAGCCAGAAGTAATACCGGCTAGGAACCATGAAAAAATCATGCCGGCGGGGCCAAGCCGGCCCTGCCTATGCGTAGCGACTCGCATGGTTAGTCATGTCGTACAAGTTGTCGTGAGAGGAACGGAGGAGCGCCATGGAATACTGTAATCTAGGCAATTCTGGTCTGGAGGTCGCCCGCCTGGGTTTGGGCACGATCCCGTTCGGCACCATCCTCGACGACAAGGAATGCCAGAAGTTCGTCGACACCTACGAAGACGCCGGCGGCAATCTCATCGACACCTCCAACCTCTACGGAGGCGGATCGGTAGGAACCAATACCGAGATGGCCGGCACCGCCGAACGCACGGTGGGTCGGGTGTTGAAGAACAAGAGGCACCGCTTCGTGGTAGCGACCAAGGGTTACTGGCTTATGCAGGACGAGGTTCGCCCAAACAGCGTCGGCCTCTCACGCACTTACCTCTCAACCCAAATTGAGGCGAGTCTCCGCCGGCTGGGTACCGACTACATCGATCTTTATCAGTGCCACAACTGGGATCTGTACACGCCGGTTGAGGAGACGATGCGGGTGCTCGACGACTTCGTCCGGGCCGGCAAGATCCGATATGTCGGCGTGAGCAACTGGGACGGTTGGCACATCGTCAAAGCGAACGCTCACGCCAGGACCGCGAACCTCACCCCGGTTCTGTCTAACCAGATCTGGTATAACCTCGCCGATCGAGGCGCCGAAAACTCCATAATCCCAGCCTGCCAGGACCAGTCCGTGTCAATAATCGTATGGGGCGCTCTCGGCATCGGATTCCTTACCGGCAAGTATCGACGAGGAGACGAGCGTCCGGTTGAAGGCGCCAGACTGTGGGCGGCCAAGGACGATGAGATGTTCTCCTGGCAGAGGCTGGCCAACGATCGGAGTTGGGCCACGCTCGATGAGCTGTCCCGCATCGCCGCCCTCCACGACCAGACTATCCCCAACGTAGCGATGCGTTGGCTGCTTCAATCAGGCAAGGCCGATGTCGTGCTGCTCGGAGCCACCAGGATGGAGCAGTTCGTCAGCAATATGGATGTCGTTGACTTCTATCTCACCGACCAGGATATGCACGACCTGAAGACCGTAAGCGAGGGGCCGCATCCCTACCCAATCAACTTCTACGATATCTTTTGCCGGCGCGAAAGCGACCTGTACGGCGGTTTGCGTTAGGTGGACGCCCGCGCTTACCTGAGCGACCTGCTTTACACTCGGACCGAGGTCGACGAGTGGTTCGCCGGCAATGCGTTTCCCATGTCCAGGTATGACAGCGAGTTGGGTTACGTCCATCGGGACCGCCGGCGGAAATTCGGAGTGGATGACTCCGTCGCCGTCTACAGCTACGACTTGCACGGCGCCCGTCGCATGCTCACTCACGTTGATCGAGATTGCCGGATCAACACCTATGGAGATAGCTTCACAGACTGCGATCAGGTCAACGATGGTGAGACCTGGCAGGAAGTCCTGGCGGCCCACCTCTGTGAGCCGGTGCGCAATTTCGGCGTCGGCGGCTACTCGGTCTATCAGGCCTACCTGCGCATGAAGCGTGAAGAGGTGCGCACGCCGGCCGAGTACATCGTTTTCAATATCTTCGAGGACGACCACTTCCGCAACCTGAGCAGTTGGCAGAACATCAACTCCGGCAAGAACGCCCACAACATCACTCCGACCAGGCCGTTTGTTAACGTAGACCCCGCGACCGGCGAGCTAATCGAGTACGGGAATCCCTGTCCCACTTGCGACTCGGTTTACAACCTGTGCGACCCTGTTTGGGTGTACCGTCATTTCGAGCGCGATTTCGGTCTGGAGATGAGGCTGGCCTATCTCAAGTACCAGGAGGAGCATCCAGGAACCGGCTTCCTGGATTTCGTATCGGTGCACGACCGATACCTCGACGCGGCTCTCACGGCGAGCATGCGCATCGTCGAGCAAGTTGAAGAGTTCGCCGCTGCTCAATCCAAGAAAGTGATATGCGTCCTCTCTTACGGCGCGGAGGCGATCACCAAGGCCATTGTGGACGGATGGCGCTTCGACCGGGAGTTCGTCGATTTCATGGGTAGTAAGGGTCTGCCCGTGGTCGACCTGATGCAGGCCCACACGGATGAGTACGCCTCATTCAATACAAGCCTGGATGAATATCTTCGACGGTACTTCATCGGCCACTACAATCCGCTCGGCAATTTTTTCACCGCATTTGCGTTGAAGGACAAACTCGTCGGAGTGTTGGAACCGAAGCCGCTGCCTTATCAGGGCGTCGCCTAGTTACTCGAGATTTCGGTCCGCCGAACCGGCAGATGAATCCATGCGTGCATCTTTGGCACGACGGGAGGGAGAACCGCAGTGAACGTCATCACCCTGGTTTGCGACACCTTGCGATGGGACCATCTTGGCTGCTACGGCAACAGCTGGATCCACACTCCCAACTTCGACAAGCTTGCCCGCATGAGCACGGTGTTCGATCGGGCCTACCTGCATAATTTCCCGACGGTGCCGGCCAGATGCGATATGTGGACCGGCCGCTACACCATGGCCTATTTCGACTGGGGCGCTCTTCCCCGCGAGGAGACGATACTCTCCCAGGTCCTCAGCGATGACGGCGTCACGACCATGCTGATCGGCGATACCGGCAATCTCTTCCGCGACGATTACTTCTTCAGCCGCGGGTTCGATGCGTTCCACTGGGTCCGAGGTCAGGTCGCGGACCGCTACCAGACCGCGCCGATTGACATCGACGTGAGCGACGTAGCCGACGTCTCGTTCGATATGACCGCCGACCTGGTTGGCTACCTCCGCTCGGCAAACGACCGACGCTACGAGGAGGAGTTCCTGCCGGCGGAGACCTTTCGCGATGCGATTCGCTGGTTGGAGATGAATCGCGAGTGGGACCGCTTCTATCTCCATCTGGACATATTCGATCCCCACGAGCCCTGGGATCCGCCTCAATGGTACGTCGACCGCTACAACCCGGGCTACGAGGGCCGCGAAATAATATTCCCGCTTTATTCCGCTGCCGACTACCTGACGCCGGCCGAGCTGAACCACTGCCGGGCCCTGTACGCCGGCGAGGTGAGCCTGGTTGACACCTGGCTCGGCCATTTCCTGGTCGCGTTGGAGAACATGGGGCTACTTGAAAACACCGCCATCATTCTCGCCTCCGATCACGGCTTCTACCTGGGTGAGCACAATTGGATGGGCAAGACATCCATTCAGAAAGGGCTCCATCGATTCGTCCCGCTCTACGAGGAGGTCGCCCACGTTCCACAGATCGTCTACCTGCCCGGCGCCAAGCCCGGCCGATCCAATGCCCTGGTCCAGCCGGTGGACGTAGCGCCAACGGTCCTCGACCTGATGGGAGTACCGACGCCCGACACCATGCAAGGAAGCTCGTGGTTGCCCCTGCTCCGGGGCGAGGTCGGCTCCGTCCGGGACTTTGCCTGGTCCGGCCCCCCGGTCCACAACCGGGGTAAATACCGTCCCAGCACCATCACAACCGCCGAAGGCTGGAGCATGATCCACAACGGCACGGTCGAGCCGCCGGCCGGAGATCGGCCTCTATACGCCGTCGACGGCAAAGTCCGCGAGGAGATTCTGCCTGCCTCGCTGCCTGATACCGAGCTCTACTATTTGCCGGATGATCCGGGACAGCAGCGAAACCTGTTCCACGAGCGCCGGGACGTCGCTGAAGACATCCACCGGCGCTACATCCAGTTCCTGGAGAAACTGAACGTTCCCGAATCCGCCTTGGAGCTCCGCCGGCACCTCTGATCGGGCAGATTCGGCAATTGACACCAAAAATAGCAAGTCCCAACTGCATCCCAACCCCGAATTCGTCACTCCGGCGAAAGCCGGAGTCCAAAGGGGAGGGGAAGGGAAATGTAGCGCGGGGGCTTGTCCCCCGCTCCCGGCGGACCGGCAACCAACCCTGGTCCCGAGCCACTGTATGGGACACCCACCAACCGGCGCCCCGATTCTCATAGCTTGGTGTGGCCGGCGCCAGCCGGCATGGGTGATCGGCAGCAAACATCATCGTAGGGGCGATGCACGCATCCATTCGCTCCGACTAATTCGTACGGTCGGCCCTGAGGAAGGGGCCAGTGTAGGGCGGTCGAAGACTACGCGAGGCGAGGGGCTTGTCCCCCGTCTGGGGCGGCCGGCGGTTCGTGAGATGCAGGTGTTGTGTTGGCCGGCCGGTGTTCGTCGCCGGCGCGTTTCGTTGGTGGGTGGGAAGTTTATCGCTGCTACGTCTCTGGATTTTCTAGTTGGTTTACCTCATGCGCCCCCAATTGCGCCACATTGTCGGACGTGAGGAAGGTGGGATATACATTGGTCCTCATTCGCACCCCTCGATACGCTAACCGCAAATGCTCCAGACGCACCGCAAACACCCTGAAACCCAATTAGTTGGAGCAGATGTGCACGCATCGCCCTGGGCGGGGTCGGGGCGAACCGCACTCTCTCACCCAGCCAGCTCCTCCCGTCAGCGTCGAGCCTCGCCGACACCCACGTCCGGAACCCAGGCTAGCCACCCCGGCAGATACCAGTTCCAACTCCCCAGCAACCGCATCGTTGCCGGAACCAGCACCGACCGGACGATCGTCGCGTCTATTATCACCGCCGTGGCCAAGCCAAAGCCCATCTGCTGCAACATCACCGTATCCCCCAGGGCGAATCCGCCGAAGACGGCCACCATTATCAACGCCGCCCCGGTGATCAGCCGGCCGGTCGACCGAAGCCCGAACGCGACCGACTCGCTGTTGTCGCCTGTCTGAACAAAACGTTCTCGGACGCGGCTCAACAGGAATACGTGGTAATCCATGGAGAGCCCGAACAGAACGCAGAACAGAAACAGCGGAATCCAGACCTCGATCGCGTCGACCTGTTGGAACCCCAACAGATCGGCCCCGATTCCTCTCTGGAAGACCAGCACAAGTAGCCCATAGGCGGCTCCGACCGACAGCAGGTTCATTACGATCGACTTTGCCGGCACGACGATAGACCGGAATGCCAATGTCAGCACGAGAAAGCTCAACCCCAGGACAAACGCGAAGACTATCGGAGTATAGAAGTCTGTCGTCTGGCTCATGTCGACCATTTCGGCCGTGTCGCCCGTTACCAGCACCTCGGCCGGAACACCGGCGAACGTATCTGGGATGTACTCGGTTCGAAGCCTGTCGATGGCGTCCATCGCGTCCTTGCCCCAGGGATCGCCGGATAGCATCACGGCGACCACTGACAGATCCGCCTCCGGATGCCTGTCGACACCCACCGGGACGAAGGACGGATCCGACTCAATCGCCGTTTCGAGCCTCTCAATCGCCGTAACCACCGCCTGGGAATCCGGCTGACCATCCACGACTATCAATGCCGGACTACCCTGTCCAAACCCGAACTCGCGCTGCAGCACGAGGAATCCTTCTTTGGCTTTTCGCCCTTCCGGAAGTGTGCTTACGCCGGCGGATCCCAAGTTGATGTCGAAGTACGGTACCGCGACCGCTATGAGCAGGCCGGCTGTTACCACGAGGCTGATAACAGGTCTACCCATGACCGTCCGGGCGACCCAGTACCAGAACCCGCCGCCTTGGTCGCCGATGCGAGTGCCTTTGCGACTTGCTATCAACGGCATGCCCAGCACGTCGATCTTGTCGCCCAACAGTCCCAGCATCGCTGGCAAGAGCGTCAGCGCCGCCAAGACGGCTATGCCGACCACCAGGACCGCGCATATGCCCAGGCCAATGAAGACGGTGTTCGGCACCGCGGTCAGACCCAAAAGGGCCAGGACGACCGTCATTCCACTGAACAGTACCGTTCTATTGGCGGTGGCGCCCGCCGCGGAGATGGCTTCCGTTTTCTCCATCCCGCTGTCGCGTTCTTCCCGATATCGCGAGACGATGAAGAGTGAGTAGTCGATCCCTACCGCGAGTCCCATCATGATCGTCATGCTCATGGCGTCGAGTGGAACATTGAAGAACTGCGCCACTATCGTGGTCACACCAAGCGCAACGATCACCGCGACGATCGCAAGCCCAATTGGGAGCGCTGCCGCAACAACGGTGCCGAATACCAGTAGCAGGACGACGAGCGCCACCCCGAGCCCGATGCCTTCACCGGTGCTCATAGTCTCTTCCATGACCTCTATGAAATCGGAGATCATAGTTGCCTCGCCGGTGACGAGTACCTCGAAGAGGTCTTGCTCGTTCGCCGCGTCGATAATCTCGTGGACCTGCTTCACATCCCCGGCGGCGTCTTTAGGCATCATCAGCGGGATCAGCGTCGTGCGGCGGTCCTCGGATACGAGAGTAACGCCATCAGGCATGTAGTAGTGCGTGCCGCCCATTACGAGGTCGTCACCCAGCCCGGTCAGGCTATCGAAGAGCTCCTCCACGAACGTTCGATATGCCGGATCGTCCACCTCGAGCGTATTCGAGCGGACGATGACCATCTCTGTGATGAAGTCTTCCGAATCGCCCAGCCTTTGCTCCAACAACTTATTGGCCCTCTCGGACTCCGGGTCGTTGGTTGGGGAGAAATCCGTGCTCAGCGAGTCGATCAACAGCGTGCCGGTTAGCACCAACGCCGGCACGAGCGCCAACATCCAGGCCCCGATGGTGATCCATGGCCGGCGGCTCGCCCCGCGCGCCAGGGCTTCTGTGGATAGATTGATCCTCATTGCTTCCTCCTCTTGTGTCCGGGCTCTACGTACAGCAAAGCCATTCCTCTCTCCTCCTGTTTAGGAGCATTGCTAACCGCGCCACCACAAGGGTGAAAGATCCGCCCTCTTCGTCATTCACGCCGCGGCGATAGAAAGCAACGAGTGATAGCCGCGATCGTGTCTTCCTCTTTCGCGCCATCTGGGTCCGCCAGAACATGGATTGCAACGCCGTCCATAGCCGCCATGTACAGTCGCGCTGTCGAAGCTGGCTGGGGGTCCCCAATCTGTTCGAAGAGTCCTGCGAGGGCCATCACCCACTGTCCCGACTCCTCAGAGTTGACTCGGGCTACCGTTTCGGCGAGCTCCGGCTGGATCGTTAGTTGGAGAAGTACCCTCATGCCGGCGGCATGCTCTCGGGCCAGCGTCAAGAACTCTTCGGCGATGCGACGAAGCTTGATCTCCGCACCGTACTCGCTGGCCAGGACCTGGCCCAACGGGCTCAGCATCTCCCTCACAAACTCTTCGTATAAAGAACGGAACAGCTCTTCCTTGGAAGGGAAGTGCCAGTAGAGTGTGGCCTTGCTCAGACCCACGGCCTGGGCGATGGCGCTCATGCTGGCTCCGTGGTATCCCCGCCGCGCGACAAGTTCCAGAGCGGCCTCTTGGATCGCCCGTCGTTGCGGCGATACCTTGACTGAACTCTCCATGTTCCCTTCCTCTACGCCCCAACCGAACGGTCGGTTGGGGAAATATTAGACCCCCGGTAAGACGTTGTCAAGACCTTTTTCCCTAGCACGAACCATCTTTCGAATGTCGCGGCTTACCCTCTCTTCCCCACACCGACGCCGGCGCCGATCACACTCGAATACCGTCACAAACCGACGCGCCCAAGTTTCATACTTGAGTGCGCCGGCGCCAGCCGGCATCGAGGATCGATCGGAACCTCATCGTAGGGGCGATGCACGCATCGCCCTGGGCGGGGAAGGGGCGTGCCGTACAGGCCTCTGAGAGGGTGAAACGTCGGGTGTGACAATACGACAAACGCGCCAACGATGGGGCAGGGACGGGAAATGTAGCGCGGTCGAAGACAACGCGAGGCGAGGCGCTTGTCCCCCGCTCCCGGCAGACCGGCAACCAACCCAGGTCCCAGACCACCGTAGTGACGATCCGCCAACCGGCGCCCCCATATTCCTACCTAGGTGTGCCGGCCTCCATCAACCCGCGCACGATCACTGCCGACAGCGTATATTATAACACATATGTTCCAATTAACAACTTCCCATCTGGCATGGCCGGCGCCAAAAACAGAAACCTGAAATTACAAAACAAATGACACTCGCTGAGGTTTGTGTAGTACGGCATGTGTAAGGACGGAAAGACTTGATCAGACCCACCCAGCATGCGCTCTCGACAACCCTTTTTGCAAAACAAAAGGGCTCGACAATCTGTGTAAGCCGGCAAGCAGCGCAAGATGCTATCCGGGCTTCGGCAGGCCGAGTAGGCTCGCTGAGGCAACGTCCAATCCTTGGACGAATTGCACACGCCCGAACCCGACTCAGAGCTCCAACGACAACTGTGACCTAGTAGGTTTGAGTGGAACTCCGTAGAATGGTCTCACAAGGCCGGCGCGGATTACCCCTGGACAGTTCGGAGGTGTTACCGGGCAAGCGAACGCGTCTGGCACAGGAAAAGGAGAGGCCTGATGCAATATGGAGTTAGCTCCCTGGTTTGGGTGGCGCCGTTTATCGACAAAGATATTCCCTTGATAGGTCACGCGAGATCCATGGGATTCGACATCTTGGAGATTCCGGTTTGGGATGAGCCTTTTGACATTCCCAAAGTGGCCGAGGAGCTGCGAAAGCACGAAGTCGAGGCGTCGGTAGCCGCCTACCAGACCGAAGATCGGGATATGACCCATCCAGACCGATCAGTTCGAGACCGGGGCATTCAGCACCTGAAGCACTGCGTCGACGCTGCGAGCGAGATGGGAGCAACCAGAATTGTCGGCCCCTTGGGTGCGCCGGCCCACGCCGCCTACAAGCTCCGGACCCCGGCCGAGCTGAAACGCGACATCGACACCTGCGCTGCCGGCCTGCGCGAGGCAGCCGCCTACGCCGAGGACAAAGGCGTCCTGCTCGTTTACGAGCCGCTCAACCGCTACGAAACAGCATTCTGCAGCAGAGTTCGAGACGTGGCCGCTCTGGTCGACGCCGTAGACAGCCCCTCGTTCCGAATGTTGATCGACGTGTTCCACGCCAACATCGAGGAGGTCTCGCTGACCGATGCGGTGGAGACCGCCGGCCACAGGCTGGCCTACGTCCACGCCATCGACAGTCACCGCGGAACTCCTGGCACCGGTCACCTCAATTGGAGCGAGTTGAAATCGGCACTGGAAGGCATCGGCTACGACGGGCCGCTCGTGATGGAGGCCATGCCCTACGATGTTGAGTGGCTTGCCGTGGCCGGCCGCATCTGGCACCGGCCGGCACCAAACCCCGATGCGCTCGCGACCGAAGGACTGAAGTTCTTGAAGGACTTGTTCGAGCCGTCGGGCAAGAGCTAGGTTAATCCCTCCAACGAATTCAATGGCTGGCGTAATGTAGCGCGGTCGAAGACTACGCGAGGCGAGGGGCTTGTCCCCCGCTGGGGTTGGGGTGGGGCAAGACCCACGTCCAATCGACGGAATCCCTCCTCTTCCCCTCAACAGCCGGAGGCTATCGTTTAGAATCGGCCTCAGCAGATCTCTCGTTGAGCACGCGGCTCTTCGTTGTTGGCGTCCTGGTCGGATGAGACAGTAGCGCCTCAGGAGGGTGAGAAAACATGTCGGACGAAGTCGGATTTGTGACGATGGCCGGCCAGACCGCGGCCGGCGACGCCCCCGAAATAGGCGTTGGAATGCTCGGCTATGCCTTCATGGGCAAGGCCCATTCGAACGCCTTCAAGAAGCTGCCCTACATGGTCTATCCCCCGCCGGCTGTCCCAAAGCTAATCGCCATCGCCGGCCGCGATGAGGGTGCGGTGAAGGACGCTGCCCAGCGCTACGGATACGAGAGCTACTACACCGATTGGAAGCAGATGCTCAGGGACGACCGAATCCAGCTATTCGACAATGGCGCTCCGACCGGCGTACACGCCGAGCCCTGCATCGCCGCCGCCCAGACCGGAAGGCACGTGTTGTGCGAGAAGCCGCTGGCGCGCACTGCCAGGGAGGCCGCGACGATGCTCGAGGCTGTCACCAAGGCCGGCGTGAAGCACATGGCCGGATTCAACTACCGCTTCGTGCCGGCTATCCGTCAAGCCAAACACCTTATCGAGTCCGGCAAGCTTGGCAGGATCTATCATTTCCGTGCGACCTATCTACAGGAGTGGATCGCTGACCCGAACTTCCCCCTGGTATGGCGGCATGACAAGGAGGCGGCCGGCAGCGGCGCCCTGGGAGACTTGGGCGCGCACATCGTCGATCTCGCCAGGTTCCTGGTGGGCGAGCCGCGAAACGTGATGGCCCTCGCCGAGACGTTCATCAAGAAACGGCCGCTTCCGGACGGAAACGGTATGGGCGATGTCACGGTTGACGACGCGTTCGCCGCATTGGTCGAGTTTGAGAATGGAGCAATGGGCACCCTGGAGGCGTCTCGATTCTGCCTGGGCCGAAAAAACCGGCAGATAATCGAGATAAACGGCTCGAAGGGCTCGATCTGCTTCAATTTGGAGCGGTTAAACGAGCTTGAAGTCTATTGGGAAGGTGAGTCGCCGAGGGAGACACAGGGGTTCCATCAGGTCATCGTCAGCGAAGCGCACCATCCATTCTGGTCTAGCTGGTGGCCGCACGGGCACCTGCTGGGCTGGGAACACACCTTCGTCCACGAGATTGCCCATATGCTCGACGCGATCGCCAACGACAATGACGTTGCTCCCTACGGAGCAACGTTCGAAGACGGCTACAAGGCCGCGGTCATCTGCGATGCCTTCATGGAATCGGCGGAGAAAGGCCGGCGCGTCCAGATCAGCTACTAGTCTCTGGCTCCGCTACTGCCATCACCCGGTGGTGGATCTTTTCGACCATCGTTGCGTTAGGCTGATCGATGTTCGCCTGGTAAGCTTTGGTCAGCTCATTTACCAGCGCGACCATCGGCAAGGGATGCCCGATCTCGCCGGCCATCTCGAGGGCCCAACTCTCCTGGTACGAGCCACCGCGGGCCTTCACAAGGTTCTCCAGGTCTTTCCGCCAACCCTCTGCCGGCGGTTCGATTACGGCTTGCGCCGCGTTGTCCATTATGAAGCTGCGCGCCGCCCCCGTGGACATCGCTTTCATCAGCGCCGGCATGTCCAATCCCTGTTTCTCCGCAAATGCCAGCGCTTCGCCGATCAGGGTCCAACTTCCGTGCACAACCAGGTTGTTGACCACCTTGGCGAGGTGACCCGATCCGGGCCCTCCCATGTAGACGACCGACTTTCCAAGGGCGCTGAATACACCCGTGGCGCGATCAAAGGCTTGCCTTTCGCCGCCGACCATTATTGCCAGGGTGCCGGCCTTTGCGCCGGACCGGCCGCCGCTAACGCCGGCGTCGACAAACTGAATCTCCCGGCCCTTGCATAGCTCGAACCGTTTGCGGCTCAGTCTCGGATCCCCGTTACCGCTATCTATGACTATGGAGCCCGGCCCCATCGCCGTTAGGACGCCGTTCTCGCCGGTCATCACCTCATCTACGGCCGGGTTATGCAACATCATGATCGCCACGTCCACGCCGGCGCATGCATCAGCCGGCGAAGTCGATTGCCGCGCCCCAAGCTCGGCAAGTGGTGGAATAGTATTCGGATTCTTGTCGTAGACCGCTAGATCGAAGCCGGCTTTTAGCAGATTCGCGGCCATGCCCGCCGCCCATTCTGCCGCACCCGACGAAACCAATTTTCTGAACGGACAACGCGCTACTCCTTTTTCCTTGTTATGAATACGATGTTACGCGGCCTCAATAGTGCCCGAATATCACCGCACCCGCATTCGTCAACCCGGACCCCGTTCGTCATTCCGGCGCAGGCCGGAATCCAGAGCGGTGGGGATGGGAAATGTAGCGCGGGGGCTTGTCCCCCGCTGGGGTCGGGGCTGGGCATGGCAGAATCCCCCGTGCGAGTTCGCCGTATAAAGCCGCAACTCCGGTCTTCATACCCTCGTGTGCCACCGCAAGCCGAGATGAGCGCTTGGTACGCGTGCGGAGGCACGTTCCTGACTCTGATCCGGGATGGCCGGCCGGCTAAGACGTATCCGGCGAAGCGGTCTCTGCCGGTGATCCCTGCGTAGATTGCAAGAAGACCGGCAAATGACCCGGAAAGTCCTGTACCTCGTGGCCCAATCTAGCTCTTACCGTGGTTATATCCGCGATGTGGTAGTACGTATGGGCGATAATTCTTCCCAGTCGGTAATCCCCCGTAAGTTGCGTCCCCTGTATCTCAGCCTGTGACCCTTCATACAACGCCGACCGGGCCAACTCCTGCTCGCTCAAGTTGGAAACCACGTCCCGCGCCCTCGCGAATACGTTCGACGAAGCGGATCGAACGTCTTGCCAGCGGGGAGCCATACTCTCCCAGTTCGGGTGCCAGACGCAGGCCAGGTAATGATTTCGTCGGAGACTTCCCATCGACGCGTTCACCCATGAATCGATCCAATGAGCGATATGCGCGACGATTTGGCTTACGGAGGTAGCGTCGGGTAGCTGCCTCTCGGCATCTTCCGAACCGAGCTCATGCAGCGAGCGTTCGAGGTCGTCCAGGCTGTCTATGAAAAGGCTTGCCAGAATCGGACTCTTCGCGGGCATCAGGTGTCTCTCCAGACCGTGAGGCACATCTTAAACATCAGACTGCTATCCGAAGATCAACCTAACTCGGCTTCTCGCCCGAACTTTGGCCTACCGCGAACCTCGCGCCGGCTTCCGACAGACAAAGAACAACGATCCAGCCTCACCACTCTGGTCCGGTTCCCCGTGCATGTCGTATGAGGCTATCTCGGCGAAGCCGGCCGCTCCCAAAGCGGACTTGACCTCCTCCTCCGAATAGCATCTCTGCAGCAGAGTAACATCCGAGCGCTGCCATCCATCCTCCAAGCGGAATATCGTGGCGTGGAACTGCCCTACCTTTTCTTCCGTCGAGTAGCTCGACCGGACGATACAGGCATGGTCGTCCTCAACAATGCCGAACGATCCGTGCCACCTTCTCTCGTACCCAGGCTCCATGTTCAGGTCGAACAAGAAGATTCCTCCTCCGGCCAACGCCGCATACACGTTTCCGAAGGTAAGGGTCAGTTCATCGATGTTCATCAAATGGTTCAAGCTGTCGAACAGCGAGACGGCACCATCGTATATCGTCGGCGACGTGAACGTCCTGGCGTCCTCGACGATGTAGCGCGCTGCGGGTGCTCTCTCACGCGCGAACCTAATCATCTCTTCGGACCCGTCCAATCCGTCGACGCGGTATCCCTGCTCCAACAACAGCTTGGTCCCGTGTCCCGTACCGCAGCAGAGGTCGAGAATCCGGGCGTCATCTGCCAGGTGGCGCAGAATCAGGCGTTCCAACGCCGGCAGGCGACCCTCGCTGGCCCCCCAGTGCTTGTCATACACCCAGGCAAAGCGATCGTAGTCCGCGTAGCGCGTGAATCTGTGCATTGTTGTTAGTGCCGGCTCCAACTGTGTCTAGCGCAAACGGGAGCTATGATCCTAGACGCTCCCGACAGGGATCGCATGAGGTTATATCGCGAGGATCCCACGTTCATCCGGAACTGACTCGCTGTAGGCCCTGACGCTTAGAAGGTGGTCGCGATGTCTTGTGCTTGGCCGCTTCGAGCAGCCACGTAAGTCTTCTCTAGGACCTCGATCACGTGCAGTGCGTGCCTGATGCTGGTGTCAGGCTGGTTCCCGTCCGACAGACAGCGCCCAAAGTGCGTGAGCCCGGTCGGTATCCGCCACAGACCCTCGGTCAGGGGAAACTCGTCCCATCTTGCCGTCTTCTCGTGGAAAACGTGCACCACGATCTCCTGTGCGCTCGCATCGGTCTCTCGGGCGTGGGTTACGGCGATACTGCCATCAGAGCCAATTATCTCTAGGGGTGGGGTCTTGCTTGCTCCCCCAAACCAGGACGAGTTGATATACCCGTAACGTGAGTCGCCAAAGTCCAGTAGTAGCAACGTCGTATCGTCCTGAGCGGTTGGAATCAGAAACTCTTGATTGTTCTTCTGTAAGATCTCGCGCCGGCTAGCGCTCAATCCCGAAAACGCGGTAACCCGCCGTGCCGGTCCGATGAGGCCGGTTATCCGAGTGATTGCGTCAATCGCGGAGTCAAAGACAGGACCGCCGCCGGCCGGGGAAATACCAGGGGATCGCCGCCTCTTCTTGTGCCTCACTGACAAGCGGGATCTCCGCTTGAGTTAACTGCTGAATGAATCTGTTGTAGGGGGCGGTACCTGCTTCGCCGGCTTTCTTGGCCGATATGGAGGCGAACGCTATCTTGCCGATCGAGCCATTACTCACCAGGCTGCGGGATCAGGGCGTTTAGATGGGTCCAGCATCAGGGTCGGAGCCGCCATCACCTGAAGTCCCGACTCCGCCGCCTGCCTGCAGGAGCTGTTCAGCGTCCTCCAACGTGCGAGCGAATGGCCTCTCGACGTATACGTGCTTACCCGGCTTCAATTGCGGCAACCGCCGCTGCGTAGTTCTCATCCGGCGAGGCCAGGGACCGCGACTAGATCGGCACTGCTCTGTGCGAGCAGCTCGGCGTAGTCGCCCATGCCATTCCGACGCCCCTACAAATCGGGCTATAGACTCGGCTCTGTCGGCGTCCTCATCGTAGAGATCCCAACAATTTCGAACAGTTCAGGATTCTCGCTGGCCTCTGGCAGATAGTACTTCAGCGTCAATTCGCCGGTTCCGACGAATGCCAATTTGATTTTGGTCAGGGATACACCTTGCAACATACGAAGGGCGTTGGCTCCACTGTTGCCATTTGCCCGGAATTTCGACTGGCACCAAGCGCGTTGCTCCGTTTTGGGAGCGTCTATCTGAACCTTTTAGGAGAACCCCGGGTCGGGGCGCCGGTACTTCAAGTGTTCCGGCAAGTGCGTCTGAGTGTCTTACCGGTACAGCAGAACCGCCCACGGACAGACCCTGCTCCATTAGACTGTTACGCCAAGAGGCGGGGGGCGATTGGTGGGCACCTCTAATGTTCGGAACAGCTGAGTTCGGTTGTCTCCGCCTGTGCCCAAACCAGAGTGCTCGCGGTTTTGACTGGGCGTTCAGTTTTGCTCAATTGACTTGTTTGGATGCGGGTTGACCAAACCCCTTGGCGATTAGTCTCCGCAATCCACGGATTCGCGTTCCCATACTCAACCGAGACCATTTTGTCATTCTGACGACACAATCGTCAACCGTTGTGCGACTTGAACAGGCGACGCAGGTCAGGTTTCCAAGCTGGTTGCAAGAGGTCAACCTCCGTCGGACGGTCCTCCCTCGCTTCATCGATGCGACTGGTGTACAACATGTATGGAGATAATCTCGCGAGCGTTGCGGCGTCGTTGGTAACTGGGACCCGGAGCCGCTCTCTCGAGGGGCTCGAACCATCGCCCGAATCGCATTGGAGTCTCCAACTAGCTCGTTGGATTATGTTCTGAATTACGTTCTTAAGGGTCAGGACTTGAGGATTACAACGCGCCTGGCAATCGCCGCCGGCCGACTGACCGGCATCGCCAGCCGGCGTCTCGGATTGGGGCGGAGGCACATCGGCGCCCGGGCTGGTCGCGTTGCGACTTGCGCCCGGCCTGATCTCCGATCTGGCTTCCGGCTTGAGCCGCGGCTCGATTCTCATCGCCGGCACTAATGGAAAGACGACCACGGCCAGGTTGATAGGTGCGATGTTGTCAGCCGCCGGACACCGCAAGGTCCAGAATCGTGCCGGCGGCGAACCTCGATAGCGGCGTCGCGTCGGCGATGATCGCGGCTACGGACTTGGTCGAAGGGCCTCTCGGCGGATTGGGGGACTGTTTGAGGTCGACGAAGCGGCACTGCCCGCAATGGCCGACCAACTCAGGCCCGAAGATAATCGTGCTCCTGAACCTGTTCCGCGACCAACTGGATCGCTACGGCGAGGTTCGATCACATCGAGCGATTGTGGCGCGACTGCCTGGAACGTCAGCCGGCCGAAGTTACCGTTGTCTGATAACGGGGACGATCCGGCTCTAGTCGATTTGGTCGCTGGCCTCCAAGCTCGCTCTGTGCCATTCTCGGTAAGTGCGGCCGGCTCTGAGAGATTCCGGAACCATGCCGCAGATTCATTATCCTGCCCCCGTTGCGATCGCAGCTTACGGTACAAGTCCAGGAACCTACTCCCATCTCGGCCGATTTCATTGCCAGTCCTGTGGTTTCGCTAACCCTCATGACTCAGCGATCGCAGTTGCCGCCGGCCGGCGTTGACCAAGATGCAATCTTGGTTGCGGGTTCAGCGGAGCGGCGTGTCAAATACCCCCTGGCCGGCGTCTACAACCTCTACAATCTTGCCGCGGCCTCAGCTGTCGCTTCGGCTGTTTCCGTGCCTCTTGAAAGCATCGTCCACGCCGCCGAAACAGTCGACCGTGCCTTTGGCCGGATTGGAGTCGGTATCTCATGCGGGTAGACTGCTCCGCATAGCACTCATCAAGAATCCGGTCGGCTGCAACCAGGTTCTGGATGCGGTTACTCAAATTGGCCCGGGATCGATTGCCGTCATCGCGATCAACGACAACCTGGCCGACGGCACCGATGTCTCCTGGCTCTGGGATGCCGACTTCGAACGAGTTGCGGCCTGGCCCTGCAGATTTGTCGTGGCCGGCAGCAGAGCAGGTGACAATGGCCGTCCGCCTTCGCTATGCTGGAGTCGACCCGAAGCGTATCTTGGTAGGAACAACCGACGTCGCTGACGAGGTGATGAACGCCCCTTACCGCCGCCGAAAGTGGACAGGACTGTAACTGCCCTGCCCACCTATACTGCGCTGCTATCTCTGCACACCCATTTGGCGCGCAATGGCTTAGTCGATCAGTTCTGGACCGAGTGAGAGAGAACACGCGGTGAAACTACGGATCGCGCACCTTTACCCGTTGTCGATGAACATCTATGGGGGACCCGGGGTAACCTCATCACCCTCAGCCCGGCGGTGCGAGTGGCGCGGAATCGAGTGCGAGATCGCCCATGTTGGTATAGGCCCAGCCGGTCGACTTCGCCGAATTGCGACATAGTCTTCATCGGTGGCGGCCAGGACCGACAGCAGTTGGCGGTTTCCGACGATCTCGTCAAGACTGACAAAGGCGCCGAGCCTAGAGCGAGCGGTGGGCGGACGGTCTGGTCTTGCTATCGATATGCGGCGGCTACCAGTTGCTCGGGCACCATTTCCCTGGCCGGCGGCGGACGAAACGATCGCCGGCACCGGGCTCTTCGACGCCTGGAACCGAGGCCGGAACCCGCCGGCTGATAGGCGACATCGTTGTTGACTGCGATCTCGCCGAGTCGACGAGACTTGTTGGGTTCGAAAACCACAGCGGTCGGACATTTCTCGGATCCGGCGTCAAGCCGCTCGGGAACCGTCGTCCGCGGGTTCGGCAATAACGATCAGGACGGAACAGAGGGCGCGATTCAACACAACGCCTTCGGATCATACATGCACGGATCGCTGTTGCCCAAGAATCCTGCCTTCGCCGATCACCTGATCCAACTCGCGCTCCGCCGCCGGGGGCCGCACCGAGCCGTTGCCGCCTCTAGACGATAATCTTGAGGACACTGCTCGTACCTCTGTCATCAAGAGGACTATGCGCCGGCAGGAAGTGGTTACGATTATTCTAGAGCAATTGAGTCAATGCTCACCCGGCGATGAATAGTTACCATTGCCGATACAAGACTGGACCCTTGCGGTTGGATCAGGGTGCCATCGGAGCGGGCGTTCGACGTGGTTCCTGGACCGTCGCCCACCAGCAGAATTGACGCGACCAGCGACAAGACCGTCGCCACCCAGAACATCGAATGATAGCCGGCCGAGGTCTGCTATAAACCCACCGATGATCGGCGCGGCAAAGGTCATCGGCGCTTGGACAAGCACGCCAATCGCCAGGTATGTTGGCCGCTGGTCGGCCGGAGCGAACTCCAGCAGTATATTGAAACCAGACACCGACGTGACCGAGCCGATAGCGCCGACCGCGACGAATACCAGGTAGATGACCCACCCCTGCTCCGAAGCCAAGACTGCTCCCACATTCGCCAGCGCTAGGAAAACGGGTGCCGGGCCGTAATTGCCCAACTTGTGGCCGAAACGGTCCGCCAGATATCCGACAACAGGGAATACGACTAGCTGGGCCGCCAGCATCGCGAAAGTGAATGCTCCAACCTGCCACTCAGCCATACCCCAACCTCACCCAGGGCATACACGGTGAAGAATCCGGTCGACATTGCCCCGAAATTGGCCACGGAACGTGCGACCAGGTACCCGAGGTGAAGTTGCGGTTTATTCGAAGTATCGACGGCAACCGGGCCCAGGTAGTCGCCCAGATCAACGCGCGGGCGCTCAGGGCACAACATGCACCTCACGCACGTAGGCCAGCGCGACCATCCCGGTACCCATCACTATCGAAGCGGATGCCAAGCAGACTACGTATCCCAGCGGATAGGGGAACGTGTCCAATGCGTATCCTATGGCTCCCGACGCGCCGAGACCCATTACGGCTCCCCAAGAAACCGACCCAGCGCGAAGAATCTTCCACGGACATTGACCGGAAATATCTTGGCCATCAAGCCCATCCAGGCGGGCAGCATCGCTCCGCCCGCGACATGCATTACCGTCAGGGCAGCGAGCATGAACGCAAGCGTCAGCTTGGGGTTACTCTGGGCGAAAAAGTATGCCGCTATGGCTACTAAGAGCAAGGGGAGCCGCTCCAGGGCGGTGTACCGCATCAGGAACGGCCAACAAGCGGCCCAACTGCTCGACGTAGTTCGCGAACAAGATTCCCCGGCAGGCTCATGCACGTCATCTGGATTGCCGGAATCAATCCGATTACGGTATTGGACGCGCCCAGGGCGGGCCGCAAGCGCCGGAATCACGGTCACGATCGAGGCGAGCGACTGCCCGCCCCTGCCAAAAGACCCAGATCAGCGGTCCTGACGATCAGGTTCCAGCGCAGGTTCCTGTCGACGGACCTATCTGGTTCTGGCCTCATTTGTCGCTGGATCGGATTGGATCATACGGACGGTCAATTTCCATCGCATGCGCTCCTGGCGACTCTTCCCCGGCCCCTTTGATTCGCCGATTCATCCACGCGAACGATCATCAGCGAACTGATCGTGCCGACATTGGAGGCTTGCGCTGCCCAAGGAAGCGCCTCGATTTCGCGCTGACTACTCTTAGAGCTTGTGATGAGATGGAATGAAAACGGTCTTGCTCTCAGCCGGCCGTGAGCGCTAGGCACTTCACCGGCGGAAGCCCCTCCGCTACCAGTTTCCAGCTATCCCCTTGGTCGTCCGACGCGAAGACCGAGCCGTCGGACGTTCCGAATACCGCCTCCGATCCCGATGCTGCCAGGCAAGCTGTATCCACGTTGTTGACTATCCACTCCGGCAGTCCATCGGCGCATTTCTGAAACGAGCCTTTGTCTCCAACAGGCTTGCGATAGACGGCGGCACGGCTGGTCCTTGGGCCGGTCGATGCGCTCACGAGCACCGTGTCGCCGGCCACAGCTACAGCCCGCGCGTAGCTTGCGTGCATACCGCTCCTTTGGAACTGCCATGTGTCACCGTAGTCGTCGCTGACCCCCAGTCCCCAGCTCGATGCCGCAAACAGAATCCCCGAGGCTGGATCGAAATGTACCTGGTGTACGTCAGAGCCAATTTCAATGGTGGGCTCCCACGACTCTCCGGCGTCGACAGACTTAAGGATTCCTCCTACGTGGACATTCACGTACAGACCGCCATTTGGATCCGTCGACATAGACCGCACGTCCGGAGGACCTCCCCAGGGCGTGAACCACCTGTCCCGTCCTGGCGCGGCGTCGAAGGAATCGACGGGCTCCAAGTCCTGTCCTTTCAGTCTCCGCAGGTGTGAGTTCGAGGTGCCCACCAGGACTCCGCTATCGTGTGGCAAGATACAGTTGCCTCGAAATGAGTCAAGAGAACCGATCTTGGTCCATGCATCCCGGCTCTCTGAACGCCATACTTCCCGACCATCGAGAACGGCCCACCAGCGAGCGCCGTCCTCGGCAATCCAGGTTACTTCGTGTGTTGCGAGACACTTGTCCCGCTCAGGACCAATTCGGTGGAGTCCGTCAGTAGTACCAACCAGGATCTCAGATTCCATCATCCGCGCTCCTCTATTCTTCGATGGATCGCAACTGCCGCCGCAGCCTGGAAGTCGTCAATACGTCAATACGCCGGCATCGATCGCGGCGGTCTGTGCGGTAACCGAATCATTGCGCACGAGATACAATGCCGCATCGGCTACTTCGTCCACTAGCGGCATCTTCTTCAATAGGGCCCCGTCTATGTAGTCCCGCCACCATTCCTCGCCCAAAAGGCGGCCGGCCGCGGTATTCATCAGGCCGGGCGCAATATTGTTCACCTGAATTTCAGGGGCCAGGGCGACCGCGAGACACCTCCCCAGCATCTCCTCGCCGGCTTTCGATACCGAGTACGCCAACGAGCTTCCTCCCGGCCGGATCCCGCCGATCGATGTGACGTTGAGGATTTTGCCGGCCCCGCTCGCTTTCATCGCCGGCGCAACCGCCTTGGCGCACAGGAACGCTCCCCGCAGGTTCACTGCAATTATTCGGTCCCAGTCCTCCTCCTTCAACGCGTCAAGGTCGCGAAACGGGACTATCACCCTAGTCGCGGCATTGTTAACCAGGATGTCGATGCTTCCAAGCCGAACGGTCACGGAGTCGATCATTTCTTGCACGTCTTTGGAAGAGGATACGTCGGCGTGGACCGCCATCGCTTGTCCGTCCAATGCTTCGATCTCGGCAACCGTTTCATCGGCATTCTCCCGCGAACTCAGGTAGCCGACTGCCGTCTTGCAACCAGCCGCCGCCAGCTTCAGGCATATTGCCTTGCCCAGACCGTTGCCGCCGCCGGTTACCAGCGCGACCTTGTTCCGTGGTTCCATCGCCACCCCAATTTCGTCCGCTATCTAGACGAGTTCCGACGCAGCAACTCTAAATCACCGGCCCATGGCGTCCTTTTGCTCAACGCCTGCTGCGCCCGGCGTTTTTCACCTGATGGATCTTATCCTGAGCCTATTCTTTTGGTTGAAGGATGAGGGCCCGAATCAGATCCAGTCAATCTGGTCTTCCGAGACGAAACGCTGTACCTTCCGCCATCGGGGCTCGCCACTGCGATAGTGTTGCCGCTGGTAGAACGGATAGTATTCGCCTCGCGGAAAGATCTCCACAACGTCGTTGCCCCGGCGTACAATCGAGTACTTTCGTTTCTCTATGTAGATCACGTCTTTGCGTTCGGCTATCGGGAACATAACCGTTGCATTGTCGCCCGGCTGGACTTGGCCCACCTGTGCGTATCTCCCGTTCCATCCTACCTCCCGCCCGTTGCCGTTTACCTCCACTCGAACGTCCGCCGGCGACACCCACTCGGGAATTCGAACTTCCAGGTCCACCGGCTGCTTAATCTTGATCTCCACCCGACCCTGATAGGGCACGTAGCTGTCTACATCCGCCCAAGGAGAGGCCCGGTTCAGGAGCAGGTTCACGCTGAGTTTGCCGTCTCGTTGCGATAGGATCCGGTGCCAGATCCAGTAGATTGTGCGCGCCGCGCAGGCCGTGTCGCCGTGGACCAACCCGCGGCTGCCGGTGCCGTCTTCGTACCAATCGTTGGGGGCGGCGCTTGTCGGCCAGGATCCCAGGTTGCGTTCGGCGACCCGATCGATGCATTGGGCCGGACTGAGTCGGATAGCGTGTTCATACCTTGCCGGCTCTCCACTCGCAATCGCCACCGAACCAGGCAAGTGGTATACCCAGTCGGTCTCCAGCATCTGAGATTCGGCCAACATGTTTCGCGTCCAACGGTCCACGTCGTCCCAGCAGTCGGCGATGCCGGCTTCGCTGAGCTGCAAGGCAAGGCCGATCATATCCGCTCCGCCGGCAAACTCGCACGGGTTGAATTCATTCCTGACGAACTCCTCCGACGTGCCTTCGTCCAACTTGCCGGCGATGCTTGGCTCTCTCCATCCCGGGCTGCTTACGTGGTTGGGGAAGAAACCGATCAGGTTTTCGGTCCTGGTCTTCGTCCACTCGTAGCTGTCGACCACGAACTCGAGCACCTCCTCATCATTCGTCAGCACCGCGTAGTCGGCGAATGACTGCAGGGCCCTGGCGTGCGCGTGGAGGTGAGACTTGACCGAGCCTTTCTGAGTGGTGAGGAACTCGCCCTCCGCCGTAAAGAAAATCGCTTTCTGAAACGCGATCAGCTTCTTGGCCAGGGACAGCGCCGGCTCGTAACCCGTGCGTTTGTACGCGCAGGTGAGGCCAAAGGAGATTATGGACATCTCCCCCAAGTGGAACTGATAGCGAGGCATGACGTCCGCCGGCGGATTCTTCTCGGCGTAGAAGGGGCCCGGCCAGTAGTAGGCAAAGTCGCCGTTGTCCACCGCCAGGCCCACCAGACCATCCACAAGCCGGCGGATCGGCTCTTGCCAGAACGTGCTGCCGTCCCGAGCGGCATATGCGGACATCGCGCGCAGAATCTGGCCGCAGACAAACGGACCGACCAGTTGTTCCATGTCCTGGTTTATGGTGCCGCCATAGTGGCTTGGCTCAAATTGGAAGAATGCCCACGGCCGGCCTTTCGTGGGTGTGTAGATAAGACCGTCTGGACCCTGCTGGTGCAGGGTCACCTCCATCCAGCGCCGGTCGACGTGGAGGTTCTGCTCGCTGCCACACATGATGCGGTCCAAGACCACGGACTCTTGAAACTTGGGCGTGATCGAAGGGCTCGCAAAGTCTGCCGTCATTATTGGAGCGGGGGTCCAAATGACCCGCCAATACGGCTCATAATCTGCCAGTGGATTCGGGTTCTCGGTCATCACGTGGATCGCCAGCCGAGCGCGCTCAGCAAGGTCCAACGTGTCCGGCACCATCGCCTCATACCGTTCGCCCCGGTAGGCTGGCATTTCGAACTCAGGTATCTCCGGTTGGATGTAACCAATCGGATCGCCGGGCTTCCAACCATTCGATGCATCCATGTTTTCCTCTCCCGTTGCCCTGGACTTGACTCCCGGCTCCCGTCGATTCGCGCGTTAACGGGATCCGTGAATTCGACCGAAGCGGCAGATCGGCCCAAGGCGTAAGCATTGCGGAGGCACCGCCGCGCCTTCCGGCAGTATAGCAGCCCTGCACTGAAAGCAGACCTCGTGATGCTACCTTATGTAACTTGCCGTTAGTGCGCCGTTGCCTATCCCCATTGGCACGAAAATGGGCATTGAATAAACCCTGACGCCGGCTCTCCACCGGCGACACGTGCGGTATTGCAAACTGATGGTCGATGGCGGAACGAAATAATGTAGCGCGGGGGCTAGTCCCCCGCTGGGGTCGGGGGCGTGGCAGAATCCGCAGTGCCAATTCGCTGCACCAATTCACAACTCCGGCTTTTCATAGCTTGGCGTGCCGGCGGCAAACGGGATGAGCGATTGCTATGAAAACAGACGGTCCCAGCAGCCTCTCATTGGCCATTCGCGGCTTCTCCTGGTCATTCCGGGCCCCGGCTTCGTTATTCCGGCGAAGGCCGGTATCCAGAGGGGCGGGAGGGGATTGTGGCGTTGGAGCTTGTTACCGGTCTGGGGAGCGACTCGCTCGCGCACTTTGCTCGCCCGGCGTCCCGACATTTTCATCCCCTTAGGTGGCCTTCGCAAGGCCATGGTGATTCAAGCGGAAACGCATTGACGCTCCAGTTTGCTCGTGATAGACCTGTAACAGTGGCGAGCCAGCATGAGTTTCAGGCTTGTACTACAAGGTCGCACAGGCCGGCATCCGCCGCCAGGGAGGCTTAATATGTCCGCAGGAATGACACCCGCACAGCGTCGAGATTTCGACGAGCAAGGGTTCATTATTCTGGAAGACTTCCTGGCGCCGGAAGAGCTGAGCGAGCTGTTGGCCGCGGTCGATCGCGTGGGCGCGCAGACCCGGTCTGATCGAGGGATCGCTTCAGATAGCGGCTTTACAATTCAGAATGTCTTGTCCCGCGACGAGGCCTTCCTTAACTTGATCGATCACCCTCGCATGCTGCCCCTGGTAGTCGACGTCATGGGTTGGAACATCCAGATCCGGGTCTCCCACCTGAACTATCGGGTGCCCTATCCTGAGGGACTGAGAATCGGCGAGTTGGGCCGCGGTGATGGAGATGACCTCAAAGCCGGCTATGACAACGTGCAGTGGCACGCCGACCTGATGGACTCATTCGAAGCTACCTCGATGGATGGGGTCCTGCCATTCCTGGAGGTGAAGGCCGGCTATTACCTCACCGATCTCACCGAGCATAACTCCGGCGCTCTGGCCGCGGTGCCCGGTAGCCATCGCCGCAGGATCCAGGAGCTACGGGATCTTGACTTACGTGTGGATCCGAGTGAGGTTGTCGAGGTGAACGTGCCGGCCGGCAGCGCAATTCTCTTCCGCACCTCTATCTGGCATTGCGTAACACCTAACCTGTCTGACAGTATCCGTAAGGTAATATACGTGGGTTACAACCATCGGTGGCTCCGCCCGGTCGACTACGTCGAGCAGGATCCCGAGCTGATCGCCCGTAGCTCGCCGATTCGCCGGCAGCTATTGGGTACGCTGGCCACCGGTAACCCCTCGCTGGGTGACGATCCATGGCACCCTGCCTCCCGGTTCTACCACGTCTTGAACTGGGATGACGTTCCCCTTAAGGAGTGGGCGGAGCGGCATCTGGCTCGGAAGCAGGCCTAGGATCCGACGGACGCCGGCCGTGAGAAGGAGCACGAGGCCCAACAATCCCCGTCCACGCTGCGACGGAGGGCAGTTCACCAGTTTCCGCATTCATGCGGCAGATTCGCGGTTTGAGTCTGATTACTCGACGATCCAGCAGTTTGCCAAGAGCTCTTTGGCACGATCGGAGAGCGCGTCGAAGTCTCGCTGGGTCAACTCCACGTGCCGCCGATCCTTGTACCAGGGCAGACTGTAGCAAATGACGAGTTCCGGCCTTGCGTGATCCGAGCGGTTCGGCGTGCCGCGGTGGAACGGTCGCACATCCTGAATCCAGAAGGTCCCACGCTTCATGTTCAGGCGGTGCTGAGGAAAATCTCCCGCTCTTATTATCTCGTCGTAACGACCCTCGTACTCCGGGTAGTTGAGGAACTGGGTGCCGGGAAGCACCTCGAAGCTGCCATTCTCTTCGCTCGTGTCCACCAGGGGGAACTTGAGTCCGAAGATCGGGCACTTCTGCACACCGCCTATGAGGGGCATGTCCCGATGCCAATGCTGGTACTCGCTACCGGGGTACGGATTGTTCGACGAGTACAGGACCATCACAAAGTCGCTTGTGCCCCAGTAGCGTTCAAGGATCTCCAGGATTACCGGGTTTTCGTAGATCTCAGGATCGGAGAACGGAGGTTGCCACGGCACCTCTACAGTGAAACGATTCACGTTCTGCAGCCGGCCTTCGCCCTCTCTCCGATCGCCGGATTCGATGGGATCGCTGCGATCCTTTACCGTATCCAGCAGCGGCATGAACGCGTCGTGTAGCCGGTCGATCTTCTCGGCCGGTACCAGGTCCTCGAACATCGTGTAACCGTTGATCTTCAGTTCGGCAAGTTTGAGATCGATATCGTACTTGGCTACTGTAGAGGTCATCGCTTCCTCCTGGGCAGGTCCTTGCGGGCATCCTGGACCGAGTCTCAAGTTCTCGCTACTTGGGCGTCGATGCGGGGGTTGATTGGGGCAATACTAAACCGACCCCCGGCTGCTGTCCATCGTAGCCTCGTTGAGTCCAGTTGCAAGAGCGGGACGGCGTTGCTGCTGGAAATCACCGCACCGTAAAGGCGCTGTTCTCGTGAGTAGAGCGCTCGTACCAACTCACGCGTTTCGGTGAATCTTCGCGCCTGAGATGGCAAGCCCACTTTCCAAGTCGTTTATTGGCGAAGCGGTAAGGGCGGGCCTTACGTCAACTTTACTTAACTAAATCATGATAGAATGGCGGAACTTGGGGAACGTATTGACTCTTGCCTGAGGAGAGTGTTTCTCCTAGATAAGGAGGTGCACCCAAGAACAGCCAAACCCACTTGGAACCGGAGATTGTTTGTATTCGTATCAAATTCCAAGGAGAAGAGGGTCGAAGATGGAAGATATTCGTAAATTGTTGTCGCACGGATTGACACGCCGCACGTTCTTGGCTGGCATCGGTGCAACTGCTGCGTTGCCGATCTTGGCTGCGTGTGCGCCGAGCGTCGAGAAAGAGATCGTAGAGGTCGAGAAGGAAGTCACCCGTATCGTCGAGAAACCGGTCGAGGTGGTTGTCGAGAAGGAAGTCGAAGTCGAGAAGGTGGTCGAGGTCGAGAAGATGATGGAGGCCGGCGTCGTGGACCTTCCCAACTTCGCTGGCGATCCGACGATCCGATACGTCACCTGGTCCGTCGACGGAGACAAGGCCTACAACGACATTATCTACGAAAAGACCGGTGTCGTTTGCAACGTCGAGCCGATGGAGGGTGGAGCGGAGAAGCTCTTGACCCAGGTGGCCGGCGGCGTGGGCCCAGATGTCCTGTTCGTCGACGCCTACTGGCAGGGCGACTTCTTCCGTAAGGGACAGAGCCAGGACTTTGAGCCGTACTTTAAGGCTCACAACCTAAGCCGGGAAGGGTTCTCCTACGATCCATGGGTCGAAAACGGCTATAAAGGCAAGCTGATGGGGCTCAACCGCTTGGTCGGTAACACCCTAGGCATACTCATCAACGTCACGATGGCTGAGGCAGAGGGAATGGCCGACGACATCCCGTGGTGGGGCACCGATAACCTCGACCAGTGGACGTGGAACGAGTTCATCCCGTGGATGAGGGATATGTCGAAGGAAACTTCGGACGGCAAGGTCGAGCGTTATGGCAGCAACATGCGGTTGGGACATTTCTGGGATCTGCATTCACAGACCCTCTACTCCTATGGGGCGAGGCTGTTCCCGGATGGCTGGAGCTACGAGAATGACAAGATTTTCCTGGACTCCCCCGACGTAATCGAGTCGCTGGAGCCGCTGTTCGATCTGGTCACTAAGGAAAATGTCGTACCTGACAACGATGTCATGGCCGCCGAAGGTGGTCACATCAAGATGTTCCTCGGCCAGCGCGTGGCTTCCCACCCCTACCACATGCACCCGCTGTGGGTCGGTCAGTTCAAAGACCACCCAGACGACGTGCGGATGATTCCAATGCCCTATTGGAAACGGCCCACCTTCAACTTGGTCGGAAACACGATGACGGTCGGTTCCTATAGTAAGCTCAAGGACGAGACCGCGGCATACATCACGGCCTGGGTTTGCGATGACGATGTAAACCATGCCAAGATGGCAAAGCCCTTCCTGCTTTCCACTTGGATGCCGCAGAGATACGTGGATCCGCTGCCTGAAGGTATGGTGAAAGAGACTTGCCGGCTATCGCTGGTACGGTCGGCGCAGTCGAGCATCCCTCGGCTGGCGGAGGACGTCCTGGAGACCCCGAGGCACTTCGGCTCCAAGGGCCTGTTCGTCATGAACACTGCTAGGGCCGCGGCAGAGCGAACGATGGCCGGGAAACAGACGCTGACCGAGGCTTACACCGAGGCGGCTGCTGAGATCAACAAGGAACTAGCGCGAGGCTACGACTAGGCTTGCACTAACTAACCGGGGCGGTTGGGCCGTTACTCGACCGTCCCGGTTGGCATGAGCGGGAGGTGACGCATCGTGGCTGGTTCTGGGTTGGCATGAAGCGGGAGGTGCCGCAACGTGGCTAGTTCTGAGGCATTGCCGTCCGCTGCTGCCACCGTGAGACCCACGCACTGGTGGCAGTCCAACCTTAAGCGCCGCCGGATCGTCGCGTTCTACCTTTTCCTATTGCCGTGGATGATCGGTTTCGTCATCTTCACTGCAGGGCCGATGCTGGTCTCCGCCGGCTTGGCGTTCACCCGGTACGATATCCTCAGTCCACCAAAGTGGGTGGGTCTCGAAAACTTCGAGCGAATGTTCTTCGACGACCCGCTGTTCTGGGTGTCCTTGCGGGTCACCGCGGTGTACACGTTCGTAGTGGTGCCGTTGAATACGACGATAGCGTACCTCCTTGCGCTACTCCTCAACCGGAAGGTCTTCGCGCTGTCGTTCTGGCGGACCGCCTACTACGTGCCCTACATCGTACCTACCGTAGCGGCGAGCTACCTCTTTTGGTGGCTGTTCAATAAGGACTTCGGCGCGATCAACGGGCTGCTCTGGTCACTCTTCCGGGTTGATGGACCGAGTTGGCTGGGCACCGAAGAATGGGTCCTGCCGGCCTTCATCATTATGTCCGCGTGGGGAGCCGGAGGCGGAATCATTCTCTTTCTGGCTGCGATGCAACAGGTGCCGACAGACCTGTATGACAGTGCAAAGGTCGACGGTGCGAATGCACTTCAGCGCTTGCGAAACGTCACCATTCCGATGACCTCGTTCGTGATCTTTTTCACCTTTGTGACCGGGTTGATATACACATTTCAGATCTTCAGCGCTGGCTACATCTTGACCCAGGGAGGCCCCAACAACGGCTCGCTGTTCTACGTGCTCTACCTCTACCGGGTTGGCTGGTCCTACCTCGAGATGGGTCGTGCCGCCGTCCTGGCCTGGTTCCTCTTCCTCCTGATACTGGGTCTGACTGTGTTGGTAGTGCGCTCGGCCGACCGCTTGGTTTACTACGCCGGAGATGATTCGAGATGACGGTGAGTGTCGACTCGCGTGCCACCGGCTTAGACTGGGAGCGGTGGCGACGAATTCTCGTTCGAGCTTTGCTCTACGCGGCTCTGGCGGTCGGAACGTACGTATTCATCTGGCCGCTACTCTGGCTGGTGACCTCGTCCGTGAAATCGAGCCACGAGATCTATCGCTTCCCCCCGAGTCTCATCCCCGAGGTGTGGCACTGGAATTACATTCCCGACGCCATGTCGAAGTTCAGCTTTATGCGCAGCTTCATCACGACGATGACGATTGTGGTTGGGGTGACGATCGGGCGACTGATCAGTTGCAGCCTGACGGCTTTCGCGTTCGCCCGCATCAGAGTGCCGGGGCGGGACGTGCTGTTCATTGTCGTTCTGGCGACGATGATGCTGCCTTATCACGTTACGCTGATCCCGCAGTATCTGCTGTTCAAGGAGCTTGGGTGGCTCAACACTGTCAATCCCCTTATCGTGCCGAGCTTCTTCGGAACGACGGCCTACCTGGTGTTTCTCCTGCGCCAGTTCTTCAGGACCATTCCATTCGACTACGACGAGGCTGCGCAGATCGATGGTTGCAGCCTCTTTGGCATCTTTTTCCGGATCGTCCTGCCGCTGTCGTTGCCAGCCCTCGGCGTGGTGATGATTCTCACCTTCATGGGCGAATGGAATGACTTCCTGGCGCCGCTGATCTATCTCAACGACCTGGATAAGATGACGCTGGCAGTGGCCTTGCGGTCTTGGCATGTCCAGCAAAACCAGCCGGGTGGGGTCAAACACCCGGAGGCGTACATAATGGTCGTGGCCACGGTCATAACGCTCATCCCAATGCTCGTATTCTTCGTGGCCCAACGCTACTTCATTCAGGGCGTGGTCATCAGCGGAGTCAAGGGCTAACCCGCCGGCTACGACCGGCAGCCTCAGTTCCTGACAGATTCCGCTTTTTGTGCATTTTTCCTTGGTGGCTTTCTTCACGATAGACAAACGACACGGCGAATGGGGAGGTCGTGTCGCCATGGGCGTCGAGTGGACGATTCGCGGAGCCGAGTCGGAGATGGTCCAATCCACTCCTCCACTGCGGGACTTCCTCTCAGCGCTTAAGGGGTGGGTCAATTCTATTCCGACGATGAACCTGAAGAGCATCGGGACCATGAGTATCTTCTCGATCTCACCTTGATGGCGGGGCGCAAGGCGTTCGTCAGCTATGGGATCTATCCGGCCAAAGAGCACCTCAGGAGGCGACAATATGACTGATTGGAAGCCCGGCGACCCGATTGGCTACGTTCAGTCGGACTTTCCTGAATTCGAGATGCCGGCGTACAAGGGCCAGCGTTACGAGACCCTGTCGCCGGACACGCTTGACCTCGCCGAGAGGGCTCGCCTGGCCATTCACGGAATGACCGAAGCCGGCGATCCCGATGCCGATTACGAGCCTTACATGCAGGTCTGGTTCGATCGCAGACCGCCCCAAATGTGGCACGACTGGTGCGGCCCGGGGATAATGGCGAAATTCCTGGAGGCGACGCCGTTGATGCGGATCGTCAGCGGCAGCGATCTAAACGATCACGTGGATCGAGCGTGGGCCGAGGTGGCTTTGCGTGGGTTGGGATCGGACGGACTCTTTTACTCGCCCCTGAAAGGCCGGCCCTGGGCAGATGAGGACTCGCCCAGCCCCGTGCATACGGCGGCCGGCCAGGTTCTGTCCCCTTTAGCGTTTGGCAAACTTCTGTCCGCTATGGCTGTCTTGGCACACCGTGATGGGGGGCCAGTTTGGCTAGATGCCAGCCGCCGCATGGTGGATGGAATAATAGACTTGGCGGTCGACGCCGGCGACATCGCCTTCTTCTGGCCGGACTGCATGGATGCCCGAATGAAACGTCCGGCCAAGGTCGAGCCGCCGACCGAGGGAGTTAACCAGGAGAGCTCGCGCACCCCGCACGGTTTGGTGCACGCCTATCGGCTCTTGGGCTACGAGCCGGCTCTGACCCTTGCCGGCAAGATCATCAGCTACATGCGCCGGTATTTCTACGGCGCCGACGGCACCTTCATGCGCGTCCCCGGCGATTCGTCCTATGCCCACTTCCATGCCCACGCCCATGGGCTGTTGGCTATGCTGGACTATGCCGAGACCGCCAATGACCAGGAGGTCATGGAGTTTGTGGTACGCAGTTTCGAGATCGCCAGAGGCGTGGGAACCCAACTGGACCGACAACTTAACTATGATTTTGCCAGGGTCCCGGGAGCTAATCTGGTCGGTTTCTTCCCGTGTCATATAGATAGCCCCGAGTGGGAGGGCTCTGAACTTTGCCAGGTCGCTGATATGATCGCGCTGGCGTTGAAGCTGTCGGACGCCGGCGCTGGTGACTACTGGGATGACGCTGACCGATGGATTCGCAACATGTTTGCCGAGGGGCAGTTGCTGTCGACCGACTGGATCTCTCGAGTGCCGGAGAATATGTTCGCGAGCTTACCCTCGTGGGCTGAGCAATATACCCTGAAGCCAACGCCCGTGGAACCTTACAACACTACCGATCGCGTAGCCGAGCGTTGTCTGGGAACGTTCGCAGTCTGGCCGGCGGCTAACGACTGGTACGTGGGATCCGGCGTCGGCATAGCCAACTGCTGCACGGCGAACTCTGCGCACACGATCTACCGGACATGGGAGCGCGTTCTGCGACACCAGAATGGCAAGCTGCAAGTGAATCTGCTGTTGAACCGGGCTTCGCCATGGGTTGACGTCGACAGCTACATCCCTTACCAGGGTAGGGTAGATGTGAAGGTGAAGCGGCCGGTTGACCTCGCCGTACGAATTCCCGAGTGGGTCGCGCCAAGAGTCACGATCTGCCGAGTGAACAGCGAAGAGCGCAGCCTCGGTTGGTCTGGAAGGTACGCTCAGGTAGGCTCAGTCATACCCCAGGACCTGGTCAGCTTGACATTTCCGATCTTTGAACGCACGAATCTAATTCGCGTCGAAAAGCAACGCTTCACCATAGTGCGCAAGGGAAACGAAGTGGTATCCATAGATCCGCCTGGTCGCTACAATCCTTTATACCAGCGACAACACTACCGTGATGATAATCCCCGGTGGCGTAAATTGACGCGCTTCGTCTCCACAGAGCATATCGACTGGTAAGACGAAACGGCATTGGCATTGGACGATGACCGGCGATGGACTAAGGGGCATCCCACAGCGCGTCGCAAGCAGGCTGAAAGGCTGGGTTAATCCAACCAGCCGGCCCAACTACCGGCCTGGTGCATTTGGCTCACCGAGGCTATCTCGACGCGGGTTGCTAATTGGCGTGTTCGGTCTGGCGGTCGCCGCCGGCACCGCCCGAATTGTCACTGGCCTCACACGTCCACCAGCCGTCCTGCCGACCTTCGAGCAGGTCACCTCTCAGGCCGGCATCACCTTTCGGCACCAGCGGCATATGCGTGCCCACGCGATTCAGGCCGGCGCCGCGTTCTTCGATTTCAACGGTAACGGCCTACCAGACCTCTTCTTGACCAACGCTAACGGTCCGAACGCGCTCTATCGCAACGACGGTGACGGAACGTTCACCGACGTTGCGGAGAAAGCAGGTGTGACCGACCCGCTCGAAATCACGATCGGGGTTGCCTGTGCGGACTACGACAACGATGGCAATAGCGACTTGCTCGAAACCAGGATCGGCGGACTCAAGTTGTTCCAAAACAATGGCGATGGCACCTTCTCCGACGTTACCGAACATGCGGGGTTGGAGGTTGAAGCATCCCATCCCGCCTCCGCTGTTTGGGCAGACTTCGATGGTGATGGATTCCTGGATCTGTACGTCACCTCTTGGATCGATGGCGACCTTCCATCCATCCGAGGCAAATCGCTCGCTCAACTCAGGCAGGAGTTCGCGCCGTTAGCACGTACCCATCATCTGTTCCACAATAATGGCGATGGGACTTTCCGAGACGTTACCCATCTGCTTGAACAATCCTCTGCCCATGGTGCCGGACTGGCCGCCGGCTTCCTCGATTACGACGACGATGGCCGCCCGGATCTATACGTAGTGAACGACCTCGGCCAGTTCATCAGTCCCAACGCCCTGTACCATAACTCAGGCCCATCCGGCGACTTCTGGTCATTCAAGGATGTGAGTTCCCAGGCAGGAGTCGACGCTGCGATTGACGGCATGGGCCTGGCTGTCGGCGACTACGATGGAGATAGTCGATTGGACATGTTTGTCACGAACATGGGTGATAACGTCCTTTTTCGCAACCATGGCGGAGAAATATATGAAGACCAGACCAGCGCCGCCGGCGTAGGGCGCGGTGAGATTCCTGGCGAGCATTCGGTTGGCTGGGGAACCGCGTTCCTTGACTTCGACAACGATGGGCTGCTCGATATCTACTTTGCGGCAGGCCGTTTGCACCCGGCGATGAACGCCGCCGGCCAATATCTTCCGGACCAACCGAATGCACTGTTCCATAATCGCGGCGACGGTACCTTCCTGGACGTGTCCCAGCCTACCGGCTCTGACCACACCGGTTGTGCCCGCGGACTGGCGGTAGCGGACATCGATGGCGACGGGTTTCTGGACCTGCTGGTCGCGAACCTTGATCAGCCGCCTGCCTTGCTGAAAAACTCCGGCAACGATAACCAGTGGCTCCAAGTTCGACTAGTCGGGGTGCAGAGCAATCGAGACGGTATCGGCGCACGCTTGACCCTGACCGCCGGCGGCTCGCGCCAGATTCGTGAGATTCACAGCGGCACCAGCTTTCTCTCTCAGCATAGTTTGGTCGCCCACTTTGGCTTAGGCCGGCATCAACGCGCCGACGAGCTGAAGATCCGCTGGCCGAGCGGAATCGTTCAAACGTTGACCGACTTGCCGGCAAACCGGAAGATTACAGTTACCGAGGCGGTTTGAAGGAGCAGCGAGCAATGCAGTTTGGATTGAGCGGGTTTATCTGGATTGGCTCGTTTGAGAGGGAGCACCTGCACCTGATCGAGAAGACGGCGGAGTTGGGCTTCGACTTATTTGAAGTACCGGTATTCGAGCCGGCCGATTTGGACGGCGCCATGGTGGGCAATGCGTTGCGCCAGTCTGGCCTCGCATCCAGTGTCTGCACAGCATTTCCGCCGGACCGCTCGTTTATCAGCGAAGATCCGGCTGCCAGGCTTCGCGCCCGTGACCATCTGGTCGCGGCTATCGATCTCGCCGCCGCAATGGGGGCAACGCACGTGATCGGCCCACAAGGCTCCGAGTGGGGGTACAGGCAGTTGGTCTCCTCGGACGAGCGTCGTCGCCAGATCGAACTCTGCGCGGAAGGGCTGCGCCAGGTCGCGGATCACGCGATGGCCGCTGGCGTGGAATTGGCATACGAATGCCTAAACCGCTACGAGATAGGATTTATCAACACTATAGAAGAAGGCTTGGAGCTGATTCGAGCGGTAGATCGTCCTTCGCAAGGGATAATGCTCGACACGTTTCACGCGAACATCGAGGAGAAATCACTGTCCGGCGCTGTCGAGTCGGCCGGCTCCCACCTCAAGTATGTACATACCGCCGATACCTACCGAGGGGTGCCCGGAACCGGCCACCTCGCCTGGGACGAGGTGGTAGCCGCACTGCGCGGCATCGACTACGATGGTCCGCTCGTTATCGAGACCTTCAACCATAAGGTCGAAGATATCGCCACCGCGGCTGGCTTTTGGCGGCCAATAGTTCCGGATCCAGAGCAGAGCGCAACCGAGGGGCTGCGGTTCCTCAAAGAGAAGTTCGGCCAGAGTTGACGCGTTCTTCTCCTGATTCCGAGGATACGGGATGTGCCTCTCGGGATCATAGACTTGCCGAGAACCAAACTACGAGGGAGAAACCATGCTGATCGCCGACGTGAAAGCCTACCCAATGTCTCACAAGTTGGCCCCCGGAGATATCGTTGATTTGGGGCTCGGGCGCACCGTGAAACGCGACACCGTCATCGTGAAGGTCACCACGGACGATGGTATCGTCGGCTTCGGCGAGTCTCACCACGGGCGCTCGCCCGGCGCCGTTGCCCATTTGGCCAACACCACGCTTCGCCAGTTGGTCCTCGGCATGGATGCATCGGACGTGGTTGGCGTGTGGGCTCGAATCTACAAGATGCAGCTCGGCAGTCACGGCATGGGCGCCGCCACCTCCATCGCGATGAGCGGAATCGATATGGCGCTGTGGGACATCCGTGGCAAGGCGGCAGGTTGGCCCGTCTACAAGCTGCTCGGCGGATCGTGCCGGCCGATTCCGGCCTACGCCGGCGGAGTTGCGCTCGGGTTCCAACAACCCGACGCGCTGGTCGACGAGATCCGGCCGCTCGTCGAGTCAGGCTACAAGGCCGTCAAGCTCCGGCTGGGCGACACGCCGGCCCGCGACCTCGAGCGCGTTGCCGCGGTGCGTAAGGCGTTTGGCGATGACCTGACGATCCTCGTCGATGTCAATACCGGATATACGGTCGCCGATGCTCGAAAGGCGATGCCGGGATTGGAGGCCAACGACGTGGGCTGGCTCGAAGAACCGTTCCCCGCTCACGATCACCGAAGCTATGCAATAGCCGCCACATTCGGCAACGTACCCTTGGCCGCCGGCGAGAATCACTACACCCGCTTCGAGTTCACTCGCGTCATTGAGGACCGGGTTATTCAGATCCTGCAGCCGGACCTCTCAAAGAGCGGAGGTATCACCGAGCTGCTACGCATCGCCGCGATGGCCTCGGCCTGGAAGCTGTCCATTAATCCGCATACCGCGACCTCGGCGCTGAACATGGCCGCGTCGATTCATTTCCTGGCCTCAATCGAAAACGCCGGCTACTTCGAGGGTGACGTATCAACGAGTAATCCGTTCCGGGAGCAGCTTGGCAGCACTCCCTACACCATGGACTCCGAAGGCAACGTACGCCCATTGGACAAGCCGGGTATCGGCATCGAAGTCGACGAAGATTTTCTGCTCAAGCATCCGGTCATCGAAGGGCCGGGGTTCGTCTAATACGAGACTCCATCGCCGACAGAGCCCGGGACGAGCCCGCGCGAGCTTGCTTCCCCGCGCGGCGGTATCAGCGAGCCCGTTGCCGCTCCCGAAGTTCCGCTATGACCTGGACGGCGGGTCGCACCTGACCCGCTTCGATCTGGCGGTTGCCGAGCGCTAGAATCTTGAGTAGCGAGACGCTCTCCTGAATCTGCTCGTAGCTGTCGATGTCCTGCACGACCGCCTTTGGTTCGCCGTTCTGCGTGATTATCAGGGGTTCTTCTTGCTCCCTGATCGAGCGCAGAATCTCGTCGGCGTTAGCCTTAAGGTAGCTGATAGGTTTGATCCTTCTTGACAGTTTCATCGATCGCCGTCCTCTCGACCTGAAGATAGACCATAAACGGGTCGATGGGCAATCCCCATGCCTGTGCCAACCGGCTTGAGGAGCTAAGGATGGCCTGTCGAAGACCATCCGCACAGGGAACATTCGCCGCATTGTCCCGAGCAATGTCTGCAAAAGGACTCCCTATACCGACTTGGTCAATGGTGCGGTCCATGGTGCTAATCCGTAGTTGGTTTCCGCCGGCGGTTGAAGGATCTACCAGCGACTAACGTTGACCCGGCGCCGACGAGAACGCCGGCAACCAATACGCCGATCATGGTTGGTGGTGGGCATGACCGCGGCGGGCTCAAGTGTGCGAGGACTTGTCGTCCGACAGCGTACGTCGGCTCGGTGGCCGTGACGACGGTCGTGACGGGGGGCGGCGCGGGCGTATCGGAGTCCGCCGATTCTGGGATTGGCGTGATGTAGACGATGACTGGATAGTCACATTCGCCGGGGTCGTGTCGGCAGAACATTTCCCATTCAAGGGCGCGAAAGGCGTAGAGAATTCCCAGTGTGACGAGGATGGCGATTACGCCTGTCTTGGAGACTTGTTTGATGAGGTCAAGCATGCGTACTCCCCTGAGTGCTCCAACTCTGTGCGTCAGTCGGAAATGATTCCTAGTCCGAGTAGTAGCCCGAAACCGATGTAGAGAGAGAGTGCTGCAATTGTGAGGATTATTAGCAGTCCTACAAGTGCGGTAGTGGTGGTCCGTTGTGTAATGCCGATTAAAACGCAAAAGGGCCAGGCGACGTAAAGGGCCACCGCTCGAGCCATCTTGTAGATCGGTACGTTCTCTGCTGCGTACGGGAGGCAACAGATCTCGATCGCAGTGTCAGCCCATGGTGAGATGAGCCAAGCGATTGGATAGCCGAGGACGATACCGGCTATCGCCTTGAAGGGGATGCTCCAGAGACGATGGGAGTTGGCTGCTCCAAGTAGGTCGGACCAATCGGGCCGGTTCACCAGCCGGCTCTCTTGGTGACGATGATCGCAAGTACAAGGAAAACGAATGCGAGTGGGAAACCGGCGCCACGCGCCAGTATCCCGATATGGCCAAACCAGAGCTCGTAGATCACGGTCGGGGCGTGTGGTGAGATGTTGACTGCCAGCGGTACGGCAAACGACAACAGGCAGCAGGCCAGGAGTAGTGCGAACAAAGCGTCGCGGGGCGACGGGGCGAGCAGCGCGCCGGCAAACGTGCCAATCAGCGTCGCCCAGCCTATGTAGCTCCCGGTCGGGTCGGTGAGCCCGTACAGGACCACCCCGGTTGCTTCGGCCAGAGTGCCGGCGATGAGGCCTCCGTTAAAGCCGGTGGCCAGCTTGATGGCGAACGACTGCCGGCCGGTTAGGGTCATCGAAAGTAGGCTGCGATGATGTTCACGATGGGGCGGATTGTTGATTGCCAGTCGGCCCGCTTTTGGATGGGGTGGCGCTGGCCAGCGATCTGAAGCGTTAGTGTATGGCGACCGTCGTATTGGTATTTGCTTGGTGGAGATACTTCGATCGAGTTGATCTTCCTGTACGGGATGGACAGGTACGATACGCGGTTGACTTCGGGCGTGTGGGCGACGATGCATCGTTTGTTGGTGAGAAAGATCAGGCTGTTATCGTCGTTAATGGGGTAGCCGGCGTGGTAGGTTTCGTTGTGGGCGAGGATGGCTCCGTGGCTTTGCAGCACGGAGTCTAGGGATATTGGGCTGGGTTCGTCGGTTAGGTTGACTTGACGGGTCATGCGGCGCTCCTGTGGGTGGTGTGGATGGCCGGCATTGTAAGAGAAAGCCGGCGGCCCGCGATATTCTAGCGGCGATAGATCGGTGACGTTGACGGCGGCGCTCGGGGCCCCTCCACCCATTCCACGGGCATTTACGACTTCTCTGGGTTGGCGAGTCATATGACGTGTATCGAGTTAATCGATGTTTCCGGTCACGGCCAACACGGTGAATTCCAAGAAGGCCAGTCCAAAGGCCAGTACAAATAGTACTGAAATAATGGCGCATCCCGCCTTGACAGTGCGTGCTTGGATTCCGATGAGGAAGAAGACGGGCGCGCTGATCCAAAGTGCATAGGTCATATAGAGCTCGTGTGGGTGTGGATGTAGATCTAAGACCCCCCACGCAAACGAATCTACGATGCGTGAGTAGACAAAGGCGTTGACATAGGCGCAGATGAAGGCGAATGCGACTCGTGGTAGGAGATTGCGTAGGGTTTCACGCCAACTCGAAGCCGGCATATGTCATTCGATCCAGATGCCAAGGACCGAGGCGGCGCCGAACACAATGGTTAGCACGATCTGCCACGATACGCCGATTCCAAGGAGAATTACAAGCCGGACGAGCGCCTTGTTGGTGGTGGGTGCGTGGATAGCGACGGCGATAGAGGCAAGCCAGGTTAGCCAAAACATGATCTGGTGAAGGTCTAGATGGAGGATCGGTGGCGGTAGTCCTGTCCAGGATAGGATGAGCCAGACCCACTGTGGCAAGAATTGGGCGATTGCGATGCCCATGACGATGCCCGCACCGGCTCGCTTCGCAAGATCCCAGAGAGACTGATTCCGATTTGAAGGTTGCATAGGTGACACACAACCCTTTCAGGGTCCTATGCCGGAGTAGGCATCATTCGTCGACGGTCCGATGGCAGGCGGCGGGTCGCACCCAACCCGCTACGATCTGCCGGTTCTATGCCTTCCCTGATTTCGCAGCTCCCGCGTCGAGCAGATCCAGGGCTTCCTGCGCTGCCCGCCGCTTCTCCGCGTCCGGGTGGCGGGAAACGATCCGCTGAAGGGCATTTCTTCCGATATCGTCGCCTCGTTCCGCCGCTTCGAACGCCTCGGCGTGTACCGTTGCTTCGTGCGTCCAGTCAAACTGGACCACATCCAGGTCGAACTCTTTCCAATAGTACTGCCCATTCTTCGATTCCCAGCCGGCGTAGACGTCGTCCCAACTGATCATGGCATAGGTAGGCAACAGCTCCTTCTCGACTATCGGCTGACTCGCCGGCGAGAAGCGGTAGTCTACCGACAGCCGGAATCGGTCCGGCGATTGGTTCGGCAGCGCCTTGTGCACCGTCAGGCTGTGAAAAATCAGTGCGTCCCCCAGCTTATAGTCCACCGTTACCCACTCGCCCGGCACCTTGTCTATGTCCATCGCCATGCCGCCAAGACCCCCGGGTCAGGTGTAGCTCGTAGACCCCCGCTCCTGTGCGAGCCGGCCCTCACTGTCAATCCGCCGTGCTCCCGCGGGCAGTCGGCCAACGGGATCCAGCAGGTGTACGTGTCGGTGGTACCCTGAATCGGAACGAAGTCCTGGTGGGGCGGCGTGCTGAACGCCGTGTTCTGGGGGAAGACCAGCCTGCTGATCTTCATCGGGTGCACTAGTATCTCGTCGTGGATCAGGATTTCCATTAGCCGGAGAATCTCGGGTTGGTGTGCCAGCCTGTTGAACGACTCCAGCTTCAGTACGTGGTTGTAGACCGCCAAGTACTCCGGTTCCGGCTCCACGCAGATCTTCGAGAGGTTGGCAATTCCGTCGACCAGGTCAGTGCCTGCTTCCACCCAGCCGGCCTCCCGGAGGACCTCTAACGTATCCAGCCGTAGTTTACTGACAGGTTCGGGGTCCAACAAACCCCTGAAGAATAGATAACCGTTTTGGGCGATTCGCCGGCGCAGCTCTTCTTTGTCGCCCAAAGCGTCGTTGGAGACTCGCATCTCGCCTACCGTTTCCATTACCATCACTCAACCTCCCTCACGGTTAATCCGATGAAAACAGGCCCCTGTGCCATCTCGTCACTCCGGCGGTGAAAAGCATTCCCCGCACCCGCCTCAGGCGGGCCGGAGTCCAGGGTTGGGGAACCTTGTATCGCCAAGACCTCTGAGTTCTCATATTTGGATCGATTCCAAGCGGTCGCAGCGAGATGCCAATCGCTCCTGCCAGATGCCGCCGGCAGCTTGCTTTGTAAAAAGGTAGTTTTTCTGAACAGGCTTGGCGTTACCACTGGCCGCCGGCAGCTTGTTTTGTAAAAAAGCAGTTTTTTTGTACGGGCTCGACTTGACCGCTGGCACCGGCAGTTTGTTTTGCAAAAAGTAGTTTTTTCTGCGCGGGCTCGACTTGACCGTTGGCACCGGCAGTTTGTTTTGCAAAAAGCAGTTTTTTCCGCATGGGCGTGGCGTGATGACCGGCCTCCGGGCGCTTGTTTTGCAAGTCTTCATTTCTCATAGATGTGCTCTGGTCGATTCGCAATAAATAGTACACATGTACTATGATTATAGTTCTTCTCCGACGGAGACTCAATGTGAGACTTGTTGAAGAGAACGCCTTGGCGCAGCTTGGGGAAACGGAACGCCAAACTGATTTGCCTCCTCTGGATTCCGGTCCGCCACAGGCGGATATGGAACTTACCCTGCTTGTATCGCCGAAGCTTGTCCCCAACCAACGATCCGGCACTCTAGAGACTCCATTCGCTTACCTGGCCTTCGCAAGTCTGCGGACAATTCCTGATAGGTGCGGACACCCGACGCCTATCAGGGCCTTGCTCCTTTCCCGGTGGGCCACAATGAACTGCGAACTCAGCCTCTCTCCTCTTAGGCCTCGCCGGCTGAAGACTCGAGACGCGCCAGCAGTGCCTTCGCTTCCGTGCCCCACTGCGCGTGGTTGGAAAGGCCGCGCAGATAGGTGACCATCCTCTGGTCACCGGCCCGGCCGCGGTTAATCGCATCGACGTGCGCCTCTTCATTGTATCGGTGGTCGTACTCGACCCTCTTGATATCGAGTTTTTTCCAGAAGTACTGTAGCTCTTTTGACTTCCAATTCTTGTATGCGTTCTCGATCCTCGGCATTAGCGGAAAGACGAACTCCGAGCTGAAGGGCTCCGATAGTCCCTGGTATCGGCAATCGGTCGAAAGCCTTATGCGGTCGCCCCGGTTTGGCGGGGCCCGATGCACCGTCAGCGTGTGGAAGAATAGCGCGTCACCCATCTCGTACTCGGTTGTCAACCACTCGCCGGACAGAGAGGAATCGTCAACTCCGATTCCGCCGTCGGCGTGGGCGCAGACCGGGTAGACGCCGCTCTTGTGGGAGCCCCTTAGCAGTTCCAACACACCCATGTTCTCGGTTATGTCACCCAGCGGTACCCAGCAGGTGTAGTTCCTTTCCAACGATCCCTGGACGAAGATGTAGTCCTGGTGAGCGGTGGAAATATATGGTATTTCGTCCGTCACCGCGTCCTCAGGCGCCCGGAGCCGGATCGCCTTGTGGATGAATGGCGTCACCGTCTCTCCGACCAACTTCTCTGCGATCGAGGTGATCTCCGGCCGATGCATCAGCTCGTGGAGCGACTCAAATCCCCAGCAATCGCCGTCCTGCACCGCCATGAAGTCCCTGTGCGACCGTCCCGAGCGGACTCGGCCCTCTTCGAGCGGATACTTATCGTCGAGCAATCCGGCGGCCCGACACTCCTCCATTATCTCGAGGCGAACGTTTCGTACCGCATCTCTAGGAAGCAGTCCGCGAATCAGGAAACATCCGTCCGTGTCCATCCGTTCTCTCAGATCGTCCGCGTCGTCCAAGAGCTCGTTCGAGGCTGCGAGTTCGCTGAGTTGTTGCACCCGTCTCCTCCTTGTCGTTCCGTCCGCGTCCGGCGATTGTAAGTAACCGCCGGCTACTTGCTCCACATTGCTACGATCTCGTCCGTATCGAACTGGTCCCCGAATCCGACAAGCTGAGGCAGTAGCGTTTCGTCCACCCCGTAAGGCGCCACCGCGTCGCGCGCTACGATCAGATAATAGCCGGCTTGATGCGATTCGTAGTGCGTCTGCACCAGACACCCCTGTACAGAGGTTCCGGTGAGGACTATACTCCTGATCCCTCGCGCTCTCAGGCTGCGATCCAGTGGAGTTCCTACAAATGCGCTAGCCTTGACCTTGGGAAATACGAGGTCAACGGCTTGCGGAGTCAATTCGTCCACGGTCTTTGCCGCCGACGTTCCCTCTTGCACGCAAGGCGCCCATTTTTCGTGCGAATAAGAGTAGTAGTCGATGCCGTCGGCTAGAATCGTCCCGACACTGCTCCGGTGGATCTGTTCCGCGTACGCGACCAATACGCCGGCCGCCCGTGCCGCGAAAAGCAGCCTCTGTATGTTGGGTATGATGGCCCTCACTCGTGGCACGTCGAATCCGTGACTGGCAAAACCTCCGTCAGGTGAAACGAATTCGTTTTGCATATTCACAACCAGAACGGCCGTCTGCGCCGGGCTAACCAGCTCTTCTAGGGTAGTGAGGATCTCGTTTCCGTGAACAACTCGCAACGGCTTACACCTTCGACGTCGGGACAGCCGCATCGCGGCCGGTTACCTGCCAGTACTCCATTAGCTGTTGTGTGGTACAGGACGGACCCATCGACTGCATCCAATCGGTCCACGATTCCTGGCCGGCCGGCGAAATGGCATCTGTAACTAGCAGCGGGTAATATCCGTGTGATAAAGCGCCAATGTGCGTCGACATCACGCAGCCGCCGGTCGCGCAGCCGGTCAGAATGAGGGTGCGGATGCCGCGTGTCCGCAAGACGTCGTCCATGTTCGTGCTCTTGAAGGAACTCCCGCGCGACTTGGTGAACACGAACTCACCCTCTTGAGGGGCGAGTTCGTCGATGGTCTGCGCCCCCCAGGTTCCTTCCGTCACGCACGACACCCAGTCGGCATTTCGGTGCATGGCGTAGTTTGGGCCATCCATCAGGTTCGCGCCCAGCCGGTTGCGGTGTACATATTCCGCGTAGACCACCAGTGTGCCGGCTCTTCGCGCCGCTTCGAGCAGTCGCCGAATTTCGCGAATCACCGGCGCCGCTTCGGTAGGCTCAGAGTCTGTGTTGCGGGAGTACCCACCCTTGGGAGACCAGATCTCATTCTGCATGTCGACTACGATGAGCGCGGTATGCTCGGGGTCCGCCCACTCGGCGAGGGTTGTCGGAATTTCGACGCCGTGGATCTGTTTCACTGGCCTCTGGTCCTCCCTTCCAAATCTTATCTTGAAACTACTACTATTCGTAGCGAAAGTCATCCAGGCCCGGCCGGCCGAGGTCGTACAGGTCCGCCGGATTTTCGTAGAACATCAAACGGGCAAGGTCCATGGCCTGCTCCTCCTTCAACAGGCCTTCGTTGATCCGCCCGGCCAATACCGAAGCCACATTCTCTCTCGCCTGAATCAAATCTCCGACCGACCACTCGACCCACAGATGCGTGTCTCCGCCAAAGGCGATGATCTTGTTCGCCGGCACCAGGTCGAACCACTCGTCCAACCCCGACCGGGTCATCCGGCCCGACAGAGAATGGCTCCAGCACAGGTTCAGCCAGACGTTAGGGCAGGCTTTCGCTACCATCCCAGTCTCGCGAACCCAGGGGTGACCGGCGTGATATATCTCGAAATTGACTTGCGGATACTGAGAGAACACTGGAATCAGGTTCGTGGGATTCGTAACCCGCCAGTCGCTCCAGGTGCCGCAATAGCCGCTGTGTTGTATGGCGGTCATCCCTACGTCGCCGGCTATGCGAAGAATCTCGTGGGCTACATTGTCGGTCAGTGCCGTTTGCTCGGCCGCGTTCAACGGGTCGCAGTCGGCTGTGCCGGTTCGGCGACAGTCGACTACCCGGTCGAATAACGGCTCCACCTCATCGTCCAGCGGTTGCGACTGAATAGTCGGAAACAGCAGCTTTATTCCCAAGACTCCCTTGGACCGGAACAGTTGAAGCAGGTCCGCCAATGCCTGCTTGTAGGCGGGAAGTGTGGAGACCGAGCGATTCAGCTCCCTCTCTATGAGCTCGAATGGATGGAGATGATGGTGCGGCGCACAGCCGACGTTGAGGTCGTGCTCCCATACCTGGGGTCTCAAGAAGCTGTCTGGAGCCGGATGTATCCTGAAAAAGCACTGGTTCAAAGCCGCGGCAGCCCGGCAGTGGTCGCGAAAAACCCGCCTATAGATGCCCGGTTTGTTGGCCGCCTTCATGGCTTTGGTCAGCTCCAGGTAGTTGGAGTCGTTGATGTCGTCGAAGCCATACAGCTCTCGGACCGAGAGATAAGTTGTCCGCGCTGAGGATGTCTGCCGGATCAGCGGCAGGAACCCCCGAAGGACGCTCCATCGTTCGTCCACCGGGATATCTCGATCTATCATCGTGGCGTACTGCGCATCGGTCATCCCGGCCGTGAACAGCTCGAACCGCGGGTAGTTCTCGAACAGCGTCACCGCGTCCACGTCGTATGCGAGCCTGCTAGCCTCCGGCGGAAGATGCTCGTGCGCATCGATTATCACGAGCTCGCTGATGCTCTGGTAGAGCTCATTGGCTACTTGACGGGTGGTGGCGTTGTCTTCCATCTGTTTATCCTTGCCTCAGGCGGGTGCCGGCCTCCTACCAGTCGATAACTTCGTCGCTGACGAACCGGACAACTTTGCGCCAGCGCGGCGTATCCTGTCGATAGTGCTGACGTTGATAGAGTGGGCAGATACGGCCCGGCGGACTGATTGAGACCACGTCGTTGCCCTTTCGCACCAGCGTGAAGCGCTCCTTCTCGATGTACACGACGTCCGTTCGCTCGCCTATCGGAAAGCTCACCGTCGCTATGTCGCCCGGAACCACGCCTCCGACCCGGGCATATCTCCCCTCCCACGAGAGAGACCGCTCTTTGCCATTCACCTGGCAGCTAGTCTCGCCTGGACCAACCCATTCGGGAATCCTCACCGAGAGATCGAGCGACTGCTTCACCTTCACTTCTACCCTACCGAGATACGGGGCGTAGCTGTCAACATCAGCCCAGGGTGAGGCGCGGTTCAGGAGCAGGTTAACTCGCAAAACGCCATCCCTGTAGCGGATGATGCGCTCCCAGATTCGGTAAATCGTGTGGGAGCCGTTGGCCGTGCAGCAGTGCATTATGCCTGTGCCATTGCCCGGGAACCAATCATTCGCGGACGAAAAACCGCCAAATGCGCCCAAGTTGCGCTCCGGCACCCGGTCCGTCGTCGCGTACGGGTCAACCTCCGCCGGCAGGATATGCTGCACGTCGGGATTCTCCTGGCTCATCTCCAGGATCCGGTATATCCAGTCGGTCGAGGTCAATTGGCCCTCCGCGAACATGTTGCGGGTCCAGCGATCGGCGTCATCCCAGTAGTCGCCCACGCCGGCCTCGGACAAATTGAGAGCGAGCGTGATCATGTCGGCGACCTCGCAGATCTCCGAGCTCTCCCACATGAAACCGTTCGTGACCTCCGGAAAATAGCCCAGGATTCCGTATCCCCTTACCCACTCCGCGTTCCGGCTCGGATTTGCTCTGGTGTTCACGCCAAGCTCTCTCGCCCACTCGTAGCCTCGTTTTACGAACTCCATCAACTCAGGGTCGTCGGTGATCTGAGCGTAGTCGAGCATTGTCATCAGCCAGGCCGTATGGGTGTGGAAGTGGGCATGAATCAGGTCTCCGGGCCCGGAGAAAAAGGCGCCATCTTCGCCAAAGTAGTTGTGCCGATAGTGTTTGATCATCTTGCCAGCTAATGGCAGCGCCGGCTCGTATTCCAACAGCCGGTAGGCGTGCAACAGGCCGTACGGCACCGGAAATCCCGTGCCCGCGTGGTGCTCGCCGGTAGGCCGGTCGCCATCCGGCGGCCGGCTCTTGTAGGCGTCCATTACCGATGGCCAGAAGAAAGCCACGTCGCCGGCGTCGACCGCAAGCTCGTTCAGTCCATCTACCAGCCGGCGCACAGCATCGCGCCATACCTCGCCGCCGTCTCTCAGTGCGTATACGGTCATCGCCGAAAGCATCTTGCCGCAAGTGAAAGGCACCAAGAGCTGTCCATTCGCCGGCGGAATCACGCCGGCGTAGCGGCGGTAGGTCCAGGGCCGGCCCTCGACCGGCGTGTGGATCAGTCCGTCGTCGCCCTGGCTTTTGAGCGCAACCTCCATCCACTTTCGCTCCACTTCCAGGTTCTGCTCGCTGCCGCAGATTATGCGCATCAGGGGCGCGCCCTGCATGAACTTCACCTGCACCGTCGGACCGCCCCAGTCCATTTGCATCTGAGGCGGATTGCACAGGAATTGGACGATTCCATAGATCTCGTAGTCGGCGACGGGGTTTGTGGCTTCCGTCATGCAGTGCAGGGCCATCCGGGCTCTATCCTGCAGTTCCAGGGTGTCGGGCACCAGGACTTCGTACCGCTCGCCCTGGTAGCTGGGTAGTTCGAACTCTGGGATGTCGGGCCGGATGTACCCGATCGGATCGCCCGGCTTCCAGTCGATCACCATTCGACCCTGTCATCGCTAACGAATCGAGTTACCTTGCGCCAGCGTGGCTCGGTTTCCTTGTAGTGCTGCCGCTGGTAGAGGGGACAGTTTCGACCCGGCGGAGAGATTTCGATCACGTCGTTGCCTTTCCTCAGCAGCGTGAACCGCTCCTTCTCGACGTGTACTACGTCCGTCCGCGTAGGTATCGGAAAGGTCAGCGACGCCACTTGACCCGGTTTCAACGAGCCGACAACGGCGTATCGTCCGTCCCAGCCGAGAGAACGGGCCTCGCCGTCGACCTCACAGCCTGTCCCTTCCGGGGTTGCCCACTCGGGAATTCTCACCGCCAGATCGACCGGTTGCTTGATCTTGACGTCAACCCGGCCGGTGTACGGAATGTAGCTGTCTATATCGGCCCATTGCGAGGCGTGGTTGAGGAGCAGGTTGACCCGCAGCTTGCCGGCATCATAGCGCTGTATGCGCTGCCAGACACGGTACAGGGTCTGGGACGCGGTAGCGGTACAACAGTGCATTATGCCGGTGCCGTTTCCGGGGAACCAGTCATTCGCCGACGAAAAGCCGCCGAACGCACCCAGATTGCGCTCAGGTACTCTGTCAGTCGTGTCGTATGTGCCCACCGTAGCCGGCAAGATGTGTTGCACGTCCGGGTTTACGAAGTCTATCTCCTGGATCCGGTATATCCAGTCGGTGGAGGTGAGCTGGCCCTCCGCGAACATATTCCTGACCCAGCGATCGGCGTCGTCCCAGTAGTCGCCGGCGCCGGCCTCCGAGAGTTTCAGCGCCAGCGTAATCATGTCGGCGACCTCGCATATCTCCGAGCTCTCCCATTCGAGGTCGAACAGCGTTTCCGGAAAGTATCCCAGGAGGGTCGCGCCGGCCGCGTGCCCTATCGCCGAGCCGGTGCGCTTGCCGGCGTTGGTTCCCCAACTCCGTGCCCACTCGTAGCTGCGTACGACAAAGTCGATCATCTCCGGATCGTCCACGGCAGTGGCGTACTCCAGCATCGTTTGCAGCGCATGCGAGTGGCTGTGGAAGTGAGACCTGATCGGGTTGTTCGGCCCGTTCCAGAAGGTACCATCCTCGGCGAAGAAGTAGCTGCGCAGGTAGTTGATGATCTTGCGGGCCAGCGGCAGGGCCGGCTCGTAGCCCAGCAGACGGTATGCGTTCACCAACCCCTGGGGCACCCGTGAGCTCTCGCCGCCGCCCCAACCGCTGGTCGACGGTTTGCTGCTCGATGGCTTCTCCTTGGTCGCGTCCATCGTCGAGGGCCAGAAATAAGCGATGTCGTCCTGGTACACTGCCAGGTCCAGCAGGGCGTCTACCAGTCGCCGGACCGCGTCACGCCACAACAGTCCACCGTCCCGATACGCATAAACGCTCATAGTCGACAGCATTCTGCCGCAGGTGAACGGTACCAGGAGCTGTCCCTCGTTTGGGCCCTCCGCGCGAGATCCCCGCCGATAGGTCCAGGGCCGGCCGCCGATCGGCGTATATATGAGCCCATCGTCGCCAATGCTCTGTAGCGTAGTCTCCATCCACCGGCGCTCGACGTGCAGATTCTGGTCGCTCCCGCATATCATCCGTACCAGCGGTACGCCCTCTTGAAACTTCACCTGTACCGTCGGACCGCCCCAGTCCATTTGCATCTGGGGCGGACGGCACAGGAACTGGACGATTCCATAGATCTCGTAGTCGGCCATGGGGTTCGTAGCTTCGGTCATGCAATGCAGGGCCATCCGGGCCCTGTCCTGCAGGTCCAACGTGTCGGGCACGAGCGCCTCGTACTGTTCGCCCCTGTAGCTGGGCAACTCGAACTCGGGAAAATCCGGCTGGATGTATCCAATCGGGTCGCCTGGCTTCCAGTCGCTTACCATTCGATTCTCTCCTCGCTCACGAATCGGGTTACCTTGCGCCACCGTGGTTCGTCATCCTTGTAATGCTGTCGCTGGTAGAGAGGACACCAGCGTCCGGGCGGGGCGATTTCAACCACGTCGTTGCCTTTCCTAAGCAAAGTGAATCGCTCCTTCTCGATGTGTACGACGTCGGTTCGCGTCGGGATCGGGAACCTGAGAGATGCCACTTGGCCCGGCTTCACCGAGCCGACCACCGCGTATCGCCCGTCCCACCTGGGTGATCGGGTCTCACCATCCACCTGGCAGAGCGTCTCCTTTGGCGTCGCCCATTCCGGAATCCGGACCGACAGATCGACCGGCTGTTTGATCTTTACGTCAACCCGTCCCGTGTACGGTATGTAGCTGTCTATATCGGCCCACCGCGAGGCGTGATTCAGTAGCAGGTTGACCCGCAGCTTGCCGGCTTCAAAGCGCTGTATGCGCTCCCAGACGCGATAGATGGTGTGGGAGGCAGTCGCCGTGCAGCAGTGCGTGACGCCGGCGCCGTGCGCCGGGAACAGGTCGTTCGCCGATGAGTAGCCGCTAAAGGCGCCCAGGTTGCGCTCCGCCACCCTTTCGCCAGTGGCGTATTGATCCACCGGGGCCGGCAAAATGTGTTGCACGTCTGGGTTCACCAACCCGATCTCCTGGATCCGGTAGACCCAGTCGGTAGAGGTGATTTGGCCTTCCGCGAACATATTGCGGATCCAACGGTCGGCGTCGTCCCAGTAGTCGCCGGCGCCCGCCTCCGACAGCTTCATCGCCAACGTGATCATGTCGGCGACTTCGCAGATCTCGGAGGCCTCCCATTCGAGATCGAAGAGCGTTTCCGGAAAGTATCCCAGCAGGGTGGCGCCGGCCGCGTGTCCGATGGCCGAGCCGGTCCGCTTGCCGGCGTTGGTCCCCCAGCTTCTGGCCCATTCGTAGCTGCGGACCACGAAGTCGATCAGTTCCGGATCGTCGACGACAGTGGCGTACTCCAACATCGCTTGCAGCGCGTGCGTGTGGCTATGGAAGTGGGGCCTGATCGGGTTGTTCGGCCCGTTCCAGAATGCGCCGTCTTCGGCGAAAAAGTACTTTCTAAGGTAGTTGTTGATCTTGCCGGCCAGTGGCAACGCCGGCTCATAGCCCAGCATTTTGTAGGCGAACACCAGGCCTTGCGGAACCCGTGAGCTCTCACCGCCGGCCCAGCCGCTCGTCGACGGGCTGCCCCCCGTAGGCTTCTCCTTGGTCGCCTCCATTACGTTGGGCCAGAAATATGCGATGTCGTCCTCGTAGACCGCCAGGTCGACCAGACCGTCTACCAGCCGCCGGACCGCCTCGCGCCAAAGCGATCCACCGTCCCGATGCGCGTACAGGCTCATTGTGGTAAGCATCCTGCCGCAGGTGAACGGTACCAGTAGCTGTCCGTCGTTCGGGCCCTCCGCGCGAGGTCCCCGCCGGTAGTTCCAGGGCCGGTTCCGGATGGGCGTATACATGAGGCCATCGTCCGCCTGACTCTGAAGCGTGGTCTCCATCCACCGGCGCTCGACGTGCAGATTCTGTTCGCTTCCGCAGATCATCCGCGCCAGCGGGACGCCCTCCTGGAATTTGACCACCACCGTCGGACCGCCCCAGTCCATTTGCATCTGGGGCGGATTGCACAGGAAGAAGACGATTCCATAGATCTCGTAGTCGGCCAAAGGATTCGTAGCTTCTGTCATGCAGTGCAGGACCAACCGGGCCCTTTCCTGCAGGTCCAACGTGTCCGGCACCATGGCCTCGTACCGCTCACCTCGGTAGTTCGGCAGTTCGAACTCCGGAAAATCCGGCCGGATGTATCCGATAGGGTCCCCTGGTTTCCAGTCAGTGGGTGGTGCTTGCATCTGGACGCCTCTTAGTCAAATCGAGTGTTTTGGAGAACTTCTGGCTTTGCCGGCTCTCCACTGGTGAAACGAACAAAGATGTAGCGCGGGTCGTACGACGATGTAGTCTGAGGAGAATGCCGAGGGGCCTGGACTCCGGCCTCCGCCGGAGTGACCTTGGACGGCTGGTGTTGTCATTGCGGCCGCCGAATCCGCCAAGCGGTTCATCGAAGGCGAGCCCGGTAGGCCGAGACGCGGCCGGCCCCCAAACCGTCATTCCGGCCCACGCTTCGTCATTCCGGCGAAGGCCGGAATCCAGAGGGGTGGGGAGAGGATTGTAGCCCTGGGTCCCGTTCCCAACTTGGGGATCGGCCCCTTCGCGCGAATTGCTCGCCCGACTCATCACCTTATCTGGCCATTGCGAGCCCATGGGTCATTCATGCAGACGTGACTCTGGATTTCGTCGACGGGGCGGTACTCGCGATCGGAGGTAGTTCCCCACTAGTGAGCGATCCGTAAAGGTCGTGGCGCCTGACCTTGTACACATTCGCCTGTGGTGTCAGGCCCTCGTTTCTGAAAGCGGTCTGAGCGGCGAGATCTACGTCCGCGAACAGGAAAGCCTCCGCGGTGCCGGCCTTGTCCAGGGGCCGGCCGTGAACGTCCGCGAACACGCTTCCTCCGCCCTGTCGAGTTCCGTCGTCGTAGCTTCCGATCGGATTACAGGTGAAAACTGGCACCGCGTTCCATCTGGCGTGCAGCATGGCCCAGCTACTGAAGTCGCCGGCACTCATCGGCCAGAATATCGCCTCTGCCCCCTCTAGGACCATCGCCCTCCAGGGCTCGGGAAACTCTCCGTCGTGGCATATCAGTACGCCGATCCTGCCGAAACGCGTGTCGAACACACCGAGCCTCTCTCCCGGAATGAATGCCTCCTGCTCGCTGTACAGATCCTTGTACTCGGGCCGATTGTCCATGACCAGGTGTGTCTTGTCGTATATGCCGATAACCTCGCCTTGGTCGACGATAATTATGCTGTTGTATATTCCCTCGCCGGACGGGGCCTTCCTAATCAGGCCGAACAGAATCATCACGTTGAATCGACGGGAGTACTCGCAGAATCGGTCGGTGGCCGGGCCTGGAACCGGCTCCGCGAAGTCTCGGTGGGGTATTTCCGTGCGGAAGCCGGCAAACCCCTCCGGCAGCATGATCAAGTCCGGCTGATAGAGCTCTACTCCGTACTCGAGCATCTTGAACGCCCTTCGGTAGTTCTCCGGCGGGTTGTTCGGCGCGCTATGCAACTGGATCGATAGAACCTTCATCCTACGCCTCCTTCTCCCAGTGGCTCGCGATCTGATTGGTCGTGAGCCCCGGCCCTATGTGGGCCAGGACTTGTTGCTCGATTCGGTCGTGTACTACCGCGACCGCGTCCGTCGCGACCGGCGTGTAGTACCCGCGCATCCGGCCGTCCCGATACGTGTGGTACAGGGATCCGCTGATCGCCGTCCCGGTTAGTACGACGTTTCGCACACCGAATCCTCGCAGCGTATTGTCCAGGCCGTTGCCGCTGAATATGCTGCCGCGGGACCTGACGAAGACGAGGTCTCGGCGATCCGTGGCCAGTTCATCAGTAGTTTGCGCCTCCCAGTCTCCTTCTTGGATGCACGGCACCCATCCATCGTCCCTGTTCCTGTAGTAGTTTGACCCATCTACCATATTCACGCCGAATCGGTTGCGATGGACGAACTCGGCGAACGCCACCACGACACCGGCCCGACGAGCCGCGTTCACCAATCTCTGCACGTTCGGAACGATTGCCCTGATTGGTGACGTGTCGATACCCTGTCTGGCGTATCCTCCCTGCTCGGACACCATCTCGTTCTGCATGTCGATCACGACTATCGCCGTTCGTTTCGGGTCGATCCACTCTTCGACGGTGGTAAGAACCTCTGTGCCGTGTACGATTTTCATGCCCCTGCATCCCCGGAACGCGGACTCCACGTCTCCAGCAACTCTTCGGTGGTGCATTCCGGCCCCAGACTGGCCATCCACGCCATGGCGACGTCGTCCGGGCCGGCGTTGAATATGGCATCGTTGACTGTGACTGTATAGATACCGTTCATCAAAGCGTCAGAGCAGGTGAACGCAACGCACCCGCCGCTGCCGGTGCCGGTGAGGACCAGGCTGCGAATCCCCCTCGACCTGAGCGTCATTGCCAGGTCGGTGCCGCTGAAGGAGCTGCCGCGGGACTTTGTAAACACGACGTCACCGGGTTGCGGAGCAAGCTCGTCGACCGTCTGGGCGTCCCAGGTGCCGTCCTGCGCGCAGGAAATCCACGATTGGTCCTGGTGCCCGAAATAGTTGGGTCCGTCCATCTGGTTTCCGCCGAGCCGATTGCGATGGGTGAACTCGGCGTAGGTCACCAGGATGCCGTGCCGGCGCGCGGCATCTACCAGCGCCTTTATGTTCGGAATCAGAGCCTGATGCCCTTTCGCAAACTCCCGGCCCGACTCGGTTCTCGTCGCGTATCCACCGCCGTCACTGACGATCTCGTTCTGCATGTCGATCACGATGATCGCGGTATGGGCCGGATCGGCGACCTCCGCCAGGGTCGTCAGAACTTCCACGCCGTTGATAGTCTTCGTTTCAGCTCTCCTTCCCGTCAGCCGTTTCCACTAACGATTGCCCCGCGTTGGTACGAAAGCATGTCCCGCCACCCTCATTCCACCAATCCGGTCCGGTCCACGCTGTGGATGAAGTGGCGCTGAACGAATATGTAGAACACCACCTGTGGGGTAATAATGAGTACCATCGATGCCATCAACACCGCTTCGCTCCACTCGACGGCGCCATAGTGGCTATGGCTGGCCCATATTCCGGCCAAGACATAGTTCAAGCGCGCTGGCAGCGTTAGAGCTTCCAGGTTCGACAAGAACATGTTGCTAAGGAATGCGTCGTTCCAATACCACACCAGTGAGAAGAGGAACACAACCAGCATTGCCGGCGCCGACAGCGGCAAGATTATTTGCCAGAAGACGCGGAACCTGCTCGCGCCGTCTACAAACGCGGCATCCTCGAGCTCCCATGGCAGACCGCGGAAGAACTGCCGAAAGATCAGGACGAATAGGGCTCCTCTGACACCGTGGCCGAAGAGGGGAGGTATCCAGAAAGGCATGTAGGTGTCTATCCAATCGAGATTGAGATAGAGGAAATACAGTGGGACGACAACCGTCTGGGGTGGGACGATGAATGTGAACATAACCAACAGGAATAGAATGTTGCGCCCCGCGAACTGGATGCGAGCAAATCCGTAGGCTATCAATGAGCACGACAAGACCTGGACCATCGAAGCCGGCACACTTGTGATAACGCTGTTTCCGGCCGCCCTGAAGTAGTCCATGAATTGAAAGGCGATCTCATAGTGCGCCATGTGGAACTGCGTTGGAACCCAATAGACTGTGATGTCAGCCAGGTCCTGCGGGCTCTTGAACGAAGTCGAGACGATGTAGATAACCGGGAACAGGAAGACGTAGGAGACCTCGATCAGGATTAGATAGGTCAGTCCCCGTGCCAGCCAGGTCAATCCCCGTCGCTGCCAGACCAGGGGATCGCGCAACGAGGTCACGACTGGCGATAGACCGGTCCTACCCATGATGCTCAAAGCGACTTCGTCCTGTAGGTGTCAGCCGGCGATCCAGGTGCGCGTAAGGTCCACCGGTCAACGCGGATTCGATATCGAATTGTCCACCAATTCGGCGGGCATAAGAGGAATAGATGACCCGCCGGACTTCGGTCCGGCGGGGCGTTGGCTCCTTCTACAGACTGGCCGGCGCCGGCAGCGCTCTACCCGTCGTAGCCTTTGGCGAATTCGGCGTTGATCTCGTCCGCTGCCGCGTCCAAGGCCTGCTTCATCACCATCTCTCCGGAATGCACCATATTGAGGAATTTCCCCATGGTCCCATGGAAGAAGCCGCTCTTGATACCCGCGTGGGCGGGGAATCTAACGACGTCTTTAGCCAAGTCGGGTGTGGGAGACATTCCCGGGCTCGGGCTCCGTGTTAAGTTGATCAGGTTGATCGTCTTGGCGGTGCCTTCCGGCTGCCCATCGACGTACTTGCGGGTGTCATACGGTGGAGGCGCCCAGATGTCCAGCTTTAGCCGGTTGAGGTTATCGTCAGTGGTGAATGCGGCTACCCACTCGGCGACTTCATCCTGAATCGGGCTATTCTTGTTGATGCCCCACGCACCGCCCCCAACCTGGTGGGTACGCGTCTGGAAATAGGGGAAGGCGATGAAGCCAAGGTTCATCTTCTGGTAGATCTCGCGTGACAGCATCGATGTGTTCATGACGAAAGACCAGCAGACGGCCTTGTCGGCAACGAATAGCCAGTCTCCTCCTGCACTCACACCTGACAACCAGGTCTCGCGGTCGGGAGTGATCTTCCGGTCTACCAGGTCAAACATCGTCCCCAGCGCGTCCACGCTCTCGGGAGAGTTGATCTGCGTACTGGACGGCCTGTAGTCCCAGGGGTCTTCGTACCAACTGGCGTTGTTCGATGCCACCCAGTGCTTGTTACTGTCCCACCAGCCGAAGTTGGTGCCAGCTTGCCAACCGTAGATCTCGACGTCGCCGTCGCTGTTCAACTGGGTCGCTTCGTCGGCCCACGTGATCATGTCGTCCATCGTCCAGGTGTCGAAGTTGTCTTTGCCGTAGGTCGGCAGGTCCTCCCCGATACCAAATCTCTCGACCATGTCCATATCGAGCCAGACGCCCATGTCGGTTCCGGCGAACAGCGATATACCCATGAGCTGACCGTCGAACCCCATTTCCTCCCACGGATCGTCGGCGAACCGCAGGCGGTTCAGGCCGTGCGCCTTGAAGTAATCGTCGTAGGGAGTGATGAAGCCCCCGGTCCAGAAGTCCGCCCAGTTGGAATAGTGCAGTACGATAACGTCTGGTCCCTGGCCGGCGACCAGTTCAGCCAGAAGCTTGCCCCAGAAGTCGCCGCTGTATGTGCCGTTGTCCATTGTGATGCCCGTTTTGGCGGTGACATAGGGCGCGAAGCGATTTAGATGATCCACAAACCAGGTATTGGTCTTTATTACCGCCCCAGTCCGGAAGACTGGCTTCTCGACTTCGATGATCGTCTCTTTCTCGACTTCGACTTCGACGATCGTTTCCTTCTCCACCTCGACGGTGATCACCCTCTCGACTTCCCTGATGATCTCTACCGGCTTCTCCACCTCTACCCTGACGATCTTCTCCATCTCTACCGGCTTTTCCACCTCGACGGTGACGATCTTCTCTACCTCTACCGGCTTCTCCACTTCGACGGTGACGATCCGATCGACTTCCTCACGGATGACTTGGGTGACGACTCTTTCTATCGGCACCTCCTTCTCGACGACCTGGATCTTCTCTACCTCCACAATCTGCGGCTCGCAAGCCGCCAGAACCGGCAGCGCGGCTGAGGCGCCCAATCCCGCCAAGAACGTGCGACGTGTTACTCTACGTGGAATGATCTTGTCCAACATTGCGAGAAACCTCTTCTGTTTTAAGATAAGGTGCCATTTCGGTTAGGAATCAAGTCCTTCGTCAGTCTTAGGTCAAAGCCTTATTCCAACGCTGTTTACGCGAAACTCCGCTGGGACCTTGTCCTCACCTCCAGTCCCCAAGCAGCGCCGCAATCCGCCCATTATGTCCACTCGTGAGTTTATCATAATCAGAATCGCGCAATCAACGACGAGACTGACAGCACGAAGCCAGACCCGAAGGAGGAAAAAGGCCAGTTCCCATCCAACTGTGACCAATGCGGGCGTATAGACAATTCGCGAATCGCCCGGGTGGCAAAGTTGGCCGGCAAAGCCTCGCCACCCAGTTCGTCATTGGGACGAAAATAGTGTTGTTCGGCTTCGATTGTGACGCGGTACCCTAAACGCTCGATGCGTTTGAAACCCCTGCGCACGATGTTGCTCTTGTCCCTCAGTTGGTACGCGTTCTCACTCTTCGCGGAGTTGCGACAGCTAGGTGCACAAGCCTGGTCGCAGGCGACATATTGGTACACGGGCTCGAAGCGCCAGTGACTCTCGTGCTCTTCCACCAACCGGCGCACCCAATTTCATCCTTTGGTGTGCCCGTCGCGGCCAGGATGAGCGATCGCAACGAAAATTGCCCCCCAAGTCACCAACCCGGCGATCAAAACCGTGGCCCGGACTCCGATACGAGGCAGGGACCCAGAAAGTATCCGGGCGGTGCCAGCCGGGATGGCCGACTCGGCCCAATAATGGTAAAATAACACACATGTTCGCCTATTCGTGCGCCGCGGCGCTTTCGGCCACAAATCATGGACTTCAGCCAATCTCCTGCCCAGTTGACCCCCCAACGAAACTATGAAAAATGCAAAACAAAATTCTCGCGCCAATCGGGGGCAGTCCCAATCACGAGGCTACCCAGCCCATGGTTCCGCTTGATCCGAGCCCGGCCCGTTGAGAATCCTCGTTGATCAAGAACTACAGTCTTCCCAAGGGCTTCATATTTTGGTCTGGTTATAATTGGTCCCAGCAATGAGCCTCACCGCCTAGCCGGCAGGATCAACAGCGATGAAACCATTGCCCTCTAACAATAGCGCGACAGCAACCTCCAAACGCCGTGTTCCGATGCGTTTGTCGCTGCGTGCCAAGAGTAACCTGGACGGGTATCTGTTCATCAGCCCTTGGTTGATTGGGTTCCTGCTGCTGGTAGCCTACCCGCTGCTGTTCTCTTTCTGGCTCAGCTTCCAGGACATTACAAACCTGAGGCAAATGCACACGACGTTCGTAGGCATCGACAACTACAAGGATGCCTTCGTCGTAGATGTGGATTTTGGGCCATTGATTCTGGAGAACTTCGGCAATCTGGCCATGGATTTGCCGATCATAATGGTCTTCTCCCTCGGTATGGCGCTGTTGGTCAGCCAGCCGCTGTTCGGTCGCACCTTCTTCCGAGCGATTCTGTTCATGCCCGTTGTGATAGGCTCCGCCTTTGTGATCACAGAGTTGGCGGAACAGGGCATAGGAGCCCAGACGGTCGTTCGCGACACCGGTGAGTTGGAAGATGCGCTCGCGGTGTACATTGGCGAGGGCGGTCTAGTGCCGTTGATGACTCTGGTAAATCGAATAGTCTTCGTGCTGTGGAGATCCGGAGTGCAGATCCTGATCTTTATAGCCGGCCTCCACAGCATACCCCAGCACTTCTACGAGGCGGCCCGCGTGGATGGCGCCTCGAACTGGGGCATCTTCTGGAAGATCACCCTCCCTCTGTTGTCCCCGTTCATTCTCGTCAACATCATCTATACGATCGTCGACTCGTTTACAGAGCCGTTCAACACGACGTTGGAGTATATACAGGAGAAGTCGCTAACCGGCGAATTCGATCTTCACTACGGCGCCGCGCTGGGCATGATCTATTTCCTGATTATCTTCGCCATTTTGGGGATTGTGCTTCTCTGGTCGCGAAGGCTTGTCTACTACATAGGCGAGAGGTAGGCGGACAGCGCCCCGGAACCGCACGACAGTTGGGTGTCCCAATCCGTTATGGACTGCCCCTCCAGCGACGAGCTATCAGGACAATCAAAACTCCTATCTTCCGTGGCACCGCTTGTACTTCCGGCCGCTTCCGCAGGGACACGCATCGTTGCGCCCAATCGTTCTCGGAGCGGCCGGCCTGCTCGTTCTCCTGCCCGATCGCCCAGCGCTCGCTCTCTGAGGGCGGCCCCGCGCCGGCGCCATCAGAGAGCGCTCGTACAGATCGCCGAACACCCGGTTGACGAACGATTGGCGCTGCTCGATGTCCACGTCCGCTCGGACTCCGGACTCTGACTCCAATCGCGCGAATATGTCTCGTACCGTGCTTCTGCCATCCACCTTGTCCAGTATCATCGATACTCCCGGATGCATGTAGTGTCGGCTCTCGACCAATCCGTCCGACTCGCTGACGATCTGGAACACCGGAGTCAGGGCGTTGCCCTGCTCCAGCATGTACGGTCCATACCGAACGCCTGGCTGGAAGCTGGGAATGGTTGTCTCTACGTTCGTGACCGGACCTCGATCCGAAGATTCGGCGGCGGATTTAGGTCGCGTCCGCTGGACGGCCCGCCGGCCCTTGCGTTTTGGGGTGACTTGGGCAAAGTTGTCGTACATCGTGGTTAGCTCTACCGCCGACCAGCCCCCGAACGGCTGCAGATCCGGACCGTTCCGGTTGGGCGTCTCCGTGGCAAAGCCGGCTGATAGATAGATGAACGCTTGTCGGATAGACAGATTCCTATTCCGGTTTATCAGGCGCTTGGCTGTTCCAAACCATGAGCGTTGACTCTGGTGTCCTACGTACCAGTGCTCGGCCATCTGCAGGAAGTTCGACGCGTTGTCCTGGTACTCTTCCTCGTACCATTGCATGGCCTGGTCGGCTAGCTCCGGTTCGCCGAGGAAGGTGTTGATCGCCAGGGCCGCCTTGACCGCCCCATCCATCGCAAGATGGACGCCGGACGAAAGAATGGGATCGATGAAACAGGCCGCGTCCCCTACCAGAAGGTATCCTGGGCCCTGAAACTTCCGGCATATGTACGACCAATCGCTCTGGGTTCGAATGGGTTCCGCTTCCATCTGAGCTTCTTTGAGAAGCAGAGCGACCTCCGGGGTATTCGCTATGCTCTCCAGATAGTATTTTTCGCGTCCGACCCGATTGATCTCCGCGGAGCGCGCCGCGTCGGTTACCAGGCCAACACTGACGCGATCATCGGCCAACGGTATGTACCAGATCCAGCCCACGTCGTTGGCCGTGATCAGTATGTTTCCGGCATTATTGTTGCCGAGATCAGAATCTAAGTCCCGGACAGACTTTCCTCCCCTGAAATAACCGTATACCGCAATGTTCCTCAGCTGTGGATTGGGTCGGCGCAGCTCCAGATTCCTTCCCAGAAGCGAGTTCTGGCCCGACGCGTCTACGCAAATCCGGCAGCTAGCTGTTCTCTGGTGACCGGCGGGGTCCAGGTAGCTGACATGGGTGAGGCCGTTACGCTCTTGTACCACGCCGGTTGCCCTGCATCCTTCAAGAACGGTCGCCCCGTTTTCCTCGGTGTGATCCAGCAGGATCTTGTCGAACTTCGATCTGTCTACTTGGAATGAGTGGTCCGGCTTGTGAACGAACTCCAATCGCTCGTCCTGAACCTCAGCAAACTCGATCGTCCAGGGCTCTCTTGATCTCCCCCAAATGTAGGTGGCTCCGTACTTCGGAACGAATCCGGCTCGTTCCACCTTTTCGAAAACCCCTAGGCGTTTCATTAGATCTACAGTGCTGGGCAGGAGGGATTCTCCAACGTGGTGGCGCGGGAAAACATCTCGTTCAAGGAGGAGAACTCGCCGTCCCCATTTTGTGAGTAGCGTTGCAACACTGGAACCGGCGGGTCCGCCGCCGATGACGACGACGTCGTAGGCTCGCGACTTTGAGACCGGATTTGAAGACATTTGCTACGTTCCGACTGTGCTGCGGGAGTGACCTTGCCGGCTCTCCGAGCGTGAGTGGCTCTTGCCTATTTCGCCAACTCGTGACCAAGACTCGCCGGCGTTGGCTTACGTCAACCAGACGATGATACACTATCTCCCAGGCGTGGCGTACCATCGCCGAGAATCGGAGTCCAACGTCGTGCACTTGTTCAAGCGGCTGTCTTGATCGGGCGTTTGAGGCGGTTTCTGTGAGTTTCCTTGGCCTCAATATGGCGCATCACAGACTCCAGTCACCTTGGCGGGTTATCCCTAGACAGTGCTGCAAGATTGCGCTGGCCGTCGCCTGCTGCTTGCTCTTGCTCCTGGTAGGCGTCTCTGTCGCCGGCGCCCAGGAAACGGTTCCTCCTGAGTTTCAGTTGGTCGCCGAAAACGATGCACTGCGACTGTACCTGCACCCAAGTTCGACTCAAGTGATTGTCGAAGACAAGCGGAACGGAAGATTCTGGTCGAGCAATCCCGTCGCCGGCCTCAACGGCGGAGAGGGCCCGTCCAGTGACCGTGAGCAGGCCGTGTTCTTCCTCCTCTATACGGATGCGCGCCGGTCGGATCCGAGCTTCAAACACACTCTCTCCGCCGAGCCGGAAATCGGCTACGCGTCTATAGAACGCGGGGTATGGGTCGAGTATCGAATCCCTTCACTGGGCATGCAATTCGACATCGTCTACCAGTTGGGACCTGACTACTTAGAGGTTAGAGTGCCTCAGTCAACGATGGCCGAAGGCGCAGAAAACGTGTTCGCCGGCATTGATCTATTGCCCTACTTCGGGGCGATTACCGGCAACACCGAGGGATACTTCTTGGTGCCCGATGGCCCCGGCGCAATAATCCGCACGCGACCTGAGCAACCCAAGTTCCGGCGCCGATACGAAGCGGAGGTCTATGGGCCGGCGCTGCTCAGCTTTGAGGACGATCGTCCCGCAAGCGGCTCGAATCGCCGGCTGAAGCCGGGGATCACGATGCCTGTGTTTGGAGAGATTAGCGATGGTGCCGGCTTCCTCGCTATTCTCACTCGCGGCGCTACGGACTCCGAAATCCTGATCGAGATGTCTAATCGCCCAGATGGCCTGAATAGGATTTCACCCCGGTTCATCTATCGCCGACAGGCCGAGTTTCCGATCTCTCGCGCCGTACTCGCCACCAAAGTTGAGGATGATCGCATTCCCGTCGACCATATTGTACGGTATGTGTTTCTACCTGGACCTGACGCGTCCTACGTTGACATGGCCGAGGTCTACCGGGAATACCTGTTGAGTGAGCGCGGCGTGGACCGCCTGGCGGGGACGATTTATCCACTTCATCTCCGGCTGTTCATGGGCGTCGAAAAATGGGCGTTCCCGTTCTCCGAGTTTATTTCGATGACCACGTTCGACCAGGCGATTTCGATTCTGGAAGCCTTGGAGGAACGAGGAGTCGGGCAGATGATTGTCACTCTAGTCGGCTGGGAAGACGGAGGTTATGGAGGACGATGGCCTTACCGACTGCCGCCTGACGGCCGGTTGGGCGGTTGGGAAGGTCTCCGTCGGCTGGCCGAATACAGTGCTTCCAAAGGCCATTTGTTAGTCTTGGAGGACCAGTACCTCTGGTCCCAGGACCACACTGGCGGTCTGCTGGTGAGAAATGACGCTATTCGGGCCTTGAACCGCCTGCCGATGATCAGCGAGTTCGAGCCTGTCTTCTTACTCAACTCGGTGCTCGCTCGCATACGTCACGTTGAGCCTGTGGTCCCCCGGTTAGCCGAAGCTGGCGTGGACGGCGTGTTGGTGCAAGGCATCGGTACCGCCGCGATGGCCGACTACAATCGCCAACACCCCCAGGGCAGGTTTGAGTTCGTCAACTTCTGGCGCGACACGCTCGGGTACATAAAGGATCAGACCGGTTGGGTCGGCGTGGTGGGCTCGAACGATTACACGTTAGGCTCGGTGGATCACCTGGCCCAGGTGCCGCTGGACCGATTGGATTATGAGTTTTTTGAAGAGACAGTACCGTTCTTGCCCATAGTCGTTCACGGACTGGCCACTTACAGCGGTACGCCTCAGAACCTAATGGCCAATATCGGTCCAGATGTCCTGCGTCAGTTGGAATATGGCGCCGTTCCCACATTCGAGTTGACCTATGAGTCGCCTTGGCAATTGGGGCCGACTATCTACAATGATCTCTTCAGTTCCGAATATGATGTCTGGCTTGACGAAGTTGTTACGGCATACAGAATGGCGCAGGACCAGCTTGGGCACACTTGGGCACAGTTCATTGTCGATCATCAGCGGTTGGCGCCGCGAGTCTTCTCGACTACCTACGAAGATGGCACCAGGGTGATCGTCAATTACGGCAATAGCGACTACACCGATGGTACGGTCACAATCCCCGCCGGCGGATACGAGATCCAGAGGGACGAGCGGTAGTCTTCGCTTCCAAGCCGGCACTCCACACGTTGATTCCAATCGACCAGACCCACGGTGCCGGATTGGCCGCACGGGGCAACGGCTTTGGTGTCGCCCGAGATAAGGCAACTCGAAACCGAGGTGCCAACGAATAGATATGGCCGAAGCAGAGGACAGGGTAGCTAAACTCAGGAATTGAATTCAGTCGATTGGGGAGATGGGCGTTTAGCTAGGCGGAGCAGGGCCGCTAGGCCTCTACTTGTCTGCGACGATCGCGCTCCGTCTTATGACTATTGTTTCCTCGGCCGCTTTTACCCGAGGCGAACTCTCCCGTCGCCAGGTCAGGCGCGGCACCAGGTTCCTCAACGACAGGTCGATGACCCCTAGAACCAAGGAGCGTCCAGTCGAGCTTCGCGCCAACGCACCAATAATCGCGCCGATGGCCACTACCGCTACACCCCGGCGAATCGGTACCTGCCCAGATTCCCAAAACTGCTGGACTGTGTTTTGCGGCGCCACCGTCAGAGAAGTACGATCTGCCGGCCGGAGCGAATGTCCGCAATAGCGGCAGAAGTTGTCCCCTTCGTCGACGTTCAGGTTGCACACTTCGCATCGAATAACGCCAGTAACCGATGAGGTGTTCTGTTCCATACCGGCATCACCGCCAATCGTCCGCATCTGCGTGCTAAAATTCCCCTGTGTCGATTCTGATGCAGCTTCGCAACGCCGTCGCGCAACGACCTCAATCACGCGCCGCGAGGTCAACAGACACTCGCGTATCCCGCCGCACGCCGTCCGAGGTTCGCCAAGCCGTCTGCCCCTGGGTCCGCCTGTCGCCTCTACCCGTTTTGACGGAACGATCAAGTCTGTTCCCGGTATGACCGGCGATCAAACTACACAAGACCGCGACCTGTTGAACCGGCTCAACGCGTATTTTGACGCGCTCGAATCGCACGCCCGCCTGGGCGAGGGATGGCTGATACTTAACTCCGACCGCCGGCGGACTCAACGACTCTGCGACTTCATGAACGCAAAGCTCCGCGAGTACAGTCCGCTGATATCCTACTATATTCTATCTTGGCGCGACTTTGCACTCCACGCCTACGTAACCGAGGTCGAGCTGGAGTCGGATCCGGAGGCGGGAGAGGCTGACGACCAGGGCGACGACGAGTATCACATCGCCAACCGGGTCAGCCAAGACATGTATTACCACATGCTTTACTCGGAGTTTTTTGTCCTCAGCGGGGTCGCCCCGTCATACGCTTACGAGACCAGTTATCTTGACAGAGTCTTGGAACAAAGGCAGGAGCGTAGCCTGCCAACCACGGTCATTACGCCTCGCTCGATGCGGGAGTTGGAGCAAAACATTCGCGCGACTTCGGCAGATGAAGGTTTTTGGGATAAGTTCTTTGACCGCATATACAAGGGCAGCTTGATCGCGGTCTAGGCAGGATCGCTGCCCGGCGGACCCCGGCCGTCAATTTTGCGTCTCGCCCCGTTCCTTCGGAGGCGCTAGCTTGACTCGACCGACCCTTCGACAGGCACTACCTGGATCCAAGTTTGGCCGGCGTTTAGACTGATCCTGTCGCCCGCCTCGTCGAGGAACGCGGTTGAACGCGTCGCACCCGTCTTTCGCCAGGTGCCGTCGATACGGATTCCATCCTGAAAGAGAATCGCGTCCCCGGTGCCGATTACGTCCATGTCTATCCTGCCGGCATCATCGCCCGGTATCGGTCGCGTCGCCATAAACTGCACGATCACGTTCTTGGGGCGATACTGTTCACCGCTGATCAGATCTTCATGGGCCTCTCCAGACATGATCCGAGAGTACTCGTTCGAAGCGGCGTCGTAGTGGTACTCAACCCGGTACCCGTCGGGATAGGTGACCACTATCGTTGCGACGATTTCGGCCGATTCGGCCGGCATGTCCGGCTTGTATTCGAACTCACTCAACTGACCAGGCTCGTTCGGCCCATGCCATTCGCGGATGCCCGGATCGCTGGTGTATAGGTTGTGTGGCGCCTCGCGTTCGGTAACCCGCCAAAATACACCCTCACCGTAAGTGAGGTCGATGTTCGTGATTCCTGTCTTTTCGATCTCGTCGTGACCTTGCGGACTTGCGCCGGCGATGACAAAGATGCTGTCATACTCGCTTGCCCAGTCGACAAAATAGTGCCGCGTCGACCTAACAGGACCGATAACTTCCGGTGTTTGTTCGCGAAAATTGCCATGAATCTGGTTATGCCAAATTCGACTGTCGCTTCATAAATGATATCTGCATCACTCATTCCGGATTGTGGTTGCGCGTCGGGATGGTTATCTATCATCACCGCCAACGGTCGAAACTCGAACGAAGATTCGGAGCGCCAATACGACTGGAGTGCTGGTGGGAACTAGCGTGGGAGTGGGCGTCGGCTCAGGAGTTTGGGTAGGCGGTGGCGTCAGAGTGTGAGTCGCGGTGGGTGGCACGACGGCGGCCTCGGTCGGGGAGACGGGTTGCTCTTCCGGCGCCCCGGAACACGCGGTCATAATCAAGAAAAAAATCGCAATGAAAGCAGTCCCGATGATCGAAACTCGCCCGCCATTGCGCAGCAGGCCGCTCAAAGTTGGTAAGTTCTCTGGTTTCAAGAACGCTGAATGTTGCTCGGACACGAGGCCCGATTATATCAAGGGATCGCCCGGCCGCGGTTCGATGAGCCGGAGGCTGCGCGGCGGTGATCGATCCAAGGCGAATCCCCGCGCATCGGCTGGGTGTTGTGGTCAGGCCGGGCATGCATTTGTTCCAACTAATTCGGCCGGCGATGGTAAGAATCGCGATTGTATGACCTAATCACATCCTCCTGAGAGCCAATCGCACGTCTTGAAGTTACGAGATTTCGACGAAACACTCGTTTCAAGGGCCTTTGGGGAGGCAATGCGAGGTCTGAAATCGCCCAGATTCGGCCCGGGAATTGGAATAAGTTGGAGCAGATGGGCCGGGCATGGCGCCCCGTCCCACTTTCAATAATGTTGCCGCGCAGGGTATTTCGTGCCAAGATTGAATCGTTAGGATCTGAACAACTTATGCCAAAAAAGAGAGTGGCAGAGGGAGAAAACAGTGAGTGAGCCAGTGCACGTGACCGATGGCACGTTCGAGAAGGAAGTAGTCAACTCCGAAAGCCCGGTATTGGTGGACTTTTGGGCCGAGTGGTGCGCCCCGTGCAAGATGATCGCGCCTGTGTTGGAGCAAATCGCGTCCGAGCAGGGCGGGAATCTCAAGATAGCGAAGATGGATGTAGATGTGAATCAGGCCGTTGCCCAGCAATTTGGCGTGATGAGCATACCCACACTGATCTTGTTCAAGGGCGGGGAGCCGGTCGAACGGCTAGTAGGATATATGCCCAAGGAGCATCTTGAGCGAAAGCTGCAGGCGCACATCGGCTAGCGCACTCCACCCGCTTAGCGTATTGATCGCCGGACGTTCGTCCGGCGATTTTTTCTTTCCGGAGGGAATCGTTGATTCAATGGCTCGAGTCACGCAAGGTCGGTATTTTCCTGTCCTTGCTTCTCCTCGCGGCCCTGGGTCTCTTCTACTATCTCGCGACTCGGCCTCCGTCCGGCGAACTCGTCGTTATCGAGCCCGATGAGGCGACTAGCTATGCTCGTCAGTTGCGGATCCACGTAGGGGGAGAGGTCGTACAGCCTGGCGTGTACGTCTTGCCTCTGGGGGCCAGGGTCTCCGACGCTATTGAGGAAGCTGCCGGATTGACCGAGAGCGGCGATGTCAGCCGGCTTGAACTTGCCCGCAGGGTGGAGGACGAAGAGTCAATCATTGTGCCGGCAAGGCGAGATAAGGAGGTTGAAATCTCCGGCCAGCTAAACCTGAATCGCGCCAGTCAGGCGGAGTTGGAAGCTCTGCCTTCGATCGGGGCCTGTCACCGCGAAGCGGATTCTTGAGTATCGCGAGGCGCGGGGCGACATTGTCAACTTAGAGCAGTTGTTACGATTGAAGATCATTCACAAGGGTCAGTTCGATGCTGTCCACGATCTGGTGACGTTCGAGTAGCCGACTCAAAACGTCCTCGCCGATGGCCTCCATCATCAATCCGCTGCCTAATGTGGTCGGACAGAACGTCTCGATCCCCAGAGTATCGTAGGTGGCCTTGCGCAAGGGATCCTTGATTTGACTGATCACGACCGGAACTTTAAAGACGTGCTTGGCAATCTGGCTGGCCATGACATTGGTGTTGTCCCCCGCCGGGCTCGGTCGTCACCGCTCAGGGCCAGGAAAGCCCCCGCTTCCTGTAGTCCGGCTCGACGCAGAAAGTCTTCGTTGATCCCAATGCCGGTCAGCTTGCGTCCGCCAAATCCATGGCGTAGGCGCTCGAACTTCTCCGGATCGGGGTCCAATACCGTGACTTTCGTGCCCCTCATCGTCCAACATTTGGGCGAGAGTTGAACCAAGTCGTCCGCAGCCGAATATCACGACCTTCATCTACCGGTCAGTGGCCCTCTCTCCATCCCGTTCCTCTCTGACCTCTTGGGTTTTCAATTCGACCGTCGCTGATGCGGTAGGTCACGTCTGCGATCTCAATGATGGTAGCATCGTGGGTCGCTACCACCAGGGCGATGTTCTCTTGGGTTGCAACGTAGCGAAATAGCCGCATTATCTGCAACCCGGTGATGCTATCGAGCTCTCCGGTTGGCTCATCGGCCAAAACCAGTGGGGGCCGGTTCGCCAGCGCACGGGCGATGCCGACACGTTGCTGCTCTCCTCCCGACAGCTCAAAGGGTCTGTGATTCATTCGTTTTGCTGAGTCCGACCAACGACAGCAACTGTTCCGAACGCTTCCTGCGCTCCGAACGCGGCAGACCGGCTATATGCATCGGAAAGTTCCACATTCTCCCTGGCGGACAGCACCGGCAGCAGAGCGAATGACTGAAACACGAAGCCGATCTGATGCCGCCCTGGTTATAGTAAGCTCGCGTTCGCTTTTTTCGGTCAGAATCTCGCCCGAGAGCCGCACTTCGCCGGCATCGGGCTTATCCAAGCCACCCACTATGTTCAGCAGCGTGGTTTTTCCAGATCCGGAGCGTCCCATCAGGCCGACTAGCTGGCCGGCATGCACGTCCAAGTCGATACTCTGTAGTGCCTGAATCCGCGCCCCACCAGTATTGTATGAGTGGGCAACGTGCCGAACCTGCAACAAAGGGAGATTTTCGCTCACAGGCAGATTTCCCCGGTCATCTCTTCTATTCGTCGGGGGGCGGCCCTGATGACGATCTCGTCGTCTCGGCGTTCTAGCTCCACCCTGGTGGATATCCCCAACTCCTCCATAATCTGACGCGGCAACTGCATACGGCCAGCCGAGTCGAGCACGACATATGAATCGTGAGTCTCCCCGGCTACGATTACCGAGTCAGTGTACTCAGTCCAAGTCCGCTTCAACTCTTCGGACGATCTCAGCGCTCGTCTTGCCGTCCCGAATGGCCACCACCCGGTCGACCTGAAACATCACCTTTGGGTCGTGCGTCACCGATCAACACGGTGGTACCGTAGTTTCGACACAGCTCTCGGAAGATTTCGAAGATCTTCACCGCCGTTTCGGTGTCTACAGAGCCGGTAGGCTCGTCCGCCAAGAGCAACGGCGGGCGGTTGGCCAGCGCGATAGCTATGGAGACACGCTGCTGCTCACCGCCAGAGAGATGGCTGAGCTTATGGTTCCTCCTCTCGTCTAGGCCGACCGCTGCCACTATTTCGCGAGCCCAGGCTCTCTCCTTTCTGCCCAAGCGACCGGCGATTAGCATCGGCAGTTCGACGTTCTCTATTGCCGTCAGGTAGGGGATCAGATTTCGGGCCGTCTGCTGCCAAACGAACCCAACGACCTTGCGCTTATATCCGACGAGTTGCTGGTCGCTCAGCTTCAGAAGATTCTTGTCCGCCACCAATACTCTTCCGGCTGATGGCCGGTCCAACCCACCTAGGATGTTTAGCAAGTCGTCTTGCCCGAGCCACTGTTGCCGACTATCCCGATCATCTCGCCTGGATAGATCGTCAAGTCCAAGCCCTGCAGCGCCACAACCTCAAGGTCCGCGACTTTGTAGATCTTTACTAAGTTCTCGCAGAAAATTAGCGGTCGCCGGCCGGGCTCTTCCTCGCCGTCGACGGTCTTGGTGGGTGTGACGACGCTGGAGTCTTGACCGTAGATTGAACGACGGGTCCACCGGGGCTTCGGGCGTTTCGGGGCCGTTTGCCCAAGCGTTCGACCCCCGGTCGAACGCCTTAGTCCATCAAGTTTGAGAACTGCCAGGAAAGCTTCTTGAGGTATTTCGACACTGCCAACCCGTTTTAACCTCTTTTTCCCCTCCGCCTGTCTCTCGAGCAGCTTGCGTTTTCGAGTCACGTCGCCGCCATAGCACTTTGCCAGCACATTCTTTCGGCGTGGCCGGAACGGTCTCCCGAGCTATGACCCGGCTGCCGATAGCGGCTTGAACAGCAACGTCGAACAGCTGCCGAGGAATCAGCCGGCGCAGCTTCTGAACTAGATCCCTGCCTCGTGCGTACGATTTTTCCCTATGAACGATCATCGACAGGGCGTCGATGGACTGTCCTTGGACCAGAATCTCCAGCTTAACCAAATCAGAGGCCCTGTGGTCGTCGAAAGTATAGTCCATCGACGCATAGCCATGCGTACTGGATTTCAGTTGGTCGTAGAACTCGACCAGAATCTCGCTCAGAGGCACCGAGAACTTCATAAGAACTCGAGAGTCGTCGATGTACTCTATGCTGCCGCTCTGGCCGCGACGCGATATGACCAACTCCATCACCGCCCCGATGTACTTGTTCGGAGCAATGATGCTCAACTCCATCCACGGCTCGGCGATCTCCACTCGTTCGCCGGCTGGAGGCAGTTGGGAAGGATTGTCAACTGACAGCACCTGACCAGACTTCAACGTCACTCGAAACTCCACGCTTGGAGCAGTGATCAGTAAGGCGAGTCCAAACTCGCGCTCCAATCTCTCTCGCACGATCTCCATGTGCAGTAACCCTAGGAAACCGCAGCGGAATCCGAATCCAAGAGCGTTAGAGGTTTCCGGCTCGAACTGGAGCGATGCATCGTTCAGGCCAAGCTTTCCCAGTGCATCGCGGAGCCCCTGGTAGTCATTGCTCTCGATTGGGTAAAGACCGGCGAACACCATCGGTTTTGCCGGTCGATAACCCACCAATGGACTCTCCGCCGGCGTGCTCTTGTTGGTGATCGTGTCCCCGACCTGGCTGTCGGCCAGGTTCTTGAGTCCAGTGGCCACGTAACCCACCTCGCCGGTTCGAAGCGTTTCGACGGGCGTCATGACCGGGGTGAAACAGCCGATCTCCAGCGCCTCGGTAGTCTTGCCCGTCGCCATCATCATCAGATTGGCCCGCCGGTGAGCGCTTCCGTCGACAACACGCACGTAGGTGACCACGCCCTTGTAGGAGTCATAGTGAGAGTCGAAGACCAGGGCCCGGAGAGGCTCCTCAACCCGTCCGGCCGGCGCCGGGATGCGTGTGACGATCGCCTCCAGCAGGTCGACGACGCCAGTGCCGTCCTTGGCCGAGATTCTCAACGTCTCCGATCGAGGAATGCCTATTACCTCCTCAATATGCCGACCGACCGCTTCGGTCTGTGCGTTGGGCAAATCGATCTTGTTGATGACCGGGATTATGACGAGATCGTGTTCGAGCGCCAAATAAACGTTCGCCAGGGTCTGCGCTTGAATTCCCTGTGTCGCGTCCACCACAAGGATCGCACCCTCGCAGGCCGCCAGGCTGCGGCTCACCTCGTAGGCGAAGTCCACGTGTCCTGGAGTGTCGATCAGGTTGAGCTGGTAGGTGTTTCCGTCCGAAGCGGGATAGTGGAGGCGGACCGCCCGCGCCTTGATGGTTATTCCCTTCTCCCTCTCCAAGTCCATCGAGTCGAGTACTAGCTCGGTCATTTGCCGGCGTGCAATGGTGTTGGTCAGCTCGAGTAGGCGGTCGCTAAGGGTCGTTTTTCCGTGGTCTATGTGCGCGATTATGGAAAAATTACGGATTAACCGCTGTTCGGAGAGGACAGATTGAGGAGGGCCTTTTGCTATGCTCATAGACGGTGACAGATCGAGTATAGAGCGATATGGCGAGGCTGGTCAAAAAATGTAACTGTTCAGAATTGGGTGGGCGAGTTTCGTGGTTGGATACGAGTGTAGTAATAACGCTGCTCTAACGTCATAGTGTGATGCGGAGGGATATGGTTGACTCGTGAACAAAAGATACCCTTCCCGCTCCGAGTTGATGCATATCATCGAGCAACAATCGGCTGAAATCGACCGGCTGCGAGAGCGAGTAGAGCAGTTGGAGGTCGATCTAGAGCTAGCTCGGAATGATCGATCAGGGCCAAAACCTCCACCATGGATCAAGCCCAATAGTCCGGAGCGAAAAGAGCATAAACGTCCCCGCAAGAAACGCGCCGAAGGGTACGCGCGTAAGAGGAGTACAGCCAGCAGTCAGGTAGTGCACGCCATTGATCGATGTCCCCAGTGCGAATGTGTCCTGCAGGGTGGAACCGTGAAGCGGCGGCGCGAGGTGATCGAAGTCGTGTTGAGTCCGGCTGAAGTGACAGAGCACGTAGTGGTAGAGAGGATGTGTCCACTTTGCACTAAGCGATGCGTGCCCAAGCTGGGGATCAAGGATGGAATAGTAGGACAACACAGATTTGGCCTCAAGCTGCTTGCGCTGATCACCTCACTGCACGAAGTGGGACGGATGCCAGTGCGTCGAATTCAGGAACACTTGCAAAGTATATTCGGCCTGCGGATCAGCGTGGGAGCAATCGAGTACGCACTGCATAAGGTAGCGACCAAGGGAGCTGCTGCGGTCGAGACGATCCGCCAGCAGACGCGAGAAAGTGCCGTGGTGCACGCGGACGAGACCGGCTGGCGGGAAGATGGACAGAACCGCTACGTTTGGGTACTAGCCACGCCAAATGCCCGTTACTTTGAAATCGGTCGGCGCAACAATGAGCAGATAGACTCGATGCTGGGGAAGAGCTTCAGCGGGATAGTTGTAAGTGACTTCTATAAAGCCTATGACCACTTGTTAGGGGAGCACCAACGTTGTTGGGCACATCTGCTACGCGACGTGCGAGAGTTGGTGGGTCGGTATCCCAAGAACCGCTCATTGGCACGCTGGGCACACAGTCTAAAACTTCTTTACCGCTCAGCTAGAGCTAGTCCTACTCGAAGTTTGGCTGAGCGTCGTGCAATCCGCAAGAGATTGGAGCGAATCGCAACAAGGATCTGCCAACCATTCATCGACTCGGATGCACCTCAACGTACGCTCTGCGAACGCATTCTCAGATATGTACACGAACTATTTACGTTCGTGGTTAATCACCAGGTTCCACCTACTAATAACGAGGCAGAGCGTTCACTACGCCCGCTCGTGATCGCGAGGAAAGTATGGGGAGGCACACGATCCAAGCAGGGATCGATAGATGCCATGCGCCGTGCCACTCTGATGAATACTTGGAGGGTGCGGGGACTCAATCCCTACTTAGAAGTTCAGAAACTCTTACTTTCCCCTCAAATCTGAACAGTTACCAAAAAATGAGTTGGCGCGTGTATCGAAAATCGACAGGAGAGCCTAGGTGAGCAGCAAACCTCACAAGATCGACCCTGAAATCGACGCGATCATCAGGACGGCCGGAGCCCGGGCAGATGCGGCCGGCGCGGTCGAGCTCGCGCAGATGGCGAATCGAGTCGTATCCGAGTTGCACAAGGTTGCTCGCAAGATTGCCAACGAGAAGCGAGGTACGCCGGAATGGGGCCGCTGGGCAAGTCTGGTCAACACGTCGCGCGACGCGGTCCTGAGGACTGCCGCCTGTCGCAAAGCGGCAAGCCAACTCGCTCAAGAGGAGCAACCGCCGGAGTATGACCAGTAGCAGGTAAAGACCTCAGGGCATTGCCAAACCCAGCAGATCCTTTTGTCGTCCTGTTTTAACTAGCGCGCATGCCTCGCGGTGGTGGGAATGGGCCCGGCTGCGGTTGGCAGGCTGCCACCGGATCCCCGGCCGCCCGAGTTCCAGCCGCCGATCTGCTCCGACACTGATCAATTCTGCGCCTAGCCGGCCGCGACCGCGATTTCTCTTATAATGGCGCAAGCTCGTTTTGGAAATTGGGAGGCGTGAAAACAGTGGAATATGTCGGTGTCGGCCGGCGTTTAGTGGCCACAATTGTGGATGTGATCATTATTGGCATCTTGTTTGGAGCGATATCCGGCATATTTTCGATCCCGCAGGGGCCTGGCCAAGATTCGTTTGAGCTTCTGGGAACGAGCAATTTCGCCTCCTTCTTAGTCTCCATCATCTACTTTGCCGGCTTGGAGGCCACAACCGGCGCCACCATTGGCAAGCGTCTTCTCGGTTTGCGTGTGGTCATGGTCGATGGCGCCCCTCTTGATTGGATCTCGTCGATCATCCGAAACCTTCTGCGAATCATTGACTTTCTGCCCGCGTTCGATCTCTTGGGAGCGATATTCGTATGGTCAACCGAAAAAAACCAGCGCATCGGCGACTTGGGTGCGAACACGGTCGTGATTCGGGGATAACACTGCCGGCGTCGCGCGGGTCCGCTGCGGCCTCGCCGGCTGGGCACGCCATCTCGAAGACCGCGGATCACTCTCGCAATGAATTTGCCGATCGGTCCATATCGTTCACCCTCAGGAACACCGGTGTTAGAATCGAGGTCTTGCCGTCCCCGTTGCCCATCGTTATTGGCGCGTAGAAAGCCCAGGCCCTCTGTCTATGGAATCGAACCCTGAGCAGTTGAAGACGCTTCTCACAGATTTGCCTCGTAATCGCTCTTCGCTGCTGCCGGCGCTTGAGCGAGTCCAGGCCGAGCTTCGTTACCTGCCGCTATCGGCGTTGGTTATCGTGTCGGAGCACACCCGCACGCCCAAGAGCGAAGTCTATGGCGTCGCCAGCCACTATCCCGAGTTCCGACTCGATGAGCCCGGCCGGCGAGTCGTCCGCGTCTGCACTGGGATGGCCTGCATCGCCAGGCGGGGCGCAGATCTGTTGTCCGATATCGAACGTGAAATTGGAATCGAGGCCGGGCAGACGACGCCGGACCGCGCCATCACCCTGGAAGAAGTACCCTGCCTCTTCAACTGTCCATTTGCTCCCTCCGTGGAGATCGACCATCGGCCATACGGGCGCGCCACCCTTGAGACAATTGACCGAATCGTGTCGATGCCGCCAGGGCACCAGGAACCGGCCCACCGGCCCAACGGGAAACCAACGACGCGCCTCCAATCGACAGGCAGTCCGAGGGAACGATTAGCCGCCATGGTGGAGGCGGCGAAATCGCGTCGCGCGTCTGACGCCAGTGAGGTCCGTCTGCTCGTCGGGGCTGGAAGCTGCGCAAACTCGGTCGGCGCCGGCGAGGTCGTCGACGCGCTTAGAAAGTCCGTTGAAAGCGGTAACCTGTCCGCGAAAGTAGTCGAGGCCGGCTGTAACGGCATGTGTTACGGCGCGACTCTCGTTACTCTCCAGCGAGCCGGCCGGCCGGCGCTTACCATCGTCGGGATGAAGCCAGAAGGGGTCGAAGCCCTTGTCGATGCGGTTCGACGGGACGACTTTGGCGACTTCGAGACGGTTGCCTGGTCTGACGAAGCTGACGGTAGCGCCGGCGACCCTGTGCCTCACACGTTCCTTGGTCGCCAACATAGGATTCTCAGTGCCAACTTCGGAATGATTGATCCGGCAGATATCGATGAATACTTACTGGCTGGAGGGTACGCGGCGCTTGCCCGGTCGGTCGATGATCTCGCCCCGGACGAGGTGATTGACGAAGTGAAGCAGGCCGGCCTGTTGGGCCGCGGCGGAGCCTACTTTCCTGCGGCCATTAAGTGGGCCGGCGCTCGCGCCGCCGCCGGCGAGCCCAAGTACCTGGTCGTGAACGCGGAAGAGGGTGAGCCGGGCATTTACAAGGACCGTCACCTGATGGAGGGCGATCCCCACCGGCTCATCGAGGGCGCCATCATTGCGGCCTATGCGATTGGCGCAAGCCAAGTGATATTCTACGTGAACGGAGAAGCCCGGCTTGCGCAACAGCGCCTGGCTACGGCACTCCGGCAGGCGGAGTCGTTTGGCCTGATCGGCGAGAATGTGCTCGGCTCGGGCGTAGACTTCGAATACGAGGTCCGTCACGGCGCCGGCGGTTACGTTCTCGGGGAGGAGACCGCCCTGCTCGAGAGCATCGAGGGTTACCGGGCGATGCCAAGAGTGCGCCCGCCCTTCCCGACCGAGTCCGGCCTGTGGGGCAGGCCGACGGTGATTAACAACGCCGAGACGTTGGCGAACGTTGTCGGAATTCTTCGGCACGGGGAAGGATGGTATCGTACCCTAGGTGAAAAGGAGGCCCACGGCACCAAGCTGATCGGTCTCTCAGGCAACGTGGAACGCCCAGGACTAGTCGAGATCGAGATTGGGACGAAGGTGGGCGTAGTCGTCGATGAAATTGGTGGGGGAGTACCGGGACAGAGACAGATCGGAGCGGTGCTTGCCGGCGGCCCATCGGGGTACGTCATGTCGGCCGATGCGCTCGAGTTGCCGATGGTTCCGCGAGGTGAGTACCTGTTGGGATCCGGAGGACTGGTGATTCTGGATGACCGGCACAGCATAGGTGACGCCGTTCGCCGGCTGACCCTCTTCAATAAACGAGAGAGTTGCGGCAAGTGCACGCCCTGCCGGGAGGGAACTGTTCGTATGTTGGAAAACCTCGAACGCTCGAGTAGTCGCGACGACCTGCAGACGGTGCAAGAGTTGGAGGTTCTCAACCAGGTAGTTGCCGAGGCTTCACTCTGCGCCCTCGGTCAAATGGCGCCGAATCCGATCCAGAGTGCCATTCGCAGCTTCGGCAAACAGTCAGTTTCCCCACCCGCGCGTTCGAATCGATAGAGCTGGAGTTCGAGGTTTTGTACGTAACTCTGACGGTTGACGGCACGCCGGTGAAGGTGCCGGCTAAGTCGACTGTTCTCGAGGCTATCCGCCGGCTTGGTATCTATATACCCCAACTCTGCAAAGATCCGGACCGGCCGGCACTGGGCGCCTGCAGGACGTGTCTTGTCCAGGTTGACGGGATGCGTGGCACACCGGCGTCCTGCTCGACGCCCGTCCAACAGGACATGGTCGTCCACACGCAGACTAAAGAAGTGACCGAGATTCGGCGTGGTGTGCTCGATCTAACTCTTGGCATGCTCACACCCGGCGCAGAGCGGCCAACTGACTTTGACGAGTTGAGCGAGGCTGCGCAAAAGCACGGTCTGGAGGTCTCGAACTACCGGCCGCATCACCGCTTCGATGTTGACGACAGCAAGTCTTTCTTTGTACTCGATCGCAATAGCTGCATTATGTGCGGGCGTTGCACGGACGGATGTGGCGAGCTACAGCACATTGGGGCGATCGCGCAGTTGGGCAGGGGTCACGAAACGAAAATCGGTGTTTTTGACGATGCGCCCATGGACACTTCTATCTGCACCTCTTGCGGGCAATGCGTCGCTACCTGTCCTACTAACGCGCTGCGGGTCAAGGAAGCGCCGGCGCCGATCGTAAAAGAGGTGGCCACAACCTGTCCATACTGTGGCGTAGGTTGCGGAATAGACCTCAAAGTCCGAACCGACGGTAGAATCTCCGTAATAGCCGACGATTCACCCGAGAATCCTTCCAGCAAAGGCATGCTCTGTGTCAAGGGTCGCTTTGGCACGGGCTACATCCATCACAAAGATCGGATCACGACGCCGCTAGTAAAGCGTAACGGCATCTGGGAAGAAACCGGCTGGGATGAGGCGCTTGACCTCGTGGCCGAGAAATTCGCCGAGCACCGCGGCCGATTCGGGGCCCTGGCCTCGGCAAAGGGCACCAATGAAGAAGGCTACGTCATTCAGAAATTCATCCGAACGGTAATGGGGTCGAACAACATCGATCACTGCACGCGTCTGTGCCACGCCCCTTCGGTTGAGGCAATGCTTACCCAGCTGGGCAGCGGAGCAACCAGTAACTCCTATATCGATTACGAGGAAGCCGGCTGCCTCATGGTCGTAGGGTCGGATACCACCTCGAATCACCCGGTTGTGGCGGCGCGTCTCCGAAATGCGGTAGTAAAAAACGGCGCGAAGCTTATCGTAGTCAATCCCAGGCGAATCGATCTCTGTGATTACGCCGATATCTGGCTCCGCAACCTTCCGGGCACCGACGTCGCCCTGTTTAATGGCTTGGCCAACATCATCCTGACCCAAGGGCTCTGGGACCGCGAGTTCGTAGAAGCCCGGACTGAGGGTTTTGAAGAGTGGAAGGGGTCGGTCGAAAGCTATACCCCAGACCGCGTTAGCCAGATCACCGGCGTCTCCGTCGAAGATCTGCAGACGGCTGCCCGCGTTTATGCCCGGCCCTCGCACGGCGGGTCTTGCTTGATCTGGGGCATGGGTGTCACCCAGCATACCAATGGCACCGCAAACGCGACTTCTATCCTGAACTTGGCGCTCGTGGCCGGCCAGATGGGTAAACCGGCCAGTGGCGTGTCTCCCCTGCGAGGCCAGAACAATGTCCAGGGTTGTGGCGACGCCGGTTGCGTTCCCAACAGCTTCCCCGGGTATCAATCTACTGACAGTAACGAGGTTCGCGACAAGTTTGCGCGTGCTTGGGGCGCCCCGATGCCTGACGAGCAGGGACTGGTCGTGACCGACATGATCCGGGCAATCGAAGCCGGCGGCATTACCGCAATGTACGTTGTCGGAGAGAATCCCCTTTTGAGCGAGCCCGATTTGCACCATGCTGAACAGTCCTTCGAGAGGCTCGAATTCCTGGTTGCCCAAGACCTGTTCATGAATGAGACAGCGGCCTTGGCCGACGTGTTCCTGCCGGCCTCCAGTTTCGCCGAGAAGGACGGTACGTTTACGAACAGTGAGCGACGGGTGCAGCGGATAAGGGCGGGCATCTCTCCGGCCGGCAGGTCGCGTCCCGATTGGCAGATAACATGCGAAATAGCGAAACGCGCCCTGGAAAAGATTGGCCGCGAATCCACAGGGTTTGACTTCACCAGTCCTTCCCAAATCTTCGATGAGATCGCGTCGATATGGCCAAATGTCGCCGGCATAAGCTACGAAAGATTGGACCAAGATGGCGGGATACAGTGGCCCTGCACCACGTCGGATGATCCAGGCACCAGATTCATGTACGAAAGGGAATTCCCTCGCGGGAAGGGGCTATTTGTTCCCGTACGACAGGGGCCGCGTGCAGACGAACTGCCGGACAGGCGTTACTCCCTGATATTGAATACCGGCAGGGTTCTCTATCATTGGCACGGCGGCACCATGACCACTCATGTTGACGGCCTGTTGGAACTGGCGCCGGAGCTCGAAGTATCGATGAACCCGGCCGACGCCGGCAGGTTCGACATTCAAGACGGCGAGAGGGTACGGGTCCGCTCCCGCCGAGGCGAGTTGGAAGCCGTCGCCCGTTTGACCGATAGCATGAGCGTGGGAGAGGTATTTGTGCCCTTTGTCAAGCTCCAGGAGTCAGCCGCAAACTTTCTCACCAATAGCGCCTATGATCCCGACTCGAAGATTCCAGAGTTCAAGGTATGCGCCGTACGCGTGGAAAAGTTGGGCGAGGTCAGCGGGCGTCAGAGAATGGCGGCCAGGGCGAGGGGCGCCCGAACCAAAGCCTGATAGCCTCAACCGGCTGGGGAAATGGGATTGCGATCTACCGGTGGGACGGGTCGCTATTGTCCGATAACGTCCGGTTCGTCTGACTGTTCAAGAAACTCAGCCAGCCGGCGGAGCTTGCGCTGCCGCCTCTCTTCGTCAGCGATCGGTTCGTCAGCAATGGCCAATGACTCCGTGATCGTGGCGTTGCAGATCGAGAGCAGGGCGTCGAACGTCTTTAGCAACAGCTCCTTGCCTACCGGTCGGCCATCTGTGTCACGCAGATTGCGCCGGATGTGGTAGTCAATAGCCCAACACTCGTCTTCGTTTAAGGCAATCGGCAGCGTCGCGGGGGGATGCGGTTTGAGGGACCGCAACTCAAACTCTCGTATCAATGCGATGACTTTCAGAAGCAGCCCCTTTCCGACAGGCCTGGATTCGTCGTTCCAAGTGTGCCGGATCATGTCGTCTAGCAACCACGACTCTAAGTGAGTCAAATGTATGGTCGCCTCACGTGGCATTGGAAAGATGCCTCACATATGTTTCTTTGTTTGGATGAATCGCCGCTCACCGACCGCCGGTCGGTCACATCACAGGCATTGTACAACAATCCAATCCATCTGGACGATCGTTAGAAAGCCAAGTACCAGCTCAGAATCAGGAGAATCCGCCGCGTGTCCGCGTGGTATGGCATCTAGAGGGGGTCTTCCACAGGCGAGGTTGTCTCACCGGCAACGGTCAGAAACTGGTTTCAGGGGCGATCCGCCTCAGGCGGATGTCGGGGGAAATCAGGCGTGTCGCCCGCAGTAGAGGTCCTCATTGCTTTTGGTCACGAAAACGGTGCCAGGCGGCGATGCCGGTCAGATCCTGCGCCTATTGACCTCGAGGGATTGGAAGTCGTCCCCTAATGGCGGAGTGACGTACCAAATGGTGAATAAGCCGCGTCCAGAGCCTAATAGCGCCGGCCGGCTTGCTTTTTTATGTCGAACTTAGCGGTATCCGCTATCGCCATCACTGCCATTACGCCGGCCTGCACCGGGTCGCTGACTACTAAGTCGGCCGCGGCAGGAACCGTACCGGCCATGTTCAGCGAGATGACGATGATGTCTTTTTCGCGTACGTATCGGACCGCCTTTGTCACTTCGCCGCCCATGATGGCTCCGGCCAATACCACCGCGCGCGCACGCGCAAGCCGGCTAACCGCTCTCACAGCTGCAGCCAGTGCATCTTCGCCGACCAAGGGTATAGTGTCGACCGATATTCGTTCTCCCCGGATGTTGTGACGGTCTGCCTCGCTAATTGCGCCGACAGCGACTTGGCCAACCTGTGCGCCGCCACCGATAACTATTAGCCGTTTGCCGAATATCTTCGAAAACGGTTCCGGCCGGCTCAGCGAGTTCACCACGTCGAGCTTTAGGATGTCCTCTATTAGCACGTCGTTGTCGGGAACTTCCTGGAGCTCCAGGTAGTTCACGATGTGTCCCTCTCGACGCTCGATAATATCGATATGGCTTATGTTGGCTTGGTGATCTAGGATGACCTTCGTCAAAGCGTGGAGCGTCCCCGGTTTATCCACCACCTCGATCGAGAGCGCCAGTTCTGGGGGCAGCGGATCGTCAGCACTCATTTCCAACAATCTCTGGATGATAGAAATCTAGCGGCTCGCCCATCATTCCAAGAAATGGTAAATCGCGCGTTGATTCTTTCAAATGCCTTGCTCCCATCTCGCAAGTCTGTTTTCGATGGCTTCAAGCTCAGGCCGACCTGTCAGCACCGGCTGGACGTGGGTTACGAGCGACTTCGCTTCGGCGAGACGGCCTTGCTCGCTTAGATAATTGAGTAACTTCATTACCGCTGTTGCATATTCTGCACGATAGTGGTCCCTCTTGGACGCGATGTCATCTGTGGCCGGCAGGTCGGCAAGGAAGTCGCCATTGTACAGTTGAACTGCCCTAAACAAATCGTCCGCCGAGCCAGACCATCTGCATCGCAGAAGCTGTTCTGCAAAGATATCGGCGTCCACCTTCAATCCGTCGCCCATTAACAATTCATAGCCGGCGGCCCCCCGACGCAGAAATCTAGACTCGACTCCGTTAGTAAGACCCGGTTCTAGCAGCCGCTTTAAGATGGACCAACAGAATTTCAGATTGTTCGAACCAGATCCTCTGTCGGTGCCGGGCCAGATTGTCTCAATAAGCTCGTCACGTGGAATACGCTCACCCCTGCGCAGCAGCAGGTGGGCAAGAATCTGCTTCGTCTTCGCGCTTCTCCATTCCGATGGTTTCAGGGCGACGCCATTCACCTCAAGAGAGAATGCGCCCAACGTGCGTATATATACGGATGCGGGTTCTGTTTCTTGTGCCAGTCCTCCGTTGGTTTCAGCCTCGCTCCGATCCGCAACCAGAGACTCCAATCTTTGGTTCTCATCCATTGTGGAGAAAGAGCGCACTCTGCGGAACTGGCGTGCCAAGCCAGGCTGACGTCTCAGTAGTCCCCTAATGTCCTTGGCCGCAATGTCACTTTCGACCGCGCGATCAAGCGTTACTATTGCTAAGGGTCCAAGAGACCACAGGAGGCCTGGCAGCAAATTTACCGCTGTCGCGACCGCGTCCGGCGCTGGGTCAGGCCCGCCGACCGACAAACGTAGCGTATTCGTCGTTGCCGCAAGAGCTCTACAGTCTGTTCCGCTCAAGTCTGATGATGCGGCGGCGATCGAATCACGCGCTTCGTCCTTCTCACCCTCGACAAGTTGGTGAGCTGCCATCGACAGCCGGCAAAGGGCCCTTACGAAAGGAATATCGACCAGATTGATGAGTCTGTCCAAGGGATCTGTCGAAGTTCGCGTGTTCAGTTGTCCCCGCGCGCGGGCTCGCAAGATGGCTGCCCATGTCAAGGCAGCAGTGACGAGGTCGCCCGCGTTCTCCAAGCGCTGAGCGATTCGTCGGGCCTCGTGTCCGTCTATCGCGTGCCCCGCCCGGCCGCTTTGCTCGTATTTGAGCCAAAGGGCCGACCGTTCCAGTCCAGGTTCAATCGTAGATGTAGGTAAGCGTGCGGCCTCGAACGAACGCCAGTTGCCGCCCAGCCAGTCGATCAATGGCACCAACCAAGATGACCGGCGTTGCAACGAGTCGGACGGGCGCCGCGCTCTCTTCTTGGTTGATTCACCGCTCAACATCGCGCCCAGATCGCGCCATTCGGAGGCACGAGCCGAGTCGCCAGGCTCGAGTTGAGCCTTGCTGGTCGATAGTGCCGTATCGATCTCTTCTGACGCCTGTTCAAGTTTGCCCTGCATCAGGCTGATGCGCGCCTGGGCCAATGTCAGTCTGGATCGAATGTATGGATGGCTGGCCACTCGTGTCACCAGCCGGCCGACAGCCTGATCCGCCGGCTGGAGTTGGCCTGCCGCCGTCAAGTAGTCGGCCCAACGGGGTACCAATTCAGCGATATCCTCAGCTTGGCCCGTTTCGTTTATCAATTTGCTCGCTCGCTCGTAGTGGGCTGCGGTATCTTTCTGCGGCATCAAGCTCGCGCCGGACGCAATCGCTCTGTGGACCCCGAGAATTGGCTCCAAGGCAACGAGGTTATCGTCTAACCGCGTTGCGACCGTTGCCAACCTGTCGGGGCGTCGCTTAGATAATGCTTCGCCGGCTACCCTGGTCAGAGTCTCGGCTGCTTCCATTGTGTCGTCAGCAGCTAGCCAGGAGTCGGCAGCATCGATCAACCGGCCCCTGCCCTTGTAGATCTTTGCCATTTCCGCAAGTGCCTCTCGCCACCGCCGACCATGTCTCCGTACGTCGAGACTCTTTACGAGCGCGTCTCTCACGATCGGCGGAAAGCTCCAACTCTGGTTCCCTGCCTTATAGACAATTGGCAGATTAGAAGACAGCAATCTGTCGAGGGTTTGCGCTGGGCGCCGCGACAACGTAACGCGGGCCAATATCTCTTCGTCGAACTCGTCGATGAATAATATGCCGCGTACCGCGGAGACAGTGTTAGTCGGTAGATTCGTCAGATGCCTCTCCAACCACTCGCTGAGTTGTCGTCGCACTTGCTGCCGCACTCTCGACAGTCGTGAGCCACCGGCGCGTACCAAGTTGTCGGCAATAAGCGCTACCGCCATCGGCCAACCCAGCGTGTCCTCGTACACAGTTCCAACCAACTCTTCGTTCACCAAGAGCGAACTGAATTGAGCCAGATAGTCTCTGATCTCGCCGGCTGAGTAGAGCAACTCCGCGTCAGCCACGATCACCGCTTCGCCCGCGGCAACTCGCACCTGTAGTTGGGCTGATCTCCAGGCAGGCCGGCTCGCGATATAGAGAGGCGAGTCGGCCGTCGCCAACGAAAGTAGCTGGTCCAAGGTCCTAGCGCCCCCGCGATCCAATTCGCATCCGGCGAGGTCCAGGCATAGACCGCACTCTTGATCGAGTAGGATGTTTGAGACTATGGTCGTCCAGGTTTTGTCAATCTGGTCGCCATTTCTCAGGTGAGTTCTATAGTCGTATCCGTCCAACTTGGCGAGCGCGGCATTCACATAAGCGATCAGTAAGTCTTTTGAAATAGATTGGTCGGGCAGGGTAAGCCAAACGCAGCTAGATGTGTCCGACTGACGAGTGTAGAGCTGGCCCAATAATGCGCTCTTGCCAAATCCGGGCCCGCCCTTCATAGCGATGACTGCGGGCTTTGGATCGCGAGTATCCAGCGAGAGGACCGTGTTGCGAACCAGATTACCGGGCGGTTCGTTTGGAGGGCAAGTCAGCGACTTGGCCACCACCGTGCCATCAACGCTTTCGACTTCTACCACAATCTACCTATTACGTTGAGAAATTGGCGAAACTTTGGGTGTGACTGCTAACGTTCATTTACTTTGCGGCGTGACCGTTTCTCCGGGTCACTGAGTGCACCGATTCTCGCAGCGCGGAGAGTTGTCACGCATGATATGTGTCTAGCATAAACTATTCACTGACGCGGCGGGGCATAACCTCGTCGCAAAAAACGCTTGTAGCAGGTGGCAGATGGGGATCAGCGAGAGGCACGAAGCGCCGCAGAGGCGGGACCCGTTCGCTTTGGGTTGTGTCTCGGTAGCCGGCTGCCTCGGGATCGGGTTCGTCATGCTGATCTTTGGGTTGATAGCCCAGGTGACGGTGGCGATGGCTTTTCTCCAGGTCCGTGGAGTCGCTCAGTCAGTTATGGGATTCGTCAGCGACTTCGGCGAGTTGGGCGGGGGTTCTGGTGGATCAGGAGGCGCCGGTCCTGGCACGGGTCCCACCGTCGTCCTGCGTCTGGATGCAGGAGATGCGCCTCTCGACGGCGATGAGCCCATCGCCGATGAAACACCCGGACCCACCCCAACACCAACTGTGCATATTGTCGAGCCAGGTGAGGCTCTGAGTTTGATCGCGGAGCGCTACGGCGTATCGATTCAAGCCATACTTCAGGCGAACCATCTTGATGATCCCGACAACATATTCGCCGGCCAGCAATTGCTAATCCCGCCCCGCCGTTGAGTCAGTCGCCGATGGGCACAATACGTCGACTAATCGGTAGGTTCAGGTTCCGGCCTCGAAAGAGCTAGCTCTTCCCAAATCGCCAATAGATCTTCGACCGGCTTATCCTCACCCGTCCGCGCGCTTTCGGCCACGGCCGCTTCGTAAGCGGCAACGAGTTCGGCCAACTCTCCCGCGTCGAACCTGTTCAGCCAGGGGACGTCGCGTAACCTCCTCAGCTCGGCAAGCCGGCTCTCAAGAGACTCGTCAGCAAACATTTGCCTGCTCAGAGCCGCACGATTTCCCGCGGTATCTGGCTGAGGGCCTCCTGCTCTGAGGCAAAGGTTCCTTCAGGCATTCGCAGCACCGCGGACACAATGTCACTCGGTGTATTGCCGCGTCGCACCGCGTCTACCAAGTCTGACTTGGTACAGGGGTATTCGACCCGAACGAGGAAATCTCGTATGCGCACACCAAACGTGACGTCGTAGAGTTGTTTGTCAAGTTCCATTTATCTTCTTACGGCTCCAGGAGGCAGTATCGGGATACAGCTTTTCGAATCAGTCTCTTCATATTCTATAGATGAGCTTCCCGAATATTTACACGTCCGCGTGCCCTCTCTAGCCTCCGCCATTCTATAGAATATAGCGGCCGCCGTGTTACAATCCGGCTCGCTACTATTTCATCTGGGGAGAATAATTATGGGCGTGATCCGGCACTCAGACGTGGAAGGCATACAGCGGGCTCCTGGCGCGTTGTCTCGGCCAATGGTAACCGAGGCGGCCGGCTCATCCATTCTGTTCACCGGCGTCAGCGTGTTTGATCCCGGTGCGGGAATCAAGCTCCACTACCACGACTGCGACGAGAGCATCACCATCATTGAGGGTGAGGCCGTTTGCGAGATAGCCGGCGAGTACTTCGATCTGAAGCCGTACGATGTCGTTTTCGTGCCGCAGGGCCAGCATCACCGTTTCTTGAACCGCGGACCTGGCAAAATGAGATTCGTCTGGGCCTATCCTCAACCGGTCGTCGATCGCGTTTACGTAGAATAGCGACGGCTGGTACGGGTCTCCTCAATATCCCCTGAGCTTCAGATAGATTATCCGTATTATTCTCCGCCACCAAGGCAGGCGATAGTATGCCAGCCTGCCAAGACTTGAGTTGATCGCTTCTGTCGACTGCCCGCGTTTCAGCAGTTGGCGGCAAAGCCCGGCTAGATGCGATGGTTCCAATCGCGTGTTGATCGCGTGGAACCAAACCGCCTCTTGCAGCTCAGCTGGCAGATCTTCCGCTCCTCTCATCTCTTCCCAAATGCCCTTTTACGCGACCGCGCTAGTCGAACAGACTCATCTGGTGCCGGCCCAAGTGTTTCGCTTCGATTCCTCGCCGCCTCAAATGACGTGCGAACTCACTTGTGCCATGCATCGTTAAGACTCTGCCCGGTTTGGCCCGCTCCACATATTCGATTAGCTGGTCGAAGTCGGCATGGTCGCTGAATGGAATCGCAGCGTCGGCTCCCATTCGATATCTGAAGCTTCGGTCGATTGCCCAGCCCGACGCCCAGATTACGAAGTCTTTTCCGCGGCCGCTATGCCGCCGGCCTCTCACGAATGATGGCGATGCAACCAATACCTCGAAACCCTGATCTTCATCACCCACCGAGGCGACCTCGCCTATGTCCGTTCCAAGCTCCCTGTAGATGTCGCAGAATTGCTTGACGGCCGGCTCCGCGCCGACCAGGAATCCTGAGCGGATGAGTATCGCTGCCAGCTCCTGCGATTTGCCCAGCGCGTATCCTACGACCACCGGCCGCCGGCCGTTCTCGATCGCTCGGCCCACTTCCTCAACCAGCATTCCAACCGAAGATTCATCTGAGGGCCATCGATATCTGGGATGACCGAACGTGGTCTCGATCACAAGTGTGTCGCACTCTACAATTTCGGCCGCTGGCACGGTGATTCGCCGGCGTAGATTCAGATCGCCGGTGTAGACCAGCCGGCCTCCACCGACCGGCTCGACCACCAGTTGCGCCGCACCCAGGATATGGCCGGCTGGTGCCAGCCGGATGCTACTCCCGCCGACCTCCACGGATTTACCCCAGGGAACGGCTTGAAAATTCCCCGCGCGTTGACGTTGAAGCGCGAGGGCCTTGGTTTCCACTGAGCAATAAGCGTGATGGTGCGACGCCAGATGATCGGTGTGCGCGTGTGAGACAAACGCCCTGCGAGACCGTCGTCGTGGATCAACGTCGAGGTCCAGTTGATTCAGCCGCAAATGGCGGTCGAATGAGATAGTTGCGGAGCTACTATCTTCGGTATTCAATTTCAAGTCAGGTAACCTGACGCACGATGGGTCGCGTCCGTGCGAGACGGGCAGCGGTGGCGAAAGCCACCATTACGCCGTCCGTGGAGATGGGTGCACCGTCACGAATTCAACCTAGTTGAACGCAATGACCTGTCGCGCGACTTCACCCCGGCTCAACGCCTCGAATGCCTCGTTGATCTCGCTAATGTCGATTCGCCGTGAGATAAGCTCGTCCAGCTTCAGCTTGCCGGCAAGGTACAAGTTGAGAATGCGCGGTACGTCCAGGTGTGGCTGGCAAGTCCCGTACATCGTCGAGGTCAGCTTTTTCTCCTCCAGCACCATATTGCTCACCGGTATCGATAGTTGAGCGTCGGTCGGTGCCAGCCCTACCAGCATAGCCTCGCCTCCACGCCGCACCGACTCATAGCAGATCCGTTGGGTGACGGGATTGCCGATGACCTCGAACGCGTAGTCGGCACCTCGTCCCTCGGTTAGCTCCTTGACCGCGTCAGGCGTTGACGCGACTTCGTTTGCGTTCAGAGTGTGGGTCGCGCCAAACTCCCGCGCCATTTCCAACTTGCTGTCGAGGACGTCTGACGCGATTATCGTTTCGGCGCCTGCCAGAGCCGCTCCCTGTAAGACATTGAGTCCAACGCCGCCGCAACCGACGACCAGTACGCTTGAGCCAGGCTCGACTTTAGCGCCATTTACAATAGCGCCCACCCCCGTCATTACGCCGCATCCGACCAATGCGGCGACGTCGAGAGGTATGTCTTTTCGGATAGTCACCAAGCCCTGTTGCGGAACTACGGAATACTCACCGAACGTCGATACACAGCCGAAATGCCGGATCACTTTGTCGCCAATGCTCAACCGACTGGTACCATCGGCGAGCGTCCCGCCCCAGCGCATTTTCGTACCGAACTCACAGAGTGCCGGCCGGCCTTTCTGACAGAAGTAGCACGTTCCGCACGCCGGCCGCCATACCAGGATCACGTGGTCCCCTACTTCCGCCGTCGTCACGCCTGCTCCTACTTCCTCCACCACTCCGGCGCCCTCGTGACCCATCACTACCGGCAATGGTGCCGGCACAAATCCGTCAAACACGTGCAGGTCGCTATGGCAGATGCCGGCGGCAGCCATTTTGACCAGCACTTCGCCGTCCTTCGGCTTCTGAATATCGACGTTCTCAACTGCGATTCTGGTTTTCGGTTCGTAGAGTACAGCCGCTCTCATAGCTACCCTCCATGTCCTGGATACCCAATCGGCCCGGTCGACGTTCGGCGGGGAAAACACCGGTGGCGACGGACTTCACGATTATCCTGTTTCGAGTATGGAAACGCAACCAACCCGCCCCGATACCGCCCGGAGCATCGTTCCCGTTCTCGGTAATCCAAGATCCGGCAAACCCATTTTTTTCATTCTTTCGGAGCGGCACGAGACTTTGTTGCCTTGCGAAATCCACAAATGGGAGATGAAAATGTACTGATACCGGGCGATGGCCATGGATCCCACGAGCCTCGCCGAATCGGTGTCGGGAGGGCACCTAATTGCATCGGCATGTCCTTCCGTGTCAACGGATGACGCGCCTAGCAAAGCGTTGAGGATGGCAGCCGACCGCCGGTCAGCAATCGACTGTGGAGGAAGATAATGGATGTCGTGTTCCAGAGGTGCTGTGGGCTTGACGTTCATAAGAAGTCGGTGGTGGCGTGTGTGGTAACGCCCCAGGTTAGAGAGACGAGAACCTTTGGCACAACCACCCGCCAACTTCTCGCCTTGTCGGATTGGCTTCGAAAACATGAACCGACCCATGTTGTCACCGAAACCAGAAGAGAGTACTGGATCCCCGTATACAACCTGCTGGCGCCTGAGTTCACGGTGTGGATTGTGGACGCTCGCCCTTTTAAATCGGTCGGGGGCCGTCCACCAAATATCAAGGACGCCGAGTGGATTGCCGAGCTTATGAGATACGGACTCCTGGCGCGAGCTTTCACTCCCCGGCGTCCTCGTCGAGAATTGCGCGAGTTGGTTCGCGACCGCAGGAGCTTTGTATGCGAACGTACCCGTTTGGAAAATCGGATCCAGGAGGCGCTTGAGGGAGCGAATGTATGGCTGGGTCCTTTGGCCGGCGATGTCCTCGGAGATTACGGCAGACGGATGCTGATCGCCCTGGCGGACGGAGAGGACGATCCGAACGTCCTAGCAAATCTTGCCGAGGGGCCTCTCCGGGCAAAGCTCGGTCTATTGGAGGAAGCATTTGCCGGCTGCGAACTCTCAAGCTTGCGCTTGATTGTGGGACCTCAGTTGGACAGTCTAATGAACACTGAGTCGGAAATTGGCCGGCTGGACTCGGAGATTGTCCTGTACGTCAACCCTTTCAAAGTTGTCGGTAATTGACCGGGTCGGTTTCCGAGTTCGCCGGCGAGCCGTGTTGGACAAAGCCAAGTTGTTTAGCTCCAGCCCATCAGAATCGCGGGTTGGTAGCTCCATCCGGCCCTTAGCACAACAGCGGCGATCGTCCGCTTTATCGTCGAAACATCGTAGCCGGCTGAACGTTCCTCTGGATCGACCGGATGGGACGCCGAGTCGGCGCCGGCCGGCAACCTCAGCCATCCTAGTAAGTCTAAAGACAACGATCGACGCCTACCGATTGAGACGACCGCGTCGGGACTCCATTTTCCCTCGACAGCCACCACGTATCGCTGCTCGACCGCTTTGACGGTCGCCGACGAAGCTTGCAGTCGGAGGCGGACCGACTTCGCTCGGCGCAGGCCGGCCCGTCCGAACAGACCCTGCCAGCTTCTGTCTGTCACTCGCCACTCGGCAACTAGGTCCGTGGGCCCCGTCTTCTTCAAAGTCCAGTTCCGGCCCTCTGTATTCAGAGCCTGAAGGCTCGCGCTCAGCTCATCGACGCGGACCGTTCGCACGCCTCTGTGAGGTCGAACCTTCAGCGCATGCGAGACTGCGATCGGCCAAACGCCGGCAGCCGCTATCAAGAACAAGCCAGGCAGAAGGAATGGCTGACTTGGCACATAAGGTCGATCCGGCGAGAAATCGGTGGAGTTGCTTGCTGTTTCGACGTAAGGCACCCAACTCACCAATAGGGACATGAAGTCTCGGTTATAGGCTTCGAGCTTGGCCAACCACACTCCGTCTACCCATCGAAACACGACCGGCCATCCGTGGGAGGTGTAAATGTGGCCCTTTATTGGATTTGAGACGTTCCTCACGTCCTGCTCGCGGACCATCAAGTCGAAGAGCGCGATTCTGGCCTGTAATGGATCAGGAAACCTGCGAAGCTCGATCGTGAGAGGCACGATGACCGGTGAGCTACTGTAGGTGGCTCGAGAGTGAACGAATAGCCTGGTTACAAGTTCACTATTGGAGACACGGCCGAAGAGGCGATCGTGGACCTCAGAGCGCTCGAAAGTATTTGAACCAACGAGAACGTGAGGTCCGAATCTGCCGGGGACCACTCGGGTCATCGACAAATCGCGGAGCAGTTCCTGAGGGGTCACGCCAGGGTCAATCGACGCGACCGGTCGATAGGGCGAAGGCTTCAACAGGTAGTAAGCTAAAAGCCCCAGCGCGATTGCCGCAAACGCCAACAAGAAGGTCGTGGCCAACAGTCGGGACAAACCCCGTGCCATCGAATCAACACCTATCGATATGCGTACTCAGATGGCAAGCAAAGCCCAGGAACAGGCCGGCTAACCCGCAGCGGCCGTCGCAAATCCAGCGGCGTCGAGCCTGCGCTTCGCTTCCTCGTAGACGTCCGCCGGCAATGGGCCTCGATTCACCGCACTTACGTTCTCGCTCAGGTGCGCCGGATTCTGTGTGCCCACGATGATCGTGTGGATTCCGGAATGGGTGAGCGTAAAACGCAGCAGAAACGCGGAACGACTTTCGTCGGCCTCTCGAAGGTCATCGAGATTCGCACCATCGAATCCCTTCCATCGCTCTGGGTCTCCCAAACCTTGGCCGGGCTCGCCAAGCGCAACGCCACCTCTGATAACTGTCCCGATGCCGGACTCGGCTACCTTGCCAATCCACTCTTCGTGCTCGCGTTGTAGGGCGGAATACGGGATCTGGAACACATCGAAGACTCCCCATTCGAGGAAAGTCGGCAAGTCGGGAAGAGTCGTTGAAACGCCTATCCAACGAACCTTCCCCTGGTCGCGCATTTTGTTGAGGGCTCCGACCAGTCCACCACGCTCGCATTCGTCCGCCGTTGGATTGTGAAGTTGCATCAAGTCTAGATAGTCGGTCTTGAGCCGGCCGAGGCTTTCGTGAAGTGCCCTGAAGGCGTTCTCCTCAGTCCAAACGTGAACTCCCCCTCCCGGTACGCATCCGCACTTGGAGGCCAGGTAAAACTCATCCCTGCGATGCGAAATGAGTTTACCTATGAACTCCTCGCTCCTTTCGTAATCGTTTGCCGTGTCCACATAGTTGATCCCGGCGTCCAAGACCTGGTTGAAAATAGATTCGGCCCGTTCTTCAGTCCATACCCGGCGGGGGGCGGCTCCCCAACCGAGACGAGTCACGTTGAGATTGGTGCGTCCGAGAACGGCTGTCGGTAAGCTCTGCGACATAAGTGCGTCTCCTCTCCCGAAAGGTAACCCGGCATTATGTGGTCTGCGCCCGGTAAATGCGGTGTCCAGTCCACGATCTTGTGGGCCGGCCGTCTAACGATATCATACGAATCTGCGATGTCATCGAACCGAATGCCCGACCGCTGTAGACGCTTCCTAGACTAGGCCGTCGGTGCTACTTCCCGATACCGGGTCGAAGGTGGAGGTAGGCTCTTGACGGTGTTATTTCACCACTCCTATAATCGAACTCAGTTCGGGGAGTGGCGCAGTCTGGTAGCGCACCTGTATGGGGTACAGGTGGTCGGAGGTTCAAATCCTCTCTCCCCGACCATCCCTCGATGCCGGATCAGAATCTCTCCAACTGCCCAAGACTTGTTTTGACTCAGCGGCACGAGCCGCCCGGTAGCCAGGTCGTGTGGTTCTTCTCACCGGGGTCGGCGCTCAGACCGACCATTTCCAGGCATGCAGCGCTCCGACGCGGCTATCCCGCTTGAACGCGGCCTGCAAACACACTGGTATTCGAATATCATCGACCCCGGTTACACAGGGCGCAGCCGAAAACGCATTGCCTTGCTGGATTTGCCGAGACTTGTCGGTGATGATCGGTTCGGGTAGTTGACTTCGTTGGAGGTCAATTGGTGGGATGATAGGTTGAAAAGGGCCAAAGTTGCCGTTGTCGGCAGCTCGAATGTCGATATGGTCGTACAATTGGGGCGACTACCCCGGCCGGGCGAGACAGTTGCGGGCGGGCGCTTCTTCGAAGCCGGCGGTGGCAAAGGCGCGAACCAGGCCATAGCCGCCGCCCGGCTCGGCGCCGAAGTGAGTTTCGTTGGTTGCGTAGGAGATGATGATTTTGGACGGCGCAGCATTGCCGGCCTCAACGCCGAAGGTATCGACACTTCGGCCTGCAGGATCGTCCACGGGCAAGCTACCGGAGTTGCCCTCATATATGTCGGTCCGGATGGCGAGAACATGATCGCCCTGGCGCCGGGCGCGAATGAAGCGTTGACGGCCCAAGATATCCATGAGGCGAGTGAATTGATCTCGACGGCTGACGTACTAGTTGTACAACTCGAAGTGCCGCCGGCCGCAGTTATGGCATCTATGGAGGTCGCGCGTCGATCAGGCGTGCCAACTTTGCTGAACCCGGCGCCGGCGCCCGAGAAATCGGCCGTCCACGAGCTTCTTCGACTTGCCGACTTCGTCAATCCGAATGCGACCGAGGCCCAGAGAATCACTGGAATCGAGGTTGATGGCCCCGAGAGTGCCAGGGCCGCCGGCGAAAAGCTGCTTTCCATGGGGGCTCGAAACGCAATCATCACGCTTGGCTCGCAGGGCGCCCATGTAGTATCGGACAGCTTCACCGGCCCAATTACCGCCTATGAGTTGCGGGCCGTCGACGCTACCGGCGCGGGCGACGCGTTCACCGGCGGCCTTGCCGTTGATCTAGCCGCCGGGCGGGAATTGGCGGAATCGTGCAAGTTCGCATGTGCGGCCGGTGCTCTTGCAACTACCAAGGCCGGCGCCCAGCCTTCGATGCCCCGTCTCTACGAGGTCGCCGATTTAATCGCTCGAAGCGAGAAGGAATAGCAATTTGGATTTGGTCGCGGATGAGTCCAGGTTAGCTGCCACCGAACGAGATTCGACCGGGCGTTCAGGCGACGATGCGATGTATCGCCGCTGGCGTTCGCGCAATTTCGGTGAGTTGGTGGGTCAGGACCACATCACCCGAAGCCTGCGAAACTCGGTCCGTTTGGACCGACTGGCGCACGCATATCTTTTCTGCGGCCCGCGTGGTATTGGCAAGACGTCCACCGCTCGCATTCTGGCCAAAGCGGTGAACTGCCTCGATCCTCAGGATGGAGAGCCATGTGACCAGTGCGATATGTGCGTCGAGATCCGTTCAGGCCGCTCGATCGACGTTATCGAAATCGATGCCGCTTCGAATCGGGGAATAGAAGATATTCGCGAGTTGCGTGAACGAGTCGCGTTCGCGCCGGCCCACGCCAAGAAGAAAGTCTACATACTTGACGAGGCCCACCAAATCACTGCTCCGGCCTTCAACGCCCTTCTCAAGACTATTGAGGAACCGCCGCCGAACACTATCTTTGTGATGGTAACTACCCACCCCTCCGCGATGCCCGAGACCATTCTGTCCCGTTGCCAACGCTTCGACTTTAGACCAGTTTCCTCTACATACATTCTCGACCAGCTTCGCCTGATAACCACTACTGAAGGCATCTCGATCGATGACGCCAGCCTGGCTGCGATCGTACGGTCGGCCGGCGGAAGCCTGCGCGACGCGGAGAGCCTTCTCGATCAACTTGCGTCGGCCACCGAAGGGAACGTCACCGCCGCCATAACGTTGGCGTTGGCCGGCGCGGCCAATCCCGAGTCGTTGCTTAGCGTCATCGAAGCTATCTTTGACGGCGACCTGCGGGCCTCGGCAGCACGGATCTCGCGCCTCGTCGAAGAAGGTCTCGACCCGATGAATCTTCAGCGCGAGTTGGTCGTTTACCTTCGGGCAATACACGCTTTGCAGATCGACCCGGAGTTGACAGATGTGCTGGACGTCCTGCCGGAAGAGGCGAATCTAGTTCGCCGATTGACCGGAAAGGTCACCGCCGGCACGTTGCTGCGAATTATCAGGTTGCTGGCCGGCCGCCAACAATTTTCGCCAGGGTTGCGTCCTTCGCTGGGGATCGAGCTCTCGGTGGCCGAGGCATCCGACATGGTCCGCATTTCGCGTGAGGATGGCAGGGATGCGGCTTCGGGGCAAAAGCCCGAGATTGACTCCCACTCCACCTCCGTGGCAACCCAGACGAGGCCTCGTCCCTCCGGGCGGGCGAATAGAGGGGCTCGCGCTGCGGCTTCCTCCGAAAGTCGGCCCCCTACCAAACAGAGAGATCGACCGTCAGTCCCGAGCGGGGATCGGCAGCCTGCGCCGGCAGTGGATGCGCCGCAAGATACTGAGTCCGATCCGGCGGCCGTCCTCGGCATAACCGAGGAACAATGGTCTCGAGTAGTTGACTCTTTCAATAGCCCCAACAACCGCTCGATAAAGGCCTTGTTGCTTGACGCCAGACCTGAGGGATTCGATGGCGACTCGATGTCCCTCGGCTTCAAGTACGATTTCCATCGCAACAAGATCGATGAGCATAAGAACCGCAGAGCCGTCGAGGAAGCGATCAGCAACGTGCTCGGCCGTAGAATCACTATCCAATGCGTGCAAACCGACGGCTCGGAGCGAGCGCGAGCCGGCAGTCGAAGCGACCAACTGATGTCTGACCCCTTGGTCAAAGCGGCGATAGAATCCGGCGCCAGAGTAACGCCAGCCGGCGAAGACGATTGACGCCGGGCTAACTAAATGAACTAGGAGTTATGCAACATGCTGAATCCGAAGATGCTGAAGAAGATGCAAGATAGACTGGTGAAAACTCAGGAGAAACTCGCCGACGAGACGGTAGAGGTGAGCATTGGCGGTGGCGCGATCACGGTCGTGGCGAATGGCCAACAGAAGATTCTCTCGGTCAGACTTGCGCCCGAAGTGGTCGATCCCGATGACGTCGAAATGCTCGAGGACCTGATCGTCGCCGCGATCAATGATGCCCAGGACCAGGCTCAAGAGCTAGCTTCCAAGCGACTTGGCGCCATAACCGGCGGGTTGAAAATACCGGGATTCTAGCTGAGGGCACCCACTACATATCTGGTAATAGCTGTCTAGACACGCCCGTTACCGGCCGGGCTACGTGCGTGAATTGGCCCGACGCGAGGCAGTCGGCGGAGCCTATGTTGAGGAAGTTTCGCCTACTTCCAGCGGAGCGAGCGCCTGCCGCTGGGTTGCCATCAGCCGGCCAATCCCCAACTCGGCCAAGTCGAGCATCGCGGTGTGCTCTTTGCGGCCGATAGCCCGGCGTTCGGCCGAGCTTTGTGACTCGACGATCCGGCCCAAGCTGTCCATGACCACATTCATGTCCACTTCGGCGCGAGAATCTTCGCTGTAATCGAGGTCCAGGAGCAGAGCGCCGTCCACCGAGCCCACACTGACCGCGGTGATCAATGTCGTGAGAACTCCCTGACCCACCTTCCGACGCTGGCGGAGGTCCTCGACCGCGAGGGCTACCGCAACCATCCCGGCGGTTATCGCCGCCGTTCTGGTGCCTCCATCAGCTCTGACCACGTCGCAATCGACCGTGATAGTGCGCTCTCCTAGTTGGGAAAAGTTGACCGCCGATCTCAGTGAACGGCCAATTAGCCTTTGGATCTCGACACTTCGGCCATCCGGCCTGGATCCGCCGCGGCTCGACCGTCTGTCGGTAGCGCGGGGCAGCATCCGGTACTCGGCAGTTAGCCATCCAAGGCCAGACCCCCGTCGAAATGGGGGTACACCCTCTTCGACCGAGGCTGTGCAAATCACCTCGGTCAGTCCCTGCCGAATCAGCGCCGAACCCTCGGCTTGCGGCAACGGGTCGATTCGAATCTCAGAATTCCGCAGATCTGATGGAGCCCGTCCGTCCTGCCGGGGGAGCCTGTCGCCACAGCCGGCCTCACTCATGCGCGGCCAGAAAAGCCTCCACTTCCAGCGCTGCCTTGCAGCCGGCGCCGGCTGCCGTCACAGCCTGCCGATAGCGGTAGTCCTCCACGTCGCCGGCCACGAAGACGCCTTCGACATTCGTGAATATTTCTTCGCGGGCGTTTATGTACCCAGCCTCATTGAGATCAAGTTGCCCCCGGAAGATCTCGGTGTTGGGGTTGTACCCAATTGCCACAAATAAGCCTGAAACCGGCAACTCGGATTCTGCGCGGGTTTTGACATTCTCCAAGACAAGGCCCTCGACTTGGCCGTTGCCCAAGACGTCGGTCACGACTGTATCCCACTTGAACTCGATTTTGTCGTTGGCAAACGCCCGTTGCTCCATGATCTTGGAGGCCCGCAACTGGTCGCGGCGGTGAATAACGGTGACCTTGGTCGCGAATTTCGTCAGAAACGTCGCTTCCTCCATCGCCGTATCGCCGCCACCGACAACCGCCAGTTCCTTTCCTCGAAAGAAAAACCCGTCGCACGTGGCGCAACTTGAGATTCCTCGGCCGATGAATTGTTCCTCGGAGGGTAGTCCTAGCCATCGCGCCGAAGCTCCCGTGGCTGCTACCACTGACTCGGCTTCGAACTCGCTAGTCTCCGTCGTGACCTTGAATGGCCGCTCCGAGAAGTCGACGCCGGTCGCGTCCTCATCGACATACTGGGCGCCGAATCGCTCGGCCTGGCGGCGCATTCGGTCCATGAGTTCGGGCCCTAGAATGCCTTCCGGAAATCCCGGGTAGTTCTCAACGTCCGACGTCAACATGAGCTGTCCGCCCGCTTCGCGGCCGGCGATCACGATTGGCTCGAGGGCGGCGCGTGCGGTATATATGGCGGCGGTTAGGCCGGCCGATCCCGATCCAAGTATCAAAACCTTATTCGTCATCAAAACATCCTCCGGCTGCCGATCTGCGACAATATGTGGACGCGAAGATCGTCAGCACTTTTCTTCAATGCGAATAGCTGCCTATTTCGAAGTTACTCCGCAGTTCCTGACACTCCTGTCTCAAAACTACAATTCAACGGCTATCTGATTTTTATTCCTCGAGTGAAGTGCCAGGGCCTAAACCTTGCATAGCCAGAGGACCCACGCGACCTGCGCGAGGGAACCGTAGACCACATCGGTACTAGCCGCCTTTGAGGGGCAATACGTGAATGTTTGACCCGTTCAGCAAGTATAGTCGACCGCCGTTTTCATCGACGGCGAACTGAGTGACCGCAGTTAAGGACGCGTCTGCCTCGCTTAGTTGGAATTGACGCACGAGCTCGCCCTCGCGGCTGAATTGTACGACGCGCGTCGTCGCCGGGTCGAGCACGTATATCGAATTCCTCGTGACCTCAAATTGGACTGGTTGGACAAGCGGGCTGGTTGGGACCGTAGCGCGGAATGGCACCGGCTTGCCGGCGTAGTATCGACTGATTTCGCCAGTCTCGTGCAGAAGAAATAGGTCTCCGTCCATGGCAAGATCGACAACGCTGGATTGGTCGATCTGTATCCCTGGCTCGAAGTAACGATAGGGCCGGCGTGAATAGCCGGACTGTGTCGGTGCGATCCAGACAACCTGCTTACTCTCGCCGTCGTAGCCGTAAATGGCGCCGCCAAAGCTCGACAACGACGAAATGCGCACCCCTTGATCTGGGCTCTGCCCCTCGAGCGCTGTTATTCCACTACCTGGTTGATAATCCAGCACTCTGCCGTTGCTGTCGAACACCAACAGCCCTCCGGACCGGCGGATGCTGCCTGCCGTCATCCACATAATGTCTACCAGGTCGCCGACGATGTAGTTGCCGACCGTGTCGCCGGCTCGCAAGAGAGTGTTGTCGGAGCCGGCTTGGACCGAACTACCGGCCGGGGTCAATTGAAATCTATGAACTACTCCTTGGATACGATCCAGAAGAAATAGCTCCGCTCCCGCCAGCACCATCACGTCTGGGCGACCGTTCACCGATACCACTATTGGCGCTTGGCTAGGGCGGGTAACGCCGGCAATGTCATCCAAGCGGGTTCGGATCCTCCGGGCGGACTCCGCTATCTCGCTGTCTTCGTCCTCGAACTCAGATAACCTGTCTGCGAGTTGCCCGGCTTGGAGCAGCACCTCCCTGCGCTCGCCCGGATCGTTTATAGAAGTCGCTTGATCCTCGAGCTCACTAAGCCGATTGCGGATGGCTGCTACCTCTGAGAGTGTATCGTCTTCTTGGGCGGGACTTAGCTGTGAGTAGACCAATACGAAACCAATTACGAGTGCCACGAAGGCGATCAGGATCAATCTGAATTGGGGTGAGATCAACGCTAAGGGGTTTCCAGATCGCCGCGTATACGGGCTTGCTCTCGAATCGGAAACTTCCCCGATACTCGGCGGGTACCGATCAGCCATATCTCCGTCTTCGAGTTGTCGGTCGGTGCCCGGACCGTCCTGAGAAACCGGGAGATGCCAAGGCGACACGGTGAACGGTCTCGGAGAAGGCGTCGTCGAGACCACTACCGCTCTAAAACTCTCGGTAGACGCGCTCCCCATCGAGATATTTCGTATGCTCGCGGTCAACGCCTGTTGATCAACTGCCGCGGCCAACGCCGTCAGCAATCGCCTGGGCGCGATCTGTGTGAAAGTGCTATCTGCCAGGATTACTCGTTCCCCTAGTCGAAGTCGGTAGCGCACGACTCGGAGTGATGGTTGATCCGTGCTGCCCAACTCTGCGCCCTGGCCCAATCGTGCCGCTGCGGAAGCTGTGATTATCTCCAAACCTCCGGAATGCAAGCGAAGGGCGCTGGAGTCGCCGGCGACAGCCAGGGTGGCCTCGTTGCTTCGGTACAGGAGGCATGCCACCGATGCGAGCTGCTTCTCTGGCTCGTTCGAGACTTGGTTTTCTTCGTACAGCCCGGTGCCTATCGCCTTGATGGCGCTTCCCAGTACATCAGCCCTCGAGTGGCGAGGATTCGTCGCCAGGCACTCGGAGACGTATTCCCGGATGCTAATCGCTACGTTCTCCGGATCTGGACCAGAGGCGCTGACGTGGAGAATCAGACGCTCGTTGCTGTCCGAGGCCGACTCTTCGGCCGTAGGATATGGTCTCTCACTCCACTCGCGATCCTTCCAAGAGATCTCTAGCGGGGTTTCAGTTTCTGTGGTTCGCAACCGACTCCGATCCATAACTGTTCGAATAACCTGCCGCCCGCAGGTCAACTACATTGAGTCGCAGCTCAGTCAGGCCATTCCAAGTGTTGGGTTGAAAAGTGAACATCAGGTCCACTCTTGGAGGTATGCTTTGCTCCAGATGTCCCTTGCCAAACCACATTGCCTTCCACGGGCGGCGACCATCGTGGATGTCCAGCCGCAAATGTCTGCGGTCTTCCCGACCGACTCGCCCAACTGATCGGATCTCTAGGTCCTTCGCGACCAAGTACGGCGCGGGATTGCCGTGCCCGAATGGCTCGATCCTTGATATCTGGTCGAATGTTTTCAACTCGAACAGATCAAGTCGTATCAGAGCTTCCGCGTCCAGACATTCCTCGAGAACTTGCCCGGTCAAGTGGGACTCAGCCACGTACTGAAATCTATGCACGAAATCATCTATCAATTCAGGCTTGATCGAAAAGCCGGCAGCCATCGCGTGTCCGCCATGGGCGCTCAGCAGGTCCCCACACTCTGATATCGCCTGCGCTATGTCGAAGCCCTCGATGCTCCGAGCCGACGCTCGCCCCGTATCGCCGACCACTGCTATCACCACCGCCGGCCGGTAATGATGCTCCACAAGTTTTGCGGCCACCAATCCTGCGATCCCTGGATCATATTCGTCGCCGGACACTACGATGGCGCTCGGCAACTCTGCCAGCTGCGCAACCTCTTCCAGGGCCTTCTCGGCGGCTTCATTCATCATCTTCTGACGCCGCCGGTTGAGCTGTTCAAGTTCGAGAGCAGACTCCCGCGACGTTGAAGCGTCATTGGTCGCCAGTAAGTCGAAGCTCAGCCGAGCATCTCTCAATCTGCCGGCAGCGTTTAGCCTCGGGGCCAGAATGAATCCGATCCCGCTTGAGTCTATCGAGGCCGGCCTGACTCGCGCCGTCTCGCAGAGCGCCAATAGCCCGGGCCTGCTCGTCTGGCGCAACGCCTCGAGGCCGCGCGTCACGAGGCTGCGGTTTTCGCCAGTCAACCTGACTACGTCCGCGACTGTCCCGAGTGCGACCAACTCCATTACTGACGGGTCGTCCCAGGGCGCCGGGGCGCCGGTGGCGGCGCGCAGCGCGCCCACCAACATCATTGCCACCCCGGACCCTGCCAAGTCCTCGTAGCGGTACTCTTGGCCGGGGCGATTTGGATGGATCACCGCAAGGGCCGGAGGCAGGCGTTCTAGAACCTGATGATGATCGGTGACGATGACTTCGATTCCCTGATGATTGGCGAACTCAATCTCAGCGTGGGCAGTCACTCCGCAGTCTACCGTCACGATCAAACTGACGCCTTGACGTGCGAGATCGCCCACGGTTGCTTGACTCATACCGTATCCTTGGCTGCGCAAGGGAATGTAAACGATGGGATCGATGCCCAGCCGGCGGAACTCCTCGAATAGTATGACGGAACCTGTGACTCCGTCTGCGTCGTAGTCGCCGTGAATTGCCACCTTCTCTCCACAGTCGCGCGCCCTCAAGATGCGCTCAACCGCCGCATTCGCGTCAGCCAGTTCTTGGGGAGGCTCGCCAAATTTGTCCGGTGCCAGGAATCGTTCGATCTCAGCCAAACCGCTTATTCCCCGATTGCCGAGCAGCTGAACCACTAAGGGATGAAGGTCAGGATAGGACTTTAGCTCGATGAGGCTCAACCGCTTACGCACGGCCCAACGCTTAGGCCTCAGCGAGGGTCTGGTGGCTTCCTTCACAAAATCACCTGATACGACTGAGAAAATCCCTGGGTGGCACAGTCCGAACTCTGCTCGGGCGCCATGCGCGCGGGCGATCATTCTAACACTCAGAATTGACTCGGCCCACGGGGCCTTATGCTATGCTAAATCCCACGTTGTTAGAACGTCGCGGTCCACCAAGCTGCGCGAATCTTGGAACGCAAACTGTTGACGTTGTAATCTGAGCAGATATACAGCAAATGTTGGAACGAAGCGCCTGGCTCCGGGCCTTGCTCATGATGGGCGTTCTGATCGCCGGGATCTACCTCTTAGGCGCGGCGTGGGCGGCGATTCGCCATTTCAGTGATCTGATCCTGCTTTTTTTCCTCGCGTGGCTCCTGGCGTTTATTCTCCTTCCCATAGTCCGCTTGTTGGAAGCCGGGTTGGGCCTGCCCAAGGTGCCGGCCGCGATCGTCGTCTACGTGATGTTGTTGTTCGTATTTGCACTATCGTTGTTCCTCGTCGTTCCGGTGCTCCTGGCCCAGATGATCCAATTCGGAAGCCTCGTGCCAACATATTTGTACGCAAGTCCGGGAGCCTTGGAGGTGCTGAACAATCAACTTGAAGCCTTCGGACTGAGGGACTCGGTCGACACTTTTGGGCTGGTGTCAAGGGTCGGCGATCAGATACAACAGCTCGTCTCTAGCCTGATCCAAGGTTCCGTAGCCATAGTCGGCGGGATCGCTTCGACGGTCTTCGCCGTCGTCTTGACCCTGGTGGTTTCGTTCTATTTGGTGGTGGACCGTGATCGCATAAAACGAGAAGTCGACGGCCTTATTCCAGTAAGATTTCGTGAAGATTGGCAGGAGTTCGCCGAGATCATCAACCGGACCTTTGGCGGATTCCTGCGGGGTACGGTGATCCAGGCGGCCATATTTGGACTCGGAACCGGACTCATCATGTGGGGGTTCGGCCTTGATTTTGCCGTCTTGGGTGGAATCACGGCCGGCATCCTGATGATCATTCCATTCTTTGGGCCGGCATTGGGGATGATCTTGCCAGTTTTGATCGGCGCATTTAAACCCCTGCCTTTGATCGACCTGTTGTTTCTCGCGGTCGCGCTGGTTCTGTTGCAGATCTTGGTGTTGAATGTCCTGTCGCCCAACATCATGGGCCGCAGTGTCCGGCTGCACCCGCTCCTCGTATTGTTGGCTCTGTTGATCGGCATCAAGGAAGCTGGCCTGGTCGGAGCCATATTCGGTATACCGATCGTCGCCGTATTGTGGACCACGGCGGTCTATCTGCTTAGGCGCCGGGGATTCGTCCCGCCCGAGGCCGAGGCCGATTCTCCCGAGGGGAATATCTCGAACCGGGTCCGTCAGACGATCGCCCGCCTCGTAAGGGGGGAAAGGGGTGACGTCTCAAATGAGCCGGCTGCTGCGACTACTCGGCAGGGACCCGGTCAATCAACTCTCCGATGAGTAGATCTGGCGTCACTCCGTCCATCTCAGCCTGGAAGTTTAGAATGATGCGATGGCGAAGCGCAGGGTGCGCGACCTCTCGTATGTCCTCGAACGAGACGTTGAATCGTCCTTCCATCAACGCCCTGATCTTTCCTGCCAATACCATAGCCTGACCACCTCGCGGGCTGTTTCCGTAGCGAACGTAGTCCTTGGTAATCTTCGGCGCGCTCGAATTGTCCGGATGGGTGGCCAACACCAGTCGGACCACGTAGTCCATCACGTGGGAGGCGATCGGCACGTCGCGCGCCAGTTCCCCAATTCTCAAGAGACCGGTGGCATCGGCCACCTTGTCCATGTCGACCGGCTCTGCGGATGTTGTCAGAGACAATATCTCACCCAGTTCATCGCTCGAGGGAAACCGCACGTGCAACTTGAAGAAGAATCGATCGAGCTGCGCCTCGGGAAGGGGGTAAGTGCCCTCCATCTCCATTGGGTTTTGGGTAGCTAGGACGAAGAACGGTCTGGGAACTTCGTGCTCGGTCTTTCCCACCGTGACCGTCTGCTCTTGCATGGCTTCCAACAGAGCCGACTGCGTCTTTGGAGTAGCTCGATTGATCTCGTCCGCGAGCAGTATATTGGCAAAAATCGGGCCAGGTTCAAACCGAAAGAATCGATCTCCGCTCGAATCCTCCGATATAACGTTGGTACCGATTATGTCGGCCGGCATCAAGTCGGGCGTGAACTGAATCCGGTTGTACTCGAGCTCGAGCGCCTGAGCCAGAACTCGCACCAAGAGTGTCTTGCCCAGTCCAGGCACGCCCTCCAGTAGCACGTGCCCGCGTGCCAGGAGTGCGATCAAAACCCCGCGGACGACCTCCTTCTGCCCTACGATCTGCTTCGAAACTTCCTGCTCGATCGATTGCACGGTCTCCTGGAGCTGTTCGCCAGCCTTAACTGCTTGATCCACTTCGTTTAATTCGCTCCGTTTCGATATAGGTGATCAGGGCTACGCTAAGCCGAAGCGTCAGTGTCATACTTGGACGCACATGCCTTACTGGGGGCAAACTCCATATTGGAGGGTCGCGTCTACACCCATTGTACTAGAGAATGACTCCCTGACCAGCCAATCTCCAATGATGGTGGTTTGACGACGCGTTGCAGTTTGCCGGAATCGGGTACCGAGTGGGATATACTGAAACCATGTTGCCCGAGCGACAATCCGGCGACACACACGTTGGCGCCCCGGTTCACGGGATTTAGACGGGAGTAAGTTCGTCTTGGCCATTCAATCAATTGTTAGCCGCTATCAATCCGCGCTCGATGCGCAACTCCGGCAATCCTTGCCCGACAAGAGCGCAACGCCGGAGCTGTACGACCTACTTCGATACCATATGGGCTGGTATGACCAAGACTTGAAGCCTGCTAACGGATCCGGCGGTAAGCGATTAAGGCCTATCCTTACTTTGATATGTTGCGAGGCCGTGGGCGGCGACTATCGACAGGCTCTACCAGCCGCCGCAGCGGTCGAGTTGCTCCACAACTTCTCCCTGGTCCACGATGATATTGAGGATCGGAGTGCGATGCGTTGGTCGCGGCCGACCCTTTGGAAGCTCAGAAACGAACCTATCGCCATCAATGCCGGCGACGCGATGCACGTACTTGCCTATCTGGCGTTGTTCCCAGACGAAGAGCCCAAATCCAATAGCGTAGTTGCGAAGTCAGTGCGATTACTGTTGGAATGCTGTCTTCGGTTGACCGAAGGACAACATCTCGACCTGGACTTTAGCCGCATGGACCATGTACAGCTAGATGACTACTACAAGATGATCAGTCGCAAGTCCGCCGGATTGATTGGCTGCGCAATGCAGATTGGGGTCTTGATCGGTGGCGGCGACGACGCGCTCGCCGACAAATATAGGCAGCTCGGCGAGCATTTGGGTAAGGCATTCCAGATCCGTGACGACGTGCTTGGTCTTTGGGGTGACGAGAAAGTTACAGGCAAGTCCACAGTCGACGATCTGATAGAGGGAAAGAAAACCCTGCCGCTGCTGCGCGCGTTGAACGTGCTGCCGGAGGCTGACGTCAATCAGATTCGTACTCTCTACCAGGGTGGAAATCTGGGTCGCGCAGAGGCGACTCAGATCCGTAGCCTAATAGACTCGACCGACGCCCACGAATTCAGCAGCGCTGAATCGAGAAGATTCTTTGACCAGGCAATCGCCCTGTTGGATGAGTTGCGACCGGCGGAACCGGCCGGCGGCCACCTGCGTGAGATCTCCGAGTTCTTGATTCGCCGCACAGCCTAAGCCGGCAGGGCGGTGCCCCGCGATAGGAAAGATGCGAAGACCTCGTTGCCCAGCATTCGACCCCGTCTTGTTAATCGGACTCGATCGTCGTTAGCCGTTACCAGCCCTAGTTCGACGCTACGCGCCATCGCCTCCGGGAACACGTCGATAATTAGCCGACCGAAGCGCCGTAGAAACTCCCCTTGACTGAGGCCATCGTTGAGTCTCAGTCCCAGCATTGCCGTTTCGGCCATCTCCAATCCGGGATCGATTCTCTCTATCCAATCGATCGTAGAGGTCCTCGATTCCACCATTTCGACGTAGCGTCGCGGATCGCGTAGGTTCGAAAAGCGAAGGTCAGCGTAGTAGGAATGCGCCCCGGCCCCCAGACCTATGTAAGGCTCGTTTCGCCAGTATCGGAGGTTGTGCCGGCTTCGGAAATCCGCTCGGTCGCGGCGTGCCCAGTTCGATATCTCGTACTGCTCGTAACCGCCAGCGGCCAGGACGTCCATCGCAATCTCGTACATGTCGGCGTGGGCGTCGTTGGTTGGCAGGGAGATCTTTCCTTGAGCCTCCCACTCGTGGAACGGGGTGCCCTCCTCGATCGTCAGGTTGTAGAGCGAGAGATGCTCCGGCCGCAGAGCAATTGCCTTACTCAGAGTTTTTCGCCACAGTTCTACTGTTTGCCCGGGCAGACCAAACATCAGGTCGATGCTTACGTTATCGAATCCGGCCACTCGCGCGGATTCGAAGGCACTCACTGCGGAGTTCGCGTCGTGCCGTCGTCCCAGGACATCGAGCATCCGGTCGTCGAAGCTCTGAATGCCAATGCTGAGTCGGTTGAACCCAATTTGGCGAAGTCCCCGCAGGTACGGTGGGGAAACGTCGTTCGGATTCGCCTCGAGGGTGACCTCTGCTCGGGGGTCTACGTTAGCCGAACCGCCAATCGCGCACAGAATGCGTTCGAGGTCTTCCACGGGTACCAGACTTGGTGTGCCGCCTCCAAAGAATATCGTGGCAACCTCAATTCTCTCTTTCTCTGAGTCATCTATGCTCGCTGGTATGGCCCGCCACAAAGAGGCGCACTGCGTCGCAAGTGCGCCAAGGTATCGGGGAATGAGCCCGGCCATACCCGCGTAGGTATTGAAGTCGCAGTAAGGGCATTTTGTTTTGCAAAATGCTATGTGGAGATACAGGCCGACTTCGGTTGCCTTGGCGTTCACGCCAACAGTATAGCTGCCGGAGGGTTTAGGCGAATCTCCTAACGAAGCTGCGCCAACCCATCATGCAGAGCACAGCCGGCAGCAATAGCCAACCCATCAGACCGGATTGTCCCCTGGCGGGCGATCGTCGATCGCGTCGCTCGATCGATTTCAGGTGCGCTAGGAGGTCCTGTTTGCGGTCCAGGTGAGCCCTGGCGGTCATTTCCAGTACGTCGTTGCTGAATCCCAGCTTTTCGAATTGTTGAGACTCATGCTCGATACGTTCAAGCTCCGCATTCACCTTGCGCAACTGAAGGCGCAAGTCAGCACGGACCACCTGCCAATCGCCGTCGAGCATTCGCTCCCCTTCGTTTGCCCACCAAAACCTGGCCGCGTAACGGGTCAAACCACTCAGTCGCCAGTCAGACCCATCTCCTTAGCGGCGCTGGGAAGAGACATTAAGTGCGATTGTAGGATTTGGACTCGATACGGGTCAAGGGTATGGCCGTTAAAAATGCCGGAATTCTATGCGCGTACGTCAACTCACACAAGTTTCCGTCGGCGAAAGGAAGTTCTTCAAAAAGGCTGCACTAGTTGCCAGGGAACCAGCTACGCGGATTGGCATAGAGGGATCAAGTGGCCGATCTGAATCGATGGATTCGTCCTTGGATCAGGCCAACAGCTAGCCGTGCATGGCATATGCCGACACGTCTAGAGACATCTCCCAACGGTCATCAGCCCACTTGAGTTTGATATCGTCGACGGCCATAGACGATATTGCGTCTACTTCCATTAGGTCCAAAAAAGCGATGATTTGGTTAATATCGCCCGTTACGCGAATCGAGACATGAGTAGCTTGATACGAGTTGCTGCCTATCTGTTCAAGAGCCGTCGGCGATGACCGAACTGAAGCGATTTCCAGGCCGGCATCTTGAGCCGAACGCACCGTTAAGTCTAAGAGACGAAGACCCAAGGGCTCTACAGGAAATGATGGCCCGACAACTGCTTCCTCGCTCTGGAGCAGCGCTATCTCAGCGGTTTTGAGACGAGTTTGCAACTCGTGGATGGCCAGTTGGTTGCGTATCCACAAGAAGCCGATGCATAAGGCGAACGCCAACGAAGCGAAAGCGATTGCAGAGAGTGACTTTTGAAATGCGCTCATGTCGCGGATCATTTGGAAAGATATCCTGAGCCTGGTTCTACCTCAAGGACCAATTTGAACCGTACACTCATTTGGGCAGAGCCGTCGATTGGCTCTTGAGCGGCAGGGGCCGCCAATGCTCCGGCAGGACGGCCGACTACAAGTCGGAGCAAATCAGAGACCATCCCAGATATGTCAGAAAACACGTGTGATTGAGCGACTCTACGATTTTCCTGCGGAGAAGGTTCGGATTCTGGCGCGCTCCCAGAATTATCGGAAGGTACGGATGTGGGTGGAGGTTGCTCAAAGATTCGTATCTCTCGCCATCCAATAGTCTTGGCCGGATCGGTGCTCGTATGCACGATTATCTTGTTTGTTTCAACCGCGGGATCCAACTGAAATGCAATCGTTTGTCTATCCTTTGCCTTACCACTGCGCATATCGACAACCTGCGAATCCTGGTCCAATAGAATGTGAGTCGTTGAATCGGGAAGCTCGCCCGCTGACACTAGTGAAATAGCTTCGATCGTATGGGAATCATCGAATTCGATTGTGATGCTCTGAGTCCCGGCATCGCTGGCGCGCCACGCCGTTTCAGGATCATTGTCTATCGCAAGGTGGGCGGTCTCAGTTCCGCTAGTTGCAGACGCCGAACCTAAAGGCGCCACGTTCGGACCGGCCGAGATGAAAGTTGGCGTTGGGGAGGGCGCCGGCGTGTGCGTGCGAGTCGGCGTGAATGTCGACAACGGGGGCGGCAACTGTTCGAAGATTCTTATTTCTCGCCAAGCCACGTTGCCGCTCGAACGGATCGTCCGGACGACTATTCGATTTACTGCAATAGCAGGATTGAAATACAGCGGCAGGGTCTGTCGATCCGCAGTTTGGCCTGTAACAGTGCCGACTAGCGTCAAGGATCCACCCGTTTCCTGCGCCCAAACTTCATGGCTAGTTAGGCCCGGCGACGACTGAGACGCGACAAGCGCCACGGCGTCCACCTGATAACGGTCGTCAAGATCAATCACGATCTCCTGCACCCCCGATGCGCCGGATTGCCATGTGGTTTCAATGTCGCCATCAATGGCGTTTTGTGCGGACTCAGACCCCACCGAAGACGAGGCTGTCCCTCTAGTTGCCACGTTCTGCCCTACCGCGATTGCGGTGAACGTTGGCGTTATCGTCGGGGTAACACTGGGCGTGGCCGTAGCCCCTGATGTCGCGGCAATGGCAGGAGTACTAGTTGGCGTCGCAGTACATACCTTGGTTGGGCAAATCGTCGCTCTGCCTGTAGCAGTTGGGGTGCGAGTTGGGGTCATGGTTGAGCGTGGCGGAGGCAACTTTTCGTAGATCCTGATTTCTCGCCAACCAACCCAGCTTGGTCCACTAACAGTGCGAACGAACACCCTTCTTATGGTCTCAGCATCGCCCAACTTCTGGGGATCCCACCTGATAATGAGACTCTGTCGATCGCGTGTAATGGAGGTCAGCTCAGTAGTATGCCCGTGAATATCGCCGGCCTCGTCCTCTACCCAAATCTGGTGAGTAGTCCTGCCGACCAATGACTGTGCGACGATGAGTTCAATTCCGTCGATTTCACTCTTTCTATAAGAGTCATTCAATGTAATCACGATCTCCTGGACCGGGAATGCACCCGATTGCCAGATGGTTTCCGTATCGCCGTCGATCGCATGATGAGCAGTATCCTGACCTTGGGAGACAGTAGCGGACCCGAGGCGGGCGATATTTCGGCCGGCCCAACGGGGAGGGGTGGTCGGCGACGGCGTAGTAGTGATCGTGGACGTTTGAGTAGGTGACCCCACTGATCGACTGCCTGGCTGCGTCTTGCGCCAAACTAGGTGCCACTCTTGCTTGCCCGGCACGTCACCATAACCTGTGACCAGACCATGCGCCGCTTGAACGCGTCCTTCTACGAGTGGTCGAACCGTGAACACCCCTTTGGTGACCGCGAATTCGACCATCCCATTCTGCTGTGTTTCGTCGGATTCTTCGGCGCTCCAAGGAGGAACACCTTCACTCTCTATCCGGAAAGTCACATTACGAATCCGATTGCCGTTCTCGTCTAGGATCGTTGCGCGGATGTGGCTGGTGCGGTGCTCATCAATCCGAGTGGAGGTCCGGACAACTAGAGCGAAGTCGAATTCGGGAGCTGGTGCGACGGTACTCGTACTGGACGGCGTAGTAGTAAACGTTTCAGTAGGTCTGGGGATAGGGGTTGGCGTCTGCAAAGCCGGAGTTGGAGGCACGGGTGATTCAACTTGCGGCGTACTGCTGGGTTCGACAAGTGTAAGGTCGACGGAAGATGATGGTGTTGGGCTATCAGCCCGCGGCAAGGCGGCGGAATCATACGCAATCTGCTCAAGTTGCACCTGTGGCTGTTCGAATAGGCCGCTGTCTTGCAGTTTCATCACATATTCATTGGCAATGGACAAGTTACTTGCACGTCCGTCTACCATCAAGGTGAAGTTCGACTGGGCGATGGAGTCTACCACCAACCCTTGTGGCACATTGAGCAGCGTGTGAAACACGTTTCCCCAACTAATCTGTCTCCTTTGTAGGAGCAGGAAATCCTGTCTTACCTCTTCTGTCTTTTTCATTCCGGTGCTGCCGGTAGTTGCAGATATGGCTCCCCGTACGGAGAGATCGGCATGGGGTGCTCGTTCTTCAAAATCTTCTAGCATGCGACCGGATTCGATCCACAACCAGAACGTTGCGTAGGCGAGGCCCAGGAGGCCTGCGATCAGCAACGCCAAGACTATTGTGAGTGCAGGGATTGGAGCGGGAACTTGCTCCGGGAGCGAATGCGTTGGATCGGTGGTGTGTGCATCGTTACGCCGACTGGAGGTCATAACGGGCCAAATGTATCAAAGACCGCGTTCGGGAAAAAGCCTGACTCAGGTCTCCGCCGCCAGACTGGCCTCTTTGACCAGCCGACGTACTTCCAGCACTTGAGCCTCTGTCGACAATCGCTTGAAACACCGATACAGCAATCATCCAATAGGCTATCCGTCTCTGCCCGCCCGGTGCGCCGCCAGCACCTCCGAATTGAGGGCCGCGCCCAGTCCCGGCCCGTCCGGCAGCCGGTAGTAGGACCCTTCGATGCGCTCCGCCGGCTCCAGCAGTCCGGCCCGCCACTCGTTCAGTCCCCAGGGATACTCCATCGTGAGAAATCCCGGGTGGGTTGCCGCCACCTGGGCGCTGGCAGCCAGCGTCACCGGGCCGAAGGGCCCATGCGGAGCGACCCGCATCCCCCGGCTCTCGGCAACCGACGCCACCTTGTCCAGTTCGGAAATACCGCCCACGATGCCGACGTCCGGCATCGCGATGTCGAATACCCGACGCTCCAGCGCCGGCCAAAACCCGTCGAGAAACTCGTAGTCCTCGCCGCCTGCCAATGGCGCCGGAAAACGCGCCTTGATCTCCAGATAGCCCTCCAAGTCGTCACGGCCGACCGGCTCTTCCAGCCAGTACAGGTGGATGTCGGCCAGCGCACCCGCAAGACCCAGCGCGGCCTGTGCCGTGAACAGCCCGTAGCAGTCCAACATGACATCGACATCGGGTCCCACAGCCCGCCGCACGGCGCGCACGCATTCCAGCGACTCCTCCAGGTCGTCGATCCGGTCGATCGGCCGTCCGCCGGCGAACGGGGCGAGTTTTACCGCGGTGAACCCGTCGGCTACCGCGCCCAGGGCGCTGCGCGCGAAAGCCTCGGGCGTTCGGGACGGCGTCGCACGGGTGATATTTGCGTACAGGCGAATTGAGTCCCAGCAGGCCCCGCCCAGGAGTGCGTGAATAGGAGCCTGCAGCGATTGACCCAAGAGGTCCCACAGGCACTGGTCCAACGTGCTGAGAGCGCGCACTCCAACCGAGTCAGACACTTCGCCGCGCATATCGGCGTACAGCGAGTTGATGCGGCGCGGGTCGCGCCCAACCAGCCGCCGCCCCAGTCTCTGCAGGGCCTCGAGGCAACGCCTCCGAGGCGCCGAGGGATTCAACTCCCCCAGGCCGGTCAGGCCGGAGTCGGTATGCATCAGCACGAACACCCACGTCTCGCGCTCGTTCACCCGAACGGTCTCAATCTCGAGGTGAGTAATCTTCACGGCGATTTCCGAACCCCGACACGGGCCGACTCTAGGGTAATGGCGCACATGTTGCTTCGCCAGCCGGCGGGCTAACGAGGGGAACTGGTCTGCGGCGGCATCCCCGTGGTTGAGTTGCGCTCCAGAGCATCGCGGGAGATTATCCGTACATTGGGCCGGTGGTCACAGCCCCTCAATCAGCCCGTTGTTTCGGTATCAGTTTTGCTTCTCTGATGATATATAATGACCGCAAACTATGATGCAAGAGACATCTTCCCCTGTCGCGGAAAAAATGTTGGAAACCCTGAAGGCGCGGGGTTATCGGTCCACCGCCCCTCGTCGCGCGGTGGTTCGTGCAGTCGTCAACCAGAGCCGGCACTTCACCGCCGAGGAGTTGTGCCAGGAGTTGAAAGAGCTAGGCAGGGCAACCGTATTTCGATCCCTCAAGCTGTTGGTCGAAGAAGGGGTACTCTGCCGCGTACTCTTGGAAGACGGCTCCGTCCGCTATCAGTTGGGCCAGCGCGGTCACCACCATCACCTTCTATGTGCAGCCTGCGGTACGTCCCAAGACCTGCCGGGCTGTGACATCGAAGACCAACTCGTGGCGGCTTCTGCCCGTAGAGGCTTCAAATTGAGCGGCCACTGGCTAGAAGTCTATGGCGTGTGCAGGAACTGCTTGAACTAAAGTATAGCTGTAGCCGCGAACCCAGTTGCCCCAGCCTGGCGTTGGGCTGGGGCATAAGACCCCGGACCTGTCCTCTGGTTGTCACCACCCGCTAGTGTGGCCGGCGGCCCCCGACGCTGCTTAAACATCGGTCTAAGATCTTCTGGCTCGGTGCGCGCCGACTGCACATTTGGGTAACCTAGACGATAGGTTCGTCGTGAGGAAGAACCGCTGCGCGGCAGTTCATACAGTCCGCCGGGATCAAGGACCGTGACTCTAGAGCACGAATCGTTCAATAGCTGCCCCGTCCCAGGCGCTACGGTGGCGGAGGAGGTGGGATTCGAACCCACGGCGACCATTACAGCCGCACCGCTTTTCGAGAGCGGCACCTTAAACCACTCGGACACCCCTCCAATCTAGATTATATCACCGGCAACTTGCCTCCTGCCGAATTGCCTCATAAATAAACTTACCGAAGAACTATACGTTGCCTCATAACTCACATTACCGTAAGGAGCAGGGGTTATGGCAGTGCGACAACAAAGCAAACACGAGTTGGCGAACGCTCTAAGAGTTCGTTATAAGAATGGAACTCGCCGGGAAAAAAGTAGGTTGTTGGATGAGTTTGTGGCGACCACCGGCTATCACCGCAAATGGGCGACCCGATTATTGTGCGACGGGCCACCCAAACCTAAGGGGAAAGGTAGAGGCAGACCAAGGAAGTACTCCTCGGTGGTAGTAGGAACTCTGAGAAGTGTACTAGAGCTCAGTGGCTGGATGTGCGGGAAGCGACTAGCTCCGTTCCTTAAAGAGCTTGTGCCGGCCCTGGAGGAAGAGGGAGCACTGAGGATTGATGATGAAGTGAGAGAGCAGTTGATAACAATGAGCGCAGCTACTATCGATCGGCGTCTGCGTCTATTCAAGCGACACAAACGCCCAGGTGGCTACACTACGACTAAGCCAGGTTCACTGCTGAAACAACAGATACCGGTCCAGACCTATACTCCTTGGGAGGAACAGAGACCGGGCTATGTAGAGATTGACTTGGTAGCTCACTGCGCCACCTCCACAGCCGGGCATTACCTCAACACCCTAAACGTTGTCGACGTGGCTAGCGGCTGGACCGAGCCTATTGGGGTTTGGGGGAAAGGCCAAGCCGGCGTGTTTGCCGCCTTGGAGCTGGTAAGAGAACGACTGCCTTTTCCTCTCTTGGGTATCGACTCGGACAATGGATCAGAGTTCCTAAACGCTCACTTACTACGGTACTGTCGCTCTGAGAACATCACCTTCACCCGCTCACGTCCCTACTGGAAGAACGATCAGGCCCACGTAGAACAGAAGCACTGGTCTGTTGTTAGAAAGCTAATCGGCTATGATCGCTTCGAGTCTCAACCGGCGTTGGAACAATTGAACCGAGTCTACGATCTGGTGAGACTGTGGGTAAACCACTGGCAGCCACTCCTTAAGTTGGTTGGTAAGAAAAGGAACGGTGGCAAGCTCACCAAGCGATACGATACCGCCCTAACGCCTTACAGACGGATCTTAGCCGCCGAAGTCCTTCAGGCAGAAGAGAGAGCGCTGCTCGAATTGGAACACAAGAGTTGGGGGCCGGCCTCGCTACGCCGGCAGATTGGGGAGGAGATCCAGGCTTTATGGAGACTTAGGGAACGCCCCTCCCCACCCATGAGAAGCGTAAAGGATCTGGCGTCTTAAGTAATCCGGCGTATGAGTTGGGTAAGGTTCCCAATTGAGGCAACGATACCAGTTCGGTAATCTCTAGTTTTGAGGCAACACGCCTGCCGGCTCGCTGCAACCTGCGGCACTTGGCTTCAGGATACCCGAACGAATAGAATTCTTGATGCGATTGGCGACACTCTGGAGTCTTGGCGTACGGGATAATTTCGGCCCGTTGCTTCGATCCTCCGACCAAACTTTGTAGTGCACCGATGCGTAACGACTCTCGCATTGCTACGTCGCTGACTCCGCCGTCCTGACCGAATCGCATGGCAACGATTCTCAAGCGCAAGCACAAAGCCAGACTTCTGTTTCTCCCCACTGTGGCAATTGCCCTGGGAGTGTACGCGCAGCAGTCATCATTGAATCGCGATTTGCTCTTGGACGCCGCGATTCTATTCCTCGCCGGCGCAATCCTCCTGTTCTTTGCCCATCGTGGACTCCCCGAGGACTTATCGAGTAAAGGCCGACGGCTTACGGTACTCATTGGGCTCCCAATCATCTTTGTCGCGGCCATAGCGTTCAGGCTGGTTGATCTTCCAAGCCTGCCGGAAGGGATTTGGTTCGACGAGGCCCGGAACGGTTTAATCGCCCAGCGCATCTTGGATGATCCCGCGTTCCGGCCGGTGTTTGTATCTGAAGGGACCACTCACTTTCCTGCCTTCTATCTCTACTTGATGGCGACTTCCATCAAGGTCTTTGGGGTCAACATTTTTTCGGTACGAGTCGTTGCTGCGGTTGTTGGCTCGCTGACGGTGCTCGTCATGTATCTGTTCGGCAAGGAGCTCTTCAATTGGCGTATCGGCCTGATTGCTTCCGCGCTAATGGCCGTCGATCGCTGGCATTTCAGCGCTAGTCGTCTCGGAATGAGCGGCGTGCTCGCCGGATTCTTCGCCGCTCTCAGCGTCTATTTCCTGCTTCGTGGCTTCCGACGTCGCAGACTTCTCGATTTTGTTTGCGCCGGCCTATCGGTTGGGCTAGGCCTGCACTCCTATCTTGCGTTCAACCTAGTGCCGGCGCTTCTCGCGCTGTGGTTATTGCACAGATTGCTGGCCGAACGGCTTGAGTTCCTCCGAGCTCATTACAAAGGCTTGGTGCTTGCCACCGTGGTCGCCGGCGTCATCTTCCTTCCAATTGGCATCTACGCCGCCCAAAACCCGAACGAATTCACAAAGCGCGCCGAGACCGTCTGGATTTTCAAGGACCGGCCACCCGACCAACACGTCTCGATTCTGCGTACGAACATTGAGAAGCATCTCTTGATGTTCAACCATCGAGGCGATAAGAACGGTCGCCACAATCTGCCGGAAGAGCCCATGCTCGACCCGGTCACAGGCGCGCTGTTTGCACTCGGATTCCTCGCATCCATCTTACTGATCCGCCGTCACGAGCATTTCTTACTCGTCTTATGGATCCTGATTATGACGTTGCCCGGCGTACTGTCTTTGGACTTCGAGGCCCCACAGTCGTTGCGCAGTATTGCAGTGATTCCCGGCGTCGTAATGTTGGCTGCGTGGGTCCTGGGCTCCACCTGGCGAGGTCTTGAGGTGGTGCTTGGTCGCGGAAACGAAAAACTCGCCGCGTTGCCCATTCTGGGCTTATTGGCGCTTAGTGGCTACTGGAACTACGAGACATACTTCGTTCGCGCCAAGAGCGATTTCGCCGTTTGGACCGCACACTCTGTCCACGAGACCCTGATAGCTCGCCAACTCAAGCAGCTCTCGCCTGACGTTCGGTTGATAGTCGAGGACACGTTCGTGGATCGCCCTACTACCCAGTTCTTGGCGCCGGAGTTCGCGACTCAGGAGCCCTTCAACTTGGCATCGTCCCTCCCGCTTGGCGACCAGAGAGATACCGCGATATTCCTCGATGGCACCAACGTAGAAGGCTTCGACCAACTGCTGGACCTCTATCCAAACGCTCGGTACCAGCTAGATAGCGCGAGTTTCGGCGGGCCGGTTGCGATCCGGTCGGTATTCGTTACCAGGGAACAGGTAGCCGGAATCCAGGGATTGACAGCCCGATATTTCAGAGGCCGAGAGCCCGGCGCGCGGCCGGTGATAACGACGCGCGTCTCCGTGCTAGATCTCGCCTGGGAGCAGGCAACCCCGTTACCGACGCCATTCTTTGCTGAATGGCAGGGTACCTTGGTGGCCCCAAGTTACGGCAGATATGAGTTGGAGCTCGTCGGGCCGGCTGGACTGACCCTCGACATCGACGAGGAAGAGGTCCTTAGCGGCGGAGAATCAGGGTTCCTGGTGCTTGCTGCTGGAGCACACCCAATCACTCTTCGGGGTGTGATAGACCGCCCCACGCCTGTCAGGTTAACCTGGCAACCACCAGGACAGACCAGGCAGTTCCTGAGCCACGACGCCCTCTTCCTACCCCAAGTCAAGGTGAGGGGTCTTCTGGGCCGCTATTTTCAAGGACCAGACTGGCAGGGTCAGCCAAAGCTCGAACGAATCGACCCTAGCCTGAGCATCAGATTCCATCTTCGTCCACTTGCCCCTCCATACAGCGTCGAGTGGGTGGGAAAGATAGACATTCCTCGCGCCGGACACTATCTGTTTGGGACCCATTCGATCGACCGATCGTGGCTGTACGTCGACAATCAACTGGTCGTCGACAACGGACGGGCAACGAATCAGTACACTGAAGGCGGTATCGACCTTTCCAGCGGTCTGCACGATATCAGGGTGCGTTACACCGACGAGACCGATCACACGTACATCAAGGTGTTCTGGGTACCGCCCGGCCAAGTTCGCGAGCCGATACCGTCCGACCGGCTGTATCCCGTGTGGGGCAGCTACCCGGCTCGCGCCGGCTCAACTCCTATCCCAACTCGACCCGTCCCGCCGGAATCATTGCCAGTTGCCATCAAGCCGTCCCCTCTCCGGGCCCTCATAGCATTCGGTAGCCCCGGCACAGGGGACGGTGAGTTGCTCGACCCCCGGGGTGTCGCCGTCGACGACGCAGGCAACGTTTATGTCGCTGACACTGGCAACGCTCGGATCCAGAAGTTCGACCCGGCCGGCCGGCTCCTGGTCGCCTGGGGCCCTGAAATCGACGAATCGGCCCGACTCAGAGAACCGACGGATCTCGCGATAGACAACGAGGGAGCACTGTTCGTCTTGGACTCACACTCCGGCTGGATCAGGAAGTTCTCTCCAACGGGAGAGCTGACCGGTACGCTCGCCGGCCCATCCGTTGCCATGTACAAGCCGCGCGGAATGGACATCGACTCCGAGGGCAACCTTCACATTGCTGATACCGGAATGAGTCGACTTCTCACGATCTCTCCTGGAGGACAAGTTACCCGGACAATTGAGCGTAAGGGAGCGGCGTTCGATCAGTTTCTAGAGCCGGTGGACGTTCTGATCGAAAATGGACGCAGCATCTTCGTCACCGACGCGGTCAATAGTAGGCTGAGCCGGCTGGATCTCGCCTGGAACCACTTGTTGCATTGGCCGCTATCCCAGTCCTTCAGCTTGCGAGGCGCTCACCTCGCGCTGGCCGCGGATGGCACAATCTGGGTAACCGACCCATTGAACGCGGCAGTCGTGCGCTACACCATAGATGGCCGCCCAATCGAGCGGTTGGGAGGTGACGGCCAACTTGTCGAGCCCGTGGGGATAGCCACAGACCGAGACGGTAATGTCTACGTCGCCGACGCTGGGCAGCATAGAGTGATCAAGTTTGGAGCCGAGCCCTAGCGATAGCGTCGGCGTGACACCAGCCGCATCGATCGCTAGTTCTCCCGCGGAATTTCCCTCACCACCCCGTCAGCCAGCAGATAGAAATCTCTGTTTGGGTAGTATTCCATCAAAGCCTTGTTCCTAGTCCCAAGATCGCGAGCATAGATGACGTCGCCGTCGAGTAGGGGACTGTTGCTCGAGAAAACCTCCCCGTAATTCCACCACTCGAACGACCTGCCGACTTGGGTGAACACCACGGCATTTGCCACCGAGCGCTCTTCGACCGTCTCTACGGAGTCGCGGCTTACGTAGTTGTACCCATGGTGGATGATCAACTGCTGTGGCATGTATGTCGCCAGGTTGTGCAGGACCATAATGCCTAGGAATCCGTAAATCACGATGGGGCCGGCACGAAGTGGCGCGGCCCGTTGGACCCCAAAGTGCCCGATAATCGCCGGCCACAGATTCGCCAATTCTCGGATGCCCCTTGCAGTCAGGATCAATAAGAACCCCGTGCCTTCGAAGTAGAATCTGGGGCCGTACATGATCCCATCTGCCCACCACAGCGAGTAACCGACGATCAACATCAACCACGCGCAGAGCAGTGCGAAATCAAATGCCCTGGCCCGCAGGGTCAAGAACGGCGCCAGGGCGAACAGCAGCGTGAACGGCGCCGGCCACCCGTACAGGTGCCGAATAAGTTCCGCCATGTTTCGACTCGTGTTCCATAGGCCGTCCAGGAGACTGTGACCGTAAGGACCTTGGTCAGGCCCGAACCCGAGCCGGTCGAACTCCCACCAGAGCTGTTGAGTGTTCTGAAGGGGATCGCCGGTGAGGGCCCAGTTGTACGCCAGGTATAGAGCGACCAGCGGAATGGAGCCAACCGCCGCGCCGGCTGCGAGGATCCCTGTCCTCCTGAATCCCAATCGCCGGGACCACACAATCAGGGCGACGCTCAAACCCACCGCGATCACGATCGCGGTCCAGGGCCGGATCAGGAATGCGATGCCAAAGCAAGCCCCTACACCAAGCATAGGTCCCAGTCGATTCTCATCAAACCCCTTGAGTAAGAACCATGTGCCGGCCAGTACGAAAACCAGCGCCGTTGGATGGGCCATCATCGATCCTGACAGGAACAGGAAGAACGGAGAGATCGCGCCCAGGGCTACTGCCAATAGGCCCGTCCATCCGTCATAGGCTCGCTTTCCAATCAGATAGACCAGGACCAAGGAGACCGTGCCGGCGATCGGGTTCACGACCCAGGGCGCGTTGAATAGTTCTCCAAGGGCCAACATTATCGAGTGCCCCGGAGGGTGTTTGCTGAACCATTTGCCGTCGTGCTCCACGACAAACTCGTGTCTGAAGAAATCAATGTTTTCCGGCAGCGGTGCCCACAAGCGTCCTGACGCGAAGACCTTCGCCTGGAAGAGGTATGCCACCGAATCTTGGACGTGAGGTAAGCGCTCCAAGAGAAAATACGCGATATAGATGCTGGCGGTCAGCGCAAGTCCGGCCAGTCCGGCCGCAACCAATTTCGTCCTGTCAGGACGCTTTCTTGGCCGTGCCCTTGTGCTGTCCCGTTCGGAGGCGAAGCCTGCCGCCAAACCAGCCGCCCCCGTTGCTGCCCCGGCGACCGCGACAAGCGCTATCAACGCCGGATACGATCCCAACATCAAACGCAGCAGGTCTTGGGTCTGGCTCGCCGGCACCTTGACGAACGAGCTATACGGAGCGCTCACAACCGGGTGTCCCAGGTTGCCCTCGACGATCCGACGCCACGACAGACCCCTCCACGAGGGATGCAACCAGAGTCCAAGACCGCTGCCTTCTCCGTCCAACACCAGAATCGCTGCGGTCTGGCGCGCCCGCATTAGATCTGCCGTCAGTTGGTAGGCCGTCTCGCCGTGCGCCTCGAAGTAGGCGACACCTGGTGTGCTGGATGTCAATTCACTTGCTGGCGTACGGAACCAATCGCCTTCCACCGTACGCACCGCGCCCGCGGCGAACAAGTCGTGAGATACGCCAGATCCAGCCGGCTGAATCGTCAGTGAACTCAAGGCAGTTTCTGCCTGCAACCGCAGAATCCAGAGCAAACCGGGGAGGAACTCGAACGGATACCAGGCGGCATCGGTCGGCCAGCCGGGCGACTCCGACAGCTTGGGCCCCGCCAAGTACACCCCCACACGGTGCAACCTTTGCGACGGGTGTTTGAGGTTCAACTCCGTCCCATCGACGACTGCTGTGACGCCGGTCGGCGTTGCAGAAATATTCACCCGCATGGTCTCGCTGAATGAGTACGCGAGCGCAGCGGCGATGGCGATGTTGAGGGCAAGGACTGCGGCGATGCGTCGATTTCTAGCGCGAGGCGTGTTTATCGCCTGGAACAGCCAGGAGTTCAGCACACTCCGGAACCACGCCGGCCGCTCGGGCGTTTCTGCCGAGCCACCTAGATTTGAACTGTGAGACAACTCACTCGATCGGAGGGCGTCGCACTATACGATTGTTCCGGCTGTCCGCCAAGAGAATGTATCCTTCGTCATCGATTACGATACCGGTCGGCAGCCGAATTGAAGCTGCGTCAGTGCCGGGATTGCCCCACGCGGTCCGCGGCTGGCCGTCTGCGCCATATTTTGCCACTCTATGGTTTTCTGGATCTGTGACGTAGAAGTTATTCTGACTGTCGACTGCGATGTATGGCTTATTGAGCACCGACTCTCCGGACCAACCTTGTACTGGCCAGGAGGCAACGTACTCGCCGGTTGCTCTGAGCTTTTGCACTCGATGGTTCCACGTGTCCGCGACAAGTAGATTCCCGTCGGTGTCGATCGCGATTCCCACCGGCTCGTGGAAGAACCCATCTCCGTCTCCCTTCCCTCCGAACCAGGCAATCAACTCCCCGTGTATTCCGAAAACCTGGACCCTATGGTTGCCGGTATCGGTGACGTAGATGTTCCCGCCAGAGTCCACCGCGATATCCCGCGGACCATAAAACTCGCCTGGCATCGTGCCGATTCTGACCCGATCCGGCCCAATTACGGAGACAAGCTTGCCGTCCAAGTCGAACTGTTGTACACGATGATTCCAGGTGTCCGCGACGTACACGAATCCATCAGGATCCACCGCTATGCCCCACGGCTCCTTGAACTGGCCAGGCACCTCGCCTTCCGAGCCCCATACCTTGAGTACGTTTCCTTCCGCATCCAGCTTCTGAATACGATGGTTGAACGTATCCGCAACGTAGATCGAACCGTCGGGACCTATCGCCAGGTCCTTCGGTTCATTGAACTCCCCCGGCTGAACCCCCCTTAGGCCGGATCCAATGATCGAGAGGTCCGACTTAGTAGATTGGGTTGCGGCCCAAGCGCCGGTCGCCAGGTCCCGTCTAACGTACACCATGAAGTCCGTCGATCCGAGGGGATTCACCGTCTCACGGTATAGGAAATACCGCCACAGCTTGCCCCGTACCTCGGGATCCGCCAGCCCCTTCAGAATATTGCTGACATTGAAGCTCCGATAGTCCTCTGGGAACCACCAACGCAGCTTGAAGCGTTGTCCGACGAAGCTGGCTCCCAGGACCCGCTCAACGTCCTCGTCATGATTACGTTCGAATCCAACTAACACGACCTTCGCGTCGGCGGCCGGCGTATCCCAGGCAAAGTAGTTCTTGTTCTTGTACTCGCGCAAATACCACTCAAATGGCCACGAGACTCCGGCATCGTATGCCACCCTGAATCTCTCTTTGCCCTCGCCGGTGCGAAAAGCCAGCCGCTCGATCTCATCCATCACCTTGCCGACGTCCGGAGAGGTCTGGGTATACACGAGCATCTCCACCGGCACGTCGCCGTTGCGAAAGCTTGCTTCAACCGAGGTACGAATGGAGAACGGCATCATCAGGATCAAGCCGCCGATTGCCGCCAGGCGCAGGCTATTTGGCCAACCAAGCTGGGCGCCAAAATGGTAGACGCCATAGACTAGTCCACCAAATAACGCCAGGTAAGCTAGCAAGGTGAATACGCTGGTCGCCGCTTCAATCGAAGAGAGTTGCGCGCTGGATGGAACTCGCTGTCCCAGCAAAGCCAAGAACACTACCAGCGCCAACACGAGCGCCGCCGCGTATTGTACCGCCCCCTGCCGCAATACGACGCGCCAACTGATGTTGTCGAGCAGCTGGCCGATTGCGTACGCCGCGGTCAGCACTATCGGCAGCGACAAATGTATGACCAGCCAGGGCATCTTCTCGGATGCGTAGCCGTATAGTGCCATGTTGATGGCTATCCAATACACCAGGAGCATCGCGAACACGCTGTTCCGTTTGATCGCGATGTAAATCATCCCGCCAATTCCAAAAAGGACGGCCACGAACTCATATAGAGGCAGGAGCAGCAGATAGTAGAACCAGGGCTGATTTCCCCGCGCCACCTCCTGCTGGTCTATCCAGTAGGTAAGCGCTCCCACCGTTCCCGTGATTGCACCGTTGGGGTCCGAGAAGAATACTGTGTGTAGAACGAAGAACACGCCCCAGAACGCGAGGGCCGACAGGAGCCACTGCCTCACTTTCCAACGCGCTCCAAATAACACCGTAAATGCCAACACGATTAGGAACAGCACGAACAGCCAGCGCTGCTCTTGTTCCGCGCTTGAGAACAGATTTGAGAACTGTTCCAAGGCAGTCACCGACGCGGTAAACAGGGGCGTAATGAGCAGGCCGAGCACGAACAGAAGCGCCGCCGGCGGCGAAAGAGTCTCCCGCTTGATCAGTACTCGAAATACGGTCAACCCCACGACGACCGCGCTCAATACGCAGACTGGCGCTATGCTCAATATCGCGAGTTGGGTGGATTCCGTGTCGATGGGCAACTCGGCGATCAACAACGATCCGATCCATATCGGCCCCCTCGGCAGGCTGACGAGAAACCATATGGGCAAAGGAGACAGCATCAGCGCGTACCACAACCAATGGCGGTGGGTCCGCGACCATTCGAGGAATGCCAGAAAACTGAGCACCATCGCCGACAGAATGTAGGCGTTTTCTTTAGTCGAGAAGGCCAGCGCCAGCGAGCCGGCGGTCAGGTACATCCAACGCGGTTGCTGCTTCTCGAGATACTTGACTACGAACAGGACCACCAGCGCCGACCACCAGAGCGTCGGCATGTCCTCGCGCGCGAACCGCGAGAAATAGACCAGTGTCGGCGAGAACGCTATCAACGCCGCCGCGACCAGGGCAGCCTTCCTGCCCATGAACCTGCGAAGGAAATAAGGCAGTCCTACCAGCGCGATGCCCAGCACCGAATTTCCCACCCTCACCGTCGCATCGGTAGCTCCCAACAGGAATTGCCAAAGCGCGTACCAGTGGAATTGAAACGGACCGTGCAGCATGGGATCGTGCTCGTAGCCTCTTCCTATGTAGAACAGGTACGAGTAAACGGCGTGAAGACTCTCGTCGTGGTGGAGCATCCGCGATCCCAGGTCCCACAGCCGCAGTATCGCCCCAACTACGACCAGCAGGATGTACAGTGCCAGTTCGCGGTCTATTGGAAGCACTAATGCCAGGGGACGATCAAAGAACGACTGGCGCCCCGGCGGGCGCTGCACCGCCTCCATTCTCACTCCTACTCAGTTCGGTTATTTGTGGGAAGGCTATCGGCACCCAGCCCCTGCCGCTTGGGCTGGATTGCCTCGCTCCTGCCTATTTGCCCGACAAAATGCGTCGAACCGTTCGACGCATCTACATTTTTTTACCATATTCGCGATTCGACTGCGCTAATAGTCTGCCAAAATGAGGCCGTGGGACCTCTATTGCGTCCTGGCAAATAAGACCACGTCCCTGCCGGTGGGGTATGTATACCCCTCGCGAAACATCAGCCACCTCACCAGCTCCTCGGGCCCGGTTATTCTCAGGTGCCCGTGCGTCGCGATCCGATAGCGTTGACTGACATATGCGCCTCCGAGAGGCGGTTCCCCGCCTGGATCGCCGATGTATATGCCGGGGCTCCCGGACGGATCGTTCACGAACGAGACGTTCTCTTGGTCCCTCATGTACCATCTCAGCGCCGGCCCAACATCCGAGTCGATCTGGACCGAGCGCGGAGCCCGATTGATGGATAGAACGTCTACCACCACGCCAAAGTCGTACATTAGTCGCCTCACGTCCGGCGAAGTGACGACCGGCGTCAGCAGTTCAAAGTGATTCGCGACTGGATGCAAATTGAGATTCGCCGCGAGTCGGAACGTCAAGAGCAGGCCGGCGACAAGGCCCACCACGGCGAACGATTTCCAAGTCACGCCCAACCCTTGGAGGATCGATGATAGGGTGAGCCCGACGATGGTCAGTATCACTAGCGAGATCAGAAACACAAGCGCAATCGTGCGCTGTCCGGCACTGTTCGACATATAGGACGTGAAGGTGATGGTTACGTAGGCGGGCACAGACAGTATTAGAAGGCCTAACGCGACGATGATCAGATTGGTCAGCTGGCCGGCGCTTCCCAGTCGATCCAGCAATCTGCCGCAAGCCCAGCCGGCCAGGAGGGCGGCCGGTACCAGTCCGGCCACCAACGCGAGTCTTTGTTCCGCTCCCCCGATGATTCCAATCATTGCGCCGGCCCCCAGCCACCAGACGAGCATGCGATCGAACCGGTTACGGCTCCTCAATATGACCGCGGCGCTCACCAGGGCAGCGACTATCATCGCGCCCTCATAGGCGAACACAGTCGCAAACTGAGTGCCTGTGGTTTCGAGGTTTGCCGAGCCGAATCCCGAAAGCCATTCGGAGAGCGGTCCCACCAAGCCGGCCTGGATCACCCGTAGATCCCGGAACGCGCCCGTCGCCACGATCGCAAATACTGCGGTGGTCAACAGACCGGCCCGCCCTAACAATCGTCCTTGCGAGTCTGCTTCCTTCCCGCCGGAGTCTTGGGTTTCCTCAGAGGACTTCGCTTCATCCGGTCGAGCTCTAACCGCCCTCCGCTTCTTGCTCGCCGCAAGGTAACTAGCCACCGCGAACCCTGCAAACACCAGTAGATAAGTGTATGAGGGATACCCGGAGGCTATCATCAGCGCCAATGCGACAGCGCCGATGTAGATTGCGGAGCGATTCCCGCAACGGAGATAGTGGGACCCGCAAACCACTACAGTCAGCGCCGCGGTAGCGGTGAGCGCCTCCGGCGTGGTATGACGAGTGGCAAAGATGAGCGTAGGTGAGATGGCCAGAAACAACATCGACATCAACACGCCGGTCTTTCCCAATTCAGGCTTCAACCAAATCGGCAGCAGGACCAGAATGCTGCCGGCAAGCGCCGGCAGAGCGCGGACTACGCCGTCACTCGCTCCGAACATGAGCATCAGCAGGGCGCCGCCGTTCAGGATGAGCGGACTCACGTCTGACCGCGAACCCTCGCCCCTCAACACGGACAGTGACTCGAGCGCAACCGTCGCCTCGTCCGGTTGCAGCGGTCTCAAACCCAGGTCCCACCAGCGGAGGAAGATTCCGATGAAAGCGACCGCGAAGACGCTCAGTTGCCAGAGATCGAGCCGCACGACCGCGGAGCGCTGAGTAGACTCCTGCTCGGCAACTTCGGACATTGCTTGCGCTGTCGACTCCGATCGGCTGAATGGATGATCCGGCGTCTGTTTGCCCCGAGTATTCGACAGGTCCATCTAGATTGCCGGTCTCCGAACGCGATAGATCGTTACGCCTTGCCGGTCGTAAACGATGTCCAGGAACCAGTCAAACTTATCAAGCCCAATGCCGCTGGCATCTCCGTACAATCCACGCTCCAGGGGCCCAACATATATGTATTCGATATCGTACTTGCTCAGGAGTTCGGCCGCCTCCTGAGGGCTTGTAGTCCGATACAGGGTGTCGATATCACGCTTCCTCTCGGCCCGCCCGGCAAAGTTGCCTCTCCACTGCATTTCGTGAAAATCCCAACCCAATACCGTTGGAAGTCCAGTATTAGCTGAGACTCGGCCAAATGAGGAATACGACCCACCGCTCGCCTCCAGGATCACTGGGCTCCCCTCGACGTTCTCGTTCAACCACTTGATCGCGCCGTAGTCCGCCGGCCGCCCCTGCTCGTTCCAGGCGAACCCATCCAAACTCGCCGAGCCTCTGAAGTAGTCCGTCTTAGACAGCGTGGCGCCAACTGGATATAGCAGGCCGCCGGCCGCGACTATCACGGCGAGCGTTAGCCAAGCTCCCGTTACGATGGGATTGACTCTGACTACGCCCGCAACGGCAAATCCAGCGAAGTAGAAGATGGCGTATCCGGCCACGATCGCCATCAGCGTCCAAGCCTGGTAGTAAAGCTTGAACACCGTATTCATTCGATGGTTGAACAAGTCTCTTATGAACGCGATTTCCGTGCCGAATACTATCAGTATGCCCGCGAGCATAAGTATCAATACGAATGTGTGCTCTCTCGCAACGGATGCAATAGAGATGCCGCCAAAAATCTGGGATGCTCCCTGTACACCGGTATTGGGTGAGCCTTCCTGCCGGTCTGATTCTGCCCCAGCCTGCGCTGTGGACGGGGTCCTTCCACCAGGAAGGTCAGCCGGCACGGGCGATTCTGTCAATTTCCAGATTCGTATCACGATTGCCGTTACCGCCAGCAACAAGGGCGAGAGCAGCAAGGCGCGTCTGACAATGCGCTCCAACGTCGCACCGGGCAGATCGATCTGAATGTCAATGCCCAGCAATATAGCCAGCGAAATCGCACCCTCGAGCGCCGCTGCCAACAGCACACCGGCGGCCGCTACGCCTGGCCAGATCCACCATCGATTCCTCCGATCCGAAGCCGCCATCAACCGCGCCGCGTCGCCCGACCGCCTGCGAAGCATTGGTACGCCCTCGGTGCCGGCCGCGATTTGCGTAAGCAGCAGCGATCCGCAAAAGAAGATCAGCGGTCCCCAAAAGATCAGAAAATGGTGCCACTGCGTCGAAAGGAGGACCATACCCGCGCCTGAAGCCTGGGAGCGAAACGCCAAGAAGAAGGGCAGATAGGCGATAACGCAGCCCAATATGGCGACCAGGAACGTCGTCGCCACTCTGGCTGCCAACCACCGTTCGAGTGCGCTCGGCGGTAGGTTTTCCTTCCGCCGGCTCCTGAGCGACTTGAGACTTCTCCATAAGAGCCTGGACACTCTTATCAGCAAGGCTACTAGCCAGGCGATTGCGACAATTGGAACTGCGAAGACGAGCAGGGCTTCGTGCAGCCAATTAGATGCGGAGCCCGACCTGCAGATGTGGTGACCAACCGCAACCACAATCATCAGCAGGAATAGCTGCGTAGGCATATCCCAGGCATTCAAGACCCACAGACCGCCGTACACGATTGCGATGAACGCGAGATTGATTGGATTGCGCAGCAGCCGGCCCGCCGTTAAAGGTGTGTCACTGCGAAAAAGGTTCAGCGTATATCCGATGGTCAAGAAGACGAATGGCAAGGCGAGAACATGTGGATGAACGTCGCCAAGGATGAAGCTAAAGAATGGGAACTCGTTGATAGTGTAGTCGAGTGCGCTACCGTCCGCGCTGTTGTAATCTCCAATTACCCTTGATGCTCGAAACCACCATAAGAAGTCGTTTGCATCTAGGGGAAAAAACTGGCCGCTTTCGTAGGGCCGTGACAGTTTGTCGATGCCAATGAATTTCCAAAATGATGCGTCGCCGACTCCCTTCGAGTGGAGTAGCTCGAGGAATATCTCCCAATTGCTCAGTATCAGCATTGTGAACATCGTGCAGGCACCGGCAAACCACGGTCCGATCAATCTCCTGGGCCGCGTCGCTTCGCCCGCCGAGTCCGTCGGTCCCCGTAAGGCCCCCTCCGCCAGGTTCCACCCGACTGAGTAGGCGCCAGTCGCGGTGAGCGCGAAAATCGTGGGGATGGCCAGGTTGAATGCTATCGAAGAAGGTACCTGTGTCAGTGATGCGATCATCGCGATGAACAGGTATCCAAAATAGTAGTAGCTGATCGAGTAACCTGACAACCAGGGGTCCAGCGGCGGCAATTGAGTGCTGCGCAGAGTCGCGTTCAGAAACGCGAATTCCATGGGCTTTTCAGTTGCCTGGATCTCTGGGTTGTACGCGCGGATAACGACCCAGACCGCAAATGAGACCAGAAAAATCCCTTCGATCGCCAGTATGTGGCCCCGATTGCTTCGCCAGATCCCCCTCAATCGTGTGATCTGTGATCGGAATACCGTCCAGCTTGCGCCGGCGGCGACGATGAGCAGAACCAGTATGGTGACCGGCGAGTTCTCCAACAACCCGAATACGCCGAAGATCCAGAGCAGGTAGCCCACCAGCAGGAGGCCGAGCGGACGGGCGAACGCGTACCCTCGGTCCGGCAGGAATCGGAAGAAGTGCAACGCCAACGGCAAAACTGCGATACCGAATAGCTGAAGCGCCAAGTACCAGCGTATTGCTTCAAGCAAGGGGACGAACCCTCGTCGACTTCCTGACCTTCCATATGTTCTCGCCGGCCCATCTTCGAGCCCAGTCGAGCGGTTGGTAATCCACGTACGTGGTGTGCGCGTCCTCCGGCGGACGCAGCTCGATCAGGTCTTCGACCACCAGGCCATTTCGGCGAAACAGCCGAATCCACTCCCCGTACGGAAGCTGAAATTCGACGTCATCCTCCGATTCGAAGCGATGCATTTCGAAATAGCTGGTATGCAACTCGTTACCCAGGCGATCTGAGTCTTCGGAATAGCAGATGTGTGACAACGGGCTCGACATGTTGAAAACGAGTAATCCGCTTGGGCGGAGAACCCGAGCCACCTCGGGCACCGTATGGTATGGATCCGCAAAAGACATCGCGCCGTGATCGCACATCACGATGTCGAAGGACGCGTCGTCGAATGGCACTCGCTCCGCGGCCCCTTGCACCAGCGGGAAATCGACGTTCGACTCTGCTATCAGCCTGCGGGCGTGTCCGAGTTGGCGCGAAGAGTTGTCAAGGCCGACGCACAGCGCTCCCTTCTCCACAAGCGCGATGGACCACTGTGCCGCGCCGCACCCAAGCTCCAGGACTCGTTTGCCCACAACGTCACCGAGGGCATTCACCTCCGTTTCCGGCAGGGCCCAGGCTCCCCAAGCGCAACCGACAGTGTCCAGTTGAGGACCGTGTTGGGCCTGGTACTCGTCGCTTCTCCCGTCCCAGTAAAGTCTGTTCTTATTCGCGTCGTTGGAGGAATTCATCCCGATCTGCTCGCCGGCGGATCTAACCGATGACCCGGTAGATCTTCACGCCCATGCGCTCATACTCGACCTGCAGCCGGCCCATCGCGGCCAACAGGTCAAGCTTTGCCTCGGCTTGCGGGTAGTATGCTCTTTCCAGGTCGCCAAGATAAATCAGGTCCACTCCGTACTGATCGAATAGAGCCAACGTCTGCTCGATTGACGCGTGGTCGTACATTCTCAGCACGTCCCGTAGTCGTTGGTCTATCAAGTGCTCGTAGGCGAGCCGCTGTTGCGTTTGATGCCAGTGCCAGCCTATGACCGTGGGTAATCCGGTGTATATCGAAATTCGGGAACCCCATCTGTAGAGCGGAGTGGTAGCCTCCAGTATCGTCGGGGTACCCTGGATATTGTCCTGTATCCACTCGATAGCAAGCAGGTCTTGCTCGAACTCCAGCCGGCGCTCTCTATCGACATAGACCGCCGTGCGCATGTATTCGCTGCCATCCAGACTCCCACTGAACGATGGCGGCGTCTCGTTGAATCGGTCGCGCACCCGGGCATGCGTCGAGACGACAGGATATACCGACGCGCAGACGAATAACGCTACGAGCACCCCCAGCCACACGCGGCGGATGGGAGTCGCCGTGAACGTTAGCCACCGCCTGACGCCTACCAGTGCGACGATGGATGCGACGCTCCACAGAATCCAGATCTGCATGTAGAACTTGAAGACCGTATTCATCCTTCCGATGTCGCCGTCGATCGCGAACAACTCCGTGAAGACCGTAAGAGCGAGACCGGTACTAAACAACACTAACGCCCACGACTCTTCGATCGCCCGGTCCCTTCGCAACGCGGCAATCGCAACCCAAATGAGTAACGCAAGTGCGATTCCGGCAAGCGCGGCTCCAAGGAGGATCGACAATACAACGACCCCCAACAGTGACACTGCGAGGTAGATGCCCACGACTCCACGAACGTCGCTTTGGCCGGCGGTCATCAGGTTCGCCAGTCTCATGGCGCGAGGCACCCTGTCCCACCATCTGATCAACATCACCAGCATCCGCCACGAACCTGAACGGCGGTACCGTTGAACCAGATCCAGCACCAGATAGCTGGTCATCACGATGAGGAATAACCCGTGAATCACCAGGTAGCCACCGACGTTCGACTTGTCCGGTATCCATCGAATGCCGGAGTAAAAGGACTGGAAACTCAGATTGAACGGAAGGTAGAAGATGACCCAGCTCGTCAAGACGACGACCAGGATGCGTAGAATACTCGCTCCGAACGCTAACGCGCTCCGGTCGGACGCAAAATACCACGGCGCGAGCATCGCAAGCGATATCAACCCCAGATAGGTGGGATAGTCCCACGAGTTCATCGGGTACAGTGAGCCCACTACAAGTCCGGCAGTGCCGAGCAGGACGATTTCCCTACCCGATATCAGCGCCGTCAGCCTGGCCACAGTTGCGCCGGCGGACGGAATTGCACTTGCCTGTCGCAGTTCGGTCGTAGCCGCGAATTGGAGCGCGCCGGGTGGAAGAGTCGATGCCGGCGCTTTCGCTGTCAAAACTTCGGCCTTGATGAAGTTGAGACCAACTCCAAGCGCAACGATTGTGAAGGGCAGCGCGATCATGTGCGCGTGAAGGTCGGCATATAGGAAAGTGAAGAAGGGAAACTCGTTGATCGTGCCTTCCAGCACACGAGTGCTCGCCCAATACCAATTGGTTCGGATGGGGAAATCCGCACCGCCGATCGTGACGTTCCAAATCCCCGAGATCATTGCCGCCGCGGCTCCAAGGCCCGGTATCTCGCTCTGGACCGGGACGGTGCCGCTACGCGCCAATTGGCCGACTATCTGACCGAAACCACCCAGGTTTCCCAGCGTTGTCGCGAGGACTGCTCCAAGTAATCCGGCGGTCACCGGCCTGATCGGCGTATTCCCCTTTGCTCTGTGCACCAGGTTGTAAACGACGGAGAACACGCCCGACGCGGTGAGCGCATATAGCAGAGGCACCACCAGGTTGTAGGCGGTGGTCGGCAATATGCCGGAGAGCTTGATCAGTGTTCCTACCAGAATCTGTCCGAAATAGTAGTAGTTCAGGTAGCCGCCGGCGAACCACGGGTCGTAAGGTGGGAAAATCGGCGTCTTGATCGCCGCCATCAGGTAGGCGATGTCCATGGGCTTTTCTCCGCCGCGCGACGGGTGCCACAGGTCCGGGTTGAGAGCCCTGATCCCAAGGTAAATAAGGAATGCCACCAGGAAGACACCCTCTCCGATAAGAATCACGCGGCGGTTGTCGCGCCAGTGTTTCAGCAGGGCTTCGCGTTGAAAGTAGATGGCGACAACGCCGGCGGCAAGCATTGCGACGAACACGCCAGCCACCGTCAAGCGCGTGTTGGCCAATCCCAGGTTCACCAGCCACCAAACCAGCCACGCGAGAAGAAGTAGCCCCAGCGCCCGCGCGAACAAAATTCCGCGGTCCGGCAGGTTGCGGAACACGCCGAATGTCAGCGGCAACGCCGCGATGCCGATCAACCAGACCAGGACCAGCCAGACAACCAGTGGTATCTGGTTTGCGACACCGTCGCGATCGAATATTTCCCTGAAGGTGCCCCCTGACTCGACTCGTTCCCGTTGGCTGGGATCGAGAGTCAGCGATTTGTACTGACTACCGGTCAGAGCTTCCGACGGCTGGTAAATATTGGCGCTCAGATCGACGTCAAGGAGATTGCGGTATTCTGCGCCCGACAGTTCCCTGGTCTTCTTGAAGACAAGCACTTTGGGATGGTCGTAAACGGTGAAACTCTCGTCCGCTCGTCCCAGGTTGATCTGAACTCCGGGGTTCAATGGCCTGGATAGAAGTCCGGGCGTAGGCAGTCCCGGATCAGACAGGGTGTCGTCGGTCAGATGAATCCCGAACAGGTTCGGGTAGCTCGCGAACGCAGCCGCAAGCTCGAACCCCAACTCCTCGCCAAAGAGCAGGTTGTAGTACTTCGTGGTTAGCGAATAGCGCTCGCTTAGTCTCGGAATGGTGCCGTAAAGGCGATTGCTGAAGAATACTATGTAGTCTGCTTCCCGCAGAGTGCTGACGATGCCCTCAAGCTTCGTCGGGGTATCCGGCTCGTACAGGTTTAGCTTGAGTTCGCGGTAGCCCAAGGTTTGACGAGTGAAGGGCCGGCCATCCATGGTGACGTACTTGGGCATTCCCTCTTCCCAATGTTCGGTTGCGTATGTCGAGCCGGCCGGCACATTCTTGTAGATCCATTTCGAAGCGGTGATCGACGGGTGATCCTCCGAGTAAATGTTCACGAACGCGATGGCGTATAGAGCCGTCGTCAGTAGCACCAACGCGATCAGCGCGGTTGCCAGACGACCCATCAGTCCGTTCTGCACAACCCATCCCAGCCACGAGTTTCCTGACGCCGCCGGAGTTGACTCATCATTCCGCGGCTGAGGGGGAGATTGTCCGTCAGCAATCGAACCGTCCGCATCTGCATCCGGGGGCAGCGCGCCGGTCGCGGTTACCGAGCTTGGTTCTGGATATTCCTCTGTGAAACTCTGCGCCCAGCCTCGTAGCTTCCACAGCGCCTCGGCCGCCAATACCATCAGCACAGGCGTTATCGGCAGCAGATAGCGCAGGAACTTCGCATGGAAGCCGCCGGTGATAAGGAAGTAGGGAACCAGGAACGAAAGCAGCAATATCTCGACCCGTCGGGGCGACCCTCTCAAGTGAACCAACAAGGCGACCCAGGCCACGACAGTGAGCAGGAACAAAGGCTCACTTGCGGCCAGGATCGCTCCAATTGTCAGGACCGCCAGCCCTATTAGCGCAGTAGCCTCAAGCACCTTGGGCCGGCGCAACAGCCTGGCGACCGCGTATATCCATCCGCCTATCGCTGCCAGTCCCAGTGGCAAGCCCAGTCCGAACAGCGTCAGGTTCTGCAGGAAATACAGGTAGTCCGTCCTGTCGGCGTACTGCCGCGTGTAGGGCAGGTCGGAAATACCTCGCGCCATCTCGCTCTGCCGCACGATGTCGCGAACGAAGTTCTCCGTATCCAGCAGCGCGTATGGTTGGGCGGCCAGCAGACTAGCAACCGCAACCAGGGCGATAAGCGCCAGACGGGCGACTGCCCCGTCAATCTGTTCCGCAGTCGGCCGGCGGAATCTTGTTTCGCCGCCGTCGTCCTCCGACGACGTTGCCCGCAAGAGCAATGCCGCTCCCACCGGCACCACGACCGGCAACGCCGATACTTTCGAAGCCAGGGCCAAGCCCAGGGCAGCTCCGGCCAATATTGCGTAACGGTAGCGGTCGCTGCGCATGAGCAATATGCAACTCAACATCGTCAGAGTCACGAAGAACGTCATCAGGGTATCGGCGGCATAGAAATGAGACAGTTGGATATGAATCACGGCAAACGTTGTGAACGCCGCAGCCAGCAGCCCCGTCTCGCGGCCGTACAGACGCCGGCCCATCAGGTAGACCAGGACGATAGTGCCCACGTCGAACAGTGCCGAGAGGGACCGTCCGACGGTGCTTATGCCGTCGAAGCTCGTCAGTTCGATTAGCTCCTCGACGCCAACAAGCGTGCCCAGTTCGCTCAGCAAGACCGAGACAATCCGCAGGAGATAGTAAGTCAGCGAGCCGTAGTTGAACGATCTTGGGTTTAGAGGGCTCTCCGGACTCAGCAGTAGGTCGATATCGACTGGAGATGGCAGGTCGATACTCTCCACCTGCATGTATATGAAGCGTTCGTCTGGATGGGAGAAGGTGCCGTTGTCCCACTGCTGCCCGTAAATCCGCATTGCCAGCGCCACGATGAGCAAGAGCAGGAGAAGTAAGAAGTGTGAGTTTCCGGAAAGAAGGCGCGTCAGGCGAGCCCACGGTTCAGCGGTGGGGATATTCAAATTCTGAGGGGCGCCGCCTCCGTCAGTCGGCGGCGTCTCAGCTCGCAACGCCATCAAAACCTCCGACATCGAAACGACGGCTGTATTTTACCACGCGCCTTCAGCCCGACGCCTTGGCGCGTGCCCAAACACAGCCGCCCTCAAGGTTCGCGCGAATCGCGTATATTTAACCTATGAGTACGCAGCGGCCGTCGCTGAATGGAAAGTGGATATACGGAGCGATCATATGGTGGCACCCTCTGTTGTCTTAAACGGCAATATCCTCCAAGACCGTTACTTGATGGTGAGGGGAGTAAAGCTCAGGTATCGCGCATCCGGTAACGGCGACCCGGTGTTGCTCCTGCACGGCGTGGGCGCGAGCCTCGAACAATGGGAATGGTCCCAGCCGGGACTGAGCACGCGGCATCAGGTCGTCGCGCTAGACTTGCCTGGGTTTGGACGGTCTCAATCTCCGCAAAAGGACCAATTCGACCTGGACCACGTAGTCGAATTACTTGGTGCCTTTATCGACGAGATGGGTTGGAGATCAGCCACGGTAATCGGTAACTCGATGGGAGGGATGCTAGCGATTGCCATGGCCCTGAATCTTGAAGGTCGCGTCAATCGGCTGGTCCTAGCCGGCAGTGCCGGCGTGGGACCCGATCTAGGCTTCTCGCTCCGCTTGGTTTCGTTACCTTGCGTAGGGGAAGCTATCCTTCCCTTCATGGGATTTCGTCCGTTGGTGCACCTTTGTCATAAGCGCCTTTTCTCCGATCCCAGCCGGCTCCCAGCGCGTCTCGTCGATGTAGCTACTTACTATTACAAGCGCCATAGCATCAGGTCTAACTTCCTCCGCGCGATCAGGCTTGGTGTATCTCCCCGAGGCCAACGCGACTCGATAAATTTCAACGGTCAGTTGGACAAGATCAACGTGCCTACCCTGTTGATTTGGGGGCGCGGCGATAGCGTGATCCCCTTGGAGCACGGCAAGACCGCCCATAAACTGATACCCGGCTCCAGGCTAACCATCATCGACGACTGCGGTCACGTGCCCCAGATCGAACATCCAGACAGATTCGTCGACGAGGTCGAGCGTTTCACGGCCTCTACCCGCGTCTGATATTTCGCCGGCTGGTCATCTGCCCCTGATTTGGGCGTAATTGTGCAACTTGCACAGCGCTAATCCTATGGGCTCCGTCATATTTCCGTTGACTGACGATTAGTCGGTTTGTACAGTTAAGAACCTTTACATATCTTTAATGGCGTTCCCTTGTCTGATCCAGGATGCCTGTCGCACTCAAAGGTGTGGGGTAGAGGCTAAAGATTAACGGATTCGATCGCCCTATGCCTTATGAAACATTACTTGGAGTTGCGGCTGGTGGACCCCGATGAAGCAGTCCACCGCTTTGTACGTGTGGCAAGCGGTGGAATTTTTGTACACGTCAGCGTGGGGAATGAAATCATAGAGCCGGCCAGTTCAGAGGGTTGTCATGAACCATAGCGAGTCAGAGCCCGATTATCGCGGGACCCTCTACGACCCCAAGCTCGAGCACGACTCGTGCGGGGTTGGCTTTGTCGCCAACATCAACGGCAACGTAAGCCACGACGTAGTTCGCAAGGCCGTCACGTCGGTAATCAATGTTACCCACAGGGGCGCGATCGGTGGCGATGCCAAGACCGGCGATGGCGCCGGCGTTATTACGCAGATCCCCAGGAAGCTATTCCGGCGCGAGCTATCCAGACTCGATATTCGCCTTTCGGATATCCGCGATCTGGCGGTTGGCATGGTGTTCCTCCCCCGCGCCGACCTTGAATCTAACGCCGCTTGCCGGCGGTGGTTGGAGGACGCGGCTCACTCACGGGGATTGAAGGTGCTTGGATGGCGATCCGTGCCGGTGGACGCAGAGGCCCTTGGCGAAAAAGCTCTGGACACGAGGCCCGACATTCAGCAGTTTCTTTTGGCGCCTGTGCAGAACATGCCCGGTGACCAGTATGAGCGCCGGCTCTTCCTGGCCCGCAAGGAGGCCGAAGCCCGCGCAAGGTCGGCCGGCATCACCGAATTCTACGTTCCGTCGATGTCCCACCGTACCATCGTCTACAAGGGTCTGTTCGTCGCGCCTCAGCTGCCGGCTTTCTATCTCGATCTGAACGACCCGGACTTCGAGAGTTCCCTCGCGCTGTTTCACCAGCGTTACAGCACGAACACGTTTCCCACCTGGCACTTGGCACAACCATTCCGAGGTCTCGGTCACAATGGCGAGATCAATACTCTTCAGGGTAACAACAACTGGACTCGCGCCCGCGAGCCTGAGATGGCATCTCCAGTTTGGGGAGATGAAGTCGAGGTGCTTCGGCCGATCATTCAGCCCGGCGGCAGTGATTCGGCGAACTTGGACAACGCACTTGAAACCATCCGCCTCTCCGGCCGCGACATCCTCCACACGATGCTCATGCTTGTCCCCGAAGCTTGGGAAAACATGCCGGATATGGACCCTGCCAGGAAGGCATTCTACGAGTACCACGCCTGTTTGATGGAGCCGTGGGACGGTCCCGCGGCCCTCGCCTTCACCGATGGGATGACCGTCGGAGCCGTCCTCGATCGAAATGGACTCCGCCCGGCCCGGTACAAGATCACGGCCGACGGACTTATTGTCATGGGGTCTGAGGTCGGCATAATCAACCTCCCTGACGAAAGAATCGTCGAGAAGGGGCGCCTGGGACCCGGAAGTATGATCGCCGTCGACACCGTCGAGGGAAAACTGCTCCGAAATGACGAGATCAAGGCCCGCTACTCCGCGCGCCGCCCCTATTCTGATTGGCTTGACCGGCAGGTCGTACGTCTGGACCAGAGCCTGAAGATCGGCGCCGATGGGTTGTCGAACGGCCGGATCGACCCGGCCGAGTTGGGCCGGCTCCAACGCGTCCACTCATTTACAAACGAAGAGCTCAAATTCGTTTTGGAGCCTATGGACCTCGAGGGCAAAGAGCCCATCTGGTCGATGGGAGACGATGCTCCTCTGCCGGTCCTGTCCGGCCAGCCACGGTCGCTCCATCATTTCTTCAAACAGCGCTTCGCCCAGGTAACCAACCCGCCGATCGACCCGCTGCGCGAGCAGTTGGTCATGTCTCTGGATTCCTACCTCGGCCGGCGCGGCAACCCTTTGACCGAGACCGAGGAACATGCCCGCATTCTGCACGTCGAGAATCCGATCCTGCTCGACAGTGAGCTCGAAGAGATCAGGCGCCTTGGTGACGACTTCAAGCCAGTGACTCTCTCCGCTCTCATGTCGTTGGAAGATGGCCACGATGGATTGGCCAGCGCCCTCGATGAGTTGTGCAAGCAAGCTGAAGAGGCGATAGACTCGGGCCGCCCGATTCTGATACTCAGCGACCGAGGCGTCGACTCCGAGCGAGCGCCGATTCCGACTCTCCTCGCCGCCGGCGCCGTCCACCACCACCTGATTCGCGCCGGCAAGCGCATGCGCGCCGACATCATCGCCGAGACTGGACAGGTCTGGGACGTGCACCATATCGCCGTTCTCATTGGATATGGCGTCAGCGCCGTGAACCCCTACCTGGCTCTCGAAACGGTCGCGGACCTGGTCGAGCGGCAGGTCGACGATGACAAGATCACACTCGGTGACGCCATTTACAACTACCGCAAGGCGACCTCCGAGGGCCTGCTGAAAATAATCTCCAAGATGGGGATTTCGACCCTGTCCGGCTACCGCGGGGCCCAGATTTTCGAGGCTATAGGCATAGATCAAGACGTAATAGACCGGTATTTCACCGATACGCCGTCGCGGGTGAGAGGAATTGGGTTGAAGGAGATCGCCAAAGACGTCCTCGCTCGCCACGAGGAGGCGTTCGAGGCCGATTTGTCCGGCCGCCTGCCCGACTACGGCTTCTACAGATTCCGGCGCCAGGGCGAATACCACGGCTTCAACCCGAAAAACGTCCGCACCCTGCAGAAGGCCGCCCAAACAGGCGACTATGAGACTTACAAACAGTATTCCGAAATGGTCGATGGCAGGGAGCCGGCCAACCTCAGAGACTTGCTCGCGTTCGTCGCCCGTGACCCCCTTACCAATCGACGAGGTCGAATCGATCGAATCCATTCGCCGGCGGTTCACCGCCCAGGCGATGTCGCTCGGCGCGCTGAGTCCAGAGGCGCATCAGGCGATCTCTATCGCCATGAACCGCATCGGCGCCCGCAGTAACACCGGCGAGGGCGGCGAAGACCCGTCCTGGTACCACCCCCTTGACAGCGGCGACTCGCGCAACAACAAGACGAAGCAAGTCGCATCCGCCCGTTTTGGCGTCACAACCGACTATCTTGTGCACGCCACCGAGCTTGAGATCAAGATGGCCCAGGGCTCGAAGCCTGGCGAAGGTGGACAGCTCCCCGCGCATAAGGTCTCGAGGATGATAGCGAGGTTCCGCCACGCTATCCCCGGCATCCCTTTGATCTCTCCCCCGCCGCATCACGACATCTATAGCATCGAGGATCTCGCCCAGCTTATCTACGATCTGAAGCAAGCCAACCCCTACGCCAAGGTTGGCGTCAAGTTGGTCGCTGAGTCGGGTGTCGGCACAATCGCCGCCGGCGTAGCCAAGGCCCATGCCGACTACATTCTGATCAGCGGTCAGGACGGCGGCACCGGCGCTTCGCCTCTGAGTTCGATCAAGGGCGCTGGTTGTCCCTGGGAGATCGGCCTCTCCGAGACCCAGCAGGTTCTGGTCTTGAACGACCTGCGCGGACGGGTCACATTGCGCACGGACGGCGGTATGAAGACCGGGCGGGACGTTGTGGTAGCCGCGATGCTCGGCGCCGAGGAGTTCGGATTCGGCACTGCCTCTGTCGTGGCGATTGGTTGTGACATGGCCCGCCAGTGCCATCTGAACACCTGCCCCACCGGCATAGCGACCCAGCGCGAGGACCTCAGGGCGAAGTTCGACGGCAAGCCGGAGATGCTGATCAATTTCCTGACTCTGGTCGCCCGCGAGGTCCGCGAGTTGCTGGCCGAGCTGGGATTTCGCTCGCTGGAAGAGGTCATCGGCCAGGTCGATCTTCTCAGGCAGGTCCCGCGAGACCATACTCGGTCGATGCAGCTTGACCTGAGTCAGGTTCTCGCGGATGTGGATCCAGGCAAGAGCCCGGCCCCACCGGTGCCAACAGCCGCGAAACGATCAACCCGATGACCCGCTCGACCTGAAAATAATTCAAGATGTCAGGCCGGCGCTTGAGAATAAGCTGCCGGTTAGCCGGACCTATGCGGTCCGCAATTTCCATCGAACAATAGGCGGCCGGCTTGCCGGCGAGGTCGCTCGCCGATACGGCGCTCGAGGCCTGCCGGATCGGCTGATAGATCTGAGTTTCACCGGCAGCGCCGGCCAGAGTTTCGGCGCATGGTGCACAGAAGGAATGCGACTGGAGCTGACCGGTGAGGCCAACGACTACGTCGGCAAGGGTATGTCCGGCGGTGAGATCGTCATTCATCCCCCGGCTTCAGCCAGGTTCCCCTGGGCCCAGAACACCATAGTCGGCAATACGGTCCTCTACGGCGCTACCGGAGGCAAGCTCTTCGTCGCCGGCCGGGCCGGTGAACGTTTCTGCGTCCGAAACAGTGGAGCCCGCGCGGTGGTCGAAGGCGTCGGCGACCATGCCTGCGAGTACATGACCGCCGGCGTGGTGGTCGTGCTCGGCCCGACCGGCCGAAACTTCGGTGCCGGCATGTCCGCTGGAGTCGCCTACGTACTGGACGAAGAAGATCTCCTGGAGCGGCGCTACAACCCCGAGCTAGTCTCCCTCGAGCGCATCGCGCCCGGAGAGGATGATCTGCTGCTGGATATGGGTCACCTCTCACTTCGAGGCTACCGGCAGCCACCGCGCCAGGACGTTACTTGATGACTGGCCAAAACACCTTTCGAATTTCTGGAAAGTTGCTCCCCATCCACCGGTTGTGTCTACCGAAGGGCGTGAGGCGACGGTCAGGATCGTCAAGCAGCATTCCGTATCGCGTGCTGCTAACGGCAGGAATTCGAAGCAGACAGGTGTGGACAGCAACGGTGCCCAAATGGACGGAGCTCTATCGGGCAGCGGCCAGGTCGAGGAGGCTGCCGCACGCCGGTGATACGCCCCGGCCTTGGGTTCCGGTTGAGATCTAGGCCAAGAGTCGCTAGATGAACAGGGAAACGGACGCTTCGGAAGCGTAGTCCAAGAAAGCCGCCGCGCCGGCGAACTGCACTCCCTCGACTATTTCCTCTTCCTTGACCCCCATCACGCCCATCGTCGTGGTGCAGGCGAACAGATTCACGTCGCTCTCTCTCGCTATATCTAGCAACTCGGTAACGGCCGGCACCTTGGCGCGATTCATCCAACCTTGCATCATCAACGTGGCGATTGAGGTCATGCCTGGAATGGCCCCGATGAGGTTCGGAACGTGGATGTTGCCGACCGGAGCCGGCATCGCCGGATTGCCCAATGGAGCGACCTTCAGGCTGTCGACCTTGTTCCGATTGAGAATGTCCAGGCCGTAGAACGTGAAGAACACGCCGACTTCCCAGTCCATCGCCGCCGCCGACGTTGCCAGGATTAGCGGCGGATACGCCATGTCGAGCGATCCCTTGGACGCCACCAGGGCGAGGCGCTTGGAGCTCGTTCGCTTCTCTAGCTGTCCCTGGGCTTGGCTCGCGGTCAGCGAGGCGAACTGCTCCTTCAGAGCCTCGTTCACCCTCGCGTTTACAAGTTCGTCTATTCTCGCTTCGATTGCGGGGTCTAGTGCGGCGACTTCGGCAGCCATATCCGGCCTCCTCTAGCCTGCTACTCTTATGTAGTATCTGTAAGTCTCGTCGCTTTCTTCAGTTCTAATCAGCTCGTGGCCGGTGTTCCTCGAGAACGCCGGGAAATCGCCAATCGAACCGGGATCGGTGGCGACTATCTCCAAGATCTGGCCGGCGGACATCTGCTTGATCGCGTTTCGCGCCCGAATGATCGGCACCGGGCAAAACGCCCCCACGCAGTCCACCGTCTGATCGACTTTCAACTCTGTACTCATTCGTTCCTTCCCTCGTGTATCGACGCACCTGAACGTCTACTGCTGGCCATGTCGCGTGCTTTCTAGCTGTCTATCGCGGTAATCGGGATCCCTAGATTCTCCAACTGGTTCGGCTGGCCGGTTTTGACTTTTGTTTTGCAATTATTGCACTGGAAACAGTGATCTCACTCGAACCCCGCACTCCAAGCGATAATCTAGAAACAAGATTACATTGCTCGACTTATATAACTATTGCCTCAGTTTGTCAATGCGTGCGTACGAGTTGAACATGGTCTTGATGTGTAGAGGGCAAACTTCCAAGCTCGATTTCATCGGCATTTCTCTCTGGACGTGGCGTAACGCTACGAACACCTGCCAAATTGCAGACCGATGGTCGATGGCAGAAGGATGAATGTAGCGCGGGGGGTTGCCCCCCGCTCCCGGCAGACCGGCAACCAACCCCAATCCCGAGTCACCGCAGAGAAGACCCGCCAACTGGCGCCTAATTCTAAATCCTAGATGTGCCGGCCCCTGCGGGCATGAGCGATTGGTACGAAAATAGCCTCCCGACTCGTCACTCCGGCGAAAGCCGGAGTCCAGGGGTGGGGGGAATCCCGTAGTAACGCCGCTCGTCCCCAACCATACATGCGGAACGCCGCGATTCTCATTCCCTTATGTGGCCTTGGCAAGGTCATCGGCGATTCAGGCGAAAGCCGGAGTCCAAAGGGGATGGGAGAGGCACGACCGTCATTCTATGGATACGATCCCTCACCCCCGTCCTCATCATTGATGCGAAAGGCCTTCGCGATAACCCACAACTTGGCGAAGACACCCACGCCGTGTATAATCCGCCCACATCTCAATACCGCATATGGCGTTGATCGGGACGAGTAGTCGCTCGGAAAGCCCTCAGAGAGGAAGGGTCGCCGGCTGAGAGCCCTTACGGGAAACCGACGACAAAAACCACCCGTGAGCCGAGCCTTGAAGCCGCGCAGGCTGACCTGCCCGCCGGATAGAGGCCTCCGGATTGCCACCGTTAAACAGCTAATCGAGCGCGTCGACCTAGATTCATAGGCCGGCGAAGCGGGGTGGAACCGCGATTGATTCCCTTTCGTCCCTGATGGGGCGGAGGGTTTTTTTATTGCCGGCGAAAGCCATCTCGAATCGAATGACCGGCCGTTGAGCTGAGGCTGACAAGCAGCACATTGCAACCATAAGACCAAGGAGGCGAATTATGAACGATCTTGAACGAATGCGGCATTCCGCCGCTCACGTAATGGCCGAGGCCGTAACCTCCATCTTCCCGACCGCCCGCCTCGCGATCGGGCCGCCAATCGAGGACGGCTTCTACTACGACTTCGAGCTGCCGCGGGCTTTGACGCCGGAAGACCTCAAGACCATCGAGAAAAAGATGAAGAAGATCGTGAGGTCCAATGCGTCGTTCGAGTTCAGCGAGATGTCCGTCGACGACGCGCTTGAGTACTACCGCGACCTCGATCAGCCCTATAAAGTCGAGCTGATCGAGGAGTTGGCCGCCGCCGGCGAGGAGAGCGTCAGCTTCTATACCCAGAACGCGTTTACCGACCTCTGCCGCGGCCCGCACGTCGGCTCCACCTCGAAAGTGGGCCGGTTCAAGCTGCTCAACATAGCCGGCGCTTACTGGCGCGGCGACGAAAACAGGCCGATGCTCCAGCGCATCTACGGCACCGCCTGGCCCACTTCCGCCGAGCTGGCCGATCACATGCACAGGTTGGAAGAGGCCCAACGGCGCGACCATCGCCGCCTGGGACGCGAGCTCGATCTGTTCAGCGTCCACCACGACCAAACCGGCGCCGGCCTCATTCTTTGGCATCCGAAGGGTGGCCGCGTCCGAAACGAAATCGAGAACTTCTGGCGCGATACTCACTACGATGCCGGCTATGATCTCGTCTATACGCCCCACATCGGTCGCTCCAATCTCTGGCAGTCGAGCGGACACCTGGACTTCTTCAAGGAGAATATGTTCTCCGGCATGGCCGTGGACGAGCAGGAGTACTACCTCAAGCCGATGAACTGTCCGTTCCACATAATGATCTACAAGAATGCGCTGCGCAGCTACCGCGACCTGCCCATACGGTTGGGAGAGCTGGGGACGGTCTACCGCTACGAACGGGCCGGCGTGCTCCATGGCCTGATGCGTGTCAGGGGGTTCACCCAGGACGACTCTCACATCTTCTGTAGGCCGGACCAGGTTGTCTCGGAGATCGCCGGCGTTCTCGATCTCACGATTCTCATTCTCGGCGCGTTCGGGTTCACCGAGTTCGAAACATTCGTCTCTACCCGCCCCGACAAGGCGGGTTGGCGACAACGAGCAGTGGGATCGTGCCACCGACGCATTGCGCCAGGTGCTCGAGGACCGCGGAGTGGCATATGAGGTTGACGAAGGTGGAGGGGCATTCTATGGCCCCAAGATCGACCTGAACATCAAGGATGCCGTGGGTAGAGCCTGGCAGTGCACGACAGTTCAGTTCGACTTCAACCTTCCCGAGCGCTTCGACCTGAATTTTGTCGGTGCTGACGGCAAAGCGCACCGGCCTTACATGGTGCACCGGGCGCTTCTCGGTTCCATGGAGCGGTTCTTCGGTGTGCTGGTAGAAAACTACGCCGGCGCCTTCCCAGTGTGGATCGCGCCAGTCCAGGCGCTCGTCCTGCCGATTGCCGACAGGCATCTCGAGTACGCCGAAATAGTGGCCGCGGCACTGAAGTCGGCCGGCCTGCGGGCGGAAATCGACAGCCGGCGGGAGAAGGTCAACTACAAGATCAGGGAGGCGCAGCTCCAGAAGGTGCCCTACATGCTCATCGTAGGCGACCGCGAGGCGCAAGCCGGCACCGTCTCGGTAAGACTGAGGACGGGCGAAAACGTGGGGGCCCAGCCGTTGGATAGCTTCGTCACGCTGATCAAGGCCGTGACCGAAAGTCGGAGCCAGGAGTTGACGCCGGCCGCCGGCGGGTAGTCGATAGACCCAGGCCCGGGAGACCGCAGAGAAGCGCTATCCGGCGGCAATCTCCGGTATTTCGAGCTTGGGCCGCCACGGCGCCGAGGATGTGATCTGCTCGAACGCTGAGCCGAGATTCAGAAGCCGGCTCTCGGCTCCGGCCGGACAGATGAACTGCAGTCCGACCGGCATCGAGTGGGCGATTCCGCAGGGTACCACCAGGGCCGGCACTCCGGCTATGTTGACCGGGACCGTAAACACGTCCGTCAGGTACATCGACATCGGATCGTCCACCTTCTCGCCGATCTTGAACGCGACCGTCGGGGCGGTCGGCCCGGCAATGACGTCGACTCGTTCCAGTGCCTCGTCGAAGTCCCGTTTGATAAGGGTCCGCGCCCGCTGCGCTCGCAGATAGTAGGCGTCGTAGTAGCCGGCGGAGAGCGCGTAGGTCCCGATCATGATCCGGCGCTTGACCTCCGCGCCAAATCCCCTGCCCCTCGTCGCCGAGAACGACTCCCAGATATCGGTGCCATCGACCGAGAGGCCGTACTTCACGCCATCGAAACGTGACAGGTTGGCGCTCGCCTCGGCCGGCGCGATGATGTAGTAGGCCGCCAGCGCGTACTTGGTGTGAGGCAGCGACACTGGTTCAACCAGCGCGCCCGCCCTCTCCAACTGCCCAATTGCGGACTTCACCACCGCCTCTACTTCCGGGTCGAGGCCGGCTCCGAAATACTCGTCCGGCAGGCCTATTCGCAGCCCCTTGATGTCATCCGATAGGCGGTCAGCATATGCCTCGACTGGCCATTCCAACGAGGTCGCGTCCATCCTGTCGTGACCGGCTATCGTCGACAGAATCTCCGCGCATCCTCGTACGTCGCGGGCAAATGGGCCGATCTGGTCCAGCGAGGAGGCGTACGCCACCAGCCCATATCGGGACACCCGGCCGTAGGTAGGCTTCAATCCGACCACGCCGCAAAAGCTTGCCGGCAGCCGGATCGATCCGCCCGTATCCGATCCCAATCCTCCCAACGCCTCTCCCGCCGCTACCGCTGCGGCCGGCCCTCCGCTGCTGCCGCCTGGTACCCTGTCGAGGTCGAATGGGTTGCGCGTCGGCCCCGATGCCGAGAACTCGGTCGACGAACCCATCGCAAACTCGTCCAGGTTTCCCTTACCGACGATTACCGCGCCGGACTCACGCAGCCGGCTCACCACCGTCGCATCGTAGGCCGGCTGGAAATTCGCCAGTATGCGCGAAGCGCAGGTCGTCCGGGCGTCTCGTGTGCATATGTTGTCCTTGACCGCGATCGGGACCCCCAGCAGTGGACTCCCCTGCCCATTGGATAACTTCTTATCCGCTTCCTCGGCCGCGCAAAGGGCGGACTCCTCTGCCACACTTACGTAGGCGTTTACGCTCGCGTCCACGTCCCGAATCCGTCGCAGTACCGCTTGGGTCAGCTCTACGCTGCTGATCTCGCGTCGTCTAAGGCGTTCTCCCGCCTCAGCAATCGACAGCCCCCACAGCTCCATATGCGCTATTCCTCGAACACCGGTGACACTCGATATGTGTCGTCTTCCCACTCCGGCGCCATCCGCTCCAGTTCAGCTACTTCCAGGCTTCCGGCCGGCTCGTCGTCGCGCAGCACGTTCACCACCGGCACAACCTGTGCGGTAGGCGGGATCGAATCGAGGCTCAGCTCCGAGAGCACCTCCATGTTGTCCAGAATCGTCGCGAGGTCGTTCTCCAACTTGGCCAACTCGTCCTCTTTAAGCTCCAACCTGGCCAGGGTCGCTATTCGCAGCATATCTTCCCGGGAGATGTGCATCGGCAAGACCTCCGAAATCTCGCTATGGTTCTAAGGGTAAATGCGGTCGAGCATACGCGGGAATGGGATCGTTTCCCGCACATGCTGCAACCCGCAAATCCATGCGACGGTGCGTTCGATACCCAGCCCGAAGCCGCTGTGGGGCACGCTCCCGTACCGGCGCAGATCGAGATACCATTGATAGTCATCTTCCGGCAGCTCGTTCTCCCGCAGCCGGTCGCGCAGAAGGTCGAAGTCGTGGACCCGCTGGCTGCCGCCAATGATCTCGCCATAGCCTTCCGGCGCGAGAAGATCGGCGCACAACGCCACCTCCGGCCTGTCCGGCGCCGGCTGGGCGTAAAACGGTTTCGAGATGGACGGGAAGCGCTCGACGAACACCGGCCGCTCGAACTGGCTGGCCAGCAAAGTCTCGTCCGGCGCTCCGAAATCTTCGCCCCACTCCTTGTGGATGCCGTTCCGGGCCAGTATTTCCAGCGCCTCGTCGTATGTGATGCGGGGGAATGGCGGCGTCGTTTTCTCAAGCAATGTCGTGTCGCGCTCCAACGATGCAAGTTCGTCCTGGCATTTGCTCAACGCGTTTTCAACGATGGCCGACACGAATCTCTCCTGCAATCTCAGGTTGTCTTCGTGCTCGAAGTACGCCATCTCCGGCTCGACCATCCAGAACTCCATCAGGTGCCGTCGGGTCTTCGATTTCTCCGCGCGAAATACCGGCCCGAAGCAGTACACCCGGCCAAAAGCCAATGCGGCCGCCTCGACGTAGAGCTGACCGCTCTGGCTCAGATACGCCGTATCGCCAAAATAGTCGATCTCGAACAGACTGGTTGTCCCCTCGACCGAGTTTGGAGTCAGAATCGGCGCGTCTATTTCCAGGAATCCTTGGTCATCTAGAAAATCTCGTATAGATCTCAGAATCACCGCCCGGACGCGCATCAGCGCCTGCTGGCGCTGCGACCTCAGCCAGAGGTGGCGCTTGCTCAGCAGGAAATCTACGCCGTGCTCCTTGGGAGTGATCGGATAGTCGACCGACTCATGCACTACGGTGAGGTCGCTCAGTTGTAATTCGTAGCCGCCTGGCGCGCGCTTGTCCGCCTTAACGGTCCCTGCGACTACCACTGCCGACTCTTGGGCTATGTGGTCGATGCTCTCAAAGGCCTCTGGCGCCAGGTCCCATCGGGTGGCAACGCACTGGACCAAACCCGTTCCATCCCGAACCAGAAGGAATCTGACCTTACCGCTGGACCGCCGGTTGTATACCCATCCCTTGATCGTTACGAGCCTGTCGTTGTGTTGGCCGAGGTCCTCGACGTAGGTCCAATTCGGATCATTCTGCATAGTCAAAGTCGCTCATCGATCTCGTTAAATGATCCAGAACCCGCCGGCCTCCCCTCGCGGCAGCTCCTCGATGGTCTCAACTGACTTTACCTCCGCCATCTCTGGGCCGTTCCGGCACCATTCTATGAAGCGCTCCACCGACTCGCTCCTCCCCTCGGTACAAAGCTCCACCTCGCCATCCAGCCGATTGCGTATCCAACCGCTCAGCCCGAGCGAGGAAGCGGTCTGCCGGGCCGATTGGCGAAAGAACACTCCCTGAACCCTGCCAGAGATTATCGCCCGAACTCGTCGCCGTTGATTTGGGTTCATGTTCGGCTCGCGGTCCTTGCCCGCAGTTTGACGCCCACGGCTCGCAAACCCTACCATTCATCCAGCGGGACACACCAAGTCTAAGCAAACCGACCGCAATTATCCATTCCTGTGAGCGATGGCCGGACTCCATCGCACATGTCGGGCTTCCAAGAGACGCCGTTTTCCTCGCTGACCGCTTTTGGGGAGATTGTCACACTGGCGCGACCACAACGAGTTGGCATCATCGGTTTTGGCCGGATCGCGGAGACCTGTCACCTGCCCGCGCTCGCCAGGTTGTCCGATTTGGTAGAAATAGTCGCGGTTGCCGACTCCAGCGACGTTCGTCGAATGGCCGCTCAACGGTTGACCGGTCTGCCCGCTCGCAAACTCTACGCTGACTACCGGAATATGCTGACCATTGAGCGGCTCGACGCAGTCGACATTGCCCTGCCACACTTTCTTCACGAACCAGCGGCCATCGATTCCGCCCGAGCCGGCGTCAACATCATTATAGAGAAGCCGCTGGCGCCCACTCTGGCGGAGGCCGACCGTATCATCCGCGCCGTGGATAGGGCCGGCGTCCAGCTCGCCGTCATTCACAACTACATCTACCGTGCGCCTGAGGCCGAGGCCATGCGGCTGATCCGGCGGGACGCGATCGGCAAACCGTTTCTGGCCCGCTTCGCATCCCTGGGTGGGGGCCATTTTCTGGGGGCGGCCGGATACGATCCCGACTGGCGCACTCGCTCCAAGCGATCCGGAGGGGGCGCACTCTTGGATAATGCCTACCATTCGATTTATTGCGGCCGCCAGTTGATTGGCGTGCCGGTGGAGAGCATCTACGCGCGAGTCGCGACATTCAATCGCCCCATTGAGGTGGACGATACGGCCCTAGTCTTGATGACGCACTCTAGCGGAGCGGTGTCCTCCGTTCAGGCCGCCTGGTCGACGACTGCCGGTGGTCAGAGTGTCAGGGAAATACATGGCACAAAAGGGACGCTCGCGTTCCACAAAGATGGCGCGCCACTCAGCCTATTCACAGAATCTAGTGGAAAGTGGGAGTCAATCGACGTCGCCGAAGATGACGGGTTCAAGTCATACTTCGAATCGTGTTTCCGGTGTCTTGTGGACCAGAAACCTCCGCCAATCGGGGCCCATCAAGCGCGTTTGAATCTGGCATTGATCGAATCCGCATACCGATCACAGGCACTCAATCGCGCCATTGACGTCGAACCGGGGTCCGGCCAGCCGCTATCGCAAACGGATACGTAAGCATTACCTGATAAGCACCGCTGAAATCGACGGCGGTTGAGCGCCGGGACTTGTCACCCGCTCAAGGCGCAACTTTCTAATTCGCCGGCCCCGAAACCCCCACCGGCTTCCCACCAACCCTTCCGTAGGGGCGATTCGCGAATCGCCCTTGGGCGGGGCACGGCAAACACCTACTCCGCCGTACTCAGAATCCGGAGCATATCTGGGCGATTTGCGGCAGCCTATGCCTCACGATTGCCGTAGAGGCGGTTTTCAAACCCGCCTCTACCAACACCAAGATGCCGTGCACATGAATGGGCACGATTACGCAAGCATCCAAGCACGCGTCCATCTGTTCGGACTTATTCCAATTCCGGAGCGAGGCAGGGCAAGACCACCGCAAACCGCTTGGTTGGCCCCCGGCTTGACCGGTTCTAAGGTCGGCCATACCATTGAATCTGCTTCAGGCGGCGCGGCACAAATAGGTGCGGGTCAGATTGGTCGCGCAAGCCTTTCAACTATCGATTCGTCCCCGCAGTCTAGGCCATCTTAGGTCGACGGCGTTCACGCAACTTGGCGAATTGTGGGATAATCAGCGTCTAAGCGTTAGCCTGATGCGGTTACGAAAGGGCAAATAGAATTGGACCTTTTCGCCAAGACCAAGGCCTACACCAAGCCCAAGATGGCGGAAGCCTTCGGAATCTACCCCTATTTCGTCCCGATTGAGTCCGAGGCCGGCCCCGAAGTAGTCATAAACGGCGAAACCAAGGTGATGCTCGGGTCCAATAACTACCTCGGTTTGACCCAACACCCCAAGGTCAAGGAGGCCGCCCGCGCTGCGGTGGAGCGATACGGAAGCGGCTGCACCGGCTCCCGACTGATGAACGGGACCCTCGATCTGCACGTCGAGCTGGAACGACGCTTGGCAGCCTGGATGCAGCGCGATGCCGCACTTGTGTTTACCACCGGCTTCCAGGCAAATCTGGGTACTATCTCCGCTCTCGTCGGCCGGCACGATACGGTCGTGATCGATCGCGCCGACCATGCCTCGATCGTCGATGGTTGCCGCCTGGCATTGGGTGACGCCGTCCGCTTCAAACACAATGACTTGGACGACCTTGAGCGCGTGCTGCAAAAGATTGAGCCTGGCGGCGGCAAACTGATAGTAGTCGACGGCGTCTACAGCATGGAGGGAGACCTGGCCGAATTGCCGGGCATAGTGGAGTTGGCAAAGAAATACGACGCCCGCATCTTGGTGGACGAAGCCCACAGCGCAGGCGTCTTCGGTGAGCAGGGTCGCGGCACCGCCGATCACTTCGGCGTCCGAGATGATATCGACCTCATCATGACGACTTTCAGCAAGTCCTTCGCCTCGATAGGCGGCTTTATCGCCGCCGACGCGGACGTAATTTACTTCATAAAACACAATGGGCGAGCGTTTCTCTTCAGCGCCAGCCTGCCTCCGGCCAGTACCGCCGCTGCGCTCGCGGCATTGGACATCATCGAGACCGAGCCGGAACGCCGCGAGCTCCTCTGGGCCAATACCAGGCGTATGAAGAAGGAGTTGGCCGGCCTGGGTTTCAATACCGGCGATAGCAAGAGCCCAGTTATACCCATAATCGTGGGCGAAGAGATTCGGCTCGCTACCTTTTGGCGCAGGCTTCTCGACGCCGGCGTATATGCCAATGCCGCCGTAACCCCCGCGGTCGAGCCGGACCGCGCCCTCATACGAACCAGCTACATGGCGACCCACGAAGACAAACACCTAGACCGTGCGCTGGAGATTATTGCCAAAGTGGGCAAGCAATGCTCGCTGATCTAGGGTCCTGAACGCCCCTACATGTCCGACTATGAAGTCTTGCTCGCTATGTCGGATACCGGCGGAGGCCATCGATCCCTCTGCAACGCCGTAGCTGACAGCCTCGCCGCCCGAGGGATACACAGAGATCGAATAGCGATCGTCGATTGCTTCCGGCTCGGCCGGCTATCCATTGTCGATGCCCTCGCATCGCGATATGGCGATATGATCCGCCTGGTGCCAAAGCTCTACGGCGGATTCTTCCACGCGACCAATCAACCGCCGTTCGATGCGGTCCTTCGCTACAGCTTGGACACCACAACCGCGGTAAAGATCGCTCAGTTCCTGGCTCAGGCCCGTCCGTCCGTCATCGTCTCGGCTCATGCGCTGCTCACCTCGCCGCTCGCCCGTGCCCGTCGTCTTGTCGGCTCGAGAGCTCCGTATTTTGGCATCGTTACGGAGTTGGTCACCGTGCATCGTTGCTGGAATGTCGATTCGATCGACAGATACTTCACCGCGACTGTTCCGGCGACTAGTGGCCTGATCCGGGCCGGCGTAGGAGTGGACCGCGTGGAACGTCTCGGCCTGCCGGTAGATAAGCGCTGCCGGCCAGACGAGGCCCGTCGCCAACAGACGCGCTCCGAGCTTGGATTGAAACCGAACGATTTCTGTGTGCTGATGATAGGGGGAGGCGAAGGCGCCGGCCAACTCGAGCGGTTGGCGCGCGCCGTCGCGAAGTTGGGCTTTGTCCATACATTGATCGTTTGCGGCCGCAACGAGCGCCTTCGCTCGTCGCTCGCAGGCAAACTTGATCCCGCCTCCCACCGGGTCTACGGATACGTCGACAACGTACCCGATTTGATGCTGGCCAGCGACGTCGTCGTGACAAAGGGTGGTCCCCAGACGTTGAGCGAGGCATTGGCCTGCGGCAGGCCGGCGCTGGTGACCAGCGTCTTGCCGGGCCAGGAGGAAGGCAACGAGAGCTACGTGGAGGAGAACGGCGCCGGCTACGCGATCCACTCGACCGAGCACCTTGTCAGTCGATTGTCTCAGCTTGCTGCCGATCCCCCATTGCTCCGAGATCTTTCCAGTAATGCGACGAAGCTTGGGAGCCCCGATGCGTCAGACGCGATTGCAAATCGCATCGCAGTTGCCGCCAACCGCAATCGAGCTTAGACGACGCACCGACTGGCGTCTCACGATAAGGAGCCGGCGCCCTTCCATGAATCCCCAGAGTTCCGATCGAGTTCAGCGTTGAACCAGAGATCATTCTTCGAATCCGGCCCCGCGGACGCCCCCGATCCCGGCGTCATGCCGCTCGCGGCCAGAATGCGGCCGCGGACCTTCGACGAGTTGGTCGGCCAGGAAGAGATAGTCGGGCCCGGGCTCCCATTGCGAACAGCCATCGAGCGGGACCGCCTGACTTCCATAATCCTGTGGGGACCTCCAGGCTCTGGCAAGACCACGTTGGCCACGATTATCGCCGGCGTGACAGGCGCACAGTTCCATCACCTCAGCGCGGTTACCTCCGGCGTAGCCGACGTGCGAAAGGTGATCGAAACAGCGCGGAGTATCCTCGCGTTGCACCGCCGGCGGACCATACTCCTGATCGACGAGATCCATCGCTTTTCCAAGAGCCAGCAAGACGCCGTACTGCAAGCCGTCGAGGAAGGGACCATCATCCTGGTGGGGGCAACCACCGAGAATCCTTCTTTCGAAGTGAACGCGGCGCTGTTGTCGCGCTGCCGCGTCTTCACCCTTCGACAGTTGACCGACGCCGAAGTCGAGGTCGTGGTACGACGCGCCTTGACCGACCCGGACCGCGGCGTAGCCAGTCTGCATGTGGACCTCGAAAGCGACGCGCTGGGGGCATTGTGTGGGATGGCCAACGGCGACGCGCGTGTGGCATTGAACGGCTTGGAGCTGGCGGCGGAGGCCGCCACGCCTGACGAGGGAGGGCGACGCGTCGTTACTCTGGACGCTATCAGCGATGTGATGCAGCGCCGCGCCCTGCTATATGATCGAGCCGGCGAGTACCACTACGACACGATCTCCGCGTTCATCAAGTCGGTCCGCGGTTCCGATCCTGATGCGGCGGTATACTGGCTCGCGCGCATGCTCGAAGCCGGCGAAGATCCACTGTTCGTGGCCCGCAGGCTCGTGATCCTTGCGGCAGAGGATATCGGGCTCGCAGACCCGCAGGCCCTACCCCTGGCGGTGGCTGCCTACCAGGCCACTCACTTTCTCGGAATGCCAGAGGCGTCTCTGCCCCTCTCCGAAGCGACTGTCTACCTGGCCGCCGCCGAGAAGAGCAACTCCTCCCTGAACGCGTACACGTCGGCGCGAGAGTTCGTCGACAGGACTCGAAACGACCCGGTTCCCCTGCACCTGAGAAACGCCGCCACAGGCCTGATGGCTAATCTTGGCTACGGAAGAGACTACCAGTACTCCCACGATTACGAACCCGACGATCCCCGGCGTTTCGAGCAACGCTATCTCCCGGCCAATGTTGACGCCGAGTTCTACCAGCCGGGGCTCGCCGGCGCTGAAGCCGAGATTGCCGATCGGGTCCGAGAGGCGCGCAGGCTTCGAAGACCGCCCGACGCTGGTCCGAGTCGTCCCGAACCAAGGCGGCGCGCAAAGCCGTCGCCTGAGAGTCGTCCCGACTCATAGCAGGTCGAGCATCGAAAACAGGGGTTCCTGGCGCGGAAAGAGCGCCTCGAGTACCGGCAGAGACTCGCCCGGACAGAGAAGAGACGGCTGCTCCGGCACCGGCCTGAAGCCAGTAACCAGAGGCCCCAGATCGGCCTGTGGTATCGTCACGTGCAGGATGCGCGGCCGGCCTCGGCCGACCGTCACCGTCGCCTGCTGCTCTTCAGTTTCTACCCGTAAAGAGACCTGTTCGTCGCCGAACCTGCTTCTCGTCAAGCGGGCTTCCAGGACTCCCCTGATCTGTCGGAGGAGGCGCTCCATGTCGATGACTCTGACGTAGTCGCACCTGGGCGGCAGAGGCACATCCGCCCCCAACTCTGATACCCGCCTTGCCAGCAGAGTGTCCGGCGCCAGGTATACCGACATCTCACTCTGGCCGGCCGATGCGGCCCTTTCAGCGGCGCCAACCAACAGCGCGTCCGCCGACTCGTCGCTCGTCGCGACTCCCTCCGCGATCGAAACCCACGTTCCACGTTCCCCAGTTGCCGAGTCGAGCGGCCTGTCCGCGATCAGAGCGTAACCGACCGGCCTACCATCTCGCTCTACCACCATGCGGTTCCCGGCCGCCACCAATCCAGTCTCTGCTGTGTGGTCGATGATCCATTGCCAGTACTCTGGGTCGCGCGCCGCAGCCCCGGTGGCTTGCTCCGTGTCACGCCGGTAGAGTAGCGATAGGTCGGGAATGTCCCTGTCTTCCATCGCCCGGACCGAGTAGCCGGCAGGAGGCCCGGCCGCGAGTATGCTCCCCACTTTGATTGTCGCGCCCTGTCCCGACATGAACGTGCGCAGGCCGTGCCGGAACCCGAAGCGTTCATAGAAAGCTGGAATCCCGAAGAGAAATGCCATCGGATAGCGTCGCCGGCCCATGTAGCCAAGCAAGTGCCCGATAATCGCCCGGCCTAATCCCTCCTCCCGTCTCTCCTCGAGCGTACCTACCAGGGCGATCTCTCCGGCTGTAACCGCTGTCCCGCCGATCAGGATCGGTCTGTCGATCACGCAGGCGTGGCTGACCGCGATGCCGTCCTCCTCGATGAAGAACACTCGGTCCGGCGAAAAACCGGGCAGACCCTTGTACCAACTCCCCACCTCGGTCGCGAGGCTCGAGCCGTGGACTTCGGCGACGTGCTTCAAGCACATTGCCATGTCCGCGGGCGATCTCACCGATCTAATGGTCGCCGGCATACGGTGTATCCTCGGTTTGTCTTAACTGCATGTTTCGCTGTCCGGCGCATGAAGCCGCCCGCTGTAGAATGGGAGCATCGATCCCTTACCAGGCTCTGGGAAACACTCGATACGCACTATTCTTGTGGTTTCGACAGAGGACGCAATAGATTATGGAGGCTGAGCGATGGACGCTGTCTCTCCCAGTGCGCACCTCTTGCGCCTGCCATCCACAATTTACATCGGGGAGGGCACCCACCGTCAGGTGGCAGCCGAGGCGAAGCGGCTCGGCACTCGTGTCCTGGTGGTTACCGATGTAGCTGTCGGTGCATTGCCGCAGACTCTGGAAATCATATCCACGATGGCTGAGTTGGGTCTCACCGTCGCCGTGTTTGACGATATCCCCGGCGAGCCCACCACGATTCAGGTTGACGCCGGCTTGGAGAAGCTACGGGTGGCCGGCGCCGATGTAGTGGTCGCCATCGGCGGGGGCAGCTGCATCGACACGGCCAAGTCCGTAGCGGCGATGGCTCGGAATCCCGGCCATCTTCGCGAGTACATCGGATTCGGACAGCTCAGCCTCGGACGCCTGCCTCTCATCGCTGTCGCCACGACCGCCGGAACCGGCAGCGAGGTGACCAGCTACATTGCGATGACCGATCCGGTCGCGAACGTGAAGATGTTGATCGGCGACCCATGTCTAGCCCCCGACGTCGCCGTGGCCGATCCCTTGCTCGCTACGAGTTGCCCGCCTTCAGTCGTCGCGGCGACCGGCTTGGACGCCCTGACCCACGCGATCGAGTCCTACGTCAGCCGCAAGGCAACTCCCACCACCGACATTTTCGCGTTGAAGGCGCTTGAATTGATCGCCGGGAATCTCGAAGCGGCGTGGGCTGATGCCCAGAATCTGCCGGCCCACGACGCGATGATGCGCGGCGCTCTCTATGCCGGCATAGCGTTCTCCAACTCGTCTGTCGCCCTTGTCCACGGCATGTCCCGCCCGATCGGCGCCTACTTTCACGTCACCCACGGCATTGCGAACGCCATGTTGCTGGCGGAAGTGACGCGTTTTAGCGCCAGTGCCGCCGAGGCAAGGTATGGCGAAATTGGAAGAATAATGACCGGCCGGCCGGATGCTTCCCACCTGGACGCAATCTCATTCGTCGGCCGGTTGAGCGAAGCACTGGGTGTACCCAGACTCAGCCAGGGTGGTGTCGATCCCGGCCGGCTGCGCGAGCTTGCCCCGCAAATGGCCCGCGACGCAATCGCGAGCGGCAGTCCGGCGAACAACCCGCGCGTCCCGACCGAAGACGAGATAGTTGACCTCTACATGCGTTGCCTGTGAGCCCAGACAGTCTCCGCGGAATTCAATACTTGTGGTCTTGGTGGCAACTGGTTTAGTATCCCTCCGATCAAACTGATCATATGGCCAACACTGCCATTGGATAGATGCCGCCGTGCTTGCCGGCGAACCCAGGTCTGACAGTTCCCTAAGAACCACTTTGTCTATCCGCAAGCCCCCTGAATCCGCGATGCGATTGTCCCAGGTCCGTAATATTGTCATCGGCGTCGCCTGTTGCGGAACAGTCAATCCAGCTCTTGATTCATCGAGCCGACCAACTGCACCAGAGGGGTTAAACCGACTTCCATATTGCGTGAAACTGACGGTGCTCTACATTCAAAGAGAACCACTCTAATGACCGATATGTCGACCGGCCTCGCGAGCCGGGCCGGCGATACGTACAGACATTCCAGTAATCGCCTGTTTCGAACCATGCCCGCCCTCGCGGTGCGCGACTACCGGCTGTTGCTCGGCGGCGTCTTTCTCGCGATGAACGGGTGGACGATGCAGCAGGTCGTCTTCGGATGGTACGTTTTAGAGACCACGAACTCAGCTTTCCAACTTGGCTTGGTGCTTTTCTTCAACTTGCTTCCTATTCTTGTCTTGTCGTTACCGGCCGGTGTCCTGGCCGATCGAATGGACAAGCGCATCCTGATACTGTTCACCCAGATATTTACGTTCCTCGTCTACGCCGCTTTGGCCCTGCTGGTCGCCGTTGGGCAGGGTCAGGTCTGGGTTGTTTACATCGCGTCTTTCCTGACCGGGTTGTTTCTCACCCTCAGGCTGCCCGCTCAACAGGCAATTATTGTCGAGATCGTGGGGCGCGAGTCACTTACGAGCGCCGTAGCGATTTCATCCGCCTCATTCAACGCGACGCGAATCGTTGGCCCGGCGGTGGCAGCCGGCCTGCTCGCGACCGTGGGCGTCGGTGTTTCGATTTTCTTTATAGGTGTCAGCTACCTCGCCGCCGGCGCCGCGATTTGGGCGCTGAGATATCGTGGCGGACCCTCTGCCTCCGGTGGTCTCTCGTTTGCCGACACCCTGACCGAAGGGTTTAGGTACGCAAGAGACGATCGCCGGGTGTTGGCTCTACTCGCGCTGGGCGCCTGCTCCTCGTTGTTGGCAATGCCCTTCGCCGCCTTCGTACCCGCGTTTGCCCGGGATGTACTCGATGTCGGCGTGGAGGGATTGGGGGTCCTCAACGCATCGGTAGGCGTCGGTGCCTTGGGCGCGGCGTTTCTTCTGGCGGTCCACGGTCACACCTTTTCCAATCGCGGTTTCCTTGTCCTTGCCAGTACGTTGGTTGGTGGTGCAAGCGTCGCCGCATTTGGGCTGTCGACCTCCTACCCTTTGTCCATAGCGCTCATGGCGCTTTTCGGAATCGTAAGCATCCTGCAGATCACACTGGTAAATGCGTTGATTCAACTGATCGTGCCCGATCGACTGCGTGGCCGGATGATGGGGTTCTTTCTCTTGGTGTGGGGATTGATGCCCATCGGAACCGTTCTGATCGGTCAAGCCGCCGAAATGTTCGGGGTTCAGGCGGCCGTTGCTGCCGCAAACGTCCTGGGCGTCGTCTTGACAATCGGTATAGGAGCAAGTATGGCTAAATCAATAAGCAGGATCGACTGAAAAAAGACACGCTCGCTGAGCTTGCTTTATGACAATTGATAGAATCGTACGGTCTTCACAGGTAAAAGGAGGACGCGAAATGACCATGGCTGGCGCTCGCCCCATCACGGCCCCTCGCAACGGATCTGAACGGAAGCAAGACCAGATGATCATCGACTGCGATGTTCATCAGAACTTCGACAGTACGGATGAGTTCATACCGTTTCTACCAGGCAACTATCGAGACGTGGTCACCGACCAGGGTGTCCTCGTGCCAACTTCCGGCTATTTCAATGCTCCGAAACCCGTTGCCCGCACTGACCTGGCCGACAACCCCGATCCGCGGGACTACAACGGCCGGCACCAGGGCTATGACTACGATAGCCTGCGAGAGAATCATCTGGACCTCTGGAACATTGACTACGCTCTGTTGACTGGAAGCATGTACGTCGGTTCAGCCATCCCCGACGCCGATTACGCCGCCGCTTTTGCCACAGCGATTAACGACTGGACCCTCGAAAAGTGGATTGCCCGCGATAGTCGATTCATCATGGCTATGACGGTCTCAACAGCGGATCCTCAGCTGGCAATTCAGGAGATTGATCGGATCGCTGAGCGACCAGAGGTCGTCGCGTTGATTCTGCCCACCGGCTCTCACACTCCCTATGGAAACAGGTTCTTCCATCCGATCTGGGAAGCCTGCAATCGCCATCGTCTTCCCGTTTTTGTCCATCCCGGCATGGAAGGCGCCGGCATGGCCGGCCCTCCCACCGGCGCCGGCTATCCAACCTACTACTTGGAGACCCGGCTCGCCCGTCCCCAGATGGCAATGGCTCACTGCGCTTCCCTGATCTGCGAAGGGGTGTTCGAGAAGTTCCCCGATCTCAAGTTCGCGTTCATCGAAGTCGATCAGTTCTGGGTGCCGGGGTTCATGTGGCATATGGACGCCGATTGGAAGTCCCTCAGGGACCAGACTCCCTGGGTCAAGCTGCTGCCAAGCGAGTACTTCCGCCGGCACATTCGCATCGGTTCCCAGCCATTGGAGGAGCCGGAGCGCCCCGAGCAGCTATTGGACATGCTCGAAGCGATGCACGCCGAAGAGACTCTCATCTACTGCTCGGATTGGCCACATTGGGATTGGGACGATCCGGCTACGACCTTCCCCAGGCTGCCCGACCACCTACACAAACGCATCTTCTCCGAGAATGCGCGTGAGCTACTTGGTCTTTAGACCGAACTAGAGGTTCCCACACGTGAAACGAGTCACAGTCGCCAGAGTCGAAGAGATACCCCAGGGCGAGCGCAAGATAGTCGTGCCGTTTCGCGGACGCGCTGGAATTGGCGTGTTCAACGTCAACGGCACTTTCCACGCCCTGCGCAATATCTGTCCCCACAAGATCGGCCCGCTCTGCACCGGCCGCGTAAGCGGCAGACCGGTCGCGGACCTTCCTCCCTCGGCCCAGGCCGGCTCCGTTCGCTACGAGCGGGACGGTGAGATAATCCGCTGTCCCTGGCATCTCTGGGAGTTCGAGATTGCGACCGGCCGCTGCCTGGTCGATCCCAAGTTCCGGGTCAAGACCTATCCGGTGACGATTGAAGACGGGCATATCGTCGTCGAGTATGACGACTGACACCCCCTGACCGGTCTCCTCGACGGTGCCCGAGGTAGGCGAATGACGAAGCTCACTCAAGACACCACGCGACGACTGATCGAGATGTCTCGCCGATATCCCAAGCGTTTCCGTGGTCTTCCCGAGCGAATGCCTCCCGACGACCGCCGGCTGCACGAGGTCCGACATCATGACACGCCCGTCGATATGCCCAGCTTTCCCTCGCTGGATGAGTGGCAGGCCCGGGCGGATTGGCTCCGGCGCCACGTGCTCGTGAGCAACGGACTCTGGCCGATTGCCAGAACGCACTCCTCTCAACCCGGTCGTCTTCGGACGAATCGAGCAAGACGAATACAGCGTCGAGAAGGTCTATTTCGAGAGCTTCCCAGGCTTCTTCGTTACGGGAAATCTATACAGGCCCTTGGACCGCAGCAGTCAGCATCCGGGCATTCTCAACCCCCACGGTCACTGGCCCCGTGGCCGGCTGCAGGATGACGATCTTTGCTCGGTTCCAGCTCGCTGCATCAGCTTCGCCCGGCAGGGGTACGTCGCGTTCTCCTACGACAAGGTTGGTTTCCTGGACAGCACGCAAGTGCCGCATTATCCGCTTCCGGAACAGGTCGCGGGAGTATCCCTTCTTGGACGCTCGCTCGCCCGACGAAACTGCGAGGTCCGATCTCAGCGATCAACTATGGGGTACCAGCCTGTGCGGACTTCAACTTTGGAACAGCATACGCTCGCTTGACTTCCTCGAGTCTCTGCCCGAGGTCGATCCGGCGCGCATCGGCTGCACCGGCGCATCCGGCGGAGGCACCCAGACCTTCCTGCTGACGGCGGTCGACGACCGTGTAAAAGTCTCCGCGCCGGTGAATATGATCTCGGCTCATTTCCAGGGAGGGTGCGTCTGCGAAAATCCTCCAAACCTGCGTCTAGAATCCTCCAATTTGGAGATCGCCGCGCTCACCGCGCCCCGGCCGATGCTGATGGTCAGCGCCACCGGTGACTGGACCGTAAACACTCCCACCGTTGAGTATCCGTCGATCAGGGAGATCTACCGTCTTTTCGGCGCGGAGGACCAACTCGAATGGGCTCAAGTCGATGCCGGCCACAACTACAATCGCGAGAGCCGGGAATGCGTCTACAAGTTCTTTGGACGATTCCTTCCCGTCCGCGACGACGCCGATCTGGTCGAGAGGCCGCTCCAGGTGGGAGCGTGCCGAAGACCTGCTCGTGCGGGCCGGCGGCAACGAGCTTCCCAACCCACTCACCGCCGATGGGCCTGAGCGGACAACTGATTCGCCGCGCCGGCAACGACCTCGATCACCTATGGCCGCGCGCCGAATCGGACCGGGCCCGCTTCCGGGATGTTGTCGGCTCTGCCATGCGTCACACACTTGCGACCGAGTGGCCGTCGGAGGTCGCGGTAAAGAGTCTGGGATCGACTGAATGGCCGGACCTCTCCATCGAGAGGATCAAGCTGAGCCGGCCTGAGGTGGGCGATGAGCTGCCGGCGGTGCGAATCACTCCGACTAAATCGCCGGGCGGCCGCACAGCTCTGGTGATTCATCCGCAAGGGAAAGCCGCACTCGTCGATGCGGCCAACCGCCGGCCAAGTCCCTTGCTTCGACATCTGCTGGACGCCGACTACACTGTACTCGCTGTGGATGTCTTCCTCACCGGCGAGTACCACACCCCTTGGAGCCAGGAGGACGGGCCAGAGTATTCGCCACTTCACTACCTACAATCGGACCGACGCCGCCCACCGGGTCCAGGACATTCTCACCTCGCTGGCCCACCTGTCGCCCTCCAACGATGGACACGACGTCGACCTCATCGGGATCGGCGACGCCGGCCTGTGGTGCCTGCTCGCCCGCGCCGTCGCCCCAATCTCAATCCGCCTGGTCGTCGATGCCGCACGGTTTCTCCATCGATGACGACACAGCCTACATCGAACGCCTCTTAATCCCCGGCCTCCGCAAGGCCGGCGACTTTCGCTCCGCGCTTGCGCTCTCCGCGCCTGCGCCGACCCTGATCCACAACGCCGGCGGTGTCTTCCGCGTCCCCGAGTGCGAGGACCTCTACCGACTGCTCGGCGCCTCCAGACGCGCTCGCGGTCCGGGACAACGAGTTGAGCCATCGTACGATTATCGAGTGGCTGGGTACGTAGCCGTGCCAAGCGGCGCAAGAGACGCTGCCCCGGCCTCAGTCAGTTACGACATCGTTGATTTGGGCGACTGTAATCCCTAATACACGGAGCAGCACAACACGTCCCGATCGACTGCCTGCCTGACCGAGCGAAGTATCGCAGGTTGCGTTCACTGAGGATGCGCGGGACATAGAAATAGACGGTATCGAGCGACGGATGTACCATTAAGATGGTCAGGGGCCAATGGGTATTACGACACATGTCTAATGCCAAAGTGATTAATTTGGTAGTCGAGAAGGTATGTGATTCGATGGATAATGCTGCACAGGCTCGGATATTTCTAAGGCAGCAGATGAAGAGTTTGCGAATAACGATGTGCTGCAGGGGTCAGAGAAACTTTGGGGCGCCGCTTGTCAAGCCATCATAGCCGTAGCAAAGCCACGAAGGTGGACATGCAGCAAGAGCAATCACAGGCGAGAGGTCATTCGTCGGTTGGCGGATGAAAAAAGCGATTCCTCGCTAAGAGCAGAATACGCTATTGCTGAGCAGTTCCATGCCAATTTCTACAATAACTTCATGGATGACGATGCCATCGAATCGTATCGCCCAATGGTAAGTGACTTGGTAAATCGGCTACTAAGTTACAACGGTGAAGACGTGGAGTCTAACATCCTAGATTCTCATGGTATGTTAGAGACTGATTTGCCCTTCGAGGCCGA
>CAXXUG010000003.1:0-47766 GCA_963664835.2 Chloroflexota bacterium | reverse complement strand
ATCGCCCTCAGGTCCGCGATCCGGGGCGAGGCGTGCTTGTCGTCGAGGCGGATCGAGCGGCGCAGGGCGCTGCTCGCCAGGTTCTCGAGGTTTGTGATCGACACGCGCACACTGACGCCGGACCCCTGGTTTATGTCGCCGGATCGGCGGGCCATATGGGTCACCTCGGCGACGATCTCTTTGACAAACTGGGGAACGAACACGTCGCGGCCATCGTCGTCGAACCGGGTCCGCTCGTGCTCCATTATCTCGATCTCGTCCTGGATCGTCCTCGGATAGTGGGTACGTATCTGCGATCCGAAACGGTCCTTCAGCGGCGTGATGATCCGGCCCCTATTCGTGTAGTCCTCCGGATTGGCGCTGGCGACGACGTACACGTCCAGCGGGAGCCTGACCTTGTATCCCCGAATCTGGACGTCGCGTTCCTCCATGATGTTGAGCAACCCGACCTGGATGCGTTCGGCCAGATCGGGCAGCTCGTTGATGCAGAATATTCCGCGATTGGTTCGCGGGACCAGCCCGTAATGTATGGTCAACTCGTCGGAAAGATAGCGGCCTTCGGCTACCTTGATCGGATCCACCTCGCCGATTAGGTCGGCGATCGTGATGTCCGGCGTCGCCAGCTTCTCTCCGTAGCGTCGATTGCGCGGTATCCACTCGATGGGGACGTCGTCTCCATCCCGATCGACGCGCTCGCGGCAGGATTGGCAGATGGGGTCGTAGGGAGCATCGTTGATCTCGCAGCCGGCTATCGCCGGGACCTCGGGATCGAGCAACTGGAATAGACTTCGAGCGATCCTGGTCTTTGCCTGTCCCCTCTCACCCAGCAGGACGATGTCCTGGCCGGACAGGATCGCGCTTTCGATCTGGGGTATGACCGTCTCTTCGTATCCAACGATACCGGGAAAAATCGGTTCATCCTGGCGTAGGCGTTGGATCAGGTTCTTCCGAAGCTCGGCCTTGACGCTGAGGTGTTGATAGCCGCTTGCACGCAGCTCGCCGATAGTTGATGGTCTCGACATGATCCTCCCGTGTCGCCAAAGGGGGCTGGGAATGTTGCGACGGGCCGGAAGTGGTTTAGAACCTCACAGAAATCATATCCGCAGAGGGTAACAAGTCAAGCTGGGAAACCGCGCGGCCGCCAGGAAGTCGCGTCGCAGTCGAGCGACTGGGTCGATACTCTACGACCGAGTATCGAGCTGTGGGATAACGGGAATGCCCCTTGCCACAAAACTCGAAACGGGCGACGGCTACAGGCCAAGAGCCGGCTGAAGAGGTTGCGGCCTGATCTCGGTCGACAATCGGTCCGGCACGCTGGTGGTCTCACGGATTGCGGCGACCAGCCGCTCGGTCCCTTCGACGAGATGGGAGGGGGCGTGAGTACCGGGATATAGCGCCCTGTAGGTGGACAGCAGTTCGGGATGGGCATCTTCCAGGTAGCTCAAGAAGTGATCTCGTGTGCCGGGAGCCAGGCGCAAGAAGGACGCGCCGACGAAGGACGCGCCATGGTCGGCGGCGGCTCGCACAACCGCCTCGAGACTGTCAAGGTCGGATGTGAGGGCCGGGCACCACCGGCGCGATCAGAACGCCGGCCTTGATCCCCTCCTTGCGCAACCGCTCGAGTGCCCTCAGGCGCTGCATCGGCGGGGCAGTTCCCGGGTCCAGTTCGCGGGCTAGCTCGCGGTCGATGGTCGTCACGCTGAAGCACACGTTACAACCCTCGCGCCGTGCGGCTTCGGCCAGGATGTCGACATCTCGCACGATCATCGGCCCCTTGGTGATTATGCCCAAAAGGCGTGTGATGATCGACCAACTCGCGCAGAATGGACTTGGTGATCCTGTACTTGCCTTCGATCGGTTGGTAGGGGTCGGTTGCGGTGCCGACAGTTACCAACTCGCGTTTCCAGCTGGGTTTGCGCAGTTCCTGCCGAATGATCTGGCCGGCGTTTACTTTGGCATAGACAATGCCGGAAAAATCGCCGCCGGTGTCGAGATCGAGGAATCCCTGGTAGCGCCTCGCGAAGCAGTAGTGGCACCCGTGGACACAGCCGCGGTATGGGTTCACCGACCACTTGAACCCCATGCCGGCTACGCGGTTCAATACGGTCTTGCATTCGATTTCTACAACTCTCGCGGTCGGCATGGGGTTCTCCCAGATCCTTGTTGTAAGTATTATAGAACAGTTGTACGCTTTTGCAAGGTCTTCGCTAGGACTCAGCAACTCCGAATGAATGCGACGTTCCATTCGCAAGTTCACGAGGATTGGCTAGGAGCGGTCCAGTATAGAATGACAACGCCCCGGCGGTGTCAGAACATGAGTCCCTCTGACACCTAATGGGTCAGTTCCTACCGCTTTAGAACTGACGCACCGGGGCGCTTTTGTGGGAGCCCGACGGCTTTGGCCGTCTAACTGTCACCACATTCAGGATTCTATCACATAAGCCCATTGCGCCGATTAGCCTTCACGATCCGCACGCTCGGGTACGCTTCGGTCGTTCCGAAGTTGGCAACACTCCACGAGCATAGGGGATCCATCAAGTTTGGGTGACGGCAACTGAATTCCGGCGGTGGATCGGTGGCCGGAACATGCTTTGGTACCAACCACCCACCCCGGTCTGCCGGGAGCGGGGGACATGCCCCTCGCCTCGCGTAGTCTTCGACCGCGCTACATTTCCCATCCCTGTCCCTCAGGGATTCCGGCCTTCGCCGGAATCGCAAATGGCCTTGCCAAAGCCGCATAAGAAGATGAAAAGGGGACCCGGGATTCCGTTGATTGTTTGTCGGGTTTGCCCCACCCCGACCCCAGCGGGGGACAAGCCCCTCGCCTCGCGAAGTCTTCGACCGCGCTACATTACCCCTCCCTGCCCCTCTGGATTCCGGCCTTCGCCGGAATGACGAAATGGGGGGCCGGATTGACGATGGGATGCCGCGAATCACGAATGAGAGGCCGCCAAAGGGGTCTATTTTCGCACCAATGACGAAAGAGGCGCCGGCGCGACGAGTGCGGGGGCCGGCACCGTTTCGGCCTACCAGCCGCGCCTTCGATGAACCGCTTGGCGAACTCGGCAAGATTGACGACATAAACCTCCCAAAGTCACTCCGGTTCGCCTCAGGCGGACCGGAGTCCAGGCCCCCCTCGGCATTCGCGGTGGACTACGACGTCGTAAGAGCCACGCCTTGAATCGACCGCTTGGCGTAATCGGGCGCCGGAGTGACGATTGGGTGCGCCGCGGGACTCAGACCGGCTCCAGAGTGAGCAGGTGTTGGGCATGCCCAAGTACGGCCATTCTAGAGAACGGATTCGGATGGTAGTCGCCCTGTAGCCAGAGACGGCCCTGGTCGAAGTAGTGGGGACTCAGGGGATGGCCGGACTGGCCGGTGGCTTGAATAGATCTGCCCAGGTCGAGGTTCGAGAGATCCACCAACTTGCGGTACGAAGCCACCCAGACCGATGCGACGAAGTCGTTGCCGAAGTCCGGCGGCGACTGTCCAACCGTATCGAAATCTCCGTCGATCGGGAATGGTCCGCGATTGAGGATGCGTCCCAGAAAGGCAGATTGACCGAGCGGATGATCGAAGCACACCTGGTGCAACTCGCCCCATTTCCAGGAGTGAGGATCGGGACCCAACCGGGCGTGGAGAAAACGATCGCTGCGTTCCAGCGCGCGAATCAAGACCGGCCTCCAGGAATCTTCGCCGTCGTCGAACCATTCGCCGGCCGGCCTGCCCAGGATGTCTAGAACCGCTCCGGTAAGCCTGCTCTGGACGGACGGCGCTCCGGCAAGCTCATGGACGCGGGCGCCCAGGTAGTACTTGAGATAGTCGCCGAGCTTCGATCCATAGATCTCGCGAATTAGCTCTCGTCTAAGCGAAGCATTCGCGACGGCGCCGGCGCTGTCGACGGTCACTTGGCAATCCCACTCGCGCAGAAGCTCCCAGGTCGCGCTCTCAACCGCTTCGCCTTTCAGCAGGGCGTTTAACCAACTCGACCAACTCGCGCGCCGGTAACGAGTAGTTGTCTAGCTGGACCTCGGTGGCCGACTCTACGCTCAGGTCCTCGGCGTTGCCGAGCAGATCGGTCAGCCTTTGCGCGCGATAGCCGGCGACCCACTCGTGGCTGAGGAGAAACGGATAGTCATCGTCCACGATCTTGTTGTTTGCGCTCACCACGTAGCCGGTTTCCGGGTTCAGGCAGTTGGGCAACTCCTCGAACGGGATGAATCCCTTCCAGTCGTATTGCGGATCCCATCCCGGCGCGGGCAGCAGTCCCTCGCCTCGCCCCCGAATCGGCACCCGGCCTGCAAGCTGGTAGCCGATGTTGCCGTCCTGGTCGGCGTAGACGTAGTTGAGAGTTGGCGCTTCCAGCTTGGACAGCGCCGCCCGGAACTCCTCCCAGTTGCCGGCTCGATTCAGCTCTAGGAAACCGTCTAGCGAGTTCGTGGCCCGGTCGATCGACGATGACATCGCGAGCGGCGGGTCTTCGAAACCGAGCGGGGGGCCAACGATAGGACCGTGATGGGTGACCAAGACCTCTTCGATCCAGGGATCGGTCTCTCCCTTAACGACGATTGGCTCACTCACTACCTGAGCCTCTCGCCAGGAATCCCCAGACCTGTACATCGAGGGGTTCTGGCTGTCTATCCGTTCGGCGTAGAGGTCCTGTACGTCGACAAAAGAGGCGGTAATTCCCCAAGCAATTCGGTCGTTGTGACCGATCAGGACCCCCGGCAGACCGGGAATTGAAGCGCCGGCCACTCTCAGGTCGGGCGCTTCGAGATGGACCTCGTACCACACGGCCGGCATCTGGGGACCGAGATGTGGATCGCTGGCGAGAATCGGTTTACCGGACTCCGTGCGCCAGCCGGCGACCGCCCAGGCATTCGAGCACCCGCCCGCGCTGAACGGCAGCAGGTCGGCCAGTCTTGGCGCCAAGGCCGAATCGGCGGGACCGGACGCGGCACCGGCCGGCACCGCGAGCGGCTGGCCGGCCGGATATTGCGGCTCGACCTGGGCCAATGTTTCGACGTCCAAACGTGTGGCCAACATGTAACGCAAGATCTCGCTGTCCCAGTTCGACGAAATCCGCCACGCCTGCAGCCGGCCCCAACTCAAGCTATCGATCAGAGTCCATGGCTCCGGTTCGTGGCGCAACAGCAGGAACTCTGGAGGCGGCGTCTTCATCTGCCTAATTGCGGCGTTGACGCCCTCGCAGTAGGCGACGAGCGAGTCCATGGCGGTCCGGTTGCCGGAGGAGTCGATCTCACGCTGTGCCGAGCGGTGGAAGCCCAGTCTTCGGAAGAGGCGGTCAATGTCGAGGGTGCGGTGACCGAACATCTCGGAGAGCCGGCCGGTCGCCGCACGTCTCTGCAGCTCCATCTGCCAGAGCCGGTCCTGGGCATGAAGGAATCCCTGAGCGAAGAGGGCGTCTTGCAGGTCCCTCGCATATACGTGGGGAACGCCCCAGCGGTCGCGGAAAATCTCTACTCTGTCATTCAATCCGGCCAGCCGAATCTGTCCCGATACCTGGGGCAGCGACCGCCGGGCGTACCATCCGGCCAGCGCCGAGGCGCCTGCCACGGCTAAAGCGGGGACGGCGAGCAATCTCCAGAGCACTGATTATCCTCGGCCTGTTCCTTGTTCTGATTGGACCCCGGCGGCCTGAATGCCGCCCCTAATTCTAGAATGTGAGCAAAAGCTGAGCCGGGCAAGCGAGATTCTCGTTGCCAATGATATAATCGGCAATTGGAGGGATCGCATAGTTGGTCTAGTGCGGCCGCCTGCTAAGCGGTTACGGGGCTAACACCCCGTCACGGGTTCGAATCCCGTTCCCTCCGCCACCATACTTGCGTAGATACAACCCCACTATAAACTCTACCTTTTCCCGTTCGCGGCTTCGAATTTGACCATGCGAGTAGGTAGATTTGCGAACGATCAGATACTCCGATACAACCGACGGTTGGGACGATTGGATGCTCGAATATCGGTACGGCGCATTCTATATATTTCCTCCGGATGGCATCATCGAGCCGGTAGACGCGCTCAGGAACAAATATGATCCTAAAACAGCCAGTTACTGCCAGGCGCATATCAGTTTAAGCGAACCTCTCCCGAACCCTCCGAGCGAGTCACAATTCCGTGAATTGAGAACCGCACTCTTGGAGACACAGCCGTTTGAATTACGCTACGGACCACCTGGCAGTTCTCCACCTTACCCAGGTGTGTTCTACTCCATCCAACCCGAAGATAGATTCAAGGAATTACGGTCTGCTGTTCACTCGACTTCTGCCTTTTCCAACGTCCCGCTGAAGCGAAAAGATATCCCGCCGCACATGACAATTGCCGAGTTCATCACGTTGGAGCGCACGGATGAGCTATTGAGAGAGCTGCGAGGAAAGGTTCCCCAAGGCAGCTTCCTATGCGATTCGATCGAGTATGCAGTTCCGAATCAGGACTTCTACTTTGAAAGGGTTCTTCGTATCCCAATCGGGTCGCAAGAACCTGCCGCCAAGCCAGAGCATAGTTGATGGTGGCCGAGAGGCGAGGTGAGTAATCACATTCCAATTTGCACTTGCGCACCGGCCGCAAATCTAGGCTGGGCGACTCGCTAGTCTAGGGCCAATATCTTTCGAGCGACGGCAGTATCGCCCATCACGTCCTCGTATCCGAACGAGCGACAGAAGGCGCTGGCGGCCAGTGCCCGGACCTCATCCGCCGGCGGGGCGTTGGCCAACAACCGCTCCAGCGAGGTAACGCCTCGGCCGCTGATGCCGCAGGGGACGATCAGAGCGTACCGCTCGAGGTTAGGCCGGACATTCAGGCTGAAGCCGTGACTGCTCACCCACCGGCTGACTTTGATGCCGATGGCCGCGATCTTCTCGTCGCCGACCCACACGCCGGTCAGGCCGGGCTCTGGCCTGGCCTCGACGCCGAACGCCGCCAGGGTTGACACGATCGAGTCCTCGATCTTTCGCAGGAATAGATGGAGGTCGCGACCGTACCGGTTGAGGTCGATAATCGGGTAGCCGACGATCTGGCCCGGGCCATGGTAGGTCGCATCACCGCCTCGGTCGGTCCAGTGTACCTCGACGCCAAGGCGGTCCAGAGTCGATTGGTCGGCGATTAGATTCTCGTCGTGCCCGCTGCGTCCGAATGTTATGACGTCAGGATGCTCGAGCATTATGAGCGTGTCAGGGATTTCACCCTGCCGACGGGCTTGAACAAGGACTTGCTGGTATCCTAGGGCAGTGCCGTAGGATACCTGGCCCAACTCCAAGACGGCTAGAGAACCGCCGATTCCGTCCTCGGCAGGGACAGAGGCGTCCATGCGGCTATACGTGCTTGTGGGCGTGGTAGGAGCTCCGGACCAACGGGCCGGACTCGACGTGCCGGAATCCCATCGACATTCCGATCTCCCGCAGCCGAGCGAACTCTGCCGGCTGGTAGTACCGGGCGATCGGAAGGTGGCTGGGCGACGGGCGCATGTATTGACCGATCGTCATCACGTCGCAATCGACGCCGCGTAGATCACCCATCGTCCTGACAATCTCGTCCCATTCCTCTCCGACTCCCAGCATTATCCCGGACTTTACAATGCCGTCCGGCGCAAGCTCCTTTGCTCTCTCAAGGACGCGCAGAGACCGAGGGTACCTCGCCTTGGCTCTCACTTTGGACTGGAGACGCTCGACCGTCTCCAGGTTGTGATTCAGCACGTCTGGGCCGGCCTCCATGACCTTGCGCAGAGCGTCGTCGCGGCCGGCGAAGTCGGGAATAAGCACCTCAATCTTGGCATCGCCCTGTCGTCGCCGGATCGCCCTGATAGTCTCGGCGAAAATGCCGGCGCCGCCGTCCGCCAGGTCGTCCCTGGCGACCGAGGTCACGACAACATGTTGGAGGCCCATTCTGTCGACCGCCTCGGCGACGCGCTCCGGCTCCTCCTGGTCGAGCCCATTCGGCCGGCCGGTTGTGACCGCGCAAAATCGGCAGGCCCGGGTGCAGACTTTGCCCAGGATCATGAAAGTGGCGGTCCGATTCTCCCAACACTCGCCGATGTTCGGACACTGTGCCTCTTCGCACACCGTGTGCAGAGACTGACCGCGCATGATCCGGCGCAAGTCCTGGTAGTTCTTGCCATTCGAGATGCGGACCTTGATCCAATCCGGCCGCGACGCCGCCTGCTGCTTGCGCCACTCGGGCCAGGGTCATCATCTGAACTCGACCGCCGTCCCTGACCCGAACCTGCTGCCGGCTCTTTGTCGTCGCGGCTTCAGTCAATCGAGAGGTCTCCCGGGTGAGATTGATTCAAGCTTCCGCTTGACCGTCTGGAGAAATTGCGCAGCCTGTTGTCCGTCCAGCACGCGATGATCGAACGACAGACAGAGATTCATCATCGACCGGACGGCGATTGCGTCCCCATTGACGACAACGGGCCGCTTGACAATCGCTTCCATGTTGAGGATAGCGGCCTGGGGATGGTTGATTATCGGCTGGGAGGCAATGCTGCCGAGAGCGCCGGTGTTGTTCAGAGTGAACGTGCCGCCCTGGACATCGTCGACGCCAAGCCGGCCGGCCCTGGCCTTCTGCACCACCGATCTTATAGCCAAGGCGAGAGCGGTGACTCCAAGCGACCCGGCGGAGTGGACCACCGGCACCATCAGGCCATGGTCGGATGCGACCGCAATCGAAAGATGGACGAAGTTTTGCCGCAGCAGCCTGTCGCCGGCCCACCGGGAGTTGACCGCGGGATGCTCGCCCAGGGCCACGACGACCGACTTGGCGACCAGCGGCAGGTAGGTCAACTCGAAACCATGTTCGTTCTGAAAAGTGTCCAAATGATTCGCCCGCCAGTTGACCAGACTGGTAGCGTCGACCTCCACGAGGAGCCAGGCGTGGGGAATCGTCGAGGCGCTGGCGGCCATCCGGTTGGCCATCGCCCTGTGCGACGGCGAAATTGGCACTTCACTTATATCAGCAGCATGTTCGGTGGCCGGCTGCTCCGCGCCGGCTTGGTCGCGCCGCCGGGACGAATGCCAGGATGTCGTCCTTGGTGACGCGGCCACCGGTGCCGGTTCCAGCAACGTCGGCGAGATCTACTTTGTTCTCGCGGGCAAGTCGCTTCACCAACGGAGAAACGGGGGCGGACGGGCCAGCTTTTCCAGGGGATGGCGCCGGAGTCGGCGCGGGTAGAACTCTTGTCTTCTCGACAGCCTCTGCCGCTATTGTCGAAACGCTGCCGGTTCCTGCCTCGTCGACGGCGGCGATCTCGGTACCCACGTCGACGGTTACTCCTTCATCCACCAGGATCGAGCTGAGGACGCCAGTGGCCGGCGACGGCACTTCGGCGTTCACCTTGTCGGTGATTATCTCGACCAGAGGCTCGTCCATTTCGACGGATTCGCCGACCTGCTTGAGCCAGCGGCCGATGGTGCCCTCGGCGATCGTCTCACCCAGTTGGGGCATTCTTATTGACGTAGACAGTTCAGGTCTCCTGTGACAGGTCTTGCCTTAGCAGGCGACAACATCTTACTACATGAGCAGGTCTGTCTCGTGACGGCGTAGGTGATGGCCTGCGAGTTGGCGTTGCGCCACGGCACATCTACGGAGAGAGCCGATGGGTTGGAAGGCCGACACTGGCATTCGCCTAATTCTTGGCCCCGCTTCCGCCTAGGGTCCGACTATCTCGACTTCCTCAAGCATCCCCCAACCGAAGCTCCACTCCTCGCCTTCCTCGGTTAACGCGACCACGCGGCGCGAGTATGTGCCGGCCAGCAGCGGTCCGCCGGTTCCCTCAGAGGCAGCATTGTCGGGAAGCGGCAACCCAACTGTGATCGACGGCGGATCGATCTGGAATGTCTCGGTAAAGGAACCTAGCGTGTCGCTGTGCAGCGTCATCATGACCGAGGCGATCGGCTTGGTGAATCTGCAGCCCATGCCATTAGCGTCGTCCGGGGCCGTTCGCCTCGGATCATCAAGAGACTCTAGGGTAAGTACCGAGTCTACCCCTATCAACGTCATCGAGCACTCGGCGATGAGCGCGGCCTGGCCGGGAACGGACACGCCGAACTCGTAGGAGACGTTGTTGTCCTGCCAGTAGCCGATCAGGCGTACGTTGTATTCCCCTGGACTCAGGTCAAGGTCCAACTTGGGGTTGACCGACGAGAGCCTCCTCAGGCCGCCAACCATGATGTCGCCTGGCTTGGTGTATACCTGGGCGAACAGCTTCGTCGGCCTGTTTTCGGCCTCGATTATGACGGGGATGCGCTGGAAAGAGGCGATCTCTGGGTACTCGTAGGACCCTGCCCAGGGGTAGTTCTCCTCGCAGACGCGGTCGGTCGCACCCTCGAACTGCCAGCAGTAAGCGTGGGGGTCTCCTAGGATCGGACCGTCGTCGTGCTCTAGAGACATGACCGGCAACGGCGGCGCCGGCCATTCGCCCTGCCAGTAGGGGACCGCGGTCACCTCCGGCGGATCTCCAACGTTGTCGCACGAGAGGACAAGCGCGCTCAGCGCGGCAACGATGAGCAGCAAGCTGATTCTGGACGTCAAGCGAGCACCTCTCCCTAACAGCCGACCAAAGGCCCTGGAGCCGGGATCGAGTCAAACCTGGAACGCCGCAGGACCGAGGCCCCTACCGGCCACCACATCTTACTACCCTAGCATTTCCTTTCATGACGACCTGCCCGCGAATGGTGAGGATTCCGCCGTGGGGGGTCTCACGTTTACGGTTAGGTCAGAGGACATGGAACTCCCACGAGTGTGGCCTCAGTTTGTGCCCAATCCCGCTCAGGGCGCGCTTATTATGACTCTCTCAAGGACGCCGGCCTCAAGTACCCACTCCTCGCCTTCCTCGGTTATTGCGACCATGCTGCGGGAGTACTCGCCGGCCGGGAGCGGTCCGCTGGTCTTCTGAGAGGCCACGTTATCGGCAAGCGGAAGGGGGAACGTGATCGAGGGCGGGTCTATCCGGAACGTCTCGGTATAGGATCCAAGCGAGTCACTATGCAGCGTCAACCTGACCGAGGCAATGGGCTTGTTGAACCGGCAGCCGGCGCGATTGGCGTCGTCCGCAGCCGTTCGCATGGGATCGTCGAGGGATTTTAGCGAAAGGATTGGAGCTGCTTCTATGTCCGTCCTATCGCACCCGCCGATCAGCGCGGCCCGGCCAGGAACGGTCAAGCCGAACTCGTAGGAGACCTCGTTGTCCTGCCAGTAGCCAATCAGTCGCACGTTATATTCCCCTGGACTCAGGGCGAGATCCAGCTTGGGGTTGACCGCCGAAAGCCGGCGCGAGCTGCCCACCATGAGGTTGCCTTGCCTGGTGTATACCTGGGCGAACAGCCTGGTCGGCGTATCTTCGGCCTCGACTATGACAGGGATGCGCTGGTGTGAAGCGATCTGGGGATATTCGTATACTCCCGACCAGATGTCGTACTCCTCGCAGACGCGATCAGCCGCTCCCTCGAACTGCCAGCAGTACGCGTGGGGGTCACCCACGACCGGGCCGGTCTCGTGCTGCAGCGACATGATCGGCAGCGGCGGCGCCGGCCATTCGTCCGGCCAGGAGGGTGCCTCGGTCACCGCCGGCGGGTCACCACCAATGTCGCAGGCGACGATCAGCGCCACCAAGGACAGCGCCATTCCGAAGAGCAACGCTTTGAACCTGCCGGTCAAGAGGACACCTCTAGCAAGTTGTGTGAACAAAGAACCGAGTTGGACTCCCTTGTGGTGAATGAGCGGAATGTCGCCTGCACACAATCTCAGGTGGTGACACAGAACAAGAATTCACTCTCCCTAACATATAACGACGAAGTACACTGACCAAAAGTTCCTTAGATCTGAGTCCCGTGCCGACTCCCTAGTCGGCCAGCCGGCGTGACACGGCAGCGATGTCTTCAACGCCGCGCTGGTCCAACTCTTCCAACTAGGGCTCGGATATCCTGACAACCTCCTCGAGGAATCCCGAATCGAAACGCCACTCCTCGCCGTCCTCGGTGAACGCGACAATTCTGCGCGAGTACTCGCCGGCTGCCAGCGGACCGCCGGTCTTCCTAGAAACCGCGTTGTCGCGAAGAGGAAACCTGATTGCGAGCGATGGTGGATCGATTTCAAAAGTCTCGGTAAAGGACCCCAGACTGTCGCTGTGCAGCGTCAACACGACGGAGGCGATGGGCTTGTTGAACCTGCAGCCCATCCTGTTCCTGTTGTCCGGCGCCGTTCGCAATCGATCGTCGAGTGACTCCAGCAAGAGGACCCGCGAGTCGACTCCGACCAGGGACATATGACACTCGGCCTTCAGTTCAACCTCCCCCGGAACGATCAGACCGAACTCGTAGGAGACCTCGTTGGCGTGCCAGTAGCCTATCAATCGTACGTTGTACTCCCCAGGTTCCAGGTCCAGATCTAGGCTGGGGTTCACCGTCGCCAGATGTCTCAGATTTCCCACCACCATGTCGCCTGTCTTTGTGAATATCAGGGCGAAGAGCTTGGTCGGCTTCGTCTCCGCCTCGATACCGACGGGTATGCGCTGGCGAGGGGAGATCTCGGGGTACTCGTACGACCCTGACCACGGGGTTTCCTCCTCGCAGACGCGACTGGCCGCCCAATCAAACTGCCAGCAGTATGCGTGGGGATCTCCCTGAATCGGTCCGTCAGGGTGTTGGAGCGAAATCACCGGCAATGGTGGCGCCGGCCAGTTGTCCGGCCATTGGACCGCCGTGGGCGCCGCCGGCACACCACCGCCGGTTTGGCAGGCAACCACCGACACTAGCGCTGCCAATACTACGGCGTTGAGCAGCACCCGGATTCGTGGGGCGAACAACGCGCCTCTCCCTACAGATGAACCAGGAGCCCTAGAGGCAGATTTAAGTCACGCTCAGTACTCAGCCAAGCGTCGAGCCGCGGCGGCGATGTCGTCGACGCTGGGAAGGTAGGTATTCTCCAACGTAATGTTGTAGGGCATCGCCGGAACGAAGGGGCCGGCGACTCGCAGAACGGGTCCGTCGAGACTCTCGAATAGCTCCTCGGCGATGAAGGCCGCGACTTCGGCGCCGACTCCGCCGGTCTTCTGCTCCTCGTGGACGATTACCACTTTGCTGGTCTTTTGGACCGAATGCGCCACGGCCTCGCGGTCGATCGGCGAGACCGTGCGCAGATCGAGGACCTCCGCCGATATCCCGTCGCCGGTCAGCTGTTCGGCCACTTCCAGGCATCTGTGGACCATCGCTCCGTAGGTCACGAAAGTCAGATCGTCACCCTGCCGTTTCACGTCAGCCCTGCCAATCGGGACCTCGTAGATATCCTCCGGCACTTCCTCGCGTATACGTCGATAGGTCCACTTGTGCTCAAAGAACAGGACCGGGTCGTCGTCGCGGATGGCCGAGATCAGCAGACCCTTGGTATCGGCCGGCGTGGAAGGCGCCACGACTTTCAAGCCAGGTATGTGAGCGTAGATCGCCTCTACGCTCTGGGAGTGGTACACGCCGCCATGAATTCCCCCGCCATATGGCGCCCGAACTACCAGCGGACAGGAGAACTCACCGCCGGACCGGTAACGCATCTTGCCGGCCTCGTTCGCGATCTGGTCCATTGCCGGGTGAATGTAGTCGGCAAACTGGATTTCGGCGACCGGCCGCATACCGTTGATCGAAGCTCCTACCGCGGCGCCGACGATGCCCAACTCGTTCAACGGCGTGTCGATGACCCTGTCTTCACCGAAATCGGCGTGCAAACCCTCGGTGGTCCGAAAAACGCCGCCCTTCTTCCCAACGTCCTCACCCATGACGATGACGCGCTCATCACGCGCCATCTCCTGCCGGAGCGCCTGGTTGACGGCCTGCAAAATGCTGAGAACGGCCATCAGTATCGGGTCGTTCCCTGCGAATCGGAGTAGACGTGGGACCACAGGTCGGCCGGATCGGGCTCCGGCCGCGACTCGGCGTAGGAAGCCGCCTCATTAACCTCTAGTTGGATCTGTTGGCGCAGCTGAGAGTCACGATCTCGGTCCCAGATTCCCATGGCGCATAGCTCGGCGCTGAATCGCTCGATAGGATCGCGGTCCTGGAAACTCTCCTTCAATCCGGGCGGCAGGTACAGAGAGTCGTCGTCATCGCTGGAGTGGGGCAAGGGCCGATAGACTTGTGCATCGATAAGAGTCGGACCCTCGCCAGCCAGGCAGCGATCCACCGCCGCTCTGGTCACCTGGTATACAGCCAGAATATCGGTGCCGTCGACCGCTACGCCCGGGACGCCGTAGCCCGGAGCGCGATCGGCGACCGAATCGAGGTTCATCTGTTTCGCGGTCGGCACGGAAATCGCCCAGCCGTTGTTCTCCGCGAAGAAGATCACCGGAAGTTTGTGGATCGAGGCGAAGTTGAGGCCGGCGTGAAAGTCGCCGGTGCTGGTAGCACCCTCGCCGAAATAGGTCAAGACAGCCAGCTTCTCGCCTTTCAGCTTCGCGGCCAACCCTATCCCTGAGGCATGGGGGATCTGGCTGCCGACCGAGCTGGAGCCGGATAGGATACGCAACCGCCGGCTGCTGTAATGGTTGGGAAGCTGCCGGCCGCCGCCGAATGGGTCCTCGGCCTTGGCGCAGAATGCTAACATTATGTCGAGCAGGGACACCCCCAGCGTGATCGCGGCGCCGGCGTCGCGATAGTAGGGACATATCCAGTCCCGGCCGGCGGTCAACGCGAACGCGCTGCCCACCTGCGCGGCCTCGTGCCCCTGGCAGGAGATCGCGAACGGGCCCCTGCCCTGCCGGTTCATGATCCACATCCGTTGGTCGACGGTTCGGGCCATGAGCATATAGCGGTACATAGCCATGAGGTCTTCGTGATCGAGTTCCATGGAATACTCGGACTCCGCACGTCGTCTTGGTTGCGCCATGTTCGTGGGCTGCCTCCAAGTATTCACTAATGTCCGTTGAAACGTTGGATTTCAACGACCGCTCGACGAACGCAGGTTTCGTCTGAGGCGGTGACGGCGTCTATATGGTAATCGCTCTAGTCAGGTATTTGAAGTGTCGAACCTGACGCCAATCGAGGCCTATCTGGATCGACAAACATTGTCATCCGCAAATCGGCTCCCGAAATCGGCAAGTAACGATATCATGGATCAGTCAACAGGAAATCGGGGGGTTAGGAATTCTCTTGATCATCAAACGAGAACCGATTGACCGGTTGCGCGACGATGTCCGGCTGCTGGGTGGGATGGTCGGTGAAGTGTTGCGCGAGCAGGGCGGCGAGCGCCTGTACAACCTCGTCGAAGATCTGCGCCTGCGAGCAATCAGCCTGCGCGAGCGGTACAACCCGGAAGCGGAACGAGAGTTTGGCCGGATTTTCGAGGGGCTGGCGACCGATCAGCTAGCCACCCTGGTTCGCGCCTACGGAATCTACTTCCACGTCATCAACCTGGCCGAGCAGAACCACAGGCTAAGGACGATCCACGAACGAGAGCGGCTAGGATCGCCGGCGCCGCGTCGGGGTTCGATCGCCGGCGCCCTGGCGGCCGCCCATCAAGCCGGCCGGCCGGCCGCCGAGGTCGAGCGGGTAGTCCGGGATTTGCTCCTCTATCCAGTTCTTACTGCCCATCCGTCCGAGACCCGCCGGCGAACGGTCCAGCAGCATCTGCGGGTCTTGGGCGACTTGATCTCCCAACTCGACGATCCTCGGGCCGGGACACAGGACCGACAGGAGCTGATCGACAACCTCCGGGAGAGGATCACTCTAGTTTGGTTGACCGACGAGATCCGCGACGTCCGTCCCAGGCCTTCGGATGAGGTGCGAGGAATAGGCTATACGCTGGAGCACTCATTTTACCCGGTCGCTCCGAACATCCAGCGCGACCTGGAGTTGGCCCTCAACCGGTATTACCCGACGGTCGCCCCACCGTCGCGCCCCTTCCTGCGGCTCGGATCCTGGGTAGGGGGAGACCGTGATGGGAATCCAGCCGTGACAGCACGGGCCACGGCCACTGCCTCGGAGCAGTATCGGACCGCGATCCTGACGTTGTATCGCCAAGAGGTCAACGACATGATCCGGGTGATGTCGATAGAGGAGCGGGCCACGCCGGAACTGATAGCGTCGGCGAAACGAGACGCGGCCGAGCTTGAGAGGGCGGTGCGCGCATTGGCCGGCCGCTTCGCTCACGAGCACTACCGGCGCAAGCTGTGGTTCGTATCGATGCGCCTCTTGCTCGCCCAGGAGTCGGGTCCGGGTGGATATCAGAACGCGACTCACCTGCTGGACGACCTCGAGTTGATCCGCGAATCCCTGATGGCGAACGGCGCGAATCGGCCGGCCCAGGGTCTGGTCGACCAACTGATTCGGCGGGTCAAGCTCTTCGGGTTGCAGTTCGTGAACCTGGAGGTGCGCCAGCACCGCGATGTGCACGAGAAAACTGTGGCAGAGATATTGAAGCTGTCCGAGCGCCCCGGCTACTCCGACCTCGATAGCCAGGCAAGGACGCGGATGCTGGAGCAGATTATTCAACGTGGAGAAAAACCTCGTTTCGATTCCAAGCAACTGTCGCCCCAGGCGGCCGAGACCTACGAGACATTCAGAGTAATTGCCGAGTGCCAGAGCCGGATCGGCGTAGACGCTATGAACACCTACCTCATCAGCATGACCCGCTCGGCCGCCGACGTGATGGAAGTGCTGTTCCTGGCGTACGTCACCGGGCTTTTCAAATGGCGACCCGCGGCCAGTCGAATCCGCATCGTGCCCCTGTTCGAAGCGATCGAGGAGTTGGAGGAATGTCCCCAGTTGATGAAGGAGTTGTTCGCCAGCCCGGTCTATCGGACTCAGTTGGCGGCTTGGAAGCACGAGCAAGAGATCATGCTGGGATATTCCGATTCAAACAAGGATGGTGGATATCTGGCGGCGCAGTGGGCCATTTACCAGGCAGAGGATGCACTTGCACGCGCCTGTAACGAGGCGGGCGTGCGATTGCTGATATTCCATGGCCGCGGCGGGCCGGTTGGCCGCGGCGGAGGACCGGCCGCCCGGGCGATCTCCGGCCGGCCGGTGAGCGCCCTCACGCCCTCGCTCAAGCTAACCGAGCAGGGCGAGGTCGTCTTTGCCCGCTACGGGAATCCTGGGATAGCCCGGCGTACGCTTGAGCAGCTCTCGCATGCGTTGCTGACCTCTTGTCTCATGCCCGAGGCCCAAGGACAGGTAGACGGCAAATTGATCGCCGCCTTCCGGGAGTTGGCGGTGCGATCCCGGACCAGCTACAGGCGGTTGATCGACTCGCCCGGCTTCATGGACTTCTACTCCGAGGCGACGCTGTTCCGAGAGATCGCCCAGATGCCCATAGCCTCGAGGCCGGCCAGCCGGCGTCCGGAGGCCGGCCTCGATTTCGACAGCATCAGGGCGATACCCTGGGTGTTCAGCTGGAGCCAAGGCCGGTTCAACATCCCGGGTTGGTATGGAGTTGGCTCCGCGCTCGGAGCGGTCGCCGGCGATGAAGGCCTCCTGGACATGGCTCGAAATTTCTACGCAGAGTGGTCCTTCTTCCGTGGCGCGATCGACAACTCACAGATCAGCATGGGAGTTGCCGACCGCCGGACGATGGCCCTTTACGCCGGTATCGCCGAGGATGAGGAGCAGCGCAAACAGTTTCTGGAAATGATTCTGCGCGAGTTCGAATTGGCCGAAAAAGCTATCGTGGCGATTACCGGCCAAGAGTTCCTTCTCGAAGACTCGCCGGTGCTGTCGCGCTCGATCCGGCTGCGCAATCCCTACGTAGACGTACTTCACCAAGCGCAGCTGAACCTGGTGCGGCGTTGGCGGCATGATCCACCTTCCAGCGAGGGCGCGAGAGCGGAGCTGCTCTCCGCCTTGCTCCATAGCGTGAACGCGATCGCTGCCGGCTTGCAATCGTCCGGCTGAGGCGCCGGGTTCAGGCAACCGGCGCCACCAGCGTGACGGCCGCGGGACTGGCTTGGAGGCTGACGTCCGAACACGGCACCCATCTTTCTTTCGTGTTAGGCGTCTACTTTGTCGCGAATAGGCATTCTTCGCCTGTTTTGCCAAGGTAAACCGCCCATGGGGACTTATGTCAGGCAAGCAATTTCGTTTACAATTGAAACAACGGAATCAAGTTGCGAGGAGATCATGTCGCTCGGGGCACCAAAGCAGGACGTGAGTTTGGCCCAGGGAGAATACCTGGTCCGCATTTACGCTTCACTCCGAGAGGGAACAAGGATAATCGGGTCACGTCTCGCCGAGCGATTGGGAGTGTCCGCGTCCGCGGTCACTCAGGCGTTCCAGAGAATGGAGCGGCAGGGTCTTGCCGTCATCGACGAAGATCGAGGAATCCAACTGACCGCCGAAGGGCGAGAAATTGCCGAATCCATCATACGCCGCCACTATCTGCTGGAACGACTATTGGTCGATAGCCTCGGATACGACTGGGCAGACGCCAACGACGAAGCCGAACATCTGGAGCAGACACTTTCACCCAAGTTGGAAAACTACCTCTTTGAGAGGCTAGGCCAACCAACCACTTGCCCACACGGAAATCCGTTTCCCGGCTCGCGAGACGAAGAGAGGCTGCTCGGCGCACGGACGCTTGTGGACACGAACCCGGGAACCAGTGTGGTCATCTGGCGAATCACCGAAGAGGGCGAGGACGACCCGGAACTGTTGCACTTCGCTCACGACAACGGGTTGCTACCGGGAGCGGAAATATCCGTCGAAGAAATCGATCTCCGAGCCGGACACCTCGCATTGGGAGTCGGGGAACGCGACGTGAAAATTCCAGCGAAATGGGCGCAACACATCCGAGTCTCTGGGCCCGTTTAGAAATAGCGCTTTCTCGACTCACCTCCTCTCCATAGCCGAAGTCATGCGCCACGCACCCCGGAAATCACTCGGCAACTTCCGCCGGCGTTAAATTGGGTCCGCACCGGCGCCTTGGCCGGTGGCCACCGGAACAGGAATCACGGCCGGCTCCGGCCGAGCAACCATCACATCAGCGAATGCTGCCCAATCCACCACATTTATTGAATTCTAAGCTTGGGCGCTAATTTTTCCCTTGACAGATTTAAGTCAGCTTTATTAGGATGCAGCGCCATTAAGCCATGCGGTGGCGACAACCCGCCGGCGCCGATAGCAGCCAGCAAGAGGGATATGCATGGAACTCGCCTCGATAATGCAACTATTTAGGGATAAATCGTCCAGTGAGCCAGTTCTGCTTATGGAAACGGTCGTGCACAAGGAGAAAGTCTTGATCAGACTCCCGTGCCAGAATGCCGACATCCTGGCGCTCGAAGCCCACGGCCTGAACAACCGGTGCCCGCTCTACAGCCTGCTAATGGGATGCGTAAGCGAACTGGGCGGCGCCTTCGGATCGGCAGTCGTCAGCATAGATTCCTCACACGCTGTCACCGGCGCGATGTCGCTGTCTAAGAACGGCCAGACCATGTGGATGCCGGCCGACGTCGTCGAACTGGTGGCATTTGCGATGCATATGAAAATTCCCATCTACCTGAACAAGACCGAAACCCCGGGAGCCGGGGATCCTGGCGCAGATCCAGCGACAATCGAACTTCCTACGGTTTTCGAGGATGCGCTGGAGGATATTCTGACGCCCAGAAAGGCGCCGCGGCCCCATAAATCAAACAACAATTCCGCAGCCCCGCATAGTCACAGGGAAACGCCACGCGAGCGTCAACGGGCCCAAGAGTCCGACTCGTGAACGCCCGCAAGAATCGATTTTCCCCACCCAAGCTGAGGCAGGCGGTTCACGATATATGCAAGAAACAGATAGATCAGGCACGCAGCGTCCATTAGCGGAAACAGCGGTCCCGAAACGAGACCCTGCCGCTCGCAAGGCAGGTATGCTCCTGCTGCTTACCGCACTTGCTACCGTTGTCGCGGTCGCCGGACGGGTTGCCGCCGGCGCGGACCAGCCCACGCTGGCGGAGTCGCTGGTGGTCATCTCCGAAAGCAGGGGAATCTACGGAATCGGCGGGGTGGGACGACTCGTATCAGGTGTAACCCTGATAGCCGGCGCGTGGTTCTTGCTACGGACATGGATCATCAGGGATCGTTTTGGCACTCCCCTTGTGCCACTACTCTTCGTTGTATCGGGCGTACTGACCGGCGTTTCAGGCGTGTGCGCCGTGGTATTGGCAACGTCAACTCCAGATGCGGCCAACGCTGACGCTCTCGGTACCATCGATCCTTCAATCGAAGTGACGGCATTGACCCGATGGGTCGCCGGCAAGATCGGCTTCGCGGCGGCTGGAATCGCACTGATCGTTGCGGCGCGTTATCAGTGGATGGTCGGCGGGGCCTTGAGACGTATCTCACCAGTTACCGCGATGCTCGGTATTGCGATGCAGTTCATCTGGATAGATTCGGCAACTGCCGCACATCCGGTAATCGGGACGCTGTTCTTTGTTTGGCTAATTGTAATCGGCGCGATGCTATCGACTGGAAGAGTTGAACGACACTTCAGGGACATGCTCGACTCCGCCTCGGTGCAGGATACAAGAAGCTCGACCTAGGAAGAAACCTATACAACACAAGAAGAACTGTGTCGCCAGGGTAGCTAAACCTTCCGACGAATCCGCTGCAGCAACCCAAACACGCAGTTCGGTAAAACGTTCAATAAATACCCTTGACATTGATTTGCAATTTGAATAGGCTTCACGGTCGTTAAGGTTCCTTAATTCGCGCTTAGCGCACTCAAAGAATTTGTATGTTAGTGAGGAGAGGGCAAATAGGGTTGAAAGTGGGACGGCGTTCGGATGCGCCAATCTGGGATTGACGCGCAAAACACGATTTGCATTCTGCCTATAAGGAGAAACTCGGTGAGAAGAATTCTAGCTCTGTTCGTTTCGGTGGCGTTGACTGCCGGCCTGCTGATCGCCTGTGCCGAAGCCGGACCAGATGAAGAATTAAAGCAAGAAGTGGTTTCCAACTATGCCGAGGGTGTTCATCATCTCTACTCCAAGAGCCTGAAATCCGCCATGGCGCTGGACGTGGCAATCGATCGGTTCATTGATGAGCCGACACCGGCCCACCTGGAGGCGGCAAAGCGACTTTGGCTCAGCGCGCGCGATGACTACGGTCCGACCGAGGCGTTCCGATTCTACGATGGCCCCATCGACAATCCCGACGATGGTCCCGAAGGATTGATAAATGCCTGGCCCCTTGATGAGGCTTACATCGACTACGTAGAGGGCGACCCCAACGCGGGGATAATCAACAAGCCGGGCGATTATCCGGTCATAGACGCCGATCTGTTGGTGTCCCTGAATGAGCAGGGTGGCGAGGAGAACGTCTCAACCGGCTGGCATGCCATCGAGTTCCTGCTGTGGGGCCAGGACCTTAACAAGGACGGGCCCGGCGATCGGCCGGTCGAGGACTACACCACAAATGCGAATGCTGATCGGCGCGCAACCTACCTTGCCGTCGCATCAGATCTGTTGGTCAGCCATCTCCAGGATATGGTGGATGCCTGGGCGCCCAATCGTAGCGGCAACTACCGCGCCAGCTTCGTTTCCGCAACGCCGGACGACTCTATCCAGAAGATCATCACCGGCATCGGAGAGTTGAGCCGCGGCGAGTTGGCCGGCGAACGTATGACGGTCGCATACGAAGAGCGCTCCCAAGAAGACGAGCACTCCTGCTTCTCTGACAACACGACGGCGGATATAGTGGCCAATGCGATAGGGATCCAGATGGTGTACGTGGGCGATTACGGCGCCGTGTCTGGAGTCGGTATCAAGGACCTTATCGCGGCCAAGGATTCGGAACTCGCCGACCAACTCGACGCCCACATTCGAGGCAGCGTGGCCTTGGCCTCGGCCATCCCGCAGCCTTTCGATCAGCATCTCCTTGAGGGTGTGTCGGACCAGGCGGCCGGTAGGCAGAGCGTACGCACAACCATAGTCTCACTTGAGCAACAGACCGACTTGATCGTCGACGCGGCGCAGGAGATCGGGATCACGATCAACGTCAGCTGACGCTTATAGTGAAATGAAGGGCCGGCCCTGGCTCCAATTCATCGGACGCCAATACATCGCAAACGCGATCGTGCTGGCGACTCTCCTAAGCCCTCTCCCCGCCTGTGGAATCATAGGCGGGGAGGGCATCGACCTGGAATCGGTCTTTGACGAGAGGCTTGGCGGTGAGACTACCGCATTCAGTAAAGGCCGCAACGCCTTCGAGTTGTCCGCCCGCAACCTCACCAACGAGGAACGTCGCATCTTTGAGGTAGGAGATAGTTTCTTCAACCAGAACTGGGTTACGGCGCCATCGTCTACCGAGGCACGCGACGGTCTTGGGCCCACTTTCAACGCCCAGTCATGCTCCTCCTGTCATGCTCATGATGGCCGGGCAAGACCGCCGGAGCACGATGAAGATCCCGTGAGAGGACTGCTACTCAGGTTGAGCGTTGACAGTCCCGATGGCCCAGTCGACGAACCGCACTATGGCGATCAGTTGCAGGACCGTGCCGTCCTCGGAACGCCTGTTGAAGGACGCATCTCGATCAGATACGAGTCGATACCTGGCCGCTACCCCGATGGCACATTGTATTCATTGCGCAAACCCACCTACGCTGTCCTGGACCCCGCTTTCGGAGAGCTTGACAAAACGGTGATGATATCGCCCCGCATCGCGCCCGCGACCATCGGTATGGGTCTTCTGGAGGCAATTCCTCAAGACATCATCCTCGCATTGGCGGATCCCGACGACTCCGACGCGGATGGTGTTTCAGGCCGGCCCAACATGGTCTGGGACGTGCGTCGAGGACAGTACGTCGTAGGTCGCTTTGGCTGGAAGGCCAACCAACCCTCCGTTGAACAGCAATCTGCGGCGGCGTTTCTTGGAGATATAGGCATCACCTCTAGCCTGTTCGCTGAAGAGAATTGTCCTTCGGCACAGGCCGCCTGCCGGGCATTACCCAACGGCGGCTCGCCGGAAATACCGGATGAGAGACTGGCCAAGGTGACACTCTATGTGCAGACTATAGCGGTCCCCGCTATGCGCAACGTTGACGACGCCGATGTCCAACAGGGGGCGCGTCTGTTTGTGAGAATCGACTGCGCGATCTGTCACACTCCGCGCCACGTTACCGGCCAGGACCATCCTATTCCAGCCCTGCGGAACCAGACGATATACCCCTATACGGACTTGCTTCTCCACGACATGGGCGAAGGTCTAGCTGATAACCGGCCTGACGGCCAGGCAACGGGCAGAGAGTGGCGCACTCCACCCCTTTGGGGCATCGGACTGGTCGAAACTGTAAACGGCCACACCACGCTCTTGCACGATGGCCGCGCCCGCAACATCGAGGAGGCGATTCTCTGGCACGGCGGCGAAGCCGAAGGGTCACGTGACTCATTCAAGGCACTGTCGCGGGAAGAGCGAGAGGCCCTCTTAAAGTTCCTGAGGTCGCTATAGTGAATCGATTGCTTCGAGCTTGCTGCCTGGGTTTCTTCCTAATAGTATCGGTCGGCTGCGGCGCCAGCGCACCTGAGGAAGACGCGGTCCTGATCAGCCTCACTGATTCGATCATCGTTCCCGAATATGAGGCGCTGGCGGCAGAATCTAACAACCTGCGAAAGTCTCTGGAAGATCTGTGTGCGGCGCCCTCGGATGCCGCGCTGATCGAAGCTCGTCAGGCCTGGAGGAAGGCCCGCGCCCCGTGGATGCGTGCCGAAGCAGCTTGGTTTGGCCCTGTAATGGACCGCCGGTCCGTTAGTCTCATGGATTGGTCCCCAATTGACGCCGAACGTATCGAGACGATGTTGACGGATAGGCCGGCGACGACCGAAGACGAAGTGCGAAACGTGTTGTCCTCGACACAACGCGGTTTCGGCGCGATCGAATACCTTTTGTTTGATGAGGACGCACTGCAACAGCTCTCCGGGAGCCGGACGGCCCGTTGTGACTACCTGACTGCTCTGGGCTTGGTCGTAGAGTCTGAGGCCACGGCCATAAACCACGACTGGAGCGTCGCCAGGGAGCACGGCCCGGCCTACAAGGACTTCTTCACCGGCCGCTCGGACAGTTCTCTTCTGACCAGGCAAGCGGTAGCAGAGCTGGTCAGGACCCAAGTCTTCCTGATCAGGACAATCGTAGACATGAGGTTGGCCTCGGCGCTGGGACTGCGTGAAGGCGGTCCCGATCCCACGGCGATTCCCGGCGGGGCCGGCGACAATACCCTTGACGACCTGCGCAATGAGATTCTGGGCATGCGGAGTATGTATATTGGCTCTGACGGGGAGGACGGCCTGGGAATCTCGGATCTGGTCCTCGTCTTATCCGAAGATACGGACGAGCGGATGCGCAATGAGTTCGAGGCTTCGCTATCGGCAATCGATGCCGTGGGCATGCCCTTGAAATCGGCGCTCGACAGGGAGCCAGAAAGGGTGCGGCTGGTGTACGACCGACTTGTCGATCTTCAGCGAACCCTCAGCGTCGAGGTAGTCAGTCTGCTGGGAGTCTCGATCGGTTTCAGCGACACCGACGGCGACAGCCTCCGTTAGATCAACCGCCGGGACGCGGGAGAATCCAGGTGCTCGCCTGAATCCCGGGCGCGACGCGAGCCAGGTCTACGTCGGGATCGATGAGACGCGCTGCCCGCCGGCCGTTGAACGTGACGAACGCATCAGCGCGTACCTCGACATCCCGGCCTTGTTGCATCCACTCTTCAGCGATAAGGTGCGCCGTCTGCAGAATCATGTCTGGCTGGTAGGACATGCGCTCGACTTGAAGAGGAGACAGGTACCCCTCAGGGTAGGTCAGCCAACTCTCGCCGGTCGAAGGATCAGAGACTTGAAATCTGACCAGGCCGGTCTTCTCGGTCAACATGATGTTCCAAGCGAAGCGGTAGCCATCTTCGTTCCACCGTACGTCACCAGGATAAATCCAGTGGCGCAATGGCATCGCCGTCTGCACGATTGCAAAGAGGAGAAGCGCGACAACGCCGGCGCGATGGAGCGCATTGACCCGGAACGGCGGAGGCGGGATTGGTTCACATGCCCCTCTTCGCATGGGAATGAACTTGCCCAATAAACGGTGGGGCCAGCCGGGCGGGAAAAAGATCAGGGTGCCGGCGATCATGATCCATGGGAACATTCCTATAGGGAACAGAAGCCAGGTCATGATGTGAAATGCGATAAGTGCGACGTAAGCGAACGGCCTGGTGCGCCGCCACAACATCCAGCCGACAATAGTCAGGTCGAAGGCGGCGCCGGCCCAACTCATAGCGTAGGCGAACCACATCTCCTTGAAGAGCGGCCCGACTAGCGGCATGTCTCCGTTGTTATACAGCCAGATGCGCAGCGGTTGTGCCTGGAAGAGCCAGTCGGGATTCAGCTTGGCAATACCCCCAAATAGGTAGACAACTCCAACCTGCGCTCTCAGTGCCCACACCACCCACACGGGTATCGTGCGCGACTGAGATGACGAGGTGCGCCGACGGGCGTCCAGCGATGCGGTTCTATTCAGGGGCATGAAGATCATCAGCAGACTCACCAAGCTGACCCAGTAGTAGTGGTTGAGATAGGTCGTCTTGTCGATCAGTTCAATGTAGGTAAACAGCAGGAAAAACGCGGTGATCGAGAGCCTGTACCGGTAGCCGAGCGCCACCCCCAGGCTCGCCAGCCCCAGAAGAATGAAATGCAGGTACATTCCCCACGCCGGCCAAGGTTGGACCCATGAAAAGCCATAGTATGTAAAGTGGTGGGCGGGCTCGATGTATAGCTCGGAGATCCATCCCTGTGCGGCGAACCGGACCACCGCGACGACGCCAAGGACGCCAAACCCGATCCTGAACGCCGCCGCGGACCACGCACTCACTGGATGCGCGGCAAGTACTGCAACGGCGTTCAGACAGGAGTTTATTGAGAAATGGCGGGATCCGGGCGCTACGCCGATAGCGCTAACCGGTCTGGTGAAGCCTAACGGAAACACGAGAGCTGTTCGATCGACGTGAGTTTACAAGGCGTCTTTATGTTTTCCACTAAAAGGGGCGACTAGCGACCGCAGTTGAAGAACGCGAGCGGTGTGGTGATCGTTGATCTCTCCAAACCGCATGCGGCCGCCGGCTTTCGAGGTCATCTGCTCCAACCTACTCCAATTCCGGAGCAAATCTGGACGATTTCCGGCAGCCCACGCCTCACGATTGCCGTAGAGGCGGGTTTGAAACCCGCCTCTACCAACACCACAATGCCATTCACATGATTGGGTCCGGCTACGTACGCATCCAAGCACGCGTCCATCTGTTCCAACTCATTCCATTATCCGCGCAGATCTGGGCAATCTCGGGACTCGGATTGTGTCCCAAAATACCGTCAAAAGCCGAATCAGTTGAACCAGGTGCGATCGCGGTGCGCCCATAGGTTCGTTTCTATGCGTCACGCCAGTTTCGACATTTGCTTTGGCGTGAGCGCCCATTCTATCCAGCCACATCGCCCGTACCTGGCGGCGAAGATACGCAGTTTGCAGAGGGCGCCTTTTTTTAGCCGAATTGCTGGCTCCGGATCGCCGGTAACCAGCAGGGATACGAGTCCGCTCAAATAGGGTTCGTGGCCCACGATCATAACGCTGCTGGAAGATGTATAGTTCATCGCCAGCTTTTCGATCAGTCGTTCCGGGTCTCCGGTAGGCTTGAGCGTATCGGAGGTTACTAGCTGGCCCGGATTATCGAGACCTTGATGAACGATCTTAGCGGTCTCGGCGGCCCGGACCAGTGGGCTGGTGAGGATCACGTCCAACGAGACATCCAATGTGTTCAGTCCCCGTACCTGGTCGACCATCCTGCGAACGCCCTTCGGCGTAAGCGGCCGTTCGTCATCATTGGGGTATTCCGGGCTGCCGCGGGTACCGGCAATTCCGTGGCGGAGTACGAATAGGTCCAATTAGCGTTACCTTTTCGCTGGAGGAATCCTGCCCACGAGATTGGAGGCGTCAGGCATACGCGGCCACCGGCGCCCTTCGCATCGCCATATCGGCCAGCAAACCCTCCCGGAGGCCAACCCGGGGGATGACCAGTGTCGGCGCCCAAACCACGTTCATCAGCGCCTGGACGACGACGGTTGCGGGATAGATCACGTCCGCCCGGTCGTCCCTGAGGCGGAGCTTGTAACGCCGGCCCTCATAGTCGAGCTCCTCGAGCACCGCCCGCATCTGTTCGATGTCGCCGGCCTGGGCAAACGACGTGGCTTTCTTGCCGGGGCGTCGGCCGGCGAGGTCACCGATGGTTTCGACATTTCCTCCCGTACCGACAAAGAGCCCTATCAGGTTGTGGCCCAGCACGTCGGTCACCCATTCACGCACCTCGCGGGCGACTTCGCGGACCAACTGTTCAAACCGCTCGGGGCCAAGACCCCCGTCAGACAGGACTTGAAGCATGCGCACGGTACCCAACCTGTAGGACCGGCTGTCTATGAGGCGACCTTCTGACGTCAGAACAAGCTCGACGCTGCCTCCTCCGATGTCGACGAGCATCGCTTCTCCCTTATCGATGTCGAGTTTCCTCGATACGGCCAGGTGCATCAGGCGAGCCTCTTCCGCACCGCCAATGACCTCGACATGGATGCCAGTCTCTCCGCGTATGCGGCTCAAGAGGTCTCCGCTGTTACCAGCCTCTCTCATCGCGCTGGTCGCGATCGCGGCAGTCTGCTCGACCTGGTAACTTTTAATCAAGCCATGGAAGGTACGGAAGCCTTCTACAGCACGTTCGATGATCGGTGGGGAGAGTCGCCCCTGGGAAAACGCATCTTGACCTAGACGAACGGGATCGCGGACCGTCTCTACTACGTTTACTCTGCCGTTGTCCAAGACTTCGCCAATAGCCAAACGCATGGCGTTGGAGCCAACGTCAATCGCGGCGAGAGTTGTCAACGGACTCCTTGGAGAGAATGCTGACGGCCGATAGTCGGTGGGAGACGTAAACTCGACCGCGTCGATTCGACAACGAGATGAATCGTAGTTCGTTTATCACGGAAACCCTGGGAGAGTTCCCATGAACCGACGCCAAACAGCAACTACAAGATCGCCCCTGAAGTTAGCACCGAGCCCGCGACGCACACTCGGAGATCTCCGCCGCAACGCCCGTCTTTGTCGGTCTAATTCTATCAATCGGCCGGCGCCGGTTCAAGCCGCGAACGAGCGCTGGAATCGGCGGTTGCAATTTTTGCCGTCTCGTATTAGCATTGCGTTCCTCGCGAAAATCTCACGATGGCTAGATGGGCGGATCGATGCCAAAACGCAAAAAAAAGAGTAATCACCGACAACATCCCCGTTATTACGGTGACGCCCACGAGTACGTTAAGCAGGGGGCCGCTATCCTCGGCGCTGAGCCGATCGATGCACCTTCAAGTGTCGACCAAGAGAAACGCATCCGATACTTCAAGGAAAGCATTTACCCGTACGCATACCGCCTGAGTTTCAAGGAGTACTACGACAACAAGTTCCCTCTCCAGGTCGAGCTTGTGAAACTCCAGAATTGGGTCAAGGATGTCGGCGAGCGGGTCATCATCATATTCGAGGGGCGTGACGCGGCCGGCAAGGGTGGCACCATCCGGCGTTTCATGGAGCACTGGAACCCTCGAGGAGCCCGCGTGGTCGCGCTGGAAAAGCCTTCGCAGGAAGAGCTTGGGCAGTGGTATTTCCAGAGGTACATCCGGCATTTCCCCACGGCCGGCGAGATCGTGCTATTCGACCGGTCCTGGTACAACCGAGCCGGCGTTGAGAAGGTGCTGGGTTTCTCCGAAGATGTCGACTACAGGCTGTTCATGCGCCAGTCGCCGGTCCTCGAGCAGATGATCGTCGAGAGTGGGATCCACCTGATCAAACTGTACTTCTCGGTCAGCCGCAAGGAACAGCTTAGGCGATTCGATCAGAGAGCCAAGGATCCCTTGAAACAGTGGAAGATCAGCCCTATCGACCTAATCTCGAAAGACAAATGGGAAGAGTACACCGAAGCCAAGGAGGCTATGTTTCTTCGCACCAACATCGAAGTCGCTCCCTGGACTATCGTCAAGTCGGACGACAAGATGAGGGCGAGGCTCAACGCGATGCGCCACGTACTCGACGTGCTGGACTACGACGGCAAGAACCAATCGATCGCCTGCGCGCCGGATCCCTGGATTGTCGCCTCAGCCGGCGAGATCTATCAGACTCCCGTTCCCGTCGCCTAAGACAATTCGGCCCAGGAAAGCGGCCCGAAGCGTAACGAGGAACTCATGCGCCACGCGGGACCTTGGACCGGATGGAGCATTCTCTCACTCAATTGTCAATCTCTAGTCAGTTCCGAGCGCAGTGTTGTGCGGATAGCCGCCAAGCATAGCCGGACCCTGTTTCTGTGCGTCCTTTATGGGCTCTTGGCCCATCGCGCGAGCGCCTTCTCCGGCGAAACGATCTCATCCACCGAGGTGTAGTAGTGGTCCTGCCAACCCTCCTCCGGCAGACCGGTGAACAGCATCAGATTCAACGGATATTGATCGCATTCGGTCACCCGGCGGAAGTCGTCCCGAAACAAGAACGTGGGCTTCTTCAAGGCAATCGCCATGCCCAACTCGATCATGACCCCCTCATCCGGAGGAACGCCGTTGACCACGGCGAAGATAGCATCCGAGTCCACGACGTCGCGATAGTCCCTCTGCCCGACGCGGTAGGCCCATCCCGGCTCGAGGAAGGCCGCCTGGTTATTCCGTGCGAACGGTTCCCAGACCTCCAACCCAAGGTGCTCGAGAGCAGCGATTATTGGGGGGAGAAGCGTCGTCTTCTGTTGGAGGGAGAATCCGTAAGGATTGGCAAGATAGATTGTCTTCGTCATTTTCACTCATCCCGCGGTCCTGCGAATGCCGACCCTCTCTAAGTGCCTATGGTGCACCCTATGGTACCACCTCCCCTGTCCAGACTACGCATCTGACCACTGCTTCGACAGGCCGACGGAGCTTTACGGCCGGAGCACAGTGAGTGTGATCCCCACATCCAATACTGAGATACCATGTGGATCCCGCGCGGCAATCTCGCAGCGGGACTCGGGCCGGCGGCGGCGCGCCAAGTAAAGACTTCAATTGGAGGGCATCAATGGACAGGTCTGCGCTCTTCGTCTCCGGCGAGGGCGGTTACCGAAGGTACCGAATCCCCGCGCTGGCGGTCTCCAGCCGGGGCACCGTCCTGGCCTTCTGCGAGGCGCGCCGGCACACTGGAGAGGACCATGACGAAATCGACATACTCCTGCGCCGCAGCCAGGACGGTGGCCGGACCTGGGATGCCGGCCGGATGATCGTCAGCGACGGCGATCGGACATGCGGGAACCCCTGCCCGGTCGTCGATCACCGAACCGGAGCGATCATACTCCCCTTTTGCAAGGACAGCCAACAGGTGTTTGTCACCAGGAGCGAAGACGATGGCATCAACTGGTTTCAGCCGGAGGAGATAACCGACAGCGTGAAGGATCCGGCATGGTCGTTTCTCGGAACGGGCCCGGGCCACGGCATTCAGATTCGCAGCGGCAGGCTGCTTGTTCCCTGTTGGTCCGACTCCAGTCCTGGGCCGGTGACGTGGCGCAACCCTTCGCCATCCATCGGCAAGATTCAGTCATCGTTCGCCATATACAGCGACGACGGAGGCCATACCTGGCGTAGGGGCCATGAGATGACCGAGGATGCCTCCGACGAGTGCGCCGCCGTGGAACTGACAGATGGCTCAGTCTACATGAATATGCGCAGCCGGCGGGACAAGAGATGCCGAGCGTCTGCCCGCAGCGCCGACGCCGGCCGGACCTGGACCACGGTCGAATACGATCCAGGATTGCCGGAACCGTCCTGCCAGGGCAGCCTCGTCCGGCTCGACGAGCGTCGCGTGGTTCTCTCCCATCCGAGCAACGCCACTGAGAGAAAACGCCTGACAATCCGGCTCAGCCTTGACGACTGCCGGACCTGGTCCGTCGCCAGGGTACTGGAGGGGGGATTCGCAGCCTACTCCGACTTGGCGGTTGTGGATGGACGGATTCTCTGCTTCTATGAAGCTGACTCCTATGGCCGGATGATTCTCGCCGGCTTCGCGCCGGACTGGCTGGAGTCCGGACTCGCCGCGCGGAACCCGTGACGCTTCTTGAGGTTTCCAGCCAACTATCTCCGCCAGATTCCATCGGCCGTACCAAGCCTTTAGTGGCGCTTGACCCACCCCTTATGGCCTTTTATATTTCTGCAATTGGTGCCAGATGAACCACGGAGGTATGGTGAAGCCGTGACACGGTACTTGACCGCGATGCTGCAGCGGAACGTCGATGCGCTGCGCGATCTTGCGCCTATCATCATTGTCATCGCGTTCTTCCAGATCGTGGTGCTCCGGCAACCGTTTCCAAATCTCGGCAACGTGGTCGTGGGGCTCCTCTGCGTGGTCGTCGGCCTGACGCTCTTCATCCAGGGACTCGAGAGCGGCCTATTTCCCCTCGGTGAGGCGCTGGCGCACGGCTTCGCGCGTAAAGGGAGCGTGGTCGCTCTGCTCGCCTTCGCGTTCTTTCTCGGCTTCGGCGCGACGGTAGCCGAACCGGCACTGATTGCCATAGCAGCCGAGGCGGCCGAGGTCGCGGCCGAGGCCGGCGCTATCGGCTCCGAAGAAACGTCACGCACTTCATACGCCCTCCAACTGCGCATCGTGGTCGCGGTTTCGGTCGGTGCGGCGATCGTACTAGGTGTTCTGCGGATCCTGAAGGGATGGCCCATCCATCGCCTGATCATCGGAGGGTATGTTCTGGTAACAGCGATGACCCTCTTCGCCCCCGAGGAGATTATCGGCGTGGCCTACGACTCCGGCGGTGTGACCACGGGCACGATCACGGTACCGTTGGTCACAGCTTTGGGAGTAGGCCTCGCTACATCGATCCGGGGACGTAATCCGATGATCGACGGCTTCGGACTGATCGCCTTCGCCAGCCTGACACCGATGATCTGCGTGCTCGCCTACGGGATGGTGATCTGACGTTGGAGTTCTTGAGCACCTTTGTCGACACCGTGTTTTCAACCGCGCTTGACGTGGCGCCAATCGTGGGAATCCTCGTACTGTTTCAAGTTGTCGTGCTTCGGCGAAGGCTGCCCAACCTGCGACGAATCGCGGTCGGAGCGGTCTTCGTCCTGCTGGGGCTCACGCTCTTTCTAATTGGCCTGCAAGAGGCTCTGTTCCCCATTGGAGAAACAATGGCGATTCAGCTTACCGCGCCGACGACCATTGGGGCGGAGCGTATGGCCGACGGAGTCCAATGGCATGACTACCTGCTGGTCTACGCCTTTGCCGCCGCGATTGGCTTCGCGACTACGGTGGCTGAACCTTCGCTCATAGCGGTTGCGCTGAAGGCCGAGGAGGTTTCAGGAGGCACTGTCAACGCATGGGGCTTGAGGATCGCCGTAGCGCTGGGCGTCGCGGTCGGCGTCGCTCTCGGCTGCTTCCGCATCGTCACCGGAACTCCCCTGCCCTGGTACATCGTCGCCGCGTACATTGTCGTGATTGTGCAGACCTTCCGCTCCAGTCGAACCATCGTGCCGCTGGCATATGACAGCGGCGGAGTCACGACCTCCATGGTTACGGTGCCGGTGGTCGCAGCGCTGGGGCTGGGCCTAGCAGCCAGTGTGCCGGGCCGCAATCCTCTTATAGATGGATTCGGACTCATTGCGTTCGCCAGCGTCTTTCCAATCATGTCCGTGTTGGGCTATGCGATTGGCGCATCCTGGCTGAGACGCCGGCGGAACACAAACAGCTCGGAGGAGGATTGAGTAATGAGACTAGCGTTGATTGTCGCACTGGTAAGCGACGAAAAAACCGATATAGTAATCGATGCCGCCAGAGGCGGGGGAGCCACCGGCGCCACTATCATTAGCGGCGTCCGCGGCGAGGGATTGAAGCCAGAGAGGACATTTTTGGGCCTGGAACTGGCCGCCAAGCGCGACGTAGTCTTGTTCCTGGTTGTCGAGACGCGCGCGCGAGACATCTTGGAGCGTATCCGGGACGCCGGCCGCATCGACGAGGAGCACGGCGCCGGCGTCGCGTTCCAGATCGCCATCGAAGACGTCGTGGGCCTCAGCACTCAATTGCCCACGATCCTGGAAGAACTGGAGGACGAGATATGAGCAACAAGAAGCATATTAGGGTAGGGGAGGTTATGGTCTCCAACCTGCACAGCGTCGACGGCCTCGCGACAGTTGCCGAAGTAATGGCGCTCATGAAGCAGCACAGGGTCAGCTCAATCGCCGTGAACCGTCGCAACGAAGACGACGAACTGGGACTCGTCGTCGTATCCGACATCGCCCGAGACGTGATCGCCAAGAACCGCTCACCCGAGCGGGTCAACGTCTACGAGATCATGTCGAAACCGGTGCTCACTCTGCCTTCGGACATGTTCGCCCGCTACGCGGTGCGCCTGCTTGTGCGCTTCGGCCTGTCACGCGCCCTGGTTGTCGACCACGATCGCAACCCTCTGGGCATGGTGACGCTGCGCGACCTCGTGATGGCACACGTTGAGGAACTGTAGTACATAGGCGAGTCTCCGGCCACGCCGGAAACGCCGCTCAACGCCGTGTGGAACAGTGTCGTTTGGGGAGCGTCACGAGACCGCGAAGTGAACTCTTTCGTTCAGGCTGCATTTTTGCGTGTCCGGCCTCACCAATTGAGTCCTCGACTTGCGACTCCGCGACCGATCGGCGAGGTGCGACCTACGGAAGTTGAACGAACTCCCGAATCCAAGCGTTGTCAAAGGAGACTACCACCCGACCTAACTGGACCTCATATCAAGCTCTTGCAGCCCCCAGCGTCGGTTACCTTCTGGACAGACCTGAGTTCATCCTTGCGTCCAACATCCTGGCCAACTCCAGTACTGGCACCGACGGCTCCGTGCCAGAATCAATGTAGGAGATGACGCCGCCAAACAGATTGCCGCGCTGGAAAATAAGCAAATCCACCCTCAGCCTTATCACTTCTTCACCTCCCTCCATCATGCCAGCGTCCAAGAACGCCCCGAATGACACCTCGCCGACGCCATCCGGCTGCAGCAGTCCGCTGTCGTGGATCTCGAGATCTTGGTCCCCTTCAATCGCGACGGCAACGAACGTCCGGACGATCTCCTCCAATAGCTTGGCAGACGAGACGTTCGAGTCGAGATTGAATCGCCCAAGATCGGCGAACTGTCCGGTCCCCGCGATGACCATCTGGAATGGATCGGCGCTCAAGAAAACCGCCAGATCGTCGAAGTAACCCTCCAAACCCAGGTTTGCGATTGAGAGACCGGAGCCTGAGGGGTAAATCTCTGCGAAACTTTTCGGCAACTCGGCAAAGGCGTCCTTGATTTCATCCACACCGAATTCGTAGGAGTGAATTGGCGTGGAATCGGGGCCGGAGAACTGAAATACGGACGCCGCTGTGGTTTCGGTCAAGATCGCGTCCTCGCCGGCCGGCTTCAGACTGACCAGGTATCCGCCGGGCGCCTTGAGGCCGACGGCTTGCACCACAACCAGGTACTCGCCTGTATGGGGCGCCCGGTAGACGATCCTCGAATCGTGTTTAAGAATGCCGCCACCACTCTTGTGATCGACGATCATGTCGTCTAGTCCGGCGCCTTCGTAGTAGATCGTGACGAAGCTATTGACCAGAATCGAGTTGACTGCAACCTCGACGCGCTCGCCTTCCTCCAGGCGGATCAAGAAGTGATCGGTGTCCCCAGGAAAATCGATGTTTCCCAGCACTGACTCACCCACCCCTATGGGTGTGCCGTCGTCTGGATCGGGCAGGTCTGTCAATCGGTGGCTGCTGTCCACAAAGAAACTGCCGCGGTCATTCGACCACCGCTGAACGATAAAAAAGCGAGGTCCCTTGCCTCCAATGGGAAACGAGCCAGCCGCGACGCCCGTCTTCCCGGTGTCCAGATAAAGCAGTTGATTGCTGCGTGAGTCGAATATCGTAAGCTCACCCTCCTCATCGCCGGTAATTTCGAGCCCGATTACGGTTCCCGGCGCCTCGTTTATCACAAAGGAGCTCTGGTCCCAGAGATTAGACAGCCTGATCCCGTGTCCGAACTCGCCTCCGCCCGAAGGCACGCGCCTGTCTCCGAGGCCGGATGAGTCCTCGCCGGCTATGAGCTTTCGCACCCGTGGCAGGAGATCCGCCGATGATGTTGCAATCGCGAATCTACCGTTGCTCAAACCAACGCCGGTAATACCGATTAACTGGCCCTGGTCGGAGACGAGCGCTCCTCCGCTCTGGCCCGGCGCCACGGCGGCGTCGATCTGAAGAAAGGTGAGACCAATGGTCTCCAGTTCCTCGACGCGAGACAGCGCGCCCCTGACAATCGTCGACCGAGGAAACTCTGAGGACACTTCGGGATAACCAATCAGGAACGTCTCGGCGCCGATAGGCAGACTCTCTCCATCTACCAACTGCAATCCTTTGGTGGGCGCAACCACCGGGCCAAGCACGGCCAGGTCGGCCAGCAGATCGAGGCCCTTCACCGGGAGTTCGAGGAATTCCGAACCGTCGGGAAATACGACGCGCACGGCTTCGTACGGCCAAACTACGTGGGCGTTTGTCAGAACATACCCACCTTCGATCAGGACCCCACTGCCTTTGGTGGCCGGCGTTTCGATGTACGCGATCGAGGATGAAACCTTCTCATAGACCAGGTCAGCGGTGTCCGGCTCCGGTGTCGGCGTGTGTGTTGGCCGCTGCGTTGGAGTCGCGGTAGGGACGGGCGTCGAGGTGTCCGTTGGCGCCGGCGTGGGCGTGTCGGTCGCTGTCGGCGTTGTGGTGTGTGTTGGTTCCGGCGTAGATGTGAGTGTTGGCGTTGGTGTACGCGTAGTTGTGGGACTTGGCGTAGCGGTCGATGTTGGCGTCGGAGTGGGCGAGTGAGTCTGTGTCGGCGTTGGAGTGGCCGTCAGTGTCCGGGTTCCGGTGGCAGTCGGTGTGGACGTAAGCGTGTGCGTTGATGTTGGCGTTGAGGTTGCCGCCGGCTCCGTTGTAGGAGTTGCCGTTGGCGTGCTCGGTTGAACAACGTCGCAGGCGGGCAGCAAAGTCAGCGCCACCGAGCACGACAGCAAGATCGCGACGCGGATTCCTAGCGCCAATCTTGTCGGTCCACCTCGCACTGCCGGTACTAGCCGAACAAAACCTAAGGCAGTATATCAACGACCGTCCGAATAGCGCCGGGCCGAACTTTAGTAAGAAGATTCCCGCGGCGGTTTAGCCAAACGGAGATTACCTCGCAGATTGAACTTCGATCATCTTCGCATCCAGTAATCTCGCCAATTGTTCAGTTGATACAGCGGGTTGGCCGCCTTTAGGAGTGGTGGAGTAGATCAAGCCGTAGAGATTCACGCGCCTAAAAAGGACTATTTCTTGACGTACTCGAGTTCCCGCAATCGTAAACTCCATATGAACGGCGAAGGACTTCTCTCCCACGGTCAACGATTCGAGAATCCCCCTCGCATAGACCTCGCGTCCCGACGGTGCGCTATTGGGGCCAATGGTAAGGTCATCCAGCAGTCGGTCAGACGATAACAATGAATCAAGCTCGAGTCGTTCAGCGTCGGTTATCTCTCCGCTCGTCGCGATTATGAATTGGCCGGTAGGTTGGTGGATCAAGATCACCGCGTCGCTGAGGTAGTCTCCCAATCCCAACTCTCCGATCGAGAGATCAATGCCTGGCGGGTGAAAAATTTCAAAAGACTCGCGCAGACTGTCGAATGCCGACCTCAGTTCATCTGCGCCGAAAATGGCTGAGGCAGTTGGACTAGGCGAAGGCGTCGGTTCCGCAGTCGCGGTATCTGTCGGCTCCGGTGAAGGTGTGTCCGTTGGCTCCGGCTCCGGCGTGTCGGTAGGCTCTGGTGTGGGCGTGTCCGTCGGTGTTGGCTCCGGGGTGTCTGTTGGCTCGGGCGTGGGTGTGTCAGTCGGGGCCGGCGTACGTGTGGCGGTCGGTGTCGAAGTTGGCGAGTCAGTCGGGGTTGGCGTTGGCGTATAGGTAGTTGTCGGACTTGGTGTGTAGGTCGGTGTTGGCGTGGGCGTGGCAGTCGCAGTCAACGTCGGCGTGTACGTCAAAGTTGGCCTTGGTGTGTCGGTCGGGGTTGGCGTTGGTGTATGGGTAGCTGTGGGACTTGGCGTAGCGCTCGATGTTGGAGTCAGAGTCGGCGTGTAAGTCCATGTCGGCGTTGGGGTGGCCGTCGGTGTCCGCGTTCCGGTGGCGGTCGGGGTGGGGATAAGCGTGTGCGTTGATGTTGGCGTTGAAGTTGCCGCCGGCTCCGTTGTAGGAGTTGTCGTTGGCGTGCTCGGTTGAACAACGTCGCAGGCCGCCAGCACTGCAAGGGCCATCATCCCGGGTATCACCGTCCACGCGATTCGTTGGATAGCACTTCTCATGCCGACCATAACTTGAACGGACTCATACGCAGCTTGCGCCAGAGCCAACCTAAACTCGCTTCTAAGATAAACCTGCAGCTGAGGGATAGTGCACAGCCCTTTGTATACTACATCGCCGGTAGACGTAGGAGCTCCTCCAACTCGTCAGGTTGCACAGTCTGACTCGCGATCTTGTTGGCACGCACTTCCCGGCACGTTGTGCAACGATGGACAATTTGAAGTCCTTTAGCTCGCCTGTATCTAACGCCGATTGGCTCCATTAGACCTCCACAAGGTGATGTTCTATCGCCTGGTATCACGTCCAGGTGTTTCGAATAAAGGCATCTGGGGCAATGATTTCGATAACTTCCGTTCGATAGCGGCAATACTTCCAGGCCGCATTGAATGCACAAGAATCCCGCGTTTTCAGTGGACCTGCTCACTCCTGATCTCCTTGATCTGAGTTGTTAGATCAAGAGATCAGAGGGTTCCGTTTGTTCTTCCCTAGACTTCCAGGCTTAGCTGAGGTATTTGCAGATTCGCCGTCGTTCCTTTGGGGTCAACGGCTACTTCCGGTTCCATCTTCAACGAGGCGTTTTCAATCCCCGAATCCGAACCACGACCGACTTTGTCACATTTGTATCGGCCACTGTGGGACGCTCGGCGCACCCCCCACCGGTACGTGTACGCTCAGCCTCACTGGCTTTGGCGTCGTCCCCTCCTAAGTGCGAGCAGCGTTGCTATTCGTATGGCTCAAGTCCAACTCCTTTCGTCTTCACCCAACCGCGACTTCGCGATGAACGCTACGCTTGCGGTTGCGCTGCGGGTCCGCCGGAATATTAGGCAATTCGTAACTTCCCAGCAACGTCAACAAGAGTTCCGCACAGTCCCAGCGACTCAAAAAGCCATCGAATGGCCGGCCAGCCATATCAACTCACCCACAAACCGGCCGGCCACCGGCTTGCCAGCTAACGAAAATACCGTTACACTTACCGCTATGAACAACGCAAAGCAGATAATCGAACGATTCGGCGGGCAGTCCTCGTTGGCCGGCCTGATTGGTAAGCGCCAGAGCACGGTACAGCATTGGGTCAAGACCGGCCGGATCCCCGCCCAGTGGCATCCCCGGCTGCTGGAGGTCGCACGCGAGCAGGGCATCGCCCTGGAGCCAAGGGACTTCGTGTCGATCGACACCCCAGAGATCCAGCCGGCCGGCGGCAAGCTTGGCGTCCTGTTGGTCGGCCTAGGCGCGGTATCATCGACCTTCATCGCCGGCGTCGAGCACATCCGGCAGGGAACCGGCCAGCCTATAGGTTCTCTCAGCCAGATGGCCACGATTCGCCTAGGCAAGCGTCCGGACCATCGAACACCGCTGATTCGCGACTTCGTTCCCCTGGCCGGCCTCGACCAACTAGTCTTCGGCGCCTGGGACCCGATTCCGGACAACGCCTACGAGGCCGCGCTCAAGTGCGGCGCCCTCGACCGCCACGATCAGATCGAGCCCATCGCACCGTTCCTGAAATCGATTGAGCCCATGCCGGCCGTCTTCGACACTGATTACGTCAAGCGCATCGATGGGGTGAACGTTCAGCCGGCGATGTCCAAGCTGCAGGCCGTCGAAGCCGTCCGCGAGCAGATTCGGCGCTTCAGGGACGACCACGGCTGCGACCGGCTGGTAATGGCCTGGTGCGCCTCTACCGAAAAATTCATTACCGAAACCGAGACACACCAGGACATCGAGAGGTTCCGGTGCGGCCTGCGCGACAACGACGAGAGCATCGCGCCTTCAATGATCTACGCCTATGCGGGATTGATGGAGGGCATACCGTTCATCAATGGAGCGCCGAACCTCACCGTCGACATACCGGCCCTGGAGTGCCTGGCCAAGGAAACTGGCTCGCCTGTCTGCGGCAAGGACTTCAAGACCGGCCAGACGCTGGTCAAGACGGTGATCGGGCCGATGCTCAAGGCGAGGATGCTGGGCATGGACGGCTGGTTCTCCACCAACATCCTGGGCAACCGGGACGGAGAGGTGCTCGACGAGCCGCGAGAACTTCAGGACCAAGGAGGAGTCGAAGCTCGGCGTGCTCGAGCACATCCTTCAGCCGGATATGTACCCCGAGCTCTACTCCGACGCCTATCACAAGGTGCGCATCAACTACTACCCGCCCCGCGGCGACGCCAAGGAGGGCTGGGACAACGATCGACCTGTTCGGCTGGCTCGCGCCACCCGATGCAGCTCAAGATCAACTTCCTCTGCTCCGACTCGATCCTCGCCGCGCCGTTGGTGCTCGACCTGGTCCTCTTCATGGACCTGGCCCAAAGCGTTCGGGCATGGTCGGCATACAGGAGTGGCTCTCCTTCTACTTCAAGAGTCCCCACCACGCCCCTTCGGTCTACCCGGAACACGACCTCTTCATCCAACAGACCAAGCTCAAGAACACGCTGAGGTGGCTGATGGGCGAGGAGCAGATAACTCACCTGGGTATGGAGTACTACAGAGAGTAGCGGCCCTCCAGATAACTTTTGTTAACTTGCCCTCCAACAGGTTGGACAGAGCATCACCCCGAGCCAAGGAGACTACCGTGTGCAGAAGCATCAAGACGCTGCGTAGAAAGGACGAGCCGGCGACCGACGAGGAGGTCCGCGCCGCGGCGTTACAGTACGTGCGCAAGATCAGCGGCTACCGGGCGCCGTCCCGGGCCAACGAGCCGGCGTTCAACGCCGCTGTCGACGAGATCGCCGGCGCCTCTCAGCGGTTGCTCAACTCGCTGAGACCGACACACGCAAGAGCTTAGTACAAGCTCCGAATAACACGACATCGCCGCCAAGCGGAGCGATTAAGAGCCCTTTGCACGAACAAATACTCTATAATGGAGTATGTCTACCACCGAAGGGGTCTTAACCTTGGAAAGCTCCAACGAACGTCGCGTCTGGACCATCGCCGAAGCCAAGGCCCGGCTGTCGGAGATCCTGCGCCTAGCCGAGGAGGAAGGGCCCCAGCGTATAGGCGTCCGCCGGACGTTCATCGTGGTACCGGAGAGTGTCTGGCAAGGTAAGTCGCCTCCCCGCAAACCCTTGGGCCAATGGTTGATTGAAAACACTCCACGCGGGACGGATCTCGAATTGCCGGACCGCGACTCGAATCGTCCGATACCGTTTATCGACGACGATGAGTGAGCGCCCCGGAGCCGGCCGGCCTTGCTTTGAGCGCTGTCTCCTAGTCCCTCACGCGCCGGCCCGTCCGGCTATTCCCACCCGAACTTGCCAGTCGTTGTCCGTCCGCCGGCACACAGCGCCGTTGTATCCGCCTAGTTCAGGACGATCACTCCGCAGGCCACGCGGCCGCCCGCACCGGCATCCTCGCCGTAGGTATCGCCTTTTTCGTGGATGATAATGGCAGAGCCGTCCGCATCCATTACCGAGTTGTCTTGCCCGTCGGCCAAAGTTATCGCATCGTTGAAGGCATCGGCACGGGCGGTTCCGTCCGCGGCAGCATAGATGTTCGGCATATCGCCGGCGTGATCACCGCCTTCGTTCAGATAGCCGTGTTCTTCACCTTCCAGCATCATGTGGTCGCCGGCCGCGGAAAAGTCTGGAGAGCAGCTACCTATCGCGTGTATGTGGAATCCGTGGGGACCTGGAACCAACCCGGTCATCTCGACCGAAACCAGGACGCCGTTGGGCCCCTGTACCATGTTCACCATTCCCAGAACATCGCCCGCCGGCGACTTCATCTCTGCGCTGGCTCTGGCCCCCACGGCGGTAGGCCCCGAATCCCCAAGTTCGCACCCAACCAGACCTGCTAGAAGCAGGACGGCAGCCACTGCCGGGAAAAGCGTCGGCCGGATATTCAATCTGATACGCATGTCACCCTCCTTTGCCGGACACTCGGCCCTCCGCCGGCGTCCGCTCACTAGACTGGCACGTTTTTTCGTAGTCACTTCAGATTCTCATCGCAGTGCTCGCACATGCACCCAATCCGCCAGTACAGGGAGCGATTATATCCCTTTTGCGGACCTACGGATATTGCGGCTGAGACTTGCGGTCGGCAGCCTTGCCCGTGAATACGTGCTAGTCTCTTCTTGTTGCCTGAGACAGCCGGCCAGCCGGCCTTATGTCGCGCATCCTGGATAGGCTATAGTTGACCACTATGGCCAACACGCCGGCGGAGGTAAAACGATGGGCTCGAAATTGAAGGCCAGCGGTACCGAGAGAGTCTACGAGGCAGCGCAGCTTTGGGTCGACCGCGCGCTGCGTAATGACGACTCCTTGTTTACGCCTGGTAACGCGATATGGTCGAGACGGTGGCTTGGGGAACTCCGCGCGCGGTTCCTGGACAGGCCGGACGAGTCGAGTGATAGCTTCCATGACAAGTTGAAACGCCAACTGGATGGCAGCCCGGCAGAAGTCTATCAAGTCATGGGGGAGGTGCTCTATTTCTACTTTCTCATAGTCTCGACTAAGGAGAGCGCCGCCGAAGAACAGAGGATTAATGAGGTTCTCTCATGGTCCCCGGATCCAGTGAAGATTCCGCCCGACCTCATTGTCGGCCTCACGCCAGGCATTGTCCGTCCAGGGCCCTTTTTCTTCACTGCTCTTCCATTCCAAGTCGCCTTCCTGATCGAGTTCGCCGAGCGGTTCAAGGAGCAAGAGCACGCTGAGCAACGTCGCATACTTGGCGACCCTTGGAGTTTCAAGGACTTCGTGATGCGACTCAAACTCGAAAGCGCGATGATGCGAGAATTCCCCAACAGCCCTGTTGCGCAGCGCGAAGCTCTGTTCCATCTGGTCTTTCCTGACGATTTCGAGGCGATTACGAATACCGGTCACAAGGCAAGGATCGCCAAGGCGTTTTCGACCATCGTTACGCAACCAACGGAAGACGTTGACCGTCAACTGAAACAGATTCGCTCAAGCCTAGAAGCCAAACACGGCAGGATGGATTTTCTCTTTCACGAGCACGCTGAAGTCCGCGCCCAATGGGATGATGAATTCAAGCCTTGGGACGAGTTCGTCAAACGCGCCCGACAGTACGTTGATAGCGGAAGACTGGAAATCGAAGAGATTGGGTACAAGGTTGAGATAGGAGACAAACTGAAACAGGCGCGGGAAGCGGTGCTCGCTCAAGCAGATGATTGGCCCGACCTCTTAAGGGTTGCTCTCAACTCAAGCGAGGTCAACTTCATCACCTGGCGTTCAATCGACGATCTTAAGAAATGGTGCGTTGCACAAAAGACAAAGGCATCGCGAGCGTTGGGAGCGATTTGGGCCCAAGACGACTCTCCTGTCTCCGAGCGGATCCGCGTCTTCAGCGAGCAACTTCCCACATCGGTGATAAACGGCACCGGCTCGCGTATGAACGTCGCATCCGGCCTCCTAATGGGACTGGATGTTTACAAGTACCCACCATTCCAAATCACTAAGTTCAAAGAGGCATACAAGCGAACAGGTTACGAGCAACAGGAGGGCGACCCTGATGAGGCAGAACTGTACGAGCATGCCCTTGCCTTCCTCGACAGTTTCATCAATGAAGCATCTCAGCGCGGACTCAAGTTGCGCCACCGGCTTGATGCGCAGTCGGTGGTCTGGGGTGTTCTGCAAGGTCGCAACGGCCCGCAACCAGACGGCCCGTGGTCGCCGGCAAGCATCGAATCACTTGCCAAGGAGCTTCTCTGGGATCCCAGTCATTTGCAGACGATCATCGACGGACTGAAAGACAAGCGGCAGGCGATCTTCCAGGGGCCGCCCGGCACCGGCAAGACCTACGTCGCCAAGCGCATCGCCGAGCATTGTAAGCAGCACGGCGGGGGATTCAAGATCGTCCAGTTCCATCCCTCCTACTCCTACGAGGACTTCGTCGAGGGTTTCCGGCCTAGGCTCAATGGCGACCAGGCCGGCTTCGAGTTGAGAAAGGGCCCTCTGCGTTCCATTGCGGAGGAGGCCATTGCCAAGCCGGATTCCATATTCATTCTCGTCATCGACGAGATCAACCGGGGCAACGTCGCCAAGGTGCTCGGGGAACTCTACTTCCTCCTGGAGTACCGGGGCGACACGGTGAATCTTCAGTACAGCAACGAGGAGTTCAGCCTGCCGGCAAACCTCTGGTTCATAGGCACCATGAACACTACCGACCGCTCGATCGCGCTCGTCGACGCGGCACTCCGCCGGCGGTTCTATTTCTTCGGCTTCTTCCCAGACGAGCCACCTATCGAAGGCCTGCTGAGCGGCTGGCTCGAAAAGCACAGTCCCCAAATGAAATGGGTCGCCGATCTCGTCGAGACAGCGAACCAAGAGCTGAAAGACCGGCATATGGCCATCGGCCCCAGCCATTTCATGAAGAATGAACCGCCACTCGACGAAAAGCGTGTCCGCTTCATCTGGGAGCAGGCCGTCATCCCCTACATAGAGGAGCAGTGCTTCGGTGAAGAAGACCGGCTCAAAGAGTTCGCCTACAATCGTCTAAAGCGGGAAATCGACGGCAAAGACAAGCCAGAGGCCGGCGCCGGCGATGCATCGGATTGAACTCGAAGAGTACACCCCAAAGACTACTGACATCCCGCTTGACGGGAACCAGTTGCGTGTTCTGAAAGAGGACGCGCGCATCACGGTGGCGCCGGCGTTCAATACCGCCGGGACCTACACGCTCACGCCTTCTTCCTACATAGGCGCGTTGAACGTCGGCGACCTAACCATAGTCATCCGGCCCAAGATTACTATCGACCGCGTGATGTTCTTGATCGCATACGCGATGGATCCCGAAAACTGGCGCAAGGACGCATTCGAATTGGAGAAAGCCCCGGACATGCTTGAAGCGATTGCCCTCGCCTTTGCCCACCGCACCCGGCAGGCCATTCGACGCGGCTTGCTCCAGGGCTACCGGCACGAGGAAGACGCACTCTATACCGTCCGGGGCCGGATTCGTTTCGGCGATCAGATCAGCCGGCGCTTCGGCATCCCCCTGCCCATCAAGGTCGCGTTCGACGAGTACACCGAGGACATCGAGAAGAACCGGCTTCTCAAGACCGCGATTCACCGGCTTGGGCACAGCTTCATTCGCTCCGAGGCCGTAAGGCGGCAGGTCCGCCGGCTCCGGCCGGCATTCGAGTCGGTGGGACTCGGCAGGTACCGCAGAGGGTCGGTGCCGGAGGTCCGCTACAGCCGGCTCGACGAGCACTACCGGCCAGCGGTCGAGCTGGCACGCCTCATAATCGAGAACACGAGCCTGGAGCTGTTTCAAGGCAGGGTCGCCGGCGCGGCGCTGCTCATCGACATGAACCAGGTATTCGAGGAGTTTCTCTACGTCGCGCTGGGAGAGGCCCTCGGTCTTCCCAAGAGCCGATGGAAACATGAGCAGCGTCTACCACTGGACGAGGCCGGCCGCATCCCGATGAAGCCGGACCTGTCGTGGTGGCCTTCGGGAACAACGGGGAATCAATCGCGGCCGATCTTCGTCGGCGACGCGAAGTACAAGAAGGTCGAGCAGTCGGGCTTCGAGAACGCCGACATCTACCAGATGCTCGCCTACTGCACCGCGGCCGATCTGTCTTCCGGCCTGCTCGTCTACGCCGGCGAGGGAGAGACAGACACGCACAGGATTAGACACGCCGGCAAGACGATCGACGTCTCTTCGCTGGACCTCGCCGGCACGCCTGAAGACATCCTCGGCGAGGTCCGCCGGCTGGCCGGGCGCATCAAGGCCGGCGTACGGTGGCGGCCGGACTACCTCTCCGGGGCATTGGTCGGTTGACCCTGAGGATCGTCTCCTGGAACATCGCCCACCGCATCGAACCCTGGAATCGCCTTGTCGAGTTGGGCGCCGACGTCGCGCTCCTCCAGGAAGCGGCGAAACCGCCGCCGAATGTCGAGGACCGAATCAGCGTCAACCCCGGCCCGTGGCTCACTGCCGGAGCGGATGCGGACCGGCCCTGGCGGGCGGCGGTCGCCAGGCTTTCAAACCGTGTCAAGGTGGAGTGGATAGAGGCAAAGTCGATCGAACATGCCAGGTACGGAGAGTTCGCGGTCAGTCGGGCCGGCACGCTTGCTGCCGCCAGGGTAACCCCTGCCCATGGCGAGCCTCTGGTAGTCGTCTCGACGTACGCGCCCTGGACAAGGCCCCATGGATCGACCGACAGCGGCTGGATCGTCTCGGACGCCTCGGCCCACCGCGCCGTTTCCGACCTGTCGGCATTTATCGGATCCGAGCGCGGTCACCGCATCGTCGCCGCCGGAGACCTCAACATTCTCCACGGTCACGGGGAGCACGGCAGCGCCTATTGGGCCGGCCGTTACGGAACAGTGTTCAGCAGGATGGACGCGCTGGGGCTTTCGTTCGTCGGTCCCCAAGCTCCCCACGGCCGGCAGGCGGACCCCTGGCCGGATGAGCTGCCGCCGGATAGCAAGAACGTCCCGACATACCACACGAATCGGCAGACGCCGGCGACGGCTACTCGCCAACTGGACTTCGTCTTCGCGTCCAAGACCCTTGCCCCGTCTGTGCAAGTCAGCGCCCTCAACGAGCCGGAGCAGTGGGGACCGAGCGACCATTGCATCGTACAAATCGATATCGCTTGAGGCCGGGCCGCGTGGCATACGCGAGTCTCGCTGTGAAGCATCCTCAATGTTGTGAAGTTGCCGCTCAAGTTGTCGGTGTCGGCGCGAATTCGTGATTGCCTATTGAGTTGACTTCATCATCCCAGGTGAGTTGCCGGAAGATGACAATCGTGTCCAAAAGACTCATGCCTCCCACAGTTCTCGCGCGGTCTCCTCGGCCTTGGCATCCCGGGCACTCCGGGCAACCTCATCGAAGTCTTCAGGACTCTTCGAGGGTTTCACGGACCCGTAAACCGACTCCAGACTGAACGATGCGGCAGCCAGACCGACCTTACGTCCATCTTCAATGGTGAACGAGACGTTATCTCCAGGCTTCAAGCCAAGAAGACGCCGCACCTCGACTGGGATTGTTACCTGATTACGCTGTGTAATAGTCGCAGTGATTTGCTTCATGGATTCACTAGTTTCTGTCTGTGCTTGCAACGCCAATTCGCGCTACGTTTGCGCGGATCAACCATACCGGTTGGTATCAAGTTGACGTGGCGACCACGCCTCCTAATGGCCGGCGAAGGGGTTGATAACCCGAATTCCGTCGTAGTCCTGCTCCGAACTCATATCTTCCGAGTAAACCGCATCGCAGCCCAACGCGCGCGCTGCGGCCAAGATTGCTGAGTCCCAGTAGGACAACCCAAAGCGTTGACTGATTGCCACGCCGGCGCGGAACACATCGACAGTGAGTGCCTGAACCGGGAAATGGCCTATGGCATCGATAAATCTCGATGCTTGGTCTTGGGATATTGCAGCCTTGCGGTTGGGACGGGTCGACTGGTAATAGAATTCTTGTAGCACCTGCACCGATATCGCTAGCTCTGCCTCGTCCAGCAATTCGAGCGCGCGGCGACTCTTGTCGGCATCTTCAGACAGAGCGCTCGTGGCGTACAGCAGCACGTTGGTGTCAACGAAGCGCATTGCGGTCGTAGAGCTCCTCTCGGGAGAGGTTCTCCTCCATAAGCAACCCCCCGCCCCTCGCTGTGATGTCCTCTATCACCTCTTTCAAGAGCCTTCGCCGACGCTGGAGTTCAGTTTCCGAGTCCTTCACGCGAGTCCTGGTGACGTCAACCGGCTCGGCGACGAGTTCCCTGAGATAGCCTCGCACCAACGCCGACACCGATGTGCCCAACTCAGCCGCGCGGATGCGGGCGTGCCGATGTGTTTCTTCGTCAATAGATACAGTGATGTTCTTCATGTCCACAGCCTCACAGTTTACGTGAACTTCAGTGTAACGGTGCGGCAAACGGCCGGCAAACCAGCGCCACGCCTGTCCGGCCGGCCGGCGGCAGCCTGGTGTAAAGGATTATCTCGACCACGGCCACCGGAAGCCAGGTTGGCGGAATGCCGAATAGTATATTGTTCCGCCATGGCAGTTTCCACACGACTTCCCGGATCAAGCCCACGGCCTGCCGCCGGTCGGCGGTCGGGGATGCAAGCGCGCTCGACTAGCCTTAGAATGTAGTCGAGTGCCGGTCGGACTACGTATTGATGCCGGGCCGGCGTAGTGAGCACGATGAACCGCAATTGCACGGAAAGGGCGAGCACCGGTTCTTTCCAGACGCAACGGAGACTACTCAAACTTCAGTGACCAATCGCGACGCATCGACCACCAAACTGCGCATCTACACACTAATGGCTGCCGTCTTGTTGTCCGCGCTGATTGGATGTGGCGAGGGCACAACGCCACAGAATCAGACAGCCGGCTCCGGCAATGCCCAAATGGCGTCGGTGACCAGACCCGACCTGTCCGACACAGCCCTCGCCGGCGAAGCCTTGTTCAATACCAACTGCTCGCTCTGCCACGGCGCCAATGCCG
>CAXXUG010000002.1:0-126391 GCA_963664835.2 Chloroflexota bacterium | reverse complement strand
CTCCGGGCCTGCCGGAGTGCCGGTGCGGCCACGAACCTACTGTGAGGCTCGTGACCCGTCGGGCAGTCAAGCCCGGCCCGGAAGAAGTGCGGGCCAATCCCCGCAGTCGCAGCGCGCGCCTACGCGCATGTGAGAAGTTGGTGACGTCGTGAAGGAGCAGGTCAGCGCCTCCCACCAGTCCACGAACGGAGTGCTACATTCCGTCGATACATACGCCCGCCGCACGGACGCGAGAAAGTCTAGCGGCATCGCAGCGCTGGGGATCATAGTCCTGATAATGGCCGCAATCGTCAGCACTCTATACCTGATGCAGACCTCGAACATCGCGATTGTTGGCTATGACCTACGCAAATTGGAGAGGCAACGGTTGGAGCTCGAGATCAAGAACGAGCAGGTTCGTATGGAGATAGATAGTCTCAGATCTCTGCCGGTTATTGAGCGACGTGCCTCGGAGCTTGGAATGTCGCTTCCGACCTCCGTCATATTTGTCGAAAAACCGACCACCCCGGAGGAGGAGCTTTAGCCCGCGCGAACAACCGTTTTCCTCGGCTCTTATTGATAGCGCGCCCGATGATCCCCAGCCGGCGCCCGCGGCAGATCTCCTGGAACTGCTGCGCGAACTCATCGGAACGAGCGGCGGGTAGAGTGATGTTCCAACAGTGCGCGGCGTGGATTAAGCGCGCCTCAATATTGGCGGCAGGTTTGCGCGGTCATATAGCGTTCCGAAAAAGGGCGACATCAGTGGGCCTCCGGAAATCCACCAGCGAGGCGTCGCGATGAATGACATCGAACAACAGCGATGGAGACTGCTAGCCATTATCCTGGTTCTTCTAGGCATGACGCTGGTTGTTTCTTACCCGATTGGTCGACATCCAAGTCGTGCGCCACGACTATTACGCCGGGCTCGCGCGAGACGAGCAACGCCGCAAGGAGGCTGTGCAACCTCGTAGGGGCGACATTTATGACAGGAACGGCAACCTGTTGGCCACGAGCGTCGGCTATCAATGGCTCTACGTCAATCCCGTCCAGGTCGAGGACCCACGTCAACTCGCGCTTGACCTGGAGTCAATCATCGGCCAGCCGCGGCTGAGATCGAGGAAAAGGTGCGCTCTGCTGGTGAGCAGCGAGCCCCGGTCCTTGTGGCGACCGAGTTGAACAGCGAGGTGGTGACACGCGTGCGAGCGCTCGAACTGTCCGGCCTCATATTCGTTCCCAAGTACACCCGCACCCACCCCAACGGCGATCTAGCTGCTCAAGTGCTCGGAGTCGTCGGAAGGGACAACGTCGGTCTCAGCGGTCTTGAAGCGTATTTCGACGATGTCCTGGCAGGTGAACCTGGTTGGATACTTGCCGATCGCGACACTGACGGCGATGAGATAGCGTTCGGTTCTCGTCAATACCAGCCACCGGTAGGACGGCGCCCGATCTCTACCTGACGATCGATTCCTATGTTCAACTCGTTGCGGAGCGTGAGCTTGAGCGCACGCTCGCCAGGCACTCCGCTCGCAGCGGCACCATCGTCGTACTGGAGCCCACCACCGGGCAGGTGCTCGCGATGGCGAGCCGGCCGGCATTTTCATTCGATGACCCAGACCTCTTTGAAGAGAGCAAGCTGCGGCTGTTCCGTGTGCCGGCGGTAATCGATGCCTACGAGCCTGGGTTCCACCTTCAAGGTGTTGACGATGGCGTCTGCGCTCGACGGTCAGGCGGTTACCCCGGACACCTCGTTTCATAACCCTGGACACTTCACGTACATGGGCGGGACGGTGAAGAATGCGATCGCCCGGGCTCCTTATGAGGAAACTATGTGGATCACGTTGCAGAGATCGTCGAACATAGGGGCGGCGTGGGCCGCAACCCGCTTGGGTTCCAGCAAGTTCTATGACTACCTCACGGCATTCGGTCTCGGCCGGCCGACCGGCCTGAAGTTGCCAGGCGAGACCGGGGGCATGCTGCGGTTGCCCAATCGAGCGGATTGGCACCCCGTTTGACCTGGTGACCAACTCGTTCGGTCAGGGAATCTCGGTGACCCCTCTGCAACTGACCTCGTCGGTAGCGGCGGTTGCCAATGGCGGTACACTGATGCGGCCATATCTCGTCCACAGAATCGTAAAGCCAGATAGCGAGGTCAGGACTGACCCGCTGCCGCTTACTCAGGTGATCTCCGCCGAAACAGCCGCTACGTTGAACACGATGCTTGTGTCGGTCGTGGACTATGAAGAAGGCGGCCAGCGCAAACCGTCACGAATCGATGGATACGCCGTTGCTGGCAAGACCGGCACGGCCGAAATTCCTGTCGGCGGGGGGATACTCCGGCCTCACCATCGCCTCGTTCGTCGGGTACGCTCCGGCTGATGCGCCACGATTCGTGATGTTGGTCCGAATCGATGAGCCGCGCGACACGCCTTGGGGCGAGACCGTGGCCGCCCCGACCTTCAAGCGCGCGGCCAGCGAGCTTCTCCTGTACTTTCGCATCCCCCCCGAGCCGACCGAACGAGATTGCACAGAACTGAGCTTGCTGCAAATGACGCTGACTATCTCGCAACTGATCGAAGGCCTCTCTCCCGCTGAGATAATTCGCCGGCCGGCCGCCGAAAATGCGGCCTGGGCGCATTTCGTAACGACAGCCGGACGGTCGAATCGGGTGACGTGTTCATAGCCCTCAAGGATAGGCGTGACGGTCACGATTTCGTGCCGGGACGCGCTCAAACGCGGCGCTCGGGGCCATCATCGCGGAGCGCCCCGTCGAGTTGCCACCTGTCGTGCACAGGCAAGACTTCGCCTACTTTTACCGTCGAGTCGCCATTGTCCGGCTTGCAAAGACTTGCCGTCTGGTGGCGGCGCCAGATCAGTGCGACAGTGATCGGCGTCCACCGGCAGCGTTGGCAAGACGACGACCAAGGAGGCCGTCTCCGGCTTGCTGGCCCAGAGATCGCGCGTCAGCCGGAGCAAGGGCAACCTCAATAACGAAATCGGGGCTTCCAATGGCGCTGCTGTCCGTACAAGAGTCAGACGAATTCGCCGTGTTGGAGATGGGCGCTTACGAAACTGGCGAAATCCGGACCCTGTGCGAAATCGCCCGTCCGGACTTGGGCTTGGTCCTCCGCCATCGGCCCAGTCCATCTGGAGAGATTCGGATCGATGCAGGCGATCGTCGATGCCAAAGCCGAGCTGGTCGAAGCTCTTCCTCCGACAGGTGTCGCCCTCTTGAATGGCGATGATCCCCATTTGCGCCTTTACCCTGGCAGAACCGAGGCGCGTCCGTTCCTCTACGGGGTCGGGCCGGGTCTTGACCTGGTCGGCAGCGACATCCACATTCGGGGCTTGCAAGGTGTTTCTGGCCGCATGTGCCACGCCGGCGAGTCCGCAGAGTTCAACACACCCCTGATCGGCCGGCCCGGACTATACGTCGCGATGGCCGGTGTCGCGACGGCAATCTGTCTCGGATGGAGTCTGGTCGACGCCTGCGCCGGACTGGCGGAAGTTAGACAGAGTTTGCGTCTTCGGCCGATCCGAATGTCAAATGGGGCTTTAATAGTCGATGATAGCTATAACGCGAGCCCGGCCGCAGTCGAGGCGGCGCTTGATCTGGTGGCGACGATTCAGGGGCGAAAGATTGCGATCCTTGGCGATATGTACGAACTGGGTGAGTTCGAGGAGTCCGGCCACCGTCAGGTTGGCAGGAAGGCCGCCCAGGTCGCCGATGCCCTAATTGCCGTCGGACCGAAGTCGCGGCAGATCCATAAGGCGGCGCAAAACAGCGGACTCAAGGACTCTCGCTGGGTGGCCGGCACTGCGGACGTCGACTACTCCCCCAGACCCGACGACGTGATCCTGGTCAAGGGCTCCCGCGGTATGCGGATGGAAACAGTCGTCGAACGCCTTACTGAGATCGTGGGTGCGGCCAGTGAGGATGCGAATTGACCATTCCGACGGCCATGCTCCTGGGGTTTGCCGCCTTCGCCATCACCCTGCTCCTGACGCCGAGCTATGTTGGCTGGCTAAAACGAATCAAGGCCGGCAAGCAGATACGAGAGGAGGGTCCAGCGAGTCATCAGTCAAAGGCGGGAACGCCCACGATGGGGGGTTGGCTTTTCATAGTCGTATCCAGTTTGCTGTTGGTCGCTCTTGTCCGGCCGATTGAACTCGCGGCTGTCATTGTCGCCGGTCTGCTTGCGTTCGGCGCGTTCGGCGCGATCGACGATCTGGCCAATCTTCAGAGTAGAACCGGCATCGGGCTATCGGTCCGGAAGAAGTTTCTCTGGCACATCCTGATCGCAATGTTGTTGGCACTGATCGCGCATTTTTGGGTAGAGCCGTTGGTTCTCAGGATTCCCGGTGCAGGGGTGATCGACCTGGGCATTTGGATGGTGCCCGTCACGGCGTTGGCAATCTTTGCGACCACTAGCGGGGTGAATGAGATCGACGGGCTTGATGGCCTGGCAGCCGGCACGACGATCTGCTCTCTCTGCGCCTTTGCGGTGATATTCGTTGTCGATGACCGCACCGATTTTCTCGCAGTCACTCTGGTTCTGGCCGGCGCGTTGGCAGGTTTTCTCTGGTTCAACGTAAATCCCGCCTCGCTATTCATGGGAGATACCGGCGCGTTGGCATTGGGCGCGGCCCTAGCACTGGTAGCCGCGATGTCCGGATGGCTGATTCTACTCCCGATAATAGGAGCTTTGCTGGTTATCGAGCTCCTGTCTGTAATCATCCAGGTGGGCTACTTCAAGCTCACCGGAGGCAAACGCGTCTTCAAGATGAGCCCGATCCACCACCACTTCGAGCTCTCCGGATGGACCGAGCCTCAAATCGTCCAGCGTTTCTGGATTGGAGCTGGGATCGCCGGATTGGTAGGCGTCGCGGTAGCAACCATCGGTCGGATAGTCTGATGATCACTATGGATGTGTCCCGCCGGCGCGAGATGCTTGCGTCGATATTTGAGAGGCTGTCGGCCTCCAAAGTGCTAGTCGTTGGCCTCGGATTGCGCACCCACGTTGCGCTAACCCGATACCTCGCCTCGCTCGGCTGCCGAATCACGATCAATGACCGCAAGCCGGAGCCCGAGCTCCAGGAAGAGATAAGGCTGATCGAGCACCTGAAACCCAATCTTGTGACCGGCGGCCATCCCATCGAGCTCTCCAAGGGATTTGACTATGTCTTCGTCAGCTACGGCGTTTCGCCGGAGCTGCCGTTGATTCGCGCCTCGGCTGACAACGGCGCAGTGGTTAGCAACGAAATCGAGCTGCTGTTTTCTATGTGCGAAGCTCCGATTGCAGGCATTACCGGTAGTGCCGGAAAGACCACCACGACGACGTTGACCGGCAAGATGTTGGCCGCAGCCGGCGCAGACGTGCTCGTAGGCGGCAACATTGGCCTGCCGCTGATAGACATCCTCCCCGGCAAGCGCCCGGACTGGATCGTGCTGGAGCTCAGCAGCTTCCAGCTCGAGTTGGTGCGAGCAAGCGTCGAGATAGGCGCGATACTGAACGTGACCCCCAATCATCTTGACCGCCACCATACTCTCCAGGCCTATACCCAGAGCAAGTTCAATCTTCTGCGTTATCAGGACCTGTACGGACGTGCCGTGCTCGGCGCCGAAGACCCCGCCTGCCGGCAGCTTGCCGCCGGTTGCACCGGCCGCGTCTACTGGTTCGGACTGGGCGGCGCATTCTCGGACGGCGCATTTCTGGAGGATGGCTGGCTCAAGCTGTTTGTCGACGGTAGCGCGGAGACGATCTGTCACCAAACTGACCTGCGCTTGCTTGGCGAGCACAACCGGCTGAACGCGCTGGCCGCGTCGGCGGTAGCCGCAATAGCCGGTTGTCCGGTGACCGCCATCCGCGAGGTATTGACAACGTTTGGAGGTGTGGAGCATAGGCTGGAATTGGTTCGCGAGATCGATGGCGTCCCATACTACAACGACTCGATAGCGACATCGCCCGAGCGCACCGTTGCCGCGCTGAGAGCGTTGGATCCGCCGATCGTCCTACTCGCCGGCGGACGCAGCAAGCATCTTCCGATTGACGAAATGGTCGAGTTGATTAGCAAGAGGTGCGCTGCCGTAGTTGGGTTCGGAGAAATGGGATCGGAGATAGTCGAGTCAGTCCAAGCGATAGGCGAATCCGCGCCTCCGGCTCGCGCCGTTGGATCGATGGAAGAAGCATTCAACGTTGCGAGTGCCACGACTTTGCCCGGGCAGGCTATCTTGCTGTCGCCGGCCGGAACCAGCTTCGACGCATTCCGTGACTTTGAGGAGCGCGGCCACGCATTCAAGAGATTGGTTAACGAACTATGAGGTTGGTGGTGCCTCCGCGAAGCGACATAGTTGGGTGCGGATTGCGATGAGCGCTCACGATCAATCCCGAGGCGAGAGCGAGGCCCCGCGCAGGCCGGACTACGTTCTATTGGTCGCTGCTGGGATGCTCCTGGTGGTCGGGCTCAACATGGTGTACAGCGCGAGCTTCGTCGTAGCTCACAATAATCCGGTTTACGCCAGCGACAGCTACTTCCTGATGCGGCAACTCTCCGCCGCTGGAATCGGTCTGGTCGCGCTACTCTTGATCGCGAACTTCGATTACCACGGTTGGAAGAGGCTGGCACTTCCACTTCTGATTGTCACGATCGGGCTGCTCCTCGCTACCATAGCGAGCCCGCTCGGATACGAGTCAAACGGGGCTCAGCGCTGGTTGCGTCTCGGCCCCTTCCCATCGGTGCAGACGACGGAGATCGCCAAGCTCGCGTTGGTCATCTATTTCGCGACCTGGCTCTCCAGCCGGCGGGAGCGCCTGGGCAGCTTCCGCAATGGCGCCATCCCCTTCGGCATAGTCCTCACCGTGGTGTGCGGCTTGATCATGGTGCAGCCCGATCTAGGCAGCGTAGTGGTCATCGTCGGGTTCTCGCTAGCCCTCTTCTTCATCGGTGGCGCCCGTCTGTATCAGCTTGCGCTGGGTGTAATCGCCGGTCTTGGGATTCTGTCGCTGCTGGTAGTTACAGCCGGCTACCGAATGCGCCGGTTGGCGGGATTCCTTTCGCCCGACGCGGACCCTCTGGGCGTGGGATGGCACGTGATACAGTCCAATATAGCTCTGGGATCCGGCGGATGGTTCGGACTCGGCCTTGGCGCCAGCCGTCAAAAATTCTACTACCTGCCAGGCGCCCACACAGACGCGATCTTTGCGGTGATTGGCGAGGAGCTTGGCTTGATCGGCAACCTAGCCACCATTCTCCTGTTCGCGGTACTTGCCTGGCGGGGGTTCCGGATAACCGTGCTTGCGCCCGATACTTTCGGTGCCCTCCTTGCCGCCGGCATAACTATTTGGTTCAGCTTGCAGGCGCTGGTGAATATCGGCGGTCTAACTGCCCTGATCCCATTCACCGGCATACCCCTTCCCTTCGTCAGCTACGGCGGATCTTCACTGGTCGTGACGATGGCCAGCGTCGGACTAATGCTCAACATCTCCCGGCAGCTCAAAGAGCGCCGTTCATCGGCGGTTAACCAAGCCGTGATTGCCGCCGGCGCGGAAGCGTGATTGAACTTGACCTCAACGGCGTCCCCGCTTGTCTCGAAGGAAAAGCTTGACGATGTTCGAATAATGCTCGTCGGCGGAGGCACCGCCGGCCACGTCACGCCCTTGCTGGCGGTTGTGGAAGAGTTGCGAGCGAAGGGCCTGTCCCCAGGTAATCTCCTGTTCGTCGGCACATCCTCGAACATCGAGCGCAAGATGATACAGGACCTGGGTTACTCATTCGAGGCGATCTGGGCGAAGGGATTCGTCCACAAAGGCGTGGTTGCTGGGGGCCACAGCCTCGCGCTTACGTTGGCCAGTACCGCGAAAGTGTTCCTGATGATTCGTCGATGGCGGCCTTCGGTATTGCTATTGACCGGCGGCTACGTTTCGGTGCCGGCGATACTCGCCGGATGGCTTTCCGCCAGGCCAGTCGTTTGCATATTGCCGGACGCGGCACCGGGGCTGGCGGTCAAATTGGCCGCTAAGCTCGGCAGCGAAATCGCCGCCAGTTCAACCGGAACGGACTCCTATCTCCCAGGGGAGCGAGTTCACGTGACGGGGTATCCATTGCGCCGATCGTTGTTGAAATGGGACCGGGAATCGGCCCGGAGGGCGCTGGGAATTGATAAGGATGAGCACGTAATCGCGGTCTTGGGAGGCAGCAGCGGCGCTGTAAGACTCAACAACGCGGCAATCGAAAGCTTGCCCCAGATTCTAGAGCTTGGTTGGATCATCCACGCAACCGGTTCGGAACATTTCGGTGATGTGTCTGCCGCTCGGGAGCGATTGCCCAATTACCTGAAAGATCGCTACCTGGCGGCGCCTCGTTTCGTCGATGACTACGGCGCCGTACTCGCGGCCTCCGATCTTGCCGTTTCACGGGCGGGGGCGTCGGTATTGGGGGAGCTTCCGGCCTTTGGTCTTCCCAGCATACTGGTGCCGGGCGACTTCGCCGGAAGGCATCAGTGGAACAACGCCAAGATCTTGTCAGACGCCGGTGCCGCGGAAATCTTGGCGGACAGCGAGGTGAGTGGACAACGTATCCTTGAGATGGCAGGCGAACTGCTCAGGAATCCCGAGCGATTGAAGTCGATGCGCCAAGCCGGCCTTAGACTGGCCAGCACCGACGCCGCGCTCAAGATTGCCCAACTGACGTTGGATATCGCCACAAGAGGGGAGCCCGCTGTTGCTTGAACAACCGCATGAGCTGGTGATGGGATTGGTGTTACTGCTATTCGGCTCCAATGGCTTTCGTCGCGGATGGGTGCGGGAGATTACTGCCCTCGGTGGAATCTTCGTGAGCTGGTTGTTCGGCTCCGTTGTCGGACTGCCATTGAGCCAACTGCTGAACAAGCTTCACTTGGTTGCCACCTTCTGGACCCGCGGCGGGTTCGACGGGGCCGATCCCTCCCTCCTTATGGCGTCACTTGAGGCGCATCCGCTGATTGGACCCGGAGCGGAGGAGATATTCCAGTCGGCTCTGTTCCTGGGACTGAGTGTGGCCTCCCTGTGGGCTTCGAAGCGAATCGCGCCCCCGGCCCACTCCAGGCAGGCCAGGCTTCTGGGCAGCGTAGTCGGTGTAGCGAACGGCTATTTCCTTCAATACGTGCTGCTCAAGTTCCTGACAGCCGAGCCCTGGCTGCGTTCGTCGATTCCGCTTAATCTTTCATCGGCCGAGCAGCTTCTCTCCGACAATTTGTTGACCGCGACTCTGGTAGGGGTTGGTCTATTGATCGCTCTGGCGCTCGCCAGCAGTCTGTCGATTTTCGCCGGCCCGAGCCGTCCAAATGTCCGCCGCTGATCCAGACCAGATCAGGACAATTATCTCCAGGCAGTGCCGCCTCCACATGATCGGTGTCGGCGGGACCGGCATGGCGCCAATGGCAGAGATCCTGGCTCGCCGAGGGTGTCGTGTGACTGGAACGGACCTACGCGAGTCATCGGCGACGACGGGATTGAGACACAAAGGGATTGGGATCGAAATAGGCCACTCGCCCGCGCTCGTGCATGGAGCTGACGCGGTGGTCCGCAGCTCGGCTGTACCCGACCACGACCCGGAAGTGGTCGAGGCCCGAACAGCCGGCCTGCCTATTTTCAAGCGCGCGCAGGTCCTTGGAGCGCTCACCGATTTGCATCACACAGTCGCGATCGCCGGCACCCACGGCAAGACGACAACCACCGCGCTGACCGGATTGGCGCTTGCCGCGGCCGGCGCTGATCCTACGATAATGGCCGGCGGCGAGATACCTGAGCTTGGATCCGGCGCACGCGTCGGCGAGTCCGATCTGCTGGTGGTCGAGGCGGACGAGTTCGATCACAGCTTTCTGAATTTTTCCCCGGCGATAGGTGTCGTCACAAATGTCGAACCCGACCATCTCGATTATTTTGGCGACGCCCAGAGTGTTGAGAATGCCTTCGGCGCGTTTCTCGACCGGGTAGCTCCGGACGGCTCAGTTGTCTATTGCAGAGACGACCCTGTAGCCACCCTGCTGGCGCGCAAAACCGGACGCCACTCGGTTTCCTACGGCGTCGTCGCCGATGCGGAGAACCGTGTGCTGGTACGCCGGCCCCTACCTGGAGGAACCCAGGACGTCGAGTACAGGGTAAGGGACGAGAGAGTAGCCCTCCGGCTGCAATCTCCTGGTCAGCATTACGCGCTCAACGCACTGGCCGCGCTTACGGTCTGCGCTTTGCTTGGCGCCGACCTATCCATGGCCGGCGAGGCTTTAGAAAGATTTAATGGCGTGCGCCGTCGACTGGAGTTGATCGGGAGTTACAATGATATCGCGGTTTATGACGACTACGCCCATCATCCAACGGAGATAGCGGCCAGCCTGGCCGGAGCGCGTGAGATGGCGGAGGGACGGATTATCGCTGTTTTTCAGCCCCATCTCTACTCTCGAACCCGGTCGTTGTTCGATGATTTTCTTGACAAGTTCCGGCTGGCTGACCAGGTGCTGATCGCGGACACGTATTCGCCGGCCGGACGTGACGCGCCCGATCCTTCGTTTGGATCGGAATCACTGGCGGCGGCGATTCGTCACGACACGGTCCGGTACTCAGGAGATCTGAAGGCAACCGAGACCTTGCTGGTGCGGACTGTCCAACCGGGCGACACCATCGTCTTGATGGGCGCCGGCGACGTTACCGACCTGGCGCATCGCCTCCCGGCGGTCTTGGAGTGATTCGTCGAATGACGATTCAAACGCTGTCGGGCAAGAGTCCGCCCGCAATCGCAATGGCCGAAAAAGAGGTCGTTAACATCAAACCCCGTAGAACTGCTCCGAGGCAATCCACTCGCGGCAATCCGCTTGAAGGCGTTGCCGCCGAGTTCGTATTTGAACAGACGCCTCTCGCTCCGTACACCAGCTTCAGAGTAGGGGGGCCAGCCGATTTTTTGATCGGCGTGCGCCAATTGGACCAGTTGGTTGCCGTTCTCGAGGCGATCGGCAACTCTGACGAGCCGGCGTTCATATTCGGCCGGGGCAGCAATCTGCTGTTTTCCGACAACGGCAGGCGCGGGATCGTCGTTCGGAACGAGTCGTCCGCGATCGACGTGGGTCCCGACGGAGTCATCGTCGTGGACTCCGGCGTGCGATTGCCGGCGCTGGCGATCGAGACGGCAAAGCGGGGTTTGACCGGTATGGAGTGGGCGGTTGGCATTCCCGGCACCGTCGGCGGCGCCGTCGCGATGAACGCCGGCGCCCAGGGAATGTCCGTCGGGGACGTCCTCATTAAGGCCGTTGTCTACGACAGGCCCTCTGCGGTAGAGATTGCCGCTTCGGAGTTGGAGTATTCCTACCGATCTAGCAGGTTGCGCGCGGAACGGGAAAAAGTCGTGCTGCAGGCCTGGTTGCAGTTGCAGCCGGCGGACCCAAGCGAGTGTCTAAAGCTGGTCGAGGAGTATCGTCGCCGCCGCAAGGCCACCCAGCCTACCGATCCTGGTGCCGGATCGATATTCAAGAATCCGGAAGGAGATTTTGCCGGCCGATTGATCGAAGCGGCCGGTCTCAAGGGCGAGCGAGTCGGCAATGCGCTGGTGTCGCCAAAGCACGCCAACTTCATTATCAACACCGGCAACGCCGCCGCAACCGATGTCCGCGCCCTCATGCAGGTTATCCAGGAGCGGGTGATGGACCGGTTCGGCATTTGGCTAGAGCCGGAAATTGAGCTAGTTGGCGAAGGCCGAGCCGGAGGGGAAGAATGATCCTTCATTACCGTCCCCACAAGCCTCCGGTGAATCGTCACTTGGGCTCCAACTGGAAAACGGGAGGTGAGCCCAGTTGAACAAGCTACGTGTAGGAGTAATCTTCGGAGGACGCTCAGGCGAGCACGAGATTTCCCTGAACTCCGCCTCAGCGATCATGGGCGCCCTCGATCCAGATCGTTACGAAGTTGTTCAGATTGGGATCAGCAGGGAGGGCCGGTGGCTGATCGGCCCAGGTTCGCATAGCCGGCTTATCGATGCGACGAATGGCTCCCAACCAGTGAGCCGTTCCGAGAGCTTGGCAATGCTGGACCCGGGCGAGTTCCACGGCTCCGACGAGTCTCGACCGCTGGACGTGGTCTTTCCGGTGCTGCACGGCCCCTACGGCGAAGACGGCACTGTCCAGGGCCTGCTCGAGATGGCCGGCCTGCCCTACGTCGGCGCCGGCGTGCTTGGGTCTGCGGCCGGCATGGACAAGATCGTGATGAAGAAACTCTTCCGCGCCGAGGGTCTGCCGGTCCCCGAGTACAGTTGGTTCCTGGCCAAGAGCATAGCCGCCGACCCTGACCGCGTCGTCAAGTCCATAGAAAACACGCTGGGCTACCCTTGCTTTGTCAAGCCGGCCAATCTCGGGTCCAGCGTCGGCATATCCAAGTCCACCGATCGCGCCTCGTTGCTTGCGTCCCTGGAGATCGCGGCAAGATATGACCGCCGGATTATCGTCGAACAGGCATTGCCAAACGTCCGCGAGATAGAGTGCAGCGTGATGGGCAACGACGAACCAATGGTCTCAGTGCCTGGAGAGATTACCTATAGTCGCGAGTTCTACGACTACGATGCGAAATACCTGGATGAGGAAGGGACCCAGATGCACATCCCCGCCGAGGTAAGCGACCGGTGCCGGCGTGAGTTGCAGCACCTCGCCAAGCAAGCGTTTCTGGCTATCGACTGCTCCGGCATGGCGAGGGTGGATTTCTTTGTTGACCGAGAGACCGAACGGGTCACCGTGAACGAAATCAACACGATTCCTGGATTCACGAGGTTCAGCATGTATCCCAAGCTGTGGGAAGCCAGCGGTGTTTCATTCCCTAAGCTCGTAGACAGATTGGTCGAGTTGGCCATACGGCGCCGAAACGAACGCAACTCCTTCAGCGTAGAGAAGTATGGATAGCAAAGACCTGCCGGACGCCGGCGAATCTGCCGACGAGACAAAGCAGGAGGCGGCTGGCCAGAGCGGCTCGCTGCCCAGGCAACTGAGCCTGTTTTTCAGGAGATTGGTCTATGGCGTCGTGATACTCCTGGTAGCCGGCGCAACCTACAACCTGCTTACGGATCAGCAGTTCAGGATACAACGAGCCCAGATTACCGGGCATAAACTGCTCTCCAAGAAGACAATCGTCGACCAGATACAGGTACAGGGACAGAACGTCTTTCTAGCGCGCAAGACCGAGGTAACAGAGCAGATCCTTGCCCACAGGGCCCTCCAGTCTGCCGACGTGACTCTCGGGCTTCCGGACCTAGTCCACGCCAGAGTCCTGGAGCGGCGGCCGGCCTACCTCTGGATGGTCCATCCCACCCTTTACCTGGTGTCGGCTGAAGGCATAGTCCTAGGCACGACCGAGATCGAAGACAGGCCAACAATTCTGGTGGACGTCGAAGGGCATCCGGTAGAGGTAGGAGATCAAGTAGACCTGGCCGCGTTGAAGACGGCCGCAAAGCTGTCGGTCTGGCTGCCTAAGCTGGTCGGGATCCGGCCCCGCTACTTCGAGTACTCCCGCCGGCTGGGTGTCGTGCTGCCCCATCCCAACGGATTTCGCCTCGCATTCGGCTGGCAAGACCATCTCGAGGAGAGGGCGTCGAATCTCCCGTTCGTCCTCGATACCCTTGAGGAGCGTAACGCCCGTCCCACGCAGGTCGATCTCAGGTTCGCCGACCACTACTATTTCCGTTAATTCGGCTAAACTCGTAGAATTCGTTCCGGCACCCAGTTTCGTCCAGCGGCGCTCTATCTATCCCGGCGGCCGATTGCGGGTCGCATCGGTGCCTGACTTGCGTAGCCCCGAACTATTGCGCCGCTCTTGGGGGCCGGTGGACGAGGTTCGTAGAAATAGTCTGAAGGAGAGGTCGAATGAGTGCTTCTGAGTTAGCTGAAGAGCGAGTCAACCTCACGTACGAGGGGTCCTACCTGAGGACCATGCTGTGGTTCCTGATCACGGGCATAGTCAGCGTACTGATCATTCCGGCCGCTTGGGCGACAGCGTTCCTCTACCGCCGGATACTTCCGCAAATCTCGTTCAGCGATGGTACTCGGGCCGCTTTCCAGGGACTGGCCGGCACAGTATGGGGTTGGTTCGTGTTTGCTGGCGTCATTTCCCTAACTCCTACCGTCATCGGCGGTTTAGTCTATAACGGCGATCCGTTCTCACTGTTTCTAAACTTTGACATTCTTGAAACCGCTAGAGAGACCGGCGATTCGACGCTGCTGACCGCTTATCAGAATGCAAATGCCGCGCAATCTGTTGCCACATTTGTGGTCTTACCTATCACGCTCTATGCCCAACTAGTGATAATTCGATGGGCAATTGCCGGGATGGCGTTAATCGAAGGACCCGATTTGTATTTTGCGGGACGATACCTACGCTTGTTGGGCTGGGTGCTTCTATTCATCATCTCGGGTATCACGATAATTGGCTGGGCGTGGGTCGCAACCGCGTATCTACGTTGGTTCGCGCGCAATATCGAGGGTGCCGGCATCCGATTCGAGTTCCACGGCAGCGGATGGGGAGTACTCTGGCGTGGGCTCGGGATCGGTGTTGTGACAGCCGCGCTGGCTCTAATGATCCTCTTGAGTCCAGTATTTGTGATCTTGGTGGTCATCTGGTACCTGTGGGCGTTAGTTTGGCTCTTCAGATGGCTGATCCGCAATGTCGTCATGGTCAGGTCGGTATCTTCTCCAAGTTTCGCAGCTACGGATATGTAGCCGCCGGCGCACCTCGTCGCGTCAGGGACGAACTACGCCGGCCGTACTCCAACTGTTGATCCGGCCGGCGACGCAACCGCTAAATGTGCCTCGAACGATGATTTCGGCACATTTGTCCCGCGGTGAAGGAACGCAAGTGGATTCGTTCGTTGCGTACCTTAAGGGAGTTGTCAGGTGAGCGCATCCGATCAGACTGCACAGCGAGTCAATCTCGTGTACGAGGGTCCATATCTCGGGACTATGTTGTGGGTTCTCATCACGTTTGTTGTCAGTGTTTTCATCATTCCGGCTGCCTGGGCGACAGCGTTCCTCTACCGCCGGATACTTCCGCAAATCTCATTTGGCGATGGCACTCGGGCGGCTTTCCAGGGCCGGGCGGGGAAAATATGGGGTTGGTTCGTACTTCCGACTGTCGTGTATGTGATCTGCATCGTCGCTGGTGGGATAGTGTACAACCGTGAACCCTTCTCCCTGATCTTGCTCTCCGATGAAATAGAGAGTGCTTTGAGCGCGGGCGATAATGCGTTAGCGTTCGCGCTTGTTAATGTGGGACTCGCCGCTGGGATATCGGCGCTGGTGGTCACAATTGTTGTTGCGATATACGTCTACCGGGTGATTATTCGGTGGTCCATCGCCGGGATTGAGCTGACCAACGGACCCGATTTTCGTTTTACCGGGCGATACTTGCCTCTTGCGGGCTGGCTACTGGTTTTAGTCCTCTCAATAATCACTATCATTGGCTGGGCCTGGGTCGCGACGGGATTTCTCAGGTGGTTTGCGGGCAATGTCGAAGGTGACGGAGTTGGATTCGACTTTGTCGGCAGAGCTTGGGGCTTGCTCTGGCGCGCCATGGCCTTCCTTGTCGTGTTTATCGCACTGACCTATTCTTATGTCGTAAGTGCAAGTCCTGTTCCTTTGATCTTGGAGCTCATCTGGGCGCTCTGGGTGGGTGTTTGGCTCCTCAAATGGGTGATGCGCAGTGTCGTTCTTTTCAGGCTGGCTCCCTCGCCGGGGACCGCAGCTACGGAGATGTAGCCGCCGGCGACTGCTTGCGCCCACCCCGGCATTCGCTTCGACTGGCGGCCCGAACATCTGAGTCCGTGGGCATTGGAGGAGCACCGAAATTGCCGGCTCGGATGGATATGTAGAGAGTCGATATGGGTTATTTCCAATCCGGCTTCGAACGAGTCACCTTTGAGTACCGCGGATCCATCGCCGGCACTTTCCTGAGGCTATTGGTACAGTGGGTCCTCGGTCAGTTGGTTCTGCCGGCAGCCTGGGGAACAGCGATCCTCTATCGCTGGCTTATAAGGTGCGTCCGATTTAGCGATGGAACAACCGCAACCTTCGAGGGGCGGCCGGGTCGGATATGGGGTTGGCTGGCCTTATCGGCGGGCCTTCTCCATGCTCCTGCACTAGCAGTGGGTGTCGTCAATAATGACAATCCACTTGCCTTGATGTTCGATTATGGAACCCTTCAGGCCACTTTGGATAGTGGAGAACCTGGATCGGGTGCAGTTTATTATGCGCTGTCTATTGGAATTGTGCCTGTCCTAATCTACGTGGAACTGGTGGTGTATCGTTGGATTGCCGCCGGCGTCAGGTTGAGAGATGGACCCGACCTCCAATTCACCGGCGGCTATCTTTCCTTGTTCGGTTGGAATCTCTTGATCGGCGTCTCAGTTATCAGCATCATTGGCTGGGCGTGGGTTTCGACGGCATTTTTCCGATGGATCGCAAGAAGAATCGAGGGCGATACCGTCGGATTCGAGTTCGAGGGCTCCGGCTGGGGTTTCCTTTGGCGTATGTTGGTCGTCTATGGCTTGCCAGTTGCCTGTATTCTCACATTGGCGCTCAATGGCATCACCCTGGCCTGGAGTTGGTTGATTGCCATACCCTGGATCCTTCTCACGTCGATCTTGGTCATAAGCTGGTATGTGAGTAACACTGTGATGATCAAGGTAACCGCTTCAAACGCCGCGGACCCAATAATAATGCCACCCGCCCCGGAGGCCAAGACTCCGAATTGCCTCATAAATAAACTTACCGAAGAACTATACGTTGCCTCATAACTCACATTACCGTAAGGAGCAGGGGTTATGGCAGTGCGACAACAAAGCAAACACGAGTTGGCGAACGCTCTAAGAGTTCGTTATAAGAATGGAACTCGCCGGGAAAAAAGTAGGTTGTTGGATGAGTTTGTGGCGACCACCGGCTATCACCGCAAATGGGCGACCCGATTATTGTGCGACGGGCCACCCAAACCTAAGGGGAAAGGTAGAGGCAGACCAAGGAAGTACTCCTCGGTGGTAGTAGGAACTCTGAGAAGTGTACTAGAGCTCAGTGGCTGGATGTGCGGGAAGCGACTAGCTCCGTTCCTTAAAGAGCTTGTGCCGGCCCTGGAGGAAGAGGGAGCACTGAGGATTGATGATGAAGTGAGAGAGCAGTTGATAACAATGAGCGCAGCTACTATCGATCGGCGTCTGCGTCTATTCAAGCGACACAAACGCCCAGGTGGCTACACTACGACTAAGCCAGGTTCACTGCTGAAACAACAGATACCGGTCCAGACCTATACTCCTTGGGAGGAACAGAGACCGGGCTATGTAGAGATTGACTTGGTAGCTCACTGCGCCACCTCCACAGCCGGGCATTACCTCAACACCCTAAACGTTGTCGACGTGGCTAGCGGCTGGACCGAGCCTATTGGGGTTTGGGGGAAAGGCCAAGCCGGCGTGTTTGCCGCCTTGGAGCTGGTAAGAGAACGACTGCCTTTTCCTCTCTTGGGTATCGACTCGGACAATGGATCAGAGTTCCTAAACGCTCACTTACTACGGTACTGTCGCTCTGAGAACATCACCTTCACCCGCTCACGTCCCTACTGGAAGAACGATCAGGCCCACGTAGAACAGAAGCACTGGTCTGTTGTTAGAAAGCTAATCGGCTATGATCGCTTCGAGTCTCAACCGGCGTTGGAACAATTGAACCGAGTCTACGATCTGGTGAGACTGTGGGTAAACCACTGGCAGCCACTCCTTAAGTTGGTTGGTAAGAAAAGGAACGGTGGCAAGCTCACCAAGCGATACGATACCGCCCTAACGCCTTACAGACGGATCTTAGCCGCCGAAGTCCTTCAGGCAGAAGAGAGAGCGCTGCTCGAATTGGAACACAAGAGTTGGGGGCCGGCCTCGCTACGCCGGCAGATTGGGGAGGAGATCCAGGCTTTATGGAGACTTAGGGAACGCCCCTCCCCACCCATGAGAAGCGTAAAGGATCTGGCGTCTTAAGTAATCCGGCGTATGAGTTGGGTAAGGTTCCCAATTGAGGCAACGATACCAGTTCGGTAATCTCTAGTTTTGAGGCAACACGGACTCCGCAACCAGTACGCGAGTCACCACCGCCAAGAGTCACAACTCCACCACCACGCGAGGCACGACCACCGAGGGTCACGACCCCACCCCCGGTACGGGAGTCAACGCCTCCGAGATCCAAGACTCCACCCCCAGCGCGCAAGCCAACGCCCCCAAAGAGCCCAACTCCACCGCCGGCGGACCCGCCTCCGGACGTGCCATTCCCGCTCGTTGTCGAGACCAAGTACGGCTAACAAACAAGGGGAGCACGCGGTGCGCAGGGATGGGTTTCGCAAACGGCGTGACCGCCATCGGGACGAAGGTTCATGGAAACGGTTGCCGCCGGCTCTACTCCCTACGGGCCCGGCAGATCGATCTCAATCTCCAGCAGCAACGAGCTCCGGCTCTTGCCGTGGGCTTCGAGGGAGAGCGTTCCAGGCACGCCGCCGCCCAACGCGCCGCGCATGACGAAGTTCAGCGCGCCCAGTTGGGGGATTTCGTACCTCTCCACCGGCCCTTTCACCAGCTCCGAAAACCACTCGGCGACCCGCCGGCTGTCCACTTGCCGTTCGACTTCCGGGTAGTGTTCGAGGTCGTACACGATCAGCGATACGTTCGACACGTCGCCCTTGTCGCCGGCTCTGCTGTGCGCGATCTTTCGTAACTTCGTTCTCACCACTTGCCCACCGCGCTCTTGACCTTAAGCGTTGTCATGATTCCAGGATCGTGACTTCAGGGCGAACCAAGTCCCTGGGCATCAGGATCGAGGCTATCGACAACACCTCCCGAACTGCCCGCGTCGCGCCGGTGCCGCCATAAGGGCCGGCGATCCACAGGCCCTCCACTTCGCGTCCAATTGCCTCGGCCGCGTCGCGGTCCATTGACCTCCCCGCGACCCTCAGCCTGACCTCGGCCGGCTCCGGCCGACCGCGAGACCTCTGCCGGCCGAGCATCGCGTCAAGTCCGATCAACTCGATCTTGATTTCTTCCAAAGGCAGTTTTGCCGCTTCCAGCCGGCGTTGAATGATATCGCCGGCCAAGCGGGCTCTGTTAACACATCCTCCGCCCGCATAGCTGATCTGCCCTTCCCCGACGTATCCGTTCAGGTAGCCCACCGAGACCTTCAACGTGCTCGTAGCCGGTCTTCCGGTTGCTCCCCAAACCCTCACACGGTCGGGACCAGCCTCTTCCATCTCCATGCCAGTAAAGTCTGCGACCACGTCCGGCGTGATGTAGTTGCCGGGGTCGTGGACCTCGTACAGGAGCTGCTCGATGCAAGTTGCCCTGGTCACCGTCCCGCCCGACTCGGGCAGCTTGGTGATGAACGCCGACCCATCCGGGAACACGTCGGCGATCGGGGAGCCGATGTTTTCCAATGCTGGAACCTCTTTAAGACCCGGATCGGCGAAGTATCCGCCGGTGACCTGTGGTCCGCATTCGAGAAGATGGGCTACCGCGGTGCCCGCGCCAAGCAACTCCCAATCGGACTCTCTCCAGCCGAACTTGTGGCGCATGCAGGCTACGTGAAGCGAAGGGTCGGCGACTCTGCCGGTCAACACCAAGTCCGCGCCGGCTTCGAGCGCGTCTAGTACTGGCTGGGCGCCTATGTAGGCGTTCGCCGACACGATGCGGTCTTTGATAGATGCCAGAGGCCCGCCCTGGTCCAACAGCTCGTAGTTTCCGTCCTTGACCTCCGTGAGAACGTCGTCTCCTGTAACGACGGCGATTCTGATGTCCAACAGCCCCAATTTTCTCGCGGTCTCAACCGCTACCTCTCCGGCCGACGCTGGGTTCGCCACACCCATGCTGGTCACCAACCTGGTTCCTTTCGCGAGACAAGGTCCCAGTAGCGCCTCCAACCGCCGGCGAAGGTTTGGATCATATCCCTGGTCTGGATTGTCGCGCCGCTCCAGATTGCCCAGGCTTACGGTGCGTTCGGCCAGGCATTCCAACGCCAGGTAGTCCAGGTTGCCGGAGGTCGCCAGGTCGACGGCCGGCTGGAGCCATGCGCCCTGGTAGCCGGCGCCTTCACCAATCCTGAGAGCTGAACTGGCGTCGGACAAATTCAACTGTGGCTCACTGGACTCATTAAAGTGAGGCTCATTTCAAGTCCCAAAGGGGCGCCACCTACGTCGGATTGGATGCCGCGAATCTCTCAACCTTGATACTCTGGGCTCGTTCGCGCGCCTGCTAAAGATCATAGGCTGTTTGCAGCCCAAGCCAGGTTTCCGGCGAAGAGCCGAATGCTCGGGAAAGGCGAATAGCCATCTCGACCGAAACTCCGGCCTTCTCGTTCACCAAATCGGAGAGCGCCTGGCGTGTTACGCCCAAGCACTCCGATGCCCGCGTCACCGTCAAGCCCAACGGTTCAAGACACTCCCACCTCACGATCTCGCCGGGATGGGGAGGATCGTGTTGTGGCATCGAATATACTCCTCAATGATAGTCCGTGTAATCGACATCGATTGCGTGCCCGTCCTCGAATCTGAAAGTTACTCGCCAGTTTCCCGAGACCGAAACGGCGTGGAATCCCTTGAGTTCGCCGCGGAGAGGATGCAGGCGGAACCCGGGAATTGCCATGTCTTTCGGCGTACGACTCTCATCAAGAACGACGAGTATGCGTTTCAATTCTCGGATTTGCTCTGGAGAAACCTGCCGAGCAGCTCCTCTGTCGTAGGTCGCCCCGAGACCTGGTTATTTGACCGAACGGATCAGGTTCGCAGCATAGAGCGTCGCCTGAAACCTGTCAATCGACAGGCGATCGCGGGCGACGAACCCTTCGCCTCGCGTAGTCTTCGACCGCGCGACATTTCCCATCCCCGCCCCTCCTGGATTCCGGCCTTCGCCGGAATGACCATTCTGGGTAGCGAGTTTCATCATTTTCGTACCCATCTCCTGCGGGGCATTCGACCGAAGCTCTTTCTCTGTTCTGGCGCTTGATACATGCTATCCTTACCATCACAAGAGGAGCGGCTCAACCTTCTTCCGCAATAGGGTGTCTCCACCGCACTAAAACTGCGAGAGGCTTCAAGACATGGGACAGGGACGGTCCGAAGCCTTGAAGGCTCCGGGCCGGAGATTGTCCGACGGCTCCAAGTTGGGAATTCGACGCGAAGTGGCGGCAGTCGACTTCGTCGAAGAATCTTCTTTGGCAATGTCAACTCTCAGGGCCGTTCCGGGTGCGCTTGGAAATCCACTCTCAATCTCAGTTGCCATCCCATTGGCGGCTGATCAGGGGACTCGATCACACAGAGGAGAATCTAGGTCGATATGAGTACATCAACAATAGACTGGCACGAAGAAGGCGACACACTTGTCGATTTTCTCGAGGCAAAGGCCCGGGAATTTGGTCCCCGTCCCGCTCTTTACTTTAAGCCGGGCTTCAGGTACCAGACCTGGACTTACCAGGACCTTTGGGAGGGCGCCGGCAGGGTCGCCAGTATGCTTCAGCAACGCGGACTTGAGAAAAACGATCGGGTCCTGCTGTGGGGTCCTAACTGCCCGCAGTGGGTGCTCGCGTTCTTCGGCTGCCTTCGCGCCGGCCTCGTGGTCGTCCCACTAGACCTACGCAGCAGCCCCGACTTCGTCGAGCGAGTCGCCTCGAAAACCAGGCCAAAGCTTGCGTTCGTCTCCCGGGTCACGCCTGATCGACCGGCCGGGTTTGATGTCCCGGAAGCCCTGATGGACCAGGTTGAGAGCGACTCCCACGGCATGCCGGAACCCCGGCACGTCAATCTCGATTGGCAGGACCTCGCCGAGGTGATATTCACCTCAGGAACGACCGGCGACCCCAAGGGTGTGATGCTTACACACGGTAACCTGCTCTCGAATATGGTGGCTGTGAACAACCACGCGCGCGGCAAGTCCACGGACCGTTTGCTGTCTTTGCTGCCGCTTAGCCACATGTTCGAGCAGATGGGTGGTCTGCTCATTCCCCTCCGCAACGGTGCAAACGTCACATATCTAACGAGTATTCAGCCCTCCATTATCGTGAAGACCGCCGGCGAGCGCCGGCCCACGCTCATGATGCTTGTACCCCAAGCTCTCAGCGTCCTGATGAACGGTATCGAGCGCGAGGTGGCTCGCCAGGGCAAGGAAAGGGTCTGGCGATGGTCTATGGGCGTTGCCAAGAATGCGCCGACTGCCGTACGCCGGGTGATCTTCCGGCGCGTGCTGCAGCGATTTGGCGGTGCCCTCCAGTACGTATTCTCCGGCGGGGCCGCGCTTGACACCGAGCTCGGAGAGAAGTGGGAGCGGCTCGGCATCAGGATCATACAAGGGTACGGCGCCACTGAGGCGTCCCCTGTTATCAGCTGCCACACTTTCGACCGGCCCGACTACCGTTCGACCGGGCCTCCGGTTCCGGGAGTGGATGTAAGGATATCCGAGGATGGCGAGATCCTGGTTCGCGGTCCTAACGTGACCCAAGGCTACTGGGAGGCTCCGGATCGAACCGTAGAAGCGTTCGACGGCGAATGGTACAAGACCGGCGACCTCGGGTTCATTGACTCGGAAGGCTCTGTCCACGTCAAGGGCCGAAAGAAGGACATGATCGTCCTGTCCAGCGGACAGAACGTTTACCCGGAGGACATCGAGGCTGTTCTCAACAAGCACGCCGACGTCGTCGACAACACGGTCGTAGGGCTTCCCAAGGAGGACGGCTTGGAAGTCCACGCTGTCATCGTGACGGAGAATCCAGCCCGCGCCGGCGAAGCCGTCGCCTGGGCAAATTCCCAACTCGCCGAGCACCAGACTATTCGCGGCCATACCGTCTGGCCGGAAGAGGACCTTCCTCGAACTCATACGCTCAAGGTCAAGAAGCCGATCGTCATCGACCGCCTGACCAACGGCACGGCCGCGCCGGCAGCCCAAGAAGCTGACACGAGCACTAAAGAAGAGGCCGACGTAAGCCCGGTCGTTACCCTGGTGGCGGAGATAGCCGGCGTCCCGCCGGCGGAAATCGAGCCAGGATTGGCGCTCGGCGATGACGTGGGCTTGGACTCGCTAAATCGGGTCGAGCTGCTGTCCGCGATTGAGGAGTCAATCGGAGTCTACGTCGACGAGTCTCGGGTGACTCCCAGCACCACCGTGCGCGACCTCGAGACACTTGTGTCGTCCGGCCCGCGTGCCGCCAACATCAGGTTTCCTCACTGGGGTATGGCGCTCTGGTGCAGGTTGCTGAGAGGGTTTCTGCAAAGGGGGATCGTCTTCCCGGCCGTGACCGCAGCCTACAAGACGAAGGTGCTCGGCGCTGCCAACTTGGACGTTCTAGGTCCGGCGCTGGTCGCCGCCAACCACACACTCCACCTGGACAATGGCATCATCCTCAAGTCGATACCAAACAGCTTCCGCCAGAGGCTGGCGATCGCTGCGTCTGATCATATGTGGCGAAGCCCGATCCGAAGTCTTGCCATTCCACTGCTTGGCAACGGCTTCCCCTTCTCCAAAGAGGGCAACGTCCGCAAGAGCTTGGATAACGTGGGCAGGATCATCGACAACGGTTGGTCCGTCTTGATCTACCCCGAGGGAGAGTTGACCGTCGACGGGCCGATGAAGCCGTTCTTGGCCGGCACTGGTCTGATTTGCGTCGGCGGTAAAGTACCTGTCATCCCACTCAAACTAAAGGTCATCAGAACCGGATACCCCCGGTACTTTCCTCTCTTGAGCCGCGGAGAGGTCGAGGTCTGCTTCGGCGAGCCCCTTACGTTTGAGCCAGGCATCACGTATCACGAGGCTACCGTGCGGATCGAAGAGGCCGTAAGGGCGCTCTAACCTAAGAGAACCCGTAGCCCACAGCCGAGCCGGCCGGTCTGACTTTCCCGGCCGGCGTGCGTCAACTGTCAATCTGGCCAACTGTAATCCGCACTTCAGCGGAACAGCCAAGCCCATCTTAACCCGTCGCCGAGCCGAGACCTCACCGGTGGCGATGGGTCTGATTCGTGTGCTGCGTCGGGGTGTATTATTTTTGTGACAAGTTATTTGGAGAGACAACCTATGCGATGGCCGATCACGTTCGCGGTAGTCATGATCTTTGCCGTGGGCATGGCAAACGTCGAAGCCGCCGCCGTGATCTATATCCGGAACCTGCACGGTGACATCGATCCGCTGTCCGTCACCCTGGACTCCGCACTAGACGAATATGGAGTAATCGAAATCGTTCGTGAAGCGGCAACCATGGTGATGCTGCTTGCAGTTGGATGGCTCGCCGGCAGGAATTTCTTTGGCCGGCTGGGGTACTTCATTGCCGCCTTCGGAGCGTGGGACATCGGCTACTACGTTTGGTTGAGAGTATTTACGGGTTGGCCCCAGACACTACTCGATACAGATATCCTGTTCTTGATCCCTTTGCCGTGGTGGGGCCCTGTAATCACGCCGGTACTTATTGCGGTCCTGATGGTCGTCACCGGCGCGATACTGGCCAGCCGGGCCGAGCGGAATGTCATCTTCGATCCGCCGGCCTGGGCGCCTATCCTTGCGGTGATTGGAATGCTCGTCTTGCTGTTTGCGTTCATGGAGCCGGCAATAGCCGCGTTGCCCAGCGGGCCGCAAGAGGTCTTTTCCCTAATTCCGACGAGTTTCAACTGGCCGGTGTATCTGGTTGGCTACGTGGCCGCAGCAGTCGGAAGCCTCCGCGCAGTTCTGTCCTGATTTGACCTTCCGCAAGATTTGAGTTAGCTTTTAGTTTGTTACTACGAGCATGCATCAGAGTGTTTGCGACTTCTGCCCGCAAACGAATCTCCAGATAATTGTCTATGTTACGGCGGTATCGCCATAGGCTGAACGATCTCACCGCTCAATCTCCCACAACTCGAGCGTTCGGATATTGAGCGCTAACTTAAATCTCATCAGGAGGCTGATATTGTGCTCTAGAGTGCGGATTTTGCCCGGTCGAATTGGCATTCAAGAGCTGGACGCGTGAGAGTGCGCGGACCGAAGAGTTTGGCTCCAGTAACCAAGGCAGTATCAGTTGCGAATCGAGGTGCTCCATGGCAGACAGGATTGACAGAGATCGTAGGGGAGGACAATCCGGCGACTACGAAGACATGTTTCGCCACATATTGGAGTTTCTCAACAAGCGCCCGACACCAGGCTCCGAGTCCGCTGAATCATCTTCCGAAAGGGACACTTTCGACGAGGCCGATGACCCATTCTGGATAGATTTCGAGCAGATCTTCTCCAACTTCGAGGCCTATGAGTCCAGGATGGGCCTTCCTGGAGTCGCCCGCTCCCGCGCCATAGGAATGCTCAAGGCGCTGAACCTGAATCCCGACGACGAGGAGTCGATCCGCCGCCTCGCGGTGTTCGCTGCTATGCACGTCTTGGAAGGCCGCGAGATTGCAAACGAACCGCCTCCGTCTGTCATTGAGGTCGACGCGATTCACCTGTACCATCCTTCCGTAAGGTCTGCCAGTCGACAAAGATCCGGTGACTTCGAGTTGAGATTGGACGATGGCAACGTTCGGGTCACACTCAACCTGCACCATTGTATCGACGTGAACGGCCTCATCGAACTCGTGTCGCGAATGTCGACCGAACTTGGCGGTGAACGCCAAATCGAACTACGTTCTAAGGTCCAATTCGAGTTGTTCTTCACCTCGCACGGCGTCGAGCACTATCGCGAAAGCAATGGACGCGCTCGAAAGGACTCGATAATGTTTCTGCCAGGGGGTGAGGATTTGACTCCGGCGATTGTTTGCCACTTGGACAAGCGATCGGCGCAAGACATCGTCTCCAGGCTGCAGAGCGCAAGCAAGTAGGTCGCCGGCGATCGCGAATTGCCCAGGCGCATCGAGCGGCGATTAACAGCCTGTCGTTGTCCTGTCAGATGCCCCGGCAATTACGCTGTTTACGTGCCGCGGTCTTTCCTGAGTAGAGTCCGACCAACAGAGCCTCGGCCTATGTACCGATCTCACTCGCCACTTAGATGGGTGATCCAACTCCTGTCCTAGCTGCGGGCTCCAACGTGGACACGCTACCGGATCAATATCCGCGACACCAGAAGTAGGACCAATGCAAATAGAATCAGCAACAAGCCGGCTGCAGTCCAGAATATGTCCCCCGACATGTAGCTGCCACTAAGGAAGTCGAGGCCCTGAAGCACCCAAACCAGGCCAATAATCAACAGTAAGCCGCTCACGATCCGGCCGCTCCATCGGAGCACAGATTACCTCCAATTCATTAGTCGGGCGCGGACAGCTTTGAAAAGTAGTGAGTTAGCACGCCACGACGAGATAAGGACCCCATCTACCCGCGCTTCAATTATCCCAACGATTGCGTGGTACAGTTGTTATTCAAGGGACGACAAGTCCCTAAAACCGATTTTACGGAACTTGATGAAAGAAAATGGCAAACGGCTCCGATTCCTAATAATTTCGGTCTTGGCGCCAGTCCTAATCCTTGCGGCTGGATGCACCGTCGACGGCGAAGGCGCAGTCACGCCCGGCATCGACAGTCGGCTGGTGGAGTCCCTCCGCCAAGCTTCAGCCGATAGCACGTCCACACCCGCGCCGGATGGTGAAGGCACCGCATCGCCACTCTTGACATCATATCCTGGTCCGGCTACAAGAGTTGCTGCTTATCCGGCTCCGGTGGAGACCCAGGCAAGAACGCCGGCCAGGGTTTTCTTACCTCTCATAGGCGGCTCCTCAGGCGCAGATGCTCCCACAGGGACCCCCACCCCATCGTCGTCCGACACGGCCACTTCGAAACCTGACCCAACCGCAACATTGACCCCTATACCGACGCCCACGCGTCGACCTCTTCGGCCTACTAAGCTGGGTATCGGAGTGTACACGAGTGGCGGAGCCAATTTCATTCCGATGGACAAGGCTCGCCCCTCCATTATTCTGCTGATGGATCCCAACATCGACTTTGCCCAAGACGTCAGAAAGATGTTTCCCAACGCGTTCATCGTCGGAAGAAGGTACGTCGCCCATCAGCCACTGGACAATCCGGCCGAGCGTGGCCGAGCATTTGCCGATGAAGTCGCCAAGTGGGCGGTTCCGTTGAAGGGTGTGGTGGACGCCTGGATGAGCTACAACGAAGTAACTGGCCACCGGAACGTGGAGTCCTATGTCGCTTACAACATCTTCCAGACCGAGTTCGCCCGGCGGCTGCAAGACCATCACGGCATCTCTGCCGTTGCCGGCAACGACGCCTCCGCCACTGTCGGAATCGATGAATATGCCACGTATTTTGCCGAAGCGATCTCAATAAGCCACTACTTTGGCCTTCATGCCTATTCCCCACCCGAGGCGCGCTCATTCCGCGAGCCGGCAGGTCAAGAGCTGATGCTGCGTTACCGCCGAATCAAGGCTGACTTGGATCGAGCTGGTGTCAAACACGGACCCTTTGTCTTTACCGAGGTAGGCCTTTGGGACGGATTTCGTGGTGTAGCTGAGGAGAGCGAGATGGTCGAAGACTTCATATGGTTGGCCGAAGAGATGAACAAAGATGACTATGTCAAGGGATTCATGGTGTTTGGGTTGTTCAACCATGACAACGAGCGTTGGTACAATTTCAATATCAACACGCCGGGAATGCTGGACAGAATCGGAGAATACAACACCGAGCCCTTGCGGGAGGAGGAGACGCCTTCCCCAGAGAATGGTGGCTAGGCTTCCCGATTACTATACCTCTACGCCCAGCTTCGTAGCCGCATCCACAATCTGCTCCCAGGTCTGTTCTGGAAGAGGGATTCCCTCTGTAGAGCGTTGCTCGAAAGTCCTGAGTTCCGGCTCGCCCGGAATCAGAACTTCGCGAACCCCGGGTGCCGGCGGAATGTCTCTGATCCGTCGAATCAGACCGTCCGCAAGTGAGTGAAAATCACCGAGTGGACGAAATGCTTCAGGGTCGATCGCGACTATGAAGGTGCCCGACGTACCGTAAATCGACTTTCCAATCTGAGATTCGGCATAAAAAGGGGCCCCGGTCAATGCTCCACCCAGCAGGTCTACCGCCACCGAAAGTCCGTATCCCTTGTGCCCGCCAAAGTGCTGCATCGTTCCGCCATTGAAGAACTCCTGCGGATCGGTCGTCGGCCGGCCCTCCGCGTCTAGAATGCAGCCGGGCGGAAGCTGTTCTCCCTTGTCCGCGGCCACTCTGATCTTGCCGGCCGCGACTTGAGTAGTCGCAAAGTCCATCAGCACCATGGGCACCTGGGTAGCCGGGAATCCCATCGAAATTGGATTGGTGCTCAACGCCGCCTTAGAGCCTCCAAATGGCGCCGCGCCTGGAGGGACTCCGAAACCGCCGGCCGTCACCAGCGCGATAACTCCTGAGCGCGCCGCGAGAGTCGAGTACTCTCCCAGCCGGCCGATATGGCTGCAACGAACGACGCCAACACCCGCAATCTTGTGCTCTCTGGACTTTTCGATAGCCAGCTTCGTTGCGTACTCAGCCGATACCTGTCCGAATCCCCAGTTGCCGTCGACCAGCGCCATACCTCCGTTTTCGCCCAGCACGCCCGGTGTTCCCGCCGGATTGATTTCCTTGTTCTCGATCCGCTCGAGGTATTCCATGATTCGGAAAACGCCGTGGGAATCGTGTCCGGTGAGATTCGCATCCACCAACGCTGTCGATACACGCCTTGCGGTTGCCTCGGGAGCGCCGACTCGAAGGAAAATCTCGTAGCCAATCTTTGTCAGTTGTTCGGCTGACTTGGTTATCAATCTGCATGCTCCTGGGGTAAGATTCTCTATTGAGTAGCAGTCGTCCGACGGCTAAAAGGCTTGCGCAAGAGTTGATTTCGCCTGGTTGTATTCCCGGCAGCCGCCGGCTCCGTTGACTCTGGCAACTTGAATCAACAGATAGCTGACCACCAAATGGACTGCCGGCCGTGATGATAGTCTAGCGTTCCGGACCGCCTTCTTCCTTCTCTCCCCCGCGGCGGAGAAAATCCTCCAAGTCCCGGACCAGCGCGTCCGCGTTTGGAAGCTCGGGCGGCCCTGAAGGTGTCTCCTGTGAAGCCCCAGGCTTGGCCGCGTCGTCGACGGATGCGCTAAATCTCGCCTCCAGCTGTTTCACGTAAGCTGAGATCTGAGGATTGCCCTTTATCGCCGCATCTACTCGCGCCTCGAACCGTTCTGACTCGGTCGTCAGTTCCTTCAGATCCAGGTTCAGATCGAGCATGTGGTTGACTTGGTTCACCAACGCAACCTGTACCTTGGAATTGGGCGAGGCCGCGACGTAGTGGGGAACGTTGCCCCAGATGCTGGCTGCCGGCACATCTTCGTCCCGGCAAACGCTGTTCAAAACGCCCACGATGCCAGTCGGACCTTCGTAGCGGGTCGCCTTGACGTCCAGATGCTCCAGGCGCCGCTGCAGTTGTGGGCTGCTCGCCGTTCCGTTGAGGGTGACCGGCAAGGAGTGCGCCACGTCCGCAAGCAGTCCGCCCAATGTAATAACCAGCCCGACCTCATACTCTTTGACCACGTCTATAACTTCGCGGACGAATAATTTCCAGCGCAGCTGAGGTTCCGTTCCCACGAGAACTATCAGATCATTGTCCGACTCTAAATCTGAGGCGTAGAAGAACGCCGTCGCCGGCCAATCTATCCGTCGATGTATACCGCCCACCATCCGGACCCGCGGACGCGTTTCGGTGAAGACGTGGAACTCTTCAGGGTCGATCTCTGCAAATTTGTGTGCCGACAGTTTCTTAATGAAATACCGAGCGGCCGCCGTGGCCGACTCGCCGGCGTCGTTCCATCCGGCGAATGCCGCCACGAGCGAAGGGTTGCGCAGCTTCGGCCTCTCAAGCATATGGATGTGTTCCATCGAGAACCTCCTCCGCTCCAAAATGCGCCGCTAGAACCACGATCGCGCGGTGACATGCCTGGGGCCGTCCCAAAAGGGAGCCGCGGCGTACGGCGCATACGTTTTCTACGTGAAATCCCCTCGACTAATCTCGATCTGACAGCGGCAAATATGTCCGCTCCGAAGGCCCCACGTAGTTTGCTCTCGGGCGTATTAGTCGGTTATGGGCGTACTGCTCCATAAAGTGCGCGGCCCACCCGGCCGTCCGGCTGGCGGCGAAAATCGGCGTGAATAGCTCTGTTGGCACTCCTAGTGCGGCATAGACCGAGGGAGAGTAATAGTCGACGTTTGGGTACAGATCTCTATGCGACCGTACTGCCTTTTCGACCTCTGTGGAGATCTTGAACCAACGGTCCGTGCCAGTCATTCCGCCCACTTCCTCAGCCATCTGCCGCAAGATCAATGCTCGCGGATCCCAAGTCTTGTAGACCCGGTGTCCGAATCCCATTATCTTACGCCTATGAGCGAACGCGTCGTCCACGTAGCCTTTGGCGTTCCCCGGCACTCCGATCTGCTCTAACATCTCCATCACCGCTTCATTGGCTCCGCCGTGCAAGGGCCCTGACAGCGCGGCAACACCCGACAATGTCGCGTCGTAGATGCTCGCCAAAGTCGCCGCGGTCACTCGGCCGGCGAAGGTTGAGGCGTTCAACTCGTGCTCGGCGTGGAGAATCAACAGGATGTCGAAACACCTGATCTCCCTGGCCGAAGCCACCTTACCTGTCAACATTCGCAGAAAATCGGCTGAGTGGTCGAGGCTGGGGTCAGGCGCGATGACAGGCTTACCCTGGCGGGTGGCGTTGATGATGGCGACAAGAGTTGGCATCGCGGCGGTTAGGCGAACTGCCTCCTGCCTCACTTCGTGCGCGTCATCGCTCACGCCGTATACTCCGCTGCCCAACAGCGAGACGGCAGTCCTGAGCATGGTCATGGGATGGTTCTTCCCAGGTATCGAACTCAGCGCTCCGACGATCCAATCGGGCACCTCGCGGGCCGCTGCCAGGTCCGACTTCAGCTGAACGAGTTCACTCTTGGTCGGAAGTTTCCCGTGCCAGAGCAGAAAAGTCGTTTCTTCGAAGGATGAGTGCTCAGCGAGGTCCTTGATCGAGTACCCGGCATAGGTGAGCTTGCCCACCAGGCCATCGACCGTGCAAATAGACGAGTCCGCCGCGATTACGCCTTCTAGCCCTTCAGCAGATCCTACCGACATCCCCTCTGCTCCTGGACGAATACTCTCCGGTCGCAAGATCGTGGCCGGACCCTGCCACTTTCGGCGTCCAAAACCCATGTTATCGCATCGGGGAAAACTTCGCATTTCGACGCCGCATCCTCCGCCGGCAGTTTGATTGCCATCGCAGAGTCCTAATACAATGCTGGTGCCAGCCGACGTAGCTCAACGGCAGAGCAGCTGTTTTGTAAACAGCAGGTTGTGGGTTCGATTCCCTCCGTCGGCTCCATTGTGTTTTTCCTAAGACATTGGGAAATTGGAGTCCCGCATTCCGCGGGGGATTCGATACGCCAACGCGTTCGTTTCTTCCGAGATCGAATGGGTTCGCTACGATTGTCGCGGTAACTCGGCTGAAATACCGGGTACTTGGTACAAGATTCTTCATGGAGACGTGACATGCCTGATCTGGAACAAGACTGGGAGTTCGGAATGCCCATGGAGGGACACACCGTCGATGGGGATCCCGGCGGACCTGTCGTCCTGGGAGAGAATGGTTTCAACTATCAAGTTTCCGGAAAGGATTGGGGTAACCTCCCCGAGGGCTGGACCTACAAAGAGGCCACCGCCGTCGACGTAGACTCCAAAGACCAGGTGTACGTGTTCAACCGCGGCACCTCGCCCGTGATCGTGTTCGACAGGGACGGCAACATCGTTCGTACCTGGGGCAAGGGTGTTTTCGCAAACCCTCACGGCATTACCGTCGGTCCAGACGATTCGGTCTACTGCGTCGATAACGGAGACAGCACAGTCCGCAAGTTCACCCTCGACGGGAAGCTGTTGATGACCCTTGGTACCGCAAACAGCCCGTCGGCAAAGATGAGCGGCGAACCGTTCTCGGTGCCCACCCACGTCGCCGTTGACAGGCGTACCGGCGAGTTCTACGTCGGCGACGGGTACTCGAACGCCCGCGTGCACAAGTACTCTCCCGACGGCAAGCTGCTCTTTTCCTGGGGAGAGTCCGGCACCAGCGAGGGCCAGTTCAACATCGTCCACAACCTCGTCGTGGACAAGGATGGATGGGTCTACGTCGCCGACCGGGAAAACCACCGCGTCCAGGTATTCGACTCGAAGGGACAATACGAGACCCAATGGGTCAACCTCTCGCGAGCCGCCACGATATGCATAGACGATCGCTCCGGCGAAGAGCTCTTCTACGTTGGCGAGTACTTCGCCGGCATCAGGACCAACGACACCGGAACAGATTTGGGTCCACGCGTTACCATTCTGAACAAGAAGGGCCAGGTCCTCGCAAGAGTGGGTCGGGAGTCCTACGGCGATCAGGCAGGCCGGTTCTTCTCGCCCCACGGAATCGCGGTGGACTCGCGCGGAAATATCTACGTAGCCGAAGTTTCCTGGAGCGACTACGGTAGCAAGTGGAACCCCCCGCGGGAGGTGCGCTCTATGCAGAAGCTTGAAAGGACCGGCGGGTCCTAGGAGAGGGCCTCAAACCCTGGTTATCACCGTTTCTACTGGGGCGCTCAGGCAGTCAGCGCCACCGGCTTGTACTCCCTGCCCTCTATCGCTGCTCTGGCCATGTCGCGAAACTGGATCGTCTCGCTGATGTTGTCGGTTCGGTTGCACTCCAGCCAGTCCATCCATACAAACTCGATACTGACATAGCCGCTGAATCCCATCTCTTTCAGCCGTCGGATAATGTGCCCGTAGTCTATGGTGTTGTCCCGGAATGACGCTTGCATCATTCCCACTGCGCCACCTCGGCAGTGTAGCTGCCGGTTGTGGACCAACAAGGGCTCGATCTCCGCGTCGGTGAATCCGGCATATGTGAACTGCGGATAGTCGAGCGACAGCTTCAGGCCCGGCGCGAGCTCCACAAGTTGGGCGGTCCTCTCCGGTGTGTCGACGTTTGATCCCAGGTGCGGTTCTATCGACACCAATATGTCGTGCTTCGCCGCCTGGTCGACTCGCCACTTCAGACCCTCTGCCGACCTCCTGATAGAGTCGTCCCAGCTCTCGTCACCGAAGCGAATGCCGGGCAGCGTAGTAATACCCGGGCAGTCCAGCCGGCGCGCCAACTCGAGCATGTCGAGAAAGAACGCGTCTCCATCGTCTCGTTGCTTCTGGACCGGATTGTTGACCGCCATTATCTCCACGTCGGTCCAGGCTTGAACGAACAGGTCGGCTACCTCCAGGCCGGCCCGCGCCGTGCGCTCGCCGAGGATTCCCGACCACTTCGGAATATCCTGACGCACCACCTCCGGACGTATGTGCGAGCGGTTTCCGAAGAGTCCCAATACCACCGCTGGGAAATCCAACGAACTGATCAGGTCCAGTGCGGTGGTGTGAGGCATCAATGGCCAGGTAAAGTCAGGACAGGCGAGCTTTATCACTTCTTATTCTCCTCTATCAGGCGGCCGATCCGTGCGATCCAACCTCGTGTTGCTAGGTGCGACGCTTAGTATACAATCGCCCTACCGAATGGATCCACAGGCGAGTTGAAGTGAGGGCAAGAATGGCGCAATCGACGATAGCTGTACCCATAGCCTCCGGTGGACGCTCCGTCGCCCAGATAGTCTTGGGCGAGAACGCGAGCGAGCGGGATCAATTTGCCGCCGGCGAGCTCCAAGACTACATCGAGAAACTGGCCAGGGTCCGTCCAGAGATCGTCAGCCTTGCCGAGGCATCTACGCTCGCTGAGTCCTCTCTACTGCTGGTCGGACAGCAAGAGAACAACTCTCTGGTCGCGAGCGCGCTAGATGGCATCCACGACACGACACAGCTTGATCAGGAAGGGTTCGTCATCCACACCGGCGAGTACAGTCGCCGGCCCGTCGTCGCCCTAGCCGGCCGCACTGACATCGGCACGCTCTATGCCGTCTACGCCCTCGTAGAAATGCTGGGCGCGACGTTCGTGTTGTCTAAGGACATCTTGCCCCCGCCGGTGGACGATCTTTCGGTGCCGGCAACCAGCCGCGTATGGGAGCCGGCCTTCTCACGCCGGGGACTTCAGCCGTTCGCCAATGACCTGCAGGACGTCACCTGGGGTGAGGAATATTACAGGATGCTCATCGACCAGATGGTCAAGCTGCGTATGAACTATCTCGAGTTCTTCGTCCAGGCCTACCAACCCTGGGTCGATTACACTTTTCGCGGCGAAAAACCCCTGCTCGGCGATAAGTCGGAGCCTGATTCCGGGTACCTGGTTATCAGTCGCTCGGTCCCTAGCTGCAGTGTCGACGAGGTCAAGATCGGCAAAGAGCACTTCGCCGGTCTGCGCACCATGGCCCCGCCGGAGATGCAAGACATCGACACGCCGGAAGAGGCCGTCCGGCGCTTCAAGCGAATGATCAAGGCGATCATCAAGTATGCCAAGAGCAAGGGTATGAAGGTCGGTTTCTCGACTGATCCCACCTATGCCCCGGCAAACCTGGCCAGGTTCGCCCGGAACTACGCCCACAGACCTCACACGTCGTTTGGCTACAGCGCCCACCTGAGCCCCACCGATCCCGTTGGATTGGAGTACGGCAAGACCTGGCTGCGGGCCCTGTTGGACACTTATCCCGAGATCGACGATCTGTTTCTCTATGTTTCCGAGGCCTACGAGCTGGACCCTCACCCCGATGCTAAGGCGCTTTACGAGAGAATGCGACCGCAGTTTGCGCCGGCGTTGAAGGCCCTGAAAGACGCCTGGGCCTCTCTCACTTACGGCCACACCAGTTTTACCTACAGGGGACTCTCGCCCGAAGAACTGATCGACATCCAGGTCGGTTGGATTCACCGCATTGGCGAGCTCATGGATGCGGCTAAGCAAATGACCGAGGAAACCCGGATATGTATGGCGTTCTTCTTCAAGGGATATCTACTGCCGACTGCGGACAACCAGATCGACCGGGAGATCCCCTTCATGGACATGCAATCGTCCGGCGTCTTTATGGTCCCGCGCGGCGTTAACGCGTCCTACTTCGCGAATATGGGCGACCGCGACCGTTACATCAACTGCCGGATCGACGACGACGCTTCGATGTTTGGCCTCCCCTTCTATTTGCGACAGTTCCAACACGACGGGTTATTCAAGGAGGCGCGAGACGCCGGCGTCTCCGGCTACGCCGGCCAGATATTCCGATCCCGGGGTACCGAGCATCACAGCCGTTATCTGGCCCACGGCGCCTGGGAGCCCGACCTGACACCCGAAGCCTTCTATGAGCGCTATGCCCACGAAATATTTGGTGACGAGGCGGCCGGCGCCATGCAGAAGGCTTTCAGTCTCCTCGAGGAAATGGATGAGCATACCGGTTGGAACGGTGTCGGAAACTTTTCGTTTTCAGGCGGTTGCCGGGAACTAAACAGAATCGCGCCAGTAATTCTGGATCAAGAGCATCCATTCGACGGTCCCCCCGACGCGCAATTAATCGTCGACGAGGTGACGGACCGAGAGCGCCAGTTCACAGCGGCAAACGAGCTACTCAGGCAGGCTCTGGCCGTCCTCGAGGGCGCTCGATCGCTGGTCAGTCCGAAGGGTGCCTACGAGCTGGAGTATTTGATCAGCAAGACCAAGGCCTACATCAGCCACTTGGAGATGGTAATCCTTGTCGACCAGGGTCTCGCCGCATACTGCCAGGCATTCATCGACCACACGAAGCAGGAGCCGGCCCTTGGTCGGGCACTTCGCGTTGCCGAGAGCCACATCGTGGCCGCCGCGGAAAAGGCCCGAGAAACGACCAGACAGGTCGCCGAAATAATCGACGATCCTACGGACCTGGGAATTCTATTCCTCGCGAACGTCTGGGACATCCGAGGGACAGACCAGTTGCTGGACCACTTCCGCCGCGTTGTCAACTTCCATCACGGCCGGCCCTATTGGAAGGAAGGCGTCGATAGCAAGAAGCGCTACGGAATCGTGGACACGACCGGGCGCGCCTGACGCATTACCCGTGGCTCCCATCTCGTCGCAGCAGAATAACAGACCCGCGTCGTTTGCGGTGGCAAAGTCCCGAAACCGTTTACAAACCGAAAACCCGGAGGACGTACATGACAGATCCAATTTCTGACATTTCTATCGTCAAGGGCCGGCGACCGGCCGCTCTCATTGTCATCGGCGAGAACCCCGATCCAAGGGATCGAGAAGCCGCCGGCGAAATCCAACGCTACGTCGAGAAGCTCGGCGGCGCCCGCTTGGAGATCGTAGGTTCCGAGGACGCCCTAACCACTAAGGACAATGCGCTCCTCCTTGTCGGCAATCCAGATGGCAACTCCCTGGCCGGCAAAGCCCTGAACGGCCAGCACGACCCGAACAGCCTGGCCGACGAGGGATTCGTGATTCACACCGGCGAAGTCGACGGCCAGCCGGCGGTCGCGATTTCCGGGAAGGACGGCGTCGCCACGGTGTACGCCGCCTACGCCCTGATCGAGCTACTCGGCGCCACCTTTCTTCTTAGCGGCGACGTCCTGCCCCCTCCGGTTGATGACCTCAACCTGCAGGCGACCAGCCGCGTTTGGGAGCCGGCGTTCTCCCGCCGGGGGATACAGCCCTTTCCAAACGATCTGCAGGACGTGACCTGGGGCGCCACCCACTACAAGAACATCATCGACCAGATGGTGAAGCTACGAATGAACTACCTCGAGTTCTTCGTTCAGGCTTACCAGCCCTGGGTCGAATACGAATATCGTGGCGAAAAGAACCTGCTCGGAGACCTATCGACCATAGACTCCGGCTACATTGTCATCGCAAGTACTGTCCCCAGCTGCAACGTCAGCGAGGTCGAGATTGGCAAGGAGCATTTCGTCGGCATGCGCCGGATGGCCCCGCCGGAGATGCAGGATGTCGAAACTCAGGAAGAGGCGGTCCGCCGCTTCAGCGGTATGGTGAAGGATATACACCGCTACGCCAAGAACAAGGGACTGTCGCTTGGAATGTCGCTGGATCCGACGTACGTGGCCCCAAACCACGCCCGGTTCGCCCAGGAATATGATGATCGGCCTCACAGTACGGTCTACGGCGCGCATGTCAGCGCCAACGATCCGGTGGGACTCGAAATCAGCGAGGCGTGGCTGAGCGCGATCTTCGATACCTACACCGACATCGATGACATATTCCTCTTTCTCGCCGAGATCTACGAGACCTACGAGGACGAGGAGACCCGCAAGGCGATCGCGGAGCTCCGGCCCCACTTCGCCGGCGCTCGCCGGACCGTCGAAGAGAATTGGAAAGCCCTCCTCGTGAGGTGGAATCGAACGCTGGACGAGATCATCGATTGTGACGTGGGCGCCCTTGTTTTCGTCAAGAAAATGGTGGGCATCGCTCGGCGTCTGAATCCCGATGTCCGGGTCGGCGCCGCCTTCTTCTTCAAGGGCTTCATGTTGCCGGAGGCTGACAAGGTCGTCGAACGCGACGTGCCATTCATGGACATGCAATCGTACGGCGTAGTTCCAATCAAAGACGATGTCAACGCGTCGTATTTCAGCGAAATGGGTGAGCGCGACCGGTACATCAACTGCCGGATCGACGATGACGGCAGTATGTTCGGCATGCCCTTCTACCTTCGCCAGTTCGAGCGGGACGGGCTCTTCGCCGAAGCCCTCGAGGCCGGCGCGTCAGGATACGTGGGCCAGATCTTCAGATCGAGAGGAACCGAGCACCACACCAGGTACCTTGCCCACGGCGCCTGGGAGCCTGGGTTGACCTCCGAGGAGTTTTACCGGCGCTACACCAATGAGCTATTCGGCCCGGACGCGGCGCCGGCGGTTCAGCGCGCTTTCAGTCTGCTCGAGGACCTGGAGGAGTGGCTTGGTTGGAGAGGCAACCGTAACTTCGGTTTCAGTGGGGGCTGCGCCGAGTTGAACAGGATCTTCGCGCCCCAGATCGTGCAGCAAGAAATACCGTATTACGGTCCACCCGACCCGGCCACGATGGTGAGTCAGGCTAACGCTCAGGCGGGCATGTACACACCCGGGATCGCCATGTTGGAGCGCGCGTTGGCCGAGCTGCGCCAGGCCCAGTCTGCAGTCAACGCCAAGGGTGAGTATTTCCTGAGGTACCTGGTGAGCAAGACCGAAGCCTACCTGTCGCATCTGCAGATGGTGCTGCTCCTCGACCAGGCGTTCGCGTCTTACGCACAGGCGTTCATCGATCATGCCACCGGCGAGCCGGCGTTGGCCGATGCGCTAGTCGAGGCAGAGGCGATATTCGTCGCCGCCGGAAACAAGGCGCGCGAGACGACCGAGCGCGCCGGCGAGATTGTCGACGATCTGTCAGACCTCGGCATACTGTTCCTCTCGAACGTATGGAGCGTCGCCGACAGCGAAAAGGTCATCAAGGTGGTCCGGCGGGTTGTCGCCTTTCACCAAGGCCTTCCCTATTGGCAGGAGGGCGCCGTGAGAAGGCGATACGGTTCCGGCACCGCGTCAGTGCCCGAGGTGCTGTCTGTCGATTAACAAGGGGAATTATATAGGAAAGTAACCACGAGGCCGGGCTAGCGACCGGCGGTCTTCTCGAACTTCCACTCGCCGGCCTTTTTCGGCGGGCTGCTCAGTAGAGCATCTAGTACATTCTCCGGAGTGTCGGGGATAGGCTCAATAATCTGCTCAGTTGGACGGCCCCTGGATCGCTTGGACTTGCGTTGTTTCTTGGGTTGGCTGTCAGGCATCAGTGCCTTCTCCTCGCGATAATCTGAACGCAGGCTGCGGGCAGTCCGACCAGTAGCAATGGACAGGGATTTCCGACGCCACGCGCCAATCGTTCCATGAGCTTGTTCCAGTGCGTTGTACTCTCTCCGTACTTGCTCGCAAGAATCGAAGCGGCGGCCACCGCAAACTCGGTGTCTCTCGTCGATCGATCCAGCCGCGCCCGCTGGTTTGCGGTGGGCTCCTTGATACCCAACCGGCTGAAATCATCCACGCTTTCCAGCCGGTTGGCCGAAGCGCAAGCTGCCAGAATGTTGCGGATGTCGCCCTGTAGGGACTTCCCGCGTGTGACCACGATCCCGACACTGATGGCACTGTCCGCGTGGAGACGCTGAAAGTTCTCTAGGTCTCGATCAAAGAACGGATCCTTGTTGTTCCATTCGATTTCGAGCCCCAGTGTTCCAAGGTCGCAGTCCCTAACATGGTCGATCTCATGTGTTGTGCTAGTCTTAGGCATTCCATCAACAGATTTGATGATGTTGACGCTCCTCTTACGCCAGCCAGCATCGTGGAGGGTCTTGCGCAATCGCCTTGTCGGAGGCGCTTCGTTCCCGCCGCTTTCGAGCATCTCCGTGCATTCAATCCTCGTGTCAAGAAGAATGTCACTAAGCACCTTGAATTCCGCTGGGAAATCACGTGAGAGAATCGCCCCAGCATGGTTCGTCGTCTCGACATCGAAACCAGATTCGCGCAGCGCTGGGAGGCTCATACAGGGGCAACCATCGTGGATGAATTGTGTGCATAGGTGGGCCAATCCGGGGCATAGTCCTCTTTTGCCTGCTGCCCCCATATAGTCCACCCCTCTCTAGTGCCACGGCCGAAAAGTTCAAGGTACGGACCCCATGAACAACTTTCGATGATCTCATATTGTTCATCCGGCTTCCGGGAATGCTCTCGTTTCCTGCTGGCAATCAAGTTGACTTGGCTGCGCCCAGGATCGAGCGTTCGCGCTCGCTTTCCGCGAACACCGAACAGGATTACTTCTGTAACATTGCGAAAGTAGAATCCAACGCCGCGCCCGTCCGGGCCACCGTCCTTTCTGACCTTAATCCACACGATATTTGTCTTGTATTCGAATCCCCACGCTTCCATTACATGCAATCCCCACGGCAGAAGCGCATTAGGAACCCATAGGTAGCAGTGGGCCGTGGCGGACACGTGATCGCCTACCGGAAGCGCGGCGATTTCATCCAATGATAATGTCTCGTAACGAGCAAGGCGCCGATGCTCAGGGGCCACCTTGCCGGTCCTGTTAGCGAATCGCCACGGAGGATCAGCTAAAACCGTTCCGAACTGCGAGCCCTGAAGATAGTGCGTGAGATCGGCATTCAAATCCAGACTCATGACAACGGCTCCTATGGCCCTGGCGGGCCAATCGTCTTGAATCGACTAGCTGGTTAGTTGCTTGTAGGTTATGGACTTGCCAACCATTCCCTCAACAATCGCACCCATTTGTTCGATTGTATCCGCTGGGCGGTCATTGTGACGACCAGAGAACTCGTTGACGTAGCGATGTAGATGCTTGTTGCTGAGTTGGTGGTATGCACCGACGTATCCGCGCTTCAGCATCGACCAGAACGACTCCACGCCATTTGTGTGCGCCTGGCCCCTCACGTACTCACCCGCACTGTGAGCAACCGTTTCGTGATTCGGTAAGCCTTGGTAGCCACCGTGATCGTCAGTGTACACCATTGCGTCGGACTCTGTGGTCGATTCCACGAATCCCTTGAGAGTCCGGCCGGTTGTGTCCTGTACCGGCGTTGCGGTTATCTGGTTTGCCTCTCGATCCTTGGCTCCAACGACGGCTGTCTTTCCGACAGGCCCGGGCCCCGCGTTCAGCTTCTTATACTCGTGCTTGTTTCGCTCTTTGCCACCCATGTACGTCTCGTCCACTTCGACCGGCCCGGAGAACGGGGCTTGCTTGTCGCTCCAAGTCTCTCGGATTCTCATTGCCAAGTACCAAGCAGTTGTCTGAGTTACGCCCAAATCCCGATGAAGCTTCATGCTCGATATGCCCTTGAGTAAGGTTGTCAGAATGTAGATTGCCAATGCCCAATCTTGGTAACTGACCTTGCCCGACGCCATTGCCGTACCAGTCTTGACGCTGAAGAACTTCCGGCAGGTTCGGCAGCGATGGGGCATTGTCGGGTGCTTGGCCTTGGCCTGTACGTTGTCAGAACCGCACTTCGGGCAAATGATCCCGTTCGGCCATCGCCGGCTGATGATCCATTGCTCCGCCGTTTCGTTGTCGGGGAACAGCTTGGTTATCTCGACTATCGTCATTCCCTTGCGGAAGTTCTTGCCAGATGCTGCTTTTTTCATTCGTTTTACCCTCTAGATTTATACTATAATAGTAACCATTCTAGCAAAATCGGTGAAGCGTTTTAGCCCGTATTTACGGGGAAAATCGACGAATTTGGGCAACTGATTTTCGAGCCGCTTGGTTACTTTCCTATATAATTCCCCAAATTAATCGTGATGTCGTAGATGAGAGGCTCGTTTACGACGGCTCCGGGTCACGCCTGTGCTGTTTGCGAAGGAGAGTCGGTTATGACCGCTCGGAATCAATCAAGTCAGGGTCCGGAACGGAAGGCGCGCGACCCTGACCTTGTAGGCGCGGAAGCCGCATTGCACCGGGCGCCAAAGAATGAGCCCCGCCGGGCCTTCCAGACTTCTGGTAAGGTCGCCGTGTTCAATAACGGCCGGGTCGATTGGGAGAATGCCGTTGGAACACTCACCGATGATCCCGAAGGTCTTCCCAGATTATCTTAGGATAAGGGGAACAGAATGGGAGTCACACACGTAACAGCCCTCATCCGAAACACGGCTGGTGCGCAGATGAATCTAGTCAGACCGTTCTTCGAGGTCGCTTGGTGAAACCTAAACGGGACCACGTATTCATTAGCTACGCGAGTGAGCATTCGGCGCTATGCGACTGGCTTGCCCGCCGTCTTGCTTCCCAGGGTTACGCAGTATGGTACGACCGCCTCAAATTGCTCGGGGGTGAAGACTGGCCCAAGGACATCGACGCAGCGATCGATGGACGAACTTTCCGCATGCTTGCGCTGTTGTCGAGGGCATCGGTGAAAAAGGAGCATCCAACCGGAGAGTGGTTAAAGGGTCGCGCAATCGGGAAAAGGCTCAGAATCGAAGACTTTGTTATCCCTTTGAATACCGAGGGACTCCGGCCTCACGAGATCCCTTGGTATCTACAGACAATAAACTACATTCCGTTTGCGCCGAGTTGGGCAAATGGTCTCGGAAATCTGTTGGCCAAGTTGACCTCCGTCAATACTCCAAAGACTTTAGCCGCCGGGCCGCAATTGGCTGTTCAGTCCGTCTCAAAGCGTCCTACCGTTTGCGATCAGCGAGACCAAGTTGTCAGCAATTGTCTCGCGATTGAGCGTATCCCAAGATTCATCCATCTCTACAGAGCAACTATCGATCTTTCTATCGAACAGCGCCGTGTGTTGCGCAGAATGTGGGCGTGTCGTGATGTTTCGCCATCCTTGGTTCTTGCATTTCACGCTCCACCAGCCACCGTGATGGCGCATCATTCTTTGCAGTTCGTCCAAAGCCTTTCCTGGCGTAATAACGATACCGTGGAAGGAATAGAAACGCGAAACCTTTTGGTCAGCCTCATTTGTCGTTGTATGGATCAACTCTTGAAGGCTAGGGGAATGGCGTATTCCCTTGACCATGACGAGTGGTACATACCACGCGGGCAATTCGAACGGGATCGGGTGTTGTTCACCCTGCCTGGCGGGAAGCAAAGTTGGTTCCTTGGTGTGGGCGAACGCACCTATCCCTCAATGCATGGCGGTGAAGTGTACCGATATCACATAAGTCCATCGTTCTCCGTTTTACGCGATCAACGCGAACCCTCAGTGCTCCTGCTACGACTCAGGATCTATCTAACGGATTCCGAAGGTGCCGCATTGAGAGGACAACGTATCAAATCGCGACGCAAACATCTCTGCAAATTCTGGTTTAACCGAGAATGGGTTGCGAGAACTCTCGGTGTAGCTCAGTTGCTGGCTGGGCCGGACGGACTCATGCGTTGGGGGCCCGAAGGCGAACAACAACTCGTAATCAACGCTTCGCCGTTCGCGCTGAATTCCCCGATTAGCATCTGCGACGACGTTATAGAAGATCCTCACGAGACTCATGCGAACCGGCACGAGAGTGATGACGGTGGATTTGACGATGAGGAGTGGGATGAGTGAGAGCGATATGATGCGTGATCTGAAGATCCTTAGTGAACCGCATTTAGAGTTTCGCTATGGCCAACAAGTTACCGATCCTCACGATGGACTGTCATTGTTTGGGCCGTTTGATGCAGATGCGCCAGGCCATCCAGAGGCTATGTCATATGGCGTTGTAGGCACTGCTAGGGGCGTAGACTTGTTCTCGGCTTGGTCAAGGGCCATGGTTGCCGCGTGGACCGATGCGCCAAACAACCGCCACCTTTTGTGGCCGCCGTACCCAGGATTCGAGGCAGCATTTGCTAGCAAATGGCGTAACGAGCCAGTATGGATTCACACCTTGGACGAGACGATCCTCGGTGATGCGGCGCATCGCAATGATCCATACGAGCGGGCTCATACAGTAGTCGCAGAGTTCTTAACCGCTTTTGAATCACTACAAAAACGTGACGAGCACGTAGGGCTCGTAGTCTGCGTAGTGCCTGAAGAAGTTTACCGGAACTGTAGGCCCCTTTCCCGCGTAATGGACGGGACCGGCGAGAAGGTGTCCCCAAGGCGGCGGCAAGCGCTCATGCAGGGGCAGTCTGACATGTTCTACAGATTCGATCGGGAGCAATATGATCTTTCGCCTGACTTTCGTAGGCAATTGAAGGCTAAGGTCATGGAATACAACGTTCCCATCCAGATAATTCGAGAATCTGCACTGAGGCTCAGCGACGACAATCCACTAGGACAGCGTGCACTCACTCCAATATCAGATCGAATGTGGAATCTGAGCACTGCTATCTACTACAAAGGCGGGGGCAAACCATGGAGACTTGCGACGGCTAGGGAAGGCGTGTGTTATATCGGGCTTGCATTTCGACGTCCCGATGCCAAGGACGATTTGCGGACGGCAGTTTGCGCCGCGCAAATGTTCTTGGATGACGGCGATGGGATTGTTTTTTTGGGAGATTACGGACCGTGGTACTCTCCAGAGACGAATCAATTTCATCTTACGGCGGGTGCTGCTCAAGATCTGCTGAAGGGTGCTCTCGACACTTACGCTCAATTGCATGGTAAGACCTTGACCGAAATTTTCTTGCACTCCAGGTCGGAAATCAGCCAAGAGGAATTTGAGGGATATCGGTCGGCCGCACCTACCGGCTGCAAGGTTGTGGGAATACGGGTGCGTGCCGATCGAGGCGGAATCCGCCTATATCGGCCCGGCAAGCGTTGGCCGGTGCTGCGGGGAACTTTCTGGCCCCACTCCTCGACTCGCGGATACTTGTTTGGCACAGGTTTCAAGCCACGACTCGGCACGTACGACGGGTGGGAAACGCCCGTTCCCTTGCAGATCGACATTCAACACGGGGAGGCGGATCTGTCGCAAGTAGCAAGAGATATCTTGGGACTGACCAAACTAAATTACAATGCTTGCAACGCCGGCGACTCTCAACCCGTTACAGTTAAGTTCTCAGATGCGGTCGGCGAAATCCTGGTGAGCAACCCGACCGTTGAAGATCGACAGCCCACCTTCAAGTTCTACATCTAGCCATTGGTGGGAGATCCGGTGATTCTTACCCTTGCCGGCCGGGCGACGCAGCTGGGGGTGCCACGCCCGTGCCAACTTCGGACTCAAAGCAACTCCTCACCATGCAGCCAGCGCAGATCACCAGGCCATCCTTGATTTGCCATCGCCAGAATTGACCGCGTGTAGTCGTTCAAGCGGCTTACCGCGTAGTCATATGCCGCTGATTCCCAGACGAAGTAGTTGGAAATGGCCGCTCCGCGGAACTGCTCCGGCGTCGACGTGACCGCTCGTTCACCGTGGGAACGGTGCGATTCAATCAGCTCCGGCTGGTTCATCAACTCCCACGTTGACGCCGGCCGGCCATCCTCGTCCTTATACACCACGCCGGTCGATGTATCGATCGCGCCCCATCCTTCCCGCCGGTAAGTCTCAATGATCACGTGCCCACTGTATGCGTTGCCTGTGTCGATCAGGAACACCAATCGCGACGGGAGGCCGGCGATTTGACAGAGCACGCAGCCCACCCGCGCCACGTCCGTGCACCAATCTGAGCCTCGCCGCATAACCTGCTCCTCTGTACCACCAAACAGCATCTCATCCGGCCCCTCGCCGATAACTTTTCCCTCCAAGCATGATGTGAACGCGCCGATTCCTTCTATCGTTTCCTCGACATCGCCAGAGGTGGCACTGACCATCCTAGCGAACCGCTCCAACTCTGGTCGCGATCCATGTTCACACTTTATGTCGAGTGGTGTGTATCTGTCGTAAAGGTATCCGGCGGACTCGGAACGAAGCCGGATCATTCTCTCGGCCAATATCCGATCGACCGAGCCGGCAGCATGAGGGTCGTGTTCAAACATATGGCGATAAGCCGGCCCGAATTGGCCGATGCCGGTATACCGGGCAATATCCAATGCCTCAGTCACGCCGGCGCCTCGTCCACGGAATCTTTCGACAGTAGCTCAGGCAGGCCGTTTGGATACAGCGGCAGGGAGCCGGCGCTCCGAAAATATTCCAGCGACTTCCAGGTTGCCTCGAAATGTCTGTCGCCAGCTTCTTCGTATGCCTCGAGCGACGTCCGCTCGTAGAGTGACTCATCCTCGAACCGAGCGTCATACATCAACACAATCTCGTGGCCCGCTCGGCCCGCGTACGTAAACAGGTTCTCCAACACCCCAAGAAAGCGCACGTCGGTAACGTCGGCGCCAAGCTCTTCCCTGACTTCTCTTACCATCGCGTCGCGGCCGAGTTCCCCAAAGTCGATCCCGCCTCCAATGGGACGGTAGAAACGCTTTCGCTTCGTAGGGTCGTATCGCTCGTATACCAGAATCTTTTCGCCGTTTCTGAATACACAGAGCGCCTTAGTCTTGATTCTCTGCCGCTTACCGGGCTTCTTTGAACTCAGTTTTGAACTCCTGTATCGGGCCGGCCCATGCCTCATCGCGAATCTCTCTGAACTCGCCAAAGGTGTACGCCGAAATCACTTTGCGCCAAAACGCCTGCGCTGGCTTATTGGCTTCTTCCTCAAACACCCTCCATCTGCCCGGAAACATATCGAAGACGCGACCGGCCGCCGCGGTTCCAACCCCTTGTCGCCGGTATTTCCGCATGATGAAGAACTCGGCCAAAGAGTGGATTCTCTCGCCTTCGTTTACTCCGATCTCCCGGACAAATGCGAATCCGGCCAGCCGGCTGTCTACCCTCACGATGAAGGCGTGACGTTCCGGCTCGGTCCAGTATTGATCGAAGTATCTGTACCCGAAGAAACCGTGCTCGCCAACGTCTTCTCCGTCGAACTCAGTGGAGTCGTATCGGTACAGCTCCATCAGGTTTCGGAGGACAGGCTTGTCCTCGATCCCGGCCTTCCGAACCTCGATGCTCATTTGCCTGACCCGAGCAGCAGCGTTACCCAGTAGATTCTCATTCAATCTCGTAGTCCCGATTCGGGCGGGGTTCCTGACAGCACTTTCCCCGGATTCAATATGTTGTTCGGATCGAACGACGCCTTGACTTCCATCATCGTCTCCACCAACGCCGGATCGAGACTCTTGCGTACGAACTCCCGCTTTAGCAGTCCGATTCCGTGTTCGCCGGATAGAGTTCCCCCAAGCTCGATTGCTGATAGGAAGATCTCTTGCGCTGCCTTCACGACTCGTTCCATCTGGGCGCTGTCGCGGAGATCGCAAAGGACGTTTGGATGCAGATTGCCGTCGCCAATGTGGCCGAAAAGCGGTATATCCAGGTTGTGCTCACCGGCGATCCTCTGAATCCGGCGGACCATCTCCGGCACCGCGCTTCGCGGAACGGAGATGTCCTCTCCCAGTTTGTTCGGATACATGCGTCCGAAGGAAGACGAGGTCGATCGGCGGATCTTCCACAGCTCCTGGGCCTCCGCCTCATCGCCGGCCTGACGGACTTCCACTGCTTCGCTGCCGGCGCACTGTTTGGATACCATCACTAACTGGTCGGTTACCGATTCACTATCGCCGTCGACCTCGATCAACAGCATCGCCGCCACATCAAGGGGCAATCCCGACTTAAGATGCATTTCGACGCATCTCAGGGTCGGCTGATCCATCATTTCCAAGGCAAGTGGTTCGACGCCCGTGCCCAGTATCCTGTCAACTGCGGCACTGGCTCCGTCCAAGCTGCCGAACGTCGCCATCACCGTGCCCCGCGCCTGCGGCTTCGATAGCAGGCGCAGCTCGATGTCGGTGATAACTCCCAGCGTGCCTTCCGATCCAATGAAGAGGCGGGTCAGATCGGACGGGTCTCCGCTGGTCGCGTCAGTCTGGATGACATCGCCGATGGGTGTCACTACTTCCAGGCCAACCACATACTCGCGTGTCCCACCGTATTTGAGACAGCGGGGCCCGCTCGCACCGGTTGCGACGTTGCCACCGATCGTCGACTGCCGCAGACTGGCCGGATCGGGCGGATAGAACAACCCCTCAGTTTCTACCTCGGCCTGGAGGTCGGCGTTGACCACGCCAGGCTCCACTACAGCCCGCATCGTCCGGCCGTCGATGCTTTTGATTTGGGTCATCAGAGTGGTGTTCATCACGACGCCGCCGGATATTGGCACTGACCCGCCGGCCAAACCCGATCCGGCGCCGCGCGGCACAACCGGAATCTGGTTTCGGTTCGCCCAACGAAGAACGCCGGCTACTTCATCGGCGCTCACCACCGAAACGGCGGCGTCCGGCCGGCGCTCAAGCCAGGTGCCGTCATATCCGTACACGGTCAGCTCAGCCGGATCGGTCGTGACGCGCTCCGGCGGGACACATCTTGCCAATTCAGAAAAATCGGTCGTGTTCACTGCGTTCTCCAGCAACACCCCGCTGGGACTAAGACGCTTCCCAGATTACGATCCAGCATACACTGAGCGCCCGCGCCACGCGACAATCCCGTAGACACTCCAATCTTGTGGGGTGCAGGGATAGGAAATGTAGCGCGGTCGACGACTACGCGAGGCGAGGGCCTTGTCCCTCGCTGGGGTCGCGGAGGTGCGCAGGAGAACCCGTATCGGTTCCAACTAATTCGGCCGGTGAGGGTAACGATCACGATTGTTTGAACTGTAAGAACCCGAATCCAATCCCTGGCAATGAGCCAGTCGAAGGGGCAAATCCTTGTGGTTGCCCTCGTTCGGTCTCTACAGGTTATGGCGTCCAAAAGGTCGATTAGGCATGTGAGGCAATGCGAGCCCTGAAATCGCCCAGACATGCTGCGGAATTGGAATAAATCGGAACAGATGGACGCGTGCTTGGATGCTTGGGTAATCATGCCCAATCACGTGCACGGCGTTTTGGTGTTGGTAGAGGCGGGTTTGAAACCCGCCTCTACGGCAATCTTGAGGCATAGCCTGCCGAAAATTGTCCAGGGTCGACATCTGTGGTGAGGATTATTGCCTAGGTCGCGAGAATGTGCAGGCAGATTTGAGGAAGTGGGCCGGCACAGACTCTTAGTAGATCCAGGAGTGGGGTTCGTGCATCGGCTGGAGCGATTCGTCCTGAAAGCCCCATTCGATGAGCTTGCTTAGCTTCTTCATCCGGCCCTCGTTGGCGGAATTCACCATCCGTTCAGTGTAGATCCGACGGTCACCGCGCGTCTTGTGGGAAATCGTTGACATCAGGCCCTTCAAATACGTTTCCTGCCAGGGCGCGACCGGATTTGCATCATAGTTGATGGTGAACATTCGTCGACCGGTCTTCCCACCCCAGGAAGAATGCCAGACGCCGTGATGAAACACCACCACGTCCCCAGGTTCGGAGACCAGCGGATACCTACCGGGCAGGTCCGGCGACTGCCGGTCGTAGGTTCTCGCGTCAATTGCCCGCTTTATGCCGGCGTGGAACTTAGGAAGATGGCTGCCCGGGATGATGCTCAGGCAACCGGAGTTCTCGCCGACCGGATCCAGGTAAAAGGCAACCTTGATCGTCCGGTAATCAGGCGCGCCCCCATCGGGGTGCCAGCCGGTGTTTCCGACGTAGTAGTTGCCATCGGATCCATGGTAGATGCAGTCGTCGCCGAGAAGGCCATCGACGATGTCGTTTATTCGGCAATCGTCGAACAGGTCGAGCAGTCGGTCGTCACCCTCAATTGTCGGAACTACCGCGAGGCGCGAGCTCCCGTCATATCCCAGTCTCTTGGCCGGGCCGCTGATGACGCGCATGAACGCTGCATCGATCTCGCCCATTTCCCTCTGGGAAAACAGCTGCCGGAAAACGAGGAATCCCATCGAGTCGAAATGCTGATGTTCCTCTTTCGACAGCACGTAACGCGGTGTTGGCGCCGCCTCTACCGTCATGCCTCGCTCCTGGTTTTGCCCGAGAGTCTTAGTTCCTCTGTTGCACCGGAATCATGATCCGGCCGCCTGCCCCGCGCTTGGTCGGGCCGTCATTCGCCGAATCCTCGTCCTCGTTTTCTTCCCAGGCCTTAAGCTCTTCGACCAGCGCCGGCACCAGACCCTTCTCGTCGGTCGTACGGACCAGGCGCCCCCGCTTGTAGATCACACCACGGCCCTTGCCGCCAACTACGGCAAGGTCTGCGCCGGCCGCTTCGCCGGGCCCATTCACGACACACCCCATCACTGCAACCTTCAAAGACGACTTGACTTCCGCCAGAACCGCCTCTACCTCGTCGGTAAGCTTCAAGAGGTCCACGTCCAGTCTGCCGCATCCCGGGCACGCGGTCAGCATCGGCCCGTGGGATCTGATCTCCAGTGCCTTGAGCATCTCGTAGCCGACTCTCACCTCTTCGGCCTTATCCGGCGTCGTCAGCGAAACACGCAGCGTGTCTCCGATTCCCTGGGCCAGTAGCGCTCCGATACCGATCGATGACTTGACGGTGCCGCTCCAAGAGGTGCCGGACTCGGTTACGCCCAGGTGCAACGGGTAATCCGTCTTCTGAGAAAGCTGCGAGTAGGCGGCGATCATGTTTGGTACTTCGCTGAACTTTACCGACACGGTCATGTTGCGAAAATCCAGGCTCTCGCAGAACTCGATGTGATCGAGAGCCGATTCGACTGCCGCCTCCGGTGTCGGATATCCGTATTTGTCCAGCAATCGCGGTTCAATCGAGCCGGCGTTTACTCCAATCCGCATAGCTATGCTGGCGTCCTTCGCCGCTCGCACGACTGCCTCTATGCCGTCCTTGCCCGCGCGCACAAAAATATTGCCTGGGTTGATTCTGACTTTGTCTACGCCCTGTTCTATCGACTCCAGAGCTAACAAGTAGTCAAAATGTATATCAGCAATCAGGGGGATGTTGATACGGCTCTTGATGGTCCCCAGAGAGTGCGCGGCCACCTTATCTGGGACTGCCACCCTGATCATCTCGCACCCAGCTTCCTCAAGCTTATGGATCTGATCGACGGTCTGCGCCACGTCCCGCGTGTCGGTGTCGCACATAGACTGGACCCGGACAGGCGCATCGCCTCCAACCGTGACCCCGCCAACGCTTACCTGCCTGGTAGGCCTGCGCTCGATCATCTAAGACACCCTCGCAGATTCAAGATCCATGAGCCAGTCCACAGTCGCTTCTATGTCTTGGTCGCGCGTCGAAGCGCCGGCGGTGACTCCTACTCTCCCAAGTCCGACGAACCACTCTGGCGCCAACTCGTCAAGTGTCTCGATGTGGTACGAGGGACAGTGCCTGGAGCATACCTCTACCAGCCGGTGGGTGTTCGAGCTATCCTTGCCCCCAACAACCACCATCGCATCGACTGAGCTGGCAATCTCTTCAGCTTCCCTTTGGGCCCGAACAGTCCACCCGCAAATGCGTCCCTGGTCTTCCAACTCGTTGCACTTCGTCTTGAGGACTTCTACTACTTCTTCGTACTCCCAGCCTGCGGCCGTTGTCTGCGCAATACTGGCGATCCGTTCATAGAAGGGGAGTTGCCTTGCCTCCTCCTCCGTCTCAACGATAATGCCGTGGTCGGTGTATGCGATCGTACCTTTGGCTTCAGGGTGGTTCTTATGGCCGAAGAGTATTACCTGGTACCCTCGCTTCTCCAATGCCCTTGCCCGGCGCTGCACCGCCTTAACGATGCTGCACGTAGCGTCGACCGTTCGCATGCCAAGTTGACTCGCCCGTTCATACAGTTGAGGGCCCTCGCCGTGGGCCCGGACTATTAGCGTTGCCTCCTCCGGAGGCGCGTCATCGGAATCCAAGACCTTGATGCCAATACCGTCAAGTTCGTTCATAGCCGGCTCGTTGTGTATCAGCTTGCCCGACAAATAAATCGGCCCATTCTGATCGCCTGCCTCTTGAAACGCCAGTTTCCAGGCGCGTTTCACACCATGGCAAAATCCGGCGAATCTCGGCGCAACGACTACTTCCATGCATGCCTCATTATAGATAGGTGCCGTTTGTGGTTTGGGTGGAGAAATACACAGGGATTGTAGCTTAGTCGCGGTTGTTCGGCCAGCGAATGAATATCTTTTAACAACTCCGAACTTGGCACTCAACCAGACCCGGGCAGAGTTTTCTTGGCCTCTTAACGGTTTTCTAACGGCAGTTTCGAGGCGAGCCTCGACCCGGGCCTGGGTTGGTCGTGCGCGCAAGTCCCGTCGCAGCCGAAGACACTGGTCATTCACCAATCCATTGAACCGGAACCCATTCATAATCAGTTGAGGTCGCCCAGGTCTATGTGGCCGTCGTTTCCGATAAACCGACGGTACAGTTGCCAACACCCTGTCGTCCCGGGCCATCAGTTGGACCCTATTCGCCTGCCGGACTCGAAACTTGCCAATCCAGGCGCCGGTGCCTCGATCAAAGCCCGCATAGTTCATTGACGGACGGCATCGTGAGTCGAGTCCCCTCGGGTCTACCGAACGCGTAGTCTGACGTGCCATGCAGGTCGCGATCGTACAGCCATTGATTTTTCCTCAGGACGCTGTACTATGTCGGTCGAAAGACCAATTGGCGCGGCATTGGTTTTTCGGCTAAAATTCGGAAGTTGTGCCAAAAAGCTGACGAGGGGGCGTTTGTCCATGTCCGTACCTGTCGACACTTACGTTAAATTACCGCCGGACGCGCGCAAGCTGTTCAAAGAGGGTGTGGACCTGATGGGCAACCTCGTGCGTCCTACAATTGGGCCTGTCGCCAGAATGGTGGCCATGGGCAGAATGCTCGATAACAAACCTCCAGAGTTGCTTGATCAGGCCGGCGTCATAGCCAGGCGCACCATCCAATTGCCTGACCCTTTCGTAGATATGGGCTTCATGCTCATGCGCACGATGGCTTGGAGAATCCACGACGAGATCGGCGATGGTTCCGCCACCGCGGTCGTGATATCCCAAGTGTTACTCAACGAGGCGAATAAGTACGTTGCGGCCGGCGGCAATCCCATGAGGCTTCGCGACGGTTTGGAAAAGGGAGTAACTCGCGTACTTGAAGAGATGGAGTCTCTTTCCCAGCCGGCGGATGACGACCCCGACGTGTTGGGTCATCTCGCCGAAATGGTGACCGGCGACAGGAAAATTGGGAGATTCGTTACCGAGATCTACGAGGTGATTGGCCCCGAGGGATCTATCGTAGTTCAAAAGGGCCACAGCGTAATGATCGAGCGCGAGTACATGGAGGGTATGCAATGGGACTCCGGCTGGCTCTCGCCGAAGTTCGCGAACGACCATGACGAGACTGAGTGCGTCCTGGAAAATGCCCGAGTGATCTTCACCGACGCACACATAAAGGACGCGGAAGATATTGTCCCGTTGATGAACACTGTCCTGGCTGCCGGGGAGAAGAATCTGGCGCTGATCGCCGGCAGCGTTCAGGAAGAAGCCCTGAGCTTGCTGGTGCTCAACAAAGAAAAGGGCACGCTTAATTCGGTGGCCATGAAGGCGCCCGGCGTGGGTCAACGTCGAATCGGCATCCTGGAAGATATGGCAATAGTGACAGGTGGCCGAGTGTTTAACGATGACGCCGGCGAGAAGGTGGCGGAAGCGAAAATACACGATCTCGGCAAGGCCCGCCGAGTTTGGGCAAATCCGCACTTCCACACTATCGTGGGTGGCCTTGGCGATCCGGTCGCAATCAGAGAGCGTATCAATCAGGTCAAGTCCGAGATCCCAGAGATGACGGACGAGTATGAGCAGAACAAGTGGATTGAGCGCCTGGGCAAGCTGGCGGGTGGCGTTGGCGTCCTCAAGATAGGAGACCCGACCGAGCCGGGACAGGAAATCAAGCAAAAGCTGGCTGAATTCGCTGTCAAGACTGTCAGAGCGGCTATCGAGACCGGCACGGTACCGGGTGGCGGCGCGGCCTATCTGGCGGCTGCCAAGGCGGTCGAACAAATGGTTCCTGAGAATGAGGAAGAGGCCGCCGCATTCCGTATCCTGTCCCGTGCTCTGGAAGAGCCGATGCGCGCCATCGCTGAGAACGCCGGCTATGAAGCGAGCGCTACCGTTCGTCGGGTTGAAGAGCATCCACAGGGATGGGGACTCAATGTTGTCACCGGCGAAATAGAAGACATGCGCGAGAGTGGTGTCATCGATCCTACCAAGATCGTACTCAGGGCCGTTTCTTACGCGGTAAGTAACGCCCTCATGGCGTTGAGCACCGAGGCATTGGTATTCGACAAGGAAAACTACCTGGATCCCAATGCGCTGACCCTTGGCTAGAATGCCGTTGCGTCTGGTTCAGGCTGCGGCATTTGAGAGTCTCTTGACCCTGGCGTGGAGTTACATTTAGCACGCTGGGCCCCAATTACACCAGATTACTGAAGGGTGGTTCGTTGATGAGCGAAGCGACAACCGTAGGACCAAAAGGGTGGACGCGAGTAGGCGGCGTTCCTGGAGGGACTATTACCTGCATTGGCTACTCGCCTAACTTTGCCCAGGACCGGGTAATCGCGGTAGGTTCCTTGGCCGGCCTGCATATCTCTTCGGACGGTGGCGACACCTGGAAGTTCGCGAACCACGGTGTTACTAGTCCTTTTGTAAACTCGGTCGTCTTCTCGCCGAATTTCGCCAACGACAATACGATCTTCATCGGTGCGGGGGACGGCGGAATCCACTATTCGATAGACCGTGGAGAAACATGGGTAACCTTGCCTGTTTGGCGCACCAAGCCCAATTTGACCGCTATCGCCGTCTCGCCGAACTACCATGAAGACGGAATGTTATTCGCCGGCACCGACCAGGACGGCGTGTATATATCCAACAATCGTGGACGGACTTGGAGCGCCTCCAACTTTGGCTTGATGGAGTTGAACGTCATAGCGCTCGCCGTTTCGCCCGATTTTGCTGAGGACGAAGTGGCTCTCGCCGCGACAACCTCCGGAGTTTTCAGAACCCGAAACCAGGGACGAGCCTGGCGAGAAGTTCGTTTGCCGGTTGAGGGCGCTGCCCAGGCTGTTGCGTTCTCACCTGATTTTGCCTCTGACCGCACGATCTATCTGGGAACCGAGGAACACGGCGTTTTGCGTACCACCGACGCCGCTCGCAAATGGGAACAAGTCAATCAAGGGCTTGATGACCTCTGTGTCAATTCGATCGCCGTATCTTCCAATCCTGGAGGTGACAGTACCATTCTGATCGCCACACCTAGCGGCATTTTCCGCTCTGGGGATCGAGGCGAGAGTTGGGAGCAGGTCTATGACGGCGCCGGCACGATGGTAGTCGGCTTCAGTCCAGACTCCGAGCGCGACTCGACAGTACACGCCGGCGTTGCGTCACAAGGTTTGATTGGATCCAAAGATGGCGGTTCAGAATGGCTCGAGATTCAGAGCCAGCCCTCGGCCCGAGCCTTGGTCGCCTTTGCCTTGTCTCCCCAATTTGAATCGGATCAGACTATGTTCGCCTGCTATCTGGAGGATGGTGTGGGCCGGTCTACCGACGGGGGCGAGACCTGGGAGTCGACAATAAATGGCTTGGACTCGTACCAGACTGCCGCGATTGCCATTTCGCCGACTTTTGCTGACGACAGTACGGTGTTCTGTACCGCCGGCCTTGGTGTCTATAGAAGCAAGTCCGCCGGCGACGAGTGGCAACGTGTCGGTGAAGAAGTTCCAGAGATCCCATACAGCTCAATCAGCATCTCACCGAGTTTCGACGAAGATGGAACAGTCATAGCATGCCCGGCGCGGGGAGAGATGGCACTCACCGAGGATGGCGGCGACAATTGGCGCGAGTTGTACTTTCCATACCAGAACTATGGTATCGCGGTAGCATCGTTCTCTCCTGATTTCGCAAATGATCGCACTCTTGTCATTGGAGTGCGGGAACGACGCAGCACAGGCGAGTTGGGTATCGGTGTCTGGAAATCTGAGGACTTTGGCGCGAGTTGGGAAGCCCTAATGTCGCAAGGCGGCGGCACATATTGGATCACAGTGTTGGTGCCACCGTCTTATCCCCACGACCAGTCAGTTTTCGCGGGCTCGCGCAACCGCATATTCCGGCCTCTGCGCCGATCGGCCGAAGTCAGCCGATCCGGTCGTCGCCAACTGTGGATGGGCGAACGAGTCGGAAAGGGTGGAACGAGCGTCGTCACTGTGACCGCTTCGCCCAACTACAATAACGATGAGACTCTTTTTGCCGCCACCAGCACCGGTGTCTATATGTCGCAGACCGGTGGTCTTGGCTGGCACGATATCAGCGAGGGACTGTCGGTACTATCGGTCGTATCCGTACAGCCGTCACCCAATTACTCGAAAGATCGTGCAGTCTTTGCCGCCACTCTTGGCGGAGACATTTGGAAGCGCGTCGGCTAACGACTGAGAGACGCCCGCCTAAGCGCTGCGAATCCTACTCTCGATTACGTTGCACACAATTGCCGGCAAAGCGCTAATGTTGGGTACAAGCTGCCCCTTTGAACATCGCAGCTGCCTGTTCCCTACGGTTGGCTCATAGGACGCCTTGAACTCAGTTTTCGAGAGTCCAAGTCCGAACGCGAGCAACATCACAGCTTCATTGGTCGGAGAGACTGCATTACGTTCCTCGATGGTGTGCAACACCCGCACTAAAGCGTCTCGGTCGGAGCTTATCCCGTCCGTGACCATCAGAATGGTCTTCAACCCTCTTTGCCGGGATACGTCCGTCAATGCCAGCTCGATGGCTCGCGCTTCAAGCGTTTCGGCGTGCTCAGTCGTGTATAGATTCCGTACCAGGTGACTCGAGTCTTTCGGGACATAAGCCGAAGTTGGGTCAAGGTGGAGATGGTCGTACCTGCATTCGGCAAAACTTCGCAACACCGTCGCTAGTTCGCTGAATGCCATTAGCTGGTAAGGCAGTTTCAGGCGCTCGTGGATCTCGCAAAACACGACCAGAGTCTCAACCAATTGGGCGAATTTCTTGCTCTCATAGCCATATTGGACGACGCTGCCGCTTACGTCCAGAAGGATCGCGTTCGCGAAGTCTTTCTGCCCATCATCGCGTTTTCGTTTGACTCCCCTCAGGAACGCAATGTCGGGATTTATCAACAGGTTTTCGGGGTGATCAAAGTCTATCTCGCCCGTTTCGCCCCTTAGACTACGCCGCGGCCTGCGCCACGGATCGGCGCTGCCAAAGCGACGGGTATTGAGGATCGCGGCAAGCCCGTTCGACCCTTCAGTTCCATTGATTACCGCGTCGATCTGCGGCTCCAACTTCTTGACCGCGCCCAGGTAGTCGAAGTTCTCGTAGTCAGTTTTCTGCCTTCGATTCAACCTGTGAAAACGAAGTATTGAACCACCGGACCATGAAGCCGCCCTCCGAGCCGAGGATTGGACCTTCTCCCCAATGGGAGGCGGAGAGGCCGGCTTGGTCGGAGTAGGGGGTCTCCCTGCCACCTCGCCCGGTTTCTTCTCCTTGGGTTCGCGGATAATTACCCACGCCTCATCAGGCTCAGCGTCAGGTCCTGAGTCGTCCTGACCATCATTGGTTTCTTTGGCGTTGCTGGCTGAGTCTTCAGTATCAGAGTCAGCGTCCCTGGATAGATCCTGACGTGACTCTTCTTCCGTCTGCTTGGACCTGGTCTCGGCGTCGGCCTTCATGATTTCTTGAGACTGCTCGAACAGGTACGCGTACGTCGGAAGCACACTCTCTAGCAAAATTGCCGCAGTTGTCTCCAATGAATCGGTCTCGAACGCACGCGTGACAGCCGGCCAGGTGCGTTCCAAAGCCCGTTGGACAAACTCAGGCCAATCAGGCTGTGGTTGACTGGGCCACATTCCCTCTATCCACCTGTGGGTCAGGGCGTTCAAATACTGGTGATGCGGCAGCTCCGCAGAACCGAGCGGTCTGCGTTCGACATCGTCTTTAGGATCCAGCGACTGCTGGTCGGCGTAGAGCGCCGCAAAGAATGGCCTGCTGCCGGTGAATTCACTCATGTAGAGACGATTTACCCTGAGGTCGTTTACTGCGTTCAACAATAGGATTGCCGCCTTAGGGCCTACGCCCGCCGTCTCGCCGGCCCGGGCGAACTCGTAGAATACCTCGGCGCCTGCGGGCCCGCTATAGTAGACCTCGGCGATTTCGTGGCAGATCGCGCCGAGGACCCTCGCCGCGGACCAGGCCGTAAGAAGAGTTGCTGGATAGCTGAGGATGGCCTGACTGGGGTTGTAGCCCCACCAGGTCCCCGGTTGAATCCGGATGGGCTCGTCGCGCAGCATCAGACGGGCAATGGCTTCAACTTCGCCCGGCGAGAGTCGACTCTGGGCCTCCTCCGCTGCGCCAGCATCCAACTCGGTCATCGGACGTCATACTGTTGGAGCACCGGCTCCAACACTGTTCTTACGTTTTCTCCCGCTCCATCGAGAACGCCAGCCTTCAATCGTCTTACAAAGTCACCCGGTTGCCGGCACGCTCGCGCGATCGCTACCATCTCAGCGGTGCTGAGCGCCGCGCGCCGGGCCGCCTGCCTCAACGCCTCTTTCGCGGAACTTGACATCCCCTCCATTGTCCGGACGTCCACCTGGCCGGCAACCAGTCGCCGGCAGTAGTCGACGAATCTCACGCAGTGTTGTATCGAGACGCTTTCGCTGCCTGGCGACAGGTACCGAAGCAACGCGGACTCTTCTTCAATCGGTGGGTAATTTATGCCGATCAACGCGCCGAAGCGGTTCTCAACCCCCTCGTTGAGCGGTTTGACCCCAGGCCCCTCTAGATACCCCGTTGCGATCACCCTGCTCTCGGCATTCATTTGATGAACCTCGCCATCGGGCAAACTAAGCTTGGCTCCCTTGTCGAAGAGACTGTTTATCAGCGAATGAACGTCCGGATAGGCCAGGTTATATTCGTTTATGATGGTGATGACGCCCCGACCCATGGCCTCGAGAAATGCCTGTGTCTGCCAACGAGTAAGGCCATCAATCAGGCGACGCGTAGCGCTGAGATCATTCTTGGCCGTTTCTCCGGTGAACGAGAACTCGCTCGTCGTCTTGGAGGTTAGGTACGCGTAGGTGCGAGCCAAAGTCGACTTGCCGCTACCGGTTGGGCCGGCCAGAAACGCCGGCCGTCCCATCAACATCGACGCCTCCAGGAATCTGAGAGCGCGAATCGAACTTGTGGTCAAACATGGCATCACTTCGTCGATTCGCGGCCGGCGGCCAAGCTGGTAGGGCACGTTCAGACCGAACTGATTTCGCAATTCGTCAGATATGGCATCGACTCGGCTCGGATCAACGATGTGCCGACCATCGGGATCGTAGGCCCTGATCCGAATCCCCAAGCCTACCCGCCGATCGTCTTGGGCATAGAGAGGCTCACCAATGAGCACGCGACTACCGTCCGCAAAGGTCCGCTGGTATCGAATCCTATGTATGACCGGACGCTCTCTCGAGTGGGCCCGCCTCAGGCTACGCAGGCGCGGCGCTTCCTCGATGGGCAGCACTTGGTCGGGACCGACTGCCGGCCATTTCAAACGGAGATTATCGAGACTCTGAGTTGAGGAGTGCTCCAGTCTCAGACTCCCAATCTCGCGGTGAATTATCTCCATTGCTCGCGACTGGGCATCGGCCGGACAAGTGGTCAGTATGGCTTGCCGTGCGACATCGGCGAGCGAGAAGCCGGTAATCTGCGCCACCTGCAACCAATGGAGAACCATTCGGGTTGAAAGCCGGCCTTGTATCACTCGGCCGATCTGTGGATCATTGCGGAGCATTGATACGCAATCGACGAGTAGACGACAATTGTCCAGGGATATTTCGATGCCGCAACGCCTAAATAGTATTTCCCGGTCAAACTCGTGCTTAAGTGCCGGCGCCTCCTCCTCCGGCGGCAGAAAGTCCACCTCGATGTAACCCAGGCCCCTGCCAAATCTGCGCTCCATCGCGCGGCCTATTTCCAACGTACCGATGTAGTTTGGATTGGCCGTGCCGATTATGCCGAAATCGCCGTGGACTTCTATCTCGATATTTCCCCTATCAGTACCCGACAACGCCAGCCGACCCGTGTCCATTGCCTGCGAAAACACGTTCAACACGTCGGCGGGCAGCATATTGATCTCGTTGATTAGAAGTTTCTTTCCGCGGAGCATTGCCTCTATTGCCGGCCCAGGTACAGTCAGAGTGCTTGGCCCGCCGTCGCTCCTCCGTACCACCTCCACCCTCGTGTAGAAGTCGGTGAGCGAGGTATCCCCACTGAACGAAAGCTCGGCGCAGGGCTGATTTGCTAGATGGCAATAGGTCTTCGCAAGCGTAGTCTTGCCACACCCGGTGGGACCAATCAGCAAGACGAATCCGCGTTGTCCAATCGTGGCGTCTACTTCCGCCATTCGACTGAGCGTGTCGGCCATGGTTGTGGATACGTGGGTAAAGATCTCGTGCTCCGCCGGCACGTCTGCCGCAAGCTCGGCCGGCCGAGGCAGTCTGTCTAGCTGGCTGTCGATTGCCGCACGCCCTCGGCCGTTGGCACGTTCGGGCCGGATGGGCTCCAATCCCGCATCGATCCGGTATCGCCGGCGGGCATAAGAAGTCCCGTTGATGTGGAACCAATGGTCGTCGTACCAGACGTCGCGCCCCAGCCAGCGAGTGTTACTGGTTGTGCTCACCTGCCTGGACTGCCCCCCAACATTCTGAATGAGGAATCAGACAACGGGTTAGCTGTAACGCTCCTCTTTGTGAGGGTCGCCCCGCATGTGGTACCCATATTGTTCCCAAAAGCCCGGCCGGTCGGACGTCATGTATTCGAGTCCGCGCACCCATTTTGCGCTCTTCCAGAAGTAGAGGTGAGGAACAACTAACCGTAGCGGCCAGCCATGCTCCGGGGCCAGTGGCTCGCCATCGTGCGTGTCAGCGAATAACACGTCGTCTCTCAACAGGTCATCAATTGGCAGGTTGGTTGTAAAACCATTCTCGGCGTGGATCATCACGAATCGCGCAGTCGGATTTGGGTTCGCCAGTCTATGAATCTCGCTGAATGCCACTCCCTCAAACGTGTTGTCAAGCTTTGACCACCTCGTCACACAGTGGATGTCACAGTGGACCTGCGTGCGCGGCAGTTTCTTAAACTCTTCATAGGTGAGTCGGACCGGAGTGTCGACTAAACCAACGATCCTAAAATCCCAACTCCGCAACTTCGCCGATGGAATACCGCCATAGTGCAGAACAGGCCACTTTTCCGTTACCGACTGGCCGGGCGGCACCCGCTCGGGATCGTACTGAGGTCTCGGTTTCCGGCCGAATAAATTGATTGGCATCCACGCTCTCTCCCCTTGAATTACGCAGACATGATACATCAACCGCCTCGTCCATTACCGCACGCATGAGTTCGCAGCAGGGCAAGTGGGTATGGGAACGCGGTTAGCAAACCCGACCGTCACTGCCCTTTTCAGGTTCGTTGGACCACGAATCTTCGAACGCCTGTGCCCAACCAGTCAATCGGACTCTCGTCCTTCACCTCTTGGGATTTGACCACCAGGGATCTGCTTTCGTCGCAGTACCCGACTACCACCGGCAAACGCCGGCTAAAGTTGACCAGTGATTCAAAACGGTCCTTGAGAGGCTCTGGCGTGCCTGGGTGGGAAGGCGATTCAATTGGCCACTGCGGGGACGCGAACCGGCAATTGACAGCCCTCGTGAGCACAAATACCATTACGACCGAGCGGAGACCAACCCCATTTTGTTTTCGAGGGCTCGTGAGACGGTTGATTTTTTTTCTCGAAACGAACCTCATTAAGGACATTGCCCTATGAGCGACACGATGCTTAACAAGCAACAAATGGCTTTTTTTGACACGTTTGGTTACTTGGCCCTCCCCGGCCTACTTGGAGACTGTGCTGACCGCATTATCGACGCATTCGAACAGGTTTGGGAGGAACACGGCGGAGGGCACGATGGGAAAGAGCACGACCGCCAGCGACGCTCGGCCCTGCTCCCCTTCCCAGGACGCCACCCGTACTTGGCGTCTCTAATCGACGATCCGCGTATCCACGACATCGCCGTTTCCATCCTGGGCGAGGATTTCAACTATACCGGGGGTGATGGCAACCTGTACGTGGGTGACACCCATTGGCACTCCGATGGCTACAGCAACGAGCGGCTGCCCAGCATCAAGATCGCCTTCTACCTCGACGCAATGACTCGCGAAACGGGCGCTTTGCGCTTGATTCCTGGCAGCCATCGCGTCGGAGATGCATATGCTGATGCCGTGCAAGACCAAATCATGTCGCCGGATCGTGACGCCGGCTCCGAAGTGAATTGGGGTATCCGGGGAGATCAAATCCCGGCTGTCGCTATGGAAACTGTGGCCGGCGATGTCGTCGTCTTCAACCACAATCTCAAGCACGGCGCCTTTGGCGGCTCCCAACGACGCCGCATGTACACAATGAATTTTTGCCAGCGCTATCCGGAGGATCGAGTGCACGAGTTCGAAGAGATGATTTCCCACGAAGCGCGTTTTCTAACGGACAATCTGTTCGGCCCCTACATGATCAACGAGGCCTCGCCAGAGCGCATGGTCCATTTGGAGCAGGGCCTGAAATATCGCCGGCGGTTGAAGGAACGCTACGCTGAGTACGTACAGTCCGGCGTCGAACCGTCTCGCGGTTAGGTTACTCAGCAAAGCCGCAGTTGCATATTCCTTGGTCAACGCGTGAGCTGTAAGGATTGACAGTACGTCGTACGCCATCAACCTGCTCCACTGGGCGCAGCTTTCGGGTCAAGAAGGCTGTTGCGGCCCGTTCCCGTAGGTGAGCCTGTATTGCGTGAAATATCTCCCGATAGGGCTCGACCGGTAGACTCTAATTTCGTCTCTTCCGAGTGCTAGACGCTTCGAGGACCCAGGGGTCCACTCCGAGTCACCGCGGAATAAACCTGGCGCGGCGCGAAATAAATTCAGGATCCCTGTCTGGAATTGTCTGGACTTGAGGCACTAGACAGGGTACTATTGCCCATTAATCAAGCGAACTTGGATGGTAGTAGGAGGTGAAGCCACTTAAGTATTTCCGAGTGAATTACGTGCCCGAGAGGTAGGTGCACAGTCGTACACCATTTGATCGCGTTTTCTTGAAATTCAAATGTTGGAGAGTTTTTCGATGGAATTTGGTTTTTTGGCGAATCGCTTTAGTCGACGCTCGTTCCTGGCCGGCCTTGGAGCGACAGCTGCGTTGCCCGTTCTGGCCGCCTGCGAGCCCCAGACGATTGAGGTTGAAGTAACGCGCGAAGTTGAGAAGGTGGTTGAGGTTGAGGTCGAGAAGGTCGTAGAGGTCGAGGTCGAGAAGGTCGTCACACCGATGATGAAGGACCCGACCGAGATCCGCTTCAGCACCTGGTGGGGTGACTTCTGGAAGGCTTACTCGCCAATGGTCGAGGAGAAGACCAACACCAAGGCTCTATATGAGTTCACGCCTTGGGCGCAATACCACGACAAGTTGATCCTCCAGTTGGCCTCCGGCGACGCGCCCGACGTTCCGATGTGGTCGGGTCACCTGGCCGGCACTTTCTTCCCGACCGGTACCCTGGCATCCTTTGACGACTATCTGAAAGCGGCCGACTTTGACGCCGACAAGTGGTATTGGGACCCATGGCAGGCCGGCGGATTCCAGGGCAAGATTTACGCCTTGGACACATACATCGCCCACCCGGTCGTCTTCCACGTCAACACGACGCTCACCGACGAGTTGGGCCTGACAGATCAACTGCCGGTATGGGACTCACCGATATACGACGATTGGCATTGGGATGACCTGTTGGGGTTCATCGATCAGATTGAGGCGGCACGCGCGGACGGGTCGACCGACGCTTGGCCGGTCGCATTCGGCTTGAGCTGGGGCTACGGTTCCAAGATGCCGGTCTTCTCGAACAACGCAATGTCATATGACACGACCCCCAATTGGGAGTTCGAGGAGTCTACGTGCCTGCTCGACTCGCCTGAGGCGATCGAAGTATTCGAGGCTTTCGTCAATCTGCACCTCAACAAGCAGAGCCCGACGGCTGCCGACCAAAAGGCGGTCCCCGGAGGACTGTTCCGTGCAGGAAAGCTTGTCTTGACCGCGGCTCCAGTGGGTATCACCGCTATCCCGTCCGATACCGTAGAGTTCGATATGACCGAGATTTACCTGCCGTGGTGGAAGCAGCGGACGATGCACGTCGGCCAGGACTACCACTCGGTACACGCGGGGTCCAAGGTGTTGGACGCGGCCTATGACTACGCCTACACCCAGGTCACGGACGGAGAGGTCGGAATCAAGTTCGTGTTGGCCACCGGTCTTGCGCAACCCTTCAACGCGATTTCGACAATCCAGAGCCTGCCCAACAGCTTCTACGGCAAGATGACAGCGTCGATCCAAACGTCGCGTTGGGAGCCCGCATCGCTCGTGCCAGATAAGGCCGAGGCTTTCCACTATCCGATCCACGACGGCGTAAAGGCGCCAGAGTTCTTGGTCAAGACCATCGGCACCGCACTTCAGTCTGCCGCGCTTGGTAAAGAGTCCACCGAAGCGGCAATCAAGGACGCGGTCTCGAAGATCAACGACGAGATTGCAGCCAAGAGCTAGGTAATTGGATTAGCAGACGGGGTAGGCAAATGCCTACCTTGTCTGCCAAGACCAGAAGTCTGTCAGTGGGACAAATCCTGGGCTTGAATCTCACGGCCCAATGCTTTCATCCCATACTGAAATTGTGATTTTCGGGAGAACCGCATCGCCTCAGGGTGACGTGATCTATTGACCCTGAGTCTGTGTAAAATCGGAAAGTTCGCAATGGATTGACTCCTCGTGAGTCACTCGCGGCGCATGAATCGAACAAACGACTGACGTCCGAAGAACGGCCATCATCCCAACGAAAGAGGTTGTTGCGAATTGGCTAGTCAAGTGATCAGGCGAAGGCGGCGCTGGTGGCAGACCCTCGCCGGCCAAGAAGCGATCGCTGGCTATGTCGCTATCTCGCCGTGGATAGTCGGATTCCTGGTGTTCCAGGCCGGCATGATGGTGTATGCGCTATACCTGTCGTTCACCGAATACAACATCATGAGCCCGCCCGAGTTCATTGGCTTCGGCAACTACGAAAAGATGTTCGTCCGCGATGATCTCTTCGGGCAATCTCTGAAAGTTACTACAATCTACTCGATTGTGGTTGTGCCGCTGGGTGTGACGATCGCCTACGCGCTGGCCATCCTTCTGAACCAGAAGGTGGTCGGGCTCTCCTTCTGGCGCACCTTTTTCTACATGCCGGTCGTCGTCCCGGCTATCGCGGCGTCCTATATTTTCGCCTGGATGTTTGCGCCAAACTTCGGGCTGATCAATGGCTTGCTCAGCGGTATCGGTATCGAGGGCCCGGGCTGGTTTGCGTCGGCAGAGTGGGCCCTGCCAAGCTTTGTCATCTTGAGCACGTGGGGTGCTGGCGGTGGGCTAATCCTCTTCTTGGCGGCGCTCCAGGGTGTGCCAACCGAGCTCTATGATGCGGCGAAGGTCGATGGAGCAAACGCCTGGCGCCGCTTCTGGGCGGTCACGGCGCCGATGACCTCCCCTATCTTGCTCTTTTCCTTCATCCTCGGAATAATCGGGTCTTTCCAGAATTTTGTCGGAGCGTTTCTGATCACCTCAGGCGGTCCGGTAAACGCCACTCTGTTTATAGTGCTGTACCTGTACCAGGTCGGTTGGAAAGAGTTGAACATGGGGTACGCGGCAGGACTCGCCTGGATCCTGTTCATCATCATCCTGGTGCTGACGATAATTACGCTGGTTACATCGAGGCGCCTGGTATACTATGCCGCCACGGATTGACGAAGGACGATAACCATGAGCACTACGATCCCCGACGGTGATTTGGTGAGCGTCTCCACCAGTTCTGTCGCCGCCGAGCGACGAAGGCTGAGATTCCGGCGGATATTCGGGCGGGCTTCGCTGTACCTGGTATTGGTCTTGGGCACCATAGTGTTCACGCTGCCGACGGTTTGGATGATCTCCACCAGCTTCAAACATCCAGCCCAGTCCACGACCATACCGCCCGAGTTCATCCCCATTCCATTTCAAACGGATGCGTACACAATCTCCATTCAGCAATTTCCGGTAGCCCAAGCCCTGAGGAACACAATGGTGATCGAAGTGGGCGTGCTGGTCGGGAGGCTACTGTCGGCTACTCTGGTCGCGTACGGATTTGCGCGGCTGCGATTTCCGTTACGGGGACCGATCTTCGTACTCGTGCTGAGCACGATGATGATTCCCTATCACGTAACGCTGATTCCGCAGTACCTGTTCTTCCGTGAGCTTGGCTGGCTGAACACGTCATACCCGCTGATTGTGCCGGCGTGGTTCGGCGGCGGCGCCTTTTACATATTCCTTTTGAGACAGTTCTTCTTAACGATCCACCGGGAGACCGACGATGCCGCGCGCATAGATGGCTGCGGCTACTTTGGCATCTATTGGCACGTCATTGTGCCTATGTCATTCCCGGCGTTGGGCACCCTGGCCATCTTCACCTTCCTGGCGGAGTGGAACGACTTCCTTGCGCCATTGATCTACCTGAACGATCAGGAAACGCAAACTCTGGCCATCGCCATAAGCAAGTGGCAGATAGTCGCCACCGGCCAGAACTATCTACCGCCTACCTTCCCGCAAATAATGGCGATGTCCCTGGTAATCACCATCCCGCCGGTGTTGGTGTTCTTCTTCTTGCAGCGCCACTTCATCCAGGGTATTGTCGTCACCGGGGTCAAGGGTTAGTATCCAAGCCGCACGTCAACTTGCCCTCGGTTTTTTCTCTCGCCGCTCTTGGATGAGAAGCTCAGATTCTACGGACTCCAACGTTAGCGTGTTCATGTGCTCTGGCCGGTCTGCTGGTTTGCGGAGTGCGTGTTCCTATACAGCCGGCGAGTTGAACATGCCCATCAACCCCTTGGGGCCCTTGCCCCGCGAAAAATTCCTCATCATCTTCTGGACCTGCCTGAACTGGTTAAGGAGTTGGTTTACCTCCTGCAACGTTGTGCCGCTGCCCCGACTGATCCTTCGCCGCCGGCTGCCGTTGATCATGTTTGGTGTGCGCCTCTCCTCCAACGTCATTGAGCTGATGATCGCTTCGATCTGCTTGAACTGTCCCTCGTCCAACGAGCCAGCCGGCAGCCGTTTGGCCAACTGATTCATACCCGGAATCATCTCCATCAACTGGTCTAGCGAGCCCATCTGCCTTATTTGCTGCATCTGTACCAGAAAGTCGTTCAGGTCGAACGTTGCAGTCCGCAGCTTTCTTTGCATTTCGACTGCCTGTTGCTTGTCGACGGCTTGCTCCGCCTTTTCAACCAGCGTCAGAACGTCTCCCATGCCAAGAATGCGCCCCGCCAGGCGATCTGGATGAAATACTTCGAACCCGTCGAGCTTTTCGGCCGTTCCGACAAACTTGATCGGAACGCCGGTTACCGCGCGAATCGACAGGGCGGAGCCACCCCGGGCGTCACCGTCCAACTTGGTCAAGACCACGCCCGTGATCCCAACCTTCTTGTCGAACTCATTGGCCACGTTAACGCCCTCTTGGCCGGTCATGGCGTCGACGACAAGCAGTGTTTCTTCCGGTCCGGCCTGGCCCTTGACCCTTAGCACCTCGTCCATCAGTTGATCGTCGACGTGCAGCCGGCCGGCGGTATCAACCACCGTAACATCCATGCTGTTCTCAATCGCGTACTTGCGGGCATTCGCCGCGATCGCTACGGGGTCGCGGCTGGATTCGCTGTAAACCGGCAAGCTAATTTGTCTGCCCAGCGCAATAAGCTGTTCGATTGCTGCCGGCCGTTGTGTGTCCGCGGCAACGAGCAGCGGCCTGCGACCATCCCGCCTAAGATGCAGACCCAGCTTAGCCGCGATCGTGGTCTTGCCAGATCCCTGAAGGCCCACCAGCAAGACAGCCGCCGGCTCACCTTCGGCGACCAGCGGCGCACCCTCGCCAAGCGTGGTGATAAGCTCGTCCCGTACGATTTTGATCACCTGTTGCGCCGGCGTCAGGCTAGACATGACGCCAGCACCCTTTGCTCGTTCTTGGATTCGAGAGACGAACTGCTTAACGACACGGAAATTGACGTCAGCCTCCAGTAGAGCCCTTCTGACCTCGCGCATTGCATCATCGATGTCGCGCTCGTTCAGACGGCCCTTTCTGCCAAGCTTGTGGAATACACCTTGGAGGCGACCTGAGAGTGTGTCGAACAATTCTCCGTACCTTGCGTTCGGAACTTATTGCAGATGGGTTGCGTCGAACAATGGGTTGAAGCCCATTCCGCCGGCACCAATCCGAGCGATTGAGTGTCTCATCGTACCATCCAGGTGTTCGCCCGCAGCCAGTGTTGGCGTTTGTTAGAAGATTGATAGATTACCGGCTAACGGACGCATAGTGGCTGGGCGAAACGCTGATGTGGATTGCGAGAGAAATCCGACTGGTCTACTATACTACAAGATATTTGTGGTCGAATTGCAATCGAGAGGCATCGGTCAGGCGATGCTCGCCCCTCCACATTTGCTGGGTATTCGCGTCAGTGAGTGCCGTTTTGGGCCATTCGGATCGATCGAAAAGTTGTTCGACGAACGGTTCAGATAGGCAAGCGGTCGTGTTCGTGGGTGGAGCTTCAATGTACCGCAACCTGTTGAGAGTCACATTTGAGGAGGAACCGTGTCAAACTTAAGGCCATTGGGTGATCGAGTAGTCGTTCAAGCGATCGCTAAAGACCAAACAACCAGCAGCGGAATCGTGCTTCCGGATACCGTCCAGGAAAAACCCCAGGAGGGTTTGATAAAGGCTGTCGGTCCGGGCAAGCTCGACCAGAATGGCAATCGCGTTGCCCTGCAGGTTGAGGTTGGCGACACCGTCATCTACGCCAAGTATGCTGGGACTGAGGTTAACCAGGACGACGAAGAGTATCTCATTCTTGGTGAGCAGGACATCCTGGCCGTCGTTGAGGGCTAAGGTCACCTAGTAGTTACATTCAGGAGGAGTAAATGCCCAAGCAACTGCAGTTCAAAGAAGAGGCCCGAGACTCGCTCCGGCAGGGGATAGACACCCTCGCCGAAGCGGTTAAAACCACTCTCGGCCCGAAGGGCCGAAACGTCGCTCTAGACAAGAAGTTCGGTACACCAACGGTAAGCCACGACGGCGTCACGGTAGCCAAAGAAATAGACTTGGAAGACCCGTTTGTAAACATGGGAGCTCAGCTTCTCAAGGAAGCAGCTACCAAGACCAACGATGTCGCCGGCGATGGTACAACCACCGCCACAGTTCTCGCCCAAGCTATCGTCAATGAAGGTCTCCGCAACGTTGCGGCCGGCGCCAATCCGATGCTGCTGAAGCGGGGATTGGATCGTGCCGTGAACAACGTCGTCGATTCAATAAAGAGCTCGGCGATTCCGGTTAAGGGAAAAGAAGATATCGCTCACATCGCGTCGATCTCCGCCGCCGACTCTGAAATCGGCGAGCTAATCGCCGAAGTGATGGACCGGGTCGGCAAGGACGGCGTGATTACAGTCGAGGAATCCCGCGGGCTCAGATTCGAGACCGAGTATGTGGACGGTATGGAGTTCGATCGCGGCTACATATCTCCGTACTTCATCAACCAACCCGATCGCCAGGCCTCTGAGCTAGACGAGCCGTACGTTCTGCTTACGGACAAGAAAGTCAGCGCGATATCGGATATATTGCCTGTTCTTGAGAAGGTCCTCCAGGTCAGCAAGAACTTTGTCCTGGTAGCAGAAGATGTCGAGGGCGAGGCGCTGGCCACGCTGGTCGTCAATAAGATGCGAGGCACCGTCAACGCGCTGGCAGTCAAGGCGCCTGGATTTGGCGACCGCCGCAAGGCAATGCTCGAAGACATGGCTATCCTCACCGGCGGCACGGTGATATCTGAAGATACTGGGCGCAAGCTCGATTCGGCCACAATCGATGATTTGGGTCGGGCGCGTCGCGTGGTCTGCACCAAAGAAGACACCACCATAATCGAAGGCTCCGGCAGTGACGACGACATCCAGGCGCGCATCACTGCCATAAAGGCGCAGGTAGATGAAACCACCTCCGACTATGATCGCGAAAAGCTTCAAGAGCGGCTCGCGAAGCTGGCCGGCGGCGTAGGGGTCATCAAGGTCGGCGCTGGAACCGAGACCGAGCTACAAGAGAAGAAGCACCGCGTCGAGGATGCTCTGTCAGCGACTCGCGCGGCAGTTGAAGAAGGCGTCGTAGCTGGTGGTGGCGTGACTCTGCTGAACGCGGCCAACGCGCTGGACGACGTCGAGGTATCGGGCGACGCTTCTACCGGGATCACGATTCTGCGCCGCGCGTTGGAAGAGCCAACTCGCCAGTTGGCTGAAAACGCCGGCATGGAGGGCTCAGTCGTGGTCGAGGCGATTCGGCGACGACACCAGGAAACCGATAACTCTAACGTCGGTTACGATGTGCTCAACAACGACTACTCGGATCTGACCGCCGACGGCATAATCGATCCTGCCAAGGTGACTCGTTCGGCCGTAGAGAATGCCGTTTCAATTGCTGGCATGATCCTGACAACCGAGGCACTCGTCACTGATATTCCAGAGCCACCGGCGCCCGCAGCACCTCCGGGTGGCATGCCGGAATACTAGACTGAAGAGTCTTTCCGACACGAGCAGGCCCCGGCAAGTTTGCCGGGGCCTGTTTCATTTAACTTGAATAACATCTTTGATCTGATTCCCTAGCGTGAGGTACCGACCAAGAGACCACATGTGTTACTCAGCTTCGGTCATAGAAACTGGCTAGCCAACGCCGGCCACCCTTGGTAATTGGAATCACCGGCACGATCGCCGCCGGCAAGAGCATGGTTGCCAACATGTTGGCCGATCTTGGATGCGAGAGTGTTGATGCTGACATAGTGGCCCATCGGACGATGGCTCCTGGCCGGCCGGCCTACAAGTCGATCGTCAATGAATTCGGTCAAGGGATTCTGGCGCCGGACGGCAAAATTGATCGACCTAAGCTGGGCTCCATTGTATTCCAGGATCCAGCTAGGCTCGCCAGGCTGGATGAGTTGGTTCATCCTCACGTCAATGACGAGTTGGATCGCTTCATTGCAACAACCCAGGCGGACATTCTGGTCATTGAAGCGATCAAGTTGATTGAGGCTGGCGGCCACCGACGTTGCGACAGTGTGTGGGTGGTGACTGCGAGCCGTCAGCAACAGGTCTCCCGCCTGATGTTATCGCGCGGCATGACAGAATTGGACGCGGAACGCCGGTTGCATGCGCAAGGGCCGGCCGAGGCGAAAATCCGCCACGCCGACGTTGTTATAGACAACTCCGGCGAACTCGAACAAACACGCCGGCAGGTAGAGGCCGAGTACGCTCGCTTAAGGAAACGCCGGGTCTAGCGCTGAATACACGTACGAGTTCAGTCTGCCCGTGTGGGCAATCACCGCCAATTGAGTATCTAGTACCGGTCATCGGTTGAGTTCCACATGGTCCCCCACCAGCTGCCCTTCGGAATCGCGTATCGGCAACCGGCTGCCATCCTCCAAACGGTACATACCAACGATAATTCGGTGTGGCGCCTCGCCAATTTCGGTTGGCAGCGCGAGCTCGTACTCGTCCGGCACAATCGGGTCTTGCTCGGTCCAGATGCTTGTTGGATACGTCCCGTTCTGCGGGTAGTTATCCTGCTGAGTGACGACCTGCCCGTCCGCGTCGATTACCTGCACGAATACCGTATAGTCCTCGTCAATCACGCCGAGGACCTCCCAATAAAACGTTAGCCCTATCGTCCCCCCTGACTCGAACCCGGCTCCGCGTCGATCGTATCCCTTGAGGCCAATCGATTCACCCAGCCTCAACTCTAGTTGTTGTTGAGGATCGGCATAAAATCTCGCATCGCCGATAATCCTCAACGGACCTAGGTAAAGAGCATCCCCTATGGGAGTTCCGGCGCCGTCGCGGACTGGCAGGCGCTCGTTTTCAAACTTGTCCCAAATTCCGAGGGCTAGCTGATGAGTGCCTGGCTCGACATCCGGATCGAGAATTAATGGTATGTCGATCACCAATCGGTCTCCGGGACTCCAATTTCGGTCGGCAAGGCACGCGTCGACGTGAGAGAGCGAGGGGGTTGAACTGTCTTCAATATTGACCAGGTGACCGAAGAATTGAAAATGGCCGGGGCTCGGGAATGGCTCTTGTACTTCTAAAAAAATGCGCGCTGACGTGGTTTCGCCTGCACGGATACTCTTCGGCAGTTCGTAACCGAGTACTCCGAATTGTTCGCCTAGTGTGGCTGGCGCAGTTCTAGAAGGCTGAAGATTTACCAACTCATCCGTGTGTAACTCATATGAGTGAACCCAAGGCTCGCCGTTCTTGTCCACCACCACGGAAGCTTCGTTGGTCTCGATGACGCTCCGAGCCGTCTCCCATGGCACTAGCGTATCCCTCGGTAACAGATAACGCAGGCGTCCCTCGCTGGGAATCGCAAGACAGTGGTGGCCCTCGAACAACCTGATCCCCAGACGGTCGATGTCCCGATTGAATAGCAGAGAGTTGGCAGGTAGTCTACGATAGACGCGGGTGGCAACCATTGTGACGAGAGTGCCCTCTTGATCCCTCAGGAGTGATCCAGCGACGCGATGCGCCCCTTGGAACGCATCTGCAGTTTCCTGTGCTTCGGTCCAATCGACGAAGAATTCCCTGGTCGAACTGGCTGCGCTCCCGAGAATCAGCAACGCTATCACCACGAAGGCCCAAGCCGTCGGCCTAATCTGTTTTAGTCGCTTCGTCCAATCTGCAGCCGCGATCAACCCAACGGCAGGAAACACGTAGACTATTGGTATGATTCCCGCGGACCGCAGTTGGTGCGGAGAATCTTTGCTCAAGATGTCAGGTAGGAACATGGTCGCTAGCCAAAACAGCGCCAACACCGATCCCGGCCGCCGAAATTGTGCCACCAAGACCAATAAACCCAGTAGTCCAAACACAGATAAGAGTGGGTTTAGCACCGACCTACCAGGGAGATTATGACGACTGTTCAGGTCACCCCGGAAGCTCACCATCGCTAGCGTGGTGGCGGCATTCTTGCCGAGTGTCTGCAACTGGTTGGATTCTTCGTTCAGAATGGACTCTTGCGCAACCCGTGTAGTGAATTGATCGGCATCACTCAAGGAATACGCGGCAAGTGGCGCCGCGACTACTGAGGCTGCGATCCAGAACGCTGCGACGAGCGCGATGCCCCTACCGAGACTGATGCCTTGACTGGAGCGCCAAATGCCAAACCACAGCACGCAGAAGACTAAAACCCAGAGCGGCGCGGCACGAACGGCAGTGTAGCTGTAGGCCGCCAACCCGAAGAAAACTCCGCCCAAAGCCATCCGCCAAACCGATCTCTTCTGAAAGCCAGTCCAAAGCCAGAAAACGGCCGCGCTGAGCAGGAGTGGCAATAATGCCGTACGCATCCCCAGCCGGCTCAATATCAAAGGCCAAACAGATGTTGCCAAGAGCACAGACGCGATCAATGCGGGACGCACACCCCAAATGCTCCGAACAAGTGCAAATCCCACTGCAACCGTAAGGACACCGGCGGCTGCGGAAACGAAGCGCAGGGACAACGTGTTGTACCCGAATAGTTTGAAACTTGCCGCCAAAGAGTAGATGAAGAGTGGCTCGCGTCCATTGTTTCCCACGAAAAAAATGGGGAACCCGTCTTGGATTATGAGGCGCGCGTCGATTGCATTGACCGCCTCGTCGTACCAGACACCGGGAGTTAAGTCGCCGATGGCCCAAAGACGGGCACAGGCGCCAATCGCCAATATCCCCGTCGTCAGCCAAAGCGTACGGAGCGACAATTCACGTATCTCCGGGGATCAGAACGTACGGTCCGTCGACGAAGCAGCGTCACGCACATACTTAAACTCCGGGCCGGCCGCAATGAATGACTGGACCGACCTTGGAATTGTGTTCTCGTTTTTGCGAGTTGTACGGGCAATCCAGCCGGCGATTGAGTATTGGGTGTCGTATTTCACGCGGCAAGCGTCGGTCAGGATGCGTGTGTATAATAGTCGATCTTCAAGAAGCTTGCTCCGGTGGGTTAAGTGCAGCGAGGAACGGGTCACACACTCCCACGTTTCGCGTGGCTTGGATTGTACGCCGAGCGCGTCCTGCTAGTGGTCGTTCTACTGGTCGCCATCTTTCTTCGACTATACAATCTGGAAACGTTGCCTCGGGGCCTCTTGTACGACGAGGCCTACAATGGTATCGATGCTCTGAAGATCCTAGAGGGCGAACGGCCGATTTTCCTGACCGGCAACTTTGGTCGCGAGGCTCTATTCGTCTACCTCCAGGCTTTCAGCGTCGCCCTTCTGGGCCAGACGAGTTTCGCCTTGAGAGTTGTTTCGGCCGCCATAGGGATACTCACAGTCGTGGCCGCATATCTGCTGGTTCGACGCATGTTCAGTGCAAGGGTTGCCTTGCTTACCTGCGGCTGGCTCACCATTTCGCTCTGGCACATAATCTTCAGTCGGACCGGGTTGCGCTCGGTTTCGCTGCCGCTATTCCTCGCGATCGGGTTCTATTGTCTCTGGCGAGGCCTGCAGGGTGTCAGCGCCCAGCCCGCGATCCCCTCAGATTCAACCGTCGCTACGAATTACTCAAGACCCGCAATCTGGTTCGCTCTCGGCGGCATGATGATAGGGCTTTCCTTGTACACCTATTCGACCGCTCGATTCGCGCCCTTCGTCATCGCGACCTTGGCCTTGTACTTCGCAGTTCTGCATCGCCAACACCTCCGTCGGGTCATGCCAGGATTGGCGTTGGCTTTGATCTTTACCACCGTCGTTTTCATTCCTGAAGGACTCTTCTTCGTACATCATCCGGAGTCATTCGTGGAAAGAGCTCAAGACGTCTCCATACTTAACCCAAATCGACACGACGGTAATCCGGGACAGGCGCTACTCGATTCGGCTATTCGCACTCTGGGAGCGTTCGCCGTACGAGGCGACGGTGCTGTGGACAGGAATATTCCGGCCCGGCCCATATTCGATCCACTGTCAGCGCTATTGATGCTATTAGGACTAGGATTGGCCGTGAGGCGATTTCGGCAACCGGCCTATGGCATCATTATTATATGGCTCGTCGTAATGTTTGTTCCAAGCCTCATAGCAATCGCCGACGCACCGAATCACCTCCGCATCACTGGACTTATCCCGGCCCTCTTCGTGTTGCCGGCGCTGGGCACCGCCTGGCTGTGGGACAAATGGGAGTCGCGCGCGCCCACGGCTTCGCGCAAATTGCCGATCCTTATTGTGACGATCGCTTTACTAGGCGGATCATTTTACGCTTATCACAGCTATTTTGTGGTATGGCCCAAACAGCCAGCGTACTCGCGGGTATTTAGCGCGGATAAGGTCGAGACTCTCGAAGTTGCCCTCAGGATAGTTAGTACGGAGCACGAGCAGATTTTCGTGGCGAGCAGTGACTACGACGATCCTTGGGTGCGGTTCACTCTTACAATCCACCCCGAATCTCGCTACGTTCGCACGTTCGACTACGTAAGGTCATTCATCTTTCCTGCTGACCGCCCCGGCGCCAAATACCTATTTACACCTGACCTACCCCACGCTTCTATAATCGACAAGTACTTCGCTAGGGAATCGACCCAAATAGTCGAAACTGCTCTGTCCGGCCGGCGAATCACTTCGCGTCGCCTCCTAGATCCTCGGCCTTCATTTCAGCCGGAATTGCCTGTTCAGGCCCGCATTGGAGACCAGCTCTTCGTCTATGGATTCGATATGCCCAAGGACGTTCGGGCAGGGAGAATAATGACTGTCCTATGGTACTGGCGTATTCTTACGACCGATGAGCGAGACTTCTCGTTGACGAACCAACTATTCGGAGGGGATGATCAAATTCGCGGTCAATATGATGCGCGAGGCTTCGCACCCGGTTACTGGCCGGCTGGAACTTCCGGTATAACTACCTTTGAGATCGACATCGACCCAGAGGCGCCGACCGGCGCATACTGGCTGCGCGTCGCTATGTATGACCGAAACAGTCAAGAGATCGAGAACCTGCCGGTATTTGATACAGAAGGGAATCAGGCTGGCAATCAACTTATATTAGGACCAATAAAACTCCACGGCCGGCCGCCGGACCCGTCTTCCGAAGGGTTGCTTCCTGACCCACAGGTGCCAGATTATCCTCTACCCGCCGGCTTCGCCGATCAAATCGATCTCTTAGGCTACAACCTGCCCAACCACGCTCTAGTGCCCGGGCAAACGCTCAATCTCACGCTCTATTGGACGCCCCGTGGACGACCCACCAAGGACTACACGGTATTCGTCCATCTCCTGGACTCTCATGGACAACTGCAAGGTCAGGCCGATTCGCCTCCAACCTCCGGGAAGTATCCCACCTCGGTGTGGGACGCCGGCGAATACATCGCCGACCTGCACTCCCTTTCGATTCCACCCAATCTGCCGGCCGGTGAATACCAAGTTGCAATCGGCCTATACGATCCATTGACCGGGCAACGACTGCCGATACTTGACGAGACTGGTCAAGTTACGGGAGACCACCTGACGATATCAAGTTTGGTCGTCGAAACTGAGTAGACTGAGCTAGCTTGACTTCCTCGGGCGCGGACCCGCATTAGAATCCGCCGGCCCGCCCAGCACCTTCCTCAGGTTTGCCACCACCGCCGCGTTCATTCCGTTGACCGAACGCAACTCGTCGTCGCTCGCCTCCGTGATCTTGGCGATGGATCCAAATTTCCTCAATAACCGGGCCTTGCGGATTGTGCCTATCCCCTCCACTCGATCCAGCAGCGACATCCTCGTACGCTTGTGCCGGCGTACGTGGTGCAGCCGACGCGCGGTCCTGTGCGCTTCGTCGCGAATCCGTTGCAGCAGGTAGAGAGCCTGCGAGTCCCGTGGCAGAATCACCGGCGAGGTCGAACCCAGGAGGAACACCTCCTCGTTCTCCTTCGCCAGCGCTGCCAGCCATATGTCCTCCAGACCGAATTCGCCGATAACCTCGCGGGCGACGTTCAGCTGTCCTCTGCCGCCATCGATCAGTACAAAGTCGGGCCGGCGGCTGAACGACTTGTCCGTCTCATCCACCTTCGACAGCCGGCGAAACCGTCTAGCCAGGACCTCCCGCATCGCGGCATAATCGTCCACACCCTCCACTGTCTTCAGCGAAAAGGTGCGATAGTGCTCCGGGCGCTTGGCTCCATTCTCGAACACCACCATCCCCGCGGTAGTTTCCGCTCCCTGAATGTGGGCGATGTCATAGCACTCGATTCGATTTGGCGCCTCCGGCAGTTCCAGATGCTCGGCCAACTCCGCCACTGCCGCGGTGGTGCGTCCGAAGTCGCGCATCCAGCGCTCCTTCATCCTCATAAGCTCCAGGGCTGCGTTTCGCGCGACCAACTCGATCATGCGAGCCTTAGGCCCCCGTTTGGGTACGATGATGCGAACGCGCTGACCCCGTTTCTCTGCCAGCCACCGCCTGACAATGTCTGCGTCATCTATCTTCGTCTGTACGACCACCTCGGGTGGAACCTCACCTGCCTCGGCGTAGAAGCTCTCGATTACCCGCGTCATCAACGTCCGCGCCTCGACCTCGTAGCAGTTCTCCAATGCCACCGTTGACTCCCGAATGATCTGCCCGCCACGCACCGCGAATACTTGCGCGCAGGCCGAACCGTTGTCCCTCCCAAGCCCGACGAAGTCGCTGTCGAGTATCCCCGCGAACGCCTTCTGTCTCTCCACCACGTGGTTCAGGCTCTTGGTCGCGTCGCGATAGTGAGCGGCAAGCTCGAATTGCAAGCTATCGGCCGCCTTCAACATTCGTTCTTTCAGCTCAGCCTGCACCCTTCGAGGCCGGCCCTCCAGAACGTCGCGAACTCCCTGTACGGCCCGCATGTACTCGTCGTGGTTGGCCAATCCTGCGCACGGTCCCAAACACTGGAGTGTGTCATAGTAAATGCAGGGCCTACTCCGCGTGGGTTGGTCGCGGATGTCGTCGTCACAGTTGCGCATAGGGAAGATTCGCCCCATCGCGTGTTGAAACACACGGACGGACTTCGCGCTGCCGTATTGGCCAAAATAAATTGAGCCGTCATCACGTTTCTCTCGTGTAAAGAGCAGTCTGGGCCACTTCTCCGCCATCGTCAGTTTGAGAAACGGGTAGGTCTTATCGTCCTTGAGACGAACGTTGTAAAGGGGTTGCAGCTCTTTGATCAGATGATTCTCACGTTGGAGCGCCGTCTGCTCGTGGCCCAATTCTTCCCAGCGAATATCGGCCGCTTCCTTCAGCATCCGGCGTGTTCGGCCGTAGGCCTTCCCCGTGAAGTAGGAAGCGACTCGTTTGCGGAGCGATTTCGCCTTACCCACGTACAAGACCCTGTCTTCGTCGTCCAAGAACTTGTACACGCCCGGTCCTGTCGGGGCCTCGGACGCCCGCGTTCGCAGGATGCGCCGGCGCTCAGTTGGTCCTAGTGATGCCTTACGCTCTGATGCCGGCTTCGACTGAGAGAACGACCCGGTTTGAGTGGATTCAAGATTGATTGAGATGGCGAATCCTCGAAATTCAAAAACTCACGGCATGCGTGAGCACAACTGAAACAAAAAGGAGCGGGTGGGAAGCGATGAGTGTCTGAAGTGAACGCCCCAGATGGGTCCGGCTGGGGGTGATTTGTGGCCGGGTAACCAAGTATATCCGGCGAACGACAGATCAACAAGACGCGCCTGCGGCATAGAATAGTAAACCTTGTGGACCAGTCTTCTGGAAGGGATTGGTAAGAAAACAGATTGCTCCCATCGTTGATGGTCAAATCCCAATGATGGGGAGGGGGAATGTAGCGCGGGGGCTTGTCCCCCGCTCCAGGCAGTCCGGCAACCAACCCTAGTCCCGAGCCACCATAACGAAGACCCGTCAACCGGCGCCCCGATTTTCATACTTTGGCGTGCGGGCCCCAAAGGACCACGCCCCGATGGGCGACAACAATTCCCTGTTTCCGAGCTCCAGATTGAGTTGCCTGACATCTCACCGAGGAAGTGCTTACCGCCGGTCTCTGGATCGAGTAAGCTAGCCTAGTACTGACACCATTCTTGTCGAATACAGTGGCCCCGGCGTCTGGGATTCGTTCGCTGATTCCAGTCACCGAGTTTAGAACCGCAAATTGTGTCTCAAGTCGCATGGCGCTTATCATGGACCGGCCTAAAACCCGGCGCGGAGACTTAGGAGAATATTAAGCTGTCGCCTACAGACGTCTCGTTTCAGCGGCGATTGAACGACGCTCTCGAATCGCCGACTCTCGAAACCGCCCTCACCCGGGCGCTTCCAATCTTTCGCCAGAGACGCGATGCATCGCTCGCTGATGGCGATTTCCAGGAGCGGCAACAGGCCCTGGCGCGTCGGCGGGCGGCCGGTGTCGACCGGCTTCCGGAACTCGTGGAGCAGTTCAGGGCCTCAGCCGAGGCGGTTGGCGCAACGGTGCACATGGCCCGAACCGCCGAAGACGCCCGGCGCATAATTGGCGAAATTTCCGCCGAGCGCGGGGCAAAGCTTGCCGTGAAGAGCAAGTCTATGGCCGCCGAGGAGGTTGATCTCAACCCTCACCTGGAGTCTCAGGGTATCGAGGTCGTTGAGACCGACCTCGGGGAGTGGATCATTCAGCTCGCCGGCGAACACCCATCCCATTTGCTGGCGCCGGCCCTCCACAAGACCCGCGAGCAAATCGCCGAGCTGTTCTCGCATGCCTCTGGCCAGGACTTGTCCCCGGACGATTTGGACAAACTGGTTGCCGTCGCCCGCGAGCAGCTCCGCCAGAGCTTCATCGACGCCGACGTAGGGATCTCTGGCGTGAATATCGCCATCGCAGACAGCGGCACTCTGGTCATTCTGTCGAACGAGGGCAACGGACGGCTGGTCACCACCCTGCCACCGGTACACATCGCGCTGATGGGTATAGACAAGATTGTGCCGACCCTGGACGACGCGACAGAGATTCTCAAAATGCTGGCGCCAAGTGCGACCGGCCAGAAGATGTCCGTCTACGTCTCTTTCATAACTGGGCCGAGTCGCAGCGCGGATATCGAGCTCTCCCTCACGATAGGGGTTCACGGACCAAAGGAGTTACACATAGTCCTGTTGGACAACGGCCGTTGGGAGATGCGCGATGACCCTCGATTCCGTGAGGCTCTCCAGTGCATCCGGTGCGGAGCTTGTGCCAACGTGTGCCCGCCGTTTCAGGTTGTCGGCGGTCACGTCTTTGGACACGTATACTCAGGGCCCATTGGACTCGTTGTCACCAAATTCCATCACGGAATGGAGCACGCGGCCGACCCCCAGTCGCTGTGCGTTAGCTGCAACGCCTGCGAGACCATCTGTCCTGTCGGAATCCCGTTGGCCAGGCAGATTCTCGACCTCCGCCGGCAGAAAGTATCCGAGCAAGGCCTACCTTGGACCAAGCGTAAGGCTATTGAGACGCTATCGCAGCCCGCCCAGTTGGACCGCTTGACCCGGCTGGCTGGCACCGTGGCGAGCCCGTTCGTCAACCAGGACGGATCGTTGAGCAAAGACCTGCTCCGATTCATCCCCGGCCTCTGGTCGCAAGCCGGCTGGCGTAACTTGCCCGCTCCCACGCGCCGACCCTTCCGCGACCGCCTGAAGGATCTCGACAAGCCGAATGAACAAAGGCTGATCGACGGTAGCCAGGCTACTGGCACGCGCGTCGCCTACTTCCCTGGGTGCATAACCGACCGGCTATACCCCAGCATCGGAGAAGCTGCAGTGCGTGTCCTCCAAGCCAGCGGCTGCCAGGTGTTCTTCCCGCCCGAACAAAGCTGCTGCGGGCTCCCTGCGGTCAACGCCGGAGACGAGGCGCTCGCCATCAAGATGTTCAAGCAGACCATCGAAGCCCTCGAATCGCAGGACGCCGATTACATCCTGAGCACCTCGGCCAGTTGTGCCGTTTCGATGGTGCAGGATTTTCCCCATTTCTTGTCCGATGAGCCAGACTGGTTGGCCCGAGCGCAAGGTCTCGCATCCCGCGTTATCGACTTTGTCACATTCATGGAACGAGTGGCGAAACTTCCGGCCGGGGCGCTCGCCAGTCCCGAGACGCCCAAACTTACTTACCACGACTCCTGCCAATCGCATAACTGTCTGCGCTTGCACTCGGAACAACGCCGGCTGTTACAGGACGTCGTTGGCTGCAATCTCGTTGAGATGAAGGAATCAAGCGCCTGCTGCGGATTCGGTGGTTCGTTCTCGTTCGATCATCCGAAGGTTGCCGAAAGAGTTGTCAGACGCAAGCTCGAGCATATCGATGAGACCAGCGCCGGAGTGTTAGTCACAGACAACCCGGGATGTATTCTGCACCTGCGAGGCGCCGCTCAGGCTTCGGGCCGCCCAATTCGCGTCGCCCATCTCGCGGAAATCATGGCGGATCGATTGTCCCAATAAACCGACAATTACGCCAGCCTTTAGCGGCTTCGCGAGTGGCTTTGAATCGCACCAACCTCCACAATCGTCATTCCAGCGAAAGCTGGAATCCAGAGGGGCGGAGAGGGAATTGTGGCGCTGGGGCTTGTTCTCGGCTTGGGGAGCGGCTCGCTCGCGCACTTTGCTCGCCCCGCGTCCAGACATTCTCATCCTCTTATGCGGGCTTCACAAGGCCATGGTGATTCCGGCGAGAGCCGGAATCCAAGAGGGCTGAGGGCGTGGCACAAAGGGTGCCCAGATGTCTCCGACAAACCGTGATGCCGGCTCTCGACCGGCGAAAAGTGTCGGATCGTATACCGATGGTCGACGGCGGAACGACAAAATGTAGCGCGGTCGAAGACTACGCGATCCGGCAAACGACTCTGGTCCCCTACACCCTTCTTCGTAGAGTGTAAAGATCCTCCCGCAGGATGTCATCGGTCCGCGCCATCAGCTCCGTTTCATCGTCGTAGACATCGATGTGCCGGCCCGACAGCCGGTCGGCTCTTCCCGACGCCAGGAACATGAAGACTTCGACCGCCCTTTCCAATGTGGTATCGTGATCGTCTTCCAGCCTCTTGCGATAAATGTCAACGCCTACCCTTCGGATATTGTAGGACTCGGCGACATCATCTATCACGTCCGTTCGAACAAAGCCCGGAGCGTAGGCGAATGCGTACACTCCATATTCCTTTGTAGCGCTATCGAGGCAATTTGCGAGGTAGGTCAAGGCGGCCTTGGAGACCCCGTAGGCTGAGGCATAGGGCAGATGTATGTTGACCGACGCGCTCGAGATGTTGATGATCCGACCCCGATGGCGCGCGATCATTCCGGGAATCACTGTGCGAGCGCACAAGAATGCGCCACGCAGATTGACATCGAAAGTACGCCACCAATCGTCGACGTCGACTTCCCAATCTCGACCGGAAGGTCCCAGCACGCCTGCGTTGTTTGCCAGCACGTCGACCGGACCGAGTTGCTCCTCCGTCAACCGCACGGCCCGAACGACCGCCGCTTGATCGGTCACGTCCGCCGGCACCGCAATTGCTGTACCGCCAGCCTGTTCGATCAGCCCGACCGTCTCGGCAAGCTCATGCCCCGATCTTGCGGTTACCGCCACCCGCGCTCCAGCGCCGGCCAATGCCTGGGCGAACGCCCGTCCAAGGCCCCTTCCGCCACCGGTCACCAGGGCAATCTGCCCGCTGAAATCGAATTCCGCGCCGCCTGTGGGAAGCCCACTTTGAATGCTCAATTGAGTTTCCCCTCCTCCGAAATACAGTGCTCAACCCTCTCAGACCGTTAGCAGGGATTCACGCTCAGATGGGGAGATCTCCTCTCTGTCCTTGATCATCCGGATCAGTCTCGCCCTGCCCCTCGCCTTTCCAATGATAACTCCACCCACCAGGTGATTTCCACGGAAGAACAGCCGGCGGTATGTCGCGTTCGTTTTGTCAATTGCAAAAACCGATTCCAACGTCGGGTCGGACTCCGGCGTCGCTCCAAACGCGGCGATTCGAGAGTGGAATAAAGTGGTCGAGTAGGTTGGCACTGACTCGTACGCGGTCAGTTCACCCAGCATATTTGCCGCTGCCACCTTGCCATGATTCGTTGCATTGTCCCAGGTACCCATAGTGTTGTGAGCTTCCAGCACCAGATCGAAGAACTCGGCGACGTCCCCGGCCGCGATTATGTCCGGCACATTCGTTCGCAGATACTCGTCCGTAACAATTCCCGACCGCGTTTCTACTCCCGACCCGTCCAGGCACTCCGTATTGAGCTTCACTCCCAAACCTACCCCGAGGATATCTGCCGGCCGGCGCAGGCCGCCGTTCGTCACGATCCCGGAAATCGTTCCATTACCGCTTTCGACACCGCCAATCGTATCGCCGTGCACTATCTCCACACCGTGGTCGTCGGCTATGCGGTCCACGAGTTGGCCGCCCTCTTGCTCGAGTAATCGGCGCAGAAACCAGGGGCCACGCATGACCCACGATACTTTCAGACCGCGGGCGTTGAATGCCTCCGCCAACTCGTACGCAATGTACGACCCGCCAATCACCGCCGCCGTCTTCGACTCTTCAATTCGGGCATCGAGTCCCAATGTGTCGTCCATCGTCTGAAAATTGAAGACGGCGCCCGTCGGCATGCCCGGTACATCGAGTGGGTGGGGTCTACCCCCGGTCGCAACCAATAGCTTGTCGTAGACGTACTCCCGCCCCTCGTCGGTCTCGATTCTGTGGTTCTTTGGATCGATCCGAGTAACGGTACAGTTCAGTTTCAAGTCTATGCAGCGATCGCTGTGCCATTCAAAATCGTGAATGGTCATCTTTCGCTTCTTGATCTTGCGCTTCAAGAATGGAGGCAAGGCAATGCGGTTGTATATGGGATACGGCTCGTTAGCGAAGATGATCACGTCCGCGTCCGGCTCGGCTTCGCGAATGCGCTGCGCCGCGACGGTGCCGGCAATTCCGTTTCCTACGATCAGATATGAAGATGCCAATCTAGCGGCCCTTCCGAGCCAAATCACGAGATCCGATATGCCGGCCCGTTTGAGGTAACCGCCTAGAGTAGGCAAGGCGAACCCAGCGAATATCTGCGTCAGAGGAATCTCGAAGGTTGAAACAGCGCCCCGAATTCAGATAAACAGGGGAGAATGCGTCGCAACGGTCGTCGGCGCCCAGGCCGATGGGAGGCCCACTGAACCCCGGCATCTTACAGATAAATCGGCCGGCCTCGTTTTGCATTATGGGCCGATACCGCAGGAAGTGCCAATTTAGGACAGATCCCTGTACTGACCTGGCGCCTACGCGGGGCGGTGATTTCAAGAAAGCGATCGGCAAGTTTTCTCCAACAACCAACCGCGCCCAAATCGGATGTGTACTTCGAGTAACCGGTTCAGTTATCTAGGACTGCCTCAACGCTGAGGGCAACGTTGCCCTTCATTGCTCCGGATATCGGGCAACCGTCCTTGGCGCCCTCCGCTGCCTCGCTGAATGCGTCCGCGTCGATGCCCGCCACCTTGCCGCGCACGCTCAAAGCACTGGATACAACGCCAAAAACCTTCCCCGACCTGGTCAAAAGTCACGCTGGCGCTAACCTCCAGCCGTTCCGGTGGCGTACCGGCGGAACCTAGTACGTGCGACAACGCCATCGCGAAACAACTGGCGTGAGATGCGGCCAATAGCTCTTCCGGGCTCGTCCGTCCACCGTGATGCTCTTCCGACCGCGAGGGCCAGGTTACGTCCAAGTCCGTGAACTTGCCGCTTGTCGCGGCGCTTACTGAGCCGGAACCATCCGCCAGTCCACCATTCCAAACCGCGTTCGCTTGCCGGATAGCTGCCATAATTCTCCCTCTCTCCCTGGAGTCGATTGAATCCCGAGCTGAGGATCGTCTGCCATGCTCAATGCAGATATACGACCCGAAGTATTGCTCAGTACGCCATTCTAGCCAACGACGCTACCCTCGCCAACGGTTTCTTACCGATACCGGCAGTTCAGGAGGCTGCCCCAATTCGCCTCAGCCCGCCGGCTGCCAATGCGTTGGCGTCACCTCTGGGTTCAACGCATTACGCGGCCTTTCGCCTGACAGCACCCGGACTACTTCTGCGGCAGCCGCCCGTTGCAGGTCGGCTTGTGCATCGTCCGAGTAGTAGCCGATGTGCGGGCTCAACATGGCGTTCTTCATCTCTAGTAGAGGACTGTCTGCTGGCGGCGGCTCCTGAGCGAACACGTCCAACGCAACCCCCGCGATCTCGCCAGCATCGAGAGCGTCGATCAGCGCAGCTTCGTCGACCAGGCCGCCGCGCGAGACATTTACCAGCAAAGCTCGCGATTTCATCGAGCGCAGAACTCTGGCGTCGATCATGTTCTTGGTTTCGTCGGTCAATGGACAGAGCAGCACCAAGTAGTCCGACTCAGCAACCAGTTGTTCGAATGGGACTTTGCACACCCCGAACGTAGCCATCGTCTCGGATGTTGTTCGTGGGGCGGTGGCGATCACTCTCAATCCGAATGCTTGCGCCTTCTTCGCAACTGCCCGAGCTATATTCCCGAACCCGACCAGCCCCAGCGTCTGGGTCGAAATTCGAGCCGTCCTCCTCATGATGTCCATTGGCAGCCAGCCGCCCGATCGTACCAACGCGTTCAGCGCCGGCAGCCGGCGAGCCCAGCTCAGCATCAACGCCATCACGTGGTCGGAAACTTCCGGCGTGCAAAACCCGGGTACATTGCACACCCAGATTCAATTCGCCGTCGCGGCCTCCAGGTCCACGTTGTCCACGCCGATCCCGTACCGGACGATCACCGAGCATTGCCTCAGTTCGTCCAGCACCCGAGCGGTCACCGGCGCGTATTGAACTATCACGCCATCAGCATCGCCGGCGGCCTCGATCACATCGTCTTCGGACTTGCACTGGGACAGCGACGGCGTAACCCCGATGTCGGCGAGGACAGTCCTCTCGATGTCGATATCAGCAAAATTACAGTCGAGAATCGCTACTCTGTGGCCCGGCATTCTAACGGATCTCCGCTGACCAACTTCAAGTTTGACAAACGTTGAGTAACACCAATGGTATCAGGATCGCTGGCCACGCCGGCCACAACAATGTGCGTAGAGGCGGGTTTGAAACCCGCCTCCGGGACGGGCAGAATAACAAGTACCCCACTCTGCGGCCCCACTTCATTATTGGTACGAAAATGCGTCCGCTAATCGACCTTCATGCCGGCCGTCCGCGAACACACCGTGTCGATTTGTAGCCCGATGGTCGATAGCGGAACGAAATAATGTAGCGCGGGGGCTTGTCCCCCGCTCCAGGCAGTCCGGGAACCAACACCGATCCCGCGCCAATGTACAGAAGGCCCGCCAACCGGCGCCCCGGTTTTCATACCTTGGTGTGCCGGCGCAAGCCGGGATCGGCGATTGCTACAAGAACTGTCGGCACCATCCAAAACGCCCGATTCCAATTCTGTCCCTGGCGAATCTCCCCCTGCAGAACATACTGTTCTGGACTGATTCCGGAGTGGGTCAACGGCGTTGGGTGTCCCAAGTGAGGGAATCGCTTGAGCAAACTCTTCCCCTAAACCCGAACAGTCACGACTCCTCGAAAATAATTGACTCCGTCGGCCATCTCCGTTATAGTTTCGCCAATTGTGTATATAGTCGATTTATATACTCTATATTTATTCCCACCAAGGAGGGTGAGTTGTCTCTGATCCCATTCACGAAAGCGGCGCCGGCGATTCTGCGAGGGATCGTTCTGGTTTGTTTGATCGCTCTAATGAGTACGGTCTCGGCCGCCTGTGAGCTTCTCAGGCCCGAACCTGAGATCAGCAGCAAATCGGTGTCCGGCGGCTACGCGATGCCTGAGCTTCTGGTCGAAACCGATTGGTTGGCCGACAATCTCACGAGTTCCGGCATCGTAGTCATTGATGCCCGTAAAGCGGACCTCTACGACGCCGGCCATATCGAAGGCGCTGTCAGCCTGCCAAAGGCGCTCACGTATAAGGCCGACGGTCCAAAGAACATGGCGGGTCCTGCCGATCAGATCGCAAAGGTCTTCGGCGCTGCCGGCATCAGCAACGATAGCAAGGTCATAGTCTATGACGCCGGCAGGTCGACCGACGCCGCGCGCATACTCTGGACTCTTCACTACGTTGGGCACGACAACGTCTCGATTCTCAACGGGGGCTACAACAAGTGGGCTGCCGAAGAGCGGGCCGTTTCCGTAGAGCCAACCAATGCAACGGCGACCACATTTGAAGCAAAGGTCGATGATTCGGTCTACGGTACGACGGAAGAGTGCCAGCTCTCGATAGACGATCCCAAGGCCATCGTTCTGGACAACCGCTCGCCGGCGGAATACAGCGGCGAAGACGTCAGGGGAAAGCGCGGCGGCCATATTCCCAATGCGGTCAACATCGACTGGCGTGAGCACTTCAATATCGTCGGCGACGTAGCTACCTACAAGTCTGCTGCCGAGATCAAAGCGCTGTACGATGCCGTCGGCATCACCGAGGACATGACAGTGTACACCCTATGCCACACCGGGCAGCGCTCCGCGGTCGGATATGTTGCACTGCGTCTTCTTGGTTACGATGCAGCAAACTACGACGGCTCCTGGCAGGAATGGGGGGACAATCTGGACTTGCCGATCGAGAAATAGAGCCTTCATTCGTCAACTATCTCGAACTGCAATTCCTGGCGTGAGCACGTTCACCTAGCATCAGGGCCGGCCGGACCACACTATGCGGTCTGGCCGGCCTTGGCTATTGATTGAAGGGTATAGAGGTTGCGGGGAATCCCAATTCGCTGGCTGATAGCGGTGGTGTCGGTGGTCTACTTTCTCACCGGCCTGTATGAGCTACTCAAGGCGCATTTCTGGGTTGTCGAGCTGCCCAGCATCTGGTACCAGTTCACCCGCGTCCTGTACACTCCGTTCTCTCCCTATCACAACCTCGTCCGGGACACGTTCTTGGATTCGCCAATTTCCTACGAAGAGTTCACCTACATCATGTGGGGGCCCCTTGTCACCCTTTTCTTCGTGGTGTTTGTCGGAGCGCTGCTCATCCGTCCGGCGCCCCGAAGCAAGCCCTAGAACGAACCCCCAAAGTCCCAGGCACGCCCCAAGACTGTAAGCGTGGGCCCGGGCAAATCTCGCCGGCAGGCGCCGAGCTCTCGCTCCGCTCACCCGACCGGCGCCCCTCCGGCCGAAATCATTTATCATCAAGCTAAATCCCCTCAAGTGAGGTGCGCGAATGTCGAATGCTGCCGAAACGTATTTGCGAGAGCACGAACAGGAACACCTTGAAAGATTGTTCGACCTGTTGAGAATTCAGTCCATCAAGACCGATCCCAAAATGGCCGGCGAGGTGCACCGTTGCGCCGAACACGTTGCCGACATACTTTGTGAATCAGGGCTGAATAACGTCACGCTCTTGCCCACCAAGGGTCACCCGGTCGTTTACGGCGATTGGCTGGACGCGGGGGACGCGCCAACCGCTCTCCTCTATGGCCACTATGACGTGCAGCCGCCCGAACCGCTGGAACTCTGGGACACTCCACCGTTCCAACCCACAATCCGCGACGGCAACATCTACGCCCGTGGATCTGCTGATGACAAAGGACAGGTCTTCCTCCAATTGATGGCCATCGAAGCCCATTTGAAGACGGGTGGACGCCTGCCATCGAACGTCAAGATCATCATCGAAGGCGAGGAGGAGGTGGGTAGCCCAAACCTGGATGCTTTCATTCAAGATCACCGCGATCTTCTGAGAGCCGACATCGGTCTCATTTCCGACACGTCGATGTACGCGCCAGACGTGCCCTCGCTCGATTACGGACTGCGAGGACTCGCTGCCATGCAGGTGGAAGTCACAAGCGCCGGCGGCGACCTGCATTCAGGGCTATTCGGAGGCGCAATAGCCAACCCGATTCAGGTGCTGGCCCAGTTGATCAGCGATCTCAAGGATAGGGAGGGTCGTATCACCATCCCCGGATTCTACGATGACGTAGTGCCGATTACCGATGATGAGCGCCGTGTCTTTGCCGCGCTACCCTTTGACGAACAGAAGTATCTGGACGAAATTGGTGCGTTGGCCGCCTTCGGTGAGCCCGGTTACACCACTCTGGAGCGAGTCTGGGCTCGACCGACTCTCGAGTTGAATGGAATTTGGGGAGGATTCTCTGGCGAGGGCTCCAAGACGGTCCTACCGAATTTCGCCGCGGCAAAAATTAGCTGTCGCCTCGTTTCGAACCAGGATCCGGACAGGATTCTCGAACTAGTGTCATCCCACCTGTCTGCCATCGCACCCGCCAGTGTCAATGTCGAAGTGAAATCGTTGATTGGCGGCAAGCCGGCACTTGTTCCGCTGGATCACCCGGCTTTGGAGGCAGCCGCCAGGGCGATCGAGCGGGGATTCGGCAAACGTCCCGTACTCACGAGGTCCGGCGGTACGATCCCGGTAGTCGCGACCCTCCAGAGCGAGCTTGGAATTCCGACCATACTGATGGGATTCTGTCTGCCCGACTGCAACGCTCACGCCCCGAACGAGCGCATGAATCTCGCAAACTTCCACGCCGGCGCTCGTACTGCTGCCGCGTTTTGGGAGGAGCTGGCCGCCTCAGCTAACCCATGACGCCGATTATGGCGCCAGCGACGATCATTGCAACCAGGTGATCGCCGGCTTCGATCAGCCAGAGCTTTAGCGGCCGGCGCGAGAACAACAAGTTCGTTACGCTCGTCGTTGCAACGAACCCAAGCCAGATCAGGAACCCTATCAACGCTCCGGTTGCGACATCATCCGCTTGCGCGATGTCGATGAAAATCGACATGATGACAAGTAAGACGATTGTGGCGACAAGACTTCCCAATATCGCCGGCATGGCCCCTTCGCCGGCATCTTCCTCACTCAACCCCACGAGTCGCAACCAAGTTTTGCCGAACAGCACCGGCGAAAACCAGGCAAACCCTATCGCCATGCTGGCTACCGTCGCAATCACGACCGCAACAATGTTGATCTCGAACTGTGGCATGTGGATGTTTACCTCCCGATAATTCTTTGCTCCCTTGGGGAACAATATCTCGACTCTGGGTCGAAGCTCCAGTTGTATCCGGCCTCTCGGACCGCAAGAGCTAGACCGATCAGCAACCTGTATAGAGACGTCTCAGGCCGCTGAACCAAACCACAACTGAACACTCCCGGCTCGACCAGGCTTCCTCCGCGTCTAATCCGCCCTGGACAGGTAGATTTCGTCGAACGCGCTCTGCTGGTCCATTGTCGCCTTTCCCACTTTGCAGATCTCCAGCGTCGCCAAGAAAAACATTATGAGTTGGCGGGTGGTACTGGCGCCGGCGACCAACTGGCTGAACCTGACTCTTCTATCTCTTCGAACTCTCTCCTCGATGATCTTCAAGGCCCGCGCCATCGTCACAGCGTCTCGACCTACCCGGCGCTCCCTCAATCGTTGGCCGTCGCGCTCAGCCATTTGGCGCAGGGCTCGCATCAGATCAATGGTTGATATGCGTATCCTGGGACGCGAGTCTATGCCGAGCCGAGGACGAGTCCGGCGGAAGCATCGAAAACCAGTACCGAGCCGCCGGCGCAGGAACGAAGACCGTCTCCTTAGCTCACGGTACCGCGCCAGGATCTCCGTGAGATCCGTAGGGTCGTCGATCTCCTGCGGATCCTGGTCACCCGCCGCATCGTCATCTTCCGTACGTGGAAGCAGAGCCGCTGACTTGATGGTAAGCAGCTTCGCGGTTACGGCCGCAAACTCACTCGTCTCGATCAACGGAATCGAGTCATGTGCCCTGCTGACTATCTCGGCGAACTGATGGGTTACCGCTGCCAGAGATGCAGTCGATAAATCGAGCTGCCGCGTCTGCAGCAGTTGCAACAACAGGTCGAACGGACCAAAGAATTCGGGCAGATCGAACCGCCAACTCAAACCGTCCTGGGAACTGGTCTCGCTGACTGCCGGCACGACCGGCCAGGGCTCCCTCGATCCAGTTTCCGTCATCAGTAAGGCCGCAATCGCATCTTCACGGCCAGGTACAACATCCAAATGATTCCGCCGGCGCAGCGAACAACCCCTTTGACCGTGATTCGGTCGCCGCGACCTTCGCTCAGCCTGCGCGCCGTCCACACCACCAACCTGAGCAAATCTTTGATCATTTCTATTGCTTCGCTCAATGGTCCTCTCGGGGATCCATCCGTGATCTTCACTAGCCGGGGCAAACGCTTGACGCCTCACCGTGTTTGTTCGCCCGGTCAAGCGTTCCTATTTTACGCGATGCGAAATGCCTTTCGCTTAGAAAATCGCTAAGAGTGTCCATCTGATAGGCTAGTGGCAGACCACCACTTCAGACGCACATACGCAAAATCAGGAGTGTGTGTTCAGATTTAGGGGTGCCGGCTCCGTGTGGGAGCCGCCTTGGCGGATCGCACCGTTGGAGGTCCACCTCAGGCAAGGTAGCCTGACCGCGAAACGTCAAAAATGGGTTGCAAGGGCAAAGCCCTTGACGGGGGATGTGGGGGTGTCCCCCACAACAAACTTCCCCCTTCTCTTGGCCAAGAGAAGGGGGTCAGGGGGATGAGATCGAACGGTACTTGGAAGTGACGCGTCGGTGGTATGGAAATCATTCCTTCACCGATGAGTGAGGTCCGACATGACGAACAGTTTGCTCAAGTTAGCGAGCAGGAAAGATAGCGATAGACTCAAATGTAACTTGTTAGGGCTGTGTATTCACTTCGAAGCACATCTTTGCTGCACAAGTCGCCCACCCAATTCTAAACACTTGAAATCAGGAGATTGCCGTGGAGATTACCGACGCCAAAATTGAAGATTATCTCTTCTCGTTAATCCCGGATCGCGATTCGGCCCTTGCAAAGGTCGAGAGTGATGCCCGGGCCAATCACATCCCTATGGTTGGCCCCGTAGAGGGTCAACTTCTGCACGTTCTGGCCCGCTCGATTGGTGCAGTTAACATTCTGGAGGTGGGCACCGCCACCGGCTACTCCGCCACCTGGCTCGGGCGCGCAGTTCAACCCAGAGACGGCCGCGTCACCGCACTGGAAATGTCCCCGGAGCGGGCAGCGACCGCACGACGTAATCTCAGCCGTTGTGGCCTTGGAAACACGGTGACGGTAGTAAATAAGGACGCATTCGAATACCTTGAACAAGATCAAGGCACCTATGACCTCATATTTCTGGACATCTTGCGGGGGCTCCCCCATCGCGACGATGCCCACAGACTGCTCGACCTCGTTTTGCCCAGGTTGAGGGTAGGCGGGCTGCTCTTAGCAGACAACGCCCTCCACGGTGGCGAAACACTCGCGCCGAACAGCGAATCGTCAATCGGAGCGTCTGAGTACAACCGCCGGCTATTCGATCATCCCAACCTGATCAGCTCCCTGGTGCCAATTCGCGACGGTTTGGCAATTTCGCTAAAAACAAGCTAGGTCGTCGTCAGGTCTCACGCGGATGAAACTCAGAGTACCTACAAAGCTCGGTCCAGGAAAGCTCTAGTAAGAGAGCACGAATCTCCCTCGAGCGCGGCCGACACTAAGGCATTGCATTGTGTCCCATAATGCGATAATGTAACGCCAGCGGATGCCATCGCCGTTGGCGGTGCCTTGGTAAACGTGTCCGACGAGTTCGAAACCCCATGGGCATCCGGCGGTCCGCGCTCCGGCGGACCACTTGAGATTGAAAAGGGGGTGGTGCACGACCGACTCGCGTTTGCAGGCATGTGCGTAGAATCCGCATTCACCATATTTCACTGTCATTGAGGAGTGATTGAAGTGTCCGAAAGCATAACCTCCAGACCGTTTACACGACGCGCCTTCCTTGTAGGCATTGGAGCCACTGCGGCACTGCCGATTCTGGCTGCCTGTGCTCCAAGCGTTGAGAAAGAGATCGTCGAAGTCGAGAAAGAAGTCACTCGCGTCGTCGAGCAGCCGGTCGAGGTCGAGAAGGAAGTCACCCGCGTCGTAGTCGAGGAAGTCGAGAAGGTAGTCGAAGTCCCCAAGCAAATGGCGCGCATAGACATGCCCATCAGTAGCTGGTGGGGCGACCTGCCTAACCAGACGATTGATAAGTGGAACGAGAAATTCGGCGACCGGTGGACTCTCAGGCACGAGATGACCAACTGGGGTCAGTACCAGACCAAGCTCACTACCCAGACTGCTGCTGGTACCGCCGCGCCGATCAATATGATCGACGGTCTGTTCAACGGCGAGAACTTCAAGTCAGGTGGTCTGACACCCCTTGACGACGTCTTGAACGCCGGCACCGCCGGGGCATTCGACTTCGACGTAGAAAACTACGGGATCGACCCGCGAAGGGAGAATGCCTGGAACGGCAAGACTTGGAGCGTCGCGGTCAACTACACCCACAAGACGCACCCCCACGTCAACAAGGAGATCACTGACGAGTTGGGAATTAGTCTTCCCGCTTGGGGTACCGATGAGTACGATCAGTGGGACTATCCCACTTTTCTTGATTTCTTGGCAAAGTTGAAGATCGAGAAGGATGGAGAGGTCGACCGCTTCCCGATGGTAGGGAGCTACTTCTGGATGAACTCGATGGCCACGTCCGCCCTGGACTGGTACGACGACATCTGGAGCCTGGAAGAGACCAAGTGCACCGTGAATCAACCGGGCCAGGTGCAGGCTGTCCAGGAAGAGGTGGATCTGTCGACCAAGTTGCACCATATCCCAACCAAGGCCGAATCTGAGGCTTTCACCGGCAACATGTGGTTCGCCGGCAAGTCGGTTGTCCGCTGGACCTGGCCGAACGTAATGGAAGAGGCCCACTTCGAGGTTGAGCCAATCGCCGATCCCTGGAAGAAGACGCGATTCACCTTTATGGGCGCAAACCAGTGGGCGGTCAACACCTCTGCCGTCGACCGGGACATCGCACTCGAAGTCCTCATGGGATTCTCCACCGACTGGGACGTTGGCGCGACATTCACGAAGTCGGCTTACAGCGTCGCCTACAAGCCAAAGGAGCAGGTGGAGGGATTGCCCGATGGTCTCAAGAAGACGCTCGAACGGATCATTCTCTCCCGTAACCCGCACACTTCTCTTGACCTGAAGGCGACCGAGGGATTGCGCTGGTCGAACCGCATATTCGGTGGCAAGGAGCCGGTCAGGTTCCTCGACGTGATGAACGCCGCCGTCGATTCGATCCTTCTTGGCGAGAAGAGTACCCAACAGGCGATGGACGATGTCGTCGCGGAGATCGACCCACTCCTCAAATAGGCAGTTGGTTCGATAGATTGCTCCGAAGGTTCGGTATCTCCCGAACCTTCGGCAGTTATCTCTGACGGAACGTATGGCCTGACGACGGTAAACGGCGACCCGGTCGCCCACCGTCTCGGGCCATCCTGAAACCCGGCTACCCTCATAGGCAGTTAGCGGGAGGGATCAAATGGCGCGAACTACTTTGGCCCGATCGGAATCACGGCGATTGTCCCCGATGCGTCGCCGCGAAGAGCTGATGGGGTATCTACTGCTGCTGCCATTTGTAATTGGGTTCATCGGCTTGTGGGCCGGCCCGGTAATTGCCTCTTTCGTTCTTTCGTTCTTCGACTACAGCGTCTTGCGGGGCGGAGAGTTCATCGGACTCAAGAACTATGAGTTGATGTTCTTTGACGATTGGCGCTTCTGGCACTCGCTGAGAATCACTTTCAGCTACGTGGGTGTGGTTGTGCCGGCTAGCGTGATAGTCGGATACGTCTGGGCTCTCGCCCTCAATCAACAGGTGAAGGGCTTGTCGTTCTTCCGAACGGCATTCTATATGCCTTCCATCGTACCTCAGATCGCGTCAGCTTACCTATTCTGGTGGCTCCTCAACTCCCAGGTCGGGTTGGTAAACGCCGGCTTGGACGCAATCGGACTTCAAGGTCCAGACTGGTTCTTCTCGACTCAATGGGCCCTGCCAGCGCTCTACATCATGGGCCTGTGGACCGTTGGCGGCAATATCCTCCTGTATCTCGCCGCTTTCCAGGGTGTTCCAACTGATCTGTACGATGCGGCTAAGGTCGATGGAGCCAACATCTTCCAGAGGTTCTGGAACGTGACGATTCCCATGACCTCTCCGGTTATTTTCTTCACGTTCATCATCGGCATGATCATTAATTTGCAGACCTTTACCGGCGCATTCGTCATCACGCGGGGAGGGCCGGCCGAGGCCACCCTGTTCTACATACTCTATCTGTACAAAACCGGCTGGGAGTACTTCAAGATGGGTTACGCATCAGGCCTTGCCTGGATTCTTTTCCTCATCATCATCGCGCTCACCTGGCTGTCATTCAAAGCCTCTCAGGGCAGGGTCTACTACGAGGGCTCGCTCCGAGAAGAAGGCGCCGCCTGAGCCCGCCGCTGGACCTCATCCCTAGAGGAACTACGTCCAGCAGTGACTCCCGACTCCATTAACTCCATTCGGGCGCTGAAGACTGCCCCTCCGGCGGTCCAAGGTATGCCCGACGCTCCGATGCGGGTCCGGAGGGGATGGGACGAAACGAACCGCCGTACAGTGGCCAGAATCCCGCCCCACCCTCTTCTTCATTGACTTGTGCGGACTCCGCAAGCGGATGGTAATTGGTGCGAATACCGGCACTCCGATCGACCCTTGTGCCGGCGGCCCGCTAGCAATTCGTGTCGATTTGTAGCCCAATGGTCGAGCGGGTAAAAGAAGAATGCAGCGCGGTCGAAGACTACGCGAGGCGAGGGGCTTGTCCCCCGCTCCCAGCGAAACGAGTTGTGCATACCCCTACAAAAGTGTTACCTATGTGCTCGGTCTAAGTGTTACCCATGTGCCCAGTCGTACACGCTACATTTCCCGCCCCCACCCCTCCTGGATTCCCGCCTTCGGAGACCTTTGCATAACTACTGGCGCTGGGGCGAAAATTAGGTGAGGGTACCTCACGATTTTGGGAGGGTAGTATGCACCGACAGATGGGCCAACCGTCATTTGCAGAAACGTTGTTGTCGCACAGATTGGGCCAAAACGTGCGCCTGGAGGCAATAGGCAAGGTGGTGGATTGGGATCGGCTCGGTCTGTTGGTTGCGGAAGTGCACTCGGCCCTAGAGGGCAGGCCAAGCTATCCTCCGCTGATGATGGTGAAAGTGCTGCTGCTGCAACAGTGGCATAACTTGTCGGATCCAGAGATGGAAGAGACGCTGACAGACCGTATATCGTTTCGGCGCTTTGTGGGACTGGGTCTTGAGGATGACACACCGGATCACTCGACGATAAGCCGATTTAGAAGCACGTTGGCGGAGATGGGAGTAAGTGAGAGGTTGTTCAAGGAGTTGGAGAACCAAATGGAGCGTCGGGGGCTGATACTAAAGAAAGGGACGTTGATGGACGCGACAGTAGTCCAGGCTCAGGTAAGGCGACCGGCGATTTCGGAGGGGCGAGGAGTGAAGAATCGGTTAGACCCGGACGCGGACTGGACTCACAGCCACCGAGGGAATCGGTCTCACTTTGGCTACAAGGTGCACGTGGGGGTGGATGAGAAGACTGGAACGGTGCGTCGGGCAAAGTTGACGCCGGCGAAGGTGTACGAGAGCGAGGTGGCGGAGCAACTGGTATGTGGAGACGAGGCGGCGGTGTATGCGGATCGAGCCTATGAATCGAAAAAAAGACGGCGGTGGCTGAAATCGCAGGGGATAAAGGATCGGATTATGCACCGATCGCACAAGCATCAAAAGGAATTGCCGCACTGGCAAAAGCGACGGAACGAGCTAATAGATGAGCGGCGGAAGTTGGTGGAGAAGGTCTTCGGAACTCTGAAGCGCAGTTACGGGTACAGCCGGGTACGCTATAGAGGACTGAAGCGAAACGCGGTGGAGATGTGGTTCAAGCTGATGGCTTACAACCTGAGAAAGATGGTCAGATTTCGCGTGAGGCGCGCCCGAATACCTAAGTTCGCGTGATCCGGCGGGAGATTTGTATCACCAGGACGGGATGGAAGGCAGGGGAGGCCCGGAGGGCAGCATAGAGTAGCATTCATCCACTTGCGCACGCCTCGGATGGGGCGCGACAAGCCTGATTCAGCCCGCATATCCCAAATTTCAAGACAAGAGACCTTTCACGGATGGCCAACTCTGAGTAATTCAAAGGTCTCCCGGCGCGGGAATCACCATGGCCTTGCCAAAGCCGCATAAGAAGATGAAAAGGGGACCCGGGATTCCGTTGATTGTATGTCGGGTTGCCCCACCCCGACCCCAGCGGGGGACAAGCCCCCGCGCTACATTACCCATCCCTGCCCCTCTGGATTCCGGCCTTCGCCGGCATGACGAATGGAGGGCCGGATTGACGATGGGATGCCGCGAATCACGAATGAGAGGCCGCCGAAGGGGTCTGTTTTCATAGCAATGACGAATGTCGGGCCCAAGGACAAGGGCCGGCGGTTATTCTTGCCACCCTGGACGGGTTTGAAACCCGTCCCTACGGTGATTTTGCCGCTTTACGACTTGCCGGCCGGTGTTTAGCGCGGGACGATCCCCTCGCCGGGCGTGGTCTTCGACCACGTTACTTTTCCAGTCCCCGCCCAGGGCGACGCGTGCGTCGCCCCTACGGTGAGGTTGGTGTATAGCCCTTGCTGGCGATCGACCCTGATCAGGGTGAAATGGCTCTTAAGCGGAGCAAGCACTCCTGGATCTGAGCACTTTCATCCCTCATCCAGGCTGGGGCCGGCACACCAAGATTTGAAAAATGGGTGCGCTGGTTGGCGGATCTTCTCTGCCGTGGCCCGGGACCAGGGTTGGTTGCCGGTCTGTCGGGAGCGGGGAACAAGCCCCTCGCCTCGCGTAGCCTTCGGCCGCGCTACATTACCCCCACCTGCACCCCATTACTCGGCGTAGTTGCGGAATTTCGAACCAGACGCAGGTATGGTGTATGCGGGATTGGAGTCCGGGACACACTTTAGTGCCGGCATTATGCTGGCGCCGATCCTAAGTTTGCTTCGGCCTAGCGCCAGTGCAGGTGTGGTGACGAGACGAATCGCCGGCGTTTGACCCAGCGGGCTTGTCCATCCCGGTAATGTCCCTTGTTTCGGTAGAAGGGATAGTACTTGCCCGGTGGGGACATCTGGACGACATCATTTCCGCGGATGACCATGGTGTACTCGGTGCCGTTGATCATTTCGTTGACTTTTCGTTCGAATATGGGAAACGAGATCGTGACGACATCACCTGGTTTGACAGCGCCGGCCTTGGCGTACCTGCCATTCCATCCCAACTGGACCGGTTCGCCATTCTTGCTAGCGGTGGCCTGACCCGGCTGGACCCACTCAGGGATCCTTACTTCGAGCTCGCAGGGCTGCTTGATCGTCAAGTCTACCCGGCCCTCGTAGGGAATGTAGCTGTCCAGGTCGGCCCAGGGCGATGCCCGGTTGAGCAGCAGGTTCACGCTCAGTTTCCCATGCTCGAACTTGAGTATATTCTCCCAGAGGTAGTAGATGGCTCGTGTTTCATTGCCGGCGCAGCAGTGCATGAACCCTTTGCCGTCGCCATCCCAGATGTCGTTTGGCACTCCCCAACTGGCAAATGTGCCTACGTGTCTTTCGGCCACGCGGTCGGCAGTGGCCGAGGGGTTAGCGACCGCCCAGCCATTGGGATGGTCCCAGTCTTCGGTCGAAACCGGCGGGGGAAAATCCTTTATCATCTCGGCAACCCAATCGCTGGTCAGCATCTGGCTTTCGAAGAACTGGTTCCTCACGCATCGGTCCAGATCGTCCCAGTAGTCGGCGACTCCAGACCCACATAGCTTAGCGGCGATCGCGACGAAATCCCCTTCGGAGCATCCCTCGGCGATCCCACTCGAGAACTCTTGAATGGTCGCGTAATCGTAGTTCGCATCGGGCCCGGGAATGCCCGGGTAGTATCCGATTGATGGCGCGCCACAGGAACGGGCGTACTCGTACCCTTTGCGGGCAAACTCGATCATCTCGGCGTTGCCGGCGGTCAGTCCGTACTCGAGCAGGCCAATCAGTGGTTTCAGGTGGTGGTGTGTATGGGGCATACCGAGGAATCTGGCCTGGTCGTCATAGGAGCCGGAGTGTTTCATGAGATAGACGGCCAGTTTGCCCGCAAGATCGAGGGCGGGTTCGTAGCCGGTGGCGTGATAGGCCTGGGTCAGGGCTTGGACCCACCAACCTGATACGGTACCGCCGGCCTCCAGCTGGCAGTCGGGGTCCAGGATTGGCGAGTCCTGAGAAATTGGCGCTCCGGGATAGGTCGAGAAGACGGGGTTGTAGGCGTAGTCGTCCCTGTAGACCATCAGCCTGGCGAAACCGTCAACCAGCCGCTGCATACGCGTCTTCCACATCTCGTCGCCGGTCTGCTGGTAGTAGAGGCCCATTACGGCGATGAGGATGCCATTTACGTAGAGACTACCGAGTTGGTCGCCGCCATTGTCTCCGACGTCCCATCCCGGGCCGTTGCCGTATCGGGCCCAGGGCCGGCCGATAACCGGCGAATAGATTATTCCGTCTTCACCCTGGGACCGCAGCATGGCCTTGGCCCACTCACGATCGACGATTAGATTTGAGCTGTTTCCGGTAATGGACCGGAGCAGCGGCAGAGCTTCCATGAACTTGGGTTGGATGTAGGCACCGCTCTGATCGTGCCACATGACTATGGGATTGCAGTTGAGGGCGACTGAGAAGTAGATTTCGTAGTCGGCATCGGGGTTGACGACATTGGTGAGAAAATGGATTGCCAGGTCGGCCCGCTCATCGACGTCGAGGGTGTCGGGTACCAAGCGCTCGTAGGATTCTCCCTGAAACGGGGAGAAATCGAAGTCTGGCACCTTGGCACTCATGTATTCGATCGGATCACCGCTTTTCCACAATTTTGCCGCCATGAGAGACCTCCTCGACACGCGCCTACGCGGATCTCTTTTGCCAGTTTGCTGGCTAATGACTAAGATTGGATTGCGGTGGCTTGGTCCCACCCACTCACGATATGTTAACAAAACGCGACGGCTGTCGGAGATGCGGAAGCGAATGAAGGTAGTACCGTTTGATTTAGCCATTGGAGTCACCCAGATATGAAGACGCATGAGTGCGAACCTACATTGACCGATCGACAGGTACTAGAGTTTTGCAGAAATGGCTTTCTGTTACTCGAGGGTGTGGTTTCGGAGGAGACCAACCAACGGACCTTTGAGTTCTTGGAGTCGGATTCCCACTACGAGCCGAGCGCAATTCTGAAGCAGGACTGGTTTGTTAAGGACGTGATCCTGAACTCGGAGGCAGCCGGCGCGGTGAGGTCGCTGCTAGGCGATAGCTTCGGCCTACCAATCTTAATGAGCAACCACAGGTCGGTAGGTAAACTGCCGGCCCAGACCTGGCACCGCGACGGAGCGTCCAGATATGGGCCGGAGCTAAACTATCTCCAGGTTTTCTATTATCCGCAGCCAGTCGACATCGAAACTGGGCCAACGGAGGCGCTGCCGGGCTCTCATTTCCTGTTCGCGCTTCAGCACTACATGGGACACTACGGCAAGATTCGCGGGGCAGTCCCGATGGTAGCGCCGGCCGGGTCTATATTCGTGACCGTGTACTCGATCTGGCATCGGCGTTCGGCCAAGAGTACCGAAGGCACCCGCAATCTGCTCAAGTACAACTACTGGCGCACGCAGCCACCGCGTCGAGATTGGGTGATCGAGCCGGACTTCGACTTCGCAACCGCGGACTACGCTTCCCTGGATGCCCCAACTTTCAGGGTTCAGCACGAGGAGAACGCGGATGTGGCCCGAATGTTCTTCTGGCTATGCGGAATGTCCGATAAATTCAAGGCCATAGGCGGTCAGGCGTGGCCCATAACCAATGCCGATGCCAAGTTATTGGACGCGCCTTTCGGGTACCCGCTCGCCGAATAGAGTCCAGGGCGCCGAAGCGGAAGGCCGAGCCTAGCGCCAGTTCAAGTCTTGCGAAGAATCGAAGCGCGGACGATTCAACCAGCGAGTCTCGTTCTCGCGGAAATGACCCTTTCTCTGGTAGTACGGATAGTTCTTACCAGGCGGGTCCATCTGAATCACGTCGTTGCCCTTGAACACGATCGTGTAATCCACGAGGTCTATTCGTTGCCTGACCGTTCGCTCGGAGATAGGGAAGGTGAGGGATGCGACATCTCCAGGATTCACATCCCCTAGTTGCGCGTACCGGCCGTTCCAACCGAGCCGGCGAGCCTCTCCGTTGACGGTGCCGGCCGCCTGATTTGGCTGCGCCCACTCCGGTATGCGCACTTCCAGTGCGCAGGGCTCTTTGATCGTGAGGTCCACGCGGCCTTCGAAGGGAACGTAGCTATCGAGGTCCGCCCAGCGAGACGTACGGTTGAGTAGCAGGTTCACCTTGAGCCTGCCGTCTTCAAAATTCAAGATATTGTTCCAGAGGTAGTAGATGGCCCGGGTCTCATTGCCGGCGCAACAGTGCATGAAGCCCAAGCCGCGACCGAAGAACATATCATTCGGCGCCCCCCAACTGGCGAACGTGCCGATATGCCGCTCGGCCAGACGGTCGGCGGTTTCAAACTTGGACTCGTCGACCGGCGTGTGCGGCAGGTCCTGGGTCATCTCGCCGATCCAATCGCTGGTGAGCATCTGACTCTCGAAGAAGGTATTGCGGACGCAACGGTCGAGGTCATCCCAATAGTCGGCTACGCCGGACCCGCTCAACTTGGCCGCTATTGCAACGAAGTCTCCCTCGGTGCAACCCTCGGCAAAGGTCTTGGCGTATTCCTGAATAAGTGCGTAGTTCCACTCGGCGTCTGGTCCGGGAATGCTCGGGTAGTAGCCGATGGATGGGACGCCGCAGGAACGGGCGTACTCGTACCCTTTTCGGGCGAACTCGATGATATCGGCATTGTCGGCAATGAGACCGTACTCCAGTAGTCCGATCAACGGCTTGAGATGATGGTGGGTATGGGCCATGCCGAGGAATCGAGCCTGGTCGTCGTAGCAACCGGAATAGCGCATCAGGTACTGGGAGAGCTGGCCGGCCAAGTCCAGAGCAGGCTCGTAGCCGGTGGCGTTGTAGGCCTGACAGAGCCCGTGAATGATCCAGCCGGCGACACTGCCGCCGGCCTCGGCATTGCAGAATGGATCGAGTACACCAGCATCCTGGGATACGACCGTGCCGGGGTTGGCCGTCAGAATCGGGTAGTAGCACCAGTCGCCCTTGTAGATCATCATCTGGGCCATGCGATCGATCAGACGCTGGACCCTGGCTCTCCACGACTCGTCGCGAGTCTGGAGATAGTAAAGGCCCATCACGCCGATCATTATCCCGTTGGTGTACAGGCTGGCAAACTGATCACCGCCATCGTCACCAGTAAACCATCCTGACGCGCCCCCGTAGCGGGCCCAAGGGCGACCCTCTACAGGCATGTATAGCAGACCATCTTCACCCTGGGACTGAATCACGGCCCTGGTCCAGGCTTCATCGACATTCATGTCGTCGCGATTGCCGGTAATCGAGCGGAGAAGAGGTAGAGCCTCCATGAACTTGGGTTGGATGTTGGCGCCGTTCCATTCGTGATACATGACCGGCGGGTTGCGCCTGAGATCGACCGGGAAATAGATCTCGTGGTCCGCCTCCGGGTCGTTCACGTTCGTCAAGAAGTGAATGGCCAGGTCGGCCCGTTCGGCTACGTCGAGGGTAGCCGGGACCAATCGTTCGGAGGCTTTGCCGGAGTAGGAAGGTAGATCAAACTCCGGGATCTCCTTGTTGATGTAACCAATGGGGTCGCCGCGTTTCCAATTGGTGTTTGCCATGATGCCTCCCTCAGGCTGTTACTCGATTAGCACGTGAGTTGGCGAGTCTAGGATCAAATCCGCCGAAGTCCGAAAGAGCCAAGTCCATGCGGGCTTTCGTCCGAAGCCGGCGTCTTGATCTGTCCAGAGATGGCTAGCGCCGTGCGCAAGTTACGCTTGCTAGAGTCCGGCCGAACGGGCGAACCCGGATCTATCTGGCGAGAATCAGCCTTTGATTCCGCTGATAACGATGCCTTGGATGAAATAGCGCTGGGCGACGAAGAAGACTATGATCGGAGGGATCGTAATCAGCATGGAGGCGGTCATAATCGCACTCCAAGGCTTATTCTTCAGCGCCCCACCCTCGTGGGTCGACCTCTGCCAATCCATCAAGAGAATTGCGAGCGTTTTCTTGTCGTTGGAGTTCAGGTAAATGATTGGCGCGAAGAAGTCGTTCCACTCGCCCATAAACGAGAAGATGGCGACGACTCCCAAAGCGGGCAACGACAAAGGGAGGATGATGTGCCAGTAAACCTGCATCACCCCGGCTCCGTCGATACGGGCAGAGTCATCGTACTCCAATGGAATGGTCATGAAGAATTGCCGGAGCAGGAAGACGAAGAACGCCCCTCCTCCGAGGAAGGCCGGCACTACCAAAGGAAAGTATGTGTCGATCCAGCCGAACTGTTTGAATAACAGGTATTGGGGTACCAGGGTCACGTGATAGGGAAGCATCATCGTGCTGAGAACGGCAAGAAACAGCACGGTCTTGAATCTGAAGCGCAGGCGAGCGAATGAGTAAGCGACCAGACTGGCGCTAAGGAGCCGGCCTACTACAACTCCGACCACTATGATCAACGTGTTTCTCAGTCCAACAAAGAACTCGAAGCGGGTGAAGACGAGGTCAAAGTTGTACATCGTAACTTTGTTCGGATCAGGCAGCAGTTCCGGTGGGTAGGCAACTGCATCCCAGGGAGTCTTGAATGACGTGAATACCATCCAGAGGAATGGAATCATGAATATGAAGCTGAGGGTGACCAGCATGACGTACCCCAGCGACCTCACCACGGGGCGCCGAGCGCTCAGCCAGAACTGATCGGTTGTACGCGTGCGTGCTTGTACTTGCATTTCTCCCCTCTCACTCGCCGGCAGTCAGTACATCCGGGAGACACGCCGGGTGAAACCACCCGCAAGTCGGCAAATGCAACGATCTAGCTAGGTGCATGCTAACAGTTTTGCCAGGCTCTTTACAGGGCCCAACCGAGTTTGCGAGCAGAGCGCAATCGGTAGACTTCCCGTAAGGGAAGAACTCTGCAGGTCTCGAATTATCGGTGGCCTCATGGAGAGGACCGGGTCAACGAGATTGGGTACGACCCCAAAATGGGCTGTGCGCTAGCCCACTTTCCCAGACCGATCGTCAGTCCTATCAACGGAAGTGCATGGACGAAGCACTCCCGTGAGATGAAGAGTGTGTGACCTGTCCACAAGCCGGCTGAGGAAGATTTTAGCCCCAGCTGGCGATGAACTGGTCGAGGCCAAAACCCCCCGGTATCTCGTTGAAATAATAGCGACTGTGCCTGGAACCGAAGCCGGGTGCCGAATGCTCCTCTTCTCCTTGGAGCTTCGAATCGACAAACTTGAAACGTTCCCAGAGTTGCTCCGCTTCCTGATCGGAGAATCTGCCGGCGAATTGCGCGCCCCAATTCAGGGATAATGAGTGAGCGGACTCGGCGAGGTAGCGGTCGCGTGCCGACAAATCGGCGTGGTCAGGTCGTTTCAACAGATGAATGTTCTTAGCCGCCTTCGACAGATACACGGTCAGCCCTGACATTCCTTTTGCGCCAACGCCAGGGTGCAGGGAATCGAGTCCTTTCCGGTAGGCGCTCGGGTCTCTGCGGATGGCCGCGCGCAGGGTAGCCTCGGTGCGGTCCTGCATTGCCTCGCTCGTGCGGTCCCAACGCTGGAAAATCTGCTGGGACGCCGGGGAGAGATGCTTGGTGAAACTCAGGTCCTTGTAGTGGCCAAATCTACAAAACGCGCCGTGTAGGGTCCGTCGCAGCTTGGCGCTGTAGTTGCTGCCCCAGTGCAGCATGTAGTTATCGTAGACGATTCCGTCGCCGGCTTTGAGTTTAACTTGCATGCCACTCGACAGCGCCGAACGCGGGTCCTTCGATAGCTCCTCATTCTCCTGGTCGGTATTCAGCCGTCGGTGGCTGGCCGGCACCACCCAGAACACGTCGTCGTCGTATAGGGGAATATTCCACTGAAGGTATCTGGGGCCGTTCTCACTGACGTCCTCTTGTAGCACCTTGAGAGGTCCCATGTCGGTGCTCACGTCGCGGTGCCAATGAGAGGGGCCCCGATCGCGGACGGGACTGCACATCATGGAGAACATGAAGATGGGAACTTCAGGGACGCCGAGCAACTCGCTGCTCACTCCCAGGACGTTGTCGCTCAACCAGACTTCGAATGCGTTCGCGGTGCTCTTGTCGACAAGGTCTGGAACGTAGTGGCCGCCCCATTGAAGCAAATATATGCGAGGCTGGGGTTCCTTCTCCCATACGCCGCCAGGGGGATCACCCGGCTCTCGCTCGTTGGCCCAGACAGTTTTCTGTCTTTCAAGCAAAGCCTCATAGCTGGCGCGTACCGCATCGAGTTGATCGGGAGGAATCACATTGTGCCGGATGAGATAGCCTTGGTCCAACCACTGTTGCCGATCGACGTCCAGTTGCATCAGGTGCCTCCATATCTATTCACGCATTTAACGCGGCCTCACCGCGCGTTTCTCGGCGAATTACCAAGGTACCATCCAATTATGACCAGTGCGCACGCCAATCACAATAGGAGTTCGCCGGGGAGGTATCAAGTATGAGAGATTCCGCAACGAGTAGGCGAGTTGACACTTTCGGCGGTGTTAATCTATTCTCTGGCGGAGGAAAACCTGCCCCGGTCAAAGGAGTGTTCGACAGTTAACATGCTGGGAATCTCGCTCAAAGGGACTCGAGTCGGACCACTTGCACTCGTTGTCGTGATGGCAGTATTTGTCGTGTCCTGCGGTGGAGGCGGGACCATTGAGTTGCCTGAACTCGACAGCGCGGAAGAGTATTTCGAGCTCGCCGAAGAGTTCGATAGCGAGCAGGAGTACTACGACGCTATAGCCGCATACAGCAAGGCCATCGAGTTAGACCCGGATTTCGCCCAAGCCTACCGGAACAGAGGGTTCAGCTATTACCGGCTTCGCAAGGGCGAAGAGGCGATCAAAGACTACGAAAAGTTCATCGAGCTAGATCCCGATTCGCCGGTCCGCCAGTCCCTGGAAGACGCGATACGCGAGATCAAGCGCGGCGACTACTAGCGTAGGTTATGCGCAAGGCCCAGGAAGACGGAATCTGAGGTCCAAAGTTGAGGCGCTGGTTCGCTTAGTCTCCTAGCACTGCTCGTCGCGCGGAATTAATCTAACCCTTGACTCCGCTAATGACAATCCCCTGAATGAAGTAGCGTTGGAAGAAGAAGAAAACGGCGATTGGCGCAAGCGTAATCAGCATCGAAGCCGTCATGATGGCGCTCCAGGGCTTATTGGGGCCAACCGAGCCCTGTATTCTCTGCCAATCCATTAGCAGTACCGAAAGAGTCTTCTTGTCGTTCGAATTTAGATAGATGATTGGGGCGAAGAAGTCGTTCCATTCACCCATGAAGGTGAAGATGGCAACGACACCGATCGCCGGAAGCGAAAGCGGCAAGATTATGAGCCAGAATATTTGAAGAATGCTGGCCCCATCGATGCGAGCCGAGTCGTCGTACTCCAGTGGAATCGTCATGAAGAATTGCCGGAGCAGGAATACGTAGAAGGCGCCGCCACCCAGGAACGCCGGCACAATAAGGGGGGCGAAGGTATCGATCCAGCCAAGCTCTTTGAAAATCAGGTATTGTGGCACCAGCGTGACGTGATAAGGCAGCATCATGGTGCTCAATACGGCCAGGAAGAGTAAATTCTTATGCCGGAACCTCAGCCGGGCAAAGGAGTAGGCAACCAAGCTGGACGTGAGGACGCGACCAATCTCGACTCCAACCACGATTATCATGGTGTTCCTCAAGCCAAGGAACAAGGGGAATTGTTGAAATACGAAGTCGAAATTGTACATCGTGAGCTTCGCCGGATTGGGCAATAACTCTGGCGGGTAGGCCACGGCGTCCCAAGGAAACTTGAACGACGTGAATACCATCCAGAAGAAGGGAATGACGAACACTATACTCAGGCCGACCAATGTCAGGTAGCCCAGGATCCTTAGGGCCGTCCTCTGGATCCTGATGAGCCTGATTTCGAGCGACTGGGATGAAACGGCTGCTCGCATTTGCTAAACCCGGTAGGCTGAATGTGGATTGCCCCAGGGAGAGTCAAAATCTGGGCAAATTCTTAAAACGAACGCGAAGAGACGACGGATTGAAACACCCGCGCCGAGCGAACGTTTGACTGAGTGTAGCAGCCTCGAAGCGAATGGCGCAACCGCGTTGACACGGTAGGTGCTGTTGACTATTCTGTCCGTAGGACGGTTCTATCGACTTGGAATCGGTACAGATTAGGTGGGATGAATTGAGCCGGATCACTCGCGTCGTGCTCCTTTCCCTTTTGGCCGTTGTGCTCTCGCTCATGGCGGCCTGTGGCGAAACACCCGACACCTCGGAGACGCTGCCTGAGCTAGAGAATGCTGAGGCGTACTACGACCTGGGCAGCGAATACGAGCGCGAGCAGCGGGTGGAAGACGCGATTGCGGCCTACTCCAAGGCCATCGAAATGGACCCGAATCTCGCGGCAGCGTACCGGAAACGAGGCTTTAGCTACTACAAGCTTCGCAAAGGCGAGGAAGCGATAAAGGACTACGAGAAGTTCCTGGAGCTCGAGCCGGAGTCATCTTTCCGCAACCAGATCGAAGAGGCGATCTACAAGATTGGGAGAAACGAGTACTAGCAGCCGGCCTATCCCCAAATGAGCTAGCGAATTTCCCTTCGAGACGTTTTCCGTACCAATCGCCCATCCCGGCTGGCGCCGGCGTGCCAGATCATGAAAACGGGTGCTCTGGATTGCGGGTCTTCCATACATTGGCTCGGGACTAGGGTTGGTTGCCGGTCTGCCGGGAGCGGGGGACAAGCCCCCGCGCTACATTTCCCCTCCCCGCCCCTCTGGATTCCAGCCTTCGCTGGAATGACGATTGTGGGGGGTTGGTGCGAATGAAAGCCACTCCCGAAGCCGCCGAGCGGTGTTCTCGCACCAATGGCCCAAGCTGGCTAGTGCCGGCGCGCCAGGGTTTGAAAACGTGAAGTTGCGGCTTTTTGCGACGAGTTCGCATGGGGATTATGCCCCTGTGTACGACTGGGCACATGGGTAACACTTAGACCGAGCACATAGGTAACACTTTTGTAGGGGCATGCACAACTCCGAGTTTTCATACCTTGGTGTGCCGGCGCAAGCCGGGATGGGTGATTGCTATGAAAATATGATGAATTCCCTAACTTCTTATAACTGGAGTCCCACCATTTTCATTCTCTTATGCGGGCTTCACAAGGCCATGGTGATTCCCGCGAAGGGAGACCTTTGCATAACTACTGGTGCTGGGGCGAAAATTAGGTGAGGGTACCTCACGATTTTGGGAGGGTAGTATGCACCGACAGATGGGCCAACCGTCATTTGCAGAAACGTTGTTGTCGCACAGATTGGGCCAAAACGTGCGCCTGGAGGCAATAGGCAAGGTGGTGGATTGGGAATCGGCTCGGTCTGTTGGTTGCGGAAGTGCACTCGGCCCTAGAGGGCAGGCCAAGCTATCCTCCGCTGATGATGGTGAAAGTGCTGCTGCTGCAACAGTGGCATAACTTGTCGGATCCAGAGATGGAAGAGACGCTGACAGACCGTATATCGTTTCGGCGCTTTGTGGGACTGGGTCTTGAGGATGACACACCGGATCACTCGACGATAAGCCGATTTAGAAGCACGTTGGCGGAGATGGGAGTAAGTGAGAGGTTGTTCAAGGAGTTGGAGAACCAAATGGAGCGTCGGGGGCTGATACTAAAGAAAGGGACGTTGATGGACGCGACAGTAGTCCAGGCTCAGGTAAGGCGACCGGCGATTTCGGAGGGGCGAGGAGTGAAGAATCGGTTAGACCCGGACGCGGACTGGACTCACAGCCACCGAGGGAATCGGTCTCACTTTGGCTACAAGGTGCACGTGGGGGTGGATGAGAAGACTGGAACGGTGCGTCGGGCAAAGTTGACGCCGGCGAAGGTGTACGAGAGCGAGGTGGCGGAGCAACTGGTATGTGGAGACGAGGCGGCGGTGTATGCGGATCGAGCCTATGAATCGAAAAAAAGACGGCGGTGGCTGAAATCGCAGGGGATAAAGGATCGGATTATGCACCGATCGCACAAGCATCAAAAGGAATTGCCGCACTGGCAAAAGCGACGGAACGAGCTAATAGATGAGCGGCGGAAGTTGGTGGAGAAGGTCTTCGGAACTCTGAAGCGCAGTTACGGGTACAGCCGGGTACGCTACAGAGGACTGAAGCAAAACGCGGTGGAGATGTGGTTCAAGCTGATGGCTTACAACCTGAGAAAGATGGTCAGATTTCGCGTGAGGCGCGCCCGAATACCTAAGTTCGCGTGATCCGGCGGGAGATTTGTGCTACCTGGACGAAATGGAAGCCAAGGGAGGCCCGGACGGGAGCATAGAGTAGCATTCATCCACTTGCGCACGCCTCGGATGGGGCGGCGACAAGCCTGATTCAGCCCGCATATCCCAAATTTCAAGACAAGAGACCTTTCACGGATGGCCAACTCCGAGTAATTCAAAGGTCTCCGAAGGCGGGAATCCAGGAGGGGAAGCGTGGGTGGCGCCAAGTTTCATACCCTGGTGTGCCGGCGCCAGCCGCAATGAGCGATTACTACAAAAACAGATTCCGGCAACGATTCTCGATACCACTTTGTGCGGCGGGGCGCCCAAGCCCTCCGGCACGTCCGCACCCTCCCGGCCTCACGGTATATAATTCGCCCCGGAGAGATGCTGGAGTGGCCGAACAGGCGCGCCTGGAAAGCGCGTATCTCCGCAAGGGGATCGTGGGTTCGAATCCCACTCTCTCCGCCTTCCCAACCCGGCTGTCTGCCGGGCACGGACCCAATATAGAGGGTAGAATCCGACCGCTGCTATTTGAGAGCGGCTAGCGAGGTTCGGTCTAGCTCTCGTTGATCGTGATCGAATTCACCCGCACATCGTCCGTCGGCTTGGACATCTCGCCGCCGGCGGACTCTTCCACCGGCAGACTCTCGATTTCCTTCAGAGTGTCCAGCCCATCCGTCACCTGGCCGAATATCGTATAGTCCTTGCTGAGCCTTCCCTCTGCCAGCACTATGAAGAATTGGCTGCCATTCGTATCCGGCCCGCGGTTCGCCATCGCCAGCGTCCCTACTAGATAGTCGCGGGTGATTGGCTCATCCGGGAAAGTGTAACCGGGACCTCCCGTGCCAGTGCCGGTGGGATCTCCCGTCTGTATCACGAACCCCTTGATGATGCGGTGGACCTTGACGTCAGTGTAGAAGCCCTCCCTTGCCAGGAAAACAAAGTTGTTTACCGTCAACGGCGCATCGTCGGGATAGAGTTCTACGACCATTTGTCCGTGGGTTGTTTCGATCGTCGCCGTGTACGACTTGTTGGCGTCGATCTGCATCGCCGGCGCCTCCGAGTACGTTTTCTTCACGTCAGCCTCCTGCTCCTGTTCGCACGCGGTCAGAATCAACACGACTGCAAAAGCGACGAAAACACGTCTGATGACGCTCACTCTAGACCTCCTCGGCTCAGCTCCATTGAGTCGGATGTGTTTGTTTGAACTCTTTCAGTCTTGTTCGGCCTGCGCTCGAAATACTCTTTCAACGCGCAAGCCAGTTCTTCTGCGCATTCATCGTGCACTAATATCCCACACTGATCAAAAACGCGCAATCTCGCGTTCGCGTTCAGACTGCGAAACGCCGCCGATTGGTCTACAGTCGCCCAACGTGCCTCCCGGCCCCAAGCGACGAGCACCCGTTTGTCCAACGATCGGAACGATCTTTCGACATTCAAATTCAACATTCCAGCATATGCTGCCGCCGGTGCGAATCTGGCGTTCTCTTGATGACAAGCGATGTATTGAGCCTCCACAACATCCGGCGTAACCTGGCCGGCGTCGAAGTGTACCTCCTCTTCAAGCCCTCGTTCGATCGCAGCGCGGGTCGTGAGCAGGTTGAACAAGCCGCTTCCGACGATCGGAGTCCGAAAGATCCAATACGCCAGCCGTCCGGCCGTGCCCCCACCTTCGGTCGCGACCTCCAGTCCGGTAGGCGCTACCAACACCAACGTCTCGAATCGCTCCGGATGACGCGCTGCGCTTTCAATCACGTGTGCGGCGCTGAGCGAGCATGCCAAGACACTGGCAGGCTCTCTTATAACGTCGCGGGTGAAATCATGGATCAGGTCTATGTACAGTTCGGCGTCATAGTGCAGCGCCGGCCGGTCCGACAGCCCGAATCCCAGCAGATCCAGCGTGTACACCCTGAATTGGTCCGAAAGTGCCGACTGGATCTTGCGCATCTCGAATGATGACGCCGCCGCATGTATGCTGTGGATCAGCAGAATTGGCGGCCCCTCACCAATAGACTTATAGAAGACATTGTGAATATCTTCTTGATATCTCCAATGGTAGAAACGAGTGCGGCCAGCTAGACGGCTCTCGATCCCGCCGGCTTTCAGCACTAACAGCTTGTTGATAGCTGCGGCGAGGCCCAGCAACAGGCCGGCCGCTACTATGAGATTGCGCATTCTTGGATCATGAAACCTCGGCTACTCTGCCACATTTGCTCTACCCGCGCTCTCAGCGTGGCGATCGCTTACGTGGCAAGTATACATTTGATCCAACTGCGCCAGCGCCTACAGCGTCACTTAAGCAAAACACGACACGATTTGCCGTGTGGAAACGTTTGTCCGGCGCAATCGTGTGGCCCGCCCGAGCGGCAGTGATCTCGCTAGACTCAGCCACTCTCCCGGCGCGGACGTTGCAGCAGTTGCACCGTAATCCCGTCCGGATCAGTGAGGTACACAGTCTGACTACCCCGGTTAAGACCGGTTCCTGAGGTGATCGGTTCGGATTTGAAGTCAGCGCCCTTCGCCCGCCACTCCTCGTACACTCGCTGAATGTCGGCGACCTCCAGGCAGATGTGAGCGTCGCCAATCTTGTTCGTCGCCAGTTCCTGCAGCTCCCCTTCCGGCTCGATGTATTGCACCAACCCCAATTTGGTCGAGACGCCCGGCAATGCCAGAAACACGGTCCTGAGCCGCGCGCCGGCAAATCCGGTTAGCCGACTGTGATGAGCGTGTCCAGGTTTCTGATCCGCTATCACCGGCAGCCCCAATATGTCGCGATAGAAGAGCAGAGAGCGGTCGATATCGGCTACCGTGAAACTGATGTGGTCGGTCCCGATGTACACACTCATACGTAGATCCCGATCGTCTGCCTCACAATCGATGCTGCGGTTTCCGGCTCTCTTCGCGCGCTTGGCGGTTCAAGATGCGCTTACGCTCCCCGTACCAACCGAACGAACTTCCGCCGGCGCGACCGCAGCACGGAGCCTTCGTTAACAGAAACCGTGGCCTTGGGATCCTTGATCTGGACAGAGTCCAGCGACACACTGCCCTGTCGTACCAGCCGGCGGGCTTCGCTCTTGCTCTCTGCCTGGTCCGTAGTAGTCAGCAGGTCTACAATCGACCAGTCTTCCAGCCGGCCTATTTCCGCCTCTGGAATCTCCGCCGGCAGTTGCTTCTGCTGAATCTCACGCTCGAACCGGCTCTGCGCTGCAGCCGCCGCCGGCCTGTCGTGGTAGATCTCGACGACGTTGAACGCCAATCGCTTCTTCAAATCCATCGGGTTTTCGCCAGAATCAAGCTGGGCTGATATATCTGATAGCTCCCCGTCCGATGCGTTCGTACAAAGCTCGAAATAATCTTGAATCAATTCGTCGCGCAGCGACATCAGTTTCCCGTACATATCGAACGGCGGGTCGGTGATCCCAACAGTGTTGTTGAAACTCTTGCTCATCTTGCGGCCATCTGTGCCCTCGAGCATTCGACCAGTGATCACGTACTTTTCGCGGCCTTGCAGCGCGGCCACCAGAGTGCGGCCGGCCAGCATATTAAATGTCTGGTCGGTGCCCCCAATCTCTATGTCCGTGTTCAGCGCCACACTGTCATAACCCTGCAAGAGTGGATACAGAAACTCGTGCAGGCCTATGGGCTTGTTTTCCTGCAACCTCTTCTGAAACATGTCCCGCTGAATCATCTGCTGGGCTGTAAAATTCGCCGCCAGCTCGATCATGTCCCGAGCGTGCATTCTGTCCCACCAATCGGCGTTGTAGCGCACCTCGATCGGGTTCGTCGGGGAGTCTATCTCGAGGATCCGGCCGGCCTGCTCCACGTATGACGCCGCGTTATGGCTAACCTCCTCGCTGGTCAACTGCTGCCGCATCGCCGACTTGTCCGCCGGATCGCCGATCCGGCCGGTGAAATCCCCGATCAGGAAAATTACCTTGTGACCAAGGCGCTGAAAGTCGCGGAGCTTGCGCAGAGCAATCGCATGCCCAATGTGGATTGACGAACTGGTTGGATCTACGCCAAGGTATATGCGTAGCTTCTCCCCGTCGCGAAGCCGGCGCTCCAGCCCTTCTCGTGGCAAAACATCCACCACGTTTCGGCCCAACAGGTAATCGATGTCGTCGGGACCGTGGCGCGCCGGCACCGGCAGCACACACTCAGGCTGTGATCGGTCGACAAAGAAAGTGTGCGTCCTGGCACCAAGCTTGTCTGACAGCAACTCGGACAGGTCTTGGACCGCTTGCCTGACTTGACCGTCATTCTTCCCGGCGAATCCATCGATCGGAAAAAACACTTTCTCGCTGGCTTCCGTCACCTTTCCCCGCTCGCCCAATCGCCAGACCCAACGCCGGGTCCGCACTTCATTCTCGTCCGCATACACCGGTTCTCCCACCGGCACCTCTGCCAGTTCGAGGCTGCCCAAGGCGGCGAAGCTGTCCCCAGTCCGTGACAGACGCACCTCGAAATCGCCGCGCAGCTTGTCAAGGTCATGGGCCCCAATCGGTAATCCATATCGCAGGCTGACCGCGTTCGCCAAATCGACCGCCGGATTGATTGGACTCGGCCCGTTACCCTGGACCGCCGTCCGAACCAATGCCTCGATCGAGCTTGGAAACTCTTCCGGGTCGATTTCAACGTCCCTGAATGCCCTTCGCCAGACTTCTGTCGCCGTCTCGATCAGGCCGCCATCGCCGTTGGCAGCGGACCGAGTTTGCTGTATCGATGCGTTCAACGTGTCATTCACGTCGGCGGCACCGTTGTCCAGGTCCGTCGCGACTACTGCGCCCACACAGTAATCGGGGAAGCGGGCAAATATCTCAGGTGCTACCCTGAAACGCATATACTCTTGGCCGGCCGGCGTCGCTTCCGTTCCTCTGGACGCATCGGCAACAGTACCTCGGTCGGTCATTCGTCACCTCTGGTGTAATTCGGCTGCCAGATTTCAAGTTCATCCGGTCAGCGCCCTCTATTCTTCACAGATTTCGACCCGTGGGCAAGCCTGAGCCTCCAATGCCCTCGACAGAATAGGAATTGGATGCCACCGATGATTGTCTCTAGACGGCGGCCGACCCCCACTTTCGTCATTGGTACGAAAATGAAGGTAACTACTCGAACGCAACGCCGAAATCCAGAGGGGTAGGGAGGGGAAATGTAGCGCGGGGGCTTGTCCCCCGCTCCTGGCAGACCGGCAACCAACCATAGTCCCGAGCCACTGTATAGAAGACCCGCCAACTAGCGAACGCATTTTCATACCTTGGTGTGCCGGCGCCAGCCGGCATGAGTGATTGGTACGAAAATGATCCGACGCGGTCCCGAGAATGCCCGCATTCGTCAACCTGACCTCCCGTTCGTCATTGGTACGAAAATGACGTTACGCGGCCCGAGAGTGCCCGCATTCGACCGCTCCCGCACTCGTCTACTTGGCCTCCCAACGGTCACTCCGGCGAAAGCCGGAGTCCAGAGGGGTGGGGGCTTGTCCCCCGCTCCCGGTGGTCCGGCAACCAACCCTGATCCCGAGCCATCTTAGAGAAGACTCGTCAACCGGTGCCCCGATTTTCATACCTTGGTGTGCCGGCGCAAGCCGGGATGAGCGATTGGTATGAAAATAAACGGTTCATGCGAACTCCAGCGTGACTTTGTGGCCCAGCCGTTGAAGTTGGCGGACGGCCCTTCGGGTGATGGCGGCCTTGTCTCGCTCCTCGAAGTAATTGTGACCCAGATCTATAAAAGGCTGCTTGGTCCTGATGGTGAAGTGGATTATTACGGCGATAGAGTTGGCAACGGCCATGGCGGCCCTGTTGGCGCCGATGCGACGGGCCAGTCGGTGATACTGAGCTCCGAGGTAGGTATTGGTGCGTGCGGCGGAGCGGGCCGCTTCGACCAATGCGGAACGAAGCGATGAGTTGCCCCTCTTGGTGGGGCTACGCTTGGACTTGTCGGCACTACGGTTGTTGCCAGGACTGACACCGGCCCAAGAAGCCAGATGTCTTGGGGTAGGAAAGGGTTCGACGTCTGTGCCCACCTCGGCGACGATGATCTCGGCGGTGCGGCGACCAACACCGGGGATGGTATCGACCGCTTGGAGAACGTCTTGGCAGTGTTCGACGCGACGGGCAACCTCGGTGTCTAGCAGGCGAATGCGCGACTCCAACTCGGCGAGATGGCTCATCTGTTGGCTCAACATGAAGCGCTGGTGAGAATCGACCAGGCCGTGGAGCGCCTCCTCCAACTGATCGATCTTCTCTCGGAGCCGGCCTCTTGCCATATCGGCTAGGACCTTGGGGTCATCTTCTCCGTCAGAAAGGGCGCTGAGCATCTCCCTGCCGGAAACACCCAGAACATCGCTGGCAACCGAACCCAGCTTGATGTTGGCGCCCTCCAGCACCTTCTGGATTCTATTGGCCTCGCGGGTACGCTCCTGGACCAAGCTTCGACGGTAGCGCACCAACTCGCGTAAATCTCGCTGAGGACGGCGAGGAATGAAGCTGGGGCGCAGCAGATTGTGGCGCAGAAGCTCGGCAATCCATTCGGCGTCCTTGACGTCGGTCTTGCGACCAGGGATCGTCTTCATATGATGGGCATTCACCACCCAGACGGTGAACTCGTCTTCCAACAGGTTGCATATGGGCTTCCAGTAGACGCCTGTGCTCTCCATAGCCAGGTGGGTGACCTCGTGCTCCCGAAGCCAGTCCGACAATGCCAAGAGCCGACTGGTCGTTGTCCCAAAGGTTCTCAACTCCTGGGCATGAGGGGTTATGACACAAGCCACCACCTTCTTCTTGTGAACGTCCACTCCACAGCATGGTTCATATACGACTTGCATAGACCTCCTCCGATGTGAACTACCGGTCGGTGGGTGGTTGTCCATCTCAAGACTTTGGTATGCGTGCTCTCCGCCGAAGCGGGGCGACATTCTTATGTGCCTGTAAACCACCCAGACAGATTCCCGCACGGTCACTCGGCACCAATGACGATCGTCCTAGTTGTACCGCCCGGCGTGTCACCATTTTCATCCTCTTATGCGGGCTTCACAAGGCCATGGTGATTCTCGCGCAGGCGGGAATCCAGAGGGGCGGGGATGGGAAATGTAGCGCGGGGGCTTGTCCCCCGCTTCCGGCAGTCCGGCAACCAACCCTGGCTCCGAGCCACCGTACAGAAGGCCCGCCAACCGGGGCCCCGGTTTTCATACCTTCGCGTACCGGCGCAAGCCGGCATGAGTGATTTGTATGTTTTTGTATGTTTCGAATGCCGCACAAATGGGGCCAAATTGTGCGGTATGGGTGAGGGAGGTGTCGTCTGTCATTGGACGGGCCGGAATACCGATGGGGGAATCTGCCACTGGTCTTGGTCGCCCTGAGCGCCCGCCGGCACAGATGCCACGGTAGGAGCAGTTTGCGAATTCCCTGACTATGCCACCCGCCGTTTTCGCTTAGGAAACAGACTCCGGCATCGTCCAGCCCGCGGATTTACGATTACGGCACCGCGACCGGCTCCGCCGCGCCCTCCGCCTCAGCCGGCGCCGGCTCCAACGCGGCGTCGATCACTTCGTCCGCATTCTCGACCAAGACGAACTCCAACTCCTCTCGAAGCTCCTTCGTCAGGTCGTCCAGATCGTTCTCGTTGCGTCTCGGCAGGATGATTGTCTTGATGCCGGCCCGGTGGGCGCCAAGCACCTTCTCCTTCACGCCGCCTATCGGCATAACCTTGCCCCGCAGCGTGATCTCGCCTGTCATCGCAACGTCCGAACGCACCAGGCGCTCAGTCAACAGGGACACCAGAGCGACAGTCAAAGTGATTCCGGCCGAGGGCCCATCTTTGGGCACCGCGCCGGCCGGAACGTGTATGTGTATGTCCTTCCGGTCGAAGAAACGCGGATTGATATCGAAGCGTTCCGCCAGCGACCTTACGTAGCTCAGGGCCGCCTCGGCGGACTCTTTCATCACGTCGCCGATCTGCCCGGTCAATTGGAGGGTCTTGCGACCGGGCATCGTCGCGGCTTCAACGAAGATTATGTCGCCGCCTGTTGGGGTCCAAACCAACCCGGTCGCGATACCTGGCCTGTCGATCCGCTCCGCCGCCTGCGCAAAGTACTGGGGTTTGCCAAGGTGCTCGCGGACCTGCTCAGGACCCACTTGCGATATCTCGGTCTCGCCCTCGGCTATGCTGGTTGCCGACTTGCGAAAGATATTCGCAATCTCTCGTTCGAGGTTGCGAACCCCCGCCTCCCGGGTGTAGTCCCGTATCACGATCCTGATCCCGTCGTCACTCACCACCACTTCGCCGTCGTCCAAACCGTGCGCCTTTCGCTGCTTCGGCACCAGGTACTTGTTGGCTATATGGAGTTTCTCCTCCTCCGTGTAGCCCGGAAGCTGTATGATCTCCATTCGATCGCGCAGAGCCGGCGGGACTGTATCCAGTGTGTTCGCGGTGGTGATGAACATCACCTTCGACAGGTCGAAAGGCACGTCCAGATAGTGGTCTCGGAAGTCCTTGTTCTGTTCCGGATCGAGCGTCTCAAGCAGGGCTGAGGAAGGGTCTCCCCGCCAGTCCGCGCCCACTTTGTCCACCTCGTCAAGCATGAACACCGGATCATTCGACTCCGCTCGTCGTATGGCCTGAATGAACCGGCCCGGCATCGCTCCAACGTACGTACGCCGGTGACCACGAATCTCAGCCTCGTCACGCACGCCTCCCAACGACATGCGCACGAACTTGCGGCCCATCGCTCTGGCTATCGATTGGCCCAACGAGGTCTTTCCCACCCCCGGCGGTCCAACAAAGCACAGGATGGGCTCTCGGTCCAGTGTGTCATCTTTGAGGGTCTCTTCCGACGATTCCTCGGCCTGCAGCACGCGTCGATTCTCTTTCAGCTGACGCACCGCAAGGTATTCCAGTATCCGGGCCTTGATCTTCTCCAGATCGTAGTGGTCTTCGTCAAGTATCTTCCGCGCTTTGGCAACGTCGATTTTTCCACCGCCGCTGATCCCCCACGGCAGGCTCGTCAGCCAGTCCAGGTACGTTCGTATCACAGAGTGTTCCGGCGAAGCGACCGGCAGCTTCTCCAGCCGCGCAAGCTCGCGGTCCGCCTCCTTCCGGGCCTCCGTCGATAACTTGGTGTCTTCGATCTTCTTGCGTATTTCCGCTATCTCGGCCTGCTCCTCGTCGACCTCGCCCAACTCCTTGCGAATCGCCCTCAGCTGCTCCCGCAGGTAGTACTCTTTCTGTGCGCTGCTCATCCGGTCTTGGGCTTCCGACTGAATCTTCTTGCTGATCTCCAGCACTTCCACCTCGCGGGTCAAAACCCCGGTCAGCCACTCGAACTTGGCCCTCAACGAGTCGATGGAGAGGATCTCTTGTCGTTCGTCGACTTCTAGTCGTATGTTGGTCGCGACGAAATACGCTAGGTGTTTGGGTAGTTCGATATTGATCGCCGCCGTGACCATCTCATCGGGCAGCGCCGGAGACAGGCTCACGTAACGCTGAAACAGCCCCTGTACGTTTCGAACCAGCGGATCGAGCTCTTCCCCTTCCTCTTCGTACTCTGGGATCGGTTCACAGTGAGCAACCATGAACGGCTCCCGTTGTTGCCACTCGAGGATGCGAATGCGTTCCAGCCCCTGCACCAGTAGTCTGACCGTCCCATCGGGCACCCGCAGAACCTGCTGAATGCGGGCGGTGCAGCCGATCGTGAAGCAGTCTTCCGGCTCCGCCACCTCGACGTCACGGTCCTTTACCGCGACCATCCCTACGATCCTCGTAGTCGCAAGCGCGTGTTCGACCATCCTCAACGACCGCTCCTGGCCGACCGCCAGCGGCATTACCGTCAAGGGATAGGAAACCGTCTCGCGTAACGGCAGCATGGGAAGTGCATCCAGCAACTGCTCTTTCGGCGGCTCCTGCTCCTGCCCTTCTTGATCGATTACCGTCGTGGTTTCTTCCAATCTAGCTCTTCCCTTTTACTCTACGGATCGTTCCCCGGACAAACTCGCGACCTCCACAATAACCAACCGCCACCCTGGAGCCCGACTCGTCACTCTGGCCCCACTTCGTCACTCCGGCGAAAGCCGGAGTCCACAGGGCAAGGGAGGGGACCGCGGGTCAGAATCACGCGTCCCTTCTCCGTCCCCTTGTGTCGCCCGGGCAAGGCCAAGGGCGACCTCCAGAAAGACAGGCTCCCACCAGCTCTAAGGCAGTGCCTCCCAGCCTAGGTTATCGGCCGGCCTGCCAACTCGTTGTCCGATTCTACATCCTTTCGTTTAGGTCCGACCCGGCATAGCGCGACCGACGGGCGCTCTACGCAGGCCCGCCGCCGGCCAGCCGAGTCGCTCAACCGGTCGCTAACTTAGACTTCGCGGAACTCTCCCTCCACCGTGCCTTCGCCCGGGCCAGATCCCTGTGGACCGCCGTCGCCTGGCTTCGCGCCGTGCTGAGCGTCCGCCGACTGATTGGCGCGTGAGTAAACGGCCTCACCGAGCTTTTGCATCGCTTCCGCCAGTGCGGCGCTGCTGGTACGCACCGCCTCGATGTCGGTACCCTCCAGCGCCTCTCTCACGCTCTTGATCTTGCCCTCGACATCCTCTTTCAGTTCAGCCGGCAGATTCTCACTGTTCTCTCCTAGCAGTTTTTCCGCTTGGAATGCCAAGCTATCTGCGTAGTTGCGTTGCTCGATCTCTTCGCGCTTTCGCTCGTCCTCCTCCGAGTGAGCCTCCGCGTCACGAACCATGTTGTCTATCTCGTCTTGCGACAGTCCGGAGCTGGCCTGGATGGTGATCTTCTGCTCTCGGCCGGTTCCCTTATCCTTCGCCGAAACGTTCAGTATCCCGTTCGCGTCGATGTCGAACGCCACGTCGATCTGCGGCAAACCCCGCGGCGCGGGCAGAATCCCATCGAGGATAAACCTGCCAATAGTCTTGTTCTCAGGCGCCATCGTGCGCTCGCCCTGCAGCACATGAATCTCTACCGACGGCTGGTTGTCGGCGGCCGTCGAGAAGACTTGGCTCTTGGAGGTCGGGATAGTCGTGTTACGCTCGATCAACGGCGTCAGGACCCCGCCAAGCGTCTCGATGCCAAGCGTCAACGGCGTGACGTCGAGCAGAAGCACGTCCTTGACCTCGCCCTGCAGCACTCCGGCCTGAATAGCCGCGCCGATCGCGACCACCTCGTCCGGATTTACACCCTTGTTTGGCTCTTTTCCGAATAGCGAGCGCACCTTTTCGACAACCGCCGGCATTCGAGTTTGACCCCCGACCAGTACCACCTGGTCGACCTGGCCGGATGCCATATCGGCGTCGGCAAGAGCCTTCTTCACCGGCTCGGCCGTACTATCGACGAGATTCCCCACAAGCTGCTCCAGCTTCGAACGGGGCATTGTCAGCACGAGATGTTTCGGCCCGCTCGCATCGGCTGTGATGAACGGTAGGTTGATCTCGGTCTGCTGAGCGGTGGAAAGCTCGATCTTGGCCCGCTCAGCCGCTTCCTTCAATCGTTGCAAGGCCATCCGGTCCTTCTTCAGGTCGATTCCCTGCTCCCGTTGGAACTCCTCGCATATCCAGTCGATTACCTTCTGATCGAAGTCATCGCCGCCCAGGAACGTGTTCCCATTGGTGGACACCACCTCGAAAACACCGTCCCCAAGACGCAGGATCGAGACGTCAAAAGTCCCTCCGCCAAGGTCGTAGACGGCAATCGTCTCGTCTTTGCCTTTCCGCTCGAGTCCATACGCCAGGGAAGCCGCCGTCGGCTCGTTGATGATCCTCAAGACCTCGAGGCCGGCGATCTTGCCGGCGTCCTTGGTCGCCTGCCGCTGCGAGTCGTTGAAATACGCCGGCACGGTGATCACAGCCTGGGTGATCTCTTCGCCCAGCTTGGCCTCCGCGTCGGCTTTCATCTTCTGCAGGATCATTCCAGCGACTTCCGGCGGCGCGTACGCCCGACCCGCCATTTCTACGCGCACGTCCCCATTCGACGCGGACTTGATCTGGTAAGGCAGGTGGCCGGTCGCGGATTGAGTCTCCTGGTCGTCCAGGCGCCTTCCCATGAATCGCTTGATCGAAAAAATCGTGTTTTCCGGATTTGTAATCGCCTGCCGCTTCGCGACCTGCCCTACCAATCGCTCACTAGTCTTTGGGTTCACCGCTACCACGGACGGTGTGATCCTGCTGCCTTCCGAGTTTTCGATAACCGTCCCTTCGCCGGCCTCCATGACCGCAATGACCGAGTTGGTCGTGCCCAAGTCTATGCCTAGAACCTTTGGCATCTTCGTTCCTCCCAATCGCTGTTGACTGTTTCCTTCTATGTAAGCTCAGTTGCGTGCAGAGCCTCGCTCGCCGAGCCCACCTAGAGCCCACAAGAGTCGTGGGCAAGGCGCTATAACCCCGGCGCGAGTCTCACAGCAATACACTATAGAGTTGTGTCGCGTTTGTCAAGTTTAATGATGTTCCTGACATATATTTAGTTAAACATATCTTTCAAGGCAAGCGGTTTACGTGAAACAAACATCTGAGCGAGTTGGTGGGAAATCGATTGTTCACTGAACCCACTCGTCATTGGTAAGAAAACAGCCATCCAGCTAACTTCTTCCCACTCATCGTCGTTCGTAGCCGGAAAAGAGGAATGTAGCGCGGGGGCTTGTCCCCCGCTGGGGCCGGGGGCGGGGACGTAGCGGAATCCGCCTTTCCATTTCGTGGTGCCAAGCCACAACTCCCGCCTTTTAATACCCCGGTCGGCTGGCCGCGGTGGGGGCGAGTGATTGGTGGCACATGCGCGCTCCAACTACCTCAACTTCAATAGGTCAAAACGCCGTTCATATATCATTCTCACCCATATACGGAGAAGAAGAATGACAGTCGAACCGGCCGGCCGCATCGCAATCAACCCAATTGGCATCGTTCGCTCTCCAGTTCGCGAGCTCGACCAGATGCCGCCGAACGGCGTGCCGGCAGACATTCGCGTCTTCTCCCAGTACCGGCCCGCGTTAGCTGACATCCAAAGCAACACTCACCTGATCGTCCTCGCCTGGCTCGACCAGGCCGACCGCGACACTCTGCAAACCCTCGGCCGGCGAGTCAGTAGCCACCGGCAGCCGCGCGGCGTGTTCGGCCTGCGCTCCTCCAGCCGGCCCAACCCAATCGGCCTGACATCGGCTCGCCTGCTCTCGGTCGAAGGCGAAACCCTCCGGCTCGAGCGTCTCGACTTTGTCGACGGGACTCCGGTGATTGACATCAAGCGCTACTCGCCCGGCTGGGACTCGATCTTCTCCGCCCGCACCGACAGAGAGCTTCGACCTCCCGCACAGTGGCCCAGCGGCGAGCCGGCCGAGATGCTCCTCCTCTGCGCTCATTTCCAAGGCGAGACATGCCCCGGCCTGGCCCTCGCCGTGCGCGCCGTATGCTATGCGACCGAGCGCTGGCAGATCGGCCGGATGCATCCCGACCTCATAGTCACAGTCGGGGACGACGGCCGCATTGCCGACGGCCTCCAGGCAATAACTGGAGCCACATTCGGCTCCGGCCGGCTGCGCTATCTATCGGGCAGCACGTTCGCCTGTACTTATCGCCGTGAACGCCTGACCTTCCAGCCAAAGCACGGGCCGGCCGAACTCGAAGACATCATGACTGCCCGACTCGCGGATCTGTTCGACATCACTACCAGCGCTGGCTAGTCGAAAAGTAGACGCAAGGCTGACCTACCGGCCATCATCTCAAGCGAAAAGCCACAGGTTTACGTCATCGGTCAACGCGGCGCAGCGGCTTAAGCGTTGATTCAATACTTGTACGCGTTTAACATGCTCCGAATTGCCGGCCAGACCCAGTGACGGCGCTGTGAAGAAGGTGGAGAAATGCCGTTCCCAAACTTTGAGGGCAAACACCAACACGACTCCATGGTAAGTCCCCAAGAATTCTTGGCGTACCTGAAAGAGCTTGGTCTATATGTAGATTTCGATCCTCCCAACGCACTAATCCTCTGCTACCAAACCGGCCTAATCCAATATGTCCTCGAGAATCACAAGACGACAGCTATAGACCTCAGTACGCGGATCGATCTATATATGCTCGATGAGACTGACCCACCGGTTGCGATAGCCGGTGGATTCGGCATTGGCGCGCCCGCCACTGTACTAAGACTGGAACAGTTCATCGCGGCCGGCGTATCGAAGTTCCTCTCCATTGGAGCGGCCGGCGGGTTGCAGAAGCACCAGGATATAGGCGACATCGTCGTTTGCGATAGGGCCATCAGAGACGAAGGAACCTCCCACCACTACTTGGAACCTTCAAAGTACTCGTATGCCTCCTCTGAGTTGACTGAGCGAGCGAAACAATCTCTGGAGAGGCTTCGAACCCCCTTTGAGGTTGGGACGACTTGGACTGTAGATGCCCCTTACAGGGAGACCATCGCAGAGGTAATGAGGTGCCAAACAGAGGGAGTCTTGACCGTCGAAATGGAAGCGGCCGCCCTGTTTGCCGTCGCTCAGTACAGGAACGTACAAATGGGTTCGATACTCACGGTTAGCGACACTCTGGGTGACCTGACATGGAACCCGCAGTTTGTTCACGCTAAAACCCAGGCCGGCCTCGAAACTCTGTACCGTGTAGCCGTCGACGTGCTCACCTAGCCGGCACCGTACCCCGATACCGTGCCTGAACTGAGGAACCCGAATTCGGGGCCAAGGGTCGGCGGGATTATGTAGCGCGGTCGAAGACTACGCGAGGCGAGGGACTTGTCCCACCTGGTCCAACTTATTCGGCCGGTGGGGGGTAAGAACCACGTTTGTAGGAACTCTACGTACCCGAAACCTGTCCCAGGGAATAGGGCAGTCGTACGGGCAACCCTTGTGGTTGCCCTCGTTTGGTCACCGTAGATTAGGCCATCCACCGGGTCGATCAGGTATCTTCGGCAATGCGATCCATGAAATTGCCCAGTATTGCATCGGCATTGAAATAAGTTGGAGCAGATGGAACTTGCCCCCGCAGTAGCACACCGGAAGGTCAATACACTTGCAACCCGGAACGGAGACTTCCGGCACGCGCGCTGCCGATTGACGGACCTACGGCTAGATGTTAAACCGGCCCACTAACATCAAGGACCCACCAACTCTTACCGTGGGTCTATTGGAGATTCGAAATCAACTTGTACTTAATGTTATGTAATCCCGTGCATCTGGCCGTCACTTATGTCGATCAACCAGAATCGCATATTTGCAAAACAAGTTCCGTTAACCCTGGACCCGGCCTCCGATTGCCTCTGGGTGCCCCAATCCTCTTGGTACCCACGCCGGCCGTGATTGAACTGTGACTACCGAAGCCTCCCAATCCGAACCCGCCACCAGGGAAGACCTGCGCAACCTGGCCACCAAGACAGACGTGGGCAGATTCGCTACCAAGATGGACGTAGCCTCTCTGCTCGAAGAACTTGTCAAGCTCCGGCGCGAAGTGTCAGACACCCGTTGGGTACTCGTGGGAATCGGAATCGTCTTCCTGGTGCGCTTGGTCCTAGACGTGGTCGCTCGCTTCTCCTGAACCCAGAAGACGCCCTTCGCAACCCAGTCCCGAGTTAATCTCGCCCCCGGACACCGATCAGCATTGGTACGAATATGGAACCAACTCGTCGTAACCAACGCCGAACTCGTCACTCCAGAGAAACGTGGAATCCAGAGGGGCGGGGAGAGGAAATGTAGCGCGGGGGCTTGTCCCCCGCTCCCGGCGGTCCGGCACCCAACCCAAGTCCCGAGGCACCGTGTATAGGACCCGCCAACCGGTGCCCCAGTTTTCATACCTTACTCAATGGCCGGCAAGAACGTCACATTGACCCAGAGAGAGCAGGCAAGGCTTCAGGTACTCAACTGATTACTGGCACAGAGCATATGACCCTGGACCAAGCGGTCGATTCAAGGCGCGGTTGGTAGGCTCATACGGGCCCGGAATCCAGAAGTGGTGGGGGGTAGGAAACGTAGCGCGGTCGAAGACTACGCGAGGCGAGGGGCTAGTCTCCCGCTCCCGGCAGTCCGGCAACCAACCCTGGCGCCGAGCCAACGTAGAGAAGACCCGCCAATTCTAGTCCCATCAAAAGGGTCTTCTCCCAAACCGGTCCGTCGCTCGCAGCTCCGTCTCCGGCGTCGGCCTGTACGAAGCGGGCACCAACTTGCCATCTACCACCGCATCGTCCCCGCGCGCGTCCAACAACTCCAATAACCGGCTGCGCCACGGCGAGACCAGCCCCTCGTCGCGCGCCAAATTGTTGACCTCCTCCGGATCTTCCTCTAGGTCGAACAAATACTCCCTGTTCCCCATCCGGAACCACATATACTTGAATCGCCCGTCTGTCAGGCAGTGATGGCGCACCTCCCCGTCGTAGACTTCCCCGTGGAATACCCGCTCGCCGATCGGATCCTTACCCTTGAGAGCCGGCAGCAGCGAGACCCCATCCACGTCATCCGCTTCCGCGCCCGCTGCCGAAACTAACGTCGGCAACACGTCAACCAACGACACCGGCCGCGTGTAACGCTGGGCGCGGACCATCCCTTCCCACGACCTCGGCGGACGCAGAATCATTGGAACCCGGCCGGATCCCTCGAAGAAGTGGCCTTTGAAGAACAGCCCAAAGTCGCCCATCATGTCTCCGTGGTCTGAGGTAAACAGGCAGAGCGTGTCGTCCCACAGTCCTCTCCAACGCAGCGCGGCAAACAGACGGCCTATCTGGTGGTCGATGTGAGTTATCTGTCCAAAATAGTGCTGTTGGGCCTTCGCGACCTGTTTCCACGACATGCGGTCCCAGTCATACCTAGCCGGCATTTCCTCTAGCTGTGGCGGCAGAAAATCAGCATCCGGCGCCTGAATCGGCCTTGGCACGTCGCCTAGCTCGTACCAGGCGTCGTATGGTGCCGGCGGGTCGTATTGGGAGTGCGGGCGCGAAAACGACATCCAGAGGAAGAATGGACTGGTCGGGTCTCTGCGGTCCAGGAAATCAATGCACTCGTTAGCCGTCCATGTATTGACGTGGTGCGTCTCAGGCACGACTGAGCGGCGCGCAAACACATCGTTATTTCCGATGCTTGTCGCCCGCTCCATACCGGCATAGGGCGTCTTCATTAGCCAACGGTGAAAGTCATCGCCCTCACGGAACCGTCCCGATTCATTGATAATCGTATTGTCGAATCCCATCCGCGCCCGGTGCGGGAAAAAGTGCGCCTTGCCGACCAGCTGCGTTTGGTAGCCCCGCCGGCCCAGAATTCGTGCCAGCGTCTCCGTGAAAGTCATTGTCTTGGTGGTATTCCAGAAATACCCCGTTCGATATGGAGACTGCCCAGTCATCAGTACGACCCGCGCCGGAATGCACACCGGGCAGGGAGTGTAGGCCTTTGGGAAATAAACCCCCTCGTTCGCAAGCTGATCGAGGTGCGGCGTCTCCAGGATCGAGTGCCCGTCGATTCCGGTGCAGTCACCCCTCTGCTGGTCCGTCGTGATCAGCAGAATATGCGGCAGCTTGTTTTTCTGTTCCATATCCCATCTCCATAATTGACTCATGAATCGCGTCAAATCTTAGGCAATTGGCACGAAACTGTGCATGGACTAAACCATGATGCCGGCTCTCCACCCGCCAAGCGTGCCGAATTGTAAACAGATGGTCGATGGCGGAACGAAATAACGAAATAATGTAGCGCGGGGGCTTGTCCCCCGCTCCCGTCAGTCCGGCAACCAAT
>CAXXUG010000001.1:0-159387 GCA_963664835.2 Chloroflexota bacterium | reverse complement strand
CGGCCGGCAGAGGGGATATAGAGCGATCCAGGGAGGGCGAGGGGTGGTGAGACGGGCGTTGTACATGGCAGCGATGAGTGCAGTAAGGCGGCGGGACAGCAGCCTGGGGAGGTTTCACCAGCAGCTGCGCAAGCGGGGGAAGCCGGGGAAGGTGGCATTGGTGGCGGTGATGCGCAAGCTGCTGTTGCAGCTGCACTCGGTAGCACAACGGGGCACACCTTGGACGGAGGAATACGCCCCGGGCACCTGAAAACCCTTTACATCCAACACAGATACTCCGGCGAAGGCCGGAATCCAGGAGGGGCGGGGACGGGGGAATTTAGCGCGGTCGAAGACTACGCGAGGCGAGGGGCTTGTCCCCCGCTCCCGGCAGACCGGCAACCAACCCTGATCCCGCGCCACCGTACAGAAGGCCCGCCAACCAGTGCACCCATTTTCGTTCCCTCGTGTGCCAGCGGCAGCCGATGCCTCACGATTGCCGTAGAGGCGGGTTTCAAACCCGCCTCTACCAACACCAAAATGCCGTGCACATGATTGGGCACAGTTACGCAAGCATCCAAGCGCGCGTCCATCTGTTCCGACTCATTCCAATTCCGGAGCAAACCTGGGCGATTTCAAGACTCGGAACGCGCCCCCCAAAGCCCCTCAAAACTAGAGGATTGTCGAAATCTCACCACACCAGGACGTGCAACTGGCTTTCAGGAGCGTCTGATGAGGTCATACAATCGTGATTCTTGCCCTCGCCGGCCGAATTAGTTGGAGCAGATGGGAGCTTGTCCCCCGGCAACGGCGCTTCGGCAACCAACCCAGAACTACCGCGGCAATGGTATAATACTAAAACAAATGTCCGGCTCTCATCCTCGACCCAAATGCCGTCTAAAACCCGGCCCGTCCCACCTCGCCGCGACGCCGCCCGTCAAAAAAACAATATGAAAATTACAAAACAAAAATCCGGTAATATGTGCCTCATACCCTGTACCGACTATCGCAGGAGCAAACATTGAAGCTAACCGAGCATCAACTGAACCACTTCAACACATTCGGATTCGTAGTCTTCCGGCAACTGCTCAGCCCCGACGAAATGGAGCGTTTCAGCCAGGAGTTCGACATCGGTTTGGATTCCTGGTTGCCGGCTGGATCGAAGCATGACGGCAGCGCCCGCCACTGCCGGTGAGCAGCTTATGGGCACGAAGAGCATCGGCATCGTAGCGGACGGAAACTACTACGTCGGCGACACCGCCTGGCATCCCGACGGCCACCGGCTGAGGGAGGATGGAACGCCGGTCGACTACTCTGGAGTGAAGTTCACCCTCTACCTCGAACCACAGGATGGGACGAATGGCGCCCTGCGCGTCATTCCCGGCTCCCACAAAGATCCCTACTACAGCCAGTTGTACTCCAGACTATTGGAGGACTCCGAAGGGCAGCGAGCGCGAGTCGACCCACTCGACGTTTTCGCAATGACCGGCGCCGATCTTCCGGCCTACATCTTCGACTCCCAACCCGGCGACGTCCTCGCGTTTCGCACGTCCCTTTGGCACGCAGCGTTCGGCGGGGGCGATCATCGCAGAATGGCAACCATCGTCTACTACGACGATCCCCAGACTCCGGAAGCCGAGGCCGAGATACAGAAGATCATGACCACCAATCACTCGCTCTACTCGTCCAAGGGCCGGCGCATGTACACTGCCTACTATCGATCCAACCCGGACCCAAGACACCAGAGGTGGGTCCGCCGACTCGACGAGCTCGGCGTGCTCGAGACGCCTGGCGTCGCCGGGTAGTGCGTTGACGGAACGGCATCGGTCAACTGAAATATAGACCAGGTCAAGACCGCGAATTCAGGAGGATGTGACGTGCAACTTACCGAGCAGCAGTTGAATCATTTCAAGGCATTTGGGTTCCTTACCTTCCGGCAGTACCTGTCGCCCGACGAGCTCAAGACATACACCGACGAGTTCGACGCCGCTCTTGAGGCCCGCCGGATGCAGTTGGGCGGGAATGTCAAGAGAGTCTGGACGACCCTTATGCGTGCCAATACTCCCTTCATCTCCTCATTGATCGACGATCCGCGCTTTGCCGAGGTTGCCCAACAGGTCCTCGGTGGAGATCCGATCGGCATCGTCACCGATGGAAACTACTACGTCGGCGACACTCTGTGGCATCCTGATATGGGTACCTGCACGTACCGAGCCGCAAAGTTCGTCATTTACCTCGACGAGCTCGACGCGTCGAATGGCGCCCTGAGAGTCATACCTGGCTCCCATCGAGAGCCTTTGCACTCCGATCTGCGAGAACTCCTCTGGGGTGGCACGTCTACCAAGGCCGAGAGACTAAGTAATCTATCTTCCACCCTGGGGATAAGATCGGACGAAGTTCCCGCATACTCATTCGTCTCAAAGCCCGGCGACGCTCTGCTGTTCAACAACGCAATCTGGCACGCGGCGTTTGGCGGTGGCGATCGGCGCAGGATGGGCACAGTCATCTACTACGAAAACCCCCAGACCCCGGAGAGTACTACAAACACCCAGACTATGATGGGCCGCAACCACGCCAAGCATGCGGAGGAATGGGGAGAGCAGTTCTACTCGGAACACTGGCGTTCGGTGGACGATCCGCGCCACCAGCGTTGGGTCCGGCGGCTTGACGAGTTGGACATCCTTGAGACCCCGTTGCCCCAGTCCTGATGTCAGAGACTCTTGACTTGGCCGGGCTGAAAGCCCAGCTCAACGAGTACGGTTTTGTAACAGTCCCGAACGTCATTTCGCCGCGTGACGCCGATCTGATGGCCAAGCGGGTCGTGGATATCATGGGCGCCCAACCCGATTCAGACGCGCTCGATTGCCATCTGCCATCAATGCTCGAGCACGTGGTCGACACCGATGAATCGGAGCTCTTCTTTTCCGCCGTGACCATTCCGGTCTACCTGGAGCTCGCCCGCCACGTCGTCGGCGAGGGATTTCAGAGCGCCGGCGAAGCCATGCGCTGGACAAAGCCGGGATGGGCCGGCCAACCGCTCCATGCCGACGGTCCGGCCGGCATCTTTGCCAGGTCCGGACATCCTGCCCCGGGGCAGTGGCCGGTCATAAACAGCCTGTTGATGCTGAGCGAGTTCACCCGCGAAAACGGTGGCACGCTCCTGATGCCTTTCAGCCACCACTCGCGGTTACTACCCCGGCCCGACGTCAAGTATCGTCACCTCGTTGCCGCCGAGGGAGACCCCGGCACGATCGTGATCTTCATCGGCTCTATCTGGCACGCCGGCGGCGCAAACACCACCACCGACCAGCATCGCATCGGCTTGTCCATCGCCTATCACGCGGCCTGGCTCGAACACGGCACCGGAGGCGGTCACTGGCCGTCAATGAAACGCAGCGTCCGCGATCGAATGCCTCCGCGGATCCAGGAGATGAATCGCCGCGTCGCAGAGGATTGAAGTTGCTGAGCACCCCTCTGTTCGAAAGTGCGCGATGCTTTTCGATGGTCGCGAAAGGCCGGAATCCAGAGGGGCGGGGATGGAATCGCGGCACTGGGGCTTGTTCTCAGCTTGGGGAGCGGCTCGCTCACGCACTTTGGTTGCCCGGCGTCCCGACAGTTTCGTCCTCTTATGCGGCCTTCACAAAGCCATCCGCGATACCGATCAGGCAGGAATCCATGGTGTGGCAGGGGCGGCATGCGCCACCCGAAAACGTTTCCACCGATCAAACCCGCTCTGTTGCCGGCCGGCGCCAGCCGGCAACATCGATTGCATTGCGGCTCCGGATGGCGAATCCTGGTGGCTCTAATCCAGGCCCGGCCCTACCAGCGCCTTGATTACGTCCCCCGATTTCGCCAAGTCGAAGGCTTTACCAGTGTCAGCCAGATCGAAACGATGAGTAATTATCGGCCGCAGCTCCAATTGTTCCAACCAGGCGACCGCCCGCTTGAACGTCCAGGGGCCGCCGTTGGCGGTCACTAACGATAGCTGCCTCACGTGGAACGAACTCAGGTTTAACGGCAGCTGTGCCGTGGTAGAGTGCGCGCCAACCAACACCACTCGACCTCGGTCTTTCACCAGCTCGATACACTCGGCCAGCGCTGCCGGCACCGCAGCAACTTCGAACGCAATATCGACGCCCTCGCCGTTGGTAGCGTCCCGTACCGCTTCGCTCAACGACTCCTTCGTTGGGTCTACAAGTAAGTCCGCTCCGAGTTGGCCGGCCATCTCACGCCGGCTCGGATTGATCTCCGATACTATCGTCTTCCTGATGCCGCTGTGGATCGCGACCTGCAACAGCATCAATCCGATCGGGCCGGCGCCGACGATGAGCGCCGTATCTCCACTCTGTACCTGAGCCACATCCATCGCCCGCACACAGCAGGTCAGCGGCTCGGCCAGGGTTGCCACGTCGAGGTCCACGCCGGCCGGCACAGGCAGCAACTTAGTGATCGGAACAACTATCTGTTCGGTGAACCCACCGGTGGGCTTCTGGAATAGACAACTGCTGTCCGGCAGGCCCGCCAGGCAGTTCCGGCACATTTCGCATCGGCCGGCCGGGATGCAGGTCACCGCGTCGCCGATCGACAGGTGTCCTACCCCTTCTCCCATCGCATCGATCGTTCCCGCGTACTCGTGTCCCAGCAGCATCGGCGGCTCGATGTCGCCAAGCAACCCCTGAACGACGTGCAAATCGGTACCGCACACTCCGCATCCATGAACATTGATTCGAACTTCCCCGGGGCCGGGATCCAGAGACGGCGACTCTTGGATCTCGAAGTCATGTCCGCCAATCCACATTGCGCTTCTCATACCCAGTTCCTCCTGGTCTGTTGGACGCGCCCTAGACGCCTATTGTAGGGCCGGAAATCCAGTTCCTCCGGGCTAGCTGACGGCGTCCTGGCGACTTTGCCATTGAGCGGGTCGGTTGGCGCTAATCGACTCCAGCGCATAGTCCATCATAGAACAACTTGACTCCACAGTGGCTAGCCACTGTGGCACGAAAATAACGCCGCGAGATTGGCGCAGCCAAAAGAATGTAGCGGGGTCGAAGACTGCGCGAGGCGAGTGGCTTGTCCCACGCTGGGGTCCAGGGTGGGGCTTAGCAGAACCAACCATTCCGATTCGTCGCACAAAGCCACTACTCGGACTCTTCATACACTGCCGTGCCGGCGCCGGCCCGAACGATTGAAATGAAAGGATCAATCGCTATCATGGAGCCAAGTACCGTCGCAGACGCGACTCGCTCAGTGCCCGACCAGGGCGCGGACGGTAACCGGAGTCGAACAGTTGATCATCTCGAAGTCCGACCGCCTGATCATCTCGAGCAACTCGAATACTTCCCATCTGGATCCGGCCAGGTATCCGCGCAGTCCGTTGCTGGACGCGGAGCCATATCCTAAATGGACTGCCATCGATTCGTGTTTCGCATCGCAAGGGATAGCGAGATGGAATGGGATATGGCCCCACTACCACGACTACGACGAGTTTTGGCTGGTGACCGCCGGCTTTGGCGAAGGCTGGCAGGACGGCGAATCCTACCCGATTACACCAAACACCGCGGTCTACAATCCGATGGGCGTGGTGCACCGCTCGCAAATGCGAACCGGGTCGGACTGGGTCACGTTCACAACACCCCACGAAGGGCGGAAGCGCCCCTGGATGATCCTGGTGGAAGAAGACGGACCGCCTGCACCCACCGTCCCAGGATTCGTTGTCCCCGGCGACGATAACGTTGGACCATTTCCGGATCGTGGTCCGCGCTGTCCTCTGAGCGAGTTGAGGCTCGTAAACCTTGCCGGCGGAGAGGACGTTGCCGAGTACAGGATCGAAGCAAATGAGCATTGGATTGTAGTCGAGGGAACAATCAGGTTGACACTGGCCGAGGATGAAATCCTGTTGACCGCCGGGGATGCCGCCTCGCTGCGCGCCGGCACCCACCGGCAGATTCGCGCCGAGGGCGCCGCAAGCGCCGCTCTGGCGCGCGAGTAGCGGACACCCCCGTTCCCTGGGAGTTGCAAGTGCGTGTGATTATCATCGGCTGCGAGTATGTCGGAAAGACCGCCTTGGCCGGCCAAATCTCCCACTGGATGATCCGGTCGATGGGACTGCCCAGCGTCCGTTGGCACGCCCATTTCGTGCTGCCGCACCTCGATCGCCATATCCTCGTTCCCGACCGTGACAAGACGTCCCCGATGGCCGTGGAAGAGGTCGAGGCGGTTCTGCGCCTTCCCCCTTCGATCAAGGAACAGCTGCAGCGATACATGATTTGGCGGCACCTCTGCAACGACATGTACCGGTCGAGCGACGACTACCTGATGATCGACTTCTACTATGGCGAGGCCGTTTACGCGCCACTTTATTACGGTTACGGCGGGTCTGACGATCCCTTCTCCGATCGTCGAAGGCGCGCGCGGGAGTGGGATACCGAGGTAATGATGCAGGCGCCTGATACGGTCTTGGTATTGCTCAGGGCCTCTGTCGATGTCATCCGCCGGCGGATGCGCCTGGACCCCCACGCCGGCAGTGTTTTGAAGAGCGACGACGTACCGATGGTGTTGCGGCGATTCGAGGAGGAGTATTCCGACTCCCAGATTGAGCGCCGATTCGCGCTGGACACTTCCGATTCATCTCCGGATCGGACTTTCGAAGAATTCCTCCGCCAAATGCGCCCAAACTTCACCGACATAGACCACCTGCGCCTAGCCTCCAACCGGCCCCAGGACTAACGCGACGGAGGGTGTCTTTCCCCTCGGATTTGAAGCCGGCCGGTTCCGCTTTGAAACGCGACACCTACCCTTAGACTATCCCAGTTTCGCCAGCGTAGCCGGCGGGACCAGGACCGTGCCGGCCACTATCAGCGCGGAAATGGCTGCCGTGAGGGCGAGCGTTCCAAATCGGGATACCTGGAGATTTGCCGATGAATTGGCAGCGTCGATCAACCAGGCACCAAGCGCAAATACCAGGCCGGCCAACAGGCCGGTGATCATCCCGACTCCGGCCTGGACCAGGCCGGCATATGGGGCGCGCACGACGGAATCGAACGCCGCCGGCAATGCCTCGGCAGGGGTTATGACACCGTTTCCAACTGCCAATATCACGCCGCTGATCGGGATGAACATCCCGGTAATTGTCGGCACCAGAATTCCGTAGCCAATACCCAGGCCAATCCACACGAACAGCGTCCGGGCACGGTCGGGTCTCTGGCCGGCCCAATCGCTGGTCGCAAGGCGCGCCAGCATTGCAGCCACCAACGTCCCGGCCACCCACGCTCGGCTTGATACGATCAGAGACGAAACAAGGGAAAGATGTTGCGGCTCCTTGGGAAACTCAGTCTGCGCCAGCAGGTTGATTATGAATTGGGCGGACCCGAGAATGCCGCCAAGCAGGGCCAGGTTGATCGCCAGCCTCAATCTGCGTCCGTTGGACTGGGGATGCTCGAATTCTGCCGGGTACGATCTGAACCTGGTTCGCATCGTCCATTCTTCTTGTCGAACCCGATTTTCTTGGATCGATCATACCATTGTTGATTAGGATACTAGTTACATAAGAGACCATCGCCGCCGGGTTAATTCACACTGTGGTCGATGTCGAATCAGTTCCGAAGACCTGCAATGCTTGGAGGTGCCAGTTGTCCCTACGAAAGATTGTTGTCCAGCGTCGCGGTGGCGTCGGCGCTGATCTCGAGATCGAGCGGCTGAAAGAGGACTTCCCCGAAGTGGAGTTTCTGGTCGCGGATGATATCGACTCGGTCGCACCGCTGATCCACGGCGCTGAAGGACTGATCGGAATGCTTACCGCGGAGTCCTTCAATGCAGCGGGCAAACTCCGCTGGTTTCAGGCCTACAGCACCGGAATGGACTGGATGGAGAACATCCCTGGGTTGGTCGATTGGCTTCTGCGAAACGATGTCGTAGTGACCAACAGCCGCGGGGCCTTCGCGCAGACCATAGCCGAACACGCCTTCGCATTGATCCTGACGCTCACCCGCGATATGTGGACAATCCGGCGAGACCAACTGGCTCATCGCTGGGGTGGCGAACCCGAAGGCCGGCCTTTGGAGGCAATCGCCGGCCGCGCGATGGGAGTCTTCGGCTTGGGACAAATAGGCGCCGCGATCGCCCGACGCGCCAATGGATTCGAAATGCCCGTTTACGCAGTCGACGCACAGCCTTACCCCCACGTGCCCGACTTGCGGGCGCGCTGGGGGCCGGACCGGCTGGACGACCTCTGCCGCGTGTCTGAGTTCCTCGTGATTGCCGCCCCCCTTACGGCGGAAACGCGCAGTGCAATCGATGCCCGCCGGCTGGCCCTGATGAAGTCGTCCGCCTACCTGATCGCCGTTTCTAGAGGGGGAATTGTTGACGAGCAAGCCCTGGTCCGGTCTCTTCAAGACGGCAAGTTGGCCGGCGCCGGCCTGGATGTCACGAGCGAAGAACCATTACCCGCCAACAGCCCGCTGTGGGACATGGATAATGTCGCGATCACACCGCACAACGCCGGCGGTGGCGCCATAACTCCACGCGTTCAATGGGAGATTTGCAGAGCCAATCTGCGTAGTTTCCTGGACGGCAAGCCCTTGATAGGTGTTGTTGACGTTCGGGCCGGCTACTGACCCTCTAGTCGTAACCTGCCCGCTACTCGAAGAAGGCGTCGCCCGGCGCCATCCGGCGCCTCACCGCCTCCTCGTCCAACTCGAATCCCAGGCCGGGTTTGTCGGGGACCCTGGCGAACCCGGCCCTGATCAGCGGGCGCTCGACCCCGGCCAGAATATCGTCCCAATCGCGATCATCGGCCTGATGGAACTCGAAGGCGATATAGTTGCGCGGCATTACCGCCGCGGCCTGGAGGTTCGCCATAAACGACACAGCGCCATTGGCATTGTGGGGAGCCACAAGTACATTGTAGAGATCGGCCAACTCCGCGACCCACTTTGATTCGGCCAAACCGCCAACGTCCTGGATGTCCGGCGCCACGACGTCCACCGCGTGGTTGGCAATCAGGTCGCGGAACCCGTTTCGCAGATAGAGTTGCTCCCCGGTCATTATCGGTGTCGTAGTGCTGTCACTCAGCAAACGGTATGCTTCGACGTCGACGTAGGGAACGTCAGCACCCTCGAACGGGTCTTCGAGCCAGACTAGGTTGTATGGCTCAAGGGCCTTGGCCAGGGTCATTACCGCCTGCAGGCTCTGCCCCGGCCCGCAGTCGATCGCCAGTCCAATTCCGTCGCCCAATACTTCCTTGATCGCTTCGATGATTGCGACCTGCGACTTGATACCCCGTTCGGTCGCGTGGCCCTGATAAGGATAGGTCATGTTCGTTTCCCAGACGTAGCCCGGCACTGTCTCGAAGTGTTGCCCGTGGAATCCGACGTCGAACTTCATTAGCGTGTAGCCATCCGGCAGCGCCTTGCGCTCGCGGGCCCTTGCGGCATAGGCCTCCGGCGTGAAGCGGGACGCCGGATCGTTTGGGTCCAAGAGCAGTCCCACGTCGGTATCGCAATAGACGCGAACGCTGTCTCGAATCTTTCCGCCCAGCAGCTTGTGGGACGGCAGTCCGGCCGCCTTGCCGGCGATGTCCCAAAGCGCCGTCGATACCGCGCTGACTCCCACACCCATGTGGGCATTGCCTCCGTAGTGCCGGATGTGCAACATCACTTGCTCTACGTTGGTGGGATCCAAACCCACGATGGCCGGCTTCAACGCCAGGATGAAGTCGTTCGGCACCGGCCCAAGTGCGCCCCAGTTTGCCTCACCGTAGCCGTGAATACCCTCATCCGTGTCTATCCGTACTATCTTGGACCCGCCTATAGTTATCGTCCTCAGATCCACTATCTTCAATCGAACTCTCCTGAACTTGACACGGACCCATTCCGGCCAAAAATCAAAGCTCGGATGCCCGCACGGTTATATCGGGGCGTGCCAGAAACTCGGGCTGCAGTCGGGTTCCCAAACCAGGACCGTCGAGCGCCGCCACGTATCCCCGCTCGACGTGGGGTATATCGGTGATGACGTCCTCGTACCAACCCCCGTCCCAATGCGCCCTCACACCCTCCTGAATCATCGCGTTGGGCAGCGCGATGCAAAGATGGACGCCGACCACGTAGTCGAGCGGGCCGGCGCAATCGTGCGGGGCGAAAGGACGATGATACGCCTCGGCCAGATTGCACACTCGGCGGGACTCGGTGATTCCACCCACCCAGGTCGGGTCTATATTGACTATCCCCACTGCGCCCCGCTCGAGAAGCTCGCGATAGGCGTACCGGCTCGCGATCGATTCCGAGGCCATCAACGGCACGTTCGTGCGCCGTGCGAACTCGGCCAACTCGTCGGCGCTGTCCGCCGGCATCGGATCCTCGTACCACATTGGCTGATACGGGTCCAGTGCTTCCGCTATCCGAATCGCCGCCGGCAGGCTCCAGCGATGGTGCAGCTCGACTCCGATGTCCATCTCCAACCCCACAGCGTCGCGAATGTCGCGGAACGGCTGCAGACCCTCCTCTATCTGCACCGGCGTGATGTGCTGCGCCCAGTTGCGGCCCTCGATGTGATCGAATGGTCGATCCGCGAACTTGTCGAAGGGCCAGATTTTCATCGCGGTGATTTCCATGTCGAGCAGCGACTTGGCCAGTTCGCCGGCCCGCCCCTGTTGCCAGCCATCGTAGTCGTCCTCGTAAGGCCCGCTGACGGCGTGGCCGTAGGCGTACCCGATACCTACGTAACCGGAGCAGGTGTTGTAGAGTTGAATGCGGTCGCGCACCGGCCCGCCCAACAGTCGGTAGATCGGCAGCCCCACGCTCTGCCCGAATATGTCCCACAGGGCGATGTCTATCGCCGAGAGGCCCCGCATCTCCGCGCCAACCGCCCTGTGCCCCATACCACCCAGGTGGTTCACTCTACTCAGCGTCGCGTAGTGCCGCTCTATGGCGATTGGGTCCTGACCTAACAGGAATTGGGCCGCCTCTTCGTGTACGTAGCCGATAACCGCGTCGTGGCCGGAGTTTGTTTCGCCAACGCCGATCAGTCCGTCGTCCGTGTGGACCTGGACCCAGGTGTAGCCGTCGAACGCCGAGCAGATAATCGTCTCAATGCGGGTGATCTTCATTGCCTGATCTCCTCTCAGTGCTCTGGAGCTTTCCCCGCCTACTCGTTGGGCCTAGCTCAAAGCAGAGACGGCCGGCGGAGGCTCCTCGGTGCGATAGGAAGATTGCATTACTCGAACTCAGGCAGGGTCAGTCCGGCGTCGCCGGCTCACAGCACGCTGCTGATCACCGCCACAGTCATCGGTTCGTCGCCGGTGTTGAGAGCGCCATGTTTTACGTTGCGTGGCATGAACGAAAAGCTGCCCGGCCCTACTTCTCGTTCCTCGTCGCCGACCGTGATAACGCCCCGGCCGGCGATCACATAGTAGATCTGCTCCAGGTCGGGATGAAAGTGGTCTTTGCCGCCATGCTCCACGCCGGGCGCATAGGTGTTGATGGCGATGATCAACCGCTCCGAGCTGAAGTTACCCAGATTGAACTCGGCGTATCGGTCGTCGGGGCCCACCAAGACCCAGTTCTCCAGGATTCCGCCGCCGGCTTCAGGAGTGGGCGGCATGCCTCCCATGACCCAACCGGGCTGCCGAGGATCGTCCGGTGTATGGAAATACTTGAGTCCCATCGTTCCGCTCCCTTGTCAAATAGCTACGATTCGATGCTCAGCGATTAACCCTTAGACTACGCTGCTCATAACCGCCATCACGAGCGGGCCGTCGCCGCTATTGTGAAAGTCGTGTTCCACTCCCGGCGGTATGAACGCCGCGCCTCCCGGCCCGATTACGCCCTGTTCGTCCCCGATCCGCGCCGAAGCTTGGCCGGATATGACGTAGAAAATCTGCTCCTCGTTGTGATGATGGTGGGCGCCGTGGTCCGCGCCAGGCTCATAGGTATGGACGGCGATCGACAAGCGTTGAGTCTTGAAGTCGCCCAGCTTCTGCCCGGGATATTGGCCGGAATACCGGGCGATGATTCTCGTGTGGCGGTGACCCATGGGCACCAGGGGATCCGAGTAGTCAGCGTGGCTCACGTTCGGTCGATGCGAATCGAACTCACTGTGTATATACTTCGACATGCTCACCTCCTCGATCGGGAGTCCTTTGACCCCGAAACAGATCGGTTTCTCAGACCACGAGCCAGCTTCGGCAATTGCCTACTCTGTCTCCCCTAGCCCGCTGCTGATTACCATCATCACCAGCTCATCCTCGCCGGCGTTCGCGAAATCGTGCAGAACGTTGGGCGGGATGAACACAGAGCTGCCCGGCCCTACCACCGCGGATTCGTCGCCCACCATCGCCTCGGCCTGACCGGATATTACGTAGTAGATCTGCTCCATGTCAGGATGCTCGTGGGCGCCGTGCCTTGCCCCGGGCTGGCAGTGGTGGACGCCGACGATCGTCCGCTCGGTCATGAAGTCGAATAGGTCCTCATCGGGATACTGACCCGGCAGATGTGAGACCTGTACCGTCCGAGTTTCTCCCCGAGTGGTACCCGGGACGACATCGCCGCTATAGCTCACCATAGGACGGTGAAGATCGGCCGGAGTGCGAATCCATTTGTAGCTGCTCATATCCCCTCCTCGCAATTGACGCCTGCCGCCGGAGACTCTAATCGGTCCACCGAAGCGGGCACCATCCTGGCGGCTCTAAAACGAACTCGATGGCGGGCAGGAAGACCCGCTCCTTGCCCGCCTAGATGCCCCGGAGGCTCTCCCTGCTGCCCAAATCCTCTCCCAGAACGCTGCTGATCACCGCGACTGTCAGCGGAGTGTCGCCGACGTTGCGAAATCCGTGCGCCACGTGCAGCGGAATGTACGCGGACCCGCCGGGACCGACCTCCAACTCTTCGTCCCCAATCGTGATCAGGGCACGGCCGGCGATAACGTAGTAAGCTTGCTCCATCTCGGAGTGCTCGTGGACATCCGTGTGACCGCCCACGTCGTACGTATCGATCGCGATAGACAGCCTCTCCGAGCTAAAGTTGCCGAGGTCATGTTTGGCGTAAATCACGTCGGGGCCGACGAGCAAGCGAGAAGATAGCTGGCCTTGATGCGCCTCTGGCATCGTTTCGTTGCTGGAAAGTGCCGCCGAGCGCCTTGGTTCGTCCGAACTCTGGAAGTGTTTCACCACGATCCTCCTCTCCTCAAACGGATCGTCGCGGTAAGCGTTAACCTTTATCTTAGCAGTGTCCGCCTCACCTTCCAATAGCATTCGCCCCGGCAACTGAACGCCCGGTCCGGCGCCCGATGCCCGAGCTGCAATGCAATGAAACCAGATTCCCGTCACTCACCTCGTCATTGGTCCGAAAATGAAAGCGACCCGTCGCACCCAGCGCGGAATCCAGGAGGGGTGGGGATGGGAAAATGTAGCGCGGGGGCTCGTCCCCCGCTCCCGGCGGTCCAGTGACCACACATCGTGCCGAGTTACCGCTTTTAAAAGACGCGCCAGTGGTTCGAGAACATCTTGTGGCCGACTGAGCGCTTCTGCCCGCGTTGTGGCAGTCTATCGACAAGTAATGTCCCTTCCGAGAAGCCTATGCCCTATTGGTGCAAGGACTGCCGGTCCTACTTCTCGGTCAAGGTCGGTACGGTAATGGAATCCAGCAAGCTACCTCTCCGTACGTGGGAATGGGCCATCTACCTGATGTCCACCAATCTGAAGGGTGTCAGCAGCATGAAGTTGCACCGCGAACTCGGAATCCGCCAAGCCACCGCTTGGATGATGGCGCAGAAGATTCCCGAAGGCTGGCTAGGTGGCAACGATCAACTGTCTGATACCGTCGAAGTGGATGAAACCAACATTGGCGGCTAGGAAACCAACAAGCATGCGTCCAAGCGCCTAAATGCAGGTAGAGGCCCTGTTGGGAAGACTCCGGTTGTTGGACCGAAGCAACGCGGCGGCGAAGTCCGAGCACAGTCAGTTCCTGATACTACCAAGGAGACTCTGCAAGCCTTCGTTGCCGACAATGTGGAAGCAAAGTCCAAGGTCTACACCGACGAAAACAACAGCTATCGCGGGCTAGTGACTATCGAACACAAGTCGGTGAGGTATAGTGCGGGGGAGTACGTCCGAGATCAGGCCCACACGAACGGAATCGAGTCGTTTTGGGCACTTCTGAAGCGTGGTTACTATGGAATATAACACCAGATGAGCGTCAAACACCTGAGAAGAAACGTCACCGAGTTCGCGGGTCGCCACAACGTCCGAGACAAGGATACGGCGATGTAAATGGCCCTACTGGCTAAGGGGATGGTCGGGAAGAAGTTGCCTTACAAGGACTTGACGGTTAGGGACTGCTGTTCCCATGATTGGGTCGGGCTTGCCTGCACTTACGAATCCGGGCAGTCCAATGGCCCGTAGGGTAACTGGCTGAACAGGGGGATTCTGCGAAGTAGCGTTCGCGCCTTCGGACGGTCAATCTTCCCATGATCGTATGCGGTTGCAATCAACTGGGTGTATTCTTTCTCCCGTCGCGCCCTTTCCAGCGACGGAGATACCATGGCCCCTCGGCGAAACATGTGATAGGAATAAGGATAATTCATTGCAAAACCTCCGATTTTGCAGTGGAGCTGTCGCTAGGTGGTTACTAGACGGCAGCGTTCGAAGCCGGTTAGATCGAACGACCGGCTTCCTTTTCTATCACATCTGTCCTACTACCTCAACCGCCCCGACTGCTTAACTACCCGCTTTTTCCACATCCTTGATCCCATCTTCGCCCTTTCCACCGGACTTCTCCCCTGTTGGCCTTGTTTCTTCGGGGGTCAGGCCGTACAGATTCTTTGTCCACGGATTTATACGAGACAACAGCGACGGTTTTGGGGATTCTTCCTTCCCCTTCTCGTGGGCAAAGATCATTACAACCACCGCTGCGGTTGCAAAGACAATCAAGGGTATGGTGACGTTAACGAATACCATTGCCGCGCCAGCTGCAAGAACCAGCAACCCCGCTAGGTCATCCCAAGCCTTCTTTGGGGTTGTGCTTTTTCTAGCTACCGCAGCTAGTACCACTATTGCGGCCAAGGTCCAAACAAGTGGCATGCCGTCGTCCAGCAATCGACTTGCCAGACCACCTATAACAGGGGCTGCCTACTCCTGTGACTGGACGGCCATCCTAGTCAATCGCTGCTTCGCTGCATCTCGAAAAATAGCCCGTGCCACTTCTTCGGGCGGAGCCGGGATAGGCTCTGCTTTTTGGTATTTCTTGGGACGCTCGCGACGTGCCTTTGCCTTACTCATGATCCCTAGTCCGTAGAAAGAAGTGGGGAATCACCATAATCGGCCTGTCTAAAGGCCGATTATGGGGGTCGGCGGTCCATTCACAAGATTCGACACCCATTCCTGCCGTTCTCGCTGCTCCCGTTCCAGCTTGACAATGATCTGATATGACTCGCGCCAATCAGTTGGTCTCTGGTCGAATCCCCTGGCGTGCCAATAGGCATCGTTGTTTGGGTTTGACTCATTGGATCGTCGATCTAGTAGTTGCTTATCCATCTTCCACCTTCTAGTGGGTGTCCTCCAACAGACAAAACTCGTGGGTGCCACCAGGGTAACGCACGTTCGACCCTCGTTACCCGCTTCACCCTGCGAGGATACCTCGGAACGATTCCGGATACCACTTGACACTCCTCATTGTAAAGCGCCTACACGATATAGTAAAACCCTCTCGTCACTACGATCTAGGGCTCTTGTAGTTAGTCCTTGGCAAACTCTAGCTGCGGCTATGGGATATGGATTTGTTCGTGTCCCCTTGTGGTTTGTCAAGGGCCTAGGTTGGTAGTGACATACGATCCAATCCCTAGCCACGTGCATGTTCACGTTCGCCAAATGGCTACTAGGCTGCTCTGAACCTATAACGATCACCCATATCCTTCGCTCCGACGGGACAGTTGCTACCAAGATCGAGATTACCCTAGATCGCGAACTTTCCAGAGAACAGATCAATAGCCTTGCCGTGTCCTTCGGAACTGTCATTGCAGGCGCAGACGACCTGATTACCCCTTCGCCTGCTACTCTTCCCAGCGCCACTTCCACGCCATTGCCGCAAACTTCAACACCCACCGAAGCAACGTCGCTTGTTATTGGTAAGTGGGTTGACGAACGCTGGGGAGAAGGGAACGACGCAATAGTCACTATCATTTGTAGACGGCGAAAAATTGACACTGGTATTTGAGTTCACTGGCGGGGGAGTGTATCGCCAAGATGTAATGGAAGTGGCACACGAGAACGCTAGGCGATTCAACTTTGATGGAGAGAGTTTTAGCGTCTATGGTGAGTTTGCAACCCTGAATCCCAACGGTACGCTGTCGCTATGGGATAACGATGGCTGGATTGTTACAATGAAGGCTGTCGCCTCTTGACACATCTTAAGCCGTACGGATGGGCTATCACGCCTCTAATGGTTCAGGCGCGGTGAATTCCTGTTCAGATGGAAAAGACCGGGTAACCATTCAGGCTGGCAAGGAGAAGGGTTCATGGCGGAAACGATCTCGAATGCTTTCTACGGAGATGTAGTGGTTGGAACTTACGAAGTAGACAGACGCTTTATTGAGGGTTCAGTAGTTATCAAGACCAGTGTTGGGACGTTTGGGCTATCCGAAGCGCATGCACTCAAGGTAGCTGCCGCAATCATAGACGTGGTCAGTGTGATCCGCCTCACCAGAACAGCGGAGGTCAGCGCGTAACTCTGAATCTCTGGAGTTGTCACTTCCGGCAGGTTGGCCAATTCTTCAACGAGGCGGTTACGGATGAGCTGAATGTCCATTGCAGCAATTGTACCAACGCCAGTGAACGCGGAATTTCTCCTGTAGGCTGTTGCACCATCCGTCCATCCTCTTAGGGCAGCGCAAGAGGAACGGTCAACTTATGCGTATAAGTCCCGATTTTCATCCCTTGGTGTGCCGGCCCCTGCCGGCATGGGCGATTGCTGTGAAAACGGACCGTTCCAGCAGTCTCCCTTTCGCCATTCGCGGCATTTCTTGGCCATTCCGGCCAACTTGAAGCGCACTTTAGGCTAGTTTGCTTCGGCCCGACAAGTTTCGCCCCCGGCCGGTTTAGAATAGTGGTCATTGGACGAACGGGCTATTCCAACGCCCTGGGCGTTTGCCGGCGGACCTCGCAAGGAGCACCCGATGTCAAATCCGAACGTTGAGCTACGTACAAAGGGTCAGAGCCTTTGGTACGACAGCCTTTACCGCGATCTCATAGTCTCCGGCGAGCTTAAGCGGATGATCGATGAAGACGGCGTGCTCGGCATCGCGCTGAACCCAGCGATACTTGCCAGGGCCATTTCTGTACAGGACTCCTATCGACACGGACTGCGCCGGCTGGCCCAGAGTGGGAAAACGGCCGGCGAGGTTCTAGACAGCCTGATGGTCGAAGATGTCAGCGCCGCCTGCGAGCTTTTCTTCCCGGTCTACGACCGCTCGAATTTCGTCGATGGAATGGTCAGCGTGCCAATTTCGCCACGCCTTGCGTATGACACCGACGCGACCGTCGCGGAAGCCCGCCGGCTGTCTGCCGAAGTCGGCTCGTCAAATCTGATGATCGAAGTGCCGGCCACTGCCGAAGGTATGCCGGCTATCGAGCAGTTGATCAGCGAAGGAATAAACGTCAACGCGACCTGGCTCTTCTGGGCCGAGGAGTACCGCAAGGTCGCGGAAGCTTACATCCGCGGGTTGCAGGCCCGGCTCAAGGGCGGCCTATTCGTCGATGACGTCTCTTCAGTTGCCAGCTTTCCGGTCCGCAGGGTGGACGCCAGAATTGACCCTCACCTGGGCGACCTGATCGTACGCTTCGAAAGCGAGGAAGACAAAGCGCTCGTGGCAAAGCTGGTAGGCAAAGCCGGCGTCGCGAACTGCCGGATGGCCTACGCGGTCTTCCAGGAGATCTTCGATGACGACGAGTTCAAGCGGCTCGCCTCCAAGGGCGCCAGGGTGCAGCGGATGCGATGGTCTGAAACCGCGAACGACAATCCCCGATTCCGAGATACGCACTACGTCCAGGCACTGATCGGCGCGGACACTGTCGTCTCGGTTTCATCGGATACGCTACAGGCGTTCAAGAAAGCTGGCATAGTGGTTCGTACGCTCGACGCCTTTCCCGGTGCCGGCGCAATCATAGCGACCGAGCTCTCTAACCTCGAGATCAAATTGTACGATCTCGCTCCGGAACTCATGGAGGAGGCGCTTTCGGATCAGATAGAATCATTCGACCAACTGATCGAATGGGCGAGCGAACAGATCGAGGCCTTCGGAAAGTAATCCTCGAATCTTTTCTTCGATTGACTCAATTAGAGAGTTGCCGATCTGCGGCATGCCCACCGACGGGAGCTCACTGTCGAGGATTTGGTGATACGCCGCCAGGCAGTTGGAGATCGCGAAGGCGCGTTGCTGTTGGGTTCGGCCGCAGGTCGTGAGTCCACCGCTCAGAGCGGTGTGTACCGCAACGGGGACTCGCCGCCAGCGTAATCGCTTCGAAACGTGTAGTTGCATCAATTCTCGCGGGCTCACCAGTTGATGAGCCAGTCGGCTGTAAGACATCCACAGGGGGAGAGGTGAATATGGCCAGAATCAACCGGGCGATCGAGCTGCTCGGGCAGGGGCAGCCAGTCTACTATATTGGCACAGAGGAGTCAGGATTCGTCGGAGGCGTCAAGGACTACAACTACGAGGAGGGTGTAAAGGCGGCCAATACCTGGGCCGACATCATCCTCGTCATTATGGAGCACCCTCCATACGACATTACCCGGCTCAACGACTTCATGCGCGGGTTGGCGGATGGCGGCCCGACGCCAAGCGGACACCGAACGCCCACGGTGCTCGTCGAAACCCCGTTCAGTGGTCCTGATGAGCACGTGATCCGCGCCAATTCGTGGATCGTCAACCAGATTCTCGCAACCGGCGCGCACGGCCTGCTGCTCTGTCACGCCGACACGGCTGTGGCGGTCAAGGCATTTGTAGAAGCGGTACGCTTCCCGTTTCACCATATCGGGGTAGGCGATAAGCTCGACGAAGGGCGCCGGGGCAGCGGCGGACAGGACAACGCCTCGAAGATCTGGGGGGTTTCCGTCGACGAGTATTTCCAGAAAGCCGACGTTTGGCCCCTGAATCCTGACGGCGAGATCTTTCTCGCATTCAAGGTCGAGAATAAACGCTCGCTCGCGAATACCGAAGAGCTGACCAAGATCCCCGGAATTGGCTTCATCGAGTGGGCTCCTTTGGACATGAGCCTTTCGTTGGGCGCGCTGGGAGGCAACCTGCCGCCATATCCTCCGGTAATGGAGGAGAGCAGGCGGCGTGTTGTTGCCGCGACCAAGGCATCCGACGCCGCCTACGCCGGCCAGGTGAACGCAGACAACGTCGTCGAATACATCGATGAGGGACTGATGGTCGGCGTAGCCCAGTCTCCCGATATTGCCGAGATCGGCCGGCGGCACACGAAACGAACCATGCCCTGGTGAGCGCCGGCCTCTGAACGCACAGTTCTCGCACTCACGGCAAATCGTGTCTCTCGCTCGCCGAAGTTTGAGCGGATAGAGAAGTCGTTGGCCTTCTGACGACTCAGAGGAATAAAGCAAGAGATGCACTACCAAATTAGCTCCGGCGTCGGTATCGAACGCTACCTCCCAGACGTGGATCGGACGCTCGCCGACCTGTGCGAACGCGACGTGATCGGGCGAATCTGGCGCCGCGACCACACCGTCTGGAAGCCGGAACCCGAGGAGATATCCAATCGCCTGGGCTGGCTGACGGTCACCGATCAAATGCGACCACAGATTCCCGATCTTGAGAGCTTCGCCGCCGGCGTCAGAGCGGAGGGTTTTCGACACGCAGTCTTGCTTGGCATGGGCGGCAGCAGCCTGGGCCCGGAGGTGCTGGGGCGCGTGTTCGGCAGCGCAAAGGGAAACCCCAATCTGATCGTGCTGGACTCGACCGTACCGTCCTGGGTCCGGGCCGCCGGCTCGGAGATCGATCCTGCCCAAACCCTGTTCCTGGTTTCCTCAAAGTCAGGGTCCACCCTGGAATCAAATGCTCTTTACTCGTACTTTTGGGACACAGTTAACGACGTCACGGCAGGGGACAACGCCGGCCGACAGTTCGTCGCCATAACGGACCCCGGCACCAGCCTTGAGAAGCTGGCCCACGAGCGGGGTTTCAGGCGCGTCTTTCAGAATCCCCCCGATATCGGAGGACGTTACTCGGTCCTGTCATATTTCGGACTGGTGCCGGCCGCTCTCATCGGGCTCGACCTCAACACCCTGTTGGACCGCGCGGACCGCATGCGAAGCGAGTGCTCAACCCTGGTACCCGCGGGCGACAACACCGGCGCCTGGCTGGGCGCTCTGATCAGTGTTTTGGCCCGCCACGGTCGGGACAAGCTCACCTGTGTCACCTCACCCTCCATTCGCAGCTTCGGACTCTGGGCGGAACAGCTCGTGGCCGAAAGCCTGGGGAAGGAGGGCCGCGGCATTGTGCCGGTCGTGGACGAACCCCTGGAATCGCCGGACTCCTACCGGGATGACCGGGTGTTCGTCTATCTTCGCCTCGATGGAGACGATAACTCCGAGATCGACGAGGCCATCCGACGAATTGGGTCGTCCGGCCAGCCGGTCGTTCGGTTCGATCTGCGCGATCGATACGACATCGGCGCGGAATTCTATCGCTGGGAGTTCGCCGTTGCGGTCATCGGAGCCATCTGGACGATAAACCCTTTCGATCAACCCAACGTGCAAAGCACTAAAGACATGACCGACCGAGTATTGCGCGAATTTCAGGGTTCCGGCAGGCCTCCGCGTGTCGAAGCCGGCGGATCGATCAAGAGTCTGCTTGCCGGCGCATCTCCTCGAAGCTACCTCGCGATCAACGCCTATTTGTCCCAATCCCCGGCGATTGATCGGGCGGTGAGCGTTCTTCGGCGTGAGATTGCCCGGCGGTACCGCATCGCCACCACTTTCGGATACGGACCTCGTTACCTGCACTCGACCGGACAGCTTCACAAGGGCGGCCCGTCCACCGGCCTGTTCCTCCAGATATGTTCAGACCGTCACGAAGATCTTCCCATACCGGGGTATCCGTTTACGTTTGGCACACTGGCGGATTCGCAGGCGCTGGGAGACCTGCACGCCTTAAGTCAGGCAGGCAGGCCGTTAACCAGCGTGCGGCTGGGGCAGGATGAAGAGGCCGGCATTCTCAGATTGGCGGACGAATTGATCTGACCCGCTGTCCGGATGGTGATCAAAGCCCTCGTCTCCCACGAACCTTAGAGACCGGCCGGCGGGGGCGGGGCCGGTACCGCGATGCTAGGCTGTATCCCGAATGGTAACTTCAGCAAGAAAATCCCCATATAATGGAGAACAATCCGGCGCTGGACTCACTCGCCGCCCAACGTGCGGCGGTAGTCCATTCCTCAGCCCTAAAAAAACTCCGTGTTGCCTCAAAACTAGAGATTACCGAACTGGTATCGTTGCCTCAATTGGGAACCTTACCCAACTCATACGCCGGATTACTTAAGACGCCAGATCCTTTACGCTTCTCATGGGTGGGGAGGGGCGTTCCCTAAGTCTCCATAAAGCCTGGATCTCCTCCCCAATCTGCCGGCGTAGCGAGGCCGGCCCCCAACTCTTGTGTTCCAATTCGAGCAGCGCTCTCTCTTCTGCCTGAAGGACTTCGGCGGCTAAGATCCGTCTGTAAGGCGTTAGGGCGGTATCGTATCGCTTGGTGAGCTTGCCACCGTTCCTTTTCTTACCAACCAACTTAAGGAGTGGCTGCCAGTGGTTTACCCACAGTCTCACCAGATCGTAGACTCGGTTCAATTGTTCCAACGCCGGTTGAGACTCGAAGCGATCATAGCCGATTAGCTTTCTAACAACAGACCAGTGCTTCTGTTCTACGTGGGCCTGATCGTTCTTCCAGTAGGGACGTGAGCGGGTGAAGGTGATGTTCTCAGAGCGACAGTACCGTAGTAAGTGAGCGTTTAGGAACTCTGATCCATTGTCCGAGTCGATACCCAAGAGAGGAAAAGGCAGTCGTTCTCTTACCAGCTCCAAGGCGGCAAACACGCCGGCTTGGCCTTTCCCCCAAACCCCAATAGGCTCGGTCCAGCCGCTAGCCACGTCGACAACGTTTAGGGTGTTGAGGTAATGCCCGGCTGTGGAGGTGGCGCAGTGAGCTACCAAGTCAATCTCTACATAGCCCGGTCTCTGTTCCTCCCAAGGAGTATAGGTCTGGACCGGTATCTGTTGTTTCAGCAGTGAACCTGGCTTAGTCGTAGTGTAGCCACCTGGGCGTTTGTGTCGCTTGAATAGACGCAGACGCCGATCGATAGTAGCTGCGCTCATTGTTATCAACTGCTCTCTCACTTCATCATCAATCCTCAGTGCTCCCTCTTCCTCCAGGGCCGGCACAAGCTCTTTAAGGAACGGAGCTAGTCGCTTCCCGCACATCCAGCCACTGAGCTCTAGTACACTTCTCAGAGTTCCTACTACCACCGAGGAGTACTTCCTTGGTCTGCCTCTACCTTTCCCCTTAGGTTTGGGTGGCCCGTCGCACAATAATCGGGTCGCCCATTTGCGGTGATAGCCGGTGGTCGCCACAAACTCATCCAACAACCTACTTTTTTCCCGGCGAGTTCCATTCTTATAACGAACTCTTAGAGCGTTCGCCAACTCGTGTTTGCTTTGTTGTCGCACTGCCATAACCCCTGCTCCTTACGGTAATGTGAGTTATGAGGCAACGTATAGTTCTTCGGTAAGTTTATTTATGAGGCAATTCGAACTCTGTCAAAAGGGGGTTAGCTTCCGCTATAATCAGGGGTCTATGCCCATCCACCCATATCCTAGGAGTATGCTCTGATATGGCGGTTGAAGTTTCCCGCGACATCCACTCTCCCCAGGTCAGTTTAGGACAACTTAGGCGCAACTACGCCCAGATAGGCGAAGTGCTGCCGATGCCGAATCTGATCCAAGTCCAGTTGGAGTCGTTCCGCTGGTTCAAAGAAGAGGGGTTGAAGGAGCTCTTCGAAGAGATCTCCCCGATCTCTGACTTTGCTGGCAAGAATCTCGACCTGTTCTTGCTGGATTACGATTTTAGCGAACCTAAGTACGACGTCGACGAATGTCGAACTCGCGAGCTCACCTATGCCGCACCCATGCGCGTCAAGGCTAGGTTGGTCTCAAAAGAGACCGGCGAGATTAAAGAGCAACAGATCTTCATGGGTGATTTCCCCCTGATGACGGACATTGGAACGTTCGTCATCAATGGAGCGGAACGAGTCGTCGTCAGCCAACTCGTGCGCTCGCCCGGCGTCTACCTGACGCTGCAAGAGGACGCGACTAGCGGACGCCGGCTCTGCTTCGCAAAGCTGATTCCAAACCGTGGGGCCTGGCTTGAGTTCGAGACCAGCAGCAAAGACATACTGTCGGTAAAGGTAGATCGCAAGCGCAAGATACCGATCACCACGTTTCTCAGAGCGATAGGGATCGCCGAGTCTGAAGACATCATCGAGCTCTTCAAGGATGTCGATACCGGTGATCACCAGTTCATTCTTGAGACGCTCAGTCGCGACTCGTCCACCGATACCGAGTCTGCTCTTATCGAGTTCTACCGCCGGCTGCGCCCGGGCGATCCACCGACGGTCGACAACGCGCGAAATCTCCTCAACTCCTTGCTGTTCAACCGACGCCGCTATGACCTCGGTCGGGTAGGGCGTTACAAGCTGAATCGAAGACTTGGACGAGATCCTTCCATCGACGAGCGCATCCTCACCAAAGAGGACCTCATCCGCATAGTCGCGACGATGATCAAGTTGAACAATGGCAAAGATCGTCCCGACGACATAGATCACCTCGGAAACCGACGCGTCCGTTCGGTAGGTGAGCTGATACAAAGCGCATTTCGTATCGGACTGCTCCGAATGGAGAGAGTCGTAAAAGAGCGAATGAGCATCCAGGATGTCGATGAGGCGACGCCGGCCGCACTGATGAATATCCGGCCGATCGTAGCCGCGATGAAGGAGTTCTTCGGCGGCTCGCAGCTGTCTCAGTTCATGGGTCAGACCAATCCTTTGGATGAGTTGACCCACAAACGCCGGCTTAGCGCATTGGGGCCGGGCGGACTCAACCGCGATCGGGCCGGCATGGATGTTAGGGACGTTCACCACAGCCATTACGGCCGGATCTGCCCGATCGAGACGCCAGAGGGACCAAGTATTGGGTTGATCGGCAGCTTGGCTACCTACGCCCGCATCAACGAGTATGGCTTTATCGAGACGCCCTATCGACGGGTTGCCAAGGTTGTCGAAAACAAAGCCGATCTTCTGGAGGGACGCATACTCCGAATTGACTTGACGAATGGTTCCGACGGACGTGTAGTTGCGAAAGCCGGTGCGCAGGTCGACAAGAAGCTTGCCCGCAAGATTGCGAAGCTTCCACTAGAGCACATTGAAGTTCGCCCGTTCGTCACCGGTGACTTCGTCTACCTGACTGCCGATGAAGAGGACAGGTACAGGATAGCTCAGGCCAACAGCGAACTCGACCAACACGGCAACTTCGCGACCGAAAGGGGCGAGGTGCGTTTCGGCGAGGATTTCATATTCGCTTCGCCCGATAGCGTCCAGTACATGGACGTATCTCCCAAGCAGGTCTTCAGCCCGGCCACGTCGTTGATCCCATTCCTGGAACACGACGACGTGACCCGAGCGCTAATGGGATCGAACATGCAGCGCCAGGCCGTACCGTTGCTAAAGCCTCAATCGCCGGTTGTTGGCACCGGAATGGAGGCCCGGATAGCCAGGGACAGTGGCCAGACGGTCATCTCGGATTCGGATGGCGTGGTTGTAAAGGTTAGCGCGAACAGAATAGTGGTCCGTGACCAGGAGCATCAGGACCGGGAATACACCCTCAGGAAGTTCCTGCGATCAAATCAAGGTACCTGCGTCAGCCAACGGCCAATTGTGTCGGTTGGGGAGAAGGTCCGCGCCGGCCAGCCACTCGCCGATAGTATGTCCACCGATAACGGTGAACTGGCGCTCGGCCAGAACGTTCTCGTAGCGTTCATGTCTTGGGAAGGCTACAACTTCGAGGACGCCATCATTATTAGCCGACGACTAGTCCGAGAAGACAGCTTTACCTCGATCCACATCGAGAAATACGAGATCGAGTCGCGTGACACCAAGCTCGGCCCCGAAGAGATTACGCGCGATATTCCGAATGTCGGCGACGAGGCTCTGCGCGACCTCGACGAAAACGGGATTATCAGGATTGGCGCGGAGGCAAAGCCCGGCGACATTCTGGTCGGAAAGATCACGCCAAAGGGAGAGACCGAGCTGACGGCCGAGGAGAGGCTGTTGCGAGCGATCTTCGGCGAGAAAGCTCGCGAGGTGAAGGACAGTAGCCTGCATCTCCCTCACGGCGAACGCGGCAAGGTTGTCGACGTCAAGGAGTTCTCCCGTGTGAACCACGATGAGCTCCCGGCCGGCGTCAATCAGCTGGTCCGCGTGTGGGTTGCCCAGAAACGCAAGATCGCTGAAGGCGACAAGATGGCCGGCCGTCACGGCAATAAGGGCGTTATCGCCCGCGTTTTGCCGGAGGAGGATATGCCCTTCCTTCCAGACGGACGCCCTGTCGAGATAATCCTGAACCCGATCGGCGTGCCTTCTCGAATGAACGTCGGCCAAATCTTGGAGACCCATCTGGGTTGGGCTGCCGACGCGCTTGGCTACAAGATCGCGACGCCGGTGTTCGACGGCGCCCACGAGGACGACATCAGAGACCTTCTCAACCAGGCCGGCCTGCCGGAGGATGGCAAGATTCAACTGCGCGATGGTCGCACCGGCGAACCCTTCAGCCAACCTGTCACCGTCGGCGAAATATACATGCTGAAGCTGCTGCACCTGGTAGAGGACAAGATCCACGCACGCTCTACCGGGCCCTACAGCCTTATCACCCAGCAGCCTTTGGGCGGTAAGGCGCAGTTCGGTGGGCAGAGATTTGGCGAAATGGAGGTTTGGGCGCTCGAGGCTTACGGCGCGTCCCACACTCTCCAGGAAATGCTCACCGTCAAGTCAGACGACGTTGTGGGTCGCGTCAAGACCTATGAGGCGATCGTGAAAGGCGAGCCGATCCTCGAACCGGGAATACCCGAGTCATTCAAAGTGCTTGTCAAGGAGCTTCAGAGCTTGGGTCTGGCCGTAGAGGTCTTGAATGAAGACGAATCGCCAATACCGTTCGTCGACGACTCGTCAACAGCCGACGACGATGGACTGAGTGATCTCGGCGGTATCATCGCCCCTCAACAGGACTCCGAAGCGCCCAATTGATCGGTCCATCTCAAGTTATTGTCCGAGCACAGCTCCGAATCCCCGGAGGATAGATTTGCTAGAAATTAACGAGTTCAACGCGGTGAGAATCAGTCTTGCCTCGCCGGAGCAGATCCGGTCGTGGTCGTACGGAGAAGTCACCAAGCCTGAAACGATCAACTATCGCACGCTGAAGCCGGAGAAAGATGGGCTCTTCTGCGAGCGAATCTTCGGCCCAACCAGGGATTGGGAGTGCTTCTGCGGAAAGTACAAGCGCATTCGATTCAAGGGCGTAATTTGCGACAAGTGCGGTGTCGAGGTGGCTCGTTCCAAGGTGCGCCGAGAGCGAATGGGGCACATCGAGTTGGCGGCGCCAGTTAGCCACATCTGGTTCGTCAAGGGTACCCCCAGCCGCGTTGGCCTGTTGTTGGACGTTTCCCCCCGCAGCTTGGAACGGGTGCTTTACTTCGCCCAGTACATCATCACGGATATCGACGAAGCCGAAAAGAAACGGGCTCTCGAAGACACTGACGAACGCTACAAGGTCGAGTTGGCGCAGTTGGAACAACGTATCCAAGACGAGTTGGAGACGATTGATTCTCAAATAAACCTCGGCATCGAAGAGATGACGCGGGCAAAGGAAGAGGCTCTCGCCGAGCTCGAGACAAAATCAGCGTCCAGACTCGAAGACATGCGTCAACGTGGCCAAGAGTTGGATGCGACCCTGCAGTCGATGCTCGAAGAAACAAATCCAAGCAAGATCGATTGGGAAGGCAAGCTGATCGCCCGACGGGGTTCGATAGTCCGGCAAACCCATATCAAGAAGCTTGAACTTGCGATATCGAACAGCCTGGAGAACGCCGGACTCGAGGCCGACGCGGAGAGAGACGCGACCAACGCAAGATTCGATGCCGAAATCGACCTGCTGAGGCAGCGCGGCGCCTCTTCCGGCACGGAGCGGCAAGAACGATACGCCGCCGGCCGCAAGGCGCTGGACACCGCATACAAAGAGCAGAAGGCCGAGATTGAGGAGATCAAGCCTCTCTTCTTGATGAATGAAACCGGATTCCGCGTACTGAGCGAGAGATATCGGTTCTTCAAGGCCGGCATGGGCGCGGAAGCGATACGTGACATCATCTCCAAGATTGACCTCGATGAGCTGACGTCCGAGTTGAGGAATGAGATTCGTGAGTCCTCCAGCTCGGGCCAGCGCCGGAAGAAGGCAACCAAGCGCTTGCGCGTGGCAGAGGCCTTCCGCCGCAGCGGAAATCGCCCCGAGTGGATGGTGCTTTCGGTCCTGCCGGTTCTACCGCCAGAGCTGCGCCCCATGGTTCAGCTCGATGGCGGACGCTTCGCGACCTCCGACCTGAACGATCTCTATCGCCGGGTGATCAATCGCAACAATCGGCTGAAGCGCCTGCTGGAGTTGGAGGCGCCGGAGATAATTATTCGCAACGAGAAGAGGATGTTGCAGGAGGCCGTCGATTCGCTTATCGACAACGGCCGGCGCGGGCGCGCGGTATCAAACTCGAGCAGTCACAAACTCAAGTCGCTGAGCGACCTGTTGAAGGGTAAGCAAGGTAGATTCCGGCAGAACCTGCTCGGCAAGCGTGTGGACTACTCCGGCCGATCGGTGATCATCGTTGGGCCCACGCTTAAGCTGCACCAATGCGGATTGCCAAAGAAGATGGCCTTGGAGCTATTCAAGCCCTTCGTGATGCGCCGGCTGGTCGAAAAGGGATTTGCCCACAACATCAAGAGTGCGAAGCGCATCGTCGAGCGCGTCAGACCAGAGGTCTGGGACATCCTCGAAGAGGTAATCGACGGGCATCCTGTTCTGTTGAACCGAGCCCCGACGCTCCACCGACTGGGCATACAAGCCTTCATGCCAGTCCTGAAGGAAGGCAGCGCGATCCAGATTCATCCGCTCGTTTGCGCGGCGTTCGGAGCCGACTTCGACGGCGATCAGATGGCCGTACACGTTCCGTTGTCCGATGCTTCGCGCAACGAAGCCCTCGAGATGATGCTGTCGACCCACAACGTGCTCCTTCCCTCCAATGGAGAGCCCACCGTCGCGCCGACACTGGATATGGTCCTGGGATGCTACTACCTGACGCTCATCCGGCCAGGAGCCAAGGGCGAAGGAAAGTGGTTCTCTTCGCCGAACGAAGCGATGTTGGCCTATGAATTGGGGGCGGTCGACCTTCACGCCGCCATCAATGTCGTAGCCGTCACGGCACAGGGCGAGAAGGCGGTGAGCACAAGTATCGGCCGAGTCATATTCAACGAGGTCCTGCCGGAGGAGTTCCGCTACACCGAGTACACCAACGAGGTGGTAGACCGTCGCGGTTTGCGCACTCTTGTCGGCAACTGCTATCACCTGTTTGGCTCCGTCCGAACATCCGAAATCGTCGATGAAATCAAGCGCGTCGGGTTCGACTTCGCAACGCGATCTGGGATCACCATAGCGATCTCTGACCTCGAGATTCCGAATACCCGCGACGAACAGCTGGGAGAAGCCGACAGGCGGGTTTCCGAAATCGAACAGGCCTACAGGAGAGGCCTCATCACCGATGAGGAACGCTACAACCAGGCTGTGACGATCTGGACCGAGACCACCGAGGCCGTTACCAAGGAGCTTTCCAATACGCTCGATAGGTACGGTTCGCTGCACATGATGACCAACTCTGGCGCCAAGGGTAACATCGTGCAGGTGGCTCAGATGGCCGCTATGCGTGGCTTGATGGTAGCCCCCTCGGGCCGAATCATCGAGCTGCCGATCCGCTCCAGTTTCCGCGAGGGCCTCACCGTCCTGGAGTATTTCATCTCGACCCACGGTGCCCGCAAGGGCTTGGCCGACACCGCAATCAGGACGGCTGACTCGGGCTACCTGACCCGGCGATTGATTGATGTCGCCCAGGACGTGATTATCGTCGAGCGCGACTGCGGCACCATGGACGGAATCTTCGTCACCGATAGGGGAATGTTCGAGACTCTGGCCAGCCGGCTGGACGGCCGGGTAGCCTCCGAGCCGGTTGTCGATCCCGAAACTGGTGAAGTGCTGGCGGAGCGCGATGAAGAGATCGACGAAGACATCGCCGCCCGCATTACCGATGCCGGCATTTCCAGGGTGGCCGTCAGATCGCCGTTGACCTGCCAATGCCGGAAGGGCATTTGCCAGCTATGTTATGGCCGCAGCCTTGCTCGGGGCCGCCTTGTCGACCTGGGCGAAGCGGTCGGAATTATCGCGGCCGAGAGTATCGGTGAGCCAGGCACGCAGCTCACGATGCGCACCTTCCATACCGGCGGTATAGCAGGCCAGGACATCACCACCGGTCTGCCCCGCGTCGAAGAGCTATTCGAAGCGCGAGTGCCCAAGGGACAGGCCATCATCAGCGAAATCGATGGCGTAGTCTCAATGTACTACGAAGGCGATACCCGCTACATCAAAGTCGTTAGCAGTCAAAATTATAGCGACGTCACTGAAGTGCCACCGGGAGCGGAAGTCTTCGTGTCGGACGGAGATGCCGTCGACATAAACACTGCGCTAGCGAGAATGGGCGACCAGGAGTTCACTGCGGCGTTGTCCGGCCTTGTCAGGGTCGAAAACGGCCAAATCGTCGTTGAGTACCAGGAAGAGGATAGCCGCGAGTACGCCGTTCCTCCGTTGGCCCAGATCAGGGTAGAGGAGGGCGAGGCCGTCACTGCCGGTCAGGCGCTAACCGATGGACCCCGGAACCCGCAGGACGTCCTGCGAATTCAGGGGCGTGAATCGGCCCAAATCTACCTCGTGGAAGAGGTTCAAAGCGTATACCGGTCCCAAGGTGTCACCATCAACGACAAGCATATTGAGATCATCGCCCGCCAGATGCTCAGGAGGGTCAGGGTTGAGACACCCGGCGATACCGAAATTCTGCCGGGCGAGTTGATCGACGCATTCGAATACGAAGAGATCAATGCGAAGGTCCTGGCGGAGGGAGGCGAACCGGCGACGGCTCAGTCCGTGCTGCTTGGCGTGACTAAGGCGTCGCTCAACAACGAGAGCTTCCTGGCCGCTGCCTCGTTCCAGGAGACCACCAGGGTGTTGACCGAGGCCGCGGTCCAGGGCAAGGTCGATCGACTGGTGGGCCTCAAGGAAAACGTCATTATCGGCAAGCTGATCCCAGCCGGCTCCGGCGTCGCCAGGCGGCGAGAGATTGCCGCCCGCAAGGACGCCTTCCTGGCAATGGCCACCGATGCGCTCATTGGCTCGCCCACGGATGAAGCTCCCGCCGGCGAGGAGGTCGTGCTACAACCCGATCCCTCCCAGAATGGCGGAGACGGAGAGGCCGTGTCGCAAGTTGAGACGGTGGAGTCAGCCGGTGGATCGGATGATGCGCCGGCTGACGCTCCGACGGCGGCCACGGAGGAGAGCCAGACGGCCCAAGTGGTGGATCCAGTGGACGATTCCGCCGACGCTGGACCCTCGGAAGACAAAGCTGCTCCGACGGCGGCAGAAGACGAGGCGCCGACCGCTTCCCAGGTGGAGGCAGGCGAGGCGCCGCCCCAACCGGTGGCCGAGACGCCAAGCGACGGCGCCCCGTCCGAGTCTTCCACGGAGCCAGAGTCAGGCTCAGTATCCTGAGGCGAGGGTGTAGTCAGGCGTGGCTAGCAGGCGCCGGTCTGAGTAGACTGGCTTGACCGCAAAGGCGAGCGCGGAAAAACCGGCCGATTTCGAAGAGTTCTGGCGGGCGACGCTCGACTCGGTGGCTGATGTCCCGCTGGACGTGTCCGTACGGCCGGTTCCCGAACGCAGCGCGCCGGATGTCGAGGTCTTCGAGATTCTCTTTACCAGTTGGGATCGTATCCGAATAGCCTGCTGGTATTGCCGGCCCAGGGCTGCTACCGGTCCTTTGCCGGCGATCATCCAAGTCCCCGGATACGTCAGCGAGCCGATTCTGCAGAAGTCCGCCGCAAGGCGTGGATACGCCGTTCTTTCCCTGGCGCCTCGCGGCAAATTGCGCAGTAACCATCAGTTCAACCCGGGCTTCCCCGGCCTCCTGACGCATAACATCGTCGACCGGCACACTTACGCATATCGCGGCTTCTACGTGGACGCGCTCCGGGCGGTGGACGTTGTACTTGAACTGCCCGAAGTCGACCCCAATCGCATCGGCGTCGCCGGCCATAGCCAGGGCGGCGCGCTCACGCTGTTGACCGCCGCGATGCGCCCGGAAGTTCGCGCCGCTTCGGCCGGCGCCCCGTTCCTGTGCGGCATTATGGATGCCCTACGGCTAACCAACAGCCATCCGTACCGTGAGATCAAAGACTACCTGCGAATGTATCCTGAGCGCGAAGCCCAGGTTCGCCGGACCGTTGCATACTTCGACTTGATCAACTTCGCAGATAAGATCACCTGCCCGATCATACTGAACATCGGTCTGGCCGACGATATCTGTCCGCCGGAAACCGGTTACGCGGTTTTTGGCGCGATCGGCTCAAACGAAAAGCGCCTGTACGAATACGCCGATTGCATGCACGATGCCGGCGGTCCTATACACCAGCCAATCATCTCTGAATTCTTGGACGAGCACCTGTCGCCGGCAGAATAAACTTGTCATCGGTAAGAAAATGATCTTAACTGGCGCCCAGAGCGCCCGCATACCAACGCTCCCGCACTTGTCAACCCGGCCCCCGTTCGTCATAACGGCCCCCACTTCGTCATTCCGGCCCCAACTCGACATGCCGGCCCCCGCACTAGTCATTCCGGCGAAGGCCGGAATCCAGAGGGGCGGGGAGGCGTGGTGGCGCCGTGCCCGGTTCCCAACTTGGGGGACCGGCTCGCTCGCGGCCTTCACAAGGCCGCCGGCAATTCCGGCCAAGAATTTACCCTGTACGACCACGTAGTCCCGCGCGAATGCCCCGGGCCTGGACTGCGCCCTCCGCCGGAGTGACCTTGGAAGGTTTGTGTTGTGATTCCGACATCCCATTTCGCCAAGCGCCTGATCGAATACGCGGCTCGTTTTATCAAACGATAAGTTTGATAAATTGGGCGGCCGCCTGTAATATTCGTAGACGTAGCCCAGTAATCATTAGCGCATGAATGTCTTGGGCAGCCACCAAGTTCTTGATCTCGAATCTCCGTAAATCCGTTAGCGGCTTATTAGGAAAAAGGTATCGAATATGGACACTTTTGGATCGCGCGGACCGCGAAATCCCGATGACGAAATCAGAGTAGCAGCAACCTCCGGCGGCAGAGTGCTGCGCCGATTCTGGCCCTATCTCTTGGGAGTTGTGGTGATCCTGTGGTTGGCCAGCGGCATCTACATAGTGCCTCCCGAATCACAGGGAATTGTGAGAATCTTCGGCGCTTGGGACGGGTCGTTGAATGAGCCGGGACCGCACTATGCGCCCCCTGGCCCGATCGGCTCCGTCGACGTCGTACCGGTGCTAGACGTCCGGCGCCAGGAGATCGGCTTTCGCACCATAGGTCCAGGCCAGATCCAAGACGTTCCCGAGGAAGCGCTGATGCTTACCGGCGACGAGAATATCGTCGACGCGCAGGTCATCGTCCAGTACCGCATAGTCGATCCGGGACAGTTTCTGTTCAGGGTAGTCGACGCCGATGCGATGTTGAAGGTAGCCACCGAAGCGGCATTGCGTCAGGTAGTCGGGCAGGGTACCGTCGACGACGCCTTGACCGAGGGACGTGGGCAAATCCAGGAATCTACCCGAACCAAGCTGCAACAGATCTTGGATAGCTACGGCTCCGGCCTGTTGATTCAAGAGGTAAAGCTCCAGGCGGTTCGCCCTCCCCAGCCAGTCGAGGCATCGTTCAAGGACGTGGTATCAGCTCTCGAGGACCGGTCGCGTCTCATAAACGAAGCCGAAGGATACAAAGAGGATATCTTGCCAAAAGCTCGCGGACAGGCCGAGCAGGTCCTCCGAGAGGCCGAGGCCTACAAGGAGCAGAGAATTCTGCGGGCATCCGGCGATGCCGGCCGCTTCATCTCGATCCTGACCGAGTATGAGAAGGCGAGAGAAGTCACCCGCCAGCGAATGTACCTTGAGACCATAGAGCAAGTATTGCCCACGGTACGCAAATATGTACTTGACAGCGACGCCGGCGGTAGTCTCCTGCAGTTCCTGCCGCTGGATGCAGGCGGGTCATCGTTTAGATCCGGGCCCTCAGGCTAGGGCGCAAAATTAAATCAACTAGATTAGATTTCTTGACGCAAGAGAGGTAACCGATAATGAGAGGTGCCGGGTTCGCAATACTGGTCGCTGTCATAGTCGTTGGTTTCGTATTTTCCCAGACGCTTTTCGCGGTTGATGAACGGCAGCACGCGTTGGTGATCCAGCTGGGTGCACCAGTTCGTTCGATCAGCAACGCCGGTTTGAATTTCAAAATACCGTTTGTGCAGTCAGTTGAGTACTTCGAACGGCGGGTGATGGTTTTCGACGCCGCCCCTTCGGAGCTGATCACAGTTGAGAAAAAGCAGCTACTGGTAGATAGCTACGCGTTTTGGCGCATCGTTGATGTTCTGAGGTTTCGCGAAACCGTCAGCTCTCTGCCGAGGGCTCAGGCTAGGCTGAATGACATCATTGCCTCTGAGTTGCGTCGAGAAATTGCTAAAGACGACTTCGATGACGTGATTTCACAGAATCGAGAGTCGATTATGCAAACCGTGGCGATCAACAGTGACGAACGGGCACGTGAGTTGGGCATTCAGGTTCTTGACGTCCGCATCAAGCGCGTCGACCTGCCGGCGGTAGTCTCGAACAGCGTCTATAGTCGAATGAAGGCCGAGCGTGACCGCATCGCCAAGCGTCACCGCTCCGAAGGCGAGGAGCAGGCATTCATAATCAGATCCCAGGCCGACAAAGAGCGAACTATCATTCTGGCGGACGCCGAGCGCGCGGCCCAGATTCTCCGCGGCGAAGGTGATGCCGAGGCGATCCAGATTTACGCGGACGCCTATGAGCGAGATCCGGAGTTCTACGCGTTCGTACGGTCGTTGGAAGCCTATCAGAAGGCACTAGCCGACGATGCGACGGTCATACTTGGAGCAGATTCCGACCTGCTTCAGTATCTGTCGTCGCCGACATCTACAAAAACCGAGGAGTAGTCCGCTCCGTTAGGTAGTTCTCCGCGTTCGATGTTGAACAAGGCCGCATGGTTTGTTGCCATCCGGCCTTGTTTCATTTGCACTCAACCCCATAGCCCTCGCATTATCCGGCTCAGCCCACGTCAGGCGCCTGTAATTCTGGTCGACTGCCCTGCCCGTGGTGTATTTTCTAGTTGAGCGAAGAACATACATGGTTCAGGGAGGTGCCTGAATTTGACTAGTACAAACACCATCAAGACGGTTCTACTGCTGGGCGCGTTGACGGCCGTATTGCTAGTGGCCGGCCGTATTATCGCCGGGCCCGGCGGCATGACAATCGCCCTGATGTTTGCCCTGTTGATGAATCTGGGGGCATACTGGTTCTCCGACAAAATCGCGCTCTCCATGTCCGGCGCCAAAGAGACTTCCGTTGACCAAGCGCCCGAGTTGCACAGCATGGTCGAGCGGTTGGCCGCGAATGCCGGCCTGCCTAAGCCGCGAGTCTACGTGATAGACAACCCCTCTCCGAATGCGTTCGCTACCGGGCGCGATCCCCATCACAGCGCCGTTGCGGTGACTACCGGGATCGCCGGCCTGTTAGACCGCCAGGAGTTGGCCGGCGTCATCGCCCACGAACTGGCCCATATTCGCAATCGCGATACCCTGATCGCTACTATCGCCGCCGCGATCGCCGGCGCCATCACCTACATCGCCTACATGGCACAGTGGGCGATGATTTTCGGCGGCTTCGGTCGTGACGAAGACGAAGGCGGCGGCATTGGATCGCTCGTCGCCTCGCTTCTCTTGATCATCCTGGCGCCAATAGCAGCGATGGTCATCCAGATGGCGATATCCCGTGCCCGCGAATACGATGCCGACGCGACCGGCGCCCGCATTCTCGGCAATCCTCTACCTCTGGCGTCGGCGCTGGAGAAACTGCAGGCCGGCGTCCAGTATCGACCCATGAACAACGCCAAGCCGGCGACCGCTCCCCTCTACATAGTTAATCCATTCAGTGGCGGAGGGTTCAGATCTCTCTTCAGCACCCATCCCCCAATCGAGGAGCGAATCGCCCGGCTGCGCGCCATGTACTAATGCCTGCTGGGAGAGCCTCAATTGGCTGCAGTCGGGCGAAGGTAGACACGTATGACTGAGAGCACTTTCCGATTGGGGTCGGTACGCGGCATCCGCATCGGAATACATGTCACCTGGCTGTTCGTTTTCGGTCTGGTCACCTGGTCGTTGGCCGAGGGTGACGGATTGTTCCGGACAATGTTCCCAGAGTGGAGCCTGACAGACCGCTGGACTTTCGCGGTCATCGGCAGCATCCTGCTCTTCGGATCGGTCCTGGTGCACGAGTTGGCCCACGCCGTCGTCGCCCAGAGCCGCGGGATGAGAGTCAATAGCATAACCCTGTTCATATTCGGCGGCGTCGCCAGCATCAAGGACGAGGCTCGCCGGCCGATTGACGAGTTCCTTGTCGCCATCGTCGGTCCAATCGCCAGCTTTGCGATCGCTCTATTCTTCTTCCTGCTGTCCGGCCTCGGTGAATCTTCCGGTGCGCTGTTCGGCCTTGCCTGGTACCTGTCCAGGGCGAACTTGATACTGGCGCTCTTCAATCTGATCCCCGGCTTCCCGTTGGACGGCGGTCGAGTTTTGAGAGCGATCCTGTGGGCGTCGACCAATGATGCCCGCAAGTCAGTAGTCTCCGCCGGCCGTGTGGGCCAGATTGCATCCTACCTCTTCATCGTGCTTGGGATCTTCCAGGTTATAGGCGGCGATTTGGTCGGTGGCCTCTGGTTGATCTTCATCGGCTGGTTCCTCAATAACGCAGCCGAGGCCAGCGTCCGGCATTACGTCACGCGCAGCAATCTTCGTGGCTTCCAGGTCAACTCCATAATGCGACCAAGTCCCGTCGTCGCCGAACCCGGCATCAGCGTAAGCTCGCTCGTGAACGACTTCTTTCTCTTCCAGAATCTTCGCTGCGTTCCCATCGTCCTGGGAGATCGATTCCTCGGCTTGGTATCGCTCTCGGAAATCAGGAGATTACCCCGCGAGCAGTGGCCCAGCCGCTACGTGAGCGAAGTCATGCGGCGACCGGACCAGATCCGTTCTGTCGGTCCGGACGAAGACTTGGGAAACGCGATCCAGGTGATGGCGGAGCAGGATCTTAACCAGTTGCCCGTCATTGTGAACGACCGGCTGGTCGGTCTCTTGAGTCGGAGTGACATCATTCGCTTCTTGCAGCTGCGTAGCGAACTCGGCAAACCGTCGGCCAGATAAGCGCCCATGCGGCACCGGAAGACGAACAGCTTCTCAGACCTGGACCTCAGTCGCTGGAAAGACTATGAGGATATCCAGCTCGATAGCCTCTGGCTGCTCGGCCGGCGGGACCACGCCGGCCCACACTCGGCAGAGTACTGGGGCAATTTCGTTCCCCAGATCCCACATCAGCTCATGCGCAGGTTCACCAAGCAGGGCGAGGTAGTCGTCGATCTCTTCGCCGGGCTCGGCACGACTTTGATCGAATGCCGGAATCTCGGCCGTCACGGCATAGGCGTCGAGCTCCTGCCTGATGTGGCGGATCGCGCCCGGCAGCTCGTCGACCAGGCCGCCAACTCGTTCGGTGTCAACACCAAGATCATCGATGGCGACTCCACCCGGCCAGATACTAAGATCCAAGTGGAGGGCGCCTTGCGCGATGCCGGCTCTGAATCCGCGGACCTTGTGTTGCTTCATCCCCCCTATCACGACATCATCAAGTTCAGTGACAGGCCTGACGACTTGAGTAACGCCCCGGGACTTGAAGAGTTTCTGAAGATGTTCAGCCAAGTCGTACAGAACGCCTACTCGCTGCTGCGGCCGGGACGTTTCATGGCGCTGGTAGTTGGTGACAAGTACGCCGGCTCTCAATGGGTTCCACTGGGATTCGAGTGCATGAGAGTGTGCCAGGACGCCGGCTTCATCCTCAAGGCCATCAACGTGAAGGACATCCAGGGCAACGAGCGGGGTAAGGGCAAGAACGAGAATCTGTGGCGGTACCGGGCAATGAAGGAAGGCTTCTATATCTTCAAGCACGAGTACGTGATGGTGTTTCGAAAGCCGGCCCGGTAGACTTCTGATTCTCAAAGCTCATGGTGATCCCGCAACCAGCGACGCCAGCGACGCGTTTACACTCGGTCGCTCTACAAAGAATTGGTACGAAAATGGCCTTCCAGCTAACTTCTTCTAACTCATCCTCGTTCGTAGCCGGAAAAGAAGAATGTAGCGCGGGGGCTTGTCCCCCGCTGGGGCTGGGGGCGGGGCATGGCAGAATCCACTGTGCGAATTCGCCGCATGAAACGGCAACTCCGGGTTTTCATACCTTGGTGTGCCGGCCCCAGCCGGGATGAGCGATTGGTACGAAATAACGCTCAGCGGCTTCAGGAGTGGCTTTGAATCGCACCAACGCCCACAACCGTAATCCAGCGGTCAAAAGCATGCCCCGCACCGGGGTGCGGGGCGGGAGGCGCGAATTTTCATTCCTTGGAGTGCCGGCGAAAGGCGGCAACAGCGATTGGGCCTGACGTGATAGTAGGCGACTCCGAGATCCGGATCGGCTCGACAGCCGACCCGATCGACCGGCGAAGAGCCCGAGCAATTGCGCAACAACTCGAGGCAGCGTGGCCGGAGCTCAGGATTGCCATCGTTCCGGTGACGACACAAGCCGACCTTGATTTTGCCGACACCCACCCGAACGCCCGCCACGAAGAGTCGTTACTACGGGAACTGGAGAGAGCCCTGCGAGAGAAGCGAATCGACTTGGCTGTTCACAGCCTCGACAAACTGCCAGTCGAGGAATCCCCCGATCTTGTGATCGGGGCGGTCCCACGCAGATTGGAGGCCCGCGACGCGCTTATAAGCAAAGATGGATCGTCGCTTGCCGATTTGCCGGGCGATCCCCGGATCGGTGCCGCCGGCCTCTGCCGGCAAGCCCAGGTGCTTTTCGCCCGCCCCGACGCACATCCCATCCCACTGCAAGGAACGGTACAGACTAAGTTGAAGCGGCTCGATACCGACGAACTCGACGCTATCGTTCTGGCCCTCTGCGACCTCCAAGCCCTCGGCCTTGCCAATCGCGCGACTCAGGTACTCGACTACGACACGATCCTGCCGGCGCCAGGACAGGGCGCAATAGGTCTACAGTGCCGGGCCGGCGACGAGGAGTCGCTGCGGCTGGTCTCTGTCCTACACCACCCCGAGAGTTGGGCGACCGTCACCGCCGAGCGCGCGTTTCTCCGCGAGTTGGGCGCCGGCTGCGATCCGCCGGTCGCCGCTTACGCCGAGATCCGTGGCCTGAATCTACGGCTAAGCGCCCTGATTGCTCCGGCCGCCGGCTCCCGGCCGATTCGCGTCTCGATGCGCGGACTGTTCTACGACCCCCCGTCGATCGGCGAGGCTCTGGCCGAAAAGGCCCTGGCGCTCGGCGCCGGCAAGTTCTTGGCCGGCTAACTCTTAGCGGCTAGCACCAGAGCGAACGAGGTTTGATGTTTGATGCTGAAATGTGATCATTGTCGAATGGCTAATGCGACCGGTAACACTCGCCCGTCGACGCTCAAGAGTTTGAACGAAACGAATAGCTCTAAGGCTTCAGACATATCCAAGCGCCGCCCGCTCGCCGAGCAAACCTATAGATTCAGCAGATCCCTCGCGTTTTCAGCGAAGATACGCTTGTGAAGGTCCTCCGGCAGCCGGGGAAAGGTCGTCGCCGGGTCGTCCCAGTCCCAATGAGGCCAGTCCGAACAGTAGATCAACACCTCATCGGCGTGCATCGCCTCCAGCATCGGCATCAGATGCTCCGGCCGTGTCGGCTCGCCCAACGGCTGGGACCCGACCTTTATGTGCTCCCGGAAGTATTCGCTGGGCAGCTTCTTCAGCCAGGGCGTCTGCTCGCGCAACGACTTCCAATCGGCGTCCATGTGCCAGATCAGACCAGGCGCCCAGAACTGCTGCACCTCAATGAAAGCGAACTTGAGACTCGGAAACCGCTCAAAAACCCCTTCGCAAATGAGCGAAGCGCAGTGGGCCATCGCTTCTTGCGGACGGGCCATTCGGTGCTCGATATAGTAAGTTGGGTAGCCCACCCCGGTCGGCGGTCCTGCCATCCCCGCTCCGGCTGCACCCGGATGCACGACAACCGCCAGACCGTTGCGGTCGCACGCTTCCCATATAGGCAGGAAGAAGCGATTGCCGTAAGGCCGGCGTGAACCCGTCGGAAGTATGATCGCGACTACCTCCGGCCTTTCTCCCAGGCGGTCTATTTCCATTGCCGCCAGCCGCGGGTCCGACGTAGAAATCAGCAGCGACACCAGCAACCGGCTGTCGCGACTCGCCCACTCCTCAATCGTCCAATCGTTAAACGCTGTGCACAGCGCGGCGGCATAGTCCGGGTCGGGAATCACGCCAACGCTGTAGAAACTGACCGGACCTGTGAGCAGCGCGTAGTCGACATTCCAGCGGTCAAGATGCTCTTCCCGCAGCAGGTCGTAGTCTGCGCCGCGCTCGCGAATGTCGTATATCTCCTTGTCCTTGCCATCGGTAAGATCGATTCGGTTCGCCCTGAACGGTACGTTGTAGTAACCGGGTTTCGGTAAAAGGAATCCCTGCTCCACTACCTGCTCTCGGTACACCCGCGGAAGAAGCGTGAGTAGGTCTTCTTCCCTCTTCAAGCTATGGTGGACATCGCAGTCAATCACTGCAATATCGGTTCTTGGTGCGCCGGTCCACCCCGGAGCCGTGATCGGCTTTGCGCCAGCTAATGGCATCGCTGTAAGCCTCCAATAACTAATGACAGAGCGTCAGGAATTGTCGTTCCCGACGCAATCAACGTGAAGTTTGGGGGGCAGGAAACCCATTTGTTTTCCGTGCACAATTGACAGTAACCAAATTACGCTCAAGCCGGCCCGAATCGCGCTCCCGGCACATCGCGCCGGTCTTGTCGTAAACTCTGTCGTTCCCATAAAATCGCGCATCGGCGGCGTTTGGCACCCCCGGCAGGACTCGAACCCGCAACCTCATGGTCCGAAGCCATGCGCTCTGTCCAGTTGAGCTACGGGGGCAAACTTTTGTGCAAAGTATAACAACTAAATTGGGGTGATAGGGTGTTACAATACTACCCACCGCTCCACCTCGCCACTCTTCGGCGCCAATGTTGCCCAGTAAGCCCTAGCCTTGCTCTACCCTGCGAATAGAGGTAGCCTTTTAGTGCATTTTGCGCGTCTTACCCCAAGACAGCTTTGGAAGGCTGCTCAGGGGGAGCTTGAGTTGAAGCTGACCAGACCTGTCTATGAGACTTGGGTAAGGCACGTGACGGCAGTAGAGATCGATGGTGACACCCTCCTACTCCGCGCCCCAAGCACTTTTGCCAAGGAGTGGATCGAATCTCGACTCTCATCTGAGATCAAGGGCACGATCAGTAAGATAAACGGCCATCCCCTCGATCTTTCGGTCCTTGTTGGTCAGGCCGATCCCAATCCCTCGATACAGGATCCGGCCAGTTCGGTAGTCACGGCTGAGCCTCCTTCAAAGCCCCCCGACGAGCAGAGCCTGCTTTCGTCACCCAGGACCAACGTTTGGCGCCCGAATCGAAAATATACGTTTGAGCACTTCATTGTCGGAGCCGGCAACCAATTGGCTCATGCCGCCGCCCAGGCTGTCGCGCGCGATCCCGGCGGCGCGTTTAACCCGCTCTTCATACATGGCGGAGTGGGTCTCGGAAAAACGCACCTTCTCCACGCCATTGCCCACGCGATTCTGGAGTCCGGCCGCAGCGTAGTCTATATATCCTCCGAGCAGTTTACCAACGACCTCATTCAGTCTATCCGTCACAATCGCACGCAGGAGTTCCGGGACCGCTACCGCAGCGTCGACGTCCTCCTGGTTGACGACATTCAGTTCATTGCCGGGCAAGGAGAGCACCCAGGAAGAGTTCTTTCACACGTTCGACACGCTACACTCGAGCGGCCGACAGGTGGTCATTTCCGCTGACCGCTCCCCAAAGGCCATCTCCACGCTCGCGGAACGACTGAAGTCGCGATTCGGCTGGGGATTGGTGGCGGATATCCAGCCACCCGACTTGGAGACGAGGCAAGCTATACTCATCGCAAAGGCGCGAGAGCTAAACCTTGCAGTCCCGCCGCCGATAATGCAGTTCTTGGCCGGGCGAATACACTCCAATATCCGGGACCTGGAAGGTGCGTTGAATCGCATCTCGGCGACGGCCACACTGACCGCTAGGCCGATCGACGCGGATCTGGTTGCCGAGTGTATAGCCGACCTCGTTCCGGCTGATGTACGCCGGCCAATGCAGCCAGAAGAGATCATCGATTTGGTGGCGCGCCATCTCAAAGTCGATCCGGTCATCATCAGGGGCAAGTCCCGTGGCGGCAAGATAGTATCCGCGCGGCATATGGCGATGTACCTCCTGCGCGAGGAGTTGGGAGTTTCTCTGGCCGAAATCGGACGTCTGCTCGGCGGCCGCGACCACAGCACGGTGTTGCACGGTTGCAACCGCGTCGCTGACAACTTGGAGAAAAACGACCGAGCGAGGCGCGATCTGGCTGCTATTCGAGAGTCGCTCCGGACAAAATCAGTCCCGATCTAGTATCCGCACACGCCGTCCTTCGACTCTGAGGCGCCCTTTCACGTACATCTCTATCGCTTCTACCAATATGAGATGCTCCTGTTCGAGTATTCGCGCCGACAGGCTGCCGGCATCGTCGTCTTCCCTCACCGCCACCGCGGCTTGCCCAATAATCGGGCCGGCGTCAACCTCGTTGTCGACGAAGTGGACCGTGCACCCAGAGATCTTCACTCCATGCGCCAATGCGTCGGCTTGGGCGTGCAACCCGCCGGCAAATGCTGGCAGCAACGACGGATGAATGTTGATAATTCGATTGGGAAACGCCGCGATGACCTGCGTGCCCATTATCCGGTTAAAGCCGGCAGTAACTATCAGTTCCGGCGCCAGTTCCAGCAATTTCTCGAGGAGGATTTGGCCGTAGCTCTCCCGGTCGAGGCCTCGGCTGATCAAGAGATGAGCCGGTATGCCGGCTCGCGCGGCCCTGGTGGCGCACCGCGCGCCGGCCCGATTGTAGACCACACCCACCAGCTCGATGGGTAGGCCCCCTTCCCGGGCGGCGTCGATAATTGCCTGAAGATTCGTGCCGCGGCCGGAGGCGAGCACCACCACCCGGGTCGGCGCAGATACAGTGCGTGACCTGGCCATGGCCATAAGGTGATTCCGAGCTTCAGCGCATCTCGAGGGTCAGCTTGTCGAACTCGAGCTGTACAGGTACCGGATATTGGCCTGTGAAGCAACCCTGGCAGAGCTTGCCGTGATTGTCCCTGATCGCATCCATCAAGTTGTCCAAGCTCAGGTATCCAAGCGAATCCGCGCCGATGAACTCGCGGATTTGGCCTATAGACTTCTTGGCGGCGATGAGTTCGTCGCGTCTCGCCGTGTCTAGCCCCAGGTAACAGGGATAGACCATTGGCGGCGCGTGGACCCGTACGTGGACTTCCCGGGCCCCTCCACGCCGGAGCAAGCTGACAATCGGCTTGGTCGTGGAGCCGCGCACTATCGAGTCGTCCACTACCACCACGCTCTTGTTCGCCAGCACTTCCGGCAGCGGGTTGTATTTCAAGCTAATGCCGATGTCCCGAAGTCTCTGCTCCGGCTGGATGAACGTTCGGCCTATGTAACGGTTCTTCACCAACCCTTCACGGAAGGGAATGCCGCTCTCCTCGGCGAATCCGATCGCGGCAGGTGTCCCCGAGTCGGGCACGCCCATGACAATGTCCGCATTGGCCGGGTGCTCCCTGGCCAGGGCCCGTCCCATCGCCATGCGGGCCTGATGGACCAGCCGCTCGTTGATGATGCTGTCCGGCCGGGCAAAATAAATGTATTCGAACATGCAGAGTGCCCGATTGCTCTCCGACGCTGGAGGGAAGCTCTCCACGCCTCGCTCATCTATCCTGACAATCTCGCCGGGCTCGATTTCGCGGATGTACTGAGCCTCGATGGTATCGAGTGCGCAAGATTCCGATGCCACCACCCAGGATCCGTTTAGCTTGCCCAGGCAGAGCGGTCGCACTCCGAGCGGGTCCCGGAGCGCGTATAGCGCATCCTTTGTCAGCGCGACTATGCTGAACGCGCCAATCAACCTGCGCATCGCAAGCCGAATTCGCTCGGTTTGATCCCGGCCCGGGCCGGCGCTGAACAGGTGGGCAATCATCTCGCTGTCGCTGGTGCCTCGGAACACGTAGCCTTCCTCGAGCAGCTCTTCGCGCAAGACCACCGCGTTGGTCAGGTTTCCGTTGTGGCCCAACGCGATCTCGCCATCGACAATTACCGGTTGGGCATTGAAGATCTTGGATGAGCCGGTCGTCGAGTATCGCGTGTGTCCGATGGCGATGTGGCCTGGCAGGCTTTGCAGGTCGTCCTCGGTGAAGACCTGAGCGACTTGGCCCATGCTCTTGTGCACGGCCAGCCGGTGCCCGTCGGTAGTAACGATACCGGCTGATTCTTGTCCCCGATGTTGGAGAGCGAACAGGCCGAAAAAGGTTACTCGCGCTACGTCTTCTCTATGCCCATAGATGCCAAAAACGCCGCAAGCTTCCTTCAGCTTGTCATCCAACGCCTATCCCCCTAGTGAGACATCCAAGGTTCACGCTGGTCGCGCTCAGAGTCTGTCGAGTCGAGTCCAAGCCTCTCGCAACAGCGCCAATGAGACATCGAGCTGTTCGGTGATGCGCAAAAAAGCGCCCCCGACACTGCCAATCCTGGTAAGTTCGACGCCCATTTCCAGCGCCAGCGAGCGCAGACGTTCATCGTGTGATCTCTGGGCGCTTACTATTATCCGGCTATGACTCTCACCAAACAACCGATAATCGGGCCGATTTCCAAGATCATATTCAACCGTCGCCCCGATTCCACCAATCAGGCAGCTCTCCGCCAGCGCGACGGCCAAGCCCCCGTCGGAACAATCGTGAGCGCTCCGCAACAGGTCGTCATTTGCCGCCCGTTGACAGAACGACTGAACTCTGCGCTCCAGTTCGAGGTCCACCACCGGCGGCCGGCCGACTACGAGCCCGTGGATCACTTTGAGGTACTCACTGCCGCCGATCTCTTCCCTATCGGCCGGGTCAATCAGCCAAACGTCGTCGCCCTCCTGCTTGAAGCCGGCGGACACCGCCTTTGTAGAGTCTTCAATGAGGCCGACGATCCCCACGATTGGCGTCGGAAAGATCGCCTTGCCATTAGACTCGTTATACAGGCTCACGTTCCCACTGATGATCGGAATGCCGAGACCTCGGCAACCCGCTGCGAGACCATCGATTGCCCTCTCCAGTTGGGAGTAGATCTCCGCTTTCTCCGGATTGCCGAAGTTCAAGCAATCGGTTGCGGCCAGGGGAACCGCTCCAACGCAGCTAACGTTACGCGTGGCTTCGGCGATTATTCCCATCGCGCCGGCATATGGATCCAGGTAACAATGCCGGCCGTTGCCGTCAATCGACACCGCGATCGCTTTGTCGGTGCCCTTTATTCTCAGCACCGCGCTGTCGCCCGATCCGGGCCCCACGAGCGTATTGGTCTGAACGCTGTGATCGTATTGCCTGTATACCGATCGTTTCGAGGCGATGTCCGGCGAAGCCAGCAGTTTAAGTAGCGCGTCGTTGAGGTCTTCAACTCGAGGGATCTGCTCAATAGGGTATTGGGCGGCAGCGGTTTCCCATTCGGGGATTCTCCCTTCGCGTACGTACTCCGGCGCCTGTGCCAGGTGGTCGGCTTGCACGTCGGCCACCACTCTTCCTGACTCGCAGACTCTGACCCGTGGGTCCGCCGTGACCTGGCCAAACTGGTCCGCGTGCAGACCCCATTTTTCGATAATACCCAGAGCCGCCGGCACGTCTTCGGGGCGTACGACGACCAGCATTCTTTCCTGCGACTCTGACAACATGACTTCATAGGCGTTCATATTCGTCTCACGGCGCGACACTTGGTCGACGTCGATCTCGACGCCGGTCCCACCTTTGCTTGCCGCCTCGACGATCGCGCTGGTGATGCCGGCTGCGCCAAGGTCCTGCATTGCAATCAACCTGCCGGTGCTGTGGAGCTCGAGACAGGCCTCGATCAGGAGCTTCTCGAGGAAGGGGTTGCCCACCTGAACAGTCGGCCTCTGGTCTATCGTGCTGTCGCTAAGCTCACGCGAGGCCAACCCAGAGGCGCCGTGAATGCCGTCGCGCCCGGTATCCGCGCCGACGAGAAGCAGCGCCGCGCCCGGAACGTCGACCCGTGAACGCACTATTCGGTCACTTTCAATCAGGCCGATGGCCATCGCGTTGACAAGCGGGTTCTCGGAGTAGGCATCCTCGAAATAAATCTCCCCGCCAACTGTCGGCACCCCGATACAGTTGCCGTAGAAAGAGATGCCCCCTACGACTCCTTTGAACAGGTACTCTGAGCGTTTATTGTCCAGCGTGCCAAACCGTAGCGAGTCCAGGAGCGCGATTGGCCTCGCGCCCATAGTGAAGATGTCCCGTATGATCCCACCCACTCCGGTAGCCGCGCCCTGGAAGGGCTCAACGGCGCTGGGGTGATTGTGACTCTCGACTTTCATCACGACTGCCATGCCATCGCCAATATCGATGGCGCCGGCGTTCTCGCCGGGGCCTTGCAAAACCCTGCTCCCGGTAGTGGGCAGCCGGCGCAGCAACGCCTTGGAGTTTTTGTAGCCGCAGTGCTCGCTCCACATCGCCCCAAACAGCCCAAGCTCGACTTCTGTGGGATCGCGTCCCAGCAGGTCTATGATTCGTCGGTGCTCTTCGCGGGAGAGCGCTATCTCATCCAGAACGTCCTGGGTGACGATCATCGGAGCATGGCAACCTGAGACAGCAGGGACTGGAAGACCAACCGTCCATGCGTACCGCCCAAGCTCTGCTCGGAGCAACGTTCTGGGTGGGGCATTAGACCGAACACGTTGCCGGCCTCGTTGCACACGCCGGCCACGTTACCCACTGAGCCGTTGGGATTGGCATCGGGAGTTATCTGACCGTCCGACCGGCAGTATCGCAACACGACCTGGCGATTGCGTTCAAGGCGAGTGAACTCATCCGCTCCGATGTGGTACCGACCCTCGCCGTGGGCGATCGGCATGCGGAGTACCTGGCCTGGGGTTGCCGCGTTTAACGCGTCCGCCCGGTTGTCTCCTACCAGCATGTTGACCCACTCGCAACGGAAGCCACCGGGGTTGGGCAAGAGCGCCCCGGGCAAAAGTCCCGCTTCTACCAACGCTTGGAACCCGTTGCAGATCCCCACCACTTGGCCGCCGGCGCGGGCAAAGTCTGCGACCGGCTCCATCACAGGGGAGAATCGAGCGATTGCGCCGGCCCTGAGGTAGTCTCCATAGGAAAACCCGCCGGGCAGTATGACGCACTCGGAATCGCCCAACTCGGTTGAGTAATGCGGGACGTAGCTGGCCGGCTGACCAAAGACCTGGGTTATTACGTGGAAGCAGTCGACATCGCAGTTGGTGCCAGGGAAGACGACGATCGCGAACTTCAATAGTTGCGCACCCTCCGGCAATTGGACTGCCATTTTATCACGCAGGGCGGCCGGTCGCGGGAGTTGCGGCTTAATGCGCTCGGGACAGAGTTATTCTTAAGCGGTTGGTTGGCGACCCGGTACCGGGCGAATCGATTCTCCTGGCAAACGCCGGAGCCGGCAAGACCGTTAAGTAATGGCTTCGTCAAGCCGGTCCCAGGGCATCAATCGGCCGGCGGTCCGCTCTTGATGCTCTTCTCCACCATAGGCCACGACCACGTCGCAAGAAACGGAAGAACCTGTCAGGTGCCGGCGTACTCGTCGCGCCCCGTCGAAGAGACTCGAAGAAGGGGTCTGGGACGACTTGGCTTCGATCAAAGTAAGACGTGACGGGTGCTCGATCACCAGGTCCACCTCTGCACCGTCCCGACTTCGATAGAAGAACAGGCCCCGTGTTTCCCCCAAGTTCATCCGATTTTTCACGACCTCCGACACCACCCACGTCTCGAATATCGGACCGCGTAGGGGGTGCGAGCGGAGTTGCTCCGGCGTACGGATGCCGATCAGCCAACAGACCAGGCCAGTATCGTAGAAGTGCAGCTTCGGCATTTTCACCAGCCGTTTGCCCAGGTTCGCGTGGAACGGAGGCAGGCGAAAAACTATGAAGCCGGCTTCCAATATGCTCAGCCAGGCTCTTGCGGTGGGTTGGGATATGCCGCAGTCACTCGCCAATGAGGATAGGTTGATCAATTGCCCCGTGCGGCCGGCGCACAACTCCACGAAGCGTTGAAACGTCGTTAGGTCGCCGATGTTGCTTACGGTTCTTACGTCGCGTTCTATGTAGGTGGCGACGTATGAGCGCAGCCATTCCGAAGGATTGAGACCCCGGTCGAAAATCCGAGGAAAGCCGCCGGCGAAAATAGTCTCTTCCAGGGTTGTCGGATGCCGATCGAATCGCACGACCTCGCTCCGCGCAAGTGGAAGCAGGTGATGAACTGTGGTTCGCCCCGCCAGGGACTGGCTTACGGACTCCGCCAGTGAGAGGTTCTGTGAACCGGTCAGGATCCACCGTCCCGGTTTCGGGTCCACGTCGATGATCCCTTGAAGATACGAGGGAAGCTCTGGAACCCGTTGTACCTCGTCGATAACCGCGCCATTGGGGTATTGGGACAGGAATGCCCGCGGGTCCTGTGACGCGAAAGCCCGTATATCCGGCGACTCCAGGCTCACATAGCTGTGGCGGGGAAATAGCGCCTTCGCCAGAGTGGTCTTGCCGCTCTGACGAGGCCCTGTAATCGTAATTGCCGGCGATTCTTGCGCCGCTGCTAGCAGTCTGGGCGTGATGTCCCGTTGGATCGTCATATGCGGACTGTAGCACGAGAATGCGGCTAATTCAAAGTTGGACTTTCAATTAGCCGCGTTTGGCCCCGGCGCCACCGGCATTCGGTATCTAGGAACTGCGACTCAGCGGCGGATCGGGAGGGACCTCACGGGGTTTCCGTCGCTCATGCAGGGCGACTTCTTCAGCCTAGCGGAGCCGGTAGGTAATCCTGCCGCGCGTTAGGTCATATGGCGAGAGCTCTACCGTGACCTTGTCGCCAGGCAAGATGCGGATGAAATGCTGCCGTAGCTTGCCGGATATGTGGGCCAGAACCGTGTGCCCGGTAGTTAGCTCGACGTTGAACACCGCATTAGGGAGCGCCTTTGTGACCCTACCTTCGACTTCTATCGCGTCTTTCTTCGCCATGATCTCTCCGCTGAGTTGTTAGCCTAGAGCCTCGTCAATATTTCCGGCCCATTCTCGGTGACCGCGACCGAGTGCTCGAAATGGGCGGACAGCATTCGGTCGGAGGTTACTACAGTCCAATCGTCGTCCATTACCGTTGTCTCGGGCGAACCCTGGTTCACCATTGGTTCGATTGCCAGCACCATCCCAGGCTGCAGTATAGGATCGGTCGCTCGATCCGCGTCAAAATAGTTTGGGATAGACGGCTCTTCGTGCATACTCGCACCAATCCCGTGCCCAACGTATTGACGAACGACAGAGAACCCGTTCGCCTCTACGTGGGATTGCACGGTCTTGGAAAGATCGCTGACGTGCTTGCCTGCGTGCGCCTGCTCGATCGCTCCGCCGAGCGACTCCTCGGTAACTTGCAACAGCCGCTTCGCCGGCTCGCTCACCGTTCCAACCGTATATGTCATGGCCGAGTCGCCAAAGTACCCTCGGTAGCTGGCTCCGAAATCTATGGTGACTATGTCGCCCTCGTCCAGGACCCGCGAAGCGCTCGGTATTCCGTGCACTAGCTCCTCGTTTACCGAGGCGCAGATCGACCCCGGGAAGCCCTGGTATCCCTTGAAAGCTGGGACGCCGCCCAACTTCGCGGTTACATTCTCGGCGACAATGTCAAGGTCCCAGGTGGTCACACCGGGCCTGATCGCATCTTCCAGCGTATTGAGCACGATCGCGACGATCCGGCCGGCTTCTCGCATCAACGAAATCTGATCCGGTTGTTTCAGCGAGATAGACCGCCGTTTCTTTCGCCCCATAGAGTCTAGCGTATGAAGCCCTCGTAGTTTCTCATCATCAGTTGGGCTTCGAGCTGCTTCATCGTGTCTATCACCACGCCAACCACGATTAGCAGACCTGTGCTACTCAACACCAACGATGATCCAAATCCCTGGGTGAAGAATGGCAATATCGCGATTACGCCAAGGAAAATGGCGCCGAGCCAGGTAATGCGAAATAGAACGCCATTCAAATACTGTTGAGTAGGCCTTCCTGGCCGAATCCCAGGTACGAACCCGCCATTTTTCTGAAGGTTCTCTGCCAGACGTTGCTGTTGAAATGTCACCCAGGTGTAGAAGAACGCAAAGAACACCACCAACAAGAAGAACAGTCCCCAATACCAGATGCGGGTCGTGTCGAATAGATCGCGAATGAACGTCGCAGCCTCTCCAACGAATCCCGATGCCACTGTGAAGTAGTTGGCTACGGTCCCCGGGAACAGCATCAACGACATGGCAAAGATTATGGGGATCATTCCGGCGGAGTTGACCCTGAGCGGTATGTGGGTGCTCTGGCCGCCGTACACTCTCGTGCCGCGAACACGCTTGGCGTAATGAACCGGGATTCGTCGCTGGGATTCCTGCACGAATACTATTGCGGCAATGATCACCAGTCCCAAGACGGCGAAAACCAGTCCAGCGCCGATATCGCCGCCGCCAAAGAGCGTTCGGCCCACCATCAAGGGCAGCTGGGACACTATGCCGGCAAATATGATTATCGATACGCCGTTGCCGATCCCGTTCTCAGTGATCAGCTCGCCAAGCCACACCAATAGGGCCGTCCCAGCCGTCATCGACACGATTATCGACACCGTTGGCAATAGCTGACCTGGCCCCAGCCCGATGTTGGCTATTATGCCCTGGCTCTGCAGCAATACGGACGTGGCATATGCTTGCAACATCGCGAGCGGTACCATCAACCAATGAGTTATCGTCGTAATACGCTGCCGGCCTGCTTCGCCTTCTTTCGACAACTCCTCCAACTGCGGGATTATCGGCACCAGTAGCTGCATGATGATCGTCGCAGTGATATAGGGATAGACTCCCATCGCCGCGATCGAGAAGTTTTGCATCGCCCCGCCGGAGAAGAGGTCCAACATTCCCAACAGCTGGCTCTGTTGGAACAATTGCTCCAAGCGAAACGTGTCTACACCTGGCACCGGCACGTGTGCTATGAACCGGAAAACGACCAACATTCCGAGAGTGAACAGCAGTTTGTTTCGGAGGTCGGGAATCCGAAGCGCGTTGGCAAGTGATTCCAGCACGGGCCTTAACTCCTAGCTCAAAACCTCGGTCATTCCGCCGGCTGCCTCTATCTTTCGCTTCGCTTCGGCGCTGAAGGCAGTTGCCTTCACCACCAGCGCTTTTCCGTCCAGATCGCCATCCGCCAGGATCTTTATTGGTTTGCCAATGTGCTTGACCAGTCCGAACTGAGCCATTTGCTCCGGCCCCACTTCTTCGCCGGACTCGAATCTTGCCAGCTGTCGCAAATTTACGGGTTGTGGATTGGGCGGACGGTGGCTGGTGAAACCGCGTCGGTATGGCAGTCGCTTCACGATAGGCAATTGGCCGCCTTCAAATCGCGGGTTTATATTGCCGCCGGACCGCGAGAGTTGACCCTTCGTTCCTCGACCGGCGGTCTTGACCCGCCCCGATCCATGTCCGCGGCCCACACGCCTCGACTTCTTTCTAGCGCCTCGCGGAGAGCGCAGTTCCCAAAGACCCTTGATTTCCATCTATTCTTCCTCGCCCGCTTCTACCTCAACCGAGACCAAGTGTCGGACTGAATGGACCATTCCTCTTATCGACGGTGTATCGTCGTGGACTACCGAGTGTCGGATCCGGCGCAGACCCAGACTGCGCAAGGTCCTCTCGAAGCGCTTGCGCTGCCCGACCGTGCTCCTAACCTGCTTTATTCTCAGTTTGGTCATCGTCACACTACTCGGCTCGTCTCACTGTCCATATGTCGTCGCGCTCATTCGATGGTTGCCGGGATCCCATCGCCCGTCATTCCGGGGCGGCAACCCCAACCTCTGCGGTTGGGTCCGGGGCGGCCGGTTGCGGCGCTCGAGACTTCAGGCTTGTAAGCCCCAAAATCGACGCCTTCGCCACGTTTATGGGGTTGGAACTTCCCAGCGACTTCGTCAAAATGTCGCGAATGCCGGCTGCTTCCACGACCGCCCGCACCGGACCTCCGGCTATTACGCCAGTCCCCGGAGCCGCCGGCTTCATCAAAACCTTCGCCGCGCTGAATTCGGCGGTAATCGCGTGGGGTATGGTCGAGTCGCGCCTTGGTACCAGAACCAGGCTGCGTCGCGCGTTTTCCGTCGCCTTACGTATCGACTCGGGTACGTCGTTAGCCTTGCCAAATCCCAGGCCAACGTGCCCTTCTCCGTCGCCGACAACCACTACGGCCCCAAAGCTGAACCGGCGTCCACCTTTCACCACCTTGGCGACCCGATTGATATTGACGACTCGTTCTTCGAGCGAAAGCTCGGTCGGGTCTATTTGGGGCATTCGTCCTCCTGAGTTGTCTCCCTGACCGTAGCGGGGTTCAAAACTTGACTCCTGTCCGACGCATCCCGTCGGCCAGCGCCTTCACTCGGCCATGATATTTGTATCCACCCCGATCGAATACTATCTTGTCAATTCCCAGCGCCAGCGCGCGCTTGGCCACGACTTCACCAACCAATCCGGCCTGCTCAGTCTTGTTCTTGCCGTCGATTGAAGCCTTTACTTCTCCGTCCAGAGTCGAAGCCGCCGCCAGTGTATTTCCGCTGTCATCGTCTATCACCTGCGCGTATATGCTCGTCAGGCTCCTGAACACCGAGAGCCTTGGACGTGCCGCGTTACCACGGACCGTTTTTCGGACACGATTGTGCCGCCTCCTGCGCGCATCTCGCTTGTTGACTCTAGCCAAAGCTCACATCTCCACCGGCCGCAGAAAATAGCTCCATCTCTATTACAGGAAGTTTTGCGTCCAACTACTGGACCCCAATCGTCTTGCCGGCTTTTCTACGAATCATTTCCCCGCGATACCTGATACCCTTGCCCCTGTATGGATCCACCTTGCGGGCCTTGCGAATCACCGACGCGAATTGTCCCACGTCCTCGTTGTTCGCTCCTGATACCGCGAACGTCGTCGTTAACCACTGGTTGGCCTGAGTCGGAGTGAAGGTCTCTATCTCGCCCACCTCTACGCCGGCTGGCGGAGACACCTCGATCGGGTGAGAGTAACCGAGCTGAAGAATCACCTTCTCGCCTTGCTTCTGCACCCGGTATCCGACGCCATGCACTTCCATCTCTTTCTTGAAGCCCTCGCTCACGCCCTTCACCATATTGGCGATCAGCGAGCGAGTAGTTCCGTGCAGGGCGCGGGACTCCCTATCGTCGTTGGGTCTGGACACGGATATCTGACCGTCCGACTGACTTATGGTCATTTCCGGCCTGAAATTCCTTACTATAGTGCCCTTTGGCCCCGAAGCCTTGACCTCGTTGCTTGCCGAAATAGTCACGGTCACGCTGTCGGGAACTGCAATGGGTTGTTGTCCGACTCTAGACATGGCTGTCCCTACCAAACATGACACAAGACCTCGCCGCCCAGACGCCTCTGCCTCGCCTCGTCCGAGGTCATCACGCCGCGCGACGTCGAAACTATCGCGATACCCAACCCGTCCAAAACTCGCGGCATATTTGCCGCCTTTGTATAGACCCGCCGGCCCGGCTTGCTGATACGCTCTATTCCAGTGATCGCCGGCTGTGCCTCTCTTGTGTAGTCCAGAATCACTTGCAGCGTGCGTCGGGGCGCATCCTCGGTAACGCTGAAACCTCGGATATATTTTTCAGCCTCGAGAACCCTGCAAATCGCTACTTTCATCTTCGATGAGGGCATCTTCACCGCCGGATGCTTGGGCACCCCGGCATTTCTTATGCGCGTAAGAAGGTCGGCTATGGGGTCGTTCACTACCAAGTTTTCAGCACTCCAATCAGGGCAACCAGCCCGCGTCCTCCAACCACCGCTACCAACTCGACTTGATTATCCCCGGGATCTCACCCCGCAGGGCACGTTCGCGGAAACAGATCCGGCACATCCCAAACTTCCGCATGTACGCCCGCGGCCGTCCGCACAGCCTGCACCGATTGTACTTGCGTACCCTGTATCTCGGCTCCCGCTTGGCCTTCGCTATCATAGATTTTTTTGCCAATGTCCATCCCTCGAGGCCGGCGTCAACCGGAGCTCATTCACCCTAATATCGTTACCGTGCGGCGTCTGGGCTCGCAATCGGACATCCAAGCAACTGTAGCAATCGCCGTCCCTCTTCATCCGTCCGAGCGGTAGTCACAATCGTCACCTGCAGGCCCCGCAGCCTATCTATACTATCGTAGTCGATCTCAGGAAAGACTAACTGCTCCGTCAACCCGATCGAGTAGTTGCCTCTGCCATCGAATGAGCGGTCCGGCAGTCCCCGGAAATCGCGTATTCTCGGCAGGACCCCATTGAATAGCTTCGTCAGAAAAGCGTACATTCGGTCCAGGCGCAGGATTACGCTGACCCCAATCGGCATTCCGGCTCTCATCTTGAACCCTGCGATCGATTTCTTCGCCCTAGTCACCACCGGCTTCTGTCCGGATATCGTCATAATGTCCCGGGTGGCTGATTCGATCGCCCGCCCATTCTGAATCGCTTCCCCAAGTCCGATATTCAGCACGACCTTCTCCAAACGGGGCACCTGCATTACGTTCGTGTACTCGAACTCCTTCATCAAGGCCGGGACCACGTCGTTGCGGTATTTTTCAAGCATGGGATCGATCATGATTTCACAAGCGCCCTTCTTGCATTCCTGCTAGCCTCGCCGTCGCGTTTCGCTTGCATCGAGCTTCGTCTGCGTCATACTAAATGTCGTTTCCGGTTCGCTTGTTGATTCGGACTTTGCTGCCATCTTCCAGGAACTTATATCCAACTGCCGTCGGGCCGCCAGAAGTAGGGTCGACCAGTGAAACGTTCGACACGTGAATCCCCAGCTGCTTGTCGATGATTCCACCGGACCGCGCCATACCGCGCGGCTTCGTGTGACGCTTCATGACGTTCACGCCGGCAACCAATATCTTCTGCTCTTTGGGCAACGCCGCCATCACCGTTCCAGTTTGGCCTCGGTGCTTGCCGGTACGTATGAATACCGTGTCGCCCTTTCTTATCTTCACCTTCGATCCCCTTGCTCGCCTAGATCACTTCAGGTGCGAGCGATACTATTCTCATGAAGTTGTGATCCCGGAGCTCCCGGCCCACGGGGCCGAATATCCGCGTGCCCCTCGGATTCGTTCTGTCATCCAAAATCACGCCGGCATTCTCATCGAAACGAATAAACGATCCGTCGGGCCGGCCGTACTCTTTCGCCGTGCGGACAATGACCGCGTGCACTACGTCGCCCTTCTTCACCGACCCACCCGGCGCAGCCTGTTTTACCGACGCGACAATCACGTCGCCCACTCCGCCCGACTGCCGGCCGCTGCCGCCAAGAACTCGAATACACATGATCTCTTTGGCGCCGGTGTTGTCGGCGACCTTCAGCCGAGTCTGTACCTGTATCATCGCATTGGCCTCAGTTTCGTCAGGATATCCGGGACCGTTCTAGAATCTCGGCCACTTGCCACGACTTGCGCCGGCTTCGCGGTCGCGTTTCCACTATGCGGACGCGGTCTCCGATTCTGCATTCGTTGTCCTCGTCGTGGGCCATGTAGTTTGTGTTGACCCTGACGATGCGCCGATAAAGCGGATCTTGAAGCGTGCGCGCCACGTTCACGACCACGGACTTGTCCATCCTGTTGCTCTTTACAGTTCCCACCCTAACCTTGCGTTGTTTCTTCATCCTTCCACCTGTTGGGACAACTCGCGCTCACGTAGTACCGTCTCCATTCGTGCGATATCACGCCTTACCGATCCTAACCTGCTCGGGTTGGAGAGTTGCCGAGTGCTCTGTTGGAAACGCAGGTTGAACAGCTCTTGCCGGTGTTCCCCCAACTGTTCCACTACGTCCTCGGTAGACATATTCCTGATTTCGCTAGCTTTCATCAGTCGCGCCGGCTCCTTCCGCCGCGGCTGATGCTCCGGCTGAGGCTGCTGCCACGCCGTCGGCCGGTTCGCGACTGATAATCCTGGTTCCGATCGGCAGCTTGTGGCTTGCCAATCTCAGCGCTTCCCGCGCCAAGCCGGCCTCCACTCCGCCAACCTCGAACATTACTCGACCCCGCTTCACCACAGCGACCCAATGATCCGGTGCTCCCTTTCCCTTACCCATTCGGGTTTCGGCCGGCTTCGCGGTAACCGGCTTGTCCGGGAAAATGCGTATCCAGATGTTGCCGCCGCGGCGAAGATGATGCGTGATCGTACGTCGCGCGGCCTCAATCTGCCGGGAGTTGATCCAAGCCGATTCCGATGCCACAAGCCCAACGTCGCCGAAGTCGACTTCGCGAGCGCCGGAGGATTGGCCTCGACGGCGGCCGCGATGCATCTTTCTGTACTTGACGCGCTTGGGCATCAACATATCTAAACTCTCCCGCTATCGAGCCTGATCATTGCTGATTCTCAGGCTCTGCCACCGGAGGTGCCGCAGCATCTTCAGCGCCAGTTTCGGTGGCTCCGGTGTCGGCCGTCTCCGTGACTTCGGTCGTACTCTCAGCCGCAGCGGAGGCCTGTGCCGCCGGGGCTGCAGGAGCCGCTTCGCCGGCACCTGCGCCTGCTTCGGGTCCAGCTTCGGGAGCCCTGGCTCGTCGGATTCCCCCTACGACCGGCACTGGCGGCGCTGGGGGAGCCTTGATCTCTTCCCCTTCCGGCAGTATTTCCCCATGGTAGACCCAGACCTTGACCCCGATGACGCCGTAGGTCGTCAGTGCTTCCGCTCTTCCGTAGTCTATGTCGGCGCGCAGAGTGTGAAGCGGAACTTTGCCGGCAACTTCCCTCTCGCGACGCGACATCTCGTGGCCGCCCAGCCGGCCGGCCACTACTACTTTGATTCCGCCGGCGCCCCGCTGCATAGCCCTGTTCACGGACTGCTTCATCGCCCGTCTGTACGAAATTCGTCTCTCGATCTGGTCCGCGATGCTCTGAGCTACCAGTGTTGCGTTAGTTTCAGGTTGGCGGACCTCGACGATGTTGATTCGGATCCTCTTGCCGGTCTTCGCCTCGAGATCCCGCCGCAACTGCTCTACCCTCACCCCGCTCCGGCCAATCACGATGCCCGGCTTCGCCGTTTCAATTCCTATCGTCACGTGATTTGCAGACCGCTCTATCTCGATCCGCGGAATACCTGCTTGATAAAGCTGGTCGATCAGGTACCGCCGGATCTCGATGTCCTCGTGGAGCAACTCGGTATAGTCCCGCTCGGCATACCACTTGGCATCCCATTCCTTGATGAAGCCCAGTCGAAACCCGATGGGATGCGTCTTATGGCCCAAGTAACTCCTCCTCGTCGCTGACCACCACGGTGATGTGGCTCGATCGTTTTAGCAGCGGACTGACCCGACCCCTCGCGCGCGGGCGAAACCGCTTCAGTGTCGGCCCCTCATTGGCAAATATCCTCGCGATTCTTAGCTCGCTCGCTACCATGTCGTGATTGTTTTCCGCATTCGCCGATGCCGCCTTCACGGCCTTTCCTACCTGCTTCGCCGCCTTCTGCGGCATTATTGAAAGCATCGCCAACGCGTCCTCAACCGACTTGCCCCGCACCAGATCCGCGATCAGGCGGACTTTCCTTGGCGAGCCTCGTACGTACTTGTGATTGGCGGAAGCTTCCACGGCTACCTCGGTTTCCTCTCTATCGCGTCACGACGGTCGTGGTGGTTTCAGACCTGCCCCGGCCATGTCCGCGAAACGTCCTCGTTGGCGCGAATTCGCCGAGCTTATGCCCAACCATGTTCTCGGTGATATAAACCGGCGCGTGGCGTCGGCCATCGTGTACTCCTATAGTGTGACCCACCATCTGCGGAAAGATCGTCGATTTGCGAGACCAGGTCTTTATCACGCGCCTCTCGCCGCTTCGATTGAGACGCTCGATCTTCTTCAGCAACTTGATGTCTACGTATGGACCTTTCTTTAACGATCTGGACATCGATCCATTTACCTCTTCTGGTGGCGCGAGCGGATGATGAACTTGCTGCTTCGCTTCTTGGAAGGCCGGGTCCGGTACCCGTGCGCGGGCTTACCCCAGGGAGTCATCGGCCCCGGATGGCCTATCGGCGCTTTGCCCTCGCCCCCGCCATGGGGGTGGTCGGCCGCATTCATAGCCGATCCGCGAACGGTCGGACGCCATCCCATCCGTCGCCGCCGGCCGGCCTTACCCAAGTTGACATTCTCGTGCTCTACGTTGCCTACTTGTCCGATCGTGGCCATGCACGCCGAGTGGATCTGCCTCAGCTCGCCCGAAGGCATTCGAATCAGCGCGTACTGACCCTCCTTTGCCATCAGTTGTGCCGATGTTCCAGCCGCTCTCACCATCTGACCGCCACGGCCAACCCTCAGCTCCAGGTTATGAATGGTCGTGCCGGCAGGCATGTTGCTCAAGGGTAGAGCGCAACCGGTGCTCAGCTCTGCGTCAGGGCCGGCGCTGACGATCTCGCCCACCGACAACCCTAACGGTGCCAGTATGTATCTACGTTCGCCGTCCTCGTACTCCAGCAGCGCGATGCGGGCGGACCGATTCGGATCGTACTCGATCGCTATTACCTCGGCGTTGATTCCCAGTTTATCGCGCTTGAAGTCGATCCTACGGTACAGCCTCTTGTGACGGGCGCCCCTGTGCCTGGTGGTGATGCGTCCCGACTTGTTGCGTCCAGCTTTGTTTGGCAGTGGTTCAGTCAGCGATTTCTCCGGACGACGCTTCGTAATCTCAGTGAACGTCTGACCGCTCATATCGCGCCGGCCCGGGGAGGTGGGCTTGAACTGTTTTATCGGCATCTTGTTATTGGTTCCTCTTACTCATCCTCGGGCCATCCACCTTTAAACGCCCTCGATAAAGTCAAGCCGTTGACCGGGTACGAGCGTCACGATTGCTTTCTTCCAGCTCCTCGTTCGTCCCCTGTTTCGCCCAACACGCTTGATCTTGCCCTTTACGTTCAAGACGTTAACCGACGTCACGTTGACGTTGAATTGCTGCTCGACGGCACGCTTGACTTGGATCTTGTTTGCCTCTTTGCTAACTTCGAACAGATACTTGTTCTGCGCCGCTAACGCCGTATTCTTCTCCGTTATCAGCGGCCGGCGAATTACGTCTTGTGCTTCCACTGTGTCCTGCTCACTCTTTATCTGACAGCCACTGCTCGATGCTTCTGACCGCTGGAACCGACGCGATTAGAAAGTCGTATTTTAGTACGTCGACCACGTTCAGAGACGTGGCTGTCTTGACCCATCCGCCAGGGATGTTGCGAGTAGCCAACAGCACGTTCTGATCCGGTTCATTGACAACTGTCAGAAACGTCGTATACACGTTCAGCGCGCTCAGAACCGCCACCATCTCTTTTGTCTTGGGTCTGTCCAACTTCAAGCTGTCGATCACGACTAGCCGGTCGCTGGCCGCCTTGTTGGATAACGCGCAGCGCAGAGCCCCCAGTCTCAGCCTCGCCGGCAGTTTCTGTTTGTGGCTACGCGGATGCGGCCCAAATGCGATTCCGCCTCCGCGCCATATCGGCGATCTGATCGAGCCGTGGCGCGCCCGGCCGGTGTGCTTCTGTCGCCAAGGCTTTCGTCCGCCTCCCCTTACCTCCGCCCGGGTCAACGTATCGTGCGTGCCCTGCCGGCCGTTCGCCAGCTGGCCGACGACGACTTGATGCACCAGCGCTTCGTTGAAGGGCACCGAGAACACCTCGTCGAGAAGTGTGGTGGTATCTACTTCGTTGCCCTCTTGGTCTCTTACAGTGACCTGCAAACTTCTACCTCAGTTGAACGTATCCGCAAAAAACCCACAAACCACGATTATATAACGAATTCAGTCACAGATTGAAGCAATTCCGGCCTTCGCCTCAAATTGACTGGCGATTACCGCCGGACTGAGACGCTATCTCACCCGTGCTCGGACATGCGATCCCGCGACGAACCCGGCCTGGCAGTCCAAGGCAAGGCAACACCCAGTTGCTCTCGATGGTGGAAGGTTCCCGAAGCCTCGTTCGGTCGAGTGTCAGCTATTCTTGCGAATCTCGATGATGCCGTTCGGAGCGCCTGGAACGGCGCCCTGAATGAAAAGCAGATTTCTTTCCTCGTCCAACCTGGCCACTCGGAGATTCCTGACTGTGACCCTTTCGCCGCCCATCCGGCCCGGCAATCGCTTGCCCTTCAAGACCCGCCCCGGGGTGGTCGTAGCTCCAATCGATCCGGGGGCTCTCTCGCGGTCCGATTGACCGTGCGTCTTAGGGCCCCCTCTGAAATTATGGCGCTTCATCACGCCGGCAAATCCCCGGCCCTTCGACACTCCGGCCACGTTCACCACATCGTCGACGTTGAACAGCGTAACGTCCACATGATCTCCGACTGAGTGAGTCGATACATCGGCGGTCCTGAATTCTCGGAGCACCGCCGCATCGAGCCCCTTCAAGTGTCCTTCCGTGGGCTTGTTGTAGCGTTTCGCCTTGCCATATCCGAGTTGTACCGCGCTGTAGCCGTCGGTCTCGGTCGTCTTGATTTGTGTTATGACGCACGGCCCGGCTTGCACCACCGTCACCGGCACCGCGGCGCCATCCTCGGCGAAGATCTGGGTCATCGCTACCTTGCGTCCCAGTATGCCTTGCAACATCTCGGTCTTGATTACTTCCTAAACATCCGTCGCCGGCACCCGCGATCCGGCGCGTATATGAATCTGCTCGCGCTACAACTTGATTTCGATATCCACCCCGGCCGGTAGGTTCAATCCCATCAGGGCATTTACCGTCCTCGGAGTGGGTTGAAGAATGTCGATCAGTCGTTTGTGCGTCCGGATCTCGAACTGCTCGCGCGAGTCCTTGTCGATATAGGGCGACCTGATCACGCAAAACTTCTCGCGTCTTGTCGGCAAAGGGACCGGTCCGCTGACTTGGGAACCCATCCGCTCCGCTGTTTGCACGATCTGAGCCGCCGATCGATCGAGTATCCTGTGATCGTACGCTTTGAGCCTGATTCGAATTCGTTGTCCAGCCATATCGATTACGTGATTATGTTCGTGACTACGCCGGCGCCGACGGTGCGGCCGCCCTCGCGAATAGCGAAGCGCAGGCCCTCCTCCATAGCTATCGGTACGATCAGTTCGATCTTCATCTGCGTGTTGTCTCCCGGCATCACCATCTCCACTCCCTCGGCCAGGTTCACCGAGCCGGTCACGTCCGTCGTCCTGAAGTAGAACTGCGGCCTGTAGCCGGTGAAGAATGGAGTGTGCCGGCCTCCCTCCTCCTTACTCAGGACGTACACCTCGGCGTTGAAGTTCAGGTGAGGAGTTATCGAGTTGGGCTTCGCCAACACCTGTCCCCTTTCCACGTCTCCGCGCTCCACGCCTCTGAGCAGGCAGCCCACGTTGTCGCCGGCCTGGCCGTCGTCCAAGGTCTTGCGGAACATCTCGACGCCGGTGACTACGACGCTGCGAGTCTCCCGCTCCATCCCGATGATCTGGACCTCCTCGCCCACATTGATCGTTCCGCGCTCGATCCGGCCGGTCACGACGGTGCCACGACCCTTGATGCCGAAGACATCCTCGATCGGCATGAGGAAGGGCTGGTCTACCGCCCTCTGGGGAGTGGGAATGAAGCTGTCCACAGCCTCCATCAGCTCGTGGATGCACTCGTACTCCGGCGCGCTCGGATCGGTCGAGGCGGACTCCAGCGCGCCAAGCGCGGAGCCCCTGACGATGGGAATATCGTCGCCGGGGAAGTTGTACTTGGACAGGAGCTCACGCAGCTCCAACTCGACGAGCTCCAGCAGCTCCGGGTCGTCCATCATATCCACCTTGTTGAGGAAGACGACCATCGAGGGAACTTCGACCTGGCGTGCCAGGACGATGTGCTCGCGGGTCTGGGGCATGGGACCGTCGGGAGCGGCGACGACGAGAATGGCGCCGTCCATCTGGGCTGCGCCGGTGATCATGTTCTTGATGTAGTCGGCGTGGCCGGGGCAATCGACGTGAGCGTAGTGGCGGTTATCGGTCTCGTACTCGACGTGGGCGATGGCGATGGTGATGCCGCGGGTGCGCTCTTCCGGAGCGTTATCGATGCTGTCGAAGGAGCGGAACTCGACGGAGCCGCTGCCGCCAAGACCGAGAGTCTTGGTGATGGCCGAAGTCAAAGTGGTCTTGCCGTGGTCGATGTGCCCGATAGTGCCAACGTTAATGTGCGGCTTCGTCCGCTCGAACTTTTGCTTTGCCATGAACTCAAACGCCTCCCCTAACCAACAGGTATGCTTGTGGCGGCAATAATACTACTCGATTTGAGTCGATACTTAAAACTATGTTGCTCATCGCTACGCCATCACTCCGGCGGTCAACCTGCTCACAACCGCCCTTGGCGCCTCACGGTACTCGAAGAACTCCATCGAGTAGCTTCCTCGACCCTGGGTCATCGATCGGATATCCGTAGCGTAGCCGAACAGCTCGGATAGAGGCGTGTAGGCCGTGATCACCTGGTTGGGCATCCGGGGCTCTAAGCTGTGAATCTGGCCGTTTCGCGAGTTGAGGTCTCCCATCGCGTCGCCGACATACTCGTCCGGAACCATAACCTCCACCTTCATTACCGGCTCGAGGAGGATCGGACCCGCCCGGCGAAGCGCCTCCTTCGTGGCTATCGATCCGGCGATTCTGAACGCTATCTCGCTCGAGTCCACCGCATGGTAGGAACCATCGTGGACCGTTACTTTGACTCCGATCACCGGATATCCAACCAGCACTCCGCTCTCCACCGCCTCTCTTGCTCCCTGTTCGACCGCCGGGATGAACGGCTTGGGGATGCTTCCGCCGACAGTCGAGTCAACGAACTCGAATTCCCCTCCCGGAATGGGCTCTACCTTTACGACGCAATGCCCGTATTGACCTCGACCGCCAGTCTGCCGGACAAATCGGCCTTCCGCACCGGCCGGCGCCGTGATCGCCTCTCGATAGGCGACCTGTGGCCGGCCCACGTGAGCCTCCACCCGGTACTCGCGCAGCAGCCGATCGACGATGACTTCGAGGTGCAGTTCGCCCATCCCCGAAACCAATGTCTGGCCGGTCTCGGAATCGGTCCTAACTACGAACGTGGGGTCTTCTTCGGCCAATCTGGATAGCGCAATGCTCAGCTTGTCCTGGTCGGCCTTCGTCCGGGGCTCCACCGCCACCGAGATGACTGGCTTCGGAAACTGAATGCTCTCCAGCAGAATCGGATGCGCACGGTCGCATAGCGTGTCGCCGGTGAACGTATTCTTGAGGCCAACCGCGGCTCCGATGTTTCCGGCGGAAATCGCCTCTATGTCCTCGCGCTGGTTTGCATGCATCAGCAAAAGCCGGCTCACCCGCTCCCGCCTGTCCTTCGTCGCGTTCCACACTGCGGTGCCTACTGGAAGCGTTCCTGAGTACACTCTAAAATAGGTCAATCGACCGACGTATGGATCCGAGACGATCTTGAATGTCAATGCCGAGAACGGCTCTTCATCCTGGCAAGGCCGGATTCGGCCCTCGCCGCTCTCTGGGTCCGTTCCAACGACCGGGGGCACGTCCGCCGGTGAGGGCAGGTAGTACACCACCGCGTCGAGCATCGGCTGAACTCCCTTGTTCTTCAAGGCGGAACCGCACAGCACCGGCACCAACTCTCCCTGAATCGTAGCCTTGCGAATGGCTGTTCGCAGCGCCGTTGTTGATATGTCCTCCCCATCGAGGTAGCGGTGCATAAATTCGTCGTCGCTCTCGGCCGCCGATTCGATCAGCTCTTCCCGCCTCTTCGCCGCTTCGTCCGCCATCTCCGCCGGCACCGGCCTCACCTCCGGACTCGCGCCGAGCTCATCCGTGAAGTAGAGCGCCTGCATCTCTAGCAGGTCGATGACTCCGGCGAAGTCCGCCTCTGCGCCGATTGGGATCTGAATAGGCGCCGGATTGGCATTCAGCCGGCTCTTGATCATCTCGATCGTCTGCCAAAAATCCGCACCGGTGCGGTCCATCTTGTTGACGAAGCAAACCCGCGGAACGTTGTACCGGTCTGCCTGCCGCCATACGGTTTCCGACTGCGGCTCCACGCCGGCAACCGCGTCGAATACCACTATCCCTCCGTCCAGGACTCGCAGGCTGCGCTCGACCTCGACCGTGAAGTCAACGTGACCCGGGGTGTCGATTATGTTGACCCGGTGGTCGCGCCAAAGGCAGGTCGTTGCCGCCGAGGTGATCGTGATGCCACGCTCGCGCTCTTGCTCCATCCAGTCCATCGAAGTCGTACCCTCGTGGACCTCGCCCATTCGATGAATCCGGCCGGTATAGAACAGGATGCGCTCAGTCGTCGTCGTCTTGCCGGCGTCGATGTGAGCGATGATTCCGATGTTTCTGGTTTGCGCAATAGAAAATTGATTCGACATTTTAGATGGGGAGCTTCGGTTTTTGGTTAAGCCATTCCGCGGAAGCCGCGATCTTTCGGTTGGAAGTACCCTGGAAGGGAGCCAAGACTACCAGCGATAGTGCGAGAACGCTCTGTTGGCTTCGGCCATCCGATGCGTATCTTCCTTTCGCTTCACCGCTGCGCCGGCGCCGTGGGCGGCGTCGAGTAGCTCGCTCGCCAGCTTCTCTGAAAAACTCCTGCCCGAACGGCTGCGCATTGATTGAATGAGCCATCGGAACGCCAGTGCCTGCCGGCGGTCGCCCTGGATCTCGACCGGCACCTGGTAGGTGGCGCCTCCAACCCGTCGAGGCTTGACTTCGATCAGGGGTGTGGCGTTCCTGATTGCGGTTTCAAATATCTCAAGGGGGTCGCGACGGGCCTGACCCTCGATCGTCTCCAACCCTTTGTATACCATCCGTTGAGCCTTGCTCTTCTTGCCGTGCAACATAATGTTATTGATGAACTTTGCAAGAAGCTTGCTCTGATAGCGAGGGTCGGGATCGACCTCGCGACGAACTACAGTCGCCCTGCGGGGCACTATCTAATCTCCATTACTATATGCTGCGGCCTGTCAGACTCTTTGCCTTGGTGCCATACTTCGAGCGGCCCCGCTTCCGGTCCTCCACGCCGTCCGCGTCCAACGCTCCTCGAACTATGTGGTACCGAACGCCCGGAAGATCCTTTACCCTGCCGCCCCTGATCAAGACTACCGAGTGCTCCTGCAGGTTGTGTCCTTCTCCCGGAATGTACGCGGTCACCTCTATGCCGTTCGTCAACCTGACGCGGGCTATCTTCCTCAGCGCTGAGTTCGGCTTCTTCGGAGTCATCGTCCGAACTTGGGTGCAGACCCCCCGCTTCTGGGGCGCGCCCCTGCCCCTATGCATGCGATTCTTTAGCGCATCGTAGGTGAATCGAAGCGCCGGCGCTGAAGTCTTCTTCGTCGCCTTCTTTCGGCCCTTTCGGACGAGTTGGTTTATAGTCGGCAAGCGCTCTTTTGAACCTCCGCCTTGTTAGATCACAATCCTCGCATTGGGACTTAGTCCAGCGTCGACAAACACGCGGACTAATGGCGCTAATCCACACTCAGCACGGAATATGGCACCGAGGGTAGAGTCTACGCGCCCAATGCGCCAACGTCAAATTTTTCCCCAAAATCGCAGTGGTTTTCGCTTCTTCACCGTCCAATTCAGGATCTTCAAGGATCCCACCCAGCCAGCCTAGCGATCGAAAGCATGTCCGTATCCCAAAACCGGACGGAACTTCGTGCCCCTCCGCCGACCGAGAGAAAGACTAGTGAGTTGACAGTTAGTTTTCCAGATAAGATCCTGCAGCGCTAGGGCTTGTCCCCAGCCAAGCGCACCGGCGGGCCCCAGCCGTCGTACTCGCGCCTCGGTCTCGTCCTTCTCGCCGTCAAAGGGCATTTGTTCCAACTTATTCCAATTCCTGAGTATATCTGGGCGATTTCAGGACTCGGATTGCCTCCCCAAAGACCCTCGAAACTAGAGTTTTGCCGAAATCTCGCCACTCCAGGACGTGCGACTGGCTCTCAAGAGCGTGTGATGAGGTTTTACAATCGTGATTCTTGCCCTCGCCGGCCGAATTAGTTGGAGCAGATGTCCGAGACTCGCCCCGGGTGGGGCCGGGCCGAGTCTCCGGCCGCCGGCTCGCTCTGCTATCATCGCCGGGATTCTTGGTCTTGAATTCCCCAGGAGGCCACAATCTCATGAGCGACAATGACCTTGCATTCCTTTCCGCCATCGATGCGGCTGCGGAAATCCGGCGGAAGCGGCTGTCACCCGTGACCCTTGTTGACGCTCTCATCGAACGTATCGAACGCATCGACCCCAAGCTCAACTCATTCTGCACGCCGGCGTTCGACACCGCCCGCCAGAGCGCCCAGATGGCCGAGGCGGCCGTCCAACGTGGCGACGACCTCGGCCCGCTACACGGCGTACCCGTAGCCGTCAAGGACGTCGTCACCACCCAGGGGATCAGGACCACCTGGGGCTCTCGACTCAACGAAGACAACATACCAACCGAGGACGCACCCTCAGTCGAGCGCCTCAAGGCCGCCGGCGCCATCGTCCTCGGCAAGACCAACACGCCCGAGTATGGCTGGAAAGGCGCAACCGACAACCTGATATTCGGCCCCACCTTCAATCCCTGGAACCTGGACCTGACCCCCGGCGGATCCAGCGGAGGCACCGGCGCCGCTATAGCCGCCGGCTTTGCCCCGCTCGGCATCGGCACCGACGGCGGCGGCTCCATACGTATCCCGGCCAGCTTCTGTGGCATTTACGGACTCAAGCCGACGTTTGGCCGCATACCCTACTACCCGGCCAGCCTGGCCGAGACGCTCTCCCACCTGGGGCCCATGACCAGGACCGTAAGGGACTCGGCTCTGATGCTCGACGTCATGGCCGGCCCCGACCGCAGGGACCGACACTCACTGCCGGCCGACTCCACCGACTATCTAGCCGCGACCGCCGGCAGCGTCGAGGGCCTCAAGATCGCCTGGAGCCCCGACCTTGGCTATGCGCGCGTTGACCCTGAGGTACTCCGAATTACCGAAGAGGCCGCCCAACGCTTCTCCGAGTTGGGTTGCGAAGTCGAGGAAGCCGGCCCCGACCTCGCCTGCCTCCTCGGCCCGGATGAGCACCCCATCTACTTCATCCTCTTCAACACCGGCTTCGCCGCCATGATCGCCGATCACACCGAGGAGGAGCGAAGCATCATGGACCCGGCATTCCTCCGCTCGGTTGCAGGCTGGGGAGAGCGAAAACTGATCGACGCCGGCCGGGCAAACATCGGCCGCGTCCAGCTCTGGGACGCCGTCCGGGGCTTCTTCGAACGCTACGATCTCCTCCTGACTCCCACGCTGCCGGTGCCGGCATTCGGCGCCCGGCTGCACGGAGCGTTGGAGATCGCCGGCCACAAGGTCAAGCCCGGCGACCTGAGCTGGACCCCGTTCACCTTCCCGTTCAACCTGACCGGCCAGCCGGCCGCGACTGTCCCCTGCGGATTCACCGAGAGCGGCCTGCCGGTCGGACTCCAGATAGTCGGCCGGCGACTCGACGACGTCTCCGTCCTCCGGGCATCCGCAGCATTCGAAGAGGTCGCCCCTTGGGGCCATCACCGGCCCCCGCTCGACTGACCGCCGGATCGCTTGAGAGGATAAGATTGTCGAAAGTCCAAATCGTAAACGGGTCTGCGTGAGACGCAATGCCGAGGATCTTCGATAATCTAACGTCAGACTCCAAGCTACTGTCTGCACTTGAGGAAACCCTCGCAGTCTCATCCCGGGCCGACTTTTGTGTAGGCTACTTCAATCTCAGGGGTTGGAGAGATCTTGCGCCCTATGTCGACGCTTGGCAGTCTGGGGAAGGGCCTTGCCGGGTGCTCATTGGGATGCAACGCTTGCCACACGAGGAACTCAAAGACGCGTTGAGCCTTCTCGACAAGCCCTCCAGCATGGACAACCAAACGGCGCACCGTCTTAAAGTCCAGTTAGCCGAGCAGCTGCGCCAACAGCTTGCGATCGGCGCACCGACCAATCAAGACGAGCGGACGCTGCGGCAACTGGCTGCACAGCTTCGGGCCAAGAAGGTCGTAGTCAAGCTCTTCCTCCGTCACCCGCTGCATGCCAAGCTGTATCTACTGTTCCGCGAAGATCGGATAAATCCAATCGTGGGTTACCTGGGCAGCAGTAACCTGACATTCGCCGGCCTTGCCGGGCAGGGCGAGTTAAACGTGGATGTGCTCGACCACGACGCCGGCCTCAAGCTCAAGAAATGGTTCGAGAACAGATGGAACGACAAGTTCTGCGTCGACATCTCCGATGAGTTGGTGCAGATAATCGAAGATAGCTGGGCGCGGGAAGCTCTTATACCGCCCTACCACGTCTACCTTAAGATGGCCTATCACCTCTCTCACGAAGCCCGTGCCGGCCTGGCCGAGTTCAGCATTCCCAAGGTTTTCGGTAACCGGCTATTCGACTTCCAAGCCGCTGCGGTCAAAATCGCGGCACACCACCTGAACAAGCGAAACGGTGTCCTCATCGGCGACGTGGTAGGTCTGGGCAAGACCCTGATGGCCACCGCGGTCGCCCGCATTTTTGAAGACGACTTCGGGTTGGAGACGCTCATCATCTGCCCGAAGAATCTCGTACCTATGTGGAAAGACTATGCGTATGAGTACCGGCTTCGGGCCAGGGTACTGTCGCTCAGCAGGGTACTGACAGAATTGCCAAACCTCCGCCGCTACCGGTTGGTTGTCATCGATGAGAGTCACAACCTACGGAACCGCGATGGCAGAAGGTACCGGGCCATCCAGGAGTACGTCCGGGCGAACGAGAGCAAGTGCATTCTCTTATCGGCAACGCCTTACAACAAGACATACCTGGACCTGTCCAGCCAGCTACGCATCTTCGTGGAGGATGAGCACGATCTGGGCATCCGTCCCGAACGACTCCTGCGAGAGCTGAGCGAAGTGGAGTTCAGCAGGCGCCATCAAGCTATGCCGCGCTCTTTGGCGGCCTTTGACTTTAGTGAATACGCTGACGACTGGCGCGACCTGATGCGTCTCTTCCTAGTACGCCGCACCCGGAGCTTCATCCAGGACAACTACGCGGAGACGGAACAAGAAACCGGCAGAAAGTTTCTCACCTACGAGGACGGATCCCATTCGTTCTTTCCCACCCGTGTGCCCAGGACAGTCAAGTTCGCCATCGACGAGTCTGACGCGAATGACCAGTACGCAAAGCTGTATTCGCAGACGGTGGTTGATGCGGTGAACAAACTGCACTTGCCCCGATATGGACTTGGCAATTACGTCGCCGACAACCCTGAAACGCCGGCCTCCGCCGCCGAGAAGGGGCGAATAGACGATCTCTCACGGGCTGGCAAGCGACTAATGGGTTTCTGCCGGACTAACCTGTTCAAGCGCCTTGAAAGCAGCGGCGCGGCGTTCTTGCAGTCCGTCGAACGTCACGTTCTCCGCAACTACGTCTTCCTCCACGCGATCCGAAATGGCTTGCCCCTGCCTATCGGGACACAGGACGCCGAGATGCTGGACTCCCGTTTCACCGATGAGGACGCGGACCAGGCAAAGGGTGCTCTCTTCGACCCTGACGACGACGAGCAGGAAGAGAATCTCGAAGAGACTGGCCGCGCTTGGACCGCCGCCGCCTTCGAGGCGCGCGCGGCCCAAGTATACGCCGAGTATGAGGACCGCTACAGTAGCCGCTTCAAGTGGCTTCGTGCCGACCTTTTCAAGACCTCTCTTGAGAGCGAGCTTCAATCGGACGCCGACTCCCTGCAAGGCATCCTGACCGATTACGGGCGGTGGGATCCCGCCAAAGATGCCAAGCTCGACGCGCTTCACTCACTGCTGACGAAGACCCTCCCGGACCGAAAGGTGCTGATCTTCTCCCAGTTCGCCGACACGGTTCACTACCTAGAAGCACAGCTCACGAAGAGAGGCTTGGCAGACATCGCCGGAGTCACCGGCAACTCCGGCGACCCCACGCACCTCGCATGGCGATTCAGCCCGGTCAGCAACCAGCGCCCGGGCCAGGGCGAGCCGGAGCGGGAGCTTCGCGTTCTTGTCGCCACCGACGTGCTGAGCGAGGGTCAGAATCTACAGGACTGCCATATCGTCGTGAACTACGACCTCCCTTGGGCCATCATCCGGCTGATCCAGCGGGCCGGCCGAGTCGACCGTATAGGACAGGAGGCGGAAGAGATACTCTGTCACTCCTTCCTGCCAGCCGAGGGTGTTGAACGCATCATCGACCTGCGTGGCCGAGTCCGGGAACGCCTCAGGGAGAACGCCGAGGTGGTCGGCGCCGACGAGGCGTTCTTTGAGGATGAAGAGGACGACCAGACTATCATCAACCTATACCACGAGCGCGCCGGCATCCTGGACGGAGACCCCGATGGCGAGGTTGACCTGGCATCCCACGCTTACCAGATTTGGAAGAACGCGATCACCGCGAACCCGAGATTGCGGAAGACCGTGACCGAGCTGCCAGACGTGGTGTTCTCGTCGCGGCAGCACACGCCCATTGGCCAGCGCCCCGAAGGCGTCCTTGTCTTCATGCGAACGGAAGATGGCAACGACGCTCTCGCATACATTGACCGGGACGGAAGGAGCATAACCGAGTCGCAACTCGAAATCCTTTCAGCGGCCGAATGCCGGCCGGACACACCGGCACAGCCTCACCACGACAGTCACCACTCGCTTGTCGCGGAGGGCGTTAAGCATGTCGTCAGGGAGGAGAAGCGCGTTGGCGGGCAGTTAGGACGACCCTCCAGCGCTCGTCACCGCACCTATACCCGTCTCAAAAGGTACTCGGACGCGATTAAGGGCCAGTTGTTTGACACGGAAGCGCTCCACAAGGCGATCGACGACATTTACCAGTATCCTCTTCGACAGTCGACAGTAGATACCCTGAACCGGCAACTTCGCAGCGGCATCGACGACATTCAACTTGCCGAACGCGTTATGTCACTGCGTGAGGAGGATCGACTTTGCCTCGCCGATGACGAAGTCAAGGCTCAGGAGCCGCAGATTATCTGCTCTCTGGGACTATTCGATTACGAGGACAAACCCCGATGACAGTCTCGATTGAGGAACTTCGGCCTCACCTGCAAGCCTTCGACTTACCGAACCTGTTTATCGAGGGCCTCGGCTGGGACCACTACCAAGCCGAGCCGTTGGTCGTCCAGGTGAACGAACGCCAATATTCCCTGCAACCAGTAGCTGAGAAGTCCGGATTCGCCGTCTTCCAGTGCGCGCCGGACCGGGATGGAACAGTTCCTTTGTACCCCGTCAGGCGCAAGATAGAAAGCCAGGTCGCCAAGCTGGCCTTCGAGCATTTGGTCATCTTCGTTGACCTCGAACAGACCACACAGATTTGGCAGTGGGTAAAGCGGGAGGCAGGCAGGCCCGCCGCCTGCCGCGAGCAGCAGTTCCACGCCGGACAGAACGGCGACCCAATTCTCCAACGGCTCCGCCAAATCGCCTTCACTCTGGACGAAGAGCAAGGGCTCTCCATCTCGACGGTCGCTTCCAGAGTCCGCAAGGCGTTCGACGTAGAGAAGGTGACAAGACGCTTCTACGAACGCTTCAGGAATGAACTAACCGCATTCGGCGACTTTATCGACGGCATTACCGCACAGGGAGATCGGGATTGGTACGCCTCCCTGATGCTCAATCGAATGATGTTCGTCTACTTCATCCAGAAGCAGGGCTTTCTGGACGGCGACGTCGACTACCTCCCTAACCGACTGCAAACGGTGCAAAGACGAAACGGCGACGGACACTTTCAGCAGTTCTATCGCATTTTCCTACTCCGCCTGTTCCACGAGGGCCTTGGGCAGCCCGAATCCCAGAGATCGCCCGACCTCGCTCAGCTTCTCGGCAGGGTCCCCTTCCTCAACGGCGGCCTGTTCGACGTGCACGACTTGGAGCGGGACAACCCGGAGATCGGCATTCCGGACGAGGCGTTTCAGAGGGTGTTCAACTTCTTCGACGAATACCGCTGGCACCTGGACGAGCGACCCTACCGGGAGGACAACGAGATCAACCCGGACGTACTAGGCTACATCTTCGAGAAGTACGTCAACCAGAAGCAGATGGGCGCTTACTACACCAAGGAGGACATTACCGGCTACATATCCCGCAACACGGTCATCCCCTTCCTGTTCGATGCCGCGAAGAAGGAGTGCCCCGTGGCTTTCGGGCCGGACGGAGGCGTCTGGCGTTTGCTGCGGGACGATCCCGACCGCTACATCTATCCCGCCGTCGGCCACGGCATCACCTGGAATGCGCGGCAAGTCGAGGATCCGAAACGCCTGGACGCGCCCTTCGAGCTGCCCGGCGACGTCGCCGCCGGCATTGACGAAGTATCGAAACGCGGCGGCTGGAACAGACCCGCGCCGGATGACTATGCCCTTCCCACCGAGACCTGGCGGGAGGTCGTGGCCCGCCGGCAGCGGCACGCCGAGGTGCGCGCCAAGCTCGCGTCGGGCGAGGTTCAGGAGATCAACGACCTCATCACGCTCAACCTGGACATAGAGCAGTTCGCCTTGGATGTCATAGTCCAGAGCGAGGGGCCTGAGCTGCTGCGGGCATTCTGGCACGCCATGCGCGAGGTATCTGTCCTCGACCCTACCTGCGGATCCGGCGCCTTTCTCTTCGCCGCGCTGAATATTCTGGAACCGCTCTACACGGCCTCCCTGGAGGGCATGCGCGGCTTCCTGGACGACCTGGAACGCTCCGAACGACCCCACAGCCCGAATGCCCTAAGCGATTTCAGGGATGTCTTGGGCCAAGTCGAAAAGCACCCCAGCGAGCGTTACTTCATCCTGAAGTCGATAGTCCTGAATAACCTCTACGGCGTGGACATAATGGAGGAGGCGGTCGAAATCTGTAAGCTGCGCCTCTTCCTGAAGCTCGTTGCCCAGTTGGAGAGCTACGAGCAGATAGAGCCGCTGCCGGACATAGACTTCAACATCCGCGCCGGCAACACCCTCGTGGGTTTCACGTCGCTGGACGCGGTGCGTCAGGCTATGACGATCACTCCCGACGGCCAGCGCCGAACGCTGTTCGACGAGGATCGCGCCACGCTCGCCCGCATCGAGGAGGATGCCGAGACAGCAAGCGCAGCCTTCAACCAGTTCCGAACGCAGCAGACGATGCTCGGCGGAGAGGTGACCGCGGATGACAAGGCAGACCTGCGGCGGAGACTTGAGAGCCTCAGCAATGAGCTAGATCGCTATCTTGCCACCGAGTACCGGGTCGAGCCTAGCGACTCGATCGCCTATGACTCCTGGCGTGCCAGCCACCAGCCCTTCCACTGGTTCGTCGAGTTCTACGGGATCATGAACAAGGGCGGCTTTGACGTGGTGATTGGGAATCCGCCGTATGTGGCCACCAAAAATATCAAGTACTCACTTGGCCGCAACGTGGAACACCGTTACCCAGACATTTACGCATATGTCCTTGAGAGGTCGATGCAGGTGACCTCGAAAATCGGACGATGCGGGATGATTCTCCCACTTTCGATTACCTTTAGTCGCGACTTTGTAGAACTGCGTAAGAACGTTCGAACATGGGGTGCGTCGTGGCTATCATCATTTGACAACATTCCTGCTGCCCTTTTCGCGGGAGTCAGTCAACGCTGCACGATTTTGGTGTCAGCTCCGTCAAGACACGATTCTTTCACTACTCGCCTCAATAGATGGCGTGCTCAATACCGGCCTAGCCTCATGGCGAACATTTCTTATACAGCAGTGCCGTCTGATTACGAGGTGGGCTCTTTCGGGATTCCGAGGCTCTCCGGGAAGCAGGGCAGGCGCCTATTGCAGTTGCATTCGCGGATCGCTAGCAAGGCTTCAACTGGCGTAGGAGCCTCTAGTGACTCGCAGGGCGTCCTTGGCTTTTCTCCAACAGCCAGAAACTTCATATCGACCTACTTAGAACCCCCTCCAACATTGGACTTGGATGGGAGAGTAATCCAAGACGCTGCATCGGGATCATCGCTAGCACTTGCCTCGGTCGAACTTTCTCGTGCAGCACTGGCAGCGACATCCGGGACAGCTTGCTTCTGGTACTGGCTTACTAGAGGAGATGGTTTTCACGTGACTAGTTCGCTTCTGTCCGAATACCTTGCCCCCCTATCGGAGTTGCCGAGCGAGTGCCAGCACAAACTGAAACTCATTGGCGAGCTACTCCATGAGTCGAGAAACGCCGCGCTAGTCTTCAAGAAGAACGCAGGGAAGTATGTCGGGAACTTCAACTACACAAGCCTAGACACGTTGACAGTGCGAGCAGACTTGGTTTTTTTGGCGGGCTTAGGAGCCAGTCCGAGCGATGCAGATGATTTGTTGGCATTCTCATCATTGGTTCGAGCGATCAATGAAGCGGCAGGAGAGAAGAACATTCCTCAACAGATCAAGGCAAAGTTCCCTGCTGTCAACTCCATAAGAACCTCTGGCGAGCCGAGGGTGATGGAGATAGATCGGTGGTTGTCTCGTGTTTTCGACCTACCAGTAGAGCGATTACTTGAGCAATACGACCTATCCGAAAGGGTAATATACGATGCCGTTACTTAGCTCTGGAGAATTACTCCAAGCGGTCATCGACGCATGTAGGCATCGTACTGAGGCAGTCCTCTTTGTTCAAGGCCACAACCCATTCTCAGTCTCGATCAATGGGCGTGAAGTGACATTGTTTGTTGCAAATGTCAGTCATACTCGTAGGAGCGATCCAGACGAGTTCAGAATCCAATGCCCAGGTGATCTTCCTGATCAGCTTGCGGCACGAAGAGCAGCTGGCGATTTGGTTTGTATTCTGGGTTACCACGCGGATACGGATACCTTTAGTGCATGGGATCCAGAGCGTTTCGTGCAAAGGAGCCGCATCACTCAGAGGTTTTCACTATACACACGCTTCTCAAGTCATCAGAGAGCAAGGACTGACGGCTTTTCCGTATATCGGGATGTGTCCCATCAAAATGTGCTGTCGTTTCGGTCTGAGTTCATGGCCTTATACGTCGGAAATGCGGATGTGATGCACCAAGCGACGGACAGAGCCTTGCGAAACCTCGTGCGTGCTCACCGGGACACGCGCTCGGGGGTTGCTTCCAGAAAGCTAGTTTCGGTCGCAAAACGGCGGATAGCGATAACCCACAATCAATATGCGAGAAGCCCTCAATTCCGGCAGGCTGTTCTCGAAGCCTACGAGAATAGCTGTGCCATGTGTGGTCTTCAACTCGAACTGATAGAGGCAGCTCACCTGGTACCTCACGCGCATCCTAGAGGCCTAGATGTAGTCTCCAATGGAATTGCTTTGTGCGCTCTCCACCACAAGTCACTCGATTCAGGGCTTCTCTACATTGATACGAACTATGATGTTCGGATAAACGCAGTTCGGCAGAGATACCTGGCTAGAACGCAGAGAACCGGAGGCTTCAAGGGATTCAGGCGGCAGCTAAGGCCGATGATCACATTGCCTCAAGACCCCACTGAGTTTCCTCTTGTGGAGAACATTACTCTCGGCAATCAACTCAGGGGAATTGGGGTGGAATAGAAATCAGATACTGGGTGGGGCGCTACCGACGACCCATCGGGGGAGGGAGAGCGACCTACAAGTCACAAAATCGAATCGTCGTTATCGCAGGACATCCCGGCGTCGATATGCCACAAGGAACGTGGAACAATATCCTGAAGCAGGCGGGGCTACAGAGAAGGAGTTGACTACGAAATACGCTGTGGTGATAGAGAAGGGGCCAACCAGCTACGGCGCCCATGTGCCGGACTTGCCCGGGTGTGTGGCAGTCGCCGAGACTAGAGAGGAAGCGTGCACGCTTATTCGCGAGGCCATACGCCTCTACGTTGAGGCGCTTGAGGAAGATAGCTTCCCCGTTCCTGAGCCGCAGTCGTACGAACTCATTGATGTGTAGCGAAGCTTTGGCCAGGCGCTTCATCAGCAGCTACGACATCCAGTACCGCATGGGCCGGGCGGGGTGATGGGAGGCTATACCAGATGGACCAACTAACTGACTACAGTGACGATAGGAACAAGAGCTTCTGTATCCACTGCGGGAGCGGGCTGAGACCTGACGAATCCAATCGGGACCACGTTCCGACCAAGGGTCTCTTGAACCCTCCATACCCTAAGAACTTGCCGGTAGTGCAAGTGTGCCTACAATGTAACGCAGGCTTTTCGTCGGACGAGGAGTACCTCATTGCTTTTCTTGGCTCGGTGCTTAGTGGCTCAACAAGACCAGACCCAGTTCGATTCCCCACGGCCTCCGGCATATTGACCCATAGCCCCCGATTGGGCAACCGGATTGACGAGTCCCAAACAGTCCAGCGGAACTTCTGGGGTGATGTCGAAATCCTGTGGGAGCCCGAACTCGACCGCATAGAGCGTGTTCTCGTGAAGAACGCTCGCGGGCACGTTCTCTACGAAATGGGAGAACCTATGCTTGAGCAGCCATCTCATGTGTCAGTTTGTCCGATTCAGGCGATGACAGCTCAACAGGTTGATCTGTTTGAGAATGTTCCGCAAGGCGCAGGCTGGCCGGAAGCGGGCAGCAGGATGATGCAGAGGGCTTTGATCGTCCATAGTCTAGGAGATTCTCAAGAAGCCTACTCTGATAGCTGGCAGGATGTTCAAGACGATGTTTACCGCTACGCCGTCGCTCAAGTATCAGGCGGAATCCTAGTGAGGATGGTACTAGGCGGGTATCTGGCCGCTGAAGTCCTATGGGATGATGCCAGAATCGCATAAGCCAATTTGTCGGTTGGGAGTCCTTGAGAGCCTTCCAACTCATTAACAGGAGCCGTAGGGCAATCATCCTGTGAAAGGAGACTAGAGTAAATGGAACAGGCGTTGCACGTAAGGACGACTGTTCAACCAGGGGGCAGAGTGGAGATTGCCAGCCCGGAGTTGGAGGCGGGCCAGTCGGTCGACGTGGTGGTGACACGCTCATCGCCTGCTGAACGGCGATCCGTGGTCGATATCTTGGCTGAGGCGCCGGGCCATCGCCTCTTCAAGACCGCAAAAGAAGTTGATGACTACATCGCCGAGGAGCGGGCGTCGTGGGACCGCTGACGCTGGATTTGACCCTGCACGCGGGACGGTAAGCCCCAACAGCCTGAACTTTGAAGGAGATAGCTTATGAAATCTTTCGAGAGGATTACTATCGATCCGGCTGTGATGGGAGGTAAGGCGTGCATTCGTGGTCTGCGCGTCACGGTTGGCGCCGTTGTTGGTCTACTTGCAGCTGGTCGCTCACCTTCCGAAATCCTCGAAGCCTATCCGTATCTTGAACGGGAAGACATCCACCAATCCCTGGCCTATGCCGCCTGGAGGCTGGAGGAGCGCGAAGTCCCTCTCCACACGTGATGAGGCCGAAGCTCGTTGTTGACATGAACTTATCACCCGGACTGGGTGCCAGTGCTGGAAAAGCAAGGATGGCACGCGGTACACTGGTCCATCGTCGGCGATCCGAGGGCCAGCGACAGGGATATCATGAATTGGGCTCTTGCTCACCAATACGTCGTGTTCACCCACGATCTGGACTTCGGCGCCATGCTGGCACTATCGCACGACATCGGCCCGAGTGTGCCTCAGGTCCGTGCCGAGAATATCCTGCCGGACAACTTGGAAGGGTTGGTTATAACCGCTCTCACTCAGCACGAGTCCGACTTATCGTCTGGAGCCTTGGTAGTGGTTGACCAGAGCCGAAGCAGGGTTCGGGTGTTGCCGATATGAGAACGCGCGCAGTCGAGAGCCACCCAACGCAGACCGCCGCCCTTGTCAAGGTGAACGGCCCGGCTGCGGCCTTACTGTCGCCTGACACGCCTCACCGTGGCGACCTTAGGCTGCTCGGACAACCCCTGACGGCCCTGTTCTGCTCCAATCGCTGCCCCGGCGACCTCATCCTGAAGACCTATGACCTCGCCCGGGCCATGCGCGATGCCGGCGTCGCCGTCATTGGCGGCTTCCAGACGCCGATGGAGAAGGAGTGCCTCCGGCTGCTGTTGCGCGGCACTCAGCCGGTCGTCGTCTGCCCGGCTCGTGGCATCGAAAACATGCGCATCCCCCGCGACTGGAGAGTCCCGCTCGACGCCGGCCGGATGCTGATGCTGTCGCCCTTTCCGGCCTCCCGGCGCAGGCCGACGGCCGAGATAGCCGCTCAGCGCAATGAGTTTGTCGCCGGCCTCGCCCAGCGTGTTCTTATCGTCCACGCGTCAACCGGTGGCAAGACCGAGGCCTTCGCACGCCAGGTGGCCGATTCCGGCAAGCCTCTCCTTACCTTGGACAGCCCGGCCAATTCCAACTTGCTTTCCATCGGCGCTCGGCCCCTGTCGCCGGCTCGTGTCGCGCAAGACTTGTTGATGTCCTAGATTCCCTGGCCAGCACGCCGGCGTTTTTTTACACCACCTTGCCGGCCGTCGCCCACTTCGCGTCCCCTATTCGTGCCACGAACCAGGGTAAACATCGACGCTTTGCTGGCGTTCTACCGAAAGCTCGGCTTCGAGGTGATCGACGGCGGCCATATGCATGCCGGCGACGCCTTCGCCGACAGCGACACCCACAAATGGCGCATCCTCGAAAACGCCCGGCGCTGTAGTCGGCCTGTTCCAGGGAATGTTCGAAGACAACATCCTCACCTTCAACCCGGAGGACTTACACTCGATACAGAAGACCCTCAAATCGCCTCTGATCCGCGCAGACGCCCGGCCGTGATTGCCAGACCTAATTAGATTGCCGCAGCGTACAACTGCTTATAATGCCACGACAGGCCGCCGACTCGGCCGTCAAATCCGGCTGAATCCAATGTTGGGACAGGGGGAACCAATGGAGAAAGGCAACGGACCACGAGCCCTGGAGGACAAGATCGCGCTCATCACCGGCTCCTCCAGAGGGATCGGAGCCGGCATCGCCCGCGTCTTGGCTGACAATGGCGCCGATGTATTCATCAACTATCGCGGCGACAAGGCCGGCGCGGACGAGGTCGCCCGATCGATTAGATCTACCGGCCGGCGGGCCTGGTCCATCCAAGCAGATGTGCGGGAGCCCGGCGAAATCAAGCGCCTCTTCGAGAAGATTGAACGACAGGCCGGCTTTCTCGACATTCTGGTGAACAACGCCGTTGAGCCTATACCCAAGACGGCAATGCAGCTGACGGTGGACGAATGGGACCGCTCCATGAACGTCGCCGCGCGAGCGCTTTTGCTCTGCGCACAAGCTGCTGTTCCATTGATGGCCGGCCGAGACTCCGCCTCGATCATCCACGTATCCAGTCGCGGAGCGGCCAGGGGCGGAGGCGCCTATTGCGCGCTCGGAGTCGCGAAAGCGGCGGCCGAGTCGCTTGTGCGTTACCTTGCCGCCGACCTCGCCGGCGCCGGCATCAACGTCAACACCGTTCGCGCCGGCTCAGTTGATACCGCGGCCGCAAGGATAATGCGGGGAGGTGTCCCGCCAGCGCCCGATCCAGGTCATCCTCTGGGCCGGCTCTCCGAGCCCGAGGACGTCGGCCGGATCGTGGCATTCCTCTGCACGCCTGCCGCGGCCTGGGTTCGCGGGCAGGTGATCGACGCCTCCGGCAACGCTTAGCGTCGAAGAGCCTCGTCCTCGAGACTACCAGCCGCCGAAAATGCGCAAAAAGGCTGCATATGCCTACCAAGAACCCTAGGTATCCAGGCAGGCCCGGCAAGGTTGCTTCCGGCCCCCCGCGGCGGCCAATCCTCGTTGACTCAAGACTCGTTCTACTAGACCGTCATAACTGATACACGGTACAATTAGCGCCGGCCAACTGCTGAAGAGGATACGGCGCGAAGTTCGCGATATCTCTGTGCTGACGCGGCACGTCCCAGCCGCCGCTAGTTCGTTGAGAATGACCGCTCCATACGGAGGTGGACAACCATGGCGCTCAGATTCGTTGAGGAAATCATCCTGCTCCTGCTCCACGACGATGATGGTAGGTTCGTGCACGTACCCAGATGGTCGCTTGAGTATGCCATCGCCGGCGGCGTCCTGATGGACCTGGCGATGGAGAACCGTATCGACACCGACTTGAAGAATCTCATCCTGGTCGATGCCACTCCCGTCGGCGATAGCCTGCTAGACCCGACCCTCGCCGAGATTGCGAAGGGAGAGAAGCGCGACGCACGATTCTGGGTGGAACACACCGCCCGCAGTGCCTATGCGATCCGCGAAGAGGCGCTCTCGCGATTGGTTGAGCGCGGCATCCTTGAGCGGCAGGATGACCGCTTCCTCTGGGTGTTCCGATCAAGGCGTTACCCGGTCATCGATGGCGAGGCCGAGCGCGAGGTCAAACTGCGCATTATGGGTGTGCTCTTTAGCGACGAAATCCCCTATCCGCGCGATGTCATGATCATATGCCTTGCCGAGGCGTGTGGCATCTTCAAGGAGATGCTTTCCCGGCGGGAGTTGGTAAAGGCCACCGCCCGAATCGAGCAGGTGCGTAAGCTGGACCTGATCGGTCAAGCGATGTCTCAGGCTATCCACGACATCGAAGTCTCTGTCGCCGCCTCGGTTTATGGGCACATGTACTGATACGCGCCAGCCGGCGACGGTACCAGCCCCTAGCGCAAAACACCTAACATCCAACCGTCCCTCGTAGGTCTCTGACACTCCCAGCTTAACGTCAAGCATGTTGACACCTGTTCGAACTGTGAATAACATGCATCCCGGCAAAACGTCCCTGAAATCAACGGGAGTCCTCTAGCTAAATGGCAGCCACACCAGCAATTCGGCGGCGTGGTATTCCTCGCAGCGTCCTAGCCGAAAACCTCTGGGCGTACCTCTTCATTCTTCCCTGGATTCTGGGCTTCGTCCTTATCGAAGTAGGCCCAGTCTTGGCCTCGTTTGCGTTGAGCTTCACGAACTACGACATCGTTACCCCAATCCCTCAGACCGACATCGTGGGGCTGAAGAACTACGACAAGATGCTCTTCCGCGATCCCCTGTTCTGGCACAGCCTCAAGGTGACAGCGATATTCTCAGTCGGAAGCGTCATCTTGGGCATAATCTTCGGCGTCATGTTGGCACTGATGCTCAACCAGAACCTCCGTGGCATCGCGTTTTACCGCACTATCTTCTTTACGCCTGCGGTGGTTGCCGGAGTCGCCGTCGCCTATATGTGGCAGTGGGTCCTTCACAAGGAAGCCGGCATCCTCAACACTGTGCTGCGGTACGTAGGAATCGAAGGACCTAACTGGCTGTTCAACTACGAGTTGGCCCTACCTACGTTTATTTTCATGAACCTTTGGGCTCTTGGCGGTGGCACCGTCATCTATCTGGCCGCCCTCCAGGGCGTGCCGACCCAGCTATACGAGGCGGCCGAAATCGATGGCGCCGGATGGATTTCCAAGACTTGGAATGTCACCATCCCGATGATCTCTCCCGCCATTTTCTTCAACCTCATTATGGGAATAATCGGCTCTTTCCAAGTCTTCATCAACTCGTTTGTCATCACCGATGGCGGCCCCGCGAATGCCACGTTGTTCTATGTTCTCTACCTCTATGAGCAAGCCTTCCGCAGCCTCAAGATGGGCTACGCTTCTGCGCTTTCCGTCGCTCTGTTCCTCATAATAATGGTCCTCACGGTTCTCGCCTTTGCGATGTCGGGCCGTTGGGTGTACTACGAGGGAGAGTTGAAGAAATAGCATGAGTTCTATCGCAACCAGTCCATCCTCTGCGGAGGTTATTGCGGCATCGAAACGGCGCCGGCGCTACCTGAATATCGTTCGATCGATATTTAGCCATGGCATCGTGATCCTCGGCGGTCTCTTCATCATCTTCCCGTTCTATTGGATGGTGATGGCTTCCTTCAAGACCGAGTGGGAAGCCTTCACGATACCGCCAACCTGGATCCCGACCGAGTGGATGTGGGTTAACTACCACAACGCTCTGTTCGCCTACGTTCCATTTGGAAAATACTTCGTGAACACTTCTGTCATCACCCTCGGCGTGATGGCCGGCAGGCTACTCACCGCCTCATTGGTAGCCTACGCATTCGCCCGTATGAGGTTCTTTGGCCGAAACGTCCTGTTCATCTTGGTTCTGAGCACAATGATGGTGCCGTTCCAGGTGACAATTATCCCGCTGTTCATCATTTACAAAGAGTTGGCTTGGTTGGACACCTATGCGCCGTTGATCGTACCGGCTTGGTTTGGCGGCGGTGCGTTCTTCATATTCCTTCTTCGCCAGTTCATTATGACGGTAAACCATGAGCTCGACGATGCGGCTCGTATCGACGGATGCGGCTGGTTTGGCATCTTCTGGAGGATAATCCTTCCGCTGATCATGCCGGCTTTGGCCGCGGTCGCCATCTTCTCGTTCCTCTGGACTTGGAACGATTTCTTCAACCCGCTGATCTTCCTCCGCAGCAACGAAAAGTTCACTTTGGCGGTGGGTCTGCACTTCTTCGCCAGGACCAACTCGCCAACGACCGCACCGGTCCTCACCGAAGTAATGGCCGGTGCGACGATGATCATGATTCCGCCTTTGCTTCTGTTCTTCTTCGCTCAGAAGTACTTTATTCAGGGCGTTGTGTTCTCAGGTCTTAAAGGATAGAGCCGAATCAACCAAGCGTCGCCTGAAGTTCCTCCTCATTCCGCTGTCAAGAATGCCTCGAATCGTCTTTTGCCGAGCATCGCCGCGTTCACCAGGTTTGCGCTGCCAACCCCATGGCTGATACTCCGCTGAAGTCATTGGTACGAAAATGGCCGTTCCGGCTGTTGATGGCCAGCATAAACGTCCTCACTAACTGGCCAGCAAGAATGTCACATTATGGAGAATGTGACATTGAACCAGAGAGAGCAGGCAAGGCTTCAGGTACTCAACAGCTTATTGGCAGAGCATATGACTCTGGACCAAGCGGCGACTCTGATGGGAGTGAGCACGCGCCACACCAGGCGCATCCTGGCGGCGTACAGGGAGGAGGGCGCAGCCGCACTCGCTCACGGACATCGTGGACGCCGAGCACCCAACCTGACATCGGAGGCGTCAAGGGCGGAGGTACTGCGCCTTGCTCAGACCCGGTACCCGAAGACGAACCACACTCACCTGAGCGAGTTACTCAGGGAGCGCGAAGGCATAGATATAGGCAGAACTACGCTGCGGCGCATACTGGTTGGAGCCGGCCTGAAGAGCCCGCGCCGGCGCCGGCCACCGCGACACCGTGTCCGCCGGCAGCGGATGCCGCGCAAGGGCATGCTGATACAGATCGACGGCAGCCATCACCGATGGTTGGGAGAGGATGGTTCGGCCTTCGCGCTGCTGCTGGCGGTGGACGACGCCACGGGCATCGTGGTTAATGCCCTGTTCTGCGAGCAGGAGAACACCCGCGATTACTTCCGCCTGATGAGGGGTCTGATACAGCGCTACGGAATACCCATTGCCCTCTACACCGACCGACACTCCGTCTTCAAGAATGTGTCCGGGGCCGGGCTCGTCGGTGCACCGACGCAGTTCAGCCGCGCGATGGACGAGTTGGGAATACAGATGGTGTTCGCGCTGTCACCTCAGGCGAAGGGCAGAGTGGAGCGGACTGCCGGAACCCTCCAGGACAGGCTGGTGGCAGAGCTTCGGCTTGCAGGCGCAACCACCATCGAGGAGGCCAACGTCGTGCTGAAGGACTTCCTTGTCCGCTTCAACGCTCGCTTCGGAGTGCCGGCGCAGCACCCTGAGGCTGCCTACCGCCCGTTGGGATCGGGAGTGTGCATCGATACGGTGCTCTGCTTCAAACACAACCGCAGAGTGGCCAGGGACAACACGGTGAAGTATCGCTGGCGCACGCTTCAGCTGCTGCCAGGTATGGAACGACCCAGCTACGCCGGAACGGTGGTTGAGGTCTTGGAAGGCTTGGATGGCCAACTGGCTGTCCGTTACCAGGGAGCGATAATCCCTAGCCAGGAGGCGCCACCCCGCCCAGGCATACTCAGAAGATTCAACGGCTCTTCCTCACACGAGCTACCCCCATATCGCGGCCTCAACGGACTGGGCAGGCGCTGGGAGGCGACCCTGGCAGGACTCGACGCCGGGATCGACACGGTAGAAGCAAACGGTGCAATCAGAGTCCGCAAAGCCGTTGCCATGCGACATAGGAAGCCCACCCCACTCCAGAAAGCAAGGTGGAACGCTGTGCAGAAGGCGAAGCGCGGGGGATTGTCGATTCGAGCTGTCGCCAGGGAAGTGGGCATCCACCGGGACACGGCGAAGAAGTACATGGAGGCTGAGAGTCCGCCCATGAAGCGCTCCGCGTTGAAGAGGGGATGATCTGATACCATCACTAGCAGTACGGGTGACATTTATGCTGGCCACTTGGGCGGACATTTTCGCTGGCCATCGACATTCCGGCCACCCACAATCGTCATTCCGGCGAAGGCCGGAATCCAGAGGGGTGGGGGAGGGAAATGTAGCGCGGGGGCTTGTCCCCCGCTGGGGTGGGGCCTGGGCATGGCAGAATCCCCCGCGCGAATTCGCCGCACAAAACTGGGACTCCGTGTATTTGTCCCTTGGTGTGCCGGCGGCGGCCGGTATGGGTGATTGGTACGAAAACAATGCAAGCGGCTTCGGGAGTGGCTTTGATTCGCCCCAATCCCCACAATCGTCATTCCGGCGAAGGCCGGAATCCAGAGGGGCGGGGAAGGGAAATGTAGCGCGGTCGAAGACTACGCGAGGCGAGGGGCATTTCCCCCGCTCCGGGCAGACCGGCAATCAATCCTGGTCCCGATCCACCGTAGAGAAAACCCGTCATCCGGTTGCCCCGATTTCTATTCCACCCTGTGCCGGCCACTGCCGGCACCAGCGACCCCTACCAACGAATTCAATTAGCCCGCGTTAGGAGCGCTCTGTGACTGAATCAAATGACCAAGAACTGTTGATCATCCCCCTGGGGGGCGTCGGCGAAGTCGGCAAAAACTCGACCCTGGTCGAGTACGGCACCGACCTGCTGCTCGTCGATGCCGGCGTTCAATTCCCCTCCAAAGACCTTCTCGGTGTAGACCTTGTCATCCCCGACTTCAGCTACGTCCTGGACAACGCTGATTTTCTGCGCGGAATCGTGTTGACCCACGGACACGAAGATCACCTTGGCGCGGTTCCGTTTCTAGTTCGTCTGTTGGGCGTCCCTATCAAGGTCTTCGCGATGCCCTTGGCTTTGGGTCTGGTGTCGAACAAGCTCAGGGAGCACCGAGTGGAGCATCTGGTCGATCTGGTCCAGTTGCGGCCCGGCGAGCGAGTTCCTGTTGGCCAGTTGGAAATTGAAATAGCCCAAGTCGCTCACAGTATTCCGGACAGTGGCAGCGTCTTCGTTCGTTCACCCGCCGGCACTGCCTTCTTCACTGGAGATTTCAAGTTCGATCTTGACCTAGAGAGAGGGCAGGAGCCTGACCTTGCTCGCCTGAAGGAAATTGCCGATGAGGGCGTGACGGTTTTGCTCTCCGATTGCGTGCGCGTGGACCGCCCAGGTTTCACCCCGCCGGAGCGAATGGTCGCCGAGAATCTTGACCGGATGATCGGAGATGCGGAGGGCCGTGTGATCGTGACCACGTTCGCCTCCAACATCAGCCGGCTCGATCAAACCATCCGGAGTGCGATGAAACACGGGCGCACCGTTGCCGTCGCCGGCCGCAGCATGGAGCAAAACTTGAGAGTGGCCCGCGATCTTGGCTATCTGAGTTTCGACTGGGAGCGGCTTGTCACCTTGGATCAAGCGAATCGACTTCCGCCTAACAAGGTCGTGCTCCTCATCACTGGAAGCCAGGGAGAGCCATCGGCGGTAATGTCCCGCATTTCGGTTGGAGACCACCGGCAAATCAGTATTCAACCCGGTGACCTCGTCATATTTTCCGCAACTGCGGTACCCGGTAATGAGAACACTGTCGCCAGGACCATCGACAATCTCATGCGGCGGGGCGCAAATGTCCTGTATCCACCGGTCACTCAGGGAATACACGTCTCCGGCCACGCCTGCAGCGACGAGCTCAAGCTGATGATCGACACGCTGCGGCCGGAATTCTGCGTTCCAGTCCATGGCGAATATCGCCAGATGGTGATGTATAGCAATCTTGCGGTTGAGTCTGGAGTCCCGGCTGAGAATGTCGTCCTATCCGATATCGGAGACGTGATTGCGTTCCGGGATGGCGGATGGGATAAGTCCACTAGAGTTGACGCCGGCCGCGTCTTCATCGACGGACGGACCATTGGCGACGTAACCGGTGGTATCCTGCGTGATCGCCGGCATCTCGCTGAAGATGGAGTCGTCGTTGCCGCCCTTGCCGTCGACCGAGAGACCGGCGAGTTGTTGGGCGGGCCGGACCTAGTCTCCCGCGGATTCATGTATCCCACCGAATCACCGATTCTCACCGCTGCTGCCGAAAGCCTTCGTGCCTCGCTCGAACGAGACTATGCCGGCCCAGGCCACAGGGGTAATTTCGCCAGAAGAACCGGAGACCTGCTGAGACGCTATATCTACAACGAGACCCGTCGCCGCCCCCTGATAGTCCCGGTCGTGACGGAAGTGTAAGTCCCAACGAGACGGTTGGGCAGCCCGGCGCTAGTTAGTGTCACTTGCCCGTATGGCGGCGCCTTCTCGTGAGCGTTGCGGCCCCTCGATTCATCTTTGGTAGGACAATGACGCAAAGCGGCTTCGGGAGTGACTTCGAATCGCATCAACCCCCGCAATCGTTATTCCAGAGAAAGCTGGAATCCAGAGGGGCGGGGACGGAGAAATGTAGCGCGGGGGCTTGTCCCCCGCTGGGGTCGGGGCTGGGCATGGCAGAATCCTCCGTGCGAATTCGCCGCATGCACCGCAAGTCCGGTTTTTAATCCCTTGGTGTGCCGGTTGCAACCGGTATGGGTGATTGGTACGAGAATGCTGTCACGCCGGCTGGGCAGTACCCGCATTCAACCGGTCCCGCACCCGTCAACACGTCCCCCAATTCTCATACCTTGGTATGCCGGCCCCAGCCCGCATGACCGATTGGCACGAGAAAGTGCCCCCTCAATCAACACCAATGCCGACTCCCCATCGGCAACACGAGCCGCATTGCAAACCGATGGTCGAATCCGGAACGACAAAATGTAGCGCGGGGGCTTGTCCCCCGCTCCCGGCAGACCGGCAACCAACCATAGTCCCGGGCCACCGAAAAGAAAACCCCCAACCGGCAAGAGCGAGTATTACCGGAATGGCAAGTCCCTTCCATACCTACTGCCACCAACGCCATTCCAGCGAAAGCTAGCATCCAGTCAGGGGCGGCGTCCAAGGAAGACGGCCACATCAGAGGCAAAGGCCCGACATCTAGCCACGCACGGAACTGATCCTGTTGGCAGGTTCTCAAAGCCGCCAAACGCGGCGAATTGGACGCTGCCCACCCCCGGCTTTGGCGCGGAGAGTACCAGCCGGCTTTTATGCCACCTCGACTATTAGCTCAATCTCGACCGAAGCTCCGCCCGGTAGCTCCGCCATTCCCACCGACGAACGGGCGTGCCGGCCGTCCTCTCCGAACACGTCCGTCAACAGGTCCGAGCAACCGTTGATCACGACCGATTGTTGCCCGAATCCGTCGGCCGAGTTGACCATGCCCAGAACCTTTACGACTCTTGCGACCCGGTTGAGATCGCCCAGGTTCGCCTTGATCGTCGCGAGCAGACTGAGTCCTACTGTCCGCGCGGCCTGGTAGCCCTCCTCGGCGGTGAGGTCTCGCCCCACTTTGCCTACGAAAGTGCCGGCCGGCGGAATATGTCCAGATAGAAAGAGTAGATTTCCGGCCCGGACCGCCGGCACGTAGTTGGCGCCCGGCACCGGCTTCGTCGGTTCGCCGAGTACTATACCCAGTTCCTTGATTCGCTCTTCAGCTGTTGCCATTCCTAGATCTCCTGTTGCATTTGCCCTATTCGACGCTGCCAGAAGCAAGCTCGTATTTGCCCTGAATGCCCTTGATCGCCGGCGACCTCTGCCGCCTGAAGAAGTACTGGCCGAACTGTCCGCCCAACCGCTGCGCTACGTCCGCGCGCTCGTCCACCAGGTTATTCTGCTCCTTCGGGTCGCTCGGCATATGATATAGCTCATCGGGCTCGTCGTCGGGTCGTAAGATCAAGCTCCATTCCCGGTCGCGAACGCATCGGTCGATCCCTTCATGGTAGCCAGTGATGATTGATGCCCCGGTGATCCTCCGCGTCGCCCAACACTACCGGCCGGAAGCTGGACCCGTGAAACGCCGACTCGTTATTGCCCAGTCCCAACAGGTCGAGAATCGTCGGCAACACATCTTGAAACTGAACCAACGCACCGGTGCGGTGCCCTTTGTTCTCGCCACCCGGGAGATGGACGAAAAACGGCACTTTCAGGAGCTCGCTGTACATCCTGTCAGTCCCCTTCAGAAACTTACCGTGGTCGGCGAGTGGATGACCGTGGTCGCCGAGCAGCACGATCAGCGAATCTTCCATGTATCCCAACTCGTCTAGAGCCTCGAACAGCCGGCCCAGGCAGTGGTCGACGAACTCGGTTTCGCCGGCGTAGAGACCCCTGATGTGCTCGATCTGCTCCTGCGTCGCCCAGCTCTTCGCTTGCCCACCCATCGGCATGATCAAGCGAGGGCCTCGATAGTTTTGGGTCGGTGTATGTATCGAAGCGTCGAGGTGGGGTCCCAGGGCTCGTGAGGGTCGAACGAGTCGATCCAAAGGAAGACCTTGTCGTGGACTCGGTTCTTTCTCAACCATCCGATAGCCTCATCCACAACCTGCGCTGGGAAATAGTCTTGCTCGTCCTCCATCTCATCCATGTTCGCCAACATTTGGGCCACGATTCGCCGCCAGTGCGCGTTGTAGTTCTCATTTAGCGTAGTCGTCTACGTTCCGGCGGGTGGGCACTGATTCGTAGGGGTCGTACTCCTGGCCCCTGATCCATCGGTAGGCGTGGAAGCTCCGATGATAGTTCTGTCCAGGCGCGCGATAGTGATATGTGTCTGATATCAAACCGCAAACGTACCCCTCTCGATTCAGGATATCCGCCATCGAGATGTCCGACGGAAGGAGAGGCTGCCAGAACCGAAATGGAAGCGTACGCTGTCCCGTCATAAGCTGGCATCGAATTGGCACCGTCGGCAGGGCTTCCGGATATGCGTTGTCGAATACCACGCTGCGGGATGCGAGCGCGTCGAGGTTAGGAGTGGCGCAGGGAGCGATATCGTCGAAGGCCGGCCTTCCCTCATGATAAACGCCGACGTGGTCTTGCCTCAGCGTGTCTAACACGATCACGATGACGTTCATCTTTTTCTACTCCTTGGGAGAATCTGTGCCGGCTCCCCCGGCAGATGCAATCGGTTTCCCTATCCGGCCCGAAACGTACCAAGGTCCGGGCACACGTCCTCGGACGCTCTGCCCTAGTCACTGGTTCGCTACATACTATCACCATCAGGCCAACACATACGGGACGGCCAACAATCGTATCGCCTGATTGACACTGTACCCGTGGAAAATGTACTGTTGGAATCCAGCCGGCCCACCAATGGGCCTCAATTACTTTGCTGAAACACGAGGTCGCCGTGGCTATTCAGACCAGCGAATCGCAGATCGATGGCTTTAGGACCGTTACCGTCGAGGGGCAATCGGTACTGCTGACCGTGATTCCCGAGATCGGAGGCAAGATTATCTCGTTCCAGAACACCGACGCCGGCCGCGAATACATCTGGCGCGATCCCTCTGTGTCATTCAAAATGCCCGAATACGACGGATGGTTTGGCGATTACAACATCAACGGGTGGGACGAGGTGTTTCCCAGCATCACCCCAGTCGACTACCCGGAGTTCCCCTGGAAGGGCGTTTCCATACCGGATCATGGTGAAGTATGGTGCTTGCCCTGGCGCGATGAGCCGATCCCGAACGGCATCAAGTTGACCGTCGCCGGCGTCCGCTTCCCCTACGTCTTCACCCGTGAGTTGGTCTTGAACAAGCCCGGCACACTGACGATCAACTACCGGCTGGAGAACCTGTCCGCCTTCCCGATGAAGTACATTTGGTCAACGCACCCCTTCTTCGTGGCGACGCCCACCACTCGCATCCTCATGCCGGAGGGTGTTCGAGTGCGTGTCGAGATGTCCAAGTACAACCGTCTCGGAGTCTTGTTGGATGAACACCCCTGGCCCATCACGGTCGATACCGAAGGTCGGGAATTCGATGAGAGTGTGATGGGGCCGGCCGATCTGGGTTACGTGGACAAGCTGTTCACCACGAGGGTTCCTGAGGGTTGGGGCACACTATACGATCCGGCGACCGAGGACTTCCTAACGTTTCTATTCTCGCCGGAGGATGCCCCCTACCTTGGTCTCGTTGCCAATCGAGGCGGTCATCCGTTTGAAGGAGAGCCGTACTACCAACTATTGCTTGAGCCCTGCAACGGGTGCCCTGACCGGCTCGACATCGCGATAATGCGCGAGGAATACGCCACTCTGCCGGCGGATGGCGCGGTGGATTGGTCGATGGATGTCGTCATTGGCCGAGGCCGGCCTCCGAAAGGCCTTTAGATCTGGTCCGTATCCGTGCTCGGGTTTCCAGGTTCCGTCAGTCGGGACGGATCTAACCGCCGACATCGCTGTCTATAGCGTCCAACACTTTCTCGACGTGCCCCGGGACCCTCACGTTCGGAAAGACTGCCTTAACGATGCCGTCCTCGCCTATCACAAAGGTGCTTCTTACGACCCCCATGTACTTGCGCCCGTACATGCTCTTCTCCCGGTATGCGCCATAGCTCGTGCTCATGCTCGTGTCTTCGTCCGCCAGTAGTGGGAACGGCAACTCGTGCTTGCCGGCGAATCTGTCGTGCGACTTTACGCTATCCGGGCTCACGCCGATCACCGCTACGCCGCGCTTGGCGAACTCCGGCGTCAAGTCGCGGAAACTGCAAGCCTCCTTGGTACAGCCGGACGTATTGTCCTTCGGATAGAAATATACGACCACCGGCTGCTTGCCGACGAAATCCGACAACGAAATCTCGCGCCCTCCCGTCGCCGGCCGCGAAAAATCTGGCGCCGGCGATCCGACGGCGGGAATCTGTGATCCGCTCATAGTTACCTCCATTCCTGATTGGCCGGCATCCGGATTCAGGATTACAATTGAATTGAAGTCCCCTCTTGGGATTCATTTTGAACACAAAACATTATATGAGGAGGCGTGCTGTTGAGCGAAGCTACACCACGAATCATGGCACTCCATTACTCACCCAGACGCCGCATGCCGATGAAGTCTACTCAATCCATTGCGGCCCTTCGCGATCACGGTCTAGACCGCGACGCCCACGCCCGGCCCGGCGGACTGAGACAAGTCCTCTTTATGGACGTCGAAACGCTCCGTCTATTGAACGTTCCAGTCGGTGCGATGAAAGAAAACATCACGACCGAAATGCTGGCACTGAGTGACTTGCAACCCGGCGATTTGATTGTAGCCGGCGAAGCCAGGTTCGAGATCACCATGGAATGTGAGCCTTGCAGCCACCTGGACGAAGTCCGGCCCGGGTTGATCAAGGAGGTCGGGGGTCGGCGAGGTCTTTTGGCCAGGGTGATCCGAGGCGGCGAGCTTCACGTCGGGCAGCCGCTTACGGTAGAGAAAATCGACCGCGAAGTCCTGGTACACGCCACTGGTTGATGTAGCAGGATTCTTGGACAGCTTGGTCGATCCATCCCAAGCCCGGATTTAACTTCTTCGAGGGCTGTTTCCTTCAGCGCCGGAACCTCCGGCACTGTAATCGCGGATACAATTCCCTGGACTAGTTCGCGCCTACTGAATCCCACTCTGGAGGCCGATCACGCAGCTTTCCGAGATGCGCAATTCCGTTGCCGACCGTTACCTGGTAGCCCTTCGCTATCCCGACTACAGGTCGCTGTGGAGGGCCGGCCTCGCCGGCGCCGCCGCATCCTGGGCGCTCATTGTGGCCCGGGGATGGCTCGCCTTCGAGATCACGTCCGGCGACTCCAGAATCGTGGGGCTAACGACGTTTGCCGCGATGGCGCCTATGTTCCTGGTGCCCCCGTTCATCGGAGTCCTGGCCGACAAGCTCGATCGGCGAAATCTACTCGCATATATGCTTGCGATTGACATATTTCAGAGCGTCGTTTTGTCCATCCTTGCCATCACCGGCACCGTCCAAGTGTGGCAACTAGTGACGCTGGCCGGGGTGAACGGCGTCGCCCGCGCTGCCCAAATGCCGTCGGTCCAGGCATTGGTGCCCAACCTGGTTCCCAAGGAGCGATTGCTCAACGCTCTCTCGCTCAACGCCGCCACACTCCACGGATCGCGCCTCATAGGTCCAGTTCTGATTGCCCCGATGTTGCTCACCGTGGGAGTCGCTGGGGCATTCGTCCTGTGCGGAGTTGCCTACACGTTCGGGTTGTTCCAAGTCCTTAGAGTTCGTACCCGGTCTACCGGAGGCGTCACCGCCGAGCAGCAGATGTTGTCCGCGTTCGTAGACGGCCTCGTTTACGCGTATAGGCATAGGCTGATCAGGGCGATAATCACATTAGCCGCGTTTCACTGCGCCCTATCCATGGCGTACGAGTCCGTGTTGCCGACGCTTGCCCAGCAACGTTTGGACGCCGGCGCCAATGGGTTCAACACCATCATGATAGGTGTAGGCGCCGGCTCCCTGATCGGCAGCGTCTGGATCGCCGGCGTCAGGGGTAGTTTGAATCAAGGGCGAATCCTGCTCGCCGTTGGCGTCTTGAGCGGGTTATCGCTGGCCGGAATGGGCCTGGCAACAAACATGACATTTGCCGTCGCCTCAGCCGTGCTCGCCGGCGGATCTCAGGGCGCTTTCATGACCCAGGTCGCCGCCATTACCCAGTCGCTGGCCGACGACAAGTATCGTGGCCGAGTCGCGAGCATCTTCACGTTTCATCTGGGCGGTTCCATGGCGCTCGTCAACCTGGTCAACGGATACCTGGCCGAGTACGTCGACGCGTCCTTGATCCTGGCTGTCGCGGGCACGGCCTTCGTCATCATTATGATCGCCAGTTTCGGCAGTGTCGTTTGCCGGCGCATCTACACCGACGGTGTGCCGGCGCCCCTCGCCGTAGCCCACTGACCCGGGCCCCTCAGGAAGCCCTCGCTCCTGCCTCCCACCACGCGCCAAAAACAACCGTAGGGGTGTCCCTAGTGGGCACCCTGGGGTGGGGATGGGAAATGTAGCGCGGGGGCTTGTCCCCCGCTGGGGTGGGGCCTGGGCATCGCAGAGTGCCCCGTGCGAATGGGCCGCACAAAGTCCCGACTCCACGTTTTCATACCTTGGTGTGCCGGCGCCTGCCGCGATGAGCGATTGGTACGAAAATGACCGTTCCCGCCACGCACAATCGTCACTCCGGCGGAGGCTGGAATCCAGGAGGGGTGGGGATAGGATATGTAGCGCGGTTGAAGACTGCGCCAGGCGAGAGGCTTGTCCCCCGCTCCCGGCGGACCGACCACCAACCCTGGTCCCGAGCCACCCTATTAGGAGACCCGCCAATCGGCCCAACGGCATCCCACCACTCGCCAAAACAACCGTAGGGGTGTCCCTTGCCGCATCCGCTCCAACTAATTGGATTTCAGGATGTTCGCTGCGCGTCTGTAGCATCTACGATTGGCGTATCTTGGTGTTCGAATGAGCGTCAGTTCGGGCGGTGCGGGCAGGATTGAGCCGACAGGTATGCTAGGGGTCTTGATGCGCGTTCTTCGTGATGGTCGAATGAAGCCCAGTTGACGACCTCGCTTGACGAACACCTCCACAGGGTCTCTGCCTTCATAGGCATATTGGGGCGCATACTCCACCAGCAGGCCAATCGACACCTCGAACGGATCTACCCCGGCCTTGTAAGCTATCTCAAGCCTCATAGACTGCAGGACCTGCGAAATTATCAACGTTGCCCATATTTGTTGCTGAATCACGACCTGCTTGGCGGACCACAGAAGACGCAGTTTGAGGTGTTGTTTGGCCAATGCCAGCGCCATCTCAATGTCCCACCTGCGAGCATAGACCTCGGCTATCGATGCAATCGGAAACCTGTGAGGTTCTCGAACGTTGGTGATGTAGCGGTGCATGGTTCTGCCCTGCCTGAAAGTCACCAGCCGTCCGCCGCGGCGGATGGCCCGATCAGCCCGGTGGACTCCAAGCCAGACGATGCCATCGAAGACATCTCCGCGCTGATAGAAGGTATGTATCACTTTGTAAGAGGTCTTTGCTCTCAGCCTGCTCAGCCAATGGCAACCCCTGTCTGTCAGCCAGTCGAACCAGGCGAAGCCGAAGTATCCCAGGTCTGCCACAATCAGTGTTCCCGCTGGCAACTCGGCCGCCATCTCTCGCGCCAATACCTTCTCGTTCTGATGTGGGTTCGGCTGAAACCTGACCCTAAGCCACTGCTGATGTCTCAGGTCGAACACGCCGGCCAGCTTGCCAGGAAGCAGCCGACTGTCGCCTTCAGGCACTCCTCTCAGAGTGGGCAGCGTTCTGGAGATGGCCTCCAGCGTGCTCTCGTCTATGCACACCACCCCATCGGCGAAGGATGCCAACTTATTTGAGACCATATCCCTAAATCTCTCTGCCAACATCCTGTTGATCTGTTCGAAGAGCCTCTCCAGTGGCTCGGTCCCCGCGCTATGAAGCCGCTTGTAAACTGCTTGGTCTGTTACCTCAAATCTTGGGAAGAACCACAGTCCCCGTTCCGAGATGAGTCGCCACAACGCCAGTTGGCTGCCAAAGCCTCTCAGTACGCACACCAGTAGTCCCGCCCACAGAACCATGGCCGGCAGGATACGTGGCCTGCCAGGACCCTTGACCCTGCGGTCTGGCTCCATATCCTCCAAACACTGTTGAAGAAACTTCTCTATGTTCCCTAGTGTCTCCGTATCGTCGCTGAGTTTCTTGGGCATTTCCCGCTGTTCCTCCCGCAGAGTAGTCTTGTCCCTTACTACTATGCAGGAGTACTTTGCCAATGGAAGAAAGGGTCTTATAGCAATTAGTTGGAGCAGATGATCCCACGCAGCCGGCCTATGCGCGACTAATCGAGTTAATCGTGCCCGCGACGATCTTCGGCCTGTTGTATCTCCGCTTCGGCCTACTTCCGGTCATCGTCATGCACTTTACATTCGATGCGATTCTGTTCGCGCTGCCGCTGTTCGCGTCCTCTGCGCCCGGGGTATGGGTCGATCAGGGCGTCTTCGTTCTAATCCTCCTTACGCCGTTTTGGATAGTGTTCAGTGCCCGCCTTCGCGGTGGACATTGGATTGAACTACCGGCGGTACTGAGGAACGGCGCTTGGAGTCCGTCAGGCCCAGAGAGACCGGAAGCCCCAAGGGTTGCATTGCCTCGAGAGCGGCAGGATTTGCCCCGAATTCCAGTGGTAGCCGGCATCGCCGTCGTTGGCTTTGGCATTTGGGCGTATACGGCAGTGACTCCGAGCGAGTCACCTCCGCTTGAGGTGGGACATGGTCAAGCAATCGAAACCGCTCGACAGGAGCTGTCGGCGCAAAGCGTCGATCCGGATGAATGGGTAGAACTAAGTGTAGTTGTGAGCGGCATCGACGCGGGAGACCGGTTCGTGTGGAGCGAAGTAGGGGCCGAACGTTACCGCGCGTTGTTAGGCGGGTATCTGCCAGAACCGAGATGGCGCGTGCGTTACGCTCGCTTCGAGGGAGACCTGGCCGCCAGGGCCGAAGAGCACATTGTCTGGATCGGAGCGGACGGGAAATTTGTCCGTAGGGAGCATCGACTTGCCGAGGGTGCTGCTGGATCAACGTTATCGGAGCAGGATGCTCGTTCGCTCGCCCGGACGGCGCTCGGCCCGCCGGATCGTGCAACGGATTTGCGCGAGGTTTCGGCCGAATCTTCAAGCCTTCCGAAGCGGACCGATTGGACGTTTACTTTCCGCGACGAGCAGGTCGCTGACCTTGAGGGCGGTGAGGCGAGAGTGGAAGTAGAGATCGCCGGCGACGAAATCGTCGACACGCGTTGGTATGTACACCTTCCGGAGGAATGGAGACGCTCGGAAGACCAACGTCGCGAGATCCTGGAACTCGCCTTCACATTGTCGGGTATCGTCCTGGGTCTACTGCTCTTGGCCGGAACTGTGGCAGCTGTGGTGAGTTGGACTCGCGGAAGTTTTAGCGTCAGAACCGGGCTTGAGGTTGCCATATTCTCGGTCGCGATATCCGTTCTGTCGCTGGCTAACGATTGGCCGGCGGTGATGAACGCTACGTCCACGGCGCAACCGCTTGAGCTTCAAATTGGAATCAGCCTGATGGCGGGACTCGTAGGTGCCGGCTTAGGGGCGGCCCTGCTGGGATTGTTGGCCGGGTTTACGCAGAGGCTCGCCTCTGGTCCGCCGTTTTCCAACCGAATAGCAGCCACCTGGGCAGGGCTAGCGCTCGGCCTCGGTTTCTTGGGGAGCGTGGGACTGGCCCGAATTTTTTTTGGCAGTTCGCTTCCGCCGTGGTCCGCTTATGGGTCAGCCAGTTCGATTCTACCGTGGCTGGGTGCGGCCCTGGATCCCGTGCCTCAATATCTCATATTGACGTTAGGCGTGCTACTGTTAGTCACCTTGGTGAATTCGTTAAGTGGCGAATGGACGCGTCGGCGGGTAGCTTGCGGAGCCGGGCTCCTATTTCTCGGGACGTTCCTGGCGCCTGGGAAGGTACAGGAAGACGTGACATCCTGGTTAGTCTCGGGTCTAGCCGTCGGGGTCTACCTGTTGATCGCCTACATCTTTGTGTTGCGTTCCCATCCTTCTCTGGTGGTGTTTGCCACCGCCGGATTGGTATTGCCAGGTTTGATTGAGAGCGGGTTGGACCAGGCATATGCCGGAGCGTTAGCCGGTTCGCTGATCGGAGCGATAGGTATTTTGCTCCTGTCTTGGCGCGGGTTTGCGTTGCTTACGCGGACGGACTGACGATATCGGGGCCGGCAGATCGAAACTTCAGAAGCGACTCTGTCTCGGTCTGCATTAAGGTGATTGGACTTCGAACGCAGTACGCCGTACCCCTTCGATCCGGTCGGATATCAAATTCCTTCCAACCTCCTGGCGTTCCTAAGACTCCATCTATCTTTCGCGTCAAGGGCATCCGGATTCTCTAATAGCCTAACAAATATTGGGCCGTATATACTCGCTGAACGGAGCTTGGCCAGGTTTGGCCGTTAGTCTTGAATTGCGCTTGCTCCAATAGGCCCGGAACATATCACTTCCAATTGGATTATTCAGGTAACGCTTGGGTTGGCTGGTATCCCGCGTCGAGCAGTAGAACCGTCGAGGGCGGCGCGAAAAGGTGACTCGATTCGCTTGGTGAATTCGCGATGTCTCCTCGCCTGCACCGCCTTGTGAGTTTCGATTTGTCCAGCAATAGGCATCTGCCATTGACGGTGCTTATGGGCCTTTTGTCGATATTCATCTTGGGGGCGTCCCCTCGTTCTCCATCTGAAGGTAGTCGTATTACATCTGAAACAAGCTCGTCGCCCACCCATTACGCTGTGCTTGAACAATCCGAAGAAGAGCTCGCCGATCAGCTTCGCCGGATCATTCAAACAGAAATCTGGCAAGACTTTCCGTCCGCCGATGCCCAGCCGGTGCACGTAATCCCTCTAAACATCTCAGATTCGATGGGCGAGTATTGGGTTGTCGTTACGAACGGCCCACAGCCCTGGCGTATCACGTCCTCGGACGAAGTGATCAACTTCTTTCACTTTGTGGCGGCGTTTCGCCTCGCGTCTGAAGGGGAGTGGTCGGAGATTGACCGGCTTGAAATCGAGTCGGCGCCACAGCGAACACATCCAGAGTTGCTACAAACCGGCTGGCGAACCTCCGGCGGCATTCCAACAGCGTGGATTGCCGTGCAGGGTGGCACCGGCGCACATGCCGGAACTCTGGATTTAATTGGCTTCGATGGCGAGTCTCTCACAACCGTGCTCAGCTTGATCGGCGCGCGCCCGATCGCCGGAGAGCTAGCCGACCTCGATGGAGATGGGTTGCTGGAAGTCATTGGCAACGACTCCGACCCGTACATCTTTTGCTACTCTTGTGCCACCGATCTCAAGCGCGAAACCTTGTACCGATGGGATGGCGCCCAACTCGCACCTGTCCTATTGCGTGCGCCGGTACTGGCTTTGTCCGAAGTCGTTTGGGAGCAGGCCGATCGCGCCGTGACACTGGCTCAGGCCGACTTCTGGCGGCAAGCTGCGGAAGCGGCAGCTTTAGCGTCCAGCCAAGCTCCGACGGTCGACGAAGTTCGTTGGCTGTCGATTCTGATAAACCGAGTGGCTTCCGCGCGGCTCTCCTACTCCGGCTCACCCGGACAACCACTATTGACGAGCGTCTTCGCGGGCGAGTACGAGGCTGCTGTTGACTTCATGCGGGCGCTGGATCCTGGTGAGGCATTCGCGCTCGACGGTCCGTTGATTGTAGGCACCGCTGCCGAACAGAGCTTGTCAACGATGGCCGTCAATCTGCTGGACTATACGGAACGCGCAATCGCGGTAGATCCGAAACGCGCCAGCATTCACGCGGTGCGTGCGCTGGGTCTGGCGCTCGCGTCGCCGCGAAACCTCGGAAGAGCTCGAGCGGCCATGAAACGGGCCGTTGAGTTAGCGCCAGAAGACCCCTACTATGAGGAGAGCCTCGCATTTCTCGAGAACGCTAAACAGGCACCGGGCGAACCGCCGGAGGAGCGGATCGCGGAGACGCCACCGTTAGGGCCTCCCGATACGTTCTTCGCCTACGGTCGGGTGCTCGGCACAGGGGACCGCGGGAAGTTTGTCAAGGCTGTGCACCATCGGCTTGCTAGGATTCCACCGCTTGAGTTTAGCGATCCGGGACGGTACTTCGATGCTTATCATGAGGCGACGCGGCAGGCGGTCGTGCGGTTTCAGAACGAGAGAGGGCTTTCGCCGAGTGGCGTGATCGACCTCGAGACTTGGAATGCGCTAGAGGATGCAAGTGCCGCTCAGCATCCTGTGGCGCAACGGCCAGCGCCGGTATCCGTTGCTCGTTCACGCCCACTCCACACTAAGACCGGGCAACCGATCGCCTACCTAACGTTTGACGATGGTCCTCACCCACGATTCACACTCAGGATCCTTGAATTACTGTCGCGCTATAACGCAACGGCCACGTTCTTCGTGCTTGGTGGCCAGGTGAGGCGCTTTCCCGAGGTAGTGGCTGCTGCCGCTCAATTGGGCAACGAGATTGAAAACCACACAGCCAGTCACGTCTGGCTCACCAGAATATCCCGGGAGGAGTTCATTTCGGAAGTGATGCGTACCGACGAGGCGATCTACGCGGCCGCCGGGCAACGAGCGGGTCCCATTAGATGTCTTCGTCCTCCGTACGGCGCTCGAGATGAACGTACATTCTCTTTGGCGGCGGAGTTAGGAAAGAAGATAGTCCTGTGGGATGTGGACCCACAGGATTGGCGCCAACCGGGAGCGGCGCAGATTGCTCAGCACATATTGTCCCACGCCTGGCCAGGCGCCATTCTGTTGATGCACGACGGAGGAGGTGAACGCAAACAAACAATCGCGGCATTGAAAACGGTGCTGGCCGAGCTGACCGCGCGGGGATACGTCTTTCGCGGTCTTCCAGGCTGTATGTAGGCTGGCGGGTCGGTCGGGTTGGTCCGTTCAGAACACGGGTGAATCTTGGTAGTGAGAGCCACACTAGCGCCCAAGCGATTTATTATGCACTGAAACATCAGAGTGGAGGGGAATTGATCCTAAGACTCATTACTTGAATCACTACCATAATGTTAATAATATTGGAGTCGGAAAGTTATCAATGAGATTTCCGTCGGTACAGGAGGAAGTCATGCGCGTCTTGTCGACGAAACGGATTGTATCTTTGGGGATGTTCGCCGTCTTGGTACTGGCGATGACGGCCTGTGATGCCCTCGGTGTGGGAGAACAGGAACCCTTCAAGATAGGCGTCATGGAGTCAGTTACCGGCCCCGGCGAAACATACGGGACCGTAGCCGTGCAAGCAAAGCAGATGGCGGTGGATGAGATCAACGAGGCCGGCGGTATCAATGGGCGAATGCTTGAATTGATTGTTGAAGACTCGAAGTGCAACGCGCAGGACTCGATCACAGCCTACAACAAACTGACCGATGTTGATGGCGTCAAGATCATCCTCGGCACCTCCTGCAGCGGCGCAATGCTTGGCGCAGCGCCGCTGGCCGAGGCAGAAGGCGTGATCTTGTTTTCTGGGTTGGCTACCAATCCGGACATTGCCGACGCCGGAGACTACATCTTTCGGACTTCAATGAGTGATGCCCAAGTTGGTATAGACGGCGGAAACGTGATGTGGGCGGATGGCGTACGCAAGCTCGCAACCATTACCGAGACGACCGACTACGCAGAAGGGGTGAGGCGGACGACGGTCGCACAATTCGAGAAACGGGGCGGTCAGGTAGTTGCCGCGGAACGGTACGGTTCCGACGCCACCGACTTTAGGACCCAACTGACAAAGCTACTCAACGAGGAGCCGGACGCGCTCCATGTCGCTTCCCAGTCCGAATTCGCCGGCGGAACTATTCTCAAGCAGGCCCGAGAGCTGGGTTATGAGGGCGCCATTTACTCGGACATCGTACCGGTTGGAACAACGGCGATGGAAATCGCCGGTGACGCGGCCACTGGCGTGAAGGCCATAATAGCGGACCTCGACCCGGCGAATTCCAAAGCCCAGGAAGTTCTCGCTAGCTTCAGGGAGCGCTACGAATACGTAACATTGCAGTGGTACTTGGGCTCGGCCTACGACGACGTATACATTGCCGCCGAGTGTTTGAAGGAGACCAACGACGATCAAGATGCAGACGGGTTCAGAGACTGCATGTATGACATCACTTGGAGCGGCGCTATCGGGGACAACTACAGCTTCGACGAAAAGGGCGAGGTTGTCGGCCTGTCCAACGTGGTCGTAGAGATTCTGCCGTCGGCTGAGAGGACCGAGGAAAACCAGGGTTACAAGGTCTTGGGTGGTGCCCCGACCGAATAAAGGTGGTCGGGTAACCGCGAGCCGGATTAGCGATCGCGCAGCGTCAGAAATAAAATCGGGTGGCCCCTCGCGGCGTCCCGCACTGCCGCCCTGTAATCGGTATGCTGGGTATGGGCATTTGCTGCAACCGATCCGATGAAGTCCGCTTCAAGGACCCACATAGTTCGGTACTTCGATAGCTCAGGTAGGCTCCTGGCTACGGTTCTATCGATAACGGCCGCGGCCTACATCGCCTGGAAAATCAGTCAATCTCCGGATCAGGCCCTGCAGTTTGCTTTCAATGGGCTTTCCGTGGGTGCCGTGTACGCGCTATTGGCAATGGGGTTCACGGTTGTTTACAGCACCGTTTGGTTCTTTGATCTTTACTACGGTGCCGCCGCCGCCCTTGGCGCCTACGGCGTCTTCTACCTGAGATCCAAAGATGTAGTCGGTGGGCGTTACGCGATCAACGATCCCTTCGTCAACATCCTGTTCGCGATCGTGGTTGCTGGAGTGGTCGCTTGGGCGCTGCACGTAGGTCTGTACGCGCGACTTCGGCGACGCTTCAACCCAACCACGCTGCTCTTCTTGGGGAGTCTGCTGTCGGGAGGCGCCGGCGTATACACCGGATATTTCCTGGCGAACCCGGAAGAGCTTCACGTGACACTCGCTCCGGCGATTGGAGTTGCGGTGGCAGTAATCGTGGGGTGGATCGTCTATCGTGGCTTTCGGAGGTTGTTCGGAGTTGCCCCCGTTGTACCGTTCCTTGCCGTTGCTGTCATCCTCGGGGTCGCAGTGGGAGCATACTCCGGCCTTCTCTTGACCGGCGCACCTGAGTCCCGGCTCTATTTGAGTTGGGGGGTATCGTGCCTGCTGGCGGGAGCTGTCGGCCTGGCTCTCTACAGGAGCTTGTACATGTACATGCGCCAACGGGCTAGATCTCCCCTTGTGATGCTTGTCGCGACGCTCGGGATTTTGCTTGCCATCACGGCCATCACCTCAATCGTTTTTCAAAGCGCCCCACGCCCTTTACCGGAAGCATTCGGCAACGATCCTTGGACCATTGGCGGAGCCAACATCAAGGGCTTCAACCTCTTCACAATTGGCGTAGCTCTGTTGGGATTCGCAGTGCTTCTCTGGACTCTCAAGAGAACCTCCTTTGGAAAGGCAGTCAGGGCTATTGGAGACGACGAAGAGGTGTCGAAGGTGGTGGGGATAAACACCACCGTCGTGATCGCAATAGTGTTTTTCATTGGCGCGTTCTACGCTGCTTTGGCAGGGCTATTGAGCGGACACGATACGGCGATACAACCCCGGATGGGGTTGCTACTCCTGTTGAAAGGCTGGATAGCCTCGGTGGTTGGTGGCATAGGGAACATATATGGCGCCATCGTTGGCGGATTTGCCCTGGGTCTTATCGAACAGTTTGGAATCTGGGACCTGGCTGGCGAGTGGAAGGACGTGATTTCTTTCGTCGTCCTGATCCTCTTTCTGTCCTTCTGGCCCAATGGTCTCTTGCCGAGGAAATAGATCAGGTCCGACTCAATGACGAGTATCGAGAGGTGCAGTAAGGTTGTTGCGTAAAGCCGCCGGATTTCCGCGTCTCGCCAAGGGAAGCATCGAGATGTGGGCAAACCTGCTGGTCATCGGTTGGGCTGTGGCATTCATGGTCTGGCAGGGCGTAGGATTCGCGATAACGATTTGTACTGTCTTCGCTATATGGGCGATTCTGTCCGTAAGTCTTAACCTGGTGGTTGGATTCACCGGCCTGTTGTCGGTAGGGCATATCGGCTTCTTTGGGATAGGCGCGTATGCGATGGCAATTCTCACTTCTGATGCATCCTACGAGCAGTTGCGCACCGAAGCGATCCCCACGTTCGCCTGGCCTTTTTTCGCCGCGTTACCGATCAGCATTGCCCTAGCCGGCCTGGTAGCTATAGTGGTTGGAGTCGTATTCAACAAGTTCAGGGACGACATCTTCGTGTTGGTTTCCTTTGGGTTCGCCATCATTGCCTTCAACGTGTTCTTGAATTGGCGGAGCTTGACGAGGGGCGCGTTCGGCATCCACGAAATCGCTAAGCCTGAGATAGGAGGGTGGGTACTGGACGGCGAGTTGGAGTTCCTAGCACTTGTCCTGGCATTTCTCGCGCTGGTCGTACTGGTCTCGTGGTTCATTGTGACCTCATCGTTCGGGCGAGTGCTAACCGCTATCCGCGAGGATGAACAGGCGACCGAGGTATTCGGCTACCAGGTGACTCATTACAAGTTCGCCATATGGGTGATATCGGCCATGATGGCGGGTCTTGCCGGCGGCCTATTCGCCAGTTGGACCAGCTTTATAGACCCGAACTCGTTCATCCTGCTGGAATCGATACTATTGATTTCAATCGTGATTCTCGGAGGGCTTGCCACAATCTGGGGTTCGTTACTGGGAGCTATGGTATTCGTACTGCTCGAGGAGGGGATGCGCTTCTTGCCATTCCTACCAACCGAGTACATAGGCCAGGCCAGGCAGATAGTCTTGGGGATCTTGCTGGTGCTGTTGATGCTCTTCAGGCCACAGGGTTTGGTAGGGAGATTCAAGCTGTGACCGCCGCAAGTCTCGAAACCCGTGGCCCCTTTGCGTTGGAGACGATAGATATCTCGAAGCACTTCGGCGCTGTCAGGGCGGTGGACGAGCTCACGATCTCGATACCCAAAAAAGGGATGACCAGCATAGTGGGCCCGAACGGATCAGGAAAGTCGACGCTCGTGAACCTACTGAGCGGAACGCTGCCACTGGACGGAGGGATGGTGATCATCGACGGCGTCGGCCTGAAGATTGTGAAGGCGCACGAAACTGTCGACCACGGCATCACCCGGACCTTTCAAGAGGTGCGGCTTTTCGACCAGATCACCGTTTGGGACAACATCATGGTGGTCCTGACCGAACGCCGCCTCTTTCCTTCGTTGATAGAACGGACGAATCCCGGGCACAAGCAGAAAGCTGAGAGAATCTTGAAGGATGTTGGGATGTGGGAGAAGCGAGACGCCCTGGCAATGAACCTGTCCTACGGCCAGCGAAAGCTGCTGGAAATAGGGCGGGCGATGGCGTTGGAGGTCCACACTTACCTGTTCGACGAGCCGTTTGCCGGGCTCTTCCCCCAGATGTTGGAGAGGGTCAAGGACATTATGAAGGGGGTAAGGGATCGCGGCCATACGCTGATTTTCGTCTCTCATAATATGGACATTGTGCGAGAACTGACCGACCACATCATAGTGCTGGACAGTGGAAAGCTGTTGACGGAAGGGGAAGTCGAGGAGGTATTGAGCCGGGAAGAGGTGATAGACGCCTATCTCGGCGCCTGAGCCGCCTTCGGACTCGTAGGGTCTCGGCGGTTACTCCGAATGACTGGTGTGGCCACCTGAGCGGAAACTACGTAGCGACCGGGCGTATCACAGAGGACTGGCGGTGCTGAATAAATGGGGGTAATTTGACGGGTTCATGCTTCTAGAGTTGGTCGACATATCGGTGAGCTACGGCGCTGTGGCAGCCCTAGACAGAGTATCGCTGGGAGTCGAGAAGGGCGAGGTCGTAGCGGTAATGGGTCCCAACGGAGCCGGCAAATCCACGGTCCTGAAGGCGATCATGGGGCTTGCCCCAGTTGTGGCAGGCGACGTGTACTGGCGGGATGAAACTGCTGGCATCGGCCACCCACGAGATAGTGAAAGAGGGCATCTCGTTTGTCCCCCAGGGCAGGCGCGTGTTCACCCACCTGACTATCGAAGAGAACCTGGAGATGGGCTGTTTGTACCTGGGAGACGGGGCGGAAAAGAAGCGCCGAATGGACTCGGTGATGGAACTGTTCCCAATCCTTCACGAGAAACGCCGGGACTTCGCCAGCCAGATGTCCGGGGGACAACAGCAGATGTTGGCACTGGGACGAGGCCTGATGGCCGGGCCGGAGGCGCTGCTGCTGGATGAGCCAACGCTGGGCCTGGCGCCAAAGGTGGTCAAGGAGGTCTTCGAGAAGGTCTCCGAGATCAATCAGAGGTTCAAGACGACCATCTTCGTTGTCGAACACAACATCAAGGGCGTGCTGGACATCGTGGACCGGGCCTACGTCTTGGACAAGGGCCGGGTGGTACACGACGGCTCTCCCAAGTCGATACTAGAGACCGACATACTGACGGACGTGTTTCTAGGCAGAGTCGATACCCGGCAAGAAGCAGAGACGGGTTAGCGCGCCACCTCTCATACCCTTAGAACCTGCGCTACCTCGCTTGCGCCGGGCATTTGTTTTGCAAAAAACACTTTGTAATTAGCCGTCGGTCCGGATGTGGTCGGCCGGCGCAGTTTGTTTTGTAAATTCGAGCTTCCCTGAACCGAGTTGGCAACTTTCCGACATAGTTCGGCTGTGTCCTCGCCGATTTCGTTGGTCTCGAGCGAGATCAACAGCGCCCATAGGTCGGGGCCGGATGGATGGCCGGCGTCGATGGGCCGGTCTAGGGAAATCAGCTGGGCGTCGAGTAGGCCGGCGCGGCGGCAGACCTCAGATTTGCCTCTCTTTATGGTGACGGTCGAGGGTGCATTCATTCGTGTGGCCCCCATAGGAACACCTGTTCTGTACCGAGTATAGCATAATTTGGGTCGAGGGGCCATATAGTTGGGCCCGCGGCTACGCTCCGACCGGCCGCCGAACTCGGGATCGCGAGTGGTATGCTATTTCTGTCTATTCATTCGCGAGCTAAGCGGGGCAGAAATGAAAGGAGATGGCGATGTCAGACCGCGATTCACCCGCCAATCTATCGGAGAACATCGCTGCTTACGACCTCAGACGTGAAGAACTAGAGATTGACCACTTTGGAAAATGGGTGGTCTTCTATGACAGACAGTTGGCCGGGATTTATGTTGATTTCCAAGATGCCGCAAGAGATGCGGTGGAACGATTCGACCTTGGCCCTTACTTGATAAAACAGGTTGGCGAACCCTCGGTAATGAGTCTACCTGCCTCCGTTCAGTTCCGACCAATTCATGCAAGAGACTAACTGCGGGTTCTCGACGCCTGAAGAACTTCAATTGGTGGGACCAACTATAGGCGTACTCATAGGGTTCTCAATAGTTGCATCGACTGCCACACTGTGGCCGGCCCTAATTAATACAGGAGCACGCGATAATTGCATCGATGCGGAGCTTGCGAGCGCTCTTAAGCTGCCTGTTATTGGTACACAAACCGTAGCAGGCGTCGGCGGATTGACGACCGTTAATGCATATCTTGGACTCGTAGAGATTCCAGTACTGAACGGTCAGATTTGGGGTCGATTCTACGGTGCTTATCTGGGAATTGGGGGGCAGCACCATAAGATGCTCCTTGGCAGATCGTTCCTCGCCGGTGTAATAATGCGTTACGACGGGAAAACGGGAAGCGTTCTGGTCTCTACTGGTTCCTAAATGAACGGCGATCCGCGAAGGGTCGGTGGGGAATAACCCGTCGAGTGGCGGTGGCGTCGTTAAGTCCAACGAAAAACGGAACGAGGGCCGGCCGGCGGTGGAAGTTGACGCGGGACAAGCCCCTCGCCTCGCGTAGTCTTCGACCGCGCTACATTGCCCGTTCCCGCGTCCCACAATCTGGCGCATTCTTGGGGTTATCGCAACCCACAGTTGCAGAGTGAACCCCGGAATGGATGACGCTCAATCGCCGGCGCTGGCTGTGGTCGCTCGGTCGTTCTTGGCCTGGCCGCGGCCGGGGCTCCAGGGAGCCTTCAGGAACCTGGGCATTCGGAACGGCTTGCGGTCGCTCGCCGGCTTGGGCAGGTAGCGCCCCACCACTGACCGGATTTTGCCTCCGCCGTGGCCTATCGATTGGAAGACGTTGGCGTACCTGCCTAGCGTTTGGTAGGTGCGCTTGACCGTGGCCCCGCGCCGCACGTTACGTGCGGCGGCGCGGCTCATGTAGGCGGTTAGTGATGCCGGCTCCACCGCTGTGGGAACGAACCGGCCCAGCTTTGGCCCCCTCAGGATTCCAAGCCCACCGATCCATCGCCTGAGCCAGAGCATCCACATAACCACAATCAAGGCGCCGGCGGTGAGGGCCAGAATGATGTAGTAGCCCCAGGGTTGTTCCAGGCCCGGCATGCTGTGGAAGTTCATGCCGAAGATACCCGCGACCAACCCCAGAGGCATGAATATCGTTGCAACAATCGAGAGGATCTTCATGGTCTCGTTCTGACGATTCGCGATCGCCGACAGGTAGGTAGCGAGGGATGTGTCGGCGCGTTCTCTGATGGCGTCATTGGTGGTCTGAACCCTCATCAGGTCGTCGAGGAGGTCGCGGAAGTAGAGATCGGTCCCTTGGCCGATCAGATCAAACTCGCGCCGACCGAGCCGGTTGAGCACCTCTCTCTGGGGCACAAGCGATCGGTTCAGACCGAGACTGGATCGCTTCAAAGTCATCAGGGCAGGCAGAGCGGACGGGTCCGGGTTGTCCAGGATCTGATCTTCGATCGCGGCCGCCCGCTCGGACATGCGGTCCAGGGTCGGCACGATAACCTGTATCAAAGCGTCGAGGTGGGCGTGCGCCAGGAATGCGGCGCCTCTGGCCAGGGGTCTGCCATCGATTTCGACGAGCCTCCTGATGGCCTCCACGCTCGGCATTTCGATGTTGTGGACGGTGACCAGGTAGTTTGGCCCCAGGAACATGCCGAGATCGGCCGTCTGGAGGACGTCTCTGTCCGCGGTGTAGTCGATTCCCCGGGCATTGATGAACAGGTAGTCGCCGAAGTCTTCAACCTGGGCGGTGCCAACTGCCGGGTCAACACTGGTGTCGACGGCCAATGGGTGGAACTGAAATTCGTCTAGCAACAGCTTCTGGTCGTCGTCGTTCGGTTCGCCAATGTCTACCCAGAGGACACCGGACTTGGACCGCAGGATCCGGCGCATCTGGGTTTCGTCAACCGGGGTGGTCAGGCGGTTGCCGGAATCGAGGTAGTAGGCAGTGTGTGGCATGGTCAACCTCCAAGGGACGGGGTCGGGGAGGCCAAATGAGCTTCCAAACGCGGGAGTACGAGAGCGTTTCCTCTACTTATGTCAGCTAGGCCAGAGATTTACAGTTCATGAAGGGAATTATACGCTTGGCCGGCCGGCTTACGGGAACAAGCCGCCAGCCTGCGCAATAGGCTTATGCTCTTATGGCCGGATGGGCAGTGGGGGAGCGACACAAGAGCTAGCCGCCTGAAGATCTGCGCCGGAAAGGGTAAGATAATCTTACGAGTAGTAAGGAGCTGCCAATGAACCAGAGTAACATTGTTGAGCAGGTGATTGAGGCTGTGACGCGGGTCCAAGAAGCGAGTGGAAGGACGGTTAACGACATCGGCGCGGATACCAGACCTCTTGAGGACATTGAAGGGTTCGATAGCTTAAGCGGAGTCGAGGCGTCCGCAGTGCTGTCGGAAGCCCTTGGATTTGAGATTCAAGATAACGCGTTCCTGTCACAGCATGGCCGAGGCAGTCTTTCGGTAAGTGAGATTGCTGAAAACGTACAAGGGCAACGGAGATTCAGGGGCCAATTCAGTTGAGCAGCCGGGACCCTTTGCGTCGGGGCATCGCAAGGCGACTAAGGTTGGCTAGAGAAATGGCCGGCCTCACCCAAGCGCAAGTAGCCAGGAGATTGGGGTGGCACCGACCCACGATGTCCGAAATCGAGGCGGGGCGTCGAAGAGTACAAGCTGAAGAACTAACCATTCTGGCAGAACTGTACGGCGTGAGAACTACATGGATTTTGGGGGACGACAAGTCGGATGAAGTTAGCGAAAAGGCCAGCCTTGCAGCACGTGAGTTGGGAAAGCTAAAGGAGGAAGACTTGGACAGCCTCCTGCAGCTCATCCAAGCGCTCAAGGCCTCGGACGGTTCTCTTTAAGCGATGGATAGGAGAGTAATAGCGAGGCGAGCGATGGCGGCAGCATACCGGATGCGCACTGGCGCAGGGTTTCCATTGGATGAAGCCATTTGTGTGTACGACTTGGCCGAACGACTAGGAATTGAGGTTCGCTTCGTGCCAATCCCTAGCTTGGAAGGTATGTACTGCCGGGAATTAGGACCGGCAATTATCCTATCCGCTCTCCGCCCAGCCGGACGGCGCGTTTACAACTGCGCGCACGAGCTCGGACACCACAGTAATGGGGATGGCACAAGAATAGACCAGATCGTTGATGGGTTGACTCAAAATTGGATTGACCCACAGGAGTTTGCCGCGGATTGTTTTGCCGGTGCCTTGTTGATGCCGAAGATGGCCGTACAAAGGGCGTTTGTTCTGCGGAACTGGACCATTCCGGACTGCACGCCGGGCCAGGTGTACACGATCGCCAATTACTTTGGCGTAGGTTATTCAACGTTGGTCTATCACATGCGTAGTACCTTGAGGAGCCTGTCTAACTCGCACGCCGCCGAGCTACTGAGGATCAAAGTCGGGCACGCTAGGGCACAGGCGGTAGGTTGGGAATCGGCGGATCAAGTTTGGATCGTGGACTCGCAATGGAAAGGCCGAGCCATCGATGTGGAAGTAGGAGATGCGATTGTCGTACACGGACGCCGCATCTTGGAAGGCGATTCAATTGTGCAGGTTCAAGACTCCAGAGACGAGGTTCTGTTTCGCGCAGTTAAGCCAGGGATCTCGAAACTATCTGACGGCTCTAATTGGGCGGCTTTCGTCAGAGTTTCAAGGTGCGGATTCGTTGGGCGCGGTATATTCAGGCACTTGGAAGAGGAAGAGGATGAAGGGTCCCGTGATTATTGAAGAGACCAACCTGTCCATTGCTTGGGCCAGGGCTTTTCTTGAGGTGTATGAGACTGAGGAAGTCGCCCCATTGGTTGTTGTGGTAAACGACCTCGCGAACGGAGACGTCGCTGAAGTGCCGGCGATTCGAACGACCTTAGATCAGCTACTTGAGGCGCAAGATGAGACATCCTGCCATACCCTGGCTAACACGATTTTTCCTAGCGAGATGTGGAACAAGAATGCGAAACGAGAAGAATTGTTCGATCGTTACTTGATGTTGCTTCCCATTTTGCGTCGCCTGCACTCGGGCAACAAGTACGGTCTGTATTTCGAACGTCTAATTGCGTTTGGCTGCGACAACAAAGGCAAGGGCGGAGTCAACCAACTGGAACATATTCTGAGCACATGGAAGCGTGGAAATCGCCGCCGAACTGCACTGCAAGCATCTCTATTCGATCCACGCAAAGACCATACACATCAACGACAGCGCGGATTTCCTTGCCTTCAGCATGTTTCGTTTGCGCGTACCAACAGAAATGGCCTGGCCGTGACTGGTACTTACGTCACCCAGCATGTTGTCGAAAAGGCGTACGGAAATTTTCTGGGACTTTGTAGGCTAGGAAGATTCATGGCCCACGAAATGGGTTTGAGATTGGATAGAATGACCTGCATCGCCAACCCTGGCAGGCGTGATCGCCCCAAGTCCGAACTACACACACTTGCCGAGACGATCAGAGTTCTATTAGAACAATTCCCCCTCGAAGGAGGGTATGATTCGGGAGCCTAGCCTGGAACGAGATCCGCATTCCCGCTCTGATAGCCAACGAACCCCAGTCTCGCGAGCAGGTGGTGGATCATCCATCTTTCGAACCATTTCTCCCGCTCGTCCGACTGCCGTTTATGATACGTTTTGGCGATTCGCAGTTGAGCGGCAAGAGGTTTTTTTTCGAAAGTTGCAAGGCGACGAACCACCCTGGACGAGAGACCCAGTTATTGCACGTCATCGATTCACAAATGTCTACCGGGCATCCGACCGGGTCAGCCAATATCTCATCCGGCAGGTCATTTATGAGGGCGACCAGTCCGTAGAAGAGGTGTTCTTTCGGACTGTTCTTTTCAAATTGTTCAATAAAATTGAAACATGGAAACTCTTACAGAGGGCCCTTGGAACGATTTCATACGACGACTTCTCATTTTGCCGATATGACCAGGTGTTGACCGCAGCAATAAGCTCCAAGATCAGGATTTATTCCGGTGCTTACATTATGCCTTCCGGAGCCAACTCTTTCGGTTACCGGTACAAACACAGTAACCATCTCAGTCTGTTGAGCAGGATGATGGAGGATGAAGTGCCGCGTCAAATTTCCGGCGCATCTAGCATGAGACAGGCCTTCGAGATTCTCCGGTCATACCCGATGATTGGGGATTTCCTGGGTTACCAGTTCGTAACCGACGTAAATTACAGCGAGATCTGCGACTTTTCTGAGATGGAATTTACGATTGCGGGACCTGGGGCGTTGGACGGCATTCATAAGTGCTTTAGTGATTTGGGTGGCCTAAATGAGTCCGAGATCATTCGTTTGACCAGCGAGCGTCAGGAGTACGAGTTTGAACGGTTGGGGTTGAAGTTTCGTTCGTTGTGGGGAAGACGTCTACAGTTGATTGACTGCCAAAACCTGTTTTGTGAGGTGTCCAAATACGCCAGGGTTAAACACCCCGGTGTAGAGGGTTTAGGTCACCGTTCCAGAATCAAACAAGTCTATCGAGCGTCGGACGAACCACTAGAATATTGGTTCCCTCCGAAATGGGGCATTAACCAGCAAGTGCCAAGGAGTAGCGAAAGCAACGCAGGGCCTAAGCCATCACAAACTCGGGATAGGAGGCGAACGCAGTGATTCTGAGTCGGCAGGCAATTCAAGAGCGCCTATTGCGTGGAGAGGTTCTTAAGCAACAAACGTGGGTTAATGAGTCGATCAAAGAAGCATCTTACGCGCTAAGAGTAGCGCCCGATGGCTTGTTCTTGGAAGGTAAGCGGTATCGACCTGGAAAAGACTTTGTTGCCAGCAACATCGAGATTAAGCCCGGCGCAATCGCCATTCTTTCGACACTGGAACGGTTGAATATGCCTGGCGACTTGGTTGGCAAGCTTGGAATTCGGTTTGACTATGCTTCCCAAGGGTTGACCGGATTAATGGGAATTCAGGTCGATCCCTTTTTCGGTTGGGGTCACGAGAATGAGCGACTATACATTAGAGTTGCGAATCTCGGCAACGATCCAGTCACCTTCCCTGTGGGTGCGGAAATGTTTACGTTCGAGCTACACTCGGTAGAAGGGCACGTGCCCGTTCCGTCATCACCTAGAGTTGAAATGTGGCTTCGACTGCAAGATGTACTGGGCGATCAGACGCAACTTAGTTGGAGTTATGTGACGCGTGTCCAAAGGGACCTCCTGGCGCAGGGAGCGAGGCTTGACGAAGAATTAGAATCGGCGAAGGGGGAAATCAGAGACTATCTACAACCACTAGTCATGTTTGGCATATTCCTGGTGGCCGTGACAATACTCGGTGTCGCATTGTCTGTGATTGTGACTGGTCGCGACATTCCTGAAGTCTATGTTCCAACTTGGGTGACGGACTGGGGATGGGTCCTTCTATTGTTCACCTTGTGCTTCGCCACAATCGCGACCGCTTTGATGGGCGGGCTTACTGCTTGGAAGCTGAGGAAGTGGCACTAGGCAGACAAGGATCATGTTCAGAGAACGGATTCCCCTCTTTCGTTGCAATGTCAGCCAATTAAATGGATCGTCCGTTGTTCCAGATCTGCCCGCAGTCGACCCTTGCCCGTGGCCTTAACAGTGCGCCAGATGTCGAACCCTTTCATTATCGCGCGCTCCCAATCTCCCTCGGTTCGGCAACTGACTTCCAAGTGGGACGTCATGTCTTTGATGGTACGTAGTAGGTCGTAGTTGATTCGTTCGGCTCCGGCGAGGAAGCTCCGACGCTCGGCATAACTGAAAACCATGGCGCAAATCCCCTCCTCGACGACTATCGCCCTGCCACTGTCCTCCACGTCGTCAATTTTGGGGTCGCTCTTCCGTTTCCGGCGCAGTAGTGCCCGCAGTGTGGGGGACCATCCAAGGACACTTGCGTAGGACAGGTGGAAGATGTCGTGGAATCGGTAACCATCATCTTCATGGCGATTATCCCTCAACGGATCTCCAAGTCTCTTTCCGTTGACGAACATTACAGTTCTACCACCGTCCTCGGGGTGTATTGAGACATCCATCAGCCGAGGCAATCGCTCTGCAACAGGGAATTCTTCATCAAGTGGGCCCTCCCATGCCCCGGAATTCGCCGTGATGTGCCAGCGCCTCTGAATCTTGCGCAGGTTGTAGCGCGCAACTTCCTCCAAGGTCAAACCATGTTTAGTGGCAACATTAGCCAAGTACCAAAGAAGGTCGCCCAATTCTTCCTTGACTCGGTCTGGAAACAACTTGTAGGAGTCGCCATCCCTGATCCACTTCTTATGCTCACCGAGCAATTCTCCCACTTCACCAGCCAAACCCAATATGGGAACCAGGATGCTTTGATCATCCGCGTTGAAAGTTGTGGTTTCTGGCTGCTGGTCTGTTTCATTGGCAAGGCTTTGATACTCATTGAGGTCCACTTCGGATGACTCCCCCGAATTCACCGGTCTTCAAGAGTGCGTAGTGAGCGAGAACGAAAATGGATCGTACGGTAGATTCTAGCTTACAGTCGGCGGATATTCACAACTGTCGAGGCGAAAACGCCAGGCAGAATCCTTGGTAATCAGCCCCCATCACGGAGATTCAATGCCAGCAACTCGCGGAGGGCGTCGTCATTGGAGATGCCGGCGGGCCAGCCGTAGGCGGCGGCTACTGCGGCGTCGAGGTCGGCGTGGGCGTTGGCTAGCCATTGGGGGCGGGCGTTGTAGAGGTTGGTGAGGGTGCGTTTCTTTAGCTCCTTGGCGGTGGCTGCGTCGTGGGGCACGGGGCGCTTGGGATAGCCGTGGACCGGCTCGTCGACCCAGGCGACCCACTCCGGCGGGTTGAGCCAGCGGTCGCGCAAGTCGACCAGCTGGCGTGCGGCGTCGGCGATGGCAATAGCGCGGGAGTCGTCGGCATAGTCGCCGGCTGAAACGTCCGGCGACAGTCCCATCGGGAAGGGGAAGGTCTCGAAGGTGGTGGTCGGGGTGTAGCGGGGGTCGTTGCCCACGCCGAGCCAGGTGCCCAGCCGGAGGGACCAGGCCTCGTGGAATCGGCTGTGGAGGATGCCAAATGTCGTGTCGTCGTCGCGCGCTATGACGATTAGTTGGCAGTCGGGACAGATCCGGGTGTCCAGCCAGACGAATAGCCGGTGCTTTGCGACGCGCGGCGTGGCGATATATCGAGATAGGCCGTCGAGGGCTTTCCACATGTTGGGCCGGGGTGCCTCGTGACGCCACCAGATATCGCGGACTTTCTTCGCTCGGTTCCGCTGCCGCACTGGCTTTACGTGTGCCGCCACATGTGAGAATGGCGCTTCGTAGAGCGCAGCTTGACTGTCGCTCATCGTATCGCCGAAATCGACGATCCACTTACCGGATGGGCGGCGGGTGAGGGCAATCCCATTCACCCAAGGCTTGAGCACGTCGGAGTTGGGCCGTCCGTTAGGATTCGCGGGCATAGAAAGCCACGCCCTGGCCACGTCACCTGAAATGTCGAAGGAGCCATTCTTGATGTCCCCCATAAAGGCAGTGTTCGAGTTGCGCGCCAAGCGGCTCGCCACGGCCAATTCAAGGTCACCCTCGGTGAGGTCGGCGTTTATGCCTACTGTAGGTGCGCCATTTAGGGCGTTAGGCATCTTGGGTTCCCGCCCGGCGAAGCACACTAGCGAGACGCGTACCGCGGCACCGTCGATCACCCACGGCTCGTCCGACCAAGCGTCGAATATGACGCCGTTTTCGACGATCCGGTCCAGCACCGAGCGATTGCGGCCGCCCCGGATCGAGTTGGTCGCGACGAGGCCGGCGCGGGCAAGCTGACCGTCGGCAACGTGGCGGCCGGCCTTGTCGAACCAATGGCACACTAAGTCCGCCTCGCCGTGAATCCGCGAGCCGTAGAGATGCCGCAAGGACTCGATGTATTCTCCTCCCAATCCAGCACGGAGCAGCTTGCCGCCGAGAAAAGGCGGATTGCCGATCACTACGTCCGCCTCCGGCCACTCCGGCTCGTTACCGTCGGGGTCCAGGATCGCGTCGCGGCACTCGATTGTGTCGAGCGGTTTCAGGATCGGGTCGCGGGAGCCGGAGAAGCCGTTGCGGCGCATCCACTGGATCTCCCCGATCCAGACCGATACGCGGGCCAACTCGGCGGCGTAGGGGTTTATCTCGATGCCCTTGACGTTGGCCGGACCTATCTCGGGGAACGACCGGGGCAGCCCCATCGCCTCGGCTTCTAGCTGAACGCGGTGCTCCAGGTCCTTCAGGGCGCGCAGGGCCAGGTAGAGGAAGTTGCCGGACCCGCAGGCCGGATCGAGTACGGTGAAGCGCCGGAGCCGGTCGAGGAAGTCGCGCAGCGACCGCTCCGCTTGAGAGCGGAGGCGTGTCCGGGCCGGCCGGGACCTGGCGGCGTCGGCTTTCTCCAATGCGCCGGCGATTTCGGCTTTGACCGTCACCCATTCGTCGAGCCAGGGCCGGATTACGACCGGCTCGACGATCAACATTATCTTGTCATGGTCGGTGTAGTGCGCGCCAAGCTGGGAGCGCTTGTCAGGGTCGAGGCCGCGCTCGAACAGGGTGCCGAGGATTGATGGATCGATCTCGGACCAGTCGAGAGTCGAGGCCTTCAGGGTCATCTCGATCTCGGACTTCTTCAAGCAGAGGGCGGTATCGTCGTCGAACAGTCCGCCGTCGAACCAGTCGACGTCCTCGAAACCGACCCGGCCTCCGGTCGCCATCGCGCCGAACAGGTCCTGGGCGAGGGCGGTGAACTCGTCCGGCCGCCGGAGGGCGTGTTCGAGCATGCGGGTGAACATATTGTCGGGCAGGAGGCCCATGTCCTCGGCGAACATGCAGAACACGAGCCGGTTGACGAAGTGGGCAACCGCGTGGCTGTCGTGGCCCCGCCAGCGCAGCGACTGGGCGAGCGAGGCGAAGGTTGCGGCGGCGCGCTCGGTGAGGGCCTGCCGGGTCTCGCCGGGCCGGAGGCGCTCGGGATCGGACATCGCCCACTTGAGTTTGTCGCGTATTGCGGCGTCAAATAGATCGTCGAGCGTGAACTCGTGGGTCTCGCTGACACTGTTGGTCCAGTTGGTGCGGATGCGGAACCGGGCCATGTCGGAGACGATCAGGAGGGGCGGGTTTTCCAGGGCAAGGGCGTACTGGCGTAGCTGATTGAAGGCGGCGTCGAGGTTTGCGTGCTTGCCCTTGTACTCCCAGGCGAAGCAGTGGCGTTTCCAGACGTCGGCCCAGCCTCCTGCGCCGGCGTCCCTTCGGGCGCCGCGTTCGAAGCAGTAGCGTTCGCCGGTCGGGTCGGCCTCGGCCGGCGTGGGCTCGCCGAGGAGCCGGCAGAGGTCGATGAAGTGCTCCTGGGCGGCGGAGCGCTCCTTGAGCTCGGAGGCGCGCCATTTGGCGATGAAGTCGCCGGGGGTTATGGCGTTTGGATTAGGGGTGGTGATGGTGGTCTCCCCCGCGAGTGTAGTGTTTCCGGCCGGCGGTGTGATTATACGTTGTGTTGAGTTGTATCCTGACGGCCGATTGGGAGCGCCGGATGGTGGAATTGGGGCCGGCGAGGGTGTGCCACGCCCCCCGTCTCGGGCGATTCGTGGAGCGTGTTTCAGATATTCGCTTGTGATTGACGGAAGACATGTCCGGCATGCGAAAGTGGTTGAAGATCGGTCCTGAGCACTGCCAAAATCTTCAGGGCTGAACCAATGATGCCCGCCAGCACTGACCTATAGGTTGAGAATTCGCTATTTACACAATACCCAACGTGTTTTCATGAAGTGAGCCTCTGCATCCGTCAGGTTTATCCGCTAACTCCTCCATTGCCTCACGCACCCGCCTCAAGCGGGCCGGAGTCCAGAGGGGATGGGAGGGTCATCTGCTCCAACTAATTCGTACGGTCGGCCATGAGGAAGGGGCCAATGTAGGGCGGGGGCTTGTCCCCCGCCTGGGGCGGCCGGCGGTTCGTGAGATGCAGGCGTTGTGTTGGCCGGCAGGTGTTCGTCGCCGGCGCGTTTCGTTGGTGGGTGGGTAGTTTATCGCTGCTACGCCTCTGGATTTTCTAGTTGGTTTACCTCATGCGCCCCCAAATTACGCCACATTGTCGGACGTGAGTAAGGAGAGAAATACATTGGCCCTCATTCGCACCCCTCGATACGCTAACCGCAAAATGCTCCAGACGCACCGCAAACACCCTGAAACCCAATTAGTTGGAGCGAATGATGGGAGGGTACGCCCATACAGTGGGCTGAATCCCGCCCCCCCCCCGCTTTCATCGCGATCAAACTCGATCTCCATCAGCTGGTGGGGTTCATCTCCCGGCGTACCGAGCGAACTCCTCCGGAGTATTGATATTCACGTAGCTCTGCATGCCAGGATCGATAGATCGTATTCTCGACTCACTAATCTCACAGACTTGCACCGCGCCGAAGAAGCTGATCACGCGACGACGCCCTCGCGCCAGCGATTCCTGGATAGCAGCCTCGCAACTCTTGCCGTAGATTGCTTGCATAGGCTCGTACTCACCGTTGTCCAGCCGGCAGATCATCACTTCGCAGCAGTCTCCCTTCGAGGCCAACAGTTCCACTACGGGCGGAGAAACGAACGGCATATCGCAGGCGACAACCAGGCAGAATTCGTTTCGCGCGGCGCAAATAGAGCTGTATATTCCTCCCAATACACCGGCCCCAGCGATCCGATCCGGCACTATGCGCAGCCCGGTCGAGGCGTAAGCGGCGGCATCGTTCGCCACAATGAACAAGTCCGTCGTCGACCCCGAAAGGCGTTCCGCAATCTCCTCTACCATCGTGCGATTGCTGGGAAGACGCATCAACGCTTTGTTCTGTCCCATGCGGGAGCTTCGCCCGCCGGCCAGAATTGAAACTGAAAGACCCCGGCTTCGAACTGATTCCCTGCTCAATGGACCCACCGCCATCTGCCGCTTGTCTATTTCGACGCAAGTTACAGTCGAGTTCTTGTTGCTTTCGCCTTCCCGCGGGTGAACTGTGGCTTTGCGCCCGGTGCCCGCTCGACCTCCCGCTGACGGAAAAGCTCACCGCGTCCGGCAACTATGTGCCAGGTCGGTGGAGGAAGGCAATGACCAAGCACCGACCGACCGCTTCGGTCATTGATTATAATGTCGCAAATCGCGCGATATAGCATCGTTGGATCAATTTGTCGAAGGGAGTTGCGCCATGTTTCAGCGACTCGACCACGTAGGAATAATTGTCGATGACCTTGAGGAGGCGAAGGGATTCGTGACCGCCGCGTTCGGCCTTGAGTTGGATCGTGAGCTGGATCTGCCAGAGCGCGGCGTCAAGGCGGCCTTCTTCCAATGTGGAGAAGCCCAAATCGAGCTGGTTGAAGTTACCGACCCAGAAAGCCGAAAGGAGCGACTTGGAGAAGGCAACCAGGCTCGAGTCGAGCACGTAGCCATCCAGGTCGAAAACCTGCAAAAGGCCTTGACGTCATTGGAGAAGCTGGGTGTTCGTCCCAACGCGCCGGCACCTACGCGACTGGGAAACGACCAGCATGTTTGGACGCAGGCGTCCACAAGTGGCGGCGTAATGTACCAGTTCATAGAGAAGGGATAGATGATGCGTCCCTGCCGGCTCATCGATTAGTGAATCCGGTTCCCCGAATCGACATTCCGTCTACGGTCACCGTCGTCCCGTCGGCTCCTTCCAACAGGCAAAGTCGCCGTAGCCGTAGTGGCGGGTTTCAAACCCGCCAGGGGTAGGGTAATCGCCGGCCGAATCAGAACCCTTTGCCTGCAACATAGGTACTCCGACGATCGAAAGCACCCGCCGTACCCCGATGCGTAGCCGGACTCTAGGGATGGAGAGGGTGACAGTAGCGCGGGGTCTTTTCGATCTGGTCCACCTAATTCGGCCGGTGAGGGTAAGAATCACGATTAAACTCGATTGACATCGATTCTTCCCGGTACGTATGATTACCTGAAGGCTAGGCGGCACCCTAACTAGCCCCTTCGATCATTCGTTATGTAATGAAAAGAGGACTCAAATGCCCGACACCATGATTGGGCTGGTGCCGCTGTTGATATTAGCGATCCTGGTTGGGGCCGCTGCATACGCAGGCGGCTATTTTGTTAAGTCTAGGCGCATTACTTTAGACGAGAGGAGCGCTCGACTCGACGCAGAACACATCCTCGATGAGGCGCGAAAGCAGCAACGTGAATTGGTGCTCGAGGCCAGGGACCAGGCCCTCAGTATCAAAACCGAGGCTGAACAGGAACTGCGCGACAGGCGTTCTGAGGTACGAGGCCAGGAACGGCGGATACAGCAGCGAGAAGAGGCACTAGACCGGCGCATCGAAACTGCCGACCGGCGCGAGCGCACGCTGGGCCGGCGTGAGCAAGAGAATGACGCCTTGCGTCAGAATCTCGATAGCTTGAGGTCTCAGCGTGAAGCAGAGCTCTCCGCCATCAAGAATCAACGCATTACCGAGCTCGAGCGAATATCTCACCTCTCCGTGGCCGAAGCGAAACAGCACCTCCTTGAAGAGGTCGATTCAGAGGTTCGCATCGAGGCCAACCGTTTGGTCCGCGACTCCCAGCAACGTGCAAGAGAGGAAGCTGACTCCGTAGCCCGCAAGGTCGTCCTGCTCGCCGTACAACGTTGCACAGCCGATCTCGTCGCCGAATCGACCGTCTCAGTAGTCCCTCTTCCCAACGAAGAGATGAAGGGGCGTATCATCGGTCGCGAAGGCCGAAACATTCGAGCAATGGAAGGATTGACCGGCGTCGACGTAATAATCGACGATACTCCCAGTGCGGTCACTCTGTCGGCTTTCGATCCGATACGAAGAGAAATAGCGCGTATAGCCATGCAGCGTCTCGTGTCCGATGGACGTATCCATCCGGCCCGAATCGAAGAGGTGGTTCGTAGCGCCCAGGAAGATGTTGACCGAACTATCCGCGAGGAAGGCGAATCCGCGGCCATAAGGGCGGGGGTCCACGGACTCCATACCGAGGTTCTCCGGATGCTGGGCCGGCTCCGCTTTCGGACAAGTTACGGCCAGAATATTCTCTATCACTCCGTAGAAGTTGCCCACATCTGCTCCGTGATTGCCTCGGAGATGGGGGCGGATGTGACGGTCGCCCGCGCCGGCGGGCTGCTCCACGACTTAGGCAAGGCCCTTAGCCAGGAGGTCGAAGGGCCCCACGCGCTAATCGGCGCTGACTTTCTTCAACGCTACGTCCGATCGCCCAAGATCATCGCGGCCGTGGCCAACCACCACGATGAGATGGATGAGCCCCAGTCGCTTGAGGCAATCGTCGTTCAAGTTGCCGACGCGATCAGTGGTGCCCGTCCGGGTGCGAGGCGCGAAACTGTCGAGAACTACATCAAACGTCTCGAAGCGCTGGAGACCGTCGCCAACTCATTTGAAGGCGTCAACAAGTCGTTCGCTATCCAAGCCGGACGAGAGGTCCGCATTATCGTTGAGCCGGAACAGATCGACGACCTATCTGCCGTCCGCATGGCACGTGATATTGGCCGGAAGATTGAGGAGACCCTAGAGTATCCAGGTCAGATTAAAATAACGGTCATGCGTGAGACCAGAGCAGTCGATTATGCTCGTTAGCTGGTAGATTGGTCAGGCCGGGCGAAACCCCCGGCCGGCGTCTGATGCTTCCCTAATCTTGTCAATAGCTGCGACCCGCGCTGAATTCGACCACGAGGCAAATGCTGTGAAAACTGAGATCTTGAAGGTATCGGCGAACTCGAGACCGAGCGCGGTAGCTGGTGCGATCGCCGGAGTTATCAGAGAGAGTGGCTACGTCGAAATGCAAGCGATCGGTGCAAGCGCGGTAAACCAGGCCATCAAGGCAATCGCAATCGCACGCGGATACCTAGCTCCAGGAGGCGTAGACATCGTATGCCTGCCGGCCTTCACTGACGTAACTATCGGCAACGAGGAACGAACGGCGGTTAAACTCGTCATAGAATCCAGGAAGATTTCGGGAGATCGGGACTGAACGTTGGCCCGCTACGATCTGCACACCCACACTGACGCTTCCGATGGAGCTCTCAGTCCCAAGCAATTGGTGGACCTGGCTGTGGAGCGGGATTTACGAATCCTGGCCGTGGCAGACCACGACACCACCGACGGCGTAATTCCCAGCAAAGAGGCGGCTGAGGGGCACGCTCTGGAGGTCTGGGAGGCCGTCGAGCTCAGCGCCGAAGGGTCCTCAGCCGACCTTCATATCCTGGGATATTTTGTCGACCCCCAGAACTATAATCTTCAAGATACCCTCGTTTCATTGCGCCGCTCGCGCCTGGACCGGGGACGCAGGATGGTCGACCGTCTCAACACTCTCGGCATGAACATCAGCTGGAGCCGCGTGCAGGAGATCGCCGGAGAGGGCTCTGTTGGCCGTCCACATATCGCCAGTGCGATGCTCGAGAATGGCTATGTTAGCAGCATCAAGCAGGCGTTTGACGACTTCATAGGAAATGGCGGGCCCGCCTACGTCGACCGGGATAGGTTGAACCCGGCCCAGTCGATAAGCCTCATCAAGCAAGCCGGTGGGTTCGCGTCGTTAGCGCATCCCCAGTACCTGCTCAGCGAAACCCGGGAGGACCGCGACCCCTTCGATATCGATAGCTTTGTGGGAGAACTCGTCGACCATGGGCTTGAAGGAATCGAGGTCTATTATCCGGAGATATCGGAGCCATTGCAGCGGCGATTCGCGGAAATGGCGCGTCGCTACGATCTTATCGAGACTGGAGGGACCGACTTTCACGGTCTTCCAGGTCAGGATAGGAAACTGGGAGAGATCTGGATTCCGGAAGAGACAGTCTCCCGAATGCGCGATTGGCGTGCACGATCGAACCACCACTAGACGCAGCTGGAAGCCGGGCGGAGGCGAGTATTAGTGCAGTCGACTAGCCAAGAAAACGTCGCCATCTCCAGCCAGATCCTGGCTACCGCCGAGCGCGAACGCGTCCGGTTCATCAACTTGCAGTTCACCGACGTAGTCGGGCTAGTGAAGAGCGTGACGATCCCCGTCGAGCAGTTCGCCGACGCGATCGAGCGCGGGAAATGGTTCGACGGATCATCGATCGAGGGATTCGCTCGCATAGCAGAGAGCGACATGTACCTGATGCCCGATCTTCGCACCTTCGCGGTCATACCATGGGAGCAACAGCCCTACACGACCGCACGGGTTATCTGTTGGGTTCACACCCCGAACGGAGAGCCGTTCCAGGGCGACCCGAGAGTCGTTCTCCAGAACGCCCTCGAGCGAGCGAGGTCCCTGGGCTTCCGATTTGTGGTCGGACCAGAGTTGGAGTTCTTCCTATTCCGCCGAGACGAGGATGGTCAGATAGCCGCGCTGCCCCACGATCGCGGCGGATATTTCGATTATTCGACCGATCTCGCTTACCAAATCCGCAAGGAGACGGTTGATGCGTCGCAGTCGATGGGTATCAACGTCGAAATGAGTCACCACGAAGTTGCCGCCGGTCAACACGAGATTGATTTCGAATTCGATGACGCGCTCACCACTGCGGACAACGCGGTGACGTTCAAGTACACGTTGAAGGCAATCGTGCAGAATCATGGCCTGCACGCTACGTTCATGCCCAAGCCGATCTACGGCATAGACGGCTCCGGCATGCACTGCCACCAGCTGCTATTCGACGCCAAGGGCAGCAACGCGTTCAGCGATCCTTCGGACGAGTATGGGATTTCTGAGATTGCCCGACAGTTTATCGCCGGCCAGCTTTCGCACGCCCGGGCATCCACTGCGGTGTTGGCCCCTCTCGTAAACTCCTACAAACGCCTGGTCCCGGACTTCGAGGCGCCAACCTACGTAAGCTGGGCAAGGGTCAACCGTTCCGCGCTGGTCCGAGTTCCCCGAATATCACCTGGCCATACCGATTCCACCAGGGTAGAGTTGCGTTCACCAGATCCCAGCTGCAACCCATACTTGGCATTCAGTGTGATGCTCCATTGCGGCTTGGATGGCATTGAGCGAGGGCTTCTGCTCCCGGAACCTATGGAAGAGAACTTGTACGGCTTCGACGAGACAGAACGCAGCCGACACCGGATCGAGATGCTCCCATCCTCGCTCAACGAGGCGCTCGCTGCCTTATGTCAGGACGAGGTGGTTCAGAACGCCCTCGGACCCCACATCTTCGACCGCTTTTTGGAAGCTAAACGGATCGAATGGGACCAGTATCGAGCGAGCGTGAGTCCCTGGGAGCTAGATCGGTACCTCGAAGAGTTCTAGGACAAGCCCCGGGCGCTGCCTGAACGGGCTCTGGAGGCCTTGCCTCGACGGAATCGCCGGTCGCGCTCTTGACCAATCGACTTTCCCTTCGAGTTTGAAGAATTGCCCTGTGCCTTTGACCTGGAGTTGACGGCGGCGCCATTGCGAAAGTTGAACCCCGGCAGTCCTGACTTGGAAAGCCGTCTGCGGCGTTCTTCGGGAGAAGGCAAAGGTGACATACTCGAGTGCAAACCTCTGAAAAGTGTGGATTTGTTTCGCGCTCAGTCCAAGCTAGTTTGGCCGAACACAGTGATTTCGCGCCTGGCGCTTTCAGCAGTCCAATTTGCTCGGTGACGCCACACGCCAACCATTAGCGAATTCTGAATAACCCCAAGGAGTTTCGAACGGCCTTCTTTGTCTACCGTTCACTGCGGGGAAGGTAACCGGCAACGCCGACGGAGTTTACTACGTACCCTCCGATCCGTCAATTTACATATATATCTGATAGGGCTTTTCTATTCTTTAATGTTTAGGACGTATAGAGTGTGTTCCTAAGTTCGACATGCAGTCGGTCGAAACAATCAATCCGCCAAGGCTATTTCGATAGTCCGCGAACCGCATGTCGTCACTGGTATGAAAATGACTCTATCGCTTACTTTTTTGACGCATCCTCGTTTCTCGCCGGAAAAGAATAATGTAGCGCGGGGGCTTGTCCCCCGCTGGGGCGGGGCCTGGGCAGCGCAGAATCCCCCGCGCGAATTCGCCGCACAAAACCGGGACTCCGTGTTTTCATCCTTTGGTGTGCCGGCCCCCATCTTGTCATTCCGGCGAAGGCCGGAATCCAAGGGGATGGGAAGGGACGCACCGCCCCTTGAGCAGCCCGGCGCCCCTCTCGCCATGACTTGCTCTTCGGGCAACCCGTGGCTCTTCACTCAGCCAATGAATCCGGCTACTAGCTCGCCCACCTTACGATGCTGTTCTAGGTGGACCAGGTGACCGGCGCCTTCGATGACCTCAATGCGCGAATTGGCTATTTGGTCCTTGAAATCGTGGCCGTAATGAGGGGGCACGATTCCGTCGCACTCTCCCCAAACCAACAGCGTGGGCGCTGTAATGCGGTGAATTCGCTTGTGCAGTCCCTTGTTGGGTATCGGCCAGAGAAACCTCGCCGCGGCCGCTCGCGCCTTTGCCTTGTCGAGCGTGTAATCGATCTTGGCTTGTTGGTCTTCCGGCTCGACGTCGAAAGACTCCCGAAGATCCGAGTTGCTATACACGGCCGCTGCAAGCTCGTCTTGCGACACCGCAAAGAAATCCATCAATGGACGATCTTTGCTCCATAATCCAAAGGGTGAAATCAACACCAACCTGCTGAACCGATCTGGCTGCACCGCAGCCAACTCGGCGGCGATCATTCCCCCCAACGAGTGTCCGACCACCGGAATTTCGCGCAGTCCGAGCTCGTCAAGCAGGTCCAAGTAGTAGTAGATCAGGTCATGAATATCCGTCAGATTGTCCTCACCGGTCGAGTCTCCAAACCCAGGATGGCTTGGTGCCGTGATTCTGAACCGGTCCGACATCGCCACCAAGAACTCGTTTGGCCCGCGGTCCCAGATACCGTGCAGAAACAGAACCGGGTCGCCGTGTCCAATCTCAAGTACTTCGACGCTGAACATGTCGCCTAGCAACGGGAAGGCGGTTTTTTTCAAACTAGAACTCCTAATTCACGTTTACGTGGCATTATAGCCCCAAGCCGTCTTACGCCCTTGATGCCTCTGTGACTTAACAACGTGAACTGGCTTTGCTCACCGCTGCCTCAACTGGTACCGCCGATCGATCGGTGCTCAGACCCGCCGTGGCTGACCATCGAATCATTCTACTGTCTTGAGAGCAATCCGTGAGAGGAAAAGCCTGCGGCTCCGTCGAACGGCCCAACAAGGGTTTGGCGAACCTTGGCCACTTGTTCAGGCGTTAGCGCCGATGTCTCGCATCCGCTCGAACATCTCGTCCTGAACACGCCGCAGTTGGCAGAGCGTAGAACTCTCGTCAATGTCCACCATGTCGTACGAGATTGGCTGGCGTGGTTCCGCCGGCTGATTCATCCGGGCCCCAGCGGACATGCATAGCGGAAGGAGGCCCTCTGCCAGGGAGACCTCGTAGCGCTCTGTCACCCCGCGCACCGTGCTGCCGCCGGTGCCGTCCAATAGGCCCCCCGAATTTAGGCTCTTCTTTGCAACCGTAACCACATCGGCGACCGGTGGCCACGTCGGCCATGAGGAAGGGGGCCAATGTAGGGCGGTCGAAGACTACGCGAGGCGAGGGGCTTGTCCCCCGCCTGGGGCGGCCGGCTGTTCGTGAGATGCAGGCGTTGTGTTGGACGGCCGGTGTTCGTCGCCGGCGCGTTTCGTTGGTTGGTGGGAAGTTTATCGCTGCTACGCCTCTGGATTTCCTAGTTGGTTTACCTCATGCGCCCCCAAATTGCGCCACATTGTCGGACGTGAGGAAGGTGAGATATACATTGGCCCTCATTCGCACCCTCAATACGCTAACCGCAAACACCCTGAAACCCAATTAGTTAGAGCAGATGGACGCGTGCGTCGCCCCTACGTGATCCATCCGGCCCGTTGGATAGTAACGGCCTAGGCGAAGATTGCGGCGGCCAGGATCTCCAGGCAGCCGGCGGAATCTACGCTGGCCGGCACTTTGACCAGGCCGGCGCCGCTTGCGGGCTCGGATGTAAGCAGTGACTGCCCCCGATGGGTTTCGTCGCGAGCCTCGACGCGGACGGGAGCTTCCCGGAATGTAAACAGGTCCGGCCGGGCGGCGGCTATGACGGCGACCGGGTCGTGCATGGCTGCGGCGCCGCCGTATGCGTCGACGTAGAAGTCCAGAATGTCCAGCGAGAATGAGGCCACCGACGGCCGGCCGGCCTGGCCCAACCGCGCCTGCCAGGACTCGAGCCGGCCGCGGCTCACCAATACCTCGTGAGTTATATCCAAGGGTAATATCGTCAGATCGAGACCTGATGTCATCACGATATCGGCGGCCAGCGGATCGACGTAGAAGTTATACTCGGCGAAGGGAGTTACATTTCCCCCACGCTCGAATGCGCCTCCCATGATGACGACGTTAGCGACATGCTCGCGCAGGTCCGGGTAGGCCAGCAAAGCCAGCGCCAGATTCGTCAATGGACCGGTCGCGATTATCAGCAGGTCGCCGGAATGCGACCTGGCTTGCTGAAGAATCAACTCTACCGCGCTGAGGTCCGACAGGGCCGGTCCGGCGATAAGATCGGACCGCCTCAGAGTTCCCATGCCCTGCTCGCCGTGAACGTGGGCGCTTGTCGACCACTCGTGGGCAATTGGGCCGGCGGCGCCTCGGGCAATCTGCACATCGTCACGTCCAAGAAGTCCGAGAACAGCCCTCGTATTCTCGGTCGCATCTTCGATGCCGACGTTGCCGGCCACGGTAGTCACCGCGCACATTTCCAAGGATTCGGACAGATAGCCCGCAACTATCAGCGCGAGCGCATCGTCGATTCCGGTGTCAACGTCGATGAGAGTTGGCCGATTGGCTGAGGCTTCAGGCATCCCTGTACGCTCCGTCGTATGAGCTATTCGTGTGCAAGACTGCGAAATCTACCGTACAAGGATGCCCCGCTCGGCCAGGAAGTCCTTGGCTTCGGCGATACGGTAGTTGCCGTAGTGGAAAATGGATGCAACCAACGCAGCGTCGGCTCGGCCGGCGGTCACTGCATCGAAGAGATGGTCCAGATTGCCGGCGCCGCCAGACGCGATGACCGGGATCTGCACCGCGGACGAGACCGCGGCGGTCAACTCCAAGTCGTAGCCGGCGAGGGTACCGTCGGCATCCATAGACGTAAGGAGTATCTCTCCCGCTCCAAGGCCCTCGACTTTGACCGCCCAACCGACGGCATCGATGCCGGTCGGCCGGCGGCCGCCATGTGTGCACACTTCCCAGAGGGCCGGGACCACCGGACTGCCGTCATCCTCGCGGACGCGACGGGCGTCGATCGCGACGACAATGCACTGGTTGCCGACGCGGTCGGAGGACCTGGCGACGACGTCGGGAGAAAGGACGGCGGCGGTGTTTATCGCGCACTTGTCCGCGCCGGCCCGGAGCATCGCGACGACGTCATCGGGGGACCGGACCCCGCCTCCGACCGTCAGTGGGATGAAGACCTCGTCGGCGGTGCGACTCACGACGTCTATCATCGTCGGCCGGTGGTCTGAGCTCGCGGTGATGTCGAGGAAGACCAACTCATCGGCGCCCTCGACGTTGTAGAAAGCGGCCAACTCGACCGGATCGCCGGCGTCGCGCAGGTTGAGGAACTTGGTGCCCTTGACGACGCGGCCGTCGGTGACATCGAGGCAGGGGATTATGCGTTTGGTGAGCAACGGACTATCACTCTCAATGTTAGTTCACCCTGATTTGGCATTACTATTACCGCCGGCCACACAACGGATGAATTGTCGTGTCGCTGGCTAGCGGACAGCGGGAGCGGGGGACAAGCCCCCGCGCTACATTTTGTCGTTCCGGCATCCGCCATCGGTCTACAACCCAGCGCGTTTCGCCGGAAGAGAGCCGGCATCATGGTTTATTGGATGCACACTTTCGTACCAACTTCGATGGTGGGAGCAGGAATGACGAATTCGGCGCTGGGTGCGACGGGTCGCTTCCATTCCCGTACCGCCGGGGAAGAGGGCGCCACGAAACTCGAATGGGAGGCCAATTGCGCGGTCTGTTCTCTTATCAGGCATCCATTTCATTACTTCTACAGTTCGATAGAGCGTATCGCCGCCACCAAGTCGACCGCACCGGTATAAATGGCGCGGCCGACGATTGCCGCCTCCACGCCCGTGGCACTCAACCTGCGCAGGTGGTCGACGGTTGCGACACCGCCGGAGGCGATCACCTTGGCCGGTATCTGTTCGACGAACTGCTTGACCGCGACGAAATTCGGCTCTGTTAGCGCGCCATCGCGACTGATATCAGTGTATATGAATCTGCTTACGCCAACATCGCTCAATCTCCGGGCCAACTCCACGGCCGGCGTATCTGAAGTTTCCACCCAACCGTGTGTCGCGACCATCCCGTTGCGGGCATCGATGCCGACGGCGACTGCGTCGTCCCACCGCCGGACTGCCTCGGCGACGATGGCGGGATTCTCGAGTGCCACGGTACCAAGAACAATCCGCTGCACCCCAAGCGTCAAGACCCGTTCCGCATCCTCCAGGGTACGGATCCCTCCTCCCAACTCCACTGGAGTGTCTACGGCTGTGAGAATTGCTTCGATGGAATCCGGGTTGGCAAACTGACCATCCTTGGCTGCGTTCAAGTCGACGATGTGGAGCCATCGGGCACCGGCCTCAGTCCATCGGAGGGCCACGTCCGCCGGAGAATCGGAGAATACCGTCTCGCGGGCATAATCTCCTTGGAAGAGGCGGACGCACTTTCCATCTAGAATGTCTATCGCCGGAATCACTATCACGACCGCCACTCCACACGTGATGAGCCGCTGCGGTTGGTTCTAGGATACGCTTGTCCCAGCGCTAGGACGACCCGCAGTAAATGGGCCAAACGCGATTGAATCTCACGCTTAGTATAATCGGCTGTTATATTAGTCGGATGCGCCCTGAAACTAAACTTGCTGTTCTACCGGCTTCTATGGCGAGAATTTCGAGAGCAACCGCGATTTGAGTGCAGTTCCCCAAAAGCTGACGCGGAGATCCTTTCTGGTGGCAGCCGGAGCATCCGCTGGCCTTGCACTAGGCGGATGCGCGCTATTCGAGAGGGAGGACCGGGGACTTAGAGATACCGACCTGTTCGATCGGAGCGAATACTCCGGAGACGTTGCTGCACTTCCGGTAGTGGCGCCGACCAACCTCGAAAAACTAATCCGAGCCAGTCTACAGCTCATCAAGGACCGCTCCCCGCAACACTTCGAGTACGTCCAATCCCATGTACAACAAGTGGTTACCGGACGAGGAATACTCGAAACGACTGGCGAAGTGGTCAGCATAGATACGGAAACGCAAATTTTGATCATCGACGGGGCAAATTTCGAGGCGCAGAACGGACAGGACGCGGAGCGCAGCTTTAACAACCTCGAAGTGTGGCGTTGGGCAACCATCTTGATTGGCGAGGCCGCAACTGTAGAGTCGGCCTGGGCGCCGAAGAGCGAAAGCAATTATCGGCAAGCTCAAATACAGATGGACTTCCTGATGGAAGCCGGCGGCCATGCCGCGCTGTTGGCTGAGATCGAGCAGCGGACATCGACCGCGTTGTCAACCTGGGAACACGAGATGTCGCAGGTGGAAGTGCTGCCTCAGACGCCTGTTCCGCAGTCGCCGATCGCTCATTTTCCCAGCCTGATCGACCAACCACCCGAGGTTGTGGGCGAGATGGTAGGGGAGCCGTTGCAATTCGGATTGTGGGGCTCGGCTGGCTCCGAGGGATCCGGTGTTTGGACAATCGAATCGACCGGAAAAAAGGCGGAAGCGTTAGTCGGCATCTATTTGGACCGACAGTTGGAAGTGCTCTACGTCGAAGGCAAGGCCCGGCGCCTGAAGCTTTGGCTCCGGGCCTACCGGCTGCTTTATCCCACGGACCGGGCGGTGGCGCTAGCAACGGCCGGCTTCGACAATCGATTGCCGGCCACCCTGGAGGAACACCAGATGGTCTGGAGCCACGAGCGCTCGATACCTGGTATCTACAGAGTGTGGCTGAGCAAGTGGAACGAACTGCCCCTGATCAACTACCTGTACGCTCTGACTAACGCCAGGTACGTCTAGGAGTTTCAGTCAGCACGCGGCAGATGTGCGGGACGGACTCTAAATGGTCGGTTCGTCAAGCTGTAGTCGAAGCTCGCCCGGCGAGGTTGCCGGCAGTTTGCATACGTGTCTTTGACAGACGAACGCGGTCGCTTTGTCTTCGACCATCTCGCGACCATTCAGCAACGGAATAGCCTGACTGGCAGCGTCGTCACCGGGAGGCTTGCCGGCGACAACTTTGTTTGGCTGATACTCGTCGAATATGACGTCCAAGAGATCACGTGTATCTCGCGACGCCGGATCTCCAACGACAGCGATCTCCACCGGCGAAGCCAGCGCCATTTCGATAGCGCACAGAGTCCGACCGAATCCACTCGGGTAGCGTAAGGGCAATTGAACGATCCGTTCAAGGTAGTCGAGGGCTATCTGGGCGTACTCAAACTCGGCAGTGTATAGCGAGAGCTTCATCAATACTTCGCAGGCGACCGCATTGCCCGAGGGGGTGGCATTGTCGAATACATTCTTCGGCCGGCTGATCAGCCTCTCGTGGTCGGTAGAGGTATCGAAGAAGCCATTGTCCGTTTCATCCCGGAACTTGGCCACCATCTGATCGGCAAGCTCGCGGGCCGCGGTAAACCACCTTGTATCGAACGTCGCCTCATAGACGGCGAGCAGGCCATCGGCGCAGCAGGCGTAGTCCTCCAAGAAACCATGGATCTTGGCGCGACCATCTTTGTAGATGCGCATCAATACCCGGTCCCGCCACATAGTTTCCATCAGGAACTCGGCGTTGGCGACGGCGGCCTGACGATAGTCGTCGCGCTTGAGCGCCGCGGCGGCGGCGGCGAAGGCTTTGACCATAAGGCCATTCCAGGACGCGATTACCTTGTCATCGCGCCCGGGTTGGGGCCGCTTTTTACGAATGGGGTACAGCTTCTCCCGTGCCAGTTGAACGTAATCCGCCAGCGTTTCGGTCGGGACATTCAACTCGCGTGCGACCTTTTCAGGGGCTCTGGGAATCCAGAGAATGTTGCGGCCTTCGAAGTTCCCACGCGCGGTGATGCCGAAATAACGTTCAACCGGGTCGGCTAGCTCGGGTCCCAGGATGCTTCTAATCTCGTGCGGATCCCAGACGTACGTCTTGCCCTCTTCGCCTTCGGTGTCGGCATCCTGGCTGGAGTAGAAGCCACCGGCCGGATCTGTCATCTCGCGGAGGACATAGTCGAGCGTTTCCTCCGCCACTTCGCGGTAGCGAGGATTGCGTGTTACCTGGAAGGCATGAACGTAGGTAAGCGCTAGCTGGGCATTGTCATACAACATCTTCTCGAAGTGGGGCACCAGCCATTGATCGTCGACGGAATAGCGATGGAATCCGCCACCGATCTGATCGTACATCCCTCCGCGCGCCATCCGATCCAAGGTGATGGTGGCCATCTCGAGAGCCTTGTCTTGTCCGGTTCGCCTGTGGAATCGGAGTAGAAAATCAATGAGCATGGGAATTGGGAATTTGGGTGCCCCCTTCGTTCCGCCCATCGCCCAATCAAAATGCCCTTCCAACCCGCTGAACGAGGCATTGATAACTTGTTCGGTCAGTCGTGATGTCTGTACGCGGTCAACGAGGTGCTGGTTGAGCATTGCGGCCAACTGTTCGGCGCTCTGTGCAACTTCGTCCGGGCGATTTTGGTAGGCATCCGCCACTGAGCGCAGGACACGGGGGAATCCAGTCATGCCTCCGCGGTCGGTGGGCGGGAAATATGTACCGCCGAAGAATGGCTTGCCATCCGGCGTCAGGAACACGGTCATAGGCCAACCGCCATGATTGGTCATGGCCTGGACCGCCTCCATGTAGATGGCGTCGACGTCAGGACGCTCCTCACGATCGACCTTGATATTAATGAACAGCTTGTTCATCAGGGCGGCGATCTCTGGATTCTCGAACGACTCGTGCTCCATGACATGGCACCAGTGGCACGACGAGTAGCCGACGCTCAACATTAGAGGCTTGTTCTCGGCATGGGCAAGCTCAAATGCCTCACTCCCCCATGGATACCAGTCCACCGGGTTGTTGGCGTGCTGTAGAAGGTAGGGGCTCGTCTCGTCTATCAGCCGGTTTGGCAATTAATTCACCGTTGAAACTGCTGGGAGATACCGGCTCATCCCAGGACTTGTGCGCAGTGCGGAAGGTATCTGAACGTCATCACATGAATGGTGCGGTATTGCCAGGCGCCGGTCAACAGATTCCCCGCTGGTTCAAGGTATGGACGCCCCCGTTGCTGGCACAGGCAGATGCCGGCTCAGGTCTTCGCGGCACCTACTCGGCATCAGTATCCAAACGCAGGTCCTGGGCGATCATTCGAGCGTTCGGAGTCTCCGAAAACTCGCACAACGCTCCACTGGGAGAGAGGAACCGGCTGGTAATTTGGCCCCAGGGCTCCTCCTTCGGCGGTTGCGATAGGTTGGCTCCCCTCGAAACGAGGTCGTCGCTCGCGCCTTTGACCGAGTCGACCTCCAGTCCCAGGGTGAAACCCAGCGGGACTCTGTCAATGGCGGCCGGATCGCCGAAGGTCGCTTCAGCGGCCGCAGCTCTCGACCACAGTCCGAAATGGGGTACTCCCGGAACTGCGACGAGGGCGTAGCGTTCATTGCGAGTCTCGACTTCCAATCCCAGTACATCGCGGTAAAAGGCCACGGCCTGGTCGAGATCTTCGACGATTTCCGCAATTCCGGCGACGTGTCTAATCATGGCGATCTCTGCACCCTTCTTTTCTATTGTTGCTCACCAGGATCGAAGGACGTTCAATGTGGAGCGTATTCGGGCAGATACTCGACCGGAGAGCCGAGTCTATCAGCCTCTCTCGACCGGCACCGTGGCGCCTTTGGCCGCAGACCGGTAGGAAGCCTCCAAGAACTCCACAACCCTGAGGCCAACCTCGCCGGGCGACCGATTGACATCCGTGCCGTTTATCACATCCACGAGATTGCCGGCGGTCGCGAACATTGGATAACGATCAGTCTCGGCAAGTGGCTCCAAACGCGTCTCCTTGCCGTCGTGGTAGCGGACCAATGTGGTGCCATTGATCAACTCCATGATCAGGTAAGCCTTGGAGCCATAGATGCGCAGCTCGTGTTGCCCGCCATCGCCTACGCCGACGTTGCCGGTACTGCCGACAATTCCGACCGCGCCACCTTCGAACTGAACGCTGATGCCATCGACCAGATCGACGTCCACGTCGTAATTGTTCATGAACGCCGATACGCTGCGGGCTCTCAACCCGGACACCCAGAACATCATTCCGGAGGAGTGGGTAATCTGGATCTGCCCCTGTCCGCCGGAGGCGAAGCTTGTATCCGCAGCGGACGCGTCGGTAGGGGCGTGGACAGGGAAGTCGAATACCGGTTTATACGCCGCGGGGTTGCGTCGGTAGAACTCGATTACCATCGAGGCGAATATCGAAGTGACGAACTGAATCTCGCCCAACTCGCCGGCCTGGACTAGCTCCCGGGCCTGGCGAGTGTGCTCCGTGAAATGCCAGGGGTAGCCGACGATGATTTGCCGATCGTTCTTCTGCGCGATATGGAGCAACTCACGCGCCTGGGAACTCTTTGACACCATCGGTTTTTCGATCATAGTGTGAAGACCGCGTTCGAGGCAGGTCTTCGCCACGTCGTAGTGGGTAGCGGGAGTAGTCGCCACGACGACGCCGTCCAACTGCTCCGAATCGAGCAAGCTGTGCACGTCGCCGTATTTGCTTTCAACCTGGTATTTGTCTGCCGCGCGGTCCAGCCTCGCCGGATCTGCGTCGCACAGGGCAACCAGATCCGCGCCTCCGTTCGCCAGGAGGCCGGGAATATGGGCGGTCGTAGCCCACCAACCAGTGCCTATTACCGCAACTCTCGCCTTTTTGCTGGCCATCTGACACCTCTACTACGTATATGTCCCACGAAGCCTACGAAAACGATATTCTGATCGCGGACTCGTCGGAATTGTGCGCACCTTGAATGCCGGCTCTCTGGAATTCGTCCGGGCATACATCGCAATGCTCCGCCATGTCCTTGGGCCGGCAACTGCGGTGAGTATAACAACTCGGCCTCTTCCGCCGGCGACGATTGTCTTGAGGACACGCGTGGGCGGCCGGATCAAAAAAAGGCGAACACCGCGTTGGCTGGGTTACAATCTTTTTGAAGATCATCGCGTTTGATATGGCAAGAACCAGAATCTCGGAAGACAAGAAATGATCCGCGCGAACCTAGAGGCTCGGCATCAGTGCCACTTGCATCCACACCGTCCGGCCACAGAGTACTGCCAACGCTGCCGCCGACCCCTGTGCGACGAGTGCAAACACCAGTACGGCGATCTGGACGTGATTTGCGAGACGTGCCGGAACGAGCTCGAGATGGCCGACCAAATGCGGTTGACGCCCCGAGAAAGGGTGTTACAGAGCCTGATCAGTTTGAGAAACACGATAATCGGAATCGTCGTATTCGCCGGCCTCTTCGGGGGCGGGTTCTTTATCCTGCGAGACAACCTCGACATAGAGCTTACGCCGGAGGAGCTTGCCCGTTTTCGCTACGCAATGACCGGCAATTTCACCACCGAGGAGGGCATCAATGCGACGACGACCGTCCTGGGCGCCGTGGTTGTGAACGCAACGTCGGAGCGTACGGACCATGATGCCGGAAGATTGATAGACGAATACCACGGTCCCAATTTCGAGGGTTGGCGATCGGCTGACGTGAGTTTTCCGCAGGAGATAGTAGTACAGCTTACGGATCGTCTGACCCCGGACAAGGTGATTCTGAGCAATCATCCAACCGAACCGGTCGACTCCTACGTCAAGGACTTTGAGGTGCTGCTCTCAACCGAGAGTCCTGATGGCCCATGGCAATCCGTCGGGCGTTGGACGGCCGAACAGCGGCCGGAGATTCAACGGTTCACATTCGAGACCGCGCCGGCCAGTTTCGCAATGCTGCGTGTGCTTTCGAACTACGGCAACCGGGAATTCACCTCGCTGACCAGCTTCGAGCTATACGTGACCGTCGACGACCCATTGCGCCAAGTCCCAGATGAAATGCAATCCGAGACGGGGCAATAGCCATAGGCCGGGGAATATCCGGCAGAGGTTTTCGTTGATGTCCACAAGTCGGCAAACACACTACGCCGGCTCGAACAATTTGTGACAGCTATCGAGCCCTTGGGGCATAATTGGGCACAACCCACTCGGGGGACAGTACGGATGGCGAAGCCTAAGGTCGCGGTGCGGCGATGCCTCGTCGAGAGCGACCGCGAGGTTGTACAAGAGACGGTCGAAGACGCGATCGAACTGGCCGGCGGCCTTCCCGACAGTTTGAGGACAGCGAAGTCCATCATTCTCAAACCAAACTTTGTCGGGGCGATGAACACGACTTCCTCCGCCCATCTGGTGACTTATAGAGGCCGGCCGGTACACGACTCCGATCCCCAGGTCATCGAGGCGGTCGCCGCCGTCGTACGCAAGGCCAACCCACGCGCGACGGTTTATCTGGGCGACGGGTTGGACCTTCGCGACGATCGGAACGCCGATGACGTTTTCGGGTGCATGGATTGCCACGGCATAGCGAAGCGGTACGACCTGCGACTCATAGACTTCAACGGGGGTGCGCTCGTCGACGTGCCGGTGCCGGAAAATGGGCTGAACCAGAGACGGCTGTTTGTGAGGGAAGAAGTCGCCGCGACCGACTGCTTCGTTTCGATCGGCAAACTGAAGTGTCATAACTCCGCCGGCGTGACCCTGTCATTGAAGAACATGTTCGGTCTGCTGGCGCGAAGGAAGTACGGCGACCTCACCCGCAGTCTGATGCACCAGAACACGTTTCGCCTGATGCGGGTTTTCGTCGACGTAAACCTAACCTTCCCGAACGTCCTGCAGGTAGTCGACGGAATCGTCGGAGCTACCCACAGCCAGCGAGGTGAGCCGGTCGAGTCGGAGGTATTGCTGGTGGGCACTGATCCGGTCGCCACCGATAGCGTCGGGACGCAAATCATGGGGTTCGATCCCACGGCCGACTACCCGGACCCGCCATTCTCGATGGCCGAGAATCATCTGAAGCTGGCCGCGGGAGCCGGGTTGGGCACGCTGGATCCGGACGACATCGACACAGTTGGAGACCATGTTGACGCCCTCTCGGGACAGTTCGAGCCGAGGCTCTACTTTACCGGTGAGCACGCGGAACTGCACAAGCGAGAGTCGCTCGACCAGGCGCGGGCGTACCTGGAGCAACGAAGCAGACTAGTGCAGAAATACTCGGGGAAATACATCTTACTGGTTGAAGGAAAGGTCGCATTGGTGGTCGACACGCCGGCGGAAGCCGCGGCACAACGTCACTTCAACCCTGATTTTCGCAGGGGATTCCTGACCCAAGTGCTGCCCGAAGAGGAGCAGGTCGAAAAGATCGAGGCGTATCTAGCCGGCTGAGCCCGCCGGCGGCGAGATTAGCTCGCTCACAACCTGGCGTACCAATTCGGCAGGGACGCCGGCGTCTATCCGGGTCTTGCCCAAATCGTCGAGAAGAATCCATCGGACAGACCTGTTACGCACCTTCTTGTCGAGTGTGATCGAGGCGAGGACCTCGTCAACTGAAGTCCGGCCCAGCAGTTCGGTAGGCAATCTGGTCGGCAAACGAAATGCGGTCAACGTGTCCCGTTGTCGTCGCACCACCTGCTCATCCAGCCCCTTGGTTCGAACAGCGATGCTCGCGGCCCCCATCATGCCAATCGCCACCGCCTCGCCGTGCAATAGGGCGCCATATCCCAAGGCCGCCTCCAAGGCATGGCCGATGGTGTGACCATAGTTGAGCACCATGCGCAGGCCGGCCTCTTTCTCGTCCTGCTCTACAACGGAGATCTTGTGGCGGGCGCAACGCTCGATTACCTCGACCAGCCTATCGCTAGTCAGGGCAAGGAGAGCATTCGACTCCCGAGTGAGGATCCGCAGCAACTCCGGATCGAAGATCATCGCGCACTTTATCGCCTCCGCCCAACCACTGGATATGTCACGCTGGGGCAGCGAGCGCAGCGTGTTTACGTCGGCGAATATCAGTCGAGGCTGATGGAACGCCCCGACGAGGTTCTTGCCCCTTGACAGATTCACGGCCACCTTTCCGCCGATCGCGCTATCCACCATAGCCAAGAGCGTCGTCGGCACCTGGACGAGCGACAACCCGCGCAGATAGGTAGCGGCGGCGAAGCCCGCCACGTCGCCAACTACGCCGCCGCCAAGCGCTACTATGTTGTCGCTGCGCTCGGCGTGTTGGTCGGCCAGCCACTCATATATCCGCTGGGCAGCCTCGAACGACTTGGTAGGTTCGCCAGCCGGCAGCACAAGCAACTCCGGCCGGAACTCCGCCTGCGCGAGACTACCCAGCGCATCTTTGCCATGTGAGTCGTGGAGGTTTTCGTCGGTGATCAGGAATGCCCGGCCGTTGAGTCCGACGGACCGCATTTCGGGCCCAAGCATGTGCATTACCCGGTCGCCGACACGGTAGCTGTTCAATTCACAATCCCCTTCGTCGCGTAGAGGACGCTGTCGGCCACCTCAGCCGGCGTCATGCCTTCGGTATCTACCTGGAGATGGGCGGCGCCGTAGTGCTCCTCGCGGTCCGCCAATAGCCGTGAAATCCGGCCAAGAGGATCGGAGGAGGTCAGCATAGGGCGCTCGCTCAGATTAGTATTCGACAGCCTGCGGAGTATGGTCCGAGGTGATGCGACGAGTCGAACCACGTAGTTTTGATCCAGCATTACGCGTTTGTTGTACTGGTCGACGATTGTGCCTCCTCCCACGCTGATGACCTGCCGGGAGTCTTCGCACAGTCTCGCTATCATATCGCGCTCGAGTGAGCGGAAGCGATCTTCACCGTGTGCGGCGAAGATCTGGGCGATCGACATTCCTTGCTCGTGGAAAATCTCGTCGTCGGAGTCGACGAATCGCCATCCCAGCCGGTCCGCGAGAATGCGTCCGACGGATGTCTTGCCTGAGCCACTGAAGCCGACGATTATCAGGTTGTTGACCATCACTCGCAGGTCACAATACCCGCCGGGCCGCATCGATCGCGATGTCGATATCCGATTGCTCAATACCATAGTGGGTGACCATGCGCACCTGTGTGGGCCCGATCGGGTTGAATCTGACGTTCTCGTCGGCCATCCGGCCTGCGAACTCCTCGGCGGAGACCTCGCCGGTCAGGTCGAATATCAGAATGTTGGACTGCACCGTCTCCAAGTCTATGTTCAGACCCGGAAGTGGGGCCAAAGCCTCGGCCAACCGGCGGGCGTTCGCGTGATCTTCCTCCAGCCGGTCGACCATGTTTTCGAGCGCGTAGATGCCGGCCGCCGCAATTATGCCGGCCTGGCGCATACCGGCGCCCAGCATCTTGCGGATCCTACGGGCGCGCCCGATGGTTTCCTCATCGCCGCACAGTACAGACCCGACCGGGCAGGACAAACCCTTCGAAAGGCAGAACGTCACGGTATCCGCGGCGGCGGTGAGGGCGGTTACATCCACGCCAAGCGCTACCGAAGCGTTGAATATGCGAGCGCCATCCAGGTGGACTTTCAGGCCATTACTCCGAGCCAACGACTCAAGCTCATCCATATAGGCCAGCTCTAGAACGGCCCCGCCAAACCGATTGTGGGTATTCTCAACGCAAACTAGCGCGGTGGGAGGGAGATGGACGTTCTTACCGCGAATCGTGGACTCCACGTCGTTGAGATCGAGTTTGCCGCCGGGGGATGACACTGGCCTGAGCTGGACACCGCCAATGGCCGCTACGCCGGCCACCTCATACAACAGGACGTGGGCTAACTCGCCGACAATGACCTCATCGCCGCGGTCGGCGTTGCTCAAAACCCCAATGAGGTTGCCCATGGTTCCGCTGGTGACCAGCACGGCCGCATCCTTGCCAAGGCGCTCGGCCGCCATAGTTTCCAACCTGTTCACGCTGGGATCCTCGCCGAATACATCGTCGCCCAAAGCGGCATCGTAGATTGCATCCCGCATACCGGGTGGGGGTAGTGTTACCGTGTCGCTGCGTAGGTCCACGAAATCTGCGGGCATAGAATTCCTCCAAACTGGGGGATTGGATCACGCCAGGTCGTCGATTCGGTAGAGGTCCTCAGGAGATGGCTTCGATAAACCTGGCGACCGATTCCTCGGTGTAATGAGTAGGATTGTAGCCTGGATACCTTGTGGCCAAGCCTACGTCGGACTTGAGGTTCATATTCTTCTGAGTAACGCTGTAGAAGCGACCGCCAAAGTGATGGTAGCGGGCGAGGTACTCCTGCTCGGTCTGGCCGGGAGTGGGAACCAGCATCGCCAGCTTCCCAAGCTCGGCCAACTCCATCAGGGTCGTATAGCCCGACCGGCAGATGACCATTTTCGACCGATTCATAATCTCCTGCTGCCGCCGGCGGTCCAGAAAATTATGGACTTCGATATTGCCGAGTCTCTGGGGACCATCAGAGCTTTCGGGTTTGCCCAGTGCAATCACCACTCGGCCGGATAGCTGGGGCGCCTGTTGCAAGACGAGCCGCTCCATCACAGTGCGCTGAGGCTCGGGGCCGGAGACGGTGATGAAGTAGTCCACGTCCGTGGGCACGTCCAATCGCCGCAAGCCGGAGAGAATTCCCAGATACTCCACTCGCGAGGGGTCGAAGAAACGCATGCCGTGGCTGAGATCGCCGGCGAGGCTGTTTTCTTCAAAGTCAGGCACCAGGAACTTTTTCACGGGGCCGAACAATCGCCAGTTCAAGAACTCGAACATTATCTCGAGCCATCGATAGCGCTTTGGGGCAATGAAACGTAGGCCATGCACGAGCTGGAAGGAGTCCACATGCTTGCTGTATATGCCATAGCGATTGTCGGACACGATTCGATCGAATCTGCGGTAACGCAGCAGGCCTCTCACCTGGCGCTGCTCAGCGATAATCGCTCTGTAGGCCAGTGGCAGGCTCAGCGTGAACTTGGCGTAGGACAGTGGCGCGGAACTGGCGAGCGACTTTGGAAGGTCGGGCCACTCCATAAACTCGCAACGAGTTCCAAGCTCTCGCTTCAGCAGTGTCAGAGCACGGTCGGTGGACACCACGGTGACATTGCTGCCCTCACTCAATAGCCTTTCAATGAGAGGCAAGTCACGGGTGGCGTGCCCCAAGCCCCAAGAGCCCACCGCGAACAAAATGCGCATGTTCGCGAGTTCCTTCGAGCCGCCTGGAAGGCGCTCATGGCGTACAATCGGTTTAGTCGGCGCGATACTGCTCAAAACGTGTACGCAAAATCCTCCTTAGGGTGGTATCTGTTGGCCCTCGACCGCACTAAAGCACGGCCTCAAAAAAACCATTGGTGTCGCTCAATCAGGCCGCTCGCGGGTTCCCACGAACGCGATTGGCTTTGTGTAATGCTTACGCGCTGCTCCTCTCGATTGACTTGCAACCTGTTGTTCGCGCGCCGATGTACCCACAACTTGCCGCACGATCCGCGCGGCGCGACGACGTACTCGTCTCTCCGGCGATGTCCCACGTTGAAGTGAGAGTTGGGGGGCGCCAGATCGTTTCGGTCGTTCCAAGGTTTTATAGCATTACGGTGTCCTTCGGTCAAATTACAGACTGGGAATCAGGTTTCACCGTGAGCGCTTGCAGCACCGTCAATTCTCGCCTGGACCCTCGATTGGAGGCCTGCCCTTCTTGTGAGCGCGCTGGCCATCGCGCGATGCGCCCGAGGCAGGATTCGGGCGCAGCAACAGGACGACGATTACGATTATCACGACGATCAAGCCGTACAGCAGGACCTCGTCGAGAATGCCGATCGCACCGTGTCTAAAGGCGGCTAGAATCACTCGTTGCTGGGGCCCTCGAGAGAATCGTGGGGCCAAGCACCTAGAACCTTGACAAATGGACAATCTTGCTCCAACTGATCAATTGCCATTTCAACGTGGTTGTCTTCCGGATGGCCCTCCAAGTCGACGAAGAACAGGTAGTCCCACAGCCGGCGGCGTGAAGGCCGCGATTCGATCCGGGTGAGGTTTATTTGGCTGGAGGCGAATATCGTGAGAGCGTCACGCAGGGCACCTACCCGGTCGCGCACCGAAAACACCAGGGCGGTTCGGTCGGCTCCGCTTCTGTTGGCACGGTGCAACCCTATCACCAGGAACCGGGTGATATTGCTTGCGGAGTCTTCGATGTGTTCGGCGATGACATCGAGATTGTATAGTTTGGCCGCGGTCAGGGTGGAGATAGCGGCAGAGTGCGGCTCCTGGGCCATTTGGGCAGCCAACGCGGTGCTGGAGGCCTCGATCCTCTTCGCAGAGGGCAGATGGGCCGAGAGCCATCGCCGGCATTGGGCGAGCGCCTGCTGATGAGAGTAAACCTCTTGAACTTGGTCGAGAGTACCGTTGGAGAGCAAGAAGTGGGCGACGGGAAGCCTGATCTCGCCGCAGATCTGCAGTTCGCTCTCGACTAGCATGTCCATTGTGTGAGTGACAGCGCCCTCGGTGGAGTTCTCGATCGGGACGACGCCGTAGGTCAACGCCCGCTTATGTGTCTCGTAGAAAACGTCGGCGATGGTGTTGCAGGGCGTGTAAGTGACGCTGCTTCCAAAACACCGCTTAGCGGCCTCCTCGGTAAACGTGGCCGGCGGCCCGAGGTATCCAATCTCGAGAGGCCGCTGCAGGCTCCGCGAAGAGGACAGGATTTCGGCCCAGACCGCTCGCAGATCCTCGTCGGTCAAGGGGCCCTTGTTTGCCGCCTGGACATTGGTCAGAACCCTGCCTTCCCGGTCGGGTTGAAATATCTCTGGCTCGACGGCGGCCGGATCGGATTGACGTTTGGCGTCGCCGATCTCAATTGAGATTCGCGCACGTTGATTGAGGAGGTCAACCAACCTGCGGTCGATCTCGTCTACTTGACCTCGAAGGCCGGCGATTTCATCGTTCGGCATCGACCCCATATCCGTCCTGTTTAATCCCGCAAGCGCAAATTAGTTGGGCCCAATCGGCTTCGCTTGAACTCACTTCGGCGCGCGTCTCCTTCGAAGCAAAGGTCATCTCTCAGTTCCTGAGCAACTGTTCTGCGCGACCGGTAGAATTGCCGGCCGCAGCGTAATTGTATTATCTTGGGATCAATGGGGCGAGTTGCCAAGCACCCGGGAAACCAATCTGTAAGGATCAGCCGCTTTGAACTTTCTGCCGAAGCCCAAGGCAATTCTATTCGATCTTGACGATACTATTCTGGATGAGGAGGGAAGCGTTGGACCGTCATGGCGAACGGTTTGCGCGGACATCGCGGCAGGGGTCCCGGGCCTGGACCAAGTCGCGCTGTTGGAGGCTATTTCGCGGGAAAGAGATTGGTACTGGTCTGACCCTGATCGCCACCGAATAGGCCGGACGAACCCTATCGAAGCCAACCAGGGGATCATCCATCGATCGCTCGAGAAGCTCGGCCACGATTTGCCGGCCCTGGCAAGGTCGTCCTCCATTAGCTACCGCGCGATGCGTTTGGCAGCGACACAACCTTTCGCTGGTGCAATCGATACCCTGGTGGGACTCAATCAAATCGGCGTGCGGATGGCGCTAATCACGAATGGAACCGGGTCCGGCCAGCGTGCAAAGGTCGATCGATTCGGATTGGAGAAGCTCTTTCAAAACATCCTGATCGAGGGGGAGTTCGGGTGCGGTAAGCCGGACCCGCGTGTTTATCGGAGTTCGATGCAAGCGTTGGGAAGCCGGCCAGCCGATACCTGGATGGTGGGCGACAATTTTGAGTGGGAGGTCACGGTGCCACAGCGACTCGGGTTGGCGACGATATGGGTCGACCGCTGGGGCGGTGGCCTCCCTTCCGGCGCAACGGTCCAACCAAGCCACATCGTCCGGTCGGTAACCGAAGTGCTGCCGCTCGCGATCGAGGCAATGGAGACTAAATGAAACTTGAATCCGCACCCCGTAGGCCCGACCGCACACTTTGCTACCAGGACCTTCTTCCGTGATGAAGAAGAGTCTCCGGCTTGTTGCTACCTCCGACTGGCATTTCGGGCGCAGGGTTCCGGACCTGGACAGACTTCGACAGCTGATCACTTCCATCGCGGCGGTTCGCCCTAGTTTCGTGCTTGTTCTTGGGGACTTCGTGGACTGGCATGCGCCGAGTGAGCTGGAGCTCATCTTCGCGCGTCTCGCGGAGATTGAGTGTCCGGTCGGCGTGGTGTTCGGCAACCACGACATCCTGTTACCGGAGAACGCTCCGGAGTCGAGCACAACCTGGGACGCCCTGAACACTTTCTGCGACCTTGCAAAGCGAGCCGGACTGCATCCGCTCGATCGAGAGCCGCTGGTTGTCGAAGGCGCCTATATCTGCGGCACCGGGGGATGGTACGACTATACCCTGGGTTACGCTGACTGGTCCCGGGAGCAGTACGCGGAGAAACGCCGCGACGAGGAGCTGGTTCGCGAGCTGGCGATGGACCGGTGGGGTATGTCAGACCCGGAAGTATGCGACGTGTTTTTCAGTCGGTTGGAACAAGACCTGGCCCAGATGCCTGCCGGCGCGAGACCGATCGTGGCGACCCACGTAACGACCTTACCCGACAGCTTTCCGAGGACCGACGAGGCCCGCTGGAACTTCATGAGCGCATTTTGGGGCAGCCGGCGGATAAGCGCGATACTACGCCGGTTCGGTGTCAAGCTTCACCTATTCGGACACATCCACCCCGATAGGTACTCCGTCCCTGAGATCACTCGCGACGACCTGACGGAAATGCGATCCATCAACGCTAGCTACTATCCCCACAGACCGTTTATCATTCTCGAACCAGATGACTCCGAATTCGGTTGGGCGATTCGGCCGGCCAACAGCTGCTAGCCACACTCCGCCGCAACATACCACACCACAACACACCAAATTAGGGAGGCAGGAACTTGCTGGGCACAACAAAAGATCAAATATTGCCAACTGCATTGGTCGGGTCAATCCCTCGGCCGGCCTGGTACACCGAGAATCTTCACGGCCGCGACTTCAAGTCCGCATTCAGTGATAGGAACTTCCGGGAGCAGTACATCGACGCGGTGGGCGCGTACATTCACGATCAGACTATGGCCGGACTCGATATTCTGACCGACGGAGACGCCCGGTTCGACAACGACGTAGGAGGTAGAAGCTGGTTCTTCTACCCACTCGAGAGACTGGGCGGATTCACCGAAGTTAACGACGCGGTGGACGCCTGGCGCAGCTTTACGCGACCCGGGGAGATCCTCTGGGAAGTAATGGAATCGTACCGCCCGCGTACTCTCGCCCACAAGGTGACAAGGGGCCCGCTTCAATACGCCGACGTCTGGAAGGTTGGCCAACGCCTTACAACGAAGCCCATGAAGTTCGGCGCGATCGCCGTCGATAGCGTCACTCACATGATGGTGAACGAGGCATACGAAGACGAAAGAGAGCTAGTTTTAGACTTCGCAGACATTTTCAACTTGGAGTACAAAGAGCTAGCTGCCGTCGGCTGTCCGATAATCCAGATCGAAGAGCCGCTTCACCATATTTTGTCGCAAGACCCCAACGCCGACCTGGATTTGATGACGGAGACGTTCAACCGCCAGGTGGACGGCGTGGACACGGAGATATGGTGCCATACCTGTTGGGGCAACCCGGCGCAGCAGACCACAAAGGGAGGCGCGACCTACGCGCCGGCCCTTGAGGCGATGTTCGAGATGAACGCTGACGTGATTACGTTCGAGTGCGCCAGCAGCGATGGAGAAGACTTGGAAGCGATAGGCAGAATACGCTCGGACAAGAAGGTCGGCATTGGTGTGATCAGCCACCTGCGGACCCCGGTCGAGTCGCCGGAGCAGGTTGCGGCTCTCATCCGGAAAGCGATGAAATACATTCCGGTCGAGAGGCTGGTAATCACGACCGACTGCGGCTTTGGCCGGGAGGGACTATCTCGACGTATCTCCCAGTACAAGATGGTGGCCCTAGTTCAGGGCACAAATATCGTGAGGAGAGAGTTGGGACTGCCGGAGGCCGAGGTACAGGCCGCTGACCCAAGGTTCGCGTTCGCGAAGCCTATTCAATAGGCGCTAAGGCCCGCGTTGCGACAATGGTGCCCGACAGGCCGGGCAGGTTTCTCCGCGCAGAGAGTGAGTCAATAGGCGCCTAGTGGACCGTTGTTAGAAGTGGCAGTTCCCTTCCGGGCAATCGCGCCTGGCTCGGCGCTTGGCGACCTGGCGATAGATGAAGCGGGCAATCCTCCCGACGGCTCGCGATCGATTCAGAGTCGCCAGCCAATGGTAGCCGGGAAGCTCGGATACCAGCCAGAGCACGGCATCGGCGCCCACTCGCAGCTCGCCGGAGCGAGCGATGACATGAATTTCTCGGAGCGCGTCCTCCTCGTTGATAGATAACCGGCCGAGGAGGCCGGGGGTCTGAAGCGGCCTGGCATCGACCGAGCCTGCCGGATCGTGAGCGTCGATCCATCGCTGAGTCCATCGGCAAAGGCCACACTCAGCGTCGTAGAGTAGGAGGAATCCGCAGCCGGCGTCGAGCGTTTCGGCCATATTCGATGATTTCCGCGAGAGTGTGGCGCTCATAAGTTCATGATATATCAACCTCTTGGGCGACCGAATTCGTCGGATGAGGCTTAGTTTAAGGACCCCGACTTGGAGGAGATAACTCGCCGGCGTTCCCCGTCTAAGTGTCGCGCCTCGTTGTGGCCGATGCCCCAGATATCAGACGGTTCGCGAAACGAGCAACGGAGTTGATGCACCGATGGCCGATGGCGGGCTACTAGGTGCAGATCGGGAGCGTTCCACTTTGACCCAACCCAGTCAGATTCAGCGTCCGGCGACGATGGTGGGCACGCGGAAGAGTTATGCCGTGCGCAGTCGCCTGACTCCATCGAACATCGGCTGAGCCAGCTTTGCAGATGGAATACCGCGCACTCGGCCGGACCGGCGTGAAGGTCAGTCCCCTATGCTTGGGCTGCGGTCGACTTGGTGGCGAGGCCGGCGACAGAGAATCGATCGAGATAATAGAGCGCGCGATTGCCGCCGGCGTCAACTTCCTGGATACGCACTCTCACCGTGAAGGGGTCAGCGAGGAGATTGTCGGCAAAGCTCTCAAGCTGGGCGGACATCGAAGCCGCGTAGTCCTAGCGACAAAACTTCATTTTAGGTTGTCCCGATGCGGTCCGAAGGCGGCCATCAGGCGGCCCCACATCAAGGCGCAGTGCGAGGCATCGCTCAGCCGGCTACAGACCGATTGGATCGATCTGTATCAAATACATGAGCCTACTTCGGATATTCCAATCGACGAGACGCTGCGAGCGACGGACGACCTGGTCCGGGAAGGCAAAGTACGCTATCTGGGTAGCAGCACGCTGGCGGCCTGGCAGTTGGTCGACTCTCTATGGACCTGCAAAGAGCAGGGCCTGAACCGAATCGTCAGCGATCAACCGCCCTACCACCTGCTCGATCGCCGGATCGAGCGAGAGCTGATCCCGATGGCGTTGACCTACGGGCTGGCGGTACTTCCCTGGTCACCCCTGGCGGATGGATTCCTGACCGGCAAGTACCGGCGCGGCCGGCCTATGCCGGCGGATGCCAGATTGGCAACTGCGGCGAACGATGAGAGGATCGACGCCATTTTCTCGGACGCCAGCTACACGGTTGCAGAAACGCTTGAACGACTGGCAGAAGAGAAGGGATGCACGGCCAGCCAGTTAGCGCTGGCCTGGTGCATGCAGCAGCCGGGTATAACCTCTCCAATCATCGGTCCGCGGACCACCGATCAGTTGGACGACAACCTGGGTGCCCTGCGCGTTGCGGTCTCGGATCGGGACCGAGACACGCTAGACAAGGCCGCGCCGCCGGGCGGGAAGATCGCTCCCTACTACGAGTCCGACTTCGGCCCGCATCACTTTCGGTGATGTGCAATCGTAACTGCGTCCCGCGGATAGGCGTGGACCAGATCCGTCAGTTACCTCGCGGCGGCCGATACGGTTACCGCGTCGAATGCCCGGTGCACCAATACACTTGGGTCAGGGCGATGGCTTGCGGGCTATCACCTCGCCGAAGGCTATAGCGCCGGTTGCGCCGGCAAGATCTCTCCATTCATCGAGTGAGGCGCGCCAGGCGTTGAACTGCTCGTGGGTCGCCAACCCGAATTTCGTCGCAGCTCCGATGACCCTGGGCGAGTAAAACCAATCGATGATGAAAGCGTGGAAGAAAGCAACGTCCGCTGCCGAGCCGAAGAAATCAAAGGACGCACTCGTCTCGATGTCAGTAAAGCCGCCCTCGAGAAAAGTGCTTTTGAGCTCACGGCCCATCTGAGGATGACCTCCGTTGGCCGCGAGAAGTCTGCCGAAAGTGGTCCAAGCGGCGTCGGTGTTCTCGTTGCTTGGCTCAAGGAACGAGGAAGAGACGAACATCTCCCGGCTGGAGATGATGCCGCCGGGTTTCAAGACGCGCTTGACCTCGGAAAGAGTGGTCTGGGTATCCGGCACGTGCATCAGTACTGCGTGGCAATGAGCGACGTCGAACCAGTCGTCCTCGAAGGGAAGGTCGGTCACGTCACCAACGTGGAACGTGACGTTTTCGTGTCCGCCGGCTTGCGCGGCGGAGCGCGCCAGATCGATCTGAGACTCCTCCAGGTCGATGCCATGCACTTCGCCGGGGTCCACAGCCTTTGCCAGACCGACCGTGATGGTCCCAGGCCCACAACCGAAGTCAAGAACACGAAGGCCCGACTTGAGATGCGGGAGAAGATGCGCAGCGTGAGACGGAGCGCTGCGCCGGTCCAAGAGTCGCAGAAACTCTTCGCTGTATCCCATCGTGTAGCTGTGCTCTGAAGAACCCTGCTCGGTCATCGTTTCACCCTCCGTTTCCCATTCGCTTGTGCGTGATAAACTTGCTCGTGCCTTAAGTAGAGCGACACTATGTTGTTGGCCGAAGTCAACCCTGAGGTCTACTCAGGGCCGATTCTGCTTGATCGAGCCTCAAGCTCGGACTTGGTCGTTCCTGGAAACTAGGCTATGGGTAGCTCCACCACCATTTCGGTATGTTGCCCTGGCTCCGTGTCGACTCGGATCGTACCCCCGTGCTGACGGACGATGTCGTTGCATATAGACAGCCCCAATCCGGTGCCTTTATCGGTAGGCTTGGTAGTAAAGAATGGGTTGAATATCCGGTCGACAGCGTCGGGCGGAATCCCATCACCGTTGTCCTTGATGCTAATCTTGGCCTTCTCTTCGCTCCGCTGCGTGCTCAACCACAACGTCGGCATATAGCCATCAACCAGGCTGGATCCGACGGCGCGCCGCTTTTCATCGGTGGCGTAGCAGGCGTTGCTAACCATATTCAGGAAGACGCGTCCCAAGTCCTGGGATATAACGTCTAACTCGCCCATCTCCGGGTCCAGGTCCAACCGGATGTCCAGTTGGAAATCCGGGTCAGTCGCTCGGGCGCTATGGTAGGCCAACCGCGCATGCTCGTCCAACAGCCGGTTGATGTCAGTGGACTGAGAATTCGCCGAGCCCCGGCTCATGGACAACATATCGTGAACGATCCGATTGGCCCGGTCGCCGTGAGACCGGATGCGCCCCAGATTTTCGTTCAGGTCTTGGGCAATCTCCCCAATCAGGTCCTGTTGATCCTCGTTCAACTTATCTCCGCCCTCCTCGAGGGTCTCCTTCAACTCCTCCAGAAGCTCTTCCGACGCCTCCGAGAAGTTCTTTACGAAGTTCAAGGGATTCCTGATTTCGTGGGCCACGCCGGCGGTGAGCTCACCTAGAGCCGCCAGTTTTTCTCTCATAACGATCTGGTCCTGGGCTGTTCGCAGATCGGCCAACACGCTCTCGAGCTCTTCGTTCTTGCCCTGCAGCTCATTGGCAAGCTTTTCTACGAGGTTTAAGCGTTGGACCTCCAACGCGTGGCGCCGGAAGACCTCCAGCGCGGCGGCCATGTCGGCCACCTCGTCCCGTCCGCCGATCTCGACCTTGGCTTCCAAGTCGCCCCCAGCCATGCGCCGCATCCAAGTCGACAACATTCCTAAACGTCGCAACAACACCCGCCCGACGAAGAGCCATATGATGAGTAACGCGCCTGCCAAGCTGATGAAGCTAATCACGAGCAACAACGTGCTGCCTGTAAATACCGCTTGGGAGGACGCCTGTGTGGCTTCCTGCGTACTCAGTTGGGCATCGGCAACCAGTTCGTCGACCTGCTCGATGAGGGATACCGCAACGGCCCGGTTGTCGGCCAGCAACTCGCCCTGTAACCCGGCCAAGGCCAGTTCACGAGCAAACAGGTCGAAGCCATTGCCCTCGCCGGTGCCCAACTCCAACAACCGGTCGAAAACGGGAGCCAACTCGCCGTGCAGAGGAGTTTCTTCGAGGTCACCGAGGTTTCTCTCTATGTGGCCAGCGGAGGACTCGAAACGCTCGCGAAGGGGCTCGATCAGGGAGGCATCGGACAGGGTGGACGCGCTGGCCAGCAGCTGTGTCGCGATGTTGGCCTGTGCTTGGAGCTCGGCCATATAGCGAAAGCGGATGAGCTGGCCTTCCGAGAAATGGACGTCGCGAGGCTCGGCGGGCGCGCCGAGTTTTCGATATCCGGTCATCGTGTAGAAGAGCTGATCATCCAGTGCCGGCACCAGGATGGTGTCCAGATCAGCGCGTATTATGGCAAGCTCCAAACGCAGGGCGTCCGTGCGGTCCGCCAACTCGAACCGTTCCAGCATTCCCTCTTCGATGGAATCCAGATTGCGAATCAAGGTGCTGGCGTCTGCCCGGATTCCCTCAAAGCGCTTGTCTTGACCGTCCTTTTCCAGCACAGCCAACTGCTCTTCGAAATCACGGTGCGTATCGGCGATGCCGGCTGAGACCTCGGTGAATTCCTCGATATTTTCAGCGGTGGTCAGGCTGGGACCGGCGGCAACCAGGATTCCACCAAGGCGCGCCACGCCGAAGGCAGCCGCCAACTCGGGCACGCTTCCCTCGTTCACCCGGCTCTGAGCCTCGCCCACGCTGTTGAAGGAGAATAACCCGACAAGGCTGGCGGCGATCGTCATGGCCACCGCTCCGCCAATGCCAAAGTACAATTGGGTTGAGATGCGGTAGCGAACCGCCAGGAGACGCTTCAGACGTTCTCTCACGGCACAGGGGTCCCGAGGTCCTCTACCGGATGGTAGCTGCCATCTCGTCCGATTACAGTGACGAACACCGCGTCCGAACCCTGGTTATCAATTCCGCCGAACTGAAGCTGAAACCCATCGATAGTCATGGAATCTAATTCAAGTAAATTGTCAAGGAAGCAAGCGCGGTCAAGTTCGCGACCACAGCGTTCCAAGCCGGCGATCGCCAAGCGCCCGGCCAAGTAGCCCTCCAACGAGACGAAGCCGGGAACCGCGTTGGGGGCATGGGCGGACAGGGCATCGAGGTAGCTGGAAATAACGGACAGGGAATCATCGGTTGGGAATGGCACCACCTGGGTCACGTACACGCCCTCACCTTGGGAACCGAGTTCGTTCGCGAGCGCATTGCTGCCGACGAAGGAGACGGTCATGAACACCGGATCCATCCCTATGTGCCTAGCCCAGGAAATCGAAGCGGCCACTGGTTGGTATGCCCCAATCAATATCACGGCTTCCGGCTCCGCTTGTTGAAGATCGAGCACGCCGGTCTTGACGGAGAGCGTATTCCGCGGGTACAACCCGACAGCGACAGGCTCCATGCCACGTCGGTCCAGAGCCTGGCGAACGCCGCGGTATCCGGCGCGTCCGAAGGAGTCGTCCTGATACATCACTCCAATGCGACTTATACCCAAATCGGTGGTCAATCGGGCGACCATTTCTTCGGTTTCCTGGTAATAGGAGGCGCGGAGATTGACGATGTTGTTCCATCTCTCCTCTCGGAGGAACGCGGCACCTGTGAAAGGCGCAACGTAGGGAACACCTGCTTCAAACGCAATGGGGGTAGCCGACCTAGACGTCGGCGTTCCCACCGCGCCGATGAGAGCAAATACGTGTTGCTCCTCGATCAAGAGAGTCGTATTGGCGATCGCCGCTTCCGGTTCGTAAGTGTCGTCCAATGAAAAGAGCTCGAGTTGCCTACCGTGGACTCCGCCCCGGCGATTCACCTCTTGGAATGCGGCCTCTATACCCAACTTCATATTGGAGCCTAGCTCCTGGGCCGGCCCGCTGAACGCCGCGGATTGCCCGAAGACGATCTTGGTATCGTAGACCCCGAAAGACTCTGTGGACGGAGTGGCCGTCGCGGGAACAGGAGTCAAAACCCGCGAATCACGGACCTCTGTGGATTCGCCGTTCGAAGCGCAGCCTATTAGTCCAACCGCGAGAGAAAGCGCGAGCGCAATCCAGGCCCCGTACCGCAACGCTGCCGGCAAGTGGGGCCCTCGCTTCATTCAGCCCTTCGTTTTGTGATGACCAAATGGTTCTTGCCCTGCTCGCGGCGGTATTGCAGATCATCCATCATACTGCGCACAAAGTAGACACCCAGTCCACCGATTCTCCGCTCGCCCAGCGGAGCGTCGATATCGGGTTCGGGGGCATCGGTAAGAGGATCGAACGATCGGCCATTGTCGATTATCTCGACCGTGACAACTTCATCTTCCGAACAGAGAGAGATTTCTATCTCGCTGACCAATCCGCCGTACTTCACGATGTTTGTAGTAAGTTCATCGAGTACGAGGTTGATCTTGAAGGTGAGATCTGGAGCCCAATTTTCCTTTTCTCCGATTTCCTCTACCGAAGCGGTGATGAGTTCCAAGTTGTCAAGATTGGGCTCAATCGTTATCGACATTTGGGAACTCAAGATCCGGCTCCGCTGCGACAGAGTGTCATGCAAGTGATATCGTCAGATTGAGGAGTGTCACCGGCGAAAGAGTTCACGGCTTGGAAAACTGCCCTCGTCGCTTGGCGGCACTCTGTCGGAGGAGTCTGCGCGAAGACCTCTTGAAGGCTCGTGGTTCCAAACTCTTCGTTCTCGGCGTTCATGGCCTCGGTTACACCGTCGGTGTAGAAAATGACTGCGTCTCCAGGTGAGAGCGTGATGGAATCGTCCCGATAGTCGATACCCGGCATCACACCAAGGGCGACTCCGCCAGTAGATGGGAGAATCGTCGACGTTCCATCAGGGTGGACAATAAGCGGCGGGTTGTGTCCGCCGTTCGCATAAGAAAGTTCTCCAGTGGCGGGATCGTAGATCGCGTACAGGAGAGTGACGAACATCAGGGTATCGTTGTTTTCGTAGAGCAGATTGTTTAACTCGTGGAGGACCCCGCCGGGATCGGACCTGCCTATTGCGGAACCCTTTAGCATCGCCCGGCTGGACATCATAAAGAGCGCGGCCGGGACGCCCTTGTCCGAGACATCCGCAATTGCCAACCCTACCCTGTCGTTCTCCAACCGGAAGACGTCAAAGAAATCCCCGCCCACGCTGCGTGCCGGCTCCATGCTGCCGAAGATCTGAAAATCGTCGCCTGAGGGAAAATGAGTGGGCAGGATGGATTGCTGCATTTTTCTGCCCACGTCCAGCTCATTCTGCAAGACGACCAGCTTGTCTCTCGACATGAGCGCCTCACGCCACTCGACTACGTGGCTAAGTGTCCGCTCAATCGTGACTCTCAAATCGTTGAAGTCCACGGGCTTGGTTACGAAGTCAAACGCGCCTCGGTTCATTGCGGTGCGAATGTTCTTCATGTCGCCGTATGCCGAAATGATTACCGCACGGATGTTGGGATCCACGTTTGGAATCTGTTCAAGTAGGGCGAGGCCGTCCATCTTCGGCATGTTGATGTCAGACAACACCATATCGATGTCGTTGTGCTCGGTGAGCAGTTCGAGAGCTTCCAGACCGTTTTGAGCGAAGAGAAAACTATATCGGCCGGAACGAATGGCACGGCGCATTCGTTGCAGGACCAGAGGCTCTAGATCCGGCTCGTCATCGACTACCAGTATCTTGTAGGGCCCATCCACCACGCTTGCTCCTCCGAACTAGTCCCCGATCGCCGCGACCGCCTCGGCCTGAGAATTGTGGATAGGAATAATCTGGGAAAAGCCGCTGATTTCGAATATCTCTCGGATAGAGTCCGTGGGCGCACAGACAATGAACGTGGCGTCTTTGGACCGGAGCGTCCTAGCAATGAGCAGAATAACCCGAAGGCCGGCACTGCTAATGTAGGAAAGCTCACCGATGTCCAATATTACTGATTGATTGCTGCCCTCAGTTACCGGGATCAGATCATCCTGGAATTCAGCCGCGTTGGTGCCATCAACGCGGCCACTTACTTGAGCGATGGTAGTATTGCCTTGTCGCTCAATGGTCACCGCCATCGGTCCTCCTCCTAAACAACGTTGCGCTTCGGTGGCTGCAGATTCGCCGGGATCATGGCAACGAACGCGTGCCCATGGACTCCGCAGGCGACTGCAATTCTAACACAGACATACTACTTCGATGATTGTCTTGGCGTCGCTCTAGACGGATTATCTGGATTAAGAAGCCACAAGACCTTCTCCCGGACGTCGATCTTGGAACCGGCGCCCGCGTCCCGGTAATCGGAATTGAAACGTGTACACGGTTCGGCGGCGGGCACCGTCACTACTCTGCAAGTATCCGCTTCGCGACTTCCCTGGCATCCGCCAGATCTTCCACGAATTGGTCCTCGGGAACGCGCTTGAGAACGTTGAGCGCCCGAAGGGTGGTCGCCGGCAATCCGGCAAGGCCCATCACGATGCAGGCGGTGTCCTGTTCTATGGCGCTGTCGATCAGTTGCTCCACGACCAGGGCGGCGCTGTCGTCTACGTAGACGGTGTCGGAGAAATCCAGGATTACAATCTCGTGATCCCTGACGTCGACGCTGATCGTGTTGATCAGCTTGTTAGAGGACGCGACAGTAAAGCTCCCTCGGAGAGCCACCAGACCTACGCGCGCCGAAAAGGCATCCACCTCCTCTTCTGCGGTCTCATCGCCGCCGAAGAAACTCTTATCTAGCAACGGCACGGACACCACACTTTCCAACTCCAACCGCTCGAATTGTCGGGCACTGGCCATCCCGGCGGCGATGAGACCTATAGCCACCGCGGTAACCAGATCTAGGAAAACCGTCAGTCCCATTGTGATGAGCATCACCAGCAGGTGCTCTCGCTGCACGCGGTGTATGCGGGTGAGAAAACGCCAGTCAATGATGTCCCACCCCACCTTCATCAGGATACCGGCAAGTGCCGCATGAGGGATGGACTCGACATATCTCCCAAGACCGAGCACCAGAGTCAGGAGGATTGCCGCACGCAACGCCCCGGAGAGCTGCGTGCTCCCGCCGGCGCGTATGTTCACGACGGTGCCCAAGGTGGCTCCGGCACCGGGGAGACCCCAGATGAATCCGGCTACCACGTTGCCGATGCCCTGGCCAACCAACTCTCGGTTAGCGTTGTGGCGCGTGCGGGTCATCGAATCGGCCACCAGCGAGGTGAGCAGGCTATCGATTGATCCGAGCAGCGCGATAATGATGGCCGGTTGCACGGAACGCGCCAACACGTCGACGGAAGTGTCCGGCAACCTCACTTGGGGAATGCCGGTCGGCACTTCGCCGATGACCGGCGTATTCGTCAACCAGAGAACGCCGAGGCCGGTGCCGGCGATCAACGCGGCTAGCGTTGGCGGTAGGACTCTTCTGAGCCGTCCGGGCCAAAAGATTCCAACCGCAAGCGTGACGCCGGCGATAGCCAGCGCGCTGAAGTTTACCTCGCCCAAAACCTCGGGCAAAGCCCGAACTGCCCCCATCGGTCCGCCAGTCGCGACAGGCGCTCCCAAAAATGGCAGCGTCTGCAAAAGAATGATTATTACGCCGATGCCGGACATGAAGCCGGAAATCACCGAGTATGGCGTATAGGCGACGAAGCGGCCAATCCTCAGGACGCCGAGCAGAATCTGGATGAGACCCGCCATTATGGCGATAGTGAATGCTTCGGCGAGGGATTCGGCGTGGCTCGTGACAATGACCGCCATCGCCACGGCCATTGGGCCGGTTGGGCCGGATATTTGGGACCGGGTGCCCCCGAAAATCGCGGCGAAGAAACCGACCGCGATTGCCCCGTAGATTCCGGCGATCGCGCCCAAGCCGGATGCGACTCCGAAGGCCAACGCCACGGGCAGACCCACAACCGCCGCTGTAACTCCGCCAAAGATGTCACCGCGGAAGGTCTCGATGTCGTACTTAAAATCAAAGCGCATTGGCTGACTACACCGGGAATGTCAAGACCGGCGTTGACACCGGCACCTGCATATTGACGTGGAGGCCCCGCAGAGAGAAGTCGAGCCCAATCGACATGGTGAGTCCTCCAATCGACGCCGGCATGCTATCAAAACGCCGCATCTGGAGATAGTAACGCCGCCGGCCCCGGCATTGCACGGCTCGCCGGCGGAGCATGTTGGTCCTACGACCAACGTCGCAAAGCTTGGCGCCGAGGAAGATGATCCGCTCGGAGGTGTTAATGCTGGATGCGGCCTGTCTGACCGCTTCGTCCGAAGGTTCGAATTTCGCCCGGCGCGGCGGCGCGGGCCTGTGGGCGACGAATGATCGGATCGTGTCCGAGTTTATTCTTACGGTGTATTTCCCACCTGCCTCGAATTCGGAACCCAAGGGAACGATCGTCTCTACTATATGGATAGTCGGCCGTGCAGGCTACGGACGGGTCGGCGACCTGATGGTGAGTGATGGATACGCCTGTTGCGCGTGATTCTCGTCGCCCGATTTCGTAGCCGTTGAAGAGGCTCTACTAGCACCGGCAGCATATCCACACTGTCGGGATTGCCGCGGGTGATGACCTCATAGGCTGTATCGTTGATGAATGCAAGGCGTCCGTTTGACTCGACGATCTTGGCGTTGATCGAATATCTGTGCCTGGCATTTATGTCGCCGCGAATGTATTCAACTCTGAACCTGATCGGAACCTGGCCGGGGCCGGGTATGGTCAGCCGAGCAATCAGAGGAGCTGGGGCATCAGCATAGGATACGTCACGCAGTTCTACGACTAGGGACGCGCCCTGGCTCAAGGCCAACCGCTCCCGATAGGTGACGGAACCGCTTACCGACGCGTTGGGAGGCCGGCCGGAGGGAATCTCCACCGTGGCATTGGTCGGTTGGGACTCTCTAAGACAAGCGCCCGGCCGCTAACGAGGAAAATCACAGCTCCAAGGACGGTAAGCAGCACGGGTGCTATTTTGACCTTCATGCAGGCAACCCTCGGTTTATCAGGATAGGATTGGCCCAAGAGCGAGAATAACAATCATATATACGCGGCAACGAGCTATTTCGTTCCACGAACCGTGGCTCGTCAAAAACAACGAAGGGTCATCGCGAGCCGGGTCCGAGGTGGCGGCCGTGGGCGGGTGGGATCTCGGAGCCGGCGACGATCGCGATCGACTCTGCGGCGTGTGCTCGAAACATTGGAACGCCGAGCAGTGGCACGCATTTTTAGCGCACGTCCGACAAGCCTGCGTTGACGATCGCCGCAGCACGATGATACCCTTTGTAGTACCACCCCTATCGACTCGACGGTAGGGGTCGAGGCCGCCTTCCGAGGCGGTCTCTGTCTTTGTATGGGAAGTAGCGATTGATCACAAACCTATACATAGACGGCTTCAATCTCTACTACCGCGCCTTGAAGGACACCCCCTTCAGGTGGCTTGATCTGCGAAAATTGGGCGAGACTCTCCTGCCCAAGGACTCCATCCGTCGGGTTTGTTATTTCACCGCTCGGCTTGACGCACGTCCCGGCAAACCCGGTCAAGCCCAGCGCCAACTCATAATATTTGAGAGCTCTGGCAACGCTTCCGGAATGTGACACCTACTTCGGGGTCTTCCGGAGCGGTGTCAAACGCCGACCTGTGGTCGAATCGATCCCAGGATTGCCCCAGCACGTCCCTCGTCAGGGACTCGGAAGAAAAGGGGTCAGCTGTGAACCTAACCACACGACTTTTGGAGGAGAGCACTGACGTAGGCCCGAAAGGCCTAATCATATAGACGAACTCAGGAGCCCATTCTTTTCCCGGCCCTGCCTGCCCCGGTCATTCCGCGTTTGTCGCCGATACTCCGTACTCGTTGGTTGGGTCCCGGTAAATCGAATGGAAGTGGGCGTCATCGGCGCCGACGTTGCCCCGCGCCGAGAACTCTATGATGAGCTGGGGTCCCTGTATCCGGTAATAAATCGGGCCCGTCCCCATTTTTCGTCGCCGTGCCAGGCGAAGTATGTGCTATCGAGATCCTGCCTTGATTTCGGCGAGACGGACCTCCGCGCTGGCCGCGGGCAACAGACCGACCCATAATGCGACCGCGTCCATCAGTATTGAACGCTGCGATTGGCTCCACTCGGAAATCCTGGCCCCCTCCAGTGGGGGCAGAACTCCGTCTTTGCCGGCGCCGGGCCCACATCTCCCGGGGTGGGTTTTCAATCTTTGCCGCCGCCAGACTATCGCCGGCCAAGGAGTTGACCAATGCCAGCCCGGCCTCCACTTCGCCGGCGAGCGGGGCCGCCGTATAGCCTCCGGCATCGTAAGTCGCCGGCTCGATTCCCACGAAGGTTGGCGATAGATACGAGCGGCCGCCGATTACCGTAACGTTTACCGCCAAGTGGTGACCGCCGAACTGCCAACCCCAGTGGTTTACGGTCGAAGGCTCTCCGAAGAATGCCAACCAGTAGTTGTCCGCGCTCCATCGGGTGCTCCCAGCGCCGGATGAGGACGCGAGCGCCTCTTCAGCCCCAACGACTTCGACAAGCGTGGAGTATCCGTCGGCGCTCAGCGCGGTCTTCAGAAATCGGTGCATCAGTTCAACCTGATCGCTGTCCAAGTCTCCGACGCGAACACCGTTGCGATCAAATCCGAGCATGCCGGCCGGCAGGTTGGACCAGTTCGAGCGCAATGGCGAGTCAAACTCGCTCATAGTCACCGATCGTTGGTCCGTCGAGAGCGCGTCGATGAACGCGTTTGCGGCTTCCACCAAGTCAGATTCTTCGGTATCGCCCGCTCCGACGGGATCGCTCTTGGTCGCTTCGGAGGACGCATCTGGCGCAATTGGGTTCGACTCTAGAACTTGGGAAGTGGCCGATGGCGCTTCTGGCGCGTCCGCATTGCAAGCGGCGAGAGCCGTGAGAGCCAGGACCGCAATGGCTATTACTTTAAGGACGGCAGGCCGCGCACCTGCTCGATGATGATCCAAAACGGACGCCTCATTCTTCCGGTCGGTCAGCGGTGAAATTTCCGGAAGGACAGAGAGTGCGCAAATTCGCGATTGCGCTCGAGAAGGTTCTTTTTCCGAGGAATAACCACATTCCGACTCGATGTGCTGTTAGTACTCAGTTCGCACACATCGCATGGGCAAGCGCCGCCAGATCGGGGACAACGAGGTCGGGAACGGCGTCGGTGTAGAGCGTCGCTCCTCCTCGATCAGCGCGGTTTACCCATACAGATGTAAGCCCAAGCTGATTGGCGGGCCTAATATCATGGTACAGGCTCTCCGCAACGTGAAGCCAACTCCCCTTTTCGACCGACATTCGTTCGGCGGCAGCTCGGAAGTTGCGCAGGTCTGGCTTGTAGCTGCGGACCTGCTCCGCGGTAACAACGACGTCAAAATCGACACCCAGCGCCTCGGCCGTGCCGGCGAACAGGTCATCGTCGACGTTGGAGATTACCGCCAGCTTGTAGCGACCTTTCAGTGCCTTCAGCGCCGGCACGACATCAGGAAAGACCGGCCAACCGGGCAAAGAGTTGCCCAGACAAGTCCGCTCGACCTCGGCGCATTCAAAGCCGAGTTCAGCCCCGATCAGGTCCATCACATCGCGTAGGACGCGCCGGTACCTCAGGTAGCCTGGAGAAGTCTGCACCTTTGGCTCCAGATCCGCGAAGAGGGTCAGGATCTCGGCCCTGGATCGTCGAATTTCGTGGGCCTCCAGGACCTCGGCGATTGCAGTAGAGATGCCCGTCTCCCAGTCAACCAGCGTGCCGTAGCAGTCGAAGCTGAGCCATTCAACGCGCTTGAAATCTATCCGGACTTTCCTCTCACCGCGCATGTTGAGACAACTCTGCCTGCGTGGCTAGCCCATGTCCGGCTCGGTCGATTCACCGGTGTAGAAGGCAAACGACCGGCCGGCCGCCGCACACGCGGCATCGGGGTCTTCGCCGGCCGCGACGGCCGCTTCTCTCCAAGCCTCGCTGCTGCCCTTGATGAACGCCCTGCCCGCCGGCGAGGTGACAAAAGCGATCTCGTCGGGCTTCGGCTCGTTCGGATGCGCGAGATGGAGCGCGAGACCCCCGAATACCAACTCCCAGCCGACGCCGACCGCCCCGGCGCCGTAGGTTTCCCAGTGTGGCGAATGGAGCGCGGTGTGGTCGAGTGCCAGTCGCGGGCGGCCGGATGCGTCAACAGAGACGCGTACTTCCACCCAACTGACGTCCCCTCCAAACTCCCAGGTGACGGCAAAATGCATTCGGGGCTCGCACGCAGTAATCACACCGCCGGCGTTGCCCTCCAACTGATAGCGGCCTCCGACCTCAAGATTCCCGCTTATCGGCAAAAACCAGCGCGGAATACGCTCCTCGTTCGTCACCGCATCCCACAAATCCTCTAGCCTCGTCGCGTAGCTGCGAGTGAGAACGACCGCGCGAGAGGGTCGTCCGTCGCGTTCCAGCGACGACACCGAGCGCTCCGTCGCGGCGAGGTGGCTCTCGAAATCAAATTCCAT